>JBNJJO010000002.1:0-626551 GCA_051750265.1 Bacillota bacterium | reverse complement strand
CAACTGCGGTAACTCACAAAACTGTGTTCAGTCATGTCCAAAGGGTATTCCTTTGACAACATCTATTGCTGCATTAAACCGTGATACAGCGATTCAATCGTTCCGTAGTTTCTTCGGTAGTGACCAAGGTTAAGATTGTTACATGAGAAAAAGGGGTGACTTTGTCAGCCCTTTTTCTATTTGTTTGAAAATGAACAAACTACTAATTTGAAGGAAGGATGAACCTTTATGAAAAAGATTTCTTATATTGACAGTTTGGATGAAACCTATAAAAATAGCTTTTCTTTCTCACACACAATAAAAATTAGATTTTCTGAAACAGATATGTTTGGACATATGAACAATACGGCACCTTTTACATACTTTGAAGAAGGAAGGATAGAATTTTTTAAAAGCATTGGATTAATGCAGCAATGGATGAGTTCAAAAGGAGAAAGAATACCTGTTGTAGCAGATCTGCAATGTGATTTTTTAAATCAGGCATTTTTTGATGACGAAATCAGATTGTTTGTGAAAGTAAAACAGATTGGAACGTCCTCTGTTGATTTGCATTACTTAGGAATAAATCAAAGCAAGGAGGGTCTATTTGTAGGCCGAGGAACTTTAGTACAGATTTCAAAGCAAACAGGCGAAAGTGTTCCATGGTCTGAAGAGGATAAAAAGCGACTGAATCAACCAGAACTTTCTACTATGTGAAAAATAGACGCAGTATACTTTCTTTTCTTTCATCTTTCTGTCACAGTACCCCTGGGTAACACATAGTATATGTTGACTAAATATATACCCATCTGTTAGATCAGCTCTCACCTTAGCAAGGAGGGTTACAATACTTGAAAGAGAAAGAGTTTCAATCAAAGCCATTACTCACGAAAAGAGAGAGAGAAGTATTCGAATTATTAGTTCAAGATAAGACAACAAAGGAGATAGCTAGCGAGCTCTTCATAAGCGAAAAAACGGTTCGAAACCACATCTCGAATGCGATGCAAAAGCTTGGTGTTAAGGGACGTTCTCAAGCGGTTGTTGAGCTCCTTCGAATGGGTGAACTAGAGCTCTAACCAATACCGGCTAACCTTTTAGGTAAGGGAGCCGGTTATTATTTTACAGTAAAGTATAAGTTATGTACTTAGTTTCGGTGTCTAGCTCCAGCGTAGTCGCCTTAGATCGCACAGGATGTGCAAGTGCAGGCATTGCGATAGGACGTCGCGTTTTGGACTGCCTCTAGGGTCTAGGCATGAATGGAAGGCAAAGAACGCCTTCTATTCATGAGCGTCTTATTTGCCATAGGCTGAACAAGGCGCTTACGTTTAATCTTCCTGTGTATATAAAAATATGTAACTTGCATTTTTTGAAGAAAACATGGAAAATATGTAATGATATGCAGACTGTGTAAGGATGCATATCACTACTAATTAGTGAGGGTTTTCGAATGACTTTAAATCATGCAAGTGTTAACGAACAAACCGTAGCTGATCTAGAAAAAGCGCTACGTCACATATCAGGTATTATTAAGCAAAAAGGCAGGGAAATACTGAATGATTTTGCTATCACTCCCCCTCAATTTGTTGCCTTACAATGGCTAATGGAAAATGGGGATTTAACAATTGGTGAGCTTTCAAATAAAATGTATTTAGCATGTAGCACGACAACAGATTTAGTTGATCGTATGGAAAAAAATCTGTTAGTCATCAGAATAAAAGACCCGAAAGATCGAAGAGTTGTGCGAATACATTTATTAAAAGAGGGTGAACGTATCATTGAGGAAGTAATTCAAAAACGACAGAATTATTTAAGGGATATGCTCGTGAACTTTGAAGAAGAGGAATTAACTACCCTGGAAAAATCGTTAATCAAGCTACAACATGAAATGGGAGAAGAATGAGGCGATTATTTGAAAAGTCCGATCGGTGTCATTGATTCTGGGGTTGGCGGTTTAACTGTCGCGAAAGAAATCATGAGACAATTACCAAAAGAAGAAATCATCTACTTAGGTGATACAGCTCGTTGTCCTTATGGACCTAGACCGGCTGAAGAGGTTCGTCGTTTTACATGGGAAATGACGAATTACTTACTAGAAAATCATCATATAAAAATGCTTGTAATCGCATGTAATACAGCAACAGCTATTGCTCTACAGGAAATCCAAGAAAATATTAACATACCTGTTATTGGCGTTATCCTTCCAGGAGCTAGAACAGCTGTTAAAGTAACAAAAAACGATCACATCGGTGTGATTGGTACATTCAATACAATTAAGAGTGCAGCCTATGAAATGGCTCTTAAAACGTTAAATAATAGTTTAACAGTCGAGAGCTTAGCATGCCCGAAATTTGTGCCGTTAGTGGAAAGTGGTGAATTTGAAGGGGAAGAAGCAAAAGTAATTGTTGATGAATCACTAGCTTCTTTTAAGGATCGTGGCATTGACACGTTAATACTAGGATGTACACATTATCCAATTCTTCAGTCACAAATTGAAGAGTATATGGGACAAGCAGTTAAAATCATTTGCTCTGGTGATGAAACGGCTCGAGAGGTTAGTACAATCCTATCCTATAAAAAGGCATTAAACCAATCTTCTGGTAAAAAGCAGCATATGTTTTTAACAACAGGTTCTCAACAATTATTTGAGAAAATCGCATCTAAATGGTTTGAACAGCCAATTGAAAATGTGAAGTCAATTTCTTTGGATAATGTAGAGAATCTTAAATTATAGGCTCTGTTATATCTTATTGTTGATTTTTAGATAGGGGAAGGGAAATCCACTCCCTTTCCGCGGACTAACTGCCAAGCCTCCTCGTTCGTTCCTCACTGTGGGGTCTTGTCAGCCAGTTTTTCCGCAGGAGTGTCGTAGATTTCCCTTATTTATCAACAGTGTACTTTAACAGAGCCAAATTATAAAGGTTAGATGAAAACACGGTGTCTTTTACATCGTGTTTTTATATTGTAAGTAAAAGTTTTTTGACTTCGTTTTGGTGTCTAGTCCCATCGCCTAGCCCCTCGGGTCATAAGCCACGCCATAATTGAAGGCAAAGAACGCCTTCTATTATGGCGCGTCTTATGCCTGTCGGGGCTGAACAAGGCGCTTCCGCTTTTCAAAAAAAAGTTTGTACAAAAAATCGGTCTAAAACAAATAATAGCTCGTATACATAGTAGTACAAACTGCCTTTGGAGGGATTTTAATGTCTAAATACAACAAACAGATTGCAATCACAGTAATTGCGTCATCCATGCTACTCTCTGGTTGTGGTTTATTCAATGCAGAACAAGCAACAAAAGAAATTGACCCACCTCAAGATGTTACATTAACCGAGGATGGAGAACAGCTGGAAGTAGAAGGTGCAGAAGGTGCAGAAGGTGCTGGTGAAGATGTAAAAGGTGAAGAAGCGGCAGAAACGGTAACAAGTCAATTATATTTAATTGATAAAAGTGGATTTGTTGTACCATATACAATGAATCTTCCTAAAACCAAAAGTGTCGCAAAGCAAGCGTTAGAATATTTAGTAGAAGGTGGACCAGTTTCTAATATGCTTCCTAATGGTTTTAGAGCAGTTCTTCCTCAAGATACTCAAGTATTAGGAGTAGACATTAAAGATGGTACAGCTATTGCAGATTTCTCTAAGGAATTTAATACCTATAAAAAAGAAGACGAAGCAAAGATCTTACAAGCTATTACATGGACATTAACTCAATTTGACACAGTAAAAACAGTTAAAATTTGGGTGAATGGCCATGAACAAAAAGAAATGCCTGTAAATGGCACGCCAATTCAAGATGGTGTTAACAGAACGAATGGAATCAACCATGATTCGAGTGATGTAGTTGATATTACAAATACACATCCGCTAACGGTTTATTACATGGCTGAAACAGATGGACAACAGTATTTCGTTCCTGTTACAAAGCGTGTTAGTAATACTGAAACTGATTCAATTGTTTCTGCAGTAGAAGAACTTGTTGATGGTCCTGCGTTATCAACAGGACTGTTAAGCGAATTCCAAGATGGTGTGGAGTTATTAAGTGCACCAAAATATGAAGATGGAAAAGTTACATTAGATTTTAACGAAGCGATATATGGAAGCTTTGATGAGAAACAAAAAATTATTTCTTCTCAAGTTCTTCAATCACTTGTATTAACGTTAACCGAGCAGCAAGGTATTGAAAGTGTGGCTGTAACAGTTAATGGTAAGGCAGATTTACTTAAAGAAAATGGAGAAAAGTTATCAGAACCAGTTACAAGACCAGCTAAAGTTAACACAGGTAGTTTTTAATAAACAGTTTTTGATATACTATATAAAGGGTAAAAAGAGGTATGCTTTTAAAAGCTACCTCTTATTTATTGTTAATACATAAAATCACAAATAAAAAGAGTTAGTGGATCTTTCATTGGAGGGAATTTTAGAATGAGACATGATGGACGTCAAGTAGATCAATTAAGGAAAGTAGATATAGTAAAGGACTTTGTGATTCATCCAGAAGGTTCCGTATTGATTACTGTTGGTGAAACAAAAGTCATTTGCAACGCAAGTATAGAAGAGAGAGTGCCTCATTTTATGAGAGGAGAAGGGAAAGGATGGATTACAGCAGAATATTCGATGCTTCCAAGAGCAACAGAGCAACGAACGTTTAGAGAATCTACAAAAGGTAAAATCTCTGGTCGTACAATGGAAATACAACGTTTAATTGGTAGAGCATTACGTGCTGTTGTGAACCTTAAAGAATTAGGTGAGAGAACGATTTGGATCGATTGTGATGTCATTCAAGCAGATGGTGGAACACGAACAGCCTCTATTACAGGTGCATTTGTTGCGATGACTATTGCACTTGGAAAATTAATGAATGAAGGAAAGTTGAAGGTTTTACCAATTACAGATTTCCTTGCTGCAGTATCAGTTGGGGTTGACACAGAGCACGGTGAGATTTTAGATTTGAATTATATTGAAGACTCAAGCGCACAAGTTGATATGAATGTAATCATGACTTCAAAAGGCAACCTCGTTGAAGTACAAGGGACTGGTGAAGAAGCAACATTCTCAAGAAACCAACTAAATAGTATGCTTGATTTAGCTGAATATGGAATTCAATCACTTATTGAACAACAAAAAGAAGCTCTTGGAGACTTATCTCTTATAGTGGCAGAAAATATGAAAAAGCAGGTTGATTCAAAGTGAAAGAAATCATAATAGCAACAAAAAATCAAGGGAAAGCAAAGGAATTTGAAGCATTATTAACACCTATGGGTTTTCGTGTACAATCACTTTTAGATTACCCTGATTCAATTGATGTTGAAGAAACAGGAACCTCTTTTAAGGAAAATGCAATATTAAAAGCGGAAGCAATCTCAAAGCATTATCAACGCATGACAATTGCTGATGATTCTGGTTTAACTATTGATTATCTGGGGGGGAAGCCTGGAATCTTTTCTGCACGCTACGGGGGACCTGCAAAAGATGATCAAGCAAATATAAAAAAAGTGCTAGAAGACTTATCAGAGGTTTACGCGCTAGAAGATCGTTCAGCAAGATTTATTTGTTCTTTAGCTTTGTCTATACCAAACCAAAAAACAAAGACTGTAGAAGGTACGTGTGAAGGTTATATTGCAAAAGAACCACAAGGTGAAAATGGATTTGGCTATGATCCAATCTTTATTGTTAAAGATAGGGACGAAACGATGGCTAACTTGCCAAAAGAGGAAAAAAACCGGATTAGTCATCGAGCAGATGCACTAAAAAAATTAACGGAAGTAATCAAACAATTTTAAAATAGGGCGGCGTATATCATGAAGGTATTAATAATGAGTGATAGCCATGGCTTAACTACTGAAATAGATGACATAAAAAAACGTCATAAAGATGAAGTTGATTTGATGTTTCATTGTGGAGATTCTGAATTATCAGCAACGAGTTCTGAATTAACGTCATTTAAAGGTGTAAAAGGTAATTGTGACTTTGATTCAGATTTACCTAATGAAATAATCGAGGATCTAAATGGTTTTACCTTGTATATGACACATGGCCATCTATATAATGTAAAATCCACGTTAATGAATTTAAAATACCGAGCTCTAGAAGTAAAGGCGAAAATGGTTTGCTATGGACATTCACACATTGCTGGTGCTGAAATAATTGATCAGATTTTATTCATTAATCCAGGAAGTATAAGACTTCCAATACTGCGTAAACAAAAAACATATGCTATACTAGATGTACAAGATGTATTGGTGAACGTAACATTTTATGAAGTGAACGGTGAGGAAGTAGAAGGACTTTCTAAAGCATTTACCCTTGAATAATAAGGAAGAGGGAGAATTTCTCCCTCTTTTAAAAAAAGTTATAAAATGTTGTTGACTTTTATATGAAATGGAAATATAATAATAAATGTCGCTGATTAACTTAACGAAAAAAATAAGCGATTCAAATAATGTCCTAGATTTCACTTTTATTAAGTCCCAGTAGCTCAGCAGGATAGAGCACGATCGAGTAAGCTTCACTGAAAATGCATCAGCGTACCGATGGAGTTGCTGCTTGAATATGCTTTCTGAAATCGGGACGACAACTAATTAGGATTTAAAAAACTTTATATTTACTTTTTATTAAGTCCCAGTAGCTCAGCAGGATAGAGCAACGGCCTTCTAAGCCGTCGGTCGGGAGTTCGAATCTCTCCTGGGACGCCATATATTACATACTCAAAACATTGAAAATACAACACTTTCACACATTTAGTGAAACGGTCAGTTAACGGTCTAGCATCGTAATCGACTTCCTAAATGAGTGGAGGTGTTTTTTTGTGTCTAAACGTAAAGGTTTAATGGATATTGAAACCGATGTAAGATCATTTCTTTCTAATCCCTCTCAAGAAGCCCCTAATATTGAAATAAACAGCCAAAAGACGGACCGGGTATCGATAACTATCGAAAAGTCTTTAGAAATCGTTACGCGACAAATGGAGATAAGCGGAAATCGTCCGCGAACTATTCATGACTACAAATTGTACGTTAATCAATTCAAAGATACTACAAAGGCTATTTATTTATCAGACATTTCAACAGATTTAATTTACAAATGGCTTGAATCTATGGATGTATCCAATCAGACAAAACTAACAAGGTTGAAATGTATAAAAGCATTCCTTTCGCGTTGTTTCGATAATGGATGGATACAAACAAAATATTGGAAAACCATTAATATTAAAGTCGATCAGAAGGTCAAAGAAGGCGCGACAGACAAAGAAGTAAATCTACTGCTATCTTTATTGGATTTAAACAATTTCGTTGAATTAAGGGATGCTGTAGCTGTTTTGATTATGTATAAAACCGGAGTAAGGATCAATACATTATCACATTTAGAAGAAGGTCACATTGATTTTAGAAACAACCTTCTCGCGCTCAATGGAGAAATTATGAAGAATCACCAGGGGATAAAACTTCCTTTTGATGACACGATGAAGAAATTACTTAAAGTATTGATCAATCAAAATAACATCATTAGACGGAATTATAGAAAATTAAACTCTAGATTATTTATAACGCGTTTTGGTGATGAAATTTCAAACTCACATACCCACAACAATATTCAAAAGAGATTGCATAAATACAGCAGGGAATATGGATTAAAGAATATTAATCCTCACGCGTTAAGAAGGGGCTTCGCTAAAAATTTACTAGATAAAGGTGCAAATATCGCTTTAATTTCAAAGGCGCTGGGACACGGTGATATAGGTGTTACAACTCAATATCTATTTATCGATTTAGAAGAAGTCGCGAAAAATTTGAAGGGTTATTTATGAGGGGGAAGTAGTATGCAAATTAAATCTGTAGATTCATTCGAAACATTATCCGAAGCAATCGCATATTATACGTGCCTGGTATCTCAATGCTCTAAAAGTCGTGATTACTCAAATATGACAGCGATGTTGGAATTTAAAGATCAATTACATAATCGAATTGAGAAAGAGAGGGAAAGTAAATGGACCATGTTATAAATTCAATGCGCCAATGGTTAAGAGTATACGAGGATGTTGAAGAAGAATATAGAGACTTTGAAGCCATAAATCACATAAAGAAAGCCATTAAGGAGCTTGGAAAATACTATAAATGAATAAAAAAAGAGGTAGGATGCGCCAACATTCTACCCCAATAGCTTTAAATTCACATTTTATAAACTGAATAGAAGTATTCAATTCCCCTCTATTATAATTTGAAAAAAATATATTTTCAAGGGGTCTAGTTTCTTATTGCATTTTTTAGGACACTTCAGTCGTGGAATGCCTACTAATACGACTATAAACTAACCTTGACAGGTTATGACTTAGCCGATGCAATAATTAAGTCTAGGATACATTTGCGAGTTCCCTATTTCGTATGGTATCTGAATGGAGAAAGATGCCATTAAGTTCTGAATGAAGGAAAGTCATTCGCAGATATGCGAGCAGGACAAGCCGTAAGTACCAATAAGGGAAACTACCAGGGATGATTGAAGTAGTAGGCTTGTTTGGATGAATAATCCTCGACAAATAGGGTGTTACGAATACGGATTCCATAAGATGATATACAAAAGGAACAGTCGCTTGTCTATTTTCATTCGATTATTTTTTATCGTTTGAAAGTAGGCAACATCTATGCTCAAAGCCGTTGTCCATAGAATCAACCAAAAGTATAAAACCCAAAAAGAAAAGTCAATATAAATATCGCTATATTGGAACATTAATTATTTAGTGGATTAGTGATCAGGTAGTTAATAGATCCAATGGCCGTTATCAGGAAAGAGGTTAATTGGTGAGCTGTAAGGGGAAGGATCCCTCATCTATCATCCTATTGATAAAGGCTATAGGTAATCAAAATGAAAATAATGTAAAATTTACACGGGAATTGTAATATAATAGGAACATAAAGGGAGGGATATTATGCAAGAAGCTATTATTAATTATTTACCTGAATTAATTGGTGGTGTCATAATTGCTATACTTAGTTATTGGTTAACTAGAAGGAGCGAGAAAGTTAGAGCAAAAGAGCAATTAGAAAACCAAAAGATTCTATTCGAAAATGAGAAAGAGAAAATTAAAATTGAATATGATGCGAAACTTAGAGAACAAGAATTAAAGTTAAATCATGAGAAGGAACTTTTAGAAAAACAACATCAACAAGAGGTAGAAAAATATAAAATGCAAACTCAAGACGAGGATATGAGAAGTATATTTACAGGTGAGTATGATATGAATAAGATTGGTGAGCAAATGGAAGGGTTAGGAGAGCTGTTAGGACAAGTTGAGAAAATGGACAAAATAATGAAAAGTGGAACTTTCAAAAATGCTAATCATCCGGCTAACCAAAAGTGAGAAATGCTAAGGTCCCAAAAAGGGGCTTTTTTAGTTTAATCTCATTAAAAAAGCCCCTCGAAGGATGCTTATGTCAATGTTAAATTAGCTGTAGTTTGAGGAGATTTATCTCTTAATACATCTTTAATAATTTCAACCAAAATATCTCTATCGACAGAAATACTTCGTTTCGAAAGCTCATCTTCAACGTCTTTGGTAGAGAACCCATCGTTATTTTTCATTACATATAAAACAACATTTTTAATCATTGTACGTTCTTTGGGAGGAAGTAAATATAATAACTCTTTGTTATCGTTATAATAATTTTTTGATGGTCTATTCACTGCCTTTATTATCTTTGACTCAAGTTCATCAATTCTACTAATTAAATATTTATCGGTATCAGCAATTTCTGTACTTTTTATTATTACATCACTTTGTATGGCTCTATATATTGGATTATCGACTTTCTGATCTTCAAGTGCTTGAATTGCCATAGATTCAAATGCATCTTTTAATTCAACTGCACCTTTCATATCGTTTGTATAAAATATTGTTCTTTGTTCATTAATATCAAATGGTAAGTTAGTGCCTTTTTCGCAAATTTGAACTAAAGGCTTCCTAATAGCATGTCTAATAGCTAATTCATACATTACATTAGGATTAAGGTCTGTTAAATTAGCAACAACTAATTCTGAGTTAATAATATTTTGTATAACTTGCCTAGTGATAGATCCTCCTTCACTCATTCTATGAGCAACAGTAACTTCAAATCCTAGCTTTTCTAATATAGGTTCTATAACCGCATCTATAACACCATCTGCTTGTCTTCTAATTAAAGAATCATCAGAACCAATTGGGGTAATAATAAAACAAGTTTTTTTATTTTCCATTTTCATCTCCCTTTCTACCTCTATCCAATTCCCTATTCGACAAATAAGAGGATTTTCCTTTTTTATATGAATATAAAGGAGCGGAAAATCATTTTGATGTTTTGTTAACTATCTTGAAATTCACAACATTACAATTTGTATTTTTTTTAGCCATACGCAATTTGAGTATAGTTATCGAATACGTATTTTCCGTAGTCGCTTATTGACGAGTCGTGAAATTCAAGGTTCCTCACTATGAATAATAATTGGAGTCGGGATAATCTCCCTGTCCTACTTTATTTTGGAAAGTTGCTTTTCACGGCTTAATTTTCAGCAGTAAGCTTATGGAAGTACCCCTATACTTTACCTTAGTTTTTAGGTTCTAGTTGTGATAGTTGGGGTGTTATGGACCTTTATTGAAATTCGACTTGGAAACTTCGTAAAATACCCTATGCACTCTTTATGTTATGTCCTCGACCTTTTTATTCCAGGTCCTTCTAACATCATTTACAATTGATACTGAAGCGTTATAGATCCATTCAATGAGCTTATATTAATACTGTTCATAGACTTGGATAATGCAGGAACCGATTATAAAGGGTCTACAGGATGTTTTAAGACGTTTTAATAGTCAAGGGTGTAAATGCATTACTTAGCGTTGTATCTTTTAATACAAGTCAATCTGAATAGCTGAGATTTCAGCCGTGAGAAGTTTTATCTAATCATCAGACCAATAGCAAGCGATTAAACGCGCTTCGATCTTCCAGGATCTTTTTATTAACTGTTTATCTATTCATCCATTACTAGTTCATAGTTAATACTAAATTAGTTGTCATCGATGGACCTTCATTCATTCATTGTTCATTAATCCATTCACTAATCATTCAATCAATTGTTATTCGTTTGTTCTTCCTTCAATCATTGTTAATGAACTACCTATTGAAATATCCAATAGTATTAGATGTTACAGCTAACTAAATTAAGTGAAGCAAACAAGCAACGGACAGCGAGCGAGCAACACAGCAAGCACAACAGCTCATATGAACAGGCGAATAAATACATAAACTATGTATTTGATATACATTATCAGTTTACATAATAGTCCCTATCGGAAGTTGATTATTTACGAAAGTCAGTAATAGCAACGGTTTTACAACTGCCCTAATTTATAGAATATACATGATTATATACATTGTTGATATATAAGGGTTTATGGTATACAAGCCAATGAAGGATATCACTAATTAATGAATAAAATTGTGCATAAAAGTTATAGGAAATTCCATAGTGTAGACTTAATAATAATCGTACCTGGTGAATATATTACAGGCTTCGCGATTTAAAAGGTCCTGAAGAGTAAACTACCAGGTATTTATAATTAGCTTAAAATGGAGCTTCAGAGGATTTGGATACGAACATATGTACTGGATATATAGGGTTGGTGGTGTGTAAAGTCCCTCTAGAAGTTGGTTGAGGGCAACATTTTATATATTAACAGAACGTGAGAGCCCGATTACTCATCCCTCAATATATCCCCTAATACATCCCTAAAACACTGATATTATCAAAAAACTCGTAAAAATTAGCTTGTAATATACCTTCAATTAAAAATACTTTAACTCGAGATACTACTCGATAAACACTCGACTTTGGCTATCGAGGTAAGCGACTAAAAATAGTAAAGTTATGACACGATTTCACCCTAAAAATTAATCAAAAAAAGTTTAAAATAGACGTTTATTTTTAATCGATTTTGTCAGCTACTATCTATAGATACAAGTAAAGCGAATGATAAATATTTTTTAAAACTATTTCTTTTATTTATGAGAAATACATGAAGGTACAAGGTACTTATATTATGACGGCTATTTTAGAAAGGAGGAAAAAAGATGAAACCTCATTTAGTAAACAGAAAACAATTTGCTTCAACATTAGATAATGAATTACTTGAAAATTTAAACGCGTTAAGTAAAAGAACTGATATTCCGAAGACAAAACTTTTAGATAAAGCTGTAACGTTATTACTCAATCAATACAACGATAAATAAAAGGAGATGTTTGAAAAATGGAAAGTGCAATTGCGAAAAATAGGGTGTTCTATTGCTATAGTCCAAACGTTCAAAAGTATCTAGTGGCAAATGATTTTAAAGTAATTGATTGTGGAATTCACAGTAAAACAAAGAAATCTTATCTTTGCTTTGAAAAAAGCGAAATGTTAGATAGATATCTTTCAATATGGAAAAACAGAAAACACTCTGTTTGTTAGTCGGAAGGAGATAGTCAGAAATGAATATTAGTCAGAATGACGTAATTGATTATGATTCTTATCAGATGTCATTAGATTACTGGAAGTATGAGATTACTAAAGATGAGAAATACATCAAAAAATATAAAATATCAAAAGATTCATTCAGAGAAAAAGGCGATTTCAAAGGTTTTGATGAATTACAAGAATTGAAATTTGATCAGCATATGCACATAAAAGAGGGCGAAAAGTATGGAGGTTATACAATGATTCCTCACATCCTTTATAGAGAGGTATTTCCGAAAATTCTTAAAAGATATAGAAAAAAAGGTGATCCGGAAAAATTAAGATCAGCCTTCCACTTATTAATATATCTACACTCTATGTGTTACGGTGGAGGAAATGATGAGAGATATGATAAAAGGTTGTATGGTTGGGCATTCCCTGCGAATAAACAGATTATAGAAAATACCGGAATAGGTAAGGACCAATTAAAAGAGAGGAAAGATATTCTTCAGAAAGAAGGTCTACTTAAAGTAGTAAAGGTTAAAAGCAAGAACGGCAGACCGAAAGATTACTATTTACCATTTTACTATCCGTTTCAAGATTCTGAAGATGAAAAACTGCTCAATCGTAACCCGAACGATTTGACTTAAAAAAGTAACTAGTCCTCTACAGAGGATCAGTGATATACCTCTACAGAGGATCAACACTAGTCCTCTATAAAGGATACTAATAAGAACTATAGTAATAAGAACTATTTTAACAATATATGTGAGTAATTAAAATTATCAGATTGGGGAGATGGAAATGAAAATTTCTTTTAAAGGTATTGATGATAACATAACTGAATTTGCTATCAAACGTATTGATAAAAGTATGTTCAAAAGAATCAAGTTAGATAAGATAGAACCTTTATCTAAAAGATTATCTTACATGTACTGTAAAGCTAACAAAGGTAATGACTATTATGGTGCGACAAGAAGTCGCTTTTATATAGTGTGGCTCACGCCACTAGTTTAGACGCAAAAACTATCCCTGTCCAAAACTGCGTTTCTGGTAACGGATTCGTGGGTTGCATGCGGAAATGCGGAAACAGAGAGTCAGTGCACGACTCGGAACACTGCTAGGGGAAGATGAGTATGGTGAACGAAAGTGAAGGTTTGTAAGCTTCGTAAGTGTTAGCTCAAGATAGTGCACAGATTTGCTTGGGTATTGGCAAGAGGAAAAGTAGATTCATAATGCTACTGTGCCGCGTCCCGTATCTTGCCCGGAGTAAAGAACCCACCTAACCTCGTCGTATCTATAAGATGCGGAACTTGGTAAGCCCTTTGTCATCTGTGTAAACAGTAGGATGACTGCAAAGTCAAACGATGTGGTAGAGGGTAAAGGATACGAGAGAAAGCGAATGCCGTTATCTCGAAAGAGAACAGGAAAGCAGGAAACTGTATAACTGGACGGATACTATCGTTCTTACGGACAAACCCATGATAGGCCCGAAAGGGACTGACTTCTCGTTGGTCTCTCGTAGGCACATAAGGTTGTGGCTATCTTTTGACGAAAGAAACGTACTGTTATGTATACCTCCAATAGGAGCGTCGGCGTACGTTTTACTTACCACTATGGTGTGTGAAGAAGATATGACAGCAAATGGACCTGCAATGGGAGGCTTGAGCCGATGTGTCTTGAAAGGGACTCGCACGGTTCTCAGGGGAGGAAGGGGCAGTGATGCCCCTAACTTACCCGACTAGTCCAAAAACAAATGTATGATGTTATGAAGCGTTTGAGATGTAGACCTGAATTTTACAAAGCACAATGATTTAGTTTTATTAATATTCCGATACCATTCTTCACTACGTTCGAATATATACAGACTTACTCGAAAATACAATACCATAAAAATTAAATTTATTCATATCAACTATCAGAAAGGAGTTAACCGAAATGGAGCATTTCCACCACTGCCCAAACTGCAATAGGTTTCACGAAATGAAAGAAATTGTAGTTTTAGATATCAAAGGTTATCTATGTACTGAAAATGCAAGTACAAAACAAGTTAATGAATCAATTGAAGCTATTCATCAATTTAATGAACAGATGAAATACAACGATTGATACTATCGACTCTCTATCTGCCTGGTCAGGATAAGAGGTTAGGACGTACCGGTTAGTACGAGGTCACGAACATTTTTGAACAACAGTAAATCATTTAACGGCTGTTAATATTACGGATTGGATGTTCAAAAAAGATCAACCAAAAGTAGAATGATCGTGTGAAAGGTTGTACCAAAAAAATGTCACCCCTTCACCAACGTTGACTTACCCTCCTCAAAGTTGAGGACACCCTTAAATTATGACAAGTGCAAAATTGAACTATCAACAGTCCAAAGTTGGTCAGTGAGCAAAATTGCGCAGTGAATAGTTAAGGGTGTGTGGAAGGGTTCAAAGGGTCCTATTGTGCCGGATCAACCCTAACCTTTTATCACTGGAACGGCTTCCTACAAGTTAACTAATATTTGAACATTAAAGGAGAATAGATCCTATGAAAATTTTTAAAACAGCTAACATCTATTTAGTTTCGTTATTAATCGCAGAGCTTCAGACTGCTGAAATTGATCTTATAGAGAAAGAAAACAAGTCGATAACATTTTATATTACTTACGATTTAAAAGAGCATAGTAAAGCAAATGAGCTTTTCAGGGGCTTCAGGACCGGAACATTAGAAGTCAATATAAATAACTATGTATCTGTAGCGAATGACATTGTTTATATTTCACAGCTCATTCGAGAAAAGGATCATATTAGATTAAAGAATTATCGTTTGAAGTCCAACAAACTTAAAGAAAAGTCTATCGAAATTCAACTAAATTGAAGGGTAAAGAGAAGATATATCAAGGGGTAAAAAAAGTTTTTGATAAAAAGTAAAGTAGATGAGAAAAAAACTACTTACGATCGTACTAATGGTAGTAGATAGATGAGGAAGTTTTACATTGCTTGTACTTACTCATTTTTATCTAACTCCTATTTTTTTTCGTTTATTGGCTTGGCTAGCTGATAGACACCTTTCTATTTTGGGTAATGGTTTATATCATTCTAGACATTTGAAACGGTTAGTTTGTTTGTCCAATTTGTTCACTTATCAGGTTGCAAAAAGGACGACAAACAGCAGGGAACAGAATAGCGGAAACTATTCTAAGTACCTGCAATTTTTTTGAAGTTTAAAGAGTAAAGAAACTTATCAGATAAAAGTAAAAAACGATTGGTATAGAGGGTGAAGGTAAATGAACGTTTTAAAAGTGTTTGATGTTTTCACAGTGGCTATAATCACAGCGAAAATAAAAGAAGTTGATGTTGGTTTGGTCCAGGTGATAGAAAATCATCCATTATCAACAAAAGATTATGTAGTTGAATATGAACTAAGATACCCGAAAGAGTTAGAAGACAAGGTTAAAAACATACTTGTTATGATCGATAGCAATGAAAGGATAGCTACTGAAGATACTATTAATTTTTTGCATCGCTTCAGGTATGTAGACAATTTAAGACGGCACAAAGTCAGATTGTTTCACAAGTTTAAAAAAATCAAAAATAACGACTAAACCGGAGGGAACGAGACCCCATGAAAAAGATTGATGAGAAATTTAATGGAAAAATGGATAAATTAGAAGGTATTTTGCTAGTGTCATTCTTACTTTATTTCCTTCTATGAAAATTATTAGGAAGGTGAATTCTTAGTGAAAAAAAATCATGAACAAATTATGAAAGAACGAGTTGAAACTATTTTAGGTATGATCATTTCAAATAAATTGAAGTACGGAAACGATACGAAAGCAACAGAAATAAGAAAACGTTTAGACCTAACTAAGCAAGCATTTTACTATCTGTTAAACAAGTCTGAAAGATTCCAGGAGCTGTTAAAAGATCAGGGTATTGAGTATGAAACATTTAATAATACCGTTTATTTTTCCATCGATGAAAGTAAGTTTCAAAAGATCTTAAAAAAAGGAAGTTGATAAGTAATGAAATTTTTAAAAATCCTCGAAAATTTTGAGAATGCAGACAAGAAAACTATAGATGTTACCTACATTTTATGTACATTAGACGAGCCTAATTCTAACGGTGCTATTGTATCAACTGAAGAAGCCGAAAAAAGCTATAAAAGTATTATCGGGAAGCCTTTAATCATCGTTGCTGATGTCTTTAATAGTCCTACAGGGCATGATCAAAGCGCGTTCCCTAAATTGACTAATGGAAAGATTATAGGCACTCATACAGCGAGCGAGATTAATGAAATTGAAGGCAAAAAACATATAGTTGTTACGGCTTCATTGTATAAACTACAGTATCCCGAAATTGTAGAAGTTTTATTAGAGCTTCACGAACGAAATGAATTGAAGTTCTCTTATGAATTAGAATATCAAACTACTTCAATCGCTGAAAATGGAAGACTTTTAAAGGACCTGGATTTTATCGCTAGTTGTGTAGTGTCGGACCCGGCAAATATCTATTCTATTTCACTAGAAGTAGCTAACATATTTAATTATAAATCAGATATTAAACTTTCAATTCGTCAACCAGGACACGAGGGGAATTGGTTAAATGGCTTGGAAATTGAAGAGGAAAAAGAAAAAAGTACATCTGAAAAACAAGGAGTTGAATTGTTTAAAATGGCAAATTCTTCAGATTACAAACAACAGAGGGAACGTACTTCAGAAAGTTTCCTAGATGGAATTGACGCTTTTGATAAAAAAATCAATCAATATAAGCAAGATAATCAAGAACATAGAAAAGCTATGAAAAAGTTATTAGGACCCGGATATAGGAGTCCTTCAGAGGAATATGAAGAATTCAATCGTAAAAATGGTTATTTAAAAGATCTATAAAAATGAAAATACACCGATTAAAGGAGAATGAATGGCTATGAATAAAAATGATTTTGATTACAACAAGTATTTAGATTGGAATTTTAGAACACAAGGACCTCATGTGCCGGATAAGAATATATCTTTAGGAATCGCTAATTTCATGAGGAAATACATGTCAAAAAGTGAATGGACAGGTTTAGACATCCAATATAACATTCACGGAGATTGGTATTTAAAAGAATTTATGAATCAAACACGTTTAACTTACAACAGCTTTAGAAAAATTTTAAGAGATTATTCTAGAAGAAATGCTTTTACCCTGGAATTAGATAAATTAGGGATTAGAGTTAAAGAAGTTCGAGGATTATATAGTTTTTATGATTTCAAGGAAGAAGGTCACGAAATGGACCCAGGAGACAAAGAAACATTAGAAAAATTCATAGGCATGATTAAAAATAGTGGATCTATTCGCGTTAACATATGGCAACCGGATATTGAAGCTAAAAAATTAAATGTTGGAAAGGTTGATCTTGTCGAGGTCCTTGAACGTTACGAGGAAAAAATCAAAGAAGCCGGAATTAAAATAGTACGTGATTTAAATCTAGAAGAATATAAAACATATTCATTTGTAGGATAATATTTTTGGCTAGGTAGATAAGTTAGTCTTAAAAAAAATCTAAAATGAAAGAGTGGTGTACGACCTCCCTTCTCGTGTATTCTCTATTCTAACTTATTGCCGATGCCAAAAATTAATATAGATTAATGTTCCTTTAAAACTGAATAGTGTATCAAAAGTGTTTCATTTATAGCCGTAAAAAAAGAAGCTTCCCAACCTTCAAATTATCGGTTTATATCACATCTACAAACAAAAGAAGCCTGGTCCATATCGGATTAGGCTTTTTTCTTCCTATTTATATATCCATCTTTAAAATGTTCTTTTATAATGTCATCCTTCAACGCTATGACTGGATATCCTTTCTCTTCGTTTACATAACGAACAAATTGACGTTTGATTATGTCCCTGATATCTTCTTCTCCCTCACCAACAAATTCACATTTCCAATGTTTATCTACTTTAATGCTCAAAAAATCATCTCCTTATCATTTTCATAAATAGTATCAAAGTGATTTTATAACACTCAAGTTAATTTTTTGATTAAGTTTTGTCATATTAGTTAGAGAAATTGAAGGAAAATATCTCCTTTTAGCGAATTGTAGGGTAAGGGAGGGATAAAAATTAATGGAATTAGATAAAAAGCAACAGGTATTAGTAGCGATTTACACTGAATATCAAAAAGATTTACCAAATATGTCGAATGTTAATCACGAAAGCCTTGAAATGGATGAGGAAATTTTCGTAGTTGCTCTTGAAAAATTACTTAATGAAGGTCTAATAGTAGATGTTGACTTTTATCTTGGCGGTGATTATTCACTTCAAACAACTAAAATGACTAGTTATGGACTTAATTATGTTGAAGAAAAATTAGGAATTGAACCTACATTAAGTGGATCTGAAAAGGTTAAAGAGGTTGCGAAACAAGCAACACAATTTGGATATAATGAGCTTAAAGATTTCGCGACAAAAGTAGTAGCCGAGTTAATAAAGGGTTAAAATAAGCATCCTTCGGGATGTTTTTGTATTATGAGTTATAGATTACTGTTATCCACCATAACCTTTTACTGATAAAGGCTTGGACAAAACAATCAATTTCAGCTAATAAAATGGTTGCGTGTAAATTAATGGTCAGATATAATAGAAGAAAGTTGATAACGGTCCTAGTTCGAAAATTGACCTTTTATCTAAATGAGAAAGTTAGTTTAATGTTTCAATGCCTATGTATTGTACGTTTAAAGTCGGTCGGGAGTTCGAATCTCTCCTGGGACGCCATACTATACATATTAAACCTTTCATTTAACATGAAAGGTTTTTTTGCGTTTTAAAACAGGGAATCATTATCTACAGCGAGAGAATAATTCCATCACCCATGGATGGAATGCAATGCTACAATCTTCCTATGAAAAAATATGGAAGATTTCCTGACAAATTTGTACATATTGTATCGCTTTACATGTAATATAATCATTAATAAATGATAACGTGGAAACTCTCCTCATTTACATTGTTCATAAATTTCCATTTTTGAACAATCTCCATATCTGCGGATTTTTATTTTTCATTAAAAAAAATTTATAATAGCCATTCCAATAATATCAACAATGTAAGCGGATACAACAAAAAACAATAAATCTAAATTATCAAATAATTCGTGAAACACTGTTGACACTTGGATTTATTGAGCGTAATATAAATTCAAATAAAAGTTACTCGAACATTTGAAAAAGTGTAGAAGATTCTATAAAATATTCTAGATTTCTCTTTACATTCATAAGGTTCAATGAGCTAACTTTTATTAAAGAAAGATGACTAGTGGATCGTAAAAACGGGAGGTTATTAACACCCCTGTATATAAGAAAACTTGAAGCAATAATGCTTAGATGTTGGCTAATAAATCTGCATATAGTAAAACGATGAAGAGGATAAGTAGTCTTTGGGAAAGTATCTACAGAGAACCGGGGTAGCTGGAAGCCGGTGATACACCCAAATGATGAACTCGCCTCTGAGTGTTAATCCGAACGTAAGTAGGGTTAACCGAGTCCCATTCTTCGGTACTCGTTATCAAAGTGAACAGAATATTCTGTTCGTAAGGTGGTTATATTATGACCATGAAGAAGGGTGGTACCGCGAAAAGTTTATTAACCTTTTTGCCCCTTTGACACACAGTTTAATGTGGAGTCTTATGAGGGGTGGGAAGGTTTTTTATATGCTGTTTTTAATTAAAGTGATGAAAACAAAAAATAAAACAAAGGCTTAAATAGCCTGCAAAGGGAGGAAAGAAAATGGGTACAAATGTACAGTTGAATAGCTCAACTGCCAAATGTACAAACACAATGTCAGGGTCTTTGATGTTAATTGAAGCACTTAAACAGGAAAAAGTAGAAGTGATTTTCGGATACCCTGGTGGTGCGGTATTGCCTATCTATAATAGTCTTTATGATTCAGGTGTGTTTCACGTATTATCCCGACATGAACAAGGCAGTATTCACGCAGCAGAAGGCTACGCTCGCGTCTCTGGTAAGCCTGGAGTTGTGATCGCAACATCTGGCCCAGGTGCAACAAACTTAGTTACTGGGTTAACAGATGCAATGATTGACTCATTACCATTAGTTGTCTTTACAGGGCAGGTTGCTACATCTGTCATTGGATCAGATGCTTTCCAAGAAGCTGACATCATAGGGATTACTACTCCAATTACAAAGCATAACTATCAAGTTCGTGAAGTAAGTGATCTGCCAAGAATTATTAAGGAAGCATTCCACATTGCAACGACTGGAAGACCAGGACCCGTGTTAATTGATATTCCTAAGGATATAGCGATATTCGAAGGTAATTTCGATTACGATGTGCCTGTAAATCTACCAGGGTATCAACCAACAAATGAACCTAATTATTTACAGGTTAGAAAGCTAGTTGAAGCAGTAAGCAGAGCGAAAAAGCCAGTAATTTTAGCAGGTGCTGGGGTATTACATGCCAAAGCTTCGAAAGAATTAACACAGTATGCTGAGCAGCAACAAATACCAGTTACAAACACTTTATTAGGCTTAGGTGGCTTCCCAGCTGATCATCCTTTATTCCTAGGAATGGCTGGAATGCATGGAACCTATACAGCAAACATGGCCCTTTATGATTGTGACTTATTGATAAGTGTTGGGGCAAGGTTTGATGATCGCGTAACTGGGAATCTAGATCACTTTGCCAAAAAAGCTACTGTGGCTCATATTGATATCGATCCTGCTGAAATTGGTAAAAATGTTCCAACTCAAATTCCAATTGTTGGCGATGCTAAGCTTGTTTTAGAACAACTTTTAAAACAAGATGGTAAGCAAGGGGATAACAAAGAATGGAATGAAATAATTGTTCAAAATAAACAAGAGTATCCTCTGTGTTATAAAGACAGTGATACAGAGTTAAAACCACAGTATATCCTGGAGCTTATTCACAAGTGGACTAAAGGCGAAGCAATTGTGACAACAGATGTAGGTCAGCATCAAATGTGGGCAGCTCAATATTATAACTTTAGAAATCCAGATAAATGGGTGACATCTGGTGGACTAGGGACAATGGGATTTGGCCTTCCAGCAGCCATTGGAGCACAGCTAGCAGACAGAGAATCAACTGTGGTGGCTGTATTAGGTGATGGAGGATTCCAAATGACTCTACAAGAGCTATCTGTTATCCATGAATTAAATTTACCTATTAAGATTGTTATTTTAAATAATGGTGCATTAGGAATGGTAAGACAATGGCAAGAATTATTTTATGAAGAACGTTATTCCCACTCAAAATTCGTATCACAGCCAGATTTCGTAAAATTATCAGAAGCTTATGGCATTAATAGCGTTCGAATTGAAAATAGTAAGGGTTGGGAAGAAAAATTAAAAGAAGCCATCACTTCAAATGAACCAGTATTATTAGATATTCATATAAGCAAGGATGAAAACGTCTATCCCATGGTAGCTTCCGGTAAAGGGTTACATGAAATGGTAGGTGTGAAGCTATGAAAAGAATAATCTCATTAACAGTTCTTAATCAAACTGGAGTTTTAAATAGAATTACAGGATTATTTTCAAAAAGACACTTCAATATTGAGAGCATAACAGTAGGTCATGCTGAAACAGAAGGTGTTTCACGGATGACACTTGTTGTTAATGTTCAAGAGGAAAAAGAAGTAGAGCAAATCACAAAGCAATTAAATAAGCAAATTGATGTTCTAAAGGTAACTGATATTACTTCGCAATCGATCGTATCGAGAGAGCTTGCGTTAATTAAAGTAATGTCGACTCCTGCAACAAGAATGGAGCTTCAAGGACTCATTCAACCATTCCGTGCTACTGTCATTGATGTTAGCCGCGAAAGTGTTGTCGTTCAAGTAACAGGTGAACCTGAGAAAATTGAAGTTTTAATTGATTTATTAAAGCCTTATGGAATAAAAGAAATTGCACGAACAGGTACAACGGCATTTGCTCGTGGTACTCAAAGAAGTACGAAAGAAGTTAAACCTATATCAATCGTCTAACTAAGTTAGTAATCTTACCTGAAAAACACAGGTTAAAGGTTCATATATAAAGTAATAAATCTTATATTATTCTTAACATTATATTGAAGGAGAGATTATACATGACAAAAGTATATTATAACGGGGACGTAAACGAAGCAGCATTACAAGGTAAAACGGTAGCAATTATTGGATATGGTTCACAAGGGCATGCACATGCATTAAACTTAAAAGAAAGCGGAGTTAATGTAATTGTAGGTGTTCGTCAAGGTGGTTCATTCAATAAAGCTGTTGAAGATGGCCATACAGTAGTAACAGTTGCTGAGGCAGCAGAGCAAGGCGATTTAGTAATGGTATTACTACCAGATGAGCAACAAGCTAAAGTATATGAAGCAGAAATTAAACCAGGCTTAGAAGCAGGAAACTCTTTAGTATTCGCTCACGGCTTTAACGTACATTTCAGCCAAATTGTTCCTCCTGCAGATGTTGATGTATTTTTAGTAGCACCTAAAGGTCCAGGACACTTAGTAAGAAGAACATATGAAGAAGGTGCTGGTGTACCTGCATTATTCGCTATCTACCAAGATGTAACTGGTAACGCAAAAGAAACTGCTTTAGCCTATGCAAAAGGTGTTGGATCAGCACGTGCTGGTGTATTAGAAACAACATTTAAAGAAGAAACAGAAACAGATCTATTCGGAGAGCAAGCAGTACTTTGCGGTGGCTTAACTTCATTGGTAAAAGCTGGATTTGAAACGTTAGTAGAAGCTGGATACCAACCAGAGGTTGCTTACTTTGAATGTTTACATGAATTAAAATTAATCGTAGACCTAATGTATGAAGATGGTATGGCTGGAATGAGATATTCAATCTCTGATACTGCACAATGGGGTGACTTCGTTTCAGGACCACGTGTTGTAGACAGCAGCTCTAAAGAAGCAATGAAAGAAGTACTTAAAGATATTCAAACAGGTAAATTTGCAAAAGAGTGGATCTTAGAAAACCAAGCAAATCGTCCACAATTCAATGCAATCAATAACAACGAAAATGAGCACCAAATTGAAGTTGTTGGTAAAAAGCTACGTGCAATGATGCCTTTCGTAAAATCTAAACAAAAGCAGAAAGAAGCGGTGAGCGTGAGTGCGAAAAATTAACCTATTTGATACAACGCTCCGTGATGGTGAACAATCTCCAGGTGTCAATCTAAATGTAAGAGAGAAGCTTGAGATTGCAAAACAGCTAGAAAGACTCGGAATGGACGTTATTGAAGCAGGTTTTCCTGCTACATCAAAAGGTGATTTATTAGCAGTTCAACAGATTGCAAAGACAGTCAAAAATAGCTCCGTAACTGGGCTAGCACGATCTGTAAAAGGTGATATTGATGCAGCATGGGAAGCATTGAAATATGCAGAAGAACCTAGATTGCACGTGTTTTTAGCAACATCTCCGATCCATAGAGAATATAAGCTGAAAAAGACGAAAGAACAGGTGATTCAAACAGCAGTTGATTCTGTTAAGTATGCTGCTCAATTTTTCCCGATTATACAATGGTCTGCTGAAGACGCTTGTCGTACTGAATTACCCTACCTAGCTGAAATCGTTGAAAAGGTGATTGAAGCAGGGGCACACGTCATCAACATTCCTGATACGGTTGGTTATATAACTCCTAAGGAGTACGGAGCGATTTTCACTTATTTACGTGAAAACGTAAAAGGGATTGATAACATTATTTTATCAGCACACTGCCATGATGATTTAGGCATGGCAGTTGCTAACTCTTTATCTGCGATTGAGCATGGAGCAGGTCAAATTGAAGGTACGATTAACGGAATTGGCGAGAGAGCAGGAAATGCTGCATTAGAGGAAGTTGCAGTTGCTCTTCATATCCGTAGTGATTACTACAAAGCGAAAACTGGCTTGTATTTAAAAGAAACGAAACGATCTAGTGATCTAATAAGCAGTCTTACTGGTATGGTTGTACCGGGGAATAAAGCTGTTGTTGGTAAAAATGCATTTGCTCATGAATCTGGGATCCATCAAGATGGTGTGTTGAAGGAAAAAACAACATACGAAATCATCTCGCCAGAGCTTGTGGGTGTTTCAACCAACTCTATGGTGCTTGGTAAACACTCAGGGCGACATGCATTTAAAAATAGGTTACAAGAATTAGGCTATGAAATCTCTGATGAAGAGGTTAATAAATTATTCGTAGCATTTAAAGAATTAACAGAGAAGAAAAAAGAAATCTCTGACGATGATTTAAAAGCGCTTCTTATTGAGGAG
This sequence comes from Bacillota bacterium, assembly GCA_051750265.1. GTDB lineage: Bacteria > Bacillota > Bacilli > Bacillales > Bacillaceae > Metabacillus. Next base: position 601,866 of record JBNJJO010000002.1, on the reverse strand, counting down.
AAGGTTGCAAGCAAAGAATCAGCCTTCGAATTAAAAGCATTACAAGTACAATACGGAACTTCACAGGTTCCTACAGCAACGATTACGTTAGTAAATCCTGATAATGAGTTGATCCAAGAAGCGGCAACTGGAGCGGGTAGCGTTGAAGCTATTTACAATACGTTAGAACGCTGTGTAGGAGAGTCAATTAATCTAATTGACTATCGTATCCAGTCAAATAGCGGTGGTCGAGATGCACTTGCTCAGGTGTATGTGAAGATTAAAATTGGAGAAAACGAAGCAAGTGGTAGAGGGATGGCACAGGATGTTTTAGAAGCATCAGCTAAAGCCTATATTAATGCGGTTAATCGTATATTATTACTTTCAGAACTACCTAACGTATCTTTAGAAGCAAGTCTACAAAATTAAATCACTCGAAGGGGGAAGGGAACATGAAAAGAACAATTGCATTATTACCGGGTGATGGAATAGGTAAAGAAGTAGTTGATGTTACAGTTGAAATATTAAAAGCAATTGGTGAACATTTTAATCATCAATTTCAATTTAACTATGGTCTTATCGGTGGAACAGCAATTGATCAAAAAGGCAATCCATTGCCTGAAGAGACAATTACTACTTGTAAGGGATCAGACGCTATTATTTTAGGTGCTGTTGGTGGGCCGAAGTGGGATAGTAATCCTGTTGAACTTCGACCAGAGCGTGGACTTTTAGCATTACGTAAAGAACTTGATTTATTTGCAAATTTACGCCCGATTCAAACGTTTGAAAGTTTGATAGACGCTTCCCCTTTAAAGAAGGAGTATGTTAATGGAGTAGATTTTGTTATCGTCCGAGAGCTAACAGGTGGGTTATATTTCGGTAAGCCGAGTGAGCGTATCGTTTATGAGGGCGAGGAAGCTGTAGTTGATACATTGCTTTATAAACGCTATGAAATCGAACGAATCCTTGTTTCAGCATTTGAAATTGCCGCGAAGCGTGGCAAGCATGTGACATCAGTTGACAAAGCAAACGTATTAGAATCCAGCCGAGTTTGGAGAGAAGTGGCAGAAGAGGTAGCTTCAAGATACCCTGATGTCACTCTTGAGCACATGCTCGTTGATAATGCTGCAATGCAGCTAATTCGTTCACCAAGACAATTTGATGTAATCGTTACAGAGAATATGTTTGGTGACATTTTAAGTGATGAAGCTTCGATGATCACAGGTTCTCTTGGAATGCTAGCATCTGCGAGTCTTTCTTCAAGTGGTTTACATTTATACGAACCAGTTCATGGATCAGCACCAGATATTGCGGGGAAAAACATTGCAAATCCTATTGCAACAATACTTTCAGCAGCGATGATGCTTCGTCAATCCTTTGGTTTAGAAGAGGAAGCAAAAGCAATAGAAAAAGCTGTTGAAAATGTCTTGAATTCTGGTAAACGTACAGCCGATCTTGCTGAGGATGGAAAGGCTGTCTCCACTAAGCAAATAGGTGAAGAGATTAGAAATGCACTTGCAGATGACCATGCTATTTTAAATATTATGGAAGCTTATTCATAAGTCGTAATGATAAAGGGCTTTGACCTATTTTGGGGATCTGTCCTAACCAATAGAGACCAATATAATGCTTATCTCTATGATAATCATATATATTGTGTTTGAGGGGTCTGACAATTTTATCCGTCAGCCCCTCATTTTTCCATCTATAGAAGGGGGTTTATGACCGTGAAGCCAAGAACGATAATTGAAAAGATATATGATGAGCATATAGTTCAACAAGAGCAGGGGAAGCCTGATCTTCTATATATCGATTTACACTTAATACATGAAGTTACATCACCACAGGCTTTTGAGGGATTACGAGAAAAAAATCGTAAAGTAAGAAGACCAGACAGAACATTTGCAACAATGGACCATAACATACCTACAGTGAACCGCTTTGTCATTAAGGATGAAGTTGCAAAACTTCAAATTGGTGCATTAGAAAGAAACTGTAAAGAGTTTGGAGTTCGATTAGCTGACCTTGATAGTGAGGATCAGGGGATCGTCCATGTTATCGGCCCAGAATTAGGACTAACACTTCCAGGTAAAACAATTGTTTGTGGAGATAGTCATACGTCTACACATGGAGCATTTGGTGCTATTGCATTTGGAATTGGTACAAGTGAGGTCGAGCATGTACTAGCAACGCAAACATTATGGAGAAATCGCCCAAAAACACTTAATATTCATGTTCCGGGTAAACTACAAAACGGTGTAACAGCAAAGGACGTAATTTTAGCTGTTATTGGAAAATATGGAGTTCGTTTTGGAACGGGCTATATCATTGAATTTACAGGGGAAGTTGTCGAAAGCTTATCAATGGATGAACGAATGACGATTTGTAATATGTCGATTGAAGCAGGGGCAAGAGCTGGTCTAATTGCGCCAGATGAAACGACATTCTCTTATATTAAAGGAAGAAAATATGCTCCACAGGGTGAAGAGTTTGATCAAGCAGTCGAATATTGGAAAACATTAAAAACAGATGAAGGAGCAGAGTATGACGAAGTGATTACTTTGCAAGGTGAGGATATTGCTCCAATGGTTACTTGGGGAACAAACCCTGGAATGGCTGTTGGTGTAGATGAAAAAACACCTGATCTAAATGGTTTCCACAATGAAGAAGAAGTTGATGAAGCAAAGCGTGCGTTTGACTATATGGGATTACAACCAAATATGAAGATTGAGGACATTATGATTGATCATGTCTTTATCGGATCTTGTACGAATTCACGACTAACAGATTTACGACAAGCTGCAGAAATAATTATAGGTCTTAAAGGACAAAAGGTTGCTCCTACAGTACGTGCGATCGTTGTACCGGGTTCACAAACCGTAAAAAAGGTAGCAGAAAAAGAAGGTTTAGATGTTATTTTTAAAGAAGCTGGTTTTGAATGGAGAGAGTCTGGCTGTAGTATGTGTTTAAGCATGAATGATGATGTTGTTCCAGAGGGTGAACGTTGTGCTTCAACGTCTAACCGTAATTTTGAAGGAAGACAAGGTAAAGGAGCAAGAACTCACCTAGTAAGCCCAGCTATGGCAGCAGCAGCAGCTATTCACGGAAGATTTGTTGATGTTCGCCATATTCAGAAGGAGAAAATTCAAGCATAATAGGAGGGGCAAAATGAAACCTTTTACAACACATACAGGAAAAGTAGCTGTTTTGAATAGATCAAATGTAGATACAGATCAAATAATTCCTAAACAATTCCTTAAAAGAATCGAAAAAACTGGCTACGGACGATTTGCCTTTTTCGATTGGAGATATCTACCTGATGGATCTGACAATCCGGAATTCGAGCTAAACCAAGAGAAAAGTAAAGGAGCCACTGTTTTACTAGCTGGTGAAAACTTTGGCTGTGGATCATCTCGTGAACATGCTCCTTGGGCGCTATCAGATTATGGATTTCAAGTTATTTTAGCACCTTCATACGCTGACATTTTTCATCAAAACTGTTTAAAAAATGGTATCTTGCCAATTACACTCGAACAATCGGTTTTAGATGTGATTCGTCAAAAATCAAATGCTGAAGGCTATGAGTTGATCATTAATCTAGAAGAGCAAAAGCTTACTGACAGTGATAACTTATCTGAGTCATTTGCAGTTGATCCATATTGGAAGGATATGCTTTTATATGGAAAAGATGAAATTGATTTAACCTTGAATTACAACGATCAAATTAAGCAATTTGAAGACAGAAGAGCTACATTTTTATAAATGTTAGCTTTTTTTTTTGTATAGTAGATCTAGTTTATCAGCGGTGCAACACATGATCCGCAAAGCCATAATATAGCAACAGCATATGTGAGGAATGTTCCCCTATTTGCTGCAGAAAAAAGTCGATTCCTGTTATTTTCATTTGGAACCGCTTGTTTTCCAAGTGTTGGATTGATACACTTGTAGGCAAAGATAGGTTGCTGGAGTTGACCAACATATGATTGAGAAAAAACGTTCAAATGTCATTCCTTTTCCTAATTTAAAGGAACGTTATATTGATAAGGGTATGGCGCTATTAAAAGAGAAAAAATATCATAAAGCTCTTGAAATGTTTTCTGAAGCAAAGGAATTAAATGAGGATAAAGCAGAGATACATTTAGGAATGGCCATTTGCTTAATGGAGCTTGGGGAGTTAGGAGAAGCAAAAGAAATATGTAAGAAAATGCTATTGGAAGATATCGGCCACTACTTTACTGTGTTACAAATTTATTTAACAATCTTAATTCAACTTCGTGAATATCATGAGGTTCAATCAACGATTGAGGCCGTTTTAGAGGAAAATCATCTTCCTGCAGAAAGTGCTGAGCATTTTTATAAATTGTTAGAGTTTAGTCGGAAAATGACTCAAAACGATGCAGATATCATTGAAGATGAAGAAGATGATAGGAATCAAACGGTTTATATAGAAGACATCCTAGAAAATACAACAAAGCAGTTGGCTTTTATACAAGCGTTAAAAGATCGCAATTTAAGTAAACACTTTTCAGCGCTTAAGGTCCTATTAGAAAATCCAAATAGTCATCCAATGGTTAAATCTATGATTTTACATTTAATGATAGAGAATGAAGTTGAAAAGGAAGTGACGGTATACAAATTTGGTGAAACAATAACCGTCATACCAACTAAACTAGACGATATTTCTGATCTACCATTTACAAAAAAAGTGTTAAATATTTTAGATGATACGCTTGGAAATGAAAATCCAACCCTTTATGAATCAGTTAAAGAGCTTTGGATAAGACATTTATATGTTCTTTATCCATTTTTACCTCAACCGACAGATGCTAATTTATGGGCAGCTGCTCTTCATATTGTTGGATATGAGATGCATGGAATCACATTAGATCCTGAAGAAGTACAGCACATATATCAGCTTTCTTTACCAACACTTCATGAAGCATGTAAAAAAATTTATCAATTAGAAGAAATTTCTTATATGCAAATATGAGGCTATATGTTGAAAGGAATGTTTTCTATGTTATAATTAAATGGTTGCAAAATAGTGATCATCGTATTTAAGGTCTTTTTATTGTGGGAAAAATTGGCCTTCTTTTTTATTACGAAATCCTAAGCATGGTTAGTATTCGGTTCTTTTTACGGTACATAAAACAGGTATATCATAGTGGATGATTGTTAAAAATGGACAAGCGGCCACAATTTACCTATCACTTATTCGCACAATCATTATAGATTTTTTTGGAGGGAACAACATATGTCAGTAAAATGGGAAAAATTAGAGGGGAACGAAGGCGTTCTTACGGTTGAAGTTTCTGCTGAGGACTTCACACAAGCACTTGATGAAGCATTTAAAAAGGTAGTTAAACAGGTTTCTATTCCTGGTTTCCGTAAAGGTAAAATTCCACGCGGTATGTTCGAGCAACGCTTTGGTGTTGAATCTCTTTATCAGGATGCTCTAGATATTATTTTACCAACAGCATATCCTAATGCACTTGATGAAGCAGGAATTGAACCAGTAGATCGTCCTGAAATCGATGTAGAGCAAGTTGAAAAAGGAAAAAGCTTAATCTTCACTGCAAAAGTTACAGTTAAACCTGAAATAAAATTAGGTGAATATAAAGGTCTAGAAGTTGAAAAATTGGACAACACTGTAACAGATGAAGATGTTGATAATGAATTAAAGCAACTTCAAGAGCGTCATGCAGAGTTAGCTGTTAAAGAAGAAGGCGCGATTGAAAACGGAGATACAGCTATACTCGACTTCGATGGCTATGTTGATGGTGAAGCATTTGAAGGCGGAGCAGCAGAAAACTATTCCCTAGAAATAGGATCAGGTTCTTTCATCCCTGGCTTTGAAGAACAACTTATCGGGTTAGCAACAGGAGCAGAGAAGGATGTTGAAGTAACATTCCCTGAAGAATATCATGCTGAAAACCTTGCAGGTAAGCCAGCAGTATTCAAAGTAAAAATTCATGAAATTAAAGCGAAAGAGCTTCCAGCTTTAGACGATGAATTTGCTAAAGATGTTAATGAAGAAGTTGAAACACTTGAAGAGCTTAAAGCTCAAACAAGAACTCGTCTTGAAGAAGCTAAAAAGACTGAAGCTGAAAATCACTTACGTGACACATTAGTTGAAAAAGCAGCTGAAAGTGTAGAAGTTGACATTCCTAATGCATTGATTGAAAATGAAATTTCTCGCATGATGCAAGAATTTGAGCAACGTCTTCAAATGCAAGGTATGAACCTTGACTTATACTTCCAATTCTCAGGTCAAGACGAAGAAGCACTTAAAGCTCAAATGAAAGTTGATGCTGAAAAACGCGTAAAATACAATTTAACACTTGAAGCGATTGTTAAAGCTGAAAACATCGAAGTTACTGATGAAGATGTTGAAACAGAATTAACGAAAATGGCTGAAATGTACAACATGCCTATTGAAAATATTAAACAAGCATTAGGTGGATCAGCTGAAGGTCTTAAAGAAGACCTAAAAATTCGTAAAGCGATCGATTTTCTTGTAGAAAATAGCAAAGTTGTTGCATAATATTAATTAAAGAACAAGGCGCGAGTGGATCGTGCCTTGTTTTATACAATTATGTTTTATTTATATTCCTTTGGGAATGATATAAGAAAGCCAATACATACATACACATGAAGTAACCTGAATCACTGCTAAAACGGTTAAATAGCTTACAAAAGGGAAATAGAAATGTAGTTCTAACTTATATCATTTTCTATATATTCTAACTCTTTAACCTTTTGGAGTAGTATCATTACCTGTCATCGCGTTACTTATGGTAAAATGCAGTACATACCTGTTTTATAATCTGTTTCTTTGCATAAGTGTAAAGAAAGAACACCTACCTACTATCCCTTCTATTATTAGGAAAAGAAAGACATTTATAAGGGTGGGGTTGGATCATTTATTTAGATTGAGATAAAGATACAAGGGGTGAAACAATGTTTAAATTTAACGACGAAAAAGGACAATTGAAGTGTTCATTTTGTGGTAAAACCCAAGATCAGGTTCGTAAGCTAGTAGCAGGACCTGGAGTATACATATGTGATGAGTGTATTGAGCTTTGCACTGAAATCGTTGAGGAAGAACTTGGTACTGAAGAAGAAGTTGAATTTAAAGATGTTCCAAAGCCGAAAGAGATTGACGATATTTTAGATGAGTATGTTATAGGTCAAGATCAAGCTAAGAAATCATTAGCTGTTGCCGTATATAATCACTATAAAAGAATCAATTCTAATAGTAAGATAGATGATGTTGAGCTTTCTAAAAGTAACATTGCAATGATCGGTCCAACTGGAAGCGGTAAAACATTGTTAGCTCAAACATTAGCTCGTATTTTAAACGTTCCTTTTGCTATTGCTGATGCAACTTCATTAACAGAAGCTGGTTATGTTGGTGAGGATGTTGAAAACATTTTGTTAAAGCTTATTCAAGCTGCTGACTATGATGTTGAAAAAGCTGAAAAGGGAATTATTTATATCGACGAAATTGATAAGGTTGCTCGTAAATCTGAGAACCCTTCAATTACACGTGATGTTTCTGGTGAAGGTGTTCAGCAAGCCCTACTTAAAATTCTTGAAGGTACAGTGGCAAGTGTTCCTCCACAAGGAGGGAGAAAACATCCACATCAAGAATTTATCCAAATTGATACAACGAACATACTTTTCATTTGTGGCGGAGCGTTTGATGGTATTGAACAAATTATTAAGCGCCGTCTTGGTAAAAAAGTAATTGGATTTGGTTCAGACAACAAAAATGCAGATTTAGATAAAAAAGCTCTACTTTCACAGGTATTACCAGAAGATTTATTAAAGTTTGGTTTAATTCCAGAGTTTATTGGTCGTTTACCTGTTATTGCAAGCCTGGAGCCTCTTGATGAAGGTGCATTAGTTGAAATCTTAACGAAACCTAAAAATGCTCTAGTAAAACAATATCAGAAGATGCTTGATTTAGATGGAGTCGAACTTGAATTTGAAGAGGATGCTCTTGTAGAGATTGCGAAAAAAGCAATCGAGAGAAAAACCGGTGCACGTGGTCTTCGTTCAATTATCGAGGGCATTATGCTTGATATGATGTTTGATTTACCTTCTAGAGAAGATATTGTGAAAACAATTATAACAGGTGACTCAGTTATAGGTAATACGCCACCAAAGCTTATACTAAATGATGGTACTGTAATCCAAGAAGATAAGAAAACATCTGCCTAATTGGCAAATGACGTAAAAAAGGAAGCTGATCTAATTGTCAGCTTCCTTTTTATTTAGATTAAGGTTTGATGTTTATTGATGGATTAGATAAAGACTAAAGCCCCAATTCTTATTCCCATTCAGCACTTTGGTATGATACTTGTTTAGAAAACATGTTTATTCCTACTAAACCTCGGAGATACTAGCTATAAATAACCGCTTCATACTATTAGTACCAAACAATATTTTGCCTAAGCAATCGGCAAGCAAAAGCTTGCCTTTTGTTAGCTTTAAGTGAGAAGGAAACCCTATTAATACATAAAAATCATGTTCATCAATTCATCATGCTCACATGGTTTAATAACTCACAATCTAGGTAGACAATAGGACAAGATAAAAGAATTCTAACCAATTAGCCGGATAATTATCTTCTCTTCTAATGAGCTTTATTTTTTTATAGCTCTTAGTTAGGATAGCTCCGTCAATTTTCCACAAGTAGCGGTAATTTAAGACACCTTAGCAGGAGGGGACTACAATGAGTTGGACAAGTATCGCTTTGTTTATTCAGTTGTTTTTTGGAATTATTATCGGGATGTACTTCTGGAACTTGTTAAAAAGCCAAAGGACTCAAAAAATCTCAATTGACCGTGAATCTAAAAAAGAAATGGAACAGTTACGGAAGATGAGAGCGATTCGTTTAACTGAACCTTTAGCTGAAAAAGTAAGACCAAAGAGCTTTCAGGATATAGTAGGGCAAGAGGATGGCATTCGTTCCTTGCGAGCAGCATTATGTGGACCAAATCCACAGCATGTGATTATTTATGGACCACCTGGTGTAGGAAAAACTGCAGCTGCAAGACTTGTGTTAGAGGAAGCAAAAAGAAATCACAAAACACCATTTAAGGAAAATGCTGTTTTTGTAGAATTAGATGCCACAACAGCAAGGTTTGATGAAAGAGGTATTGCAGATCCACTAATCGGTTCTGTCCATGATCCAATTTATCAAGGTGCCGGTGCTATGGGACAAGCAGGTATTCCACAGCCAAAGCAAGGAGCAGTAACGCATGCACATGGTGGTGTTTTATTTATTGATGAAATTGGTGAGCTGCATCCTATTCAAATGAACAAGCTTTTAAAGGTTCTTGAAGATCGTAAAGTGTTTTTGGAAAGTGCTTACTATAATGAAGAAAACTCACAAATCCCAACACATATTCATGATATTTTCAAAAATGGCTTGCCAGCAGACTTTCGTTTAGTTGGAGCTACGACAAGAACACCAAATGAAATTCCACCCGCAATACGATCTAGATGTCTTGAAGTGTTCTTTAGAGATTTGGAGCAGGAAGAGCTGTCAATTGTGGCGAGAAAGGCAGCTAATAAGGTAGAAATGAATATAACTGATGAAGGAATAGATGTGTTAACCTCATACGTCCGAAATGGGCGTGAAGTTGTTAATTTAATGCAAATCGCTACCGGTATGGCCATGACTGAGGAACGAAATGAGATTACTATAGAGGATATTGAATGGGTAATCCATTCAAGTCAATTAACACCTAGATATGAGAAAAAGATTAATAATAAAGCAAAGATCGGTTTAGTTAATGGATTAGCAGTTTATGGACCAAATACAGGAGCTCTTTTAGAAATAGAAGTAACAGTTATTCCAGCAGAAAAGGATAAAGGATCTATTAATATTACTGGAATTGTCGAAGAAGAGAGTATCGGAGATCGTTCGAAATCAATTAGAAGAAAAAGCATGGCTAGAGGCTCTATTGAAAATGTTATTACTGTTTTGCGTTCCATGGGTATACGAGCTGGGGATTATGATATTCACGTTAACTTCCCTGGGGGTACCCCAATAGACGGTCCATCGGCAGGTATTGCAATGGCAACTGGAATCTTCTCAGCTATTCATAGAATTGCTATTGATAATATGGTTGCAATGACAGGTGAGATTAGTATTCATGGAAATGTGAAGCCAATTGGCGGAGTCATTCCGAAGATTAAAGCTGCAAAAAAAGCTGGAGCAAAAACTGTGATTATTCCTAAGGAAAACATGCAAGCAATCTTAAAGGATATTGAAGGAATAGATATAGTTCCTGTGACAAACTTACAAGAGGTGTTTGATATAGCACTTGTTAATCCACCAACAGAAAAAGGGAATTCATTGCTGAAAAAAAATGCACAAGTCTATCCACATCAGGAATCAGTATAAGTTTTAATCAATAAAAAGAAGAGGCCTATTCAGAAGTGTCATTCCTTTAAATAATAGGATTCGAAACAAAGAACCTTCATTATTAAAAGAGTGATTCCACTTCATTTGAGTAGGTCTCTTTCATTTTTAGAGAGTTTATTTCCATTAAAATTGTAGTGGAATTTGTGATTTCCTTTTTCAACTTAAGGTGAATAGGGTATACTACCTACTGATTATCAATATGAAAAGTGGTTACAAATAGACACTTGTATAAGAATAGGATAGAATTGTACAAGAACTAACTATTATGTCATGGAGGTGTAAGCGCATGGCGAAATCAAATACTCAAATCGTCCCCCTCCTACCGTTACGAGGCTTGCTAGTATATCCAACAATGGTACTACACCTTGATGTAGGGAGAGATAAATCTGTTCAGGCGTTAGAAAAAGCAATGATGGAAGATCATATCATCTTTTTAACGACACAAAAAGAGATTGCGATAGATGAGCCAAAAAAAGAAGATATATACGAAATTGGTACCTTAACGAAAATAAAACAAATGTTAAAATTACCAAATGGAACCATTCGAGTACTCGTTGAAGGCTTAGATCGTGGGGAAATTCAACGTTTTGTAGAAGACGATGAATATTATTCTGTAGAAGTATCTATAAATAAAGACCCGGAAGAAAAGAGTGTCGAGGAAGAAGCTTTGATGAGAACAATGCTAGAGTATTTCGAGCAATACATAAAGCTATCGAAAAAGGTTTCTGCAGAAACCTATGCGACTGTATCAGATATAAACGAGCCAGGTAGAATGGCGGACATTATTGCCTCACACTTACCATTAAAGCTCAAAGAAAAACAAGAGGTACTTGAAACACTTGATGTAAAAGAAAGACTGAATAAAGTCATTTCGATCATTCATAATGAGAAGGAAGTTCTTCAGCTTGAGAAAAAAATAGGTCAACGCGTAAAACGATCTATGGAGCGGACACAAAAGGAATATTACCTTCGTGAGCAGATGAAGGCGATCCAAAAAGAGCTTGGTGAAAAAGAAGGAAAAGTTGGGGAAGTTTCATCCATTAATGATCGAATTGAACAAGCAGGTATGCCAGACCATATTAAAGCAGTAGCATTAAAGGAATTGGATCGTTATGAAAAGGTCCCTTCGAGCTCAGCTGAAAGTGCAGTTATTCGTAATTATATTGAATGGCTTCTCTCATTACCATGGACAAACGCTACGGAAGATCGTTTAGATATCAATATAGCTGAAAAAATCCTTGATGAGGACCATTATGGCCTTGAGAAAGTGAAAGAGCGTGTTTTAGAATACTTGGCGGTTCAACAATTAACGAAATCTTTAAAGGGACCGATTCTTTGTTTAGCTGGACCTCCAGGTGTTGGTAAGACATCATTAGCTCGTTCAGTAGCAAAATCCTTAAATCGTCATTTCGTCCGGATCTCACTTGGTGGTGTGAGAGACGAATCTGAGATTCGTGGTCATCGTCGGACATATGTAGGTGCGATGCCTGGTAGAATTATTCAAGGTATGAAAAAGGCAGAAACGATAAATCCAGTTATTTTATTAGATGAAATTGATAAGATGTCTAGTGATTTTAGAGGAGATCCTTCTGCAGCATTACTTGAAGTATTGGACCCAGAGCAAAATCACAATTTTAGCGATCATTATATTGAAGAAACCTATGATTTATCGAAGGTTATGTTTATTGCAACAGCAAACAATTTGGCGACCATTCCTGGTCCGCTTCGTGATCGAATGGAAATTATTAATATCGCTGGCTATACAGAGCTTGAAAAGGTTCATATTGCAAAAGATCATTTGTTGCCAAAGCAGCTGAAGGAGCATGGACTTAAAAAGTCACACTTGCAAATTCGTGATGATGCGATACAAAGTATCATTCGTTATTTCACGAGAGAATCTGGTGTGCGTGGCTTAGAACGTCAGCTGGCTGCTGTTTGTCGTAAAGCTGCAAAGCTCATCGTTAAAGAAGAGCGTAAAAAAATTATCATCACAGATAAAAACCTTGAAGATTATCTTGGCAAAAATCGTTTTAGATATGGCCAAGCTGAACTTGAAGATCAAATAGGAGTTGCAACTGGATTAGCCTACACGACCGTTGGAGGTGATACTTTATCAATCGAAGTATCTGTAACACCAGGAAAAGGGAAGCTTATTCTTACAGGAAAACTTGGCGATGTAATGAAGGAGTCTGCACAAGCTGCATTTAGCTACATTCGTTCACGTGCAGAAGAGCTACATATTGACCGAGATTTCCATGAGAAGAATGATATTCATATTCACGTACCTGAAGGTGCCGTTCCTAAGGATGGACCATCTGCTGGGATAACAATGGCAACAGCGTTAATTTCTGCATTAACGGGGATACCGGTTCGTAAAGAAGTAGGTATGACAGGAGAAATCACGTTACGTGGAAGAGTTCTACCAATTGGTGGCTTAAAAGAAAAAACGCTAAGTGCTCACCGCGCCGGCTTGACGAAAGTAATCGCACCAAAGGATAATGAAAAGGATTTAGATGACATTCCAGAAAGTGTTCGTAATGAGCTTACCTTTGTGCTTGTGTCACATCTAGATGAAGTATTAAAACATGCATTAGCAGAGGAGAAGCAATGAAAGTAACTAGTTCTGAAATCGTAATAAGTGCTGTAAAGCCAGATCAATACCCTGCAGTAGATTTGCCAGAAATCGCTTTAGCAGGTCGTTCAAATGTAGGGAAATCATCATTTATTAATAAAATGCTCGCGAGGAAGGGCCTTGCGAGAATATCGTCAAAGCCAGGTAAAACGCAAACCTTAAATTTTTATATCATCAATGAAGTGTTGCACTTTGTTGATGTACCAGGGTATGGTTATGCAAAGGTGAGTAAAAAAGAGCGTGAAGCATGGGGGAAAATGATCGAAACGTATATAACAACACGTGAACAGCTGCGTGCAGTTGTGTTGCTAGTAGACGTTCGCCATCCTCCATCAAAAGATGATGTGTTAATGTACGGATTCTTAAAACATTATGATATTCCAACGATTATTGTTGCGACAAAAGTAGATAAAATCCCAAAAAGTAAATGGCAAAAGCATGTTAAAATAGTTAAAGATACGTTAAACATGGAAAAAACGGACTCGTTTGTTCTATTTTCATCCGAAACCGGACAAGGTAAAGAAGAAGCGTGGAAGATCATTGACTATTTGACATCAAAAAAAAGGACTGACTAGGAATATTCCTTGGTCAGTCTTTTTTGCGTTTAAGGAAAAGTAAAGTGAAACTTTGCATAGATATACAATGAAAGAGATTGTAGTAGTGCTAATATTTAGTTGAGCTTTGTCTATATATATTATCAAATTTATTACTTTTTCCTTTTAATAAACACTAGAAAAGCGCCAGTTAAAATTAATAGAAATGGCCAATAGGTTTCAATAAGATGAATCCCATTTTCAACGATGGTTAATGATTGGATGATTGTTTGAAAAAAGTGAAGGAATAAACCAATTGCTAAAAGCAATAAACCTTGTGCATGGCCAGATTTTGTTTTAATAGCAGTAAGTAGCATCCCAAATGCCAAAATAAATAGAAAAGCAGCAGGATGATCCGGCCAAGAAGGTATCTTTGTTTGGTAAACAAAGTGAATTCCCAGTCCTGCTAAAATGATTCCTGGTAAGATAGCTGAATTGTCTTTTTCAAAATGACCACTAATTAAGTAGGCAGCACCTAAAAGAATAAGCAAAGCTTGCCAACTATTTTGATTTTCGAATAAATGAATATTTAATTTTTGGATAGAATAAAAAAGGCCAATTCCTAGTAGGATAATTCCGGGTAATAAAGATATCTTTTTCATGGGCACACCTCTTACCAAAAGTATATTTTAAAAAACACGAGTAGTCATGCAAAAAACGGCGAACCACCGATTTTCTGCCTTGACTAGCCTTGTGTGAAAACTATTACAAGAATACTATCGAGACCACTCAAAAAAAACCAAAAACTTGATTAACAGCTTAATATTTGTTATTGTACAAAGTGGATAGCATGAAGGATTATGTCATATCGTGTAGAATTCCATGTGATATTTTATGACTAATAAATTTACTTTTTAATAACTACGCAGTACAATTAATAAATCTTATTTATACTATCACAATTTATATCCAATGGATGTTAGTGAAGCCAAGTTTTTCTAATCATAACATAGAGTTTCAAATACTGTTCACATTTTATAGAAGAGATTGAAACTTGAGGATGATATACTATTACTAAAGAGATCTTTGCATGTGGGGGTGTAAAGGGTAATGCATATACTTGTTGTCGGCTTAAATTATAAAACAGCCCCTGTTGAAATTCGTGAAAAGCTAACGTTCCAACCGAACGAGCTAGCTGATGCGATGAAACAGTTAAAAGAACAAAAGAGCATACTTGAAAACGTTATTGTGTCAACGTGTAATCGAACTGAAATTTATGCTGTTGTTGATCAACTTCACACAGGGCGTTATTATATTAAGTCGTTTTTAGCGGAATGGTTTGGTTTAGATAAAGAAGAGATATCACCGTATTTAACGATATTTGAACATGACGGTGCACTTGAGCACTTATATAAAGTTGCGTGCGGATTGAACTCGATGATTCTTGGAGAAACTCAAATATTAGGACAGGTACGTTCTAGCTTTCTACTTGCTCAAGAGAATCAAACAATAGGTACAATCTTCAATCAATTATTTAAACAGGTTATTACTTTAGCAAAACGCTCGCATTCAGAAACAGATATCGGAGCTAACGCCGTTTCTGTTAGTTATGCTGCTGTAGAATTAGCAAAGAAAATCTTTGGTGATTTAAGAACTAAACATGTTCTTATCTTAGGTGCCGGAAAAATGGGCGAGCTAGCTGTACAAAACCTACACGGTAGCGGTGTTGGTAGAGTTACTGTTATGAACAGAACATTACAAAAGGCTATGGAGCTAGCTAATCGTTTTAACGGTAAAGCTAAAGATATCAATGAGCTTCAATGTGGATTAGTTGAGGCGGATATTCTTATTAGCTCAACAGGTGCCAAAGACTTTGTCATTACAAAGGATATGATGACACACGTTGAAAAGATGAGAAAAGGTCGTCCATTATTTATGGTCGATATCGCTGTACCGCGTGACTTAGATCCAAAGCTTGCAGAATTAGACGGCGTATTTCTATATGATATTGATGATTTACAAGGAATTGTTGAAGCGAATTTGCAGGAGCGTAAGGTTGCAGCAGAGAAAATCGAGCTTATGATTGAAGCAGAAATTGTTCAATTTAAGCAATGGATCAATACATTAGGAGTAGTACCTGTTATAGCAGCTCTTCGTCAAAAAGCTTTAAACATTCAAGCAGAGACCATGGAAAGCATTGAGCGTAAAATGCCAAATTTAACTGATCGTGAGAAAAAGTTGCTTAGCAAGCATACCAAAAGCATCATTAATCAATTGCTCAGAGATCCTATTGTTAAAGTGAAGGAACTTTCAGCTGAATCAAATGCTCAGGATTCATTGGAGCTATTTATGAAAATCTTTAACATTGAAGAAGCTGTTGAAGAACAAGTGCAAAAAGAGAGAGCGGATAAGCAATCATACCTTTCGAATGAGCAGTTTTCCAATTATCGTGCTTCACTTCAATCGTAAGTGAGAGGACCTTTTCTATATGGAGATGAGTTTAACTAGAATCAATGAAGTAACCATTATTCTTTATGCATTATGTGTACTTTTATACTTTATAGATTTTCTAAATAATAACCGGAAGGCGAAACGAGCTGCCTTCTGGTTACTTTCTATTGTTTGGCTTTTACAAACAATTTTTTTATTTGCTCGTATGTTTGAGACGGGGAGATTTCCGGTTTTAAATGTGTTTGAAGGCTTATATTTTTACACATGGGTCTTGGTTACCTTATCTGTTGTAGTAAATAAATTATTACGAGCAGAGTTTATTATTTTTTTCACAAATGTAATCGGCTTTATCATGATGGCATTACATACCTTTGCTCCAGCACAATATGAGTCAGCAGCGGTTTCAAGTCAGCTTGTTTCAGAATTGTTATTAATTCATATAACAATGGCAATACTTTCATATGGTGCCTTTTCACTGTCGTTTGTTTTTTCGATTCTCTATTTCATTCAATATAATCTTTTAAAAAAGAAGAAATGGGGAAAACGACTTCTTCGCTTAGAGGATTTATCTAAGCTTGATCATATGTCATATGTATTAAATGTCATTGGTGTACCGATGCTGTTATTAAGCCTTATCTTAGGAATAATATGGGCTTATATTAAAGTTGAAAAATTCCATTGGTATGATGCAAAAGTACTAGGTTCTTTTATGGTATTAATCACATATAGCATTTTTTTATATATTCGAATTGTTAAAGAATTGCAAGGTAAATCAGTAGCACTATTGAACATTGCGTCTTTTCTTGTATTATTAATAAACTTTTTCTTATTCGGCAGCTTATCAAGATTTCATTTTTGGGATTCATGAGTACACCTTTAGATTGTAGTATGAGGGAAAGAGGACGGAACCTGTTTAAACTAGTAAGTATTCCAAATTAGTTTGAGTATAGAAGAGTTTTGACTCAGGCGGATTAGTGTAGAGCTAGCTTGTTCCATCCCTAATTGAAGTGAGGTTTAAAACTCAATTTTTCCTTCATTTAGATGGTGGCGGTATTACACCATAGAGAACTTTGTAGGAGGATAACATGCGAAAAATTGTTGTAGGTTCAAGACGAAGTAAACTTGCTTTAACACAAACAAATTGGGTGATAAACCAACTAAAAGCGTTTGGTTTACCTTTTGAATTCGAGATAAAGGAAATTGTGACAAAAGGTGATCGGATTTTAGATGTAACGTTATCAAAAGTAGGTGGTAAGGGACTGTTCGTGAAAGAAATAGAGCAAGCTATGCTTGATGGAGAAATAGACATGGCTGTTCATAGTATGAAGGATATGCCTGCTGTGCTTCCTGATGGCTTGACGATCGGCTCTGTTCCAAAACGTGAGGATCATAGAGATGTGTTAATTTCAAAGGATCATAAAAAGCTTTCAGAGCTACCAAAAGGTGCAGTGATCGGAACAAGTAGTTTAAGAAGAAGTGCTCAATTATTAAATGTTCGACCTGACCTTGAAATCAAATGGATTAGAGGAAACATTGACACACGTCTTGAAAAGCTTAAAGCAGAAGATTATGATGCCATTATTTTAGCTGCAGCTGGTTTATCAAGAATGGGCTGGAGCAAGGACGTTGTTACTGAATTTTTAGAATCTGAGATGTGCTTACCAGCAGTAGGACAAGGTGCTCTAGCGATTGAGTGTCGTGATAATGATCAAGAATTACTAGACTTATTAGCGAAATTCACAGATGAAGCAACACATTTGGCAGTAAAAGCAGAAAGAACCTTTCTTATGAAAATGGAGGGTGGCTGTCAAATACCAATTGCAGGCTTTGCGACAGTAGATGATAATTTAGACATATCATTTACAGGTTTAATTGCTTCTCCAGATGGTAAAGAGGTATATAAACAGCAAGTCACAGGAAAAGACCCTATTGAACTCGGTGAAAACGTTTCTGTTACCTTAACAAAGCAAGGAGCGAAAGCGTTAATAGATCGAGTGAAAAAGGAGTTAGATCAATAATGGTAGCGGGGGGCCGTCCTTTACACGGGAAGCGGGTTTTAATAACACGGGCAAGGGCTCAAGTAAAAGAATTTATTGATAGAATTGAATCAGAGGGCGGAGTGGCGTTCACTGCTCCGCTAATAGAAATTCGATCAAATGATGAAAATGAACAAGCTATTAAGTCTACGGTTTTAAACGTAACTGAATATGATTGTATCGTATTCACAAGCACAAATGGAGTTACCTTCTTTAAAGGCTATCTAGATAAATGGAAGATTCCTTATTCAAAACTAGATCATTTAATCGCAGCATCTGTTGGAAGAAAAACAAGTAAACAAATGGAGAAGCTTGGTTTATCTGTTTCGATCATTCCAGAAGAATTTGTTGCAGAAAAATTAACAGAAAGTATAACAGAAAACCTTCCAGCCAATTCAAGGGTTTTGGTGATACGTGGTAATCTTGCACGCCCTACACTTGTAACTGGGTTAATACATAATGGTTTTAACGTCACAGATTTAGTTGTATATGAAACGATACATAATATGGATGAAGCTGAAAAATTAAGGCAATATGTTCAAAATGATGAACTTGATTACATAACGTTTACTAGCTCATCAACAGTTGACAGCTTTATGAACGTCTTAAAGCAGGATGAATTAGTGAAGAGCTTAAAGAAAGTAACATTTATTTGTATCGGGCCGATAACAAACAAAACATTAATGGAATACGGTTACAAAGGAAATATGCCTGCTTCTTATACAATCGAGGATATGGTAAAGCTAATGATTCAGCTTGAACAGAAATAAGGAGGATTTTTTTATGGATATTCAATTTGCCAGACATCGTCGCTTGCGTAACAGTCCAAATATGAGAGAAATGTTACGAGAAAATCATCTTCGAGTAGAGGATTTTATTTATCCGATCTTTGTTGTTGAGGGAGAAAATAAGAAAAACGAAGTCTCATCAATGCCAGGTGTTTTTCAGTTATCATTAGATTTATTAAATGAGGAAATTGAAGAGGTTGTTTCATTAGGTATCAAGTCGATTATATTTTTTGGCGTTCCAGATTCAGAACATAAGGATGAAGTAGGTTCAGGGGCGTATCATGACCATGGCATCGTTCAACAAGCTATAAGACAAGTGAAAGAATCATACCCAGATCTCATCGTTGTTGCTGATACTTGTCTTTGCGAATTTACAGACCATGGGCATTGTGGAATCGTTGAAAATGGTCAGGTACTTAATGACCCATCACTTGATTTATTAGCACAAACTGCAGTAAGTCAAGCTCGTGCAGGAGCGGATATTATTGCGCCTTCTAATATGATGGATGGCTTTGTCGCAGCGATCCGCCTTGGCTTGGACGATGCTGGCTTCGAGCATATTCCGATTATGTCTTATGCAGTAAAATATTCAAGTGCGTTCTACGGTCCATTTCGTGAAGCCGCACAGAGTACTCCACAATTTGGTGACCGTAAAACATATCAAATGGACCCGGCTAACCGTGAGGAAGCGTTAAGAGAAGCACAATCTGATCTTGAAGAAGGAGCAGACTTTTTAATTGTAAAGCCTGCACTCGCTTATTTAGACATCATTCGCGATGTGAAAAATAACTTTAATGTACCTGTTGTAGCTTACAATGTAAGTGGAGAATACTCGATGATTAAAGCAGCTGCCAGGAACGGTTGGGTAGATGAAAAGGCCATCGTGATGGAAATGCTCGTTGGTATGAAGCGTGCAGGAGTGGATTTAGTTATCACCTACTTCGCTAAGGATGTTGCTCGCTGGTTAAAAAATGATCAATAAGTAGAGATTGTGAATACTACAAGAACTTTCAACTATTAGCTTTTACAACTTCACGAATTAAGTGAGAAAGGGGAAAGCAAATGAGAAGTTATTCAAAAAGTGAAAAAGCATTTAAAGAAGCGCAAACGTTAATGCCTGGAGGAGTAAATAGTCCTGTTCGTGCGTTTAAATCTGTTGGGATGAACCCAATTTTTATGGAACGTGGTAAAGGCTCTAAAATTGTAGATATTGATGGCAATGAATACATCGATTACGTATTATCATGGGGACCACTTATTCATGGACACTCACATGATGTTGTTGTGGAAGCTATCAAAAAGGTTGTAGAATCTGGCACAAGTTTTGGATCTCCAACAGTGATCGAGAACGAATTAGCAAAGCTTGTAATTGAGCGTGTCCCTTCGATTGAAATTGTTCGAATGGTCAGCTCTGGTACAGAAGCTACAATGAGTGCACTGCGCTTAGCACGTGGTTATACAGGTCGTAATAAAATTATTAAATTTGAGGGCTGTTACCATGGACACGGTGACTCATTATTAATTAAAGCGGGCTCTGGGGTGGCTACATTAGGATTACCTGATAGTCCTGGTGTTCCAGAAGGTATTGCTAAAAATACGATCGCTGTCCCTTATAATGATCTTGAAAGCATTCGTTTTGCATTTGAACAATTTGGAGAAGATATCGCAGGTGTAATTGTTGAGCCAGTCGCTGGAAATATGGGCGTTGTTCCACCACTCCCGGGCTTTTTAGAAGGCTTACGTGAAGTAACAGAGCAATATGGTGCCCTTCTCATATTTGATGAGGTTATGACAGGATTTCGTGTTGATTACGGTTGTGCACAAGGCTATTATGGTGTAACACCAGATCTAACATGCCTAGGAAAAGTGATTGGTGGCGGACTTCCTGTTGGTGCTTACGGTGGCAGTCGTGAGATAATGCAGCAAATTGCACCAAGCGGACCGATCTACCAAGCTGGTACATTGTCTGGTAATCCACTTGCAATGACAGCTGGTTATGAAACGTTAAAGCTACTGACAAGAGATTCATATAAAGAGTTTAAGCGTAAAGCAGACCGTCTTGAAGCAGGGCTTTCACAGGCTGCAAATGAATATGAAATCCCTCACACAATTAATCGTGCAGGATCTATGATTGGATTCTTCTTTACGAACGAAACGGTCATAAACTATGAAAAAGCAAAAACGTCAAATCTTGAGACTTTTGCTAGCTATTTTAGAAGTATGGCTAACGAAGGAGTGTTCCTACCACCTTCACAATTTGAAGGTTTGTTCTTATCGACAGCACATAGTGATGAGGATATTGATTACACAATTGAAGCAGCTAGAAAAGCATTTGCTGCGTTGAAATAAAAAGAGAAGGGTCCAACACGATAAGAGTGTTAGGACCTTTTTTTGCTGTTTAGAAATATTATACTTACCAATAATATCTAAACTAAGCGAGAACATAAATAAACTTATCATATTTTCCTCCTTTCATTCATACATCTGTAATGACCATAATAATTTGTTAGGCTATTTGAAAGGAGGAATTATTTTGTCACAGGAACAACAAGATTTACGTTTTTCTGTTGAGGAATCAGTTTGGTTTCAAAAGGGACAGGAAGTATCTGAACTTATATCGATTTCTTTAGATCCTGATATCTCAATTCATGAGCATAATCAGTACATTTCAATTCGAGGTGCACTTCTACTTACGGGTGAATACAAAATAGATAAAGATGCAGATGTGCAGGACCAATTTGAATATGCAAATGTACGGTATGTTAATGAAGTTAATACACGTGAAGATGGTGTAAGCTTAATAAATCATCGATTCCCAGTAGATATTACGATTCCGAGAAATCGAATTCAACAATTAGAAGAAGTATACGTATCCATTGAATCATTTGATTACGAGCTCCCAGAAATAAAATGCTTGAAGCTCATTGCGGACTTATCAATTAGCGGTATTTCAAATGAGCAATCACAACCTGAAACCGAGAGACCAGAAGAAGAGAGCTTTGAAGCACTTTACAGAGCTCCCCAGTCACAACCATTAGCCGAAGAAAATGAAATATCATCTCAATTCCAAAGTAATTCTGCAAAGCCTTTTTCATCATTTTATCAGGAGGATGAGACTGCTTGCGAAGACGTGGACAAATTATCAACTGATAATTTGAGCGTAGAGAAAAAAGTTCGTAAAGAAGAAAAGGCAGTTGAAGAACCTTTAACACCTATCCTAGGAGAAAAAGTTCGTGAAGTAGAAAAGGCAGTTGAAGAACCTTCAACACCTATCCTAGAGGGAAAAGTTCGTAAAGAAGAAAAGGCAGTTGAAGAACATTCAACACCTATCCTAGGGGAAATAGTTCGTGAAGAAGAAAAGGTAGTTGAAGAACTTTCAACATCTATCCTAGGGGGAAAAGTTCGTGAAGAAGAAAAGGCAGGTGAAGAACCTTCAACACCTATCCTAGAGGAAATTAACGAAGTGGATAGTGAAAGC
Source organism: Bacillota bacterium (assembly GCA_051750265.1). GTDB lineage: Bacteria > Bacillota > Bacilli > Bacillales > Bacillaceae > Metabacillus. The sequence continues at coordinate 579,528 of JBNJJO010000002.1, read as the reverse complement.
CAGCTAGTAGAAGAGGATGAGCAAGATCATCAAGAAGATCTTTACGATCCTTTTGTAGTTGAGGTTAGGAAACAGGAACAAGAGACTGTAGAACCACAGGAAGTACAATATTCCTTCTACTCAAAATCTGAAGATCTTGCAAGTAACCAAAATCAAGCGAAAAAAGAAGAAGAGAATGAAAGAGAAGAAAAAAATGATCCGAAAGATGCACATTATTTAACAAGTCTTTTTGCTCGAGATGAAGATGAGGATTTCTCTAGAGTGAAAATGTGTATTGTTCAACAAGGCGATACAATTGAACGCATCTGTGAACGATATGATATTTCGATTCAACAAATTCAACGTGTAAATGATTTTCATGCAGATCAAGATGTTTATGAAGGACAAATCCTTTATATCCCTGCATACTCAACAAGCAAGTAATCGTAACGTTTAGGATAAAGCTTGAAGAAACAGCATGGGGCTACCTTTTCCTCAGCTGTTTTTTCTATTTCTCATTAGAGGATCTGAGGTGTCATCTATATGGCGATACAAGTTGATGAATTTGAGCCCCTATTAAGACATTATGATATAAAGACGGAATACACGGAAGAAATTAGTCGTAAAGCGATAAAGGTGTACACAAATTCTGGTACGTATGTGCTGAAAAAACTTACAAGAAAATGTAATCCATCCTTTATTGACTTATTAACGATTTTAAACCAACAAAGATATTCTAGTTATATTCCTATAGTGAAAAACAGGCATCACCAGCTAATTTCACAAAATAACGGTGAGTACTTTTATATGATGCCTTGGCTGCCAAATGAAACAGATGATGAGCTAGACGCACGCCATCAATATTTATTTAAAGAGGTCGCAAAAATGCACAGTCGCACGGAAAAAGAAATAAAACTTAACGGTCAAGAAGCTAAGAGTCATTATGAAACATTATCAAAGCATTGGAATGAGACTAAGGTATTTTATGAAACATTTGTCGACCAATGTGAACAAAGACTATATCTTTCTCCATTTGAATTACAAGCTGTAACCTATTTTATTGAGGTAAGTCGTGCGATCGATTACTCCAAAAAGCAATTGAAAGAATGGTCTGAGAAGATGGCAGGAAAGGAGAAGACTAGAGTTGTATTAATTCATGGTAAGGTATCTGCACATCATTTTTTATATGATAAAAATGGAATTGGACACTTATCCAATTTTGAACAGGCGAAATATGCTGCTCCTATTGATGATTTTCTTTTGTTCATGAATCGCACAGCCAAGACGTACCCTACTCAATGTGATGACTGTGTGAATTGGTTTTATACGTATCAGAAAGGCTATCCTCTTACAGAAGGAGAAATGCTTTTATTTCTCAGTTATTTAGCCTATCCAGATTGGATTTGTCGCATTATCAAGGGCTATGTACAAAATGATAAAAAACAAACTGAGCTAGAAAGAAATAAACAGTTAGTAAAGGCTTATTGGCATTTTAAAAATATTGAATACTTTGTAATGAAGGTATCAGAAATTGAAGAGAAAAAGAAAATGGAATCAGAGTCAGAATCAGAGTCATCAGGGTAGTATTAAATAGTTTAAAAGCTCAATGCCAGACCTCTTAGCCTAGAGCGCTTAACAGTAGATTTTAGAGGTCTGACATTTATTTTGAGTGTTACCATACATCTAATATGTTTACAAAGCTTCTCTATTTCAACTTTAAATTCATTCAAATCCAATCGTAACGGAAAGCTGCCGCTAATAATATCAAGAGTGCTAATAAAAGCACATCAAAGGATGTAGGGAAGAAAACCGTTCGAATACCTTGAAAGATCGTTAACGGAATAATGATTTGAATTCCGATCTCTCGAATTTGTCTGACCCATGGCGGGAGTGCGTAAGGATTATACCGCCGCTTCATGTCACAACTCCTCCTCTAAATATGCCTAGTCTATCCCATGATAAAACGTTAATTGAAATAGACATTTCAAATCTAATATAGATTTATAATAAATATGTTAATGCTTGCAAAAATCCACTTACTATAAAATTATGCGTAACAATCGTGATAGGTGCTTGTATAGAAGAATAGAAAAATGGTGAAAATATTGACGAAAAAAAGATTTTTTTAGTAATATAGAATAGAACAGTTTCATAAAACAATAAACGTTGAATGGGAAGAGTACAATTGTCATCTCTTAACAGAGAGAGAAATCATTTGCTGGAAGATTTCTTAAGTAGATACATTGGAAGGTCGCCCAGGAGTTGCTTCTTTGAAAGCTAGTAGGAGAAGCCGGTGTAGACCGTTATAAATCTTGAGTGCATAGACAATTGTCCAGCTGCAGCGCCGTGGCCTCAGACCGCACAGGACGTGATAGCGATTAACGTCGCGTTTTTGACTGCCACACGAGGTCATAAGCCACTCATGAAATGAAGATAAAGAACACTTTCTATTCATGAGCGTCTTATTTGCCCGAGGCTGACCAAGGCGCTTCCGCATTTCTTGTTTGTCTATGAAAAAAGGTGGTACCGCGAAAAATATTCTCCTTTCGTCCTTTTAGTGGATGGAAGGAGTTTTTATTTTGTTAAGCGTTAATACAATGGATTAGCGCTTTGATATCCAGCTGCAGCGCCGAGGCTCAGACCGCACAGGAAGTGCAAGTGCAGGAATAGCGATTAACGTCGCGTTTATTTTGTACATAAAGTTTTCATTTTAATAAGTTATGAAAACCGAATTTAGATGAAGGAGGAAACATAATGGGAAATAATGAACAACAGCATGAATTACCAACAAAGTATGATCCTAATACAATTGAAAAAAACCGATATTCATTTTGGTTAGAGGGAAAGTATTTCGAAGCAACAGGTGATGAAAAAAAGCAGCCTTATACAATTGTAATTCCACCACCAAATGTTACAGGTAAACTTCATTTAGGCCATGCTTGGGATACAACGTTACAAGATATCGTTACCCGTATGAAACGTATGCAGGGCTATGATGTACTGTGGCTTCCAGGAATGGATCATGCAGGAATTGCGACACAGGCTAAAGTTGAAGCTAAGCTTCGTGAGGAAGGAAAGTCTCGCTACGACCTAGGTCGTGAAAAGTTCATTGAAGAAACATGGAAATGGAAAGAAGAATACTCAGCACATATTCGTGAGCAGTGGTCTAAGGTTGGCCTTGGCTTAGATTATTCACGCGAGCGTTTTACACTTGATGAAGGCTTGTCTAAAGCAGTAAGAGAAGTGTTCGTAACTCTTTATAATAAAGGTTTAATTTACCGTGGTGAGTATATTATTAACTGGGACCCACAAACAAAAACAGCTCTTTCTGATATTGAGGTTATTTATAAAGATGTCCAAGGTGCCTTCTACCACCTGCGTTATCCGTTAGCAGATGGCTCTGGATCAATTGAAGTAGCAACAACACGTCCTGAAACAATGCTAGGTGATACGGCCGTAGCAGTGCATCCTGAAGATGAGCGCTATAAGCATCTAATTGGGAAAACGGTTATTTTACCAATTGTTGGCCGTGAAATTCCAATTGTAGGCGATGATTATGTTGATATGGAATTCGGTTCCGGGGCAGTGAAAATTACTCCTGCTCATGATCCAAATGACTTTGAAATTGGTAATCGCCATAGCTTAGAACGTATTCTTGTTATGAATGAAGATGGAACAATGAATGCGAAAGCAGGCATTTATAATGGGCTAGATCGTTTTGAATGCAGAAAGAAAATCGTAAAAGACCTTCAAGATCAAGGTGTACTGTTCAAAATTGAAGAGCATATGCATTCTGTTGGACATAGTGAAAGAAGCGGGGCCGTTGTAGAGCCTTATCTTTCTACACAATGGTTTGTAAAAATGCAGCCACTTGCAGATAAAGCAATTAACCTTCAGCAATCTGAAGAAAAAGTGAATTTTGTTCCAGATCGTTTTGAAAAAACATATTTACGCTGGATGGAAAATATTCGTGATTGGTGTATTTCACGCCAGCTTTGGTGGGGACATCGTATCCCAGCTTGGTACCATAAAGAAACAGGAGAAGTGTACGTAAATCAAGAACCACCTGCAGATAGCGAAAACTGGGAGCAAGATAATGATGTACTTGATACATGGTTTAGTTCAGCGCTATGGCCGTTCTCAACAATGGGCTGGCCTGATACGGAATCAGCTGATTTCAAGCGTTACTATCCAACAGATGTCCTTGTAACAGGTTATGATATTATTTTCTTCTGGGTATCTAGAATGATTTTCCAAGGTCTTGAATTCACTGGGAAACGTCCATTTAAGGATGTATTAATTCATGGTCTTGTACGTGATGAGCAAGGACGTAAAATGAGTAAATCATTAGGTAATGGTGTTGATCCGATGGAAGTTATTGATCAGTATGGTGCTGATTCACTACGTTACTTCTTATCAACAGGAAGCTCACCTGGTCAGGATTTACGCTTTAGCTATGAAAAAGTAGAATCAACTTGGAACTTTGCAAACAAGATCTGGAATGCTTCACGTTTTGCGTTAATGAACATGGACGGCTTAACATATGAAGAAATTGACTTAACAGGTGAAAAATCTGTAGCCGATAAATGGATTCTAACCCGCTTAAATGAAACAATTGAAAATGTAACAAAGCTTGCAGATAAGTATGAATTCGGTGAAGTTGGAAGACTTCTTTACAACTTTATTTGGGACGATTTCTGTGATTGGTATATTGAAATGGCGAAGATTCCTCTATACGGTGAAGATGAAGCAGCGAAAAAGACAACACGCTCAATTCTAGGCTTTGTACTTGATAACACAATGAGACTGTTGCATCCGTTTATGCCATTTATTACAGAAGAAATTTGGCAATCACTACCACACGAAGGCGAATCTATTACAGTTGCGGCTTGGCCGACTGTAAACAGTGAGCTAACAGATAATAAAGCAGCTACTGAAATGAAGCTATTAGTAGAAGTGATTCGCGCTGTTCGAAATATTCGCTCAGAAGTAAACACCCCGATGAGTAAACAAATTGACATGCAAATAAAAGCAAAAGACGAAGATGTGTTAAATCAGCTAGAGAACAATCGTGCTTATGTAGAGCGTTTCTGTAACACAAGTTCTTTATCGATTGGAACAGATATTATGTCTTCTGAAAAATCAATGACAGCTGTTGTGACTGGTGCAGAAATCATTTTACCTATTGAGGGATTAATCAATATTGAAGAAGAAATTAACCGACTAGAAAAAGAACATGACAAACTTAATAAAGAAGTGGAACGCGTTCAAAAGAAACTAGGAAATGTAGGGTTCTTAAAGAAGGCACCTGAAAAGGTTATTGAGGAAGAGAAAGCAAAAGAAAAAGATTATCTTGAAAAACGTGAAATCGTGATTTCACGAATTAATGAGCTAAAAGGATAATTGTAATGACTCGGGTAGTGCTGTTATAGCTCACCCGAGTTTTTCAGGTCCTTGTAAGGGAGGTACCATTATGTTTGAGTATTATAGCGAAGCCATTGATTGGATCCATGGTCGATTGAAATTTGGTGTAAAGCCTGGCCTAAAAAGAATGGAATGGCTTTTAGAGGAATTACGTCATCCTGAAAAAAATATTCCGATTGTTCATGTTGCTGGAACTAATGGCAAAGGCTCGACCATTTCCTACATGCTACATATGTTAACAGAGGCAGGCTATAAAGTTGGAAGTTTTACGTCTCCATATATTGAAACGTTTAATGAACGAATAAGTGTAAATGGTCAGCCTATTTCTGATCAAGAAATGCTTGGGCTAGTAAATGCTGTAAAGCCGTATGTAGAAAAAATTGAGCAAACAGATCTTGGCGGACCGACTGAGTTTGAAATCATCACAACAATGATGTTTCTTTATTTCGGAAAACACAATCCACCAGATTTTTTATTACTTGAAACAGGGCTAGGTGGACGATTAGATTCAACGAATATCATTGAACCTTTCCTTTCGATTATTACAAATGTGGGCTATGACCATATGAATATCCTTGGAGAAACAATAGCTGAAATAGCAGGTGAAAAAGCAGGTATCATTAAACATAATGTACCAATTATTACTGCAGCAGAAAATCATGAAGCTCTTAAAGTCATTTCTGAAGTAGCACATATCAAGGATGCAAATTTATTAGTGTATGGAAAAGAAATAAACATAATTGAAAAGCAACTCGACAATGATGGGGAAATGTTCTCCATTCAAACACCATATGAAACATACAAAGATGTCATTATTTCAATGAGAGGTCAGCATCAAATTAAAAATGCGGCTTTAGCGATTACCGCAATTGATTATTTGAAAAAAATAAGTAAAGTAAAAATTGCTGAAGATCAAATTCGCAAAGGGCTTGAAAAAACGTTTTGGAAAGGTAGGTTCGAGCTTGTCAACAGCAATCCAGAAATCATTATCGATGGAGCTCATAATAAAGAGGGGATTGAAAGTTTAATTGAAACATTAATTCGACATTATCCAAACAAAAAAATTCATATCCTATATAGTGCTTTAAAGGATAAAGATTATATCGAGATGATTGAACGTCTTTCAAGTATTGCGACTTCAATGCATTTTACCTCTTTTAACTTTCCAAGAGCTGCTACAGCAATTGAGCTATATTCTGCGTGTTCCATACAAGAAAAAACGTACTCAGAATCATGGCAATCTATATTTGACAATTTACTAACAACTTACCAAGATCAAAAGGAAGATTTAGTTGTTGTAACAGGATCATTATATTTTATTTCAAACATTCGCGAATATTGTCGAGAAAGAAATATATAATAGGTTAAAAGGAAAGAATAATTGTGACAAAACTCAAAAAATTCATTAAAATATTTTGTGTCACATGATAAATTATTTTTGATCTATTATCCATTACTTGGTAAATGTAAAAAACGTAGTTGAGAACAGCCCAACTACGTTTTTTAGTCAACTTCTCTTATGGAGTTCTATTCTGATTGACGAAAAATCCGTCTTTAGCAATCCCAAACCCCTCAAAGGATGCGCTATAGTGACCTTGCCATTTGGGCCCCCAGGAGTATCAGGTGTCACCAGGATTGTATGGACTTAACCTATCAATGACTGTATCTATTTCAAATTCTTTATTATCCTCATCCACCAGTGTAAGCGTAACAAGCAAAGGCTTAGATGTATCAATCAGAACACAAGGATCTGGATTAGATTCACTTATGTGAAAACTACCATTTTCTATCATTACTCCATTTTCTTCAATGGCTTTAAGCGTAACTTTTTCGGAAGTTAATGAATCTTTTTTTTCTGAGTCATAATATATTCTCCCATTATAGTAACAAAGATTGTAACTTTCTTCTTGATGCGCTTGTCTTAATTTGGTCATAATAAGGTTAGCTTCTTGAGTAAGATTAATATGGGACTGAGTGTACTCGTTATGCTTAAAAGACATGATCAGGACGCTTGAGAGAAGACCTATAACCATTGTAGAGATTGTAATCCCTGCTAATAACTCATGTAAAGTAAAGCCTGACTGCTTATATATGAAATTTTTTATCATTGATATCACCTATTTTCTATTTGATGTGAAATAACCAAAGGTGTGGTAGTAATGCAAACATATAAACAATCTATTAATTCAAAAGGATTTACATTAATAGAGGTACTTGCGTCGATCGTAATCTTAGGGATCATTCTTATAACATTTCTTAGCTTTTTCAGTCAATCTATGATGTTCTCTGTGAAAGTAGAGGATAAATTGTCTGCTGCAAATATTGCGGAGAGAATTCTTTATGAAGTGAAGCGTACTTATACGACTTCTCCTAATTTAATTGCAGAATTAAAAGACGGGACACAAGCTTGTACTGCTTCCCCCCTAGCGACAGTATCGGGAAATAAATTTGACTCACTAGTAGTAGAGGATGTAACAGGTCGGTACTATTACAACGTTAATGATGAAAATTACTATACTAATATTACCATATGTCAATCTGTAGATGAAAAAGAATTAGACGTATATCGAGTTCATGTTGAAATTTATGATGACAATCAAGAAAATCCTATTCCATTGAGCGAAATTTATGATTATATTGACTTATATGTGGAACATTAAATACTTGGGCCGGAGGGATAAAGTGAAAATTTCGTTCCAAAATCATAAAGGTTATGCTCTAATTTTAGTACTTCTAACAATTACAGTTATCGGAATTCTCATCCCCCCATTAGTTGGGAGCGTACTAAATAGTGCTATGCAAAATAATTTAACTGAAGAAAAAAATCAACTTACAAAGATATCTGAGATGGGAATGGTTTATTTTCGGAATTTCAAAGATAAGTTAGAAGCTAAACAAAGAGAAGAACTCCAGAATAATTTGGAGGAATTTATAGAAAACAAAACCTACAGTTGGGAATTGCAGTTATCGAACGGGAGTATAACTAAAGAAGATATTAAACAAGAAGTGGAAGATGAAAAGAAAAGATTAATAGCGAATTTTGAAACCGAAATAAGAAATATGATTTCATCAGGCCCGAACAATGGTGCGATAGAGTGTTTTGAAACAGTAGATGCTCCAGGACCTATAAAATTTACTAGAAATGATGAATTTCAGTTTTCGTTTAAAGATGTTTGTGTATCCTCAGGCGACTATAATATTGATTTAAAATACACCAGTGTTGCTCTTAAATTAATAAACAATGCTTTTGAGCAAACAGAGCCAGAACTATTAAGATTTGAATTTGGTGATGTGAATGTACCTATAGATATAAATGATGGTTCTGATCCAGATAGTCCTGAATATAATGAAAGTTGTCCAACAAGCGGAAATTATACAGGAAATTGTATATTTGATTCTACTATTGACGTAAGAAGTGGTTTAATAATTAACGGTGATGTAATATTTACTAAAGATGTAACAGTTTCTAATGGTGGTAGTATATGGATTTATGGTAACGCAACTTTTGAGAATGATGTAAAAATTGATGCTGGTGGAAGATTATTTATCGAAGGTGAAAACGGGGAAGCAGTAGAAGTTTGCTTCGCTGGAGGTAGTGTTCACAATGGAGGAAGGATATTCGTAAATGGAGAACGTATTGAATCAGTGCCCGAAGGATGTAATTAATTATTAATCATTCTTTATTTCATTTCCTCCAATAAACTTTAAGGGTGATATTTGAAAATCCTTAAAAAACAGAAAAAAGTAACCTTTGCCGATTTTGTCCCTTATCATAAGGAGTAAAATCGGCTTTTAGTCGTCTAATATGAAGGCTCTTTTCTAAAAGTTTGTTGCTTTAGACTTATAAAAATCGGCTTTTGGATTTTTATCGTAGAAACTATAAGCAATTTCAAAAGAGTACCACTTAGTAAATAAGCGAAAAGAGCACGAAGATAGGCTATATCCGTAAAGTATAGTTATTTACGAAAGCAACAATCTTTGCGAAAACAGCCAATATGAAAGATTGAAGTTTGCTGTTTGAGTAACATTCAATCATAACGATTTGACATTATATTCGTTACTTTCTTTCATTTTATCAAATGATGACATATTAATTCTTCGGACTTGTTAAACTATAATAGGACAAAAGTATTATCAAATTGAATTTCATCATAATCCAAACTATTAAACAGGCATACTTTATAATACAATAAGATGTAGTCGAATTTTGTCTTTTTAATTACGTAATCACTATTTTGAGGATGATTTAATGTTGTTATATGTTTTCACCTTTATTGGCTTTTTGATTTTATTGCCAATCTTATATCTCATACCTATTGGGATACATAGGACTGGGAAATTAGTCTTAGCAGTAATTGCTTTAGTATCATCAAATTTATTTATCTTATCATCGCAAATGATCCCGATATGGCAAGCGGCTTTTGCAGTTTTCGTTTTAATCGTAGCTGCTACATATTTATTAAATAAAAAGGACTTGCTTTTTTCACAAGAACAGGACGATGACTTTGATGAAAACATTTTTGACGATTCTTCTGAAAAAGCTGAAGTCATTTCAATAGACAATGTAGTAGAACCGGATAGTATAGCGGTAGAAATTAATGAAAGTGAAAATATGAATAATAGATCGAATGATTTATCTGAACCTGTGACAGAGAACCCGCTTGAAGAGGTAGCTGTGGCAATGATCGTAGAAAAGACGGTCGTTCAACCTTTGGATCAAGACGAACAAGATTTCCTTGACGAATTTTTTAATCAACTTGACTCAAGTGATAATAAATTATCAAAAGTAGATGAAAATGAGTCGAAAATCATCATTTCAGAAGTTACTGCATCGCAAGAATCTTCCGAAGAAAAAGATAGCGAGCAAGACTACTTTTTTGCAGAGCTTTTTGAAGATCGTGTTAGTGTTAAAGTTGAGCCCAATTCTTCAAACGATATTTTAGGAGATCATCTAGATGAATCCAAAATGGAATCTCGTGTGAAAAGGGGCAACAGATTGTGAATTCGAAATGGGGATTAAAATTATTCGTTGTGCTTTTTCTGTCAACTGCTTTTTTAATAAGTTTTTCTCATATCGGAGCAAATGCATACGAGAAGTTTTTTAATAAAGGGACTTTTGAGCTTGGTACACAAATTGGATCTGTAAACGTAGAAAAGATGACAAAGAAGCAAGCTATTACTGAGTTAGAAAGAAAACTGATAACATGGTTTGAAGAAGAACATCTACTACTATCTATAAACGAACAAAATATGGTGATTGGTCAGGAATTTTTCTTTTTTGAATTTCCCAAAACAGTAGATTATGCAAGAAATGGGGAGTCCAATCGAATTGTTGTTGAAATTGATCAAGCGGTGTATGAAGCTGAATTAAAAGCGGAATTAAATGATTTCTACAACATAATCGACCATGAACAACTACAGTCGGTATTAATCAATGCTGTTAACAGTCTATCTCCTGATCAACAAATGTATTCGATACAAGAGTATGTGAAAAATGACCTTGATACGGTAGTCGCTGAAAAAGCGATTGTAACGACATTTGATCAAGCACATGTTCAAAAAGTAATTGATATAGTTGGAACGATAGAAGTGCCACCAGGATCACAGGTATCTTTTGCAGAACTACTCAAGGATGCAACAAAGTTTTCACAAGAAGGGTTAAATGTTGTATCTGCTACTCTTTATAAAACATTATTGCAAACAAATTTCGAAATAGTAGAAAGACATACTAGTCTTGAACTTCCGGCAAATATTGAATTGGGTTATGAAGCGAAGGTTATTCCTGGAAAGTCTGATTTAAAATGGTTTAATTCTAATGAGACAAATTATACCATTTCCTTTCAGCTTACAAATTCAGTGTTATATGTGACGGTAAATGGTGCTCCTTTTCTTAATAGTTATCAAGTGAAATTATCAGAACAAACTTCATATCCTCCTAAATCGATTATTCGATACACAAGTTTACTAAATGAAGGGCATGAAAAGGTTGTAGAAGAGGGAAAAGAAGGACTCTTTGTTAAAGTATCTCGTGATATTTTTGATGTAGGTGGTGCTTTGCTTGAAACAGAAGATATTTCTAAGGACTTTTATCCTCCAACACACAGAATTATTGAAACAGGATTATTAAATAGCTTGAAAAATGGAGAGAGTGAAGAAATTTTAACTCCTGAAGAACCAACAGAAAATAATGTGTCCGAAGATGATAATAAAACTAGCGAGTCTACACGGGATGAAGAAGCAGAACCAAACTCAAATTCAGGTTCAGAAAGTAACAAAGAAAACGAAGAAAAGGTACCTAACGAACAAGACGATGTAATTTGGGAAACACCATCTCTTAATGAAATTGAAAAATAATCACAGCTAAAGAAGGGATCTTATGAACGATACGAGAAAGAGATTAGGCGATTTATTGCTAGAGTCTGGATTAATATCAGAGGATCAGCTTACTACTGCTTTAGCAGAAAAGCAAAAGGGACAACGTTTAGGTGATGCTCTGCTTGAACGAGGCTATATTACAGAGCAACAGCTTATTGAGGTTTTAGAATTTCAATTAGGGATTCCACATGTTAGTCTATATCGTTTTCCATTTGACCAAAAGCTAATTAAGCTCATACCAAAGGAAATGGCGAAGCGGAATTTGTTATTCCCATTAAAAATTGAAGGTGACAAGCTGTTTGTTGCAATGGCAGACCCGATGGACTTTTATGCGATTGATGATCTCCGTCTCGCAACAGGCTTTCAGATTGAAACTGCGATCGCTTCGAAGGACGATATTTTAAGAGCAATTAACAAATACTATGAAATTGACGACAATATGTCTGATTTAATGAATCAGTTTACTGTAGAGGATGAAGTGCAAGATGAGAAAATCACGATTGATGATTCTCCAATTGTTAGAATCGTAAACCAAATCCTCCAAAATGCTGTTCAACAAAAAGCGAGTGACATCCATATCGATCCACAAGAAACAAAGATCATTATTCGATATCGTGTTGATGGTGTATTAAAAAATGAACGAACCTTTCCAAAGCATATGCAAAGTGTGTTGATTGCAAGGTTAAAAATTATGGCGAATTTAGACATTACAGAACAGCGTGTACCACAGGATGGAAGAATTAAAATTAATATTGAATTTCATCCGATTGATATGCGTGTATCAACTCTTCCAACGATTTATGGTGAAAAAATCGTGATGCGGATTCTAGATCTTGGTAGTACGTTAAATGATATGAACAAGTTAGGCTTTAATAGTTTAAATTTAAAGAGATTTGTTAATTTGATCGAAAATCCGACAGGAATTGTGTTGATAACTGGTCCAACAGGGTCTGGGAAATCTTCAACACTATATGCTGCATTAAATCATTTAAATTCTGAAGAAGTGAACATTATTACAATTGAAGATCCAGTTGAGTATCAGCTTGAAGGGATTAATCAAATCCAAGTGAATACTAATGTTGGAATGACATTTGCAAAAGGATTACGCTCGATTTTACGTCAAGATCCTAATATTATTATGGTCGGAGAGATTCGTGACCGAGAAACAGCTGATGTAGCTGTACGAGCTTCGTTAACAGGGCATTTAGTGCTAAGTACGCTTCACACAAATAATTCTCTAGGGACAATCACCAGATTAATTGATATGGGAGTTGATCCATTTTTAGTTGCTTCATCCTTAACAGGTATAGTTGCACAACGTCTTGTCCGTAAAGTGTGTAAAGATTGTGCAACTGAACAAGCTCCAACAAAGCGTGAAAGTGAGATTTTTGCTAAACGCGGCTTATCGATCGATCGGGTTATAAGAGGAAAAGGCTGTGGTACATGTAATATGACGGGTTATAAAGGGAGAATTGGGATTCATGAACTTCTCGTTTTAAATGATGACATGAAACGAGTCATTATGAATAATGAGCCGTTCTCAAAACTTCGTGAATTGGCGATTAAGAACAAAACGATCTTTTTAATAGATGATGGATTGATAAAGGTAAAGCAAGGATTATCGACGACGGAAGAAATCTTGCGAGTTGTTGTCGCAGAGTAGGTGATATCATTGAAAAATAAAATTGATTCAATACTGAAGCTAGCATTTGAAAAACAAGCATCTGATATTCATTTATCTGTCGGTGTACCACCGGTTATGAGAGTAAACGGTGATCTTGTTAAAGTGGGTGAAGAATGTTTATTGCCAGCTGATACAGAGGGAATGGCAAAAACAATGATTTCTCAGACGAAATGGCCATTTTTTGATGAAAAGGGCGAGCTTGATTTTTCATACGGAATCCCTGGTGTTTCTCGTTTTAGAGTAAATGCATTTCGTCAGCGTTCATGTATATCTATAGCTATTCGAATTGTACCGAGACAAATTCCATCGATTGATGATCTTTATTTACCAGCTATTTTAAAAACGATTGTTGAAAAACCATATGGCCTAGTTTTAGTCACCGGTCCAACAGGAAGTGGGAAATCAACGACACTTGCTTCGATGATTCATTTTATGAACCAAACAATGAAACGTCATATTATTACACTTGAGGATCCAATCGAGTATTTACATAAGCATCAGCAATGTGTCGTAGATCAACGTGAAGTAGGCTTTGATACATTGAGCTTTGCGTCTGGATTAAAGGCTGCATTAAGGCAAGATCCTGATGTCATTTTAGTAGGCGAAATGCGTGACCTCGAAACAATTCATACAGCAATAACAGCAGCTGAAACAGGTCATCTTGTGTTAGGAACGCTTCATACGTCATCTGCACCATCAACGATCGATCGAATCATAGACGTGTTCCCAGCTAACCAGCAGCCACAAATTCGTCTTCAACTTGCAACTGTGCTAATAGGAGTAATTTCGCAGCGACTTTTTCCGACTGTTGATAAATCAGGACGTCGAGCTGTCACTGAAATATTATTAAATAATTCAGCTATTTCAAGTTTAATTCGTAATGAAAAAACATATCAAATACCAAGTGTGATTCAAACGAGTAGGGCACAAGGGATGCAAACCTTTGAAAGTAGTCTTGCGGAATATGTAACTGCAGGGGTCATTTCAGCTGAGGCTGCTCTACCATATAAGCAAGGGACGATACTGTAATGCCGAAGTTTAAATATGAGGGTCGTGCACGAACAGGGAAAACGTCAGGAAAAATAGCCGCAAACTCAAAACGTGAAGCCGTTTTAAAACTAAGTGAGCAAGGGATACGGATTACAAATATTGACGAAATACCTGAAACGTTATTAACAAAAAATATAACGATTGGTAACCCAGTAAAGCTGCAGGACTTTGTCATTTTTTTAAGACAATTTTCTACTTTACTTCGGGCTGGGGTAACGATTGTTGAGGCAACAAATATTCTTGCGAAACAAACGAGTAGTAAACCATTAAAACGAGCTTTGGAGCTAATGGAGGAGGATTTAAGATCGGGACAATACTTATCCAATTCAGCTGCAAAACATAAAAATATCTTTTCCTCCATGTTCGTTAATATGATTAAAGCTGGAGAAGCGAGTGGAAGTATGGAAGAAACACTTGACAGACTAGCCATTCAATATGAAAAACAGCACCGGACAAAGCAGAAAATCCAATCAGCTCTTGCTTATCCAATGTCTGTCGCAGTCCTGGCTATTGTCGTTGTGATCTTTTTATTAGTGTCAGTTGTCCCAACCTTTGTTTCGATGTTTGAAGGGTTTGGAGCACAATTACCTGCTATTACATTGTTTGTCTTAAATTCTAGTAATTTTATGCAAAAGTATTGGTGGCTTGTATTATTATTATTATTGATGATGTTCTTTGTTTTTTATGGATTAAGAAAAAATATACGAACAAAATATTATCTAGATGTGATCGCGCTAAGGCTGCCGATTTTTGGTAGCATGATACAAAAAGCAGTTCTTGCTAGAATGACAAGAACATTAAGCTCGCTTTTCTCAAGTTCTGTCCCAATTCTTCAGTCATTACTGATTGTAGAGAAGATTGTCGAAAATGAAGTTGTGGCAAAAGTATTAGCAAATTCTAGGGAATCATTGAAAAATGGCTTATCATTAACAGAACCGATGAAAAAGCACTGGGCATTTCCACCACTAGTAACACAAATGATAGCCATTGGTGAACAAACTGGATCACTAGATGAAATGCTAGGTAAAGTAGCCGACTTTTATGAAGAAGAAGTTGAAAATAGTACTGACCGATTAAAATCATTAATTGAGCCATTGATGATCGTATTATTAGCTGGAATTGTCGGGACTATTGTCGTTGCAATCATTGTTCCTATGTTTAACATATTTAATCAAGTTCAGATGTGACTTTACAAAAACTTATATATCCAAATACCTAATTCATGCTGTATAATCATGATGGGTTTAGAGAAAAAGAACTAATTGTTAGAGGAGAAAAAAGATGATGAAAAAGCTAGTAAAAAATCAACGAGGATTGACACTTATCGAGCTGTTAGCAGTTGTTGTTATTTTAGGGATTATTTCTGCAATTGCGATTCCGTCTATTGGTGGGATGATTAATAATTCTAAGAAAGACGCACATATTGCTAATGCACAGCAAATTGCAAATGCTACTAGATTATATGTAACAACAGGTGCTAAAGTTAATAAAACAGATGCTGATACAAATATTACTGAGACAGATAATACGATTACTTTAAATGAACTTATTGCAGAAGGTCTCTTAGATGAAATCAAAGATCCTAGTAGTGACGCTGATTATGATACAACAGAAACAGTAGTAGTGTTAGATGATGCAAAAAATCCTTCTAAATACTATGTAACTCTCGTTGCGGATGACACAACCACAATATATACTCCCGCTACGAATATTGATGCACAACATTTAAAAAGAGATGAAATTACCATCCCGTAAGTAGTAAGAATTATAAGGCTTATTTGAGATAGATAGCCCTATTTATAGGTCTATCTATCTTACTATATACAAAAGGAGTCCAAAAATATGCTCTTCCACATTCTCCTATATACATACATCATCATCCTTGGAGCAACCTTAGGCTCCTTCTATAACGTTGTCGGCCTCCGCGTCCCATTAAACCAATCAATCTCATACCCAGGCTCAGCATGCCCGGTTTGTAACAAAAAGCTTTCACCTTTAGAATTAATCCCTATCGCTTCTTACATATTCCAAAACGGTAAATGCAAGAACTGTAATACACCGATATCTCCTCTTTACCCATCTATCGAACTTCTTACCGCCATTCTTTTTATGATTTCGCCGTTGCTGGTGGGATGGTCAAAAGAATTGATTATTGCTTGGTCCTTTATTTCACTTTGTATGATTGTAACTGTATCAGATTTAAAATATATGATTATACCTGATAAGGTTAATCTGTTTTTTTTGCTGCTTTTTTCAATAGAGCGAGTTTTTATTCCTTCATCACCTTGGTATGATCCAATCGCAGGTCTTGTAGTAGGAGCACTTGTTCCACTTATTATTATCTTAGTCAGTCGCGGTGGTATGGGTGGAGGAGATATGAAGCTGCTTGCCGTATTTGGTGTAGTATTAGGCTGGAAACTTGTTTTGTTAAGCTTTTTTCTTGCTACTCTGATTGGTACTATTGTAGGGATGTTTGGTATGCTAACAGGACATGTGAAAAAGGGAAAACCGTTTCCGTTTGGGCCATTTCTAGTAATTGGAGCATTACTTGCTTATTTTTTCGGTCAAGAATTAATTGATCTTTATATTTACTACTTCTTTTCTTACTTTTATTAAGAAGGGGTTTTTCAAATGGCATTTCAGTTATTTAGCAATAAACAAAATGTTGTAAACGTATATATTTCAAACTATTCGATCCAACTACTTGAGTTGAAAAGCGCGGATCCACTTATAGTTAGTCGTTTTGTCGAATATTATCTTCCAGTAGGCTTAATTGTTGAAGGAATGATTAAGGATTTTGATAAGCTTACACTGATCTTGGAGCAATGCATTAGTGATTGGGGAATTAAACGTAAACAGGTCCGGTTTATCACTCCTGATGCATTTGTAAGTGTCCGTAAAGTGAAAGTTCCGATGGATCTAAAGGATGATGAAATTAAAGGATATTTGTATCTAGAGCTAGGGAATAATATTCATCTTCCATTTGAAGAGCCGGTATTTGATTTTGTTTCCTTGCAGCAAACAGAGAATGAGCAGGAGCTCATGTTATTCGCGGCTCCAGAATCCATTATTAAACAATATACGGATTTACTAGAAGACGTTAAGCTTAAAGCGTGTGCTGCTGATTTGTCAGCTCTATGTGCGTACAGACTTCTTTTTGAAAAGAAACAAGTGACGGCAAAGGAAAACACGCTCTTAGTAGAAGTAAAACTCGACTCAGTTAACTTTAGTATTTTTGAAAACTTAAAACCAATTTTCACTCGTCATATGCAACTAGAAGGTATGATTAGGGATTGGACATACAAACTAGAACCTGAAACACAACTATATTATCAATATGAATTAAAGGATAAAGAAACGCTGACAGCACATTATCGAGATGTTGTAAAAGAGATTGAAAAGATTATTAATTTCTATCGCTTTAGCATACATCAAGGAAGTAAGCAAATTACACAGATTGTTTTATTGGGTGACAACCCGTATATCGATGACATTTCGAATATGTTAAAAGAGGAGATTACGACGATAAACATTTTGCACTATCGAGATAAAGTTTATACTCATAAAAATATAGCTGTACCATCTAAGTTTCAAACTGTACTTGGATTAGCATTAAAAGAGGTGTAAGAGATTATGTTAGCAGAGATTAATTTACTGCCACAAAAGCAACAAAGGAATTACACCAATCTAGTCGTTGCAGTTATTATTCTGGTGATTGTGTTAGGTGCAACTCTTACTATTATTACTTTATCAAATCAAAAAAATAGTGAATTGGCAAAACTTGAAATGGAGTATCAGCAAGTTCAGCAACAGACAGATGTTCTTCAGCAACAAGCAAGTGAAGGTAATGATGCATCTGCTGTGGCAGAGTTAGAAAAGGCGGTACAGTGGTCTAAAGAATACCCAATTGATTTCGTACCACTTTTAAATGAATTAACGAAAAAGTTACCTGATAATGGCTATTTTTATGAATTAGATTATACGGATAATTCTTCATTACAATTACTCGTTCAATTTGAAACAACTCGTGAAGTTGCGTTTTATTTAAGTCGATTAAAGGACTCTGAAATTTTACAGGTTGTTAAATTAACAACCGTTGAAGCAGTTCAAATAGAAGATGAAGAAGAAGAGGATACAGTGCCTCGTTACCTTGCTACATATCAGCTCGAGATCGATCGAGTAGCATTAAAGACATATGCAGAGGAGGGCAATGAGGAATGATTGATTGGAGAAAAAAGCATACGATACTTGTTGCCATTACTTTCGTTATTTCATGTTTTACTGCTTATTTCTTATTTGTGCTGCTTGTTCAACCTAAGGATCAGCAAATCATAAGCATGCAAAATCAAATTGATACGGAAAATCAATTAATTGATACATTACAGCAATCTAGCTTGGGTTCTGTTGAAGGTGCTAAATTGTCTGCTGTCGAACTGCAGAAAATTCTACCTGTTAGTCCATTTGAAGAACAATTTTTACTAGATTTAGAAAAGGCTGAAACCATTTCAAATAGCTTGATTACATCGATTTCCTTTCAAGATGGTGATGTGTTAACCACAGAAGATGAAGGTGACAAGTTAGTAGAAGAATATGCAGAGAAACTAGACCCTGACTCAGAAACAGCAGAGAAAAATCAAGCAAGTACCGAAGAGATCAAAAAGGAAGCATTTCCAGAAGGAGTAGAACGGTTAACTGTGGAGCTTTCAGTTGAGTCACCGAGTTATTATGAATTAGAGGATTTTCTTCGTCTTCTTGAAAACTCGGAGCGGATAACACAGATTGAATCCGTTCAAGTGGCAGGTCAGCAGGAATTGGTCAATTTCGTTGAAAATATGGAAGAAGACTATCAGTATCAAGTTGTTGTATCCACGTTCTATTTACCTGGCTTGGATGAACTTTTTGATCAGTTACCACCGTTTTCTACGCCTGAAGGAAGCGATAAAAAGAATCCTTTTACTAATTTTATAAAAGAAGAAGCTAAGGAATAACCTTCAATAAAAAAATTGACGAAAAATATTAAGGATAAGACGACAAATGTCTTGTTCTTTTTTTTTACCTTTCTGATAGCATGGTAAGCAAAATGATCGCACGTGTTTTAGCTAAAGAAGGGTGGTAGGCATATGGACAAGCAATCGTCAAACACGATAAAAATAAAAATAAATGGTAAGGACCGTCCTGTGTCACAAGCTGAAGAAACGACAGAGGAAATTCCATTTTCAACTTGGGAAGAAAAGCTCGAGGCTGAAAAAGAGATTGCTTCAGCAAAGCAAACGGTAGAAGAAGAGGATGAATTTCCTTGGCTTTTACCTGATGAGGATGATCAAGTATTTAAAGAAGATCCAAAAGTTGTGACACCTTCAAAGAAGAAACTACTCTCTAATCAAACGGTAACACCTTATCTTTATCCGAACAAAAATAATCGTAAAAAGAAATCCGTATCATTTCCGTTAAAGCAGATAATGACAATTGTTTTATTAGCAGTTGGGTTAGGAGTAGGTTTTGGCTATATTGCATTAAATTTCTTATCAAATAAAGACATGCCAGCAACGGCAGCACCTAGTGAAGTGATAAATAAGGAAGAACCAGCAAAAGAAAATCCTAATCAAGCTAAGGAGAAAGATACAACAGGAGCTGGAGCTACTTCTACTGCAACACTCCAACTCTATGCTGTACAAGGGGGAATATTCTCGGCGAAAGATGGAGCTGAAACTGTGGCAGCTGAAATAAAAGGGAAAGGATTTGCTTCAACTGTTATGGAACTAGATGGTTCCTATACAGTATTTGCTGGTTTGGGAAAAGATAAAACAGAAACAGATGCACTTAATAAACTTTATAAACAGAAGGATTTTGATGATTTTTGGGGTGGGAAACAACTTTCCCTCAGTATTGCGACAAGTGGTTCTGCAGATCAATGGGCTAGTGCTATTCAAGAATTATCATCTTTAGCATCTGCAACAGCAGACGGTAAAAGCATCAATCAAGAAGATGTAAGTAAAATTGAGTCAACTGTAGAGGGTATAAAAACAAAAGATGATACCGAGAAGGCTTTAGTTGAAAAGCTTTTACAAGCTGCCGATAGCATAAAAAATAATAGTGGCTGGGAAGCGCAACAGAGTTTGTTAGAAGTAATAAGTAAATTAAATACGAATTAAGAGACTGATCGTAGGCTTAAGTTTCATCTCACATTCACTTTTGGTAAAAAAGTAGAATTGGAGATGGACATATAGCCTTCGTCAGTCTCTTTTTTTAAGGCTCTTTTCTAAAAGTTTGTTGCTTTAGACTTATAAAAATCGGCTTTTGGATTTTTATCGTAGAAACTATAAGCAATTTCAAGAGAGTACCACTAAGTAAATAAGCGAAAAGAGCACGAAGATAGGCTATATCCGTAAAGTATAGTTATTTACGAAAAGCAACAATCTTTGCGAAAACAGCCTTTTTTAAAAAAGGCTCTTTTTCTAAAAGTTTGTTGTTATAATACTTAAAAAAAATCGGCTTTAGGATTTTTTCAGTGTGACTTCAATCATTATTCAGAGGAAATTTTAAAATAATTAATGGAAAAGAGCACGACACATAACTAAATAAGTAAATAGTACATTATACGAAAAACAACAATCATTGTGAAAACTGCCTTTTTAAAAGATAAGAAAGATAAGTTTTTTGTACTTAGTGTCTGTGTCTAGCTCCGAGTCCGACTTTTCGAAAAGTCGGATGCCGTCGCCTCAGACCGTACAGGACGTGCAAGTGAAGGCAAGAGATGAAGCCGCCCGAGTTTTTGACTGCCTCTATGGTCTAGCCACTTATGGATTGATGAGCGTCTTATTTGCCCAAGGCTGAACAAGGCGCTTGCGCATTTCTTTCTATCAGTCAGTAAAAATGAAATTTAGAAAATTGTCCAAATTCATATCGTTTGGTACGATATAAAAGTATCTTCTAATCTGAAACGAAGAAAGGATGAAAAACATCATGAATTCAAACCTCATTTTAGCTTCAGCTTCTCCCCGCAGAAAAGAACTTCTTGAACTTCTTCAAATACCTTTTGAGGTGATCGTAAGTGAAATTGAGGAAATTGTTGACGAGCAGCTTCATCCAGCAGAAATGGTCCAATCATTAGCACATCAAAAAGCAGCAAGTGTTGCAAAAACAAATCAAAGCTCTTTTGTCATTGGTTCAGATACCCTTGTTGTATATGAAGGTCGGATGCTAGGTAAACCAACAGATGAAATCGAAGCAATCCAAATGCTACAAATGCTATCAGGTAAAACACATGAAGTATACACAGGCGTATCCATTATATACGGTGATCAGGTCTGTTCCTTTCATGAAAAAACGAGTGTTACGTTTTTTCCACTTTCAGACAGAGAAATAGAGGAATATGTTTCATCACGTGAACCAATGGATAAAGCAGGAGCATATGGGATTCAAGGCTATGGCGCATTACTGGTTAATAGCATCCACGGTGATTTTTATTCTGTTGTCGGTTTGCCGATAGCGCGAACATACCGTGAGTTGTTAAATATGGGATTTGTACGCTAAAGAATTCGAAAAGCTCTACTGATACGTTTTAGGAAATCAAGTCCGTTTTCGTGGAATAAAACGGCAATGTAGGTTCATCATATAAATACACATAGATAAGAGAGATTTTCCAGAGCAGAAAGGGAAACGAAGGAGACTAAATGGAAGTATCAACTTTTAAAATCCGTGATTTCCCTGAGGAAGAGCGCCCGAGAGAACGCTTGTTAAATGAAGGACCTGATAAGCTATCAAATCAAGAACTTTTTGCAATTTTACTTCGAACTGGTACAAAAAAGGAATCAGTTCTAGAGATCTCTCAAAAACTTCTTAAGCATTTTGAAGGGATAAGAATGTTAAAGGATGCGTCTGTAGAGGAGATTACAACAATATCTGGGATAGGCAATGCAAAAGCGGTACAAATTTTAGCAGCACTTGAACTAGGGAGAAGGATAAATCGCCTTACGTATGATGACCGTTATGTAATACGCTCTCCACAAGATGGAGCAAATTATGTGATGGAGGAAATGCGTTTTTTAAGTCAGGAGCATTTTGTCTGCTTGTACTTAAACACAAAAAATCAAGTTCTTCATAAACAAACGGTGTTCATTGG
Organism: Bacillota bacterium; assembly: GCA_051750265.1. Lineage (GTDB taxonomy): Bacteria > Bacillota > Bacilli > Bacillales > Bacillaceae > Metabacillus. The sequence goes on along the minus strand of JBNJJO010000002.1, from coordinate 556,894 downwards.
TAGTTTGAATGCATCTATAGTGCATCCGCGCGAGGTGTTCAAGGAAGCATTTAAACGCTCTGCTGCATCGTTGATTTGTATTCACAATCATCCATCAGGAGATCCTACTCCAAGCAGAGAGGATATAGAAGTAACGAAACGTCTCACTGAATGTGGTAAGGTTTTAGGTATAGAACTTTTGGACCATCTGATAATCGGTGAACAAAAATATGTAAGTTTGAAAGAAAAAGGCTACGTGTAATACTTTTTTTTTTGCGTAATTACGATATAATAAGGTTTATGAGTTTTTTTTTAGTTTCAAAAAAACTCAGTTGAATACAAGGAAAGATGATGAAGCAGTTTCGGAAAACTAACCTCATTTGAAGCAAAACCATGAACAGTGCATAATTGACCCTCAAAATGAAGAAAGTTGTATTCTGTCAATTTTCCTAAAAATAATAAAAAAGTATATATTTCGTTTCAGAAAGGAAGATACACCCTATGTTCGGTATTGGTACTAGAGACCTTGGAATAGATTTAGGGACTGCAAACACACTCGTATTTGTTAAAGGAAGAGGAATTGCTGTTCGTGAACCATCTGTTGTTGCTTTGCAAACAGATACAAAACAAATTGTTGCTGTTGGTAATGATGCGAAAAACATGATTGGTCGTACACCAGGAAATATTGTTGCGCTACGTCCTATGAAGGATGGAGTTATTGCTGATTATGAAACAACAGCTACAATGATGAAATACTATATTAAACAAGCAACAAAAACAAAAGGTGTTTTCTCAAGAAAGCCTTATGTGATGGTATGTGTGCCATCAGGAATTACAGCGGTAGAAGAAAGAGCTGTTATTGATGCAACTAGACAGGCTGGAGCAAGAGATGCATACACAATTGAGGAGCCATTTGCAGCAGCAATTGGTGCAAATTTACCTGTTTGGGAACCAACAGGTAGCATGGTTGTTGATATTGGTGGCGGTACAACAGAAGTTGCCATTATCTCACTTGGTGGGATTGTAACAAGTCAATCAATTCGTGTAGCAGGTGACGAAATGGATGAGGCTATTATTACATACATTAGAAAAACGTATAACTTAATGATCGGAGATCGTACATCTGAAGCTATTAAAGTTGAAATCGGCTCCGCAGGTTCTCCTGATGGTGTAGATAATATGGATATTAGAGGACGGGACCTTTTAACAGGTCTACCTAAAACGATTGAGATTACAGCAGCAGAAATTGCAGATGCATTAAAAGATACAGTATATACAATTGTTGATACTGTAAAAAATACATTGGAAAAAACACCTCCAGAGCTTGCAGCTGATATCATGGATCGAGGAATCGTGTTAACCGGTGGTGGCGCTTTGCTTCGTAACCTTGATAAGGTTATTGGAGAAGAAACAAATATGCCAGTGTTAATTGCTGAGGATCCATTAGATTGTGTAGCTATTGGAACAGGTAAAGCACTTGAGCATATTCACTTATTTAAAAATAAAGCAAGAGATAGTCGATAAGTTAATTTTAGCCTTTGTTAATAGTCACTAAAGAAACATACTTTTACTGTAAGCAGAGGCTAGGTTTTGAATCGGAAATATGAGTTAAGAGGGTGTTCATCATGCCACAGTTTTTCCTAAATAAACGCCTTATCTTGTTGCTAGTAAGTATTATTGTTTTAGTGGCATTGATTGGTTTTTCCTTAAAGGAAGATCGGAAGTTGACATGGCCTGAGCAATTTTTACAGGATACAGTAAGTGTTTTTCAGTCTATTTTTCATAAACCTGCCCTATATGTATCTGATTTCTTTGGAAATGTAAATGATTTGAAAAATACATATGAAGAGAATGAGTTGCTAAAAAGCAGACTTGACGAATACATGCAGCTAGAAGCAGATCTTCAAGAGTATAAAGTGGAAAATGAAAAATTATTAGCAGAGCTAGGTAAGGTAGCTAACTTAAGAAAGTATGATCCTATTTTTTCTACTGTTATTGGGCGAAATCCTGACAGGTGGTATGATTACATATCAATTGATAAAGGGGCACAGGATGGGATCGAACCAAATATGGCTGTTGTAACGGCACAAGGACTTGTAGGAAAGGTGAAATCCATTTCACAATTCACTTCTACTGTTCAACTTTTAAGTGCAACAGACCTTAAAAACAGAATCTCTGCTGAGGTCCAACCAGTAGAAAATAAAGGTAAAGATGAGACAACAAGTAGTAGTGAGAAGGTAATGGGATTAATAGAGGGATATGATGAAGAGAAAGGAGCACTTTTACTTCGTCGAATTGAATCTAATGCTAAGCTTGTTGAAGGGCAAAAGGTCATTACATCGGGTAAAGGTGAGGTTTTCCCTGAAGGAATTCTTATTGGAGAAATTATCGAAATTGAGCCGGATACATATGGTTTAGAACAAATGGCCTATGTTAAGCCAGCAGCAAATTTTTATGATATTAACCGCGTATGGGTAGCAAAGCGTGTATCTGAATCAGAAGATCCTGTAGAGGAGCTAAACAAGGAGGAGGAATCGTGAGACGTTTCATTCTTCCTTTTCTTATCTTCTTTATATTTATCAGTGAAAGTATCTTCGCTCATTTAGCTCATGTCCCATTTGCCTTAGAAGACCAGCTCTATATACCTCGATTTGTGTTAGTTATGGTAATATTCGTAACAGTTTACTTAACTCGAACACAGGGAATGCTATTTGGATTTGTGTTCGGTTTGCTACATGATATTGTGTATATCGAAGTGATAGGGATCTATCTTTTTGCATATGGCATAATTGCTTATCTGATTTCAAAAGCTATGAAAGTTCTTCATGTAAATGCTTTTATTGTGCTGTTTCTGACGATTTTATCTATCACTTTGCTTGAATATTATGTGTATGGTATTAATTATCTAATTGGGACGACAAAGATGTCCTTATACAATTTTACAACATTGAGGTTATTACCTACGCTAGCATTAAATTCGATCATTGCCATTCTGTTAATCTATCCATTGAAAAAATTTCTTACTAAAATAAAAATAGAAGAATCTGAGGATTAATCAAACTGAAATGCGGAAGCGCCTTGTTTAGCCTCTGGCAAATAAGACGCTCATGAATAGAAGGTGTTTTTTACCTTCAAATCATGAGTGTCTTATGACCTAGGAAAAAAGGGTTTTGTTATTCCCTCCAGGCAGTCAAAAACGTGACGTCCTGTCACATTGCCTGCACTTGTACTTCCTGTGCTTCGGGGCTAGGAATCCGACTTTTCCAAAGTTGGACTGCTATCCGAATTTCACAAATTCGGACTCGGAGCTAGACACAAAAACTTAGTCCAAAAATCTTATACTTTCTTATCTATTTAAAAAAAGGAATTGAAGCATTTCTGTCGAATAGTAAAGTCGTTGAGGTGAACGTCATGAAGGTCCAAAAACAACAATATGTTACGATTAAAGGCACAAAAGATGGCTTAACGTTACATCTCGATGATTCATGTTCTTTTGACCAGTTGCTCCATGAACTCGAGGAAATGCTATCTTTAAAACAATATGTTCACGGGTCAGGTCCAGTTATTGGTGTTAATGTCAAGGTTGGAAACCGTTTCGTTAATAAAAATCAGCAAGAAAAGCTGGAATCAATTATAAAGCAAAAACGCAATCTCATTGTTGAGACAATTGAAAGCAATGTAATGACAAAGGATGAGGCACTTAGGTTAAAGAGAGAAACGGAAATTGTTTCTGTTGCCAAGATTGTTCGTTCTGGTCAAATTTTAAAAGTCCAAGGTGATCTACTGTTAATAGGAGATGTAAATCCTGGTGGAACAATAATTGCTGCGGGTAATATTTTTGTCTTAGGTGCGTTAAGAGGAATTGCTCATGCTGGTGTAGACGGTAATCAGGAGGCTGTTATTGCTGCTTCATTAATGAAACCAGCACAGCTTCGCATTAGTGAAATCATTAATCGTTCGCCAGATCATATACCTAAAGAAGGTAGTGATATGGAGTGTGCTTATATAAATGAAAATGAAGAAATGATTATTGAGCGATTACAACAACTTACTCATTTACGACCTAACTTAACGAGGTTTGAAGGGGGAATCTAACTATGGGTGAAGCAATTGTCATTACCTCAGGTAAAGGTGGAGTTGGTAAAACAACAACATCAGCAAATTTAGGGACAGCTTTAGCTATATTAGGCAAACGTGTTTGCTTAGTAGATACAGACATCGGTCTTCGAAACCTAGATGTAGTAATGGGACTTGAAAACCGTATTATCTATGATCTAGTGGACGTAGTTGAAGGGCGCTGTAAAATGCACCAAGCACTTGTAAAGGATAAACGATTTGAAGATTTATTATATTTACTACCTGCTGCTCAAACAAGTGATAAAACAGCTGTAAAACCAGAGCAAATCAAAAAGCTAATAGATGAATTAAAACAAGATTATGATTATATCGTTATTGATTGCCCAGCTGGAATTGAACAAGGATACAAAAATGCAGTAGCTGGTGCAGATAAAGCTGTTGTTGTCACGACTCCGGAAATCTCAGCAGTTCGTGATGCGGATCGAATCATTGGGTTACTTGAAAAGGAAGATATCGAGCCACCAAAATTAGTTATTAATCGTATACGTAATCATCTTGTGAAAAATGGGGACATGCTAGATGTTGATGAGATTGTCACACACCTTTCGATTGATTTAATAGGAATTGTGGCTGATGATGATGATGTGATTAAAGCATCTAACAATGGTGAGCCTATTGTGATGGATCCTAATAATCGTGCATCAATTGCGTATCGAAATATTGCACGCCGCATCCTTGGGGAATCTGTTCCATTACAATCATTAGACGAGCAGAACAAGGGTGTATTAACAAAGCTTAAAAAGTTCTTTGGTGTTAGAGTTTAGTTTTCTTTACTTAGAACAATAGGTTAATAGACTTTATATGATAGCCATACATAATGGCTTATTGCTCAAAAAACTAGTGTCTGAAAATCGATGTTTCCTTGTGGAACAGTGGTTTTCACCACTATTTTTTTTTGTAAGTAAGTATAAGTTTTAGTACTAGTTTTGCTGGTTAGCTCCGAGTCCGAATTTGTGAAATTCGGATGGCCTTGCCCTTAGATCGCACAGGAGTGCAAGTGCAGTCAAGAGATGAGGACGTCGCGGTGTTGACAGCCTCGAGGTTATAAGCCACTTAAGAATTGAAGGCAAAGAACGCCTTCTATTCATGAGTGGCTTTTTGCCCGAGGCTGATCAAGGCGCTTCGGCTTTTCTGGAAAATTTGATCATAACACTAGAAGACAAGGCATAAACTTGTACAAACTGACTAAAAGGATTGATGGGGATGAGTCATCGAGCGGATGAAGTAAGGAAACGAATTATGAAAAGAAAGCACGACAGAGGTTTGTCAAATGACAATGAAATGTCAAAGCGAACATCATTATTTTTAAGCGATGAAGAAAGATATGGTGCATATTCTCCACCAACATATGAAGGTGGTCCTGACAATGGAAAAGGAGGACATCCACTTTTTCGAGCAGAAATATTTATGTTTAAAATTTTATTTTCAGCAGTGTTAGTATTAGTAACTGCCATCGTGTTTAAAAATGGTTCACCTATGTTTGAACAAGCTAGATCAGCGATTGCGTATTCACTTGAAGAAGAATTTCAATTTGCTGCTGTATCCACATGGTATCGAGACCAGTTTGGTGAACCACTAGCACTTTTTGAACCGAAATCGTACGACAGTAAACAAACAGGAAGTGGGACACAAACAGCCGAGCTAGCTGCACCAGCTTCAGGTAAAGTGCTAGAATCGTTTAAAGATAACGGACAAGGAATTATGGTTGAAACAGACCTACCTTCTGTAGAGGCGATGAATGAAGGTATTATAATTGAAGCAGGTGAAAAACCTGACACAGGACTAACGATTGTTTTACAACATGCTGATGGCACAAAATCATGGTATGGAAATTTAGATAAAATTGATGTGGCACTTTATGATTTTGTTGAAAAAGGAAAAGAGCTTGGGAAAACTAAATTAAGTGACAATCAAAAAGGCACTTATTATTTCGCCATTAAAAAGGGTGATGATTTTATCGACCCAAATCAGGTGATACAATTTGATTAACTACTTAGCACTCTTACAAAAAATCCATATTCATCCATTGTTATGGGTAATGATAGGAATAAGTGTCATTACAGCTAACTTTAAAACGTTATTTTTGTTAATGCTGATTGTGTTTATACATGAAATGGGCCATGCAACAAGTGCTCATTTTTTTTCTTGGAGAATTAAAGCGATCATGTTACTTCCTTTTGGAGGGGTTGCCGAGGTTGATGAACATGGTAATCGTTCGTTAAAGCAAGAATTTATTGTGGTGTTATCAGGTCCAATCCAGCATCTTTGGCTTCAAGGTGTAGCGTATTTACTTCAAGTAGCAAATTTCGTTAGTGTTGATGATTATCGACTGTTCACTTTTTATAATGTATCAATCCTATTATTTAATTTGCTACCTATTTGGCCTCTGGACGGCGGAAAGCTTTTATTTATTCTTTTCTCTAATTTCTGGTCGTATAAAAAAGCACATGTTTATATGATCGCAGCGTCCATTATTTTCTTATGCCTATATGTACTAGTTGTCCTGTTTTATTCACCAAATCTTATGAATATGTGGATTATTACAACCTTTCTAATTTACAGTATATATCATGAGTACAGGAACAGAATGTATGGTTGCTTACGATTTTTAATGGAGCGTTATTATGGTAAACAAGATACAATATATCGGTTAAAGCCTATTGTCGTCGATGAATCTGAGTTAGTATACAATGTATTGCTTCAATTTCAAAGAGGTTGTAAACATTTAATTGTTGTTGAACGAAATGGTGCTAAGGTATCTGAAATGGATGAAAATGAATTACTTCATGCCTATTTTGCTAACAAGCTTACCGATTCAAAAGTAGGAGACTTAGTGTATGCATACTGACACTTTTTAGTAAAATAAATAGAGGAAATCATCGTCAAAAACACAATTTCAAACTAGTGCAGGTAATGTGTTATATTAAATAAAGTGTGTCGTAAGTGGAATGAAAGATAAGCAAATAGGCTTTTAAGTGGATCTATGTCCCTTTTCCACAGAAAGAGGGTAAATGAAGTGCGAAAACTGATAATAAACGAAAAAACAAAAGAAGTACGCTGTGCAGTCTTTGAACATGATCAGCTATGTGAAATACACCAAACCTATTCATTTGATAATGAGATTATCGGGAATATATATGTTGGTCGTGTGACAAAGGTTCTTCCAGGTATGCAGGCTGCTTTTGTTGATATAGGATTAAAGCAAAATGGATATATCCACCGTAATGATTTAATTTTTTTTCAGCAGTCAGAAAATATTGGATCCAAAACATCGATATCTCATTATGTAAGAGAAGGGGAGCAGTTGCTCGTTCAGGTAATAAAAGAGGGGACAGATCAAAAGGGTCCAAAGCTAACAACCAATATCGAGTTTGGCGGTAGGCTCTTAGTTTACATGCCATATGGAGATTATGTGGCTGTATCGAAAAAGCTGTCAGATGAAGAAGAAAGAAACAGATTATTACTAATAGCTCATGGGCTCCGAGTAGAAAATGAGGGGCTTCTTTTTCGTACCGCGAGCACGGATGTGTCGAAGGAAGAGCTTAAGGACGAATATACAAAGCTGAAGCAGCAGTTTCAATCATTGCAAACAACGAGTGGTAAAAAACCTATATGTGTATTTGAAGCAAAAAGCTTTGTTGATCGAATAGTGAACGAGCTTGCCATTAATGCTGACGATATCATTATTAGTGATCAATTAGAGAGGGTTCAGAAGCTTAAGTTGCAATTTCCAAACACGGCGATTGTTTACCATGATGGTAAACAATCAATTTTCACAACATATGAGATTGACCAAGAAATTGACAAGCTCTTAAAACAAATTGTTTGGTTAAAGAATGGCTCCTACATCATTATCGAACAAACAGAAGCTATGACGGTTATTGATATAAATACTGGGAAATTTTCCGGAAAATTATCGATGCGTGACACTGTACTTAAAACGAATCAAGTAGCAGCAATAGAGATAGCAAAGCAAATTCGATTAAGAAATCTTAGTGGTATCATTTTAATTGATTTTATAGATATGAAGCATAAAGAAGATCAGAAAACAATCACTGATACCGTTATTCGTGAGATGAAGAAAGATCGTGTTCAACATAAGGTCATTGGATTTACTGAATTAAACATTTTACAAATTACGAGAAAGAAAGTTCGTCAACCAATTGAGGCGAGCCTAACAGATCGCTGCACAACTTGTAATGGAACAGGTAGAATTCCATCTGCTGAGGCGATTGCATTTAAGCTAGAAAGAGAGTTATGGGAGCACCAATTTATGGATGAAGATGCAATTTGGATAGAAGCGACAACAGATGTGATCGAGCTTTTAAAAGGTAAAAACGAGGAACATCTTAAACAGCTTGAAGAGGCATTGAAATTTAGGGTAATCTGTTCAGAGTATACTAGTTCTGTACCTGGCTACCATATAAATCATATTGGTGATGTGAATTCCATCCTTAAAAGAATCAAATAGAATTTTGACATGTATCATATACGAATAAAATTATGTTGCATATTTCATAGGTTTTTGATATTATATTTAATGTTATGGTTTGTAGCGCACCCGTGCTACAACCGCTCAGAGTTAGGTTAAAGTAATGATAGCTTCTTGCTACATTCACCTGATTTTGGCGAGTCTGAGTTTATAGGAGGTGCAAGGATGTACGCAATTATTGAAACTGGTGGAAAACAAATTAAAGTTGAAGAAGGCCAAGTAATCTACGTTGAGAAGCTAGGTACTGAACAAGGTGAAACTGTTACGTTTGACAAAGTTTTATTTGTAGGTGGAGACAACGTTAAAGTTGGTAGCCCAACTGTTGACGGAGCGACTGTAACTGGTAAGATCGAAAAACACGGTCGTCAAAAGAAAATCACTGTCTTCAAGTATAAAGCTAAGAAAAACTATCGTAAAAAACAAGGTCACCGTCAGCCATACACTAAAGTTGTGATTGACAAAATCAACGCGTAAGGCTATTTGAAATGATAAATGCGAAAATTTATCGTTCAAATGAGGGACTTATAACTTCGTTCGTATTATCTGGACATGCTGAGTTCGATGAACATGGCAAGGATCTTGTTTGTGCTGGAGCATCAGCTGTTACCTTTGGTGCTGTTAATGCAGTGCTGTCCCTTACAAATATTGAGCCACAAATTGATCAAGGTGGAGATGGCGGTTATTTACATGTTAAATTACCCTTAAATCTCGATAAATCAACAAGTGATAAAGTTCAATTATTGTTAGAGGGTATGCTTGTTTCACTACAAACGATTGAAAGAGATTATGGACAATATATTTCTATAACGATAACGAACTAAACAGGAGGTGAACTTCATGTTAAGATTAGATCTTCAGTTCTTCGCATCTAAGAAGGGGGTAGGGTCGACTAAAAACGGTCGTGACTCTATGTCTAAACGTCTTGGTGCAAAGCGTGCAGATGGACAATTGGTATCTGGTGGTTCGATTCTTTACCGTCAACGTGGTACAAAAATTTACCCAGGTGAAAACGTTGGCCGCGGCGGTGATGATACGTTATACGCAAAAGTTGATGGTGTCGTTAAGTTCGAACGTTTCGGACGCGACCGCAAAAAAGTTAGCGTATATCCAGTAGCACAAGAAGCATAAGTTCATTTGAAAGAGGCTGACTCATAAGGGTCTGACCCCTGGATCAACACTTATATATATAGTTTTTTACTTTGTAAAAGCTATATATATTTGGTTTGACGGGTCTGACCCTTTGCAGCCTCTTTTTTTATTGGGAAAAAAATCAGTATTGTATTGAATTGCCCTTATGTTCCAAAACAATGTTTGTTATAATTCTTATTACAGTCTAATTAGTATAACTCCTTAATGAAAATTATTTTTATACACTAGGAGAAAATAGTATGAAAAATAAACCAAATGAATGGGAAATTATCGATATATTAAGTCATTCACGTCATGATTGGATGAACAAACTACAATTAATTAAGGGCAATCTTTCTTTGCAAAAATATGATCGTGTGAACGAGATTATTGAGAGAATTGTAATAGAAGCACAGCAAGAATCTAAGTTGAGTAATTTAAAAATGCCATTATTTTCTAGCTTTCTTATGACATTTAATTGGCATAGTCACCATTTTGTATTGGAATACGAGATTATAGGTAATGTACTGTCTTTAGAGGCATATGACTTATCAATAACAAAATGGAGTAAGGAATTTTTGGAAATACTAGATAAAACGGTTGATTTTTGTAGTGAAAATCATTTAAATATTACAATTGATGTTGGTTCAGAAGAAGAAGAAGGAATTCGTTTCTTTTTTGATTTTAATGGCATAATAAAGGATACAGATCCATTAACAAATTGGTTACAAGCTGTTGAACATTCTCATATTGTGAACGAATTTCATGTAGATAAAAATGAGTTAACTACAGTTATTTCAATTAGCAACAACGGCTAGTATGACATTGACTTATGTGGTGTATGACTTATGCGTAAAAACCACGTAAGATCAACAAACCTTTAGTGGAGAAAGTCACTTTTGGACGTTTTACTATTGTTTCTTATGTTATTGGCAATTAGAACGGAGGAAGACAGATGTTTGTCGATCAGGTCAAAATATATGTAAAAGGCGGCGACGGCGGGAACGGTATGGTTGCGTTCCGTCGAGAAAAATACGTGCCAAAAGGTGGACCAGCAGGCGGCGATGGCGGAAATGGTGCTGACGTTGTTTTTGAAGTAGAAGAAGGATTAAGAACGTTAATGGATTTCCGCTACAAGCGCCATTTTAAGGCTCCTCGTGGCGAGCATGGCATGTCAAAAAATCAGCATGGTAAAAATTCGCAGCCGATGGTTGTAAAGGTTCCACCAGGAACTGTTGTAATGGATGAAGAAACAAACCAAATCATCGCTGATCTAACCGAGCATGGCCAAAGAGCAGTTATTGCAAAAGGTGGTCGTGGTGGCCGTGGTAACTCAAGATTTGCTACACCGGCAAATCCAGCACCAGAGCTTTCAGAGAATGGTGAACCAGGAATAGAAAAAAATGTTATTTTAGAATTAAAAGTATTAGCTGATGTAGGATTGGTTGGATTTCCAAGCGTAGGAAAATCAACCCTATTATCTGTTGTATCCTCTGCGAAGCCGAAAATTGCTGAATACCACTTTACAACACTTGTTCCTAACTTAGGTATGGTTGAAACAGAAGACGGCAGAAGCTTTGTCATGGCAGATCTTCCAGGTTTAATTGAAGGCGCACACCAAGGTGTTGGATTAGGTCATCAGTTCCTTAGACATATTGAAAGAACACGTGTAATCGTTCATGTGATTGATATGTCAAGCTTAGAAGGTAGAGACCCTTACGAGGATTATGTAACGATTAATGCAGAATTAAAGGAATATAATCTGCGTTTAACGGAAAGACCGCAAATTATTGTTGCTAATAAAATGGACATGCCTGAATCTGAAGACAATTTAGCAGAGTTCAAGAAAAAACTAGAAGATGATGTGAAAATTTTCCCAATATCTGCGATTACTCGAGATGGAGTTCGTGAGCTGTTATTTGAAATTGCAGATGTAATTGAAAACACGCCAGAATTCCCATTATTTGAGGAAGAGCCAGCAGAACACAGAGTTATTTATGAATTTAAGAAGGAAGAGCCAAACTTTGCAATTACACGTGATAGCGAAGGTTCTTATGTTCTTGCAGGTGAAAAAATTGAAAAACTCTTTAAGATGACCGATTTCTCTCGTGAAGAATCTGTAAGACGCTTTGCAAGACAGCTTCGTGGACTAGGTGTTGATGAAGCCTTACGAGAAAGAGGAGCAAAAGACGGGGCTATCGTTAAATTACTTGAGTATGAATTTGAATTTGTTGAATAGCGTGAAGCCTCCAAAAGTGGGAGTTTTACTAGACTTATCTTGTGAGAGCTGTGAATTGGCTCTCTTTTTTAATTTTCTCTTTTATTAAGAAAAAAGAAGAAATTTAGCCAATATTGTGATAAATTATCTACATTGAGAAAAAAGATGGGAGGGAGAATATGAAGGACGGTACGTTTTATTTAGTTCGAGAAGACATTTTGCCAGAAGCGATGAAAAAAACGCTTGAAGTGAAAAAGCTAATCGAAAGAGGGAAAGTTGATTCTGTTGCCGAGGCTGTTCAACGTGTGGATATGAGCCGGAGTGCTTTTTATAAATATCGTGATGCAGTTTTTCCATTCCATACAATGGTTAAAGAAAAGCTGATTACACTTTTTTTTCATCTTGAAGATCGTAGCGGCACACTTTCTCAATTGTTATTGGTTGTCGCAAATGCTGGATGTAATGTCTTAACAATCCATCAAACCATTCCAATCCAGGGTCGTGCAAATGTAACACTCTCTCTTAGTACAAATGGAATGACCGAGGATATTAATCGCTTAATGGCCAAGCTACGAAGAATGGAATTTGTCGAAAAAGTAGAAATATTAGGTCAAGGAGCATAAGGAGTTGAAATTAGTGGCAAAAAGGATAGGGTTTTTAGGTCCAAGAGCAACATTTACCCATTTAGCTGTTCAATCTTTTTTTGGGGATGAAGTCGAGCAGGTAGCATATACCACTATTCCTCAATGTATTGATGCAGTTGCTGATGGTGAGATTGATTTTGCCGTCGTTCCTACCGAGAATGCACTTGAGGGTTCGGTTAATTTAACTATTGATTATTTAATACACGAACAACCATTATACATAGTTGGAGAAATTGTTTCACCGATTGAGCAGCATTTTATGGTACACCCTTCAAGAAAGGATAATTGGGAAAAAATAACCCGAGTTTATTCTCATTCACATGCGATTGCACAATGTCATAAGTTTTTACATCATTCGTTTAAAGGTATTACGTATGATTATGCAACGTCAACAGGAGCTGCAGCTAGTTATGTTAGTCAGCATCCTGAAGAGCCTGTAGCAGCTATTGCAAACGAGCTCGCGGCTCACGAATATGGGTTAGAAATAGTGAAAGCGAATATCCATGATTATCACTATAATCATACACGCTTTGCGATTTTACATCCTTTAAATAATGTTGAATATAATAGCCCAAATCTTACAGCTGATAAAGAAAAAACAACATTAATGATCACACTGCCATCTGATCAATCTGGGGCATTACATCAAGTGCTATCTGCATTTACTTGGCGTAAACTAAATCTGTCTAAAATTGAATCTAGACCAATGAAGACAGGGTTAGGTAATTATTTTTTCATTATTGACATTGATATGTTAGTAGACGAAATATTAATTCCTGGAGCTATTGCTGAACTAGAAGCCCTTGGTTGTGGTGTTAAGCTGTTGGGTTCATATAAAGCATATACAATTAAACAGAATGTAGAGAAAAAGGCTTAAAAACAAGCAAAAGGTCAGACCCCTCAGACTTTGACTTAGTGTAAAGCACTATATAAAGGAGTTGATGGAGGGGTCTGACCTTAAAAGACATCATGCCACCTGATTTCCATTTAACTTAATAAGTTATCTTTACGATATTAGTCCTGAACTAAAAACCCTTCTTTTTCAAGTTCCTCACAAGCACGATCTAATTTTTCAAGAGAATCTGCTTGTAGCGTGTGCAAATGAAGTCCTTCTGTTAGCTGTGATAAATATGCAGCATTATAGCGGTCTATTTTATTAATGAATTCATTTACATCGCTACGATTTCCTACCATTATTGAAGCGGTTAAATCACCATATACTTGATGCTCCACGATGACATTTTTTACAAAAACGCCATGATCAACAAGAATAGATAATTCCTCTTTCGTTCGACCTGGGGCGTGTCTACATGCAATGATTCGCTCAATTAATATATTTTGGTCATTTTGATTGTTTAAAAACACATATCCTTGGCTTGTAGCAATAATTGGATAATTTTTTGCTTTTAAAAGAGAAATGTCTTGTACAATAACCTGTCTGCTTACATTTGTTGTGCTTGCCAATTCTCCACCAGTAATCGGCTTGTCTGATTTAGAAAGTAATTGTAACAAGAGATTTCTTCGTTCTTCACCTAATATTTTTTCAGCCTTCACCGATATTCATCCTTCCCACCGCGCTGCTAATTTTAGCTATCTTGTTTGTTATATAAAAGGTAATTATTTCTTGTACTATCAGAATTTATATTCTAAGGATGATAGTATAAGAAAAACTAAGGCTTTCGCCATTAGGACTTGGCGACAAGCCAAGTTTTTCTAAAAATTTTCCACGATATTAACAAGTACTTGTATGAATGACTCAATTTGCTCACTCGTTGTTTCTTTCCCTAATGATATTCTAATATATTGTTTCGCTTTTTGCTCTTCAAAACCTATAGCAAGGAGAGAACGAGAGGGTGCTTGCATCCCAACTTGGCATGCGCTACCTGTTGATATGGCAAAACCAAACCGATTGCATTCTAACATCATATATTGACCTTCGACCCCATCTACAACTAATGGAAGAATGTTAGGTAGTGTATATTCGGTATTTTCATTTAATAGCGTTATTTTATCCTTATAAGGCTGTAGTAAGTCAATGAATAAGCTCCTAAGCCCTATTAAACGTTCAGTGTTGTCATTCATTACAGCTGATATATCTTTCGCTGCTGTAGCAAACGCAGCAGCCCCTGGAACATCGACCGTACCAGGACGAAAGCCTGCCTCATGAGTTGTCCCTGGAATAACAGGCTGCCAAAAGACAGATGGATTAATATACGCAGCTCCAATTCCTTTAGGCCCATAAATTTTATGGCTAGATATAGAGATGGAATCAATTTGAGCCTTCTCAACATTAATTGGAAGCTTTCCAAATGTTTGTACACAGTCACTGTGGAATAATATCCCGTGCTCTTTTAAAAACGGTCCAATTTCTTCGATACGCTGAACAGCACCTATTTCAGAGTTTCCATGCTGTATCGATACTAATCCTGTATTAGCCCGGAGCTCTTTTTTCAGTGCATCTAGTGTAAAATGACCTTGTTCATTTGGTTTTAAAAAGGAAACCTCATATCCCTCTGTTGTTAGCTTTTGAAAAAATGTATACAGAGATGAATGTTCTATCTGTGTAGTAATAATATGCTTTTTATTAAGGTCTACACCATTTAAAAGAGACTGTATGGCCAGTATGTTTGCTTCACTACCACCACTCGTAAAATAAAGCCCTTTCTCGTGTCCACCAATAACATCTGTAATAAGCTTTCTAGATGCTTGTAAGGTTTTTGCTGCCATTTCCCCAATATCATGTAAACTACTGCTATTTCCAAAGGCGTTTTTGGAGGCTTTTACATATATATTGAGTGCGTTGTCACTAATTGGTGTTGTAGCTGCGTAATCTAGATATATCAATGATGTCACCCCTATTTTCCTCATAATCTTGCAGATTGGTTAAGAAAAGCGCAAGCGCCTTGATCAGCCTCGGGCAAATAAGACACTCATGAATAGAAGGTGTTCTTTCCCTTCAATTCATGAGTGGCTAGACCATCGAGGCAGTTACAAACGCGACGATAATCACTGTAACTGCGCTCGCACGTCCTGTCCTTTGGGGCTAGGCGCTTAAGCTAGACACTAACACTAAGTACAAAAAACTTATACTTTTTTACCTTGTCATAAAAAACTCTTGTCTTTATTTTAAATATATGTAAATATAGGTGTCAAGACAGGTGTAAAATACAGGAGGGTTCTATGCTATGCCTCAAACAGATGTCATTATAATCGGTAGTGGAATTGCAGCCCTTTCTGCTGCATACCACCTGCGTCATAAAAAGGTTACAATTATTACGAAATCTACTTGGTTCACGAGCAATTCAATGCTTGCTCAAGGTGGAATTGCAGCGGCAGTTCATAAAAAGGATTCATGGAAAAATCACTTTGAGGATACGTTAGTTGCAGGTTGTTATCATAATAATACAGAAAATGTGGAACATCTCGTTCAAGATGGTCCAATAGAAATTCTCGAATGGTGTCGAAAAGGAATGACCTTTGACTGTGATAAAGACGGAGAATTTCTTCTTGGTAAAGAAGGCGCACATAGCCATAACCGTATCATCCATGCTGGTGGAGATGCAACAGGAAGAGAAGTAACAGAGTTTTTATTTCAAGCAACGAAATCCTTGGTAAATATTATTGAAAACGAAATGGTGACAGATTTAATTGTAAAAGATGGAGTTTGTCTTGGTGTTTATACAAAGAGTGAAAAAGGCACGATCCAACGTTACTTAGCAAGTAAAACGGTCATTGCAAGTGGAGGATGTGGGGCTGTTTACGGCCATACATCAAACGCAGATGTGATTACGGGTGATGGTATTGCAATGGCTTACAGAGCAGGTGCAGAGATTGCCGATATGGAATTTATTCAATTTCACCCAACGATGCTTCATATTCATGGACATTGTGTTGGATTAATTTCCGAAGCTGTTAGAGGCGAAGGTGCTACATTAATTAATCAAAACGGAGAGGCCTTTATGAAAGATCTTCATCATCAAGGTGACTTAGCTCCAAGAGATGTAGTTTCAAGAGCGATTTTTTACGAAATGAAAAAAGGCAATAAAGTGTTCCTTGATATCTCAATGCTCTCTAATTTTTCAACAAGATTCCCAACTATTTCAAACTTGTGTAAGCAACATGGTATTGATTTAGATACCGGAAGGGTTCCAGTTGCTCCTGGCATGCATTTTTTAATGGGAGGAATTAGGACGAATGCTAAAGGAGAAACAACGATCATAAATCTATTTGCTGTAGGCGAAGCAGCGTGTACAGGTGTTCATGGGGCTAATCGACTCGCTAGTAATTCTTTATTAGAGGGACTTGTTTTCGGGAAAAGGTTAGCAACTCATTTATTAACTTTACAATTCGAACATCCGGACATGAGTGTTGATGAAAAGCCAGATACACATTTAGCTGATAAGGTCACTGAATTTCCAACCAAAAAACAGATTCAGGAAATCATGACTAAATATGTTGGAATTCAAAGAACCAAAGCTGAGCTAACCTATGCGGTAAAATGGTTTGAATCATATCAGAATCAAATCTCTTTTTGGGATGTGAATGTGAAGAATTTCACAACTCTGCAAATAGAAATTATTAATATGTTAACAATTGGTTGGATTATCTCATCCTCTGCATTAACAAGAACAGAAAGCAGAGGGGGACATTACCGTTTAGATTATCCAATCAGTAATGATAAAGAGTGGAAACAAAAGCAGCTAATTCGAACTAGTGCTGATATGTACGTGGGGGTGTAAAATATGAATGCTATTAAGTTAAAAAAGAAATTAGAAGAATTTTTTCTAGAAGACTTAGGTGAGTTAGATCTATCTAGTCAAACGATATTTGGTCAAAAAACTCGCGGAGATGCTGTTATTATTGCAAAGGAAGATGGGATTTTTGCAGGAGCTGAAGTAATTGAAGCAGGCTATTCCTTATTTCATCCAAATGTGAATGTGACCTTAAAAAAACAAAATGGAGATGAACTTATAAAGGGAGATGTGATTGCCGAAATAGAAGGACCTGTAGCGGTTATTCTTAGTGGTGAACGAGTTATCTTAAATTTGCTTCAACGAATGAGTGGGATTGCAACGTTAACGAACAAAGCGACAAGTCTTCTCCAATCAAATCATACGAGAATTTGTGATACGAGAAAAACCTCTCCAGGATTACGAATGTTTGAAAAATATGCCGTTCGTTGTGGAGGTGGCTTTAATCATCGCTTTGGTTTATATGATGGTGTCATGATAAAGGACAATCATATCGCCTTTGCTGGTTCAATCACAAATGCTGTTAATACGGTAAGGGCAAAGATAGGACATATGGTCAAAATAGAAGTGGAAATTGAGACTGAAAAGCAGCTTTTAGAAGCGATTGATGCTAATGCGGATGTGATTATGTTTGATAATCGATCCCCAGAAGAGGTTGCAAGGTTTGCTGAATTAACTCCAAAGCATATCATAACAGAAGCATCTGGTGGGATTGGACTTCATAATTTAGCAGATTACCGCGATACAAACGTTGATTATATTTCTTTAGGTATGTTAACACACTCTTACAAATCTTTAGATATAAGCCTAAATGTAAAATAGGGGGATTGGATATGGAATTATTGGATATTCTTGAACACGAGAAAAAAGAAATGATGCCTGAATCCTACAAAACACGTACAACCGAAGAAATGGAGAAGCGTGTTCAAGAAATTAAAGAGAAATTTGGATCAAAGCTTTATATTCCAGGTCATCACTACCAAAAGGATGAGGTTGTTAAATTCTCAGATGTAACGGGTGATTCTTTACAACTAGCACAAGCTGCAGCTGAAAATAATGAAGCAGAATTTATCGTATTTTGTGGGGTTCATTTTATGGCTGAAACAGCAGATATGTTAACTTCTGAAAGCCAAAAGGTCCTGTTACCTGATATGAGAGCAGGATGTTCAATGGCTGATATGGCAGATATAGATCAAACCGATCGTGCGTGGGAGAAGCTTCAGCAAGTATTTGGTGATACGATTCTACCTTTAACATATGTAAACTCAACAGCAGCTATAAAAGCCTTCGTAGGGAAAAATGGGGGAGCAACCGTAACATCCTCTAATGCGAAAAAAATGCTAGAGTGGGCGTTTACTCAAAAGGAAAGAATTTTGTTTTTACCAGACCAGCACTTAGGAAGAAATACTGCTTATGACCTTGGAATTCCTTTAGATAAAATGGCAATATGGAATCCAAATACAAATGAGCTAGAGTTTGAAGGAAATGTGGAAGATATTATCGTGATTCTTTGGAAGGGTCATTGCTCAGTACATGAAAATTTCACTGTTGCAAATATTGAACATTTACGAAAAACTGAACCTGATATGAATATTATTGTTCATCCAGAATGCAGTCGTGAAGTTGTAGGCTTATCAGATTACGCAGGCTCGACAAAATACATTATTGAAATGATAGAAGCGGCTGAACCTGGAACAAAATGGGCAATTGGCACGGAAATGAACCTTGTGAACCGTTTAATTCAACAAAACCAAGATAAGAAAATTGTTTCGTTAAATCCATTTATGTGTCCATGTTTAACAATGAACCGTATTGATTTGCCACATCTTCTATGGGCTCTAGAAGGCCTTGAAAGAGGAGAGGTAACAAATCAAATCATCGTACCAAAGCACATAACAAAGGATGCTGTATTAGCGTTAGACCGTATGCTAGCAAATGTTTAATAAATGCAATCCATAAAAAAAAATCAAACTAAAAGGGACTGACAATTTTTGTCGGTTCCTTTTTAGATTGATTAATAATCTTGCTTGTCTAGACATAAGTATTAATATAAGGCTTGTTCATCGTATAGGAAATTATAAAATTCTTGTACTGTGGATATGCACATGACATCCAGCTCCAGCGCCCAGCGACTAGTGTACTTCGCACTCCTTATACGCTAAGTCAACATCGAATCGCTACCGCTCTTCGTGTTTCCTTTATCTCATACGGAGCGCTCCAGTCCACGTCGCTAAACGGGCGCTTGCGCTTTTGTTCTGAAGTGAAAAAGTAGGTTATCCAATTATTAATACGAGTTTTAATCATAAATTCCATTTTTTCTTCATAAATTGTGATGAAGAATAATGGAATTATGTTAATCGTTTATTACATGGAAAACATAATCACTTCAAGTTCGAAAAAATGAAATGATTATGTTAGTAACCCATCAGTGCCTGAGATGATCCTGATGGTAGATTTATTTTTATGCTTAGGAGGGAAAGCATTGAAAATTCATATTGTTCAAAAAGGTGATACTCTTTGGAAGATTGCAAAAAAATATGGGGTTAATTTCGAAGAGTTAAAAAGTATGAACACTCAATTAAGCAATCCAGATTTAATCATGCCAGGAATGAAAATCAAAGTACCTTCAGGAAATGTGGCTGTCAAAAAAGAAGCACCAATGACAATGCAGATTCAGAAAAAAGAAATGCCTATGGCTGAACACCCATTTGCAAAAGAAAAACCAAAAGCTGTTTTAGGTGTAGAGGATGTAGAGGATACATTGCCTAAGGAACCAATTTCAGAAAAACCATCAAAACCTTATATACCTCCTGTACCTAATGTACAACATCCGGTATATACAGGGCTAGATGTGAATAACTATTATACGGTGAATAATATGGCAATGATGCCGCAAATGGCGCCCCCTCAACTGCCGCCTAAACCAGAAAATGTCTTGCCAGACATGGCGAAAGTTGATGAGGAAATGTATAAGGAACAGGCTAAATCTAAGCCATATTACTTACCGCAAGAACAACAAGAGGAGGCTTTAAAAGATATGGCAAATATGCCGAATGTACCAAACATGCCGAATATGCAAATGCCTGCATATACAGCACCAAACATACCGAATATGCAAATGCCTGCATATACAGCACCAAACATGCCGAATATGCAAATGCCTGCATATACAGCACCAGCAATGCAACATCCGCAGTATGGAGCACCACAATACATGGTTCCGGTATCACCTATTCTTCCTGGATATGGATTCTGCCCACCAGGACCATATCAACCAATGGCAATGCCATACGGTTATGGTCCAGCGCCAAATCAGCCTTATCATACTGCAGTAAGTCCTGAACAATATGATGAAGATGATGAAGATGTAGCATATACACCAAATATGCCATATCCACAAGCGATGGCTCCAGCACATTACGGACCAGGTTTTCCTGTGAATCCATATGCAGGCGTTCCAGTATCTCCAGTATTACCAGGGTACGGATTTAATCCAAATCAAGTTTTAGGGGCTTATGGTGAAGCTCCGGGTGAAGATGATGACTATGATTATGAAAACCAAGCACAGTCACCAAATATGCCATACCCACAAGCAGTAGCACCTGCTTATGCTCAAAAACAAGGTGATTGTGGTTGTGGAGGACCTGCTCCATATGCAAATCCATATCAAGGTTTTCCATATCAACAAGGTGTTAATTATGGCTACCCAATGGCTCAACCATTTGTTGGTTATCCAGCACAACAGCCATATATGGCTCCTCAAGGATATAACCCATATGGCTACAATCAAGGACAACAACAAATGGCACCAGGTGGTCAAATGTTTGGAATGCCTAATTATGATGATCGTGATGAAGAGGAAGATTAATACGATAAACCAAACAGAGGTGATTTTCCCCTCTGTTTTTTTCTCTTTAATATTTTTCCCTAATTTTTGTGTTTATGTATTCCAACATAAATTTCGTAACAAACAAGTCCAATATTTATAGGTGTTTCCGTTAACTAACAGATTGATTTCCCTGTTTAAGGTGAAAGCTAATGTATGAGCGATATTTAGATGCTCTTTTTAAAAGTACCTACAGGGGGTTTTATTATTGAATAAAGGCAAAAAAGCTTCAGCATTTACAGTAATAGCGCTTTTAACAACTGGTTTAACAGCATGTAATGGTGATGAGGGAGCATTAGATACGAATTATAATAACAACACTCAGCCTATGGGATACTATTCAAATGAAAATAGCGATATAGATAATGAAGGACCAGTTACTGAAATGATGGATGGGATGAACAATGAAGATAACTACTTCCGTCAAGTCAATGACCGTTATGATAATAGAAACATGAGTAATCCAACAGTTCCACTTGGAGATCGTGATAACGGTCTTGTAAGGGATAATCGATTTAGCCATGGTGATGCAAATTATCACGGACATTTAAATGAAATTGGTTATAATAACCGAGGTGATGGCGAGATTTCTCAAAAAGTAAAAAATGCGGTTGAAAAAATGGACAATGTCGATGAGGCTCGTGTAGTTGTTACAGATGACAATATTTTAGTTGCAGTTGATACAAATGACAGAAATGATGCATCTTTGAAAGATAAAATCACGAGTAATCTACGTAAAATGGCTGATGGAAGAAATATACAAGTAGTCACTGATGAAGGTACATTCACGCGTATCCGTAATATTGACAACGATATACAAAACGGAGTAGACCGTGAAACAATTGATACAGATGTCGGTGAATTAATGGATGACCTTGGAGATGCAATTCAACGTCCATTTAATGGGAACCGTGACTAACGAAGCAAGGGGATTTCCCCTTGTTTTTTCTATAGTAAGAAAGTTTTTACGGAGTTTTCGGGTCTTTCTAATGAATCAAAATATGATATGATAAAGAAGTTATGAAATGAGATTAGGATCCCGCATACATATAGAGGAATAAATAGGGTTAAAAATCAGTCAATCTAAGTTGTAGGTGATAGTTATGGAAGATAACAATACAAAAAGAGAAACAAAAGGTATTGATACATCGATTGTTTATGATTTTAAGATGTACCCAGATGAAATAAGTGGACGCTGCGACAATTGCGGTAACACATTATTTAAGAGTTCGGTTAAGGATTTTGTCTTTCTAAGAGAATGCCGTGAATGTGGAATGAAGAAGAGTATTTAGAGGCTGACTAAAAGTGTCAGCCCCTTTTATTTTAAGGATGGTTTAACTATTTATTAAATAAATACCTTACGCCTTTATAAATAAGGAATAATGAGAAGACTAAAACTGTTAATACGCCAATAAATGTAGCAAATGGAGCTAAACTAGCAAATATACCTGCTAGAGGAACCTCAATCAGTGCAAAGCCTGATAAGATACAAGCTAAGAATAAGAAAATCCAGCTATTCATGGGTCATCCCTCCTTTTAATAACAATATATGTCCTAATAGGAATGGGAGATTAATGAATTAGCCCAAAAGAAAGAATATTATTTCAGAAAAAAGAACAAGCCTAATCAGTCGTAACATTTAACTTCGACTAGCTAAAAATGAGCAAAAAAACTACTCACGAGTGATGATAATTAATATGTAATTAAGTTTTTTATGTAAACTGTGGTATGCCTATTTAACCATTTAATTATTGCCTGTAACATGAAAAACCTCCCCTACTTGTTTTTGATTAGGGGTTTTTTAATCGAAAATTAATAATAACAAAAAAAGGACTTCAAAAGAAGTCCTTTTTTTAGTGCATAAATTATGCTTTGTTAACGTTAACTGCTTGAAGTCCACGTTGACCTTGCTCAGTGTCAAAAGTCACTTTTTGGCCTTCGTCTAAAGATTTAAAACCTTCGCCTTGGATAGCTGAGAAATGTACGAATACGTCGTCTCCACCTTCAACCTCGATGAAACCGAAACCTTTTTCTGCGTTAAACCATTTTACTGTACCTTGTTGCATGTTTGTTGCCTCCTATGTGGATATCCCACAATTTATTACTATCCTTGCTCAATTAGATATCAAAGGCGAAAAGTTTAAACACTTATTCTTTCCTTACAGACCGAACAAAAATAATTCTTCTTAATAGTAACAGAGTATTCCTAGAATAGCAAATGGGTAATAGTAATTTGTTTTATTTTTAAGTGTTTTTTATTTGAATATATATGATTGGACTTAGTTTTTGTGTTAGTTCTAGCGTCTTGCTTCTCGATGTATATATAACTTGCAAATCATAATAAATAACGAATAATAATTTCTGGTTAAAACTGCTAATATTGGTCACAATAATAAATGATTTTTATTCTGCGAATTTTAATGAACGAGGTGAGATAAATGAGAAAGTTTCATCGCAGTCACATCCTTACCGTTTGTAGTTTGACTGCAATGATCTTGGTGATAATTTTAGCAAACGGTAATCAAGAAAGGATAAATGCAGAAGAAAAGATGGTTCAGGGTCCTTTAACTGTAAAGGTGGTTTTACAGCGCATATACCTCGATGGAGAGTTAAGTGAAGAAGTAACAAATGAAACAATTCTTTCAATGGAAGATTTCTGGGCTGCATATGATGGCTGGCAGCTAATCGATCAAAATAAAGAGAGAATCGTTTTTCAAAGAAATGTAGATGATATTTCTCCCTTGTTAAAAACAAACGGCTACTTCGGAATAGCTGGCGATGGTACGTTATCGATCTTTAATGGAAAACCTGAGACAAACGAAGTCATTCAATCCTTTTTTCAAATAGATATAAAAAAACTTGAAAGTCGAAAACAGGATGAATTAATGAAGGGTATTAGAATACAATCGAAAGATCAATACTTAGAGGTCTTAAAAACACTTGAAACTTACTCGAAAGTAGAGAAAAAGTAATATATAAGCTAACTTGAAAGAGAAAATCTTTTAGGTTAGCTTTTTTTAATGGTATTATAGGTAATAAGAACAATTGTACGCTTTTAAATACATTTTAGTCAAAATTTCTTCTGATTATCAGCTTTTTTTGATACAATGGGGTACAGTCTCAGGAGAGGTGAATATAGTTGATAGAATTTATTAAAGGGTATGTGGATAATGTAACGCCAGAGTATATCGTGATTGATCATCGCGGTTTAGGTTATCAAATTCATACACCAAATCCGTTTAGTTATAAAAAAAGCAAACAAGAAGAAATTATTATTTATACATATCAGCATGTCCGTGAAGATATATTAGCTCTATACGGCTTTCAATCAAGAGAAGAAAAAGCCTTGTTTATGAAGCTACTTAATGTAACAGGGATAGGCCCAAAAGGTGCATTAGCGATCCTTGCATCTGGTAATCCATCACAGGTTATTGAGGCAATCGAAAATGAAAATGATACTTTCCTAGTGAAGTTTCCGGGGGTAGGTAAAAAAACCGCTCGACAAATTATTTTAGATTTAAAAGGAAAACTAGGAGATGTAGCAGCCCTATATGCACCAGATTTATTTACACATGAAGATATTGAAGAAAAGCAAACGACAAACCAAGCATTGAATGAAGCAATTGAGGCATTAAAAGTGTTAGGATATGCTGAACGTGAAATAAAAAAAGTTGTCCCTTCCCTGCAGGAAGAGAGTTTACAAACAGATCAATATGTAAAAAAAGCATTGCAAAAGCTATTGAAGTAAGGTGATAAACATGGATGAACGCCTTGTATCAAGTGAAGCTGATTCTGGGGAATCGTATATTGAGCAAAGTTTAAGACCTCAAACGTTAGCACAATATATTGGACAAGATAAAGTTAAGGAAAATTTAAAAGTATTTATTGAAGCAGCCAAAATGCGTGGAGAAACTTTGGATCATGTTCTTTTATATGGTCCTCCGGGCTTGGGGAAAACAACATTAGCAACCATCATTGCAAATGAAATGGGTGTAAATATCCGAACAACTTCAGGTCCTGCTATTGAAAGGCCTGGGGATTTAGCTGCCGTTCTAACCGCTCTTGAACCTGGGGATGTATTGTTTATTGATGAAATACATCGGTTACATCGTTCAATAGAGGAAGTTTTATATCCAGCGATGGAGGATTTTTGTCTTGATATTGTCATTGGAAAAGGCTCTACAGCAAGGTCAGTACGTTTAGATCTTCCACCTTTTACACTTATCGGAGCAACGACAAGAGTCGGTTTATTAACGGCTCCTCTTCGTGACCGATTTGGTGTTCTAAGCAGGCTAGAGTACTATAATGAAAAACAACTAGCCCATATTATTGAACGTACAGCAGATATTCTTGAAATTGGCATTGAGTCTGATGGAGCAATCGAAATGGCAAGAAGATCAAGAGGTACACCTAGAATTGCCAATCGCTTGTTGAGACGGGTAAGAGACTTTGCTCAAGTGATGGGTGTTGAGACAATAACCAATGAATTAGCCATTAATGCATTAGAAAAGCTACAGGTTGATAAATTAGGCTTAGATCATATCGATCATAAGCTTCTCCTAGGAATTATTGAAAAATTTCGTGGAGGACCGGTTGGGATTGATACGATTTCGGCAACAATAGGAGAAGAGTCTCATACGATTGAAGATGTTTACGAGCCTTATTTGCTGCAGATTGGATTTCTTCAACGAACTCCTAGAGGTAGAATTGTAACAGATCTTGTTTACCGTCATTTCCAAATGGAGGTTCCTAATAGTGACAGATTTTCCTAAAGTATTAATGATTATTGGTGGTTTGCTATTAATCGTTGGATTTTTTATGCAATTTATTGGAAAACTACCTGGTGATATTGTGTTTAAAAAAGGGAATACAACAGTATTTTTCCCAATTGTTACATGCATTGTCATTAGTATTGTTCTTTCTTTAGTTTTTTCGTTTTTTGGTCGATTTAAGTAATGAAAGTGATTAGAAATTAGGTGAACGTTTTGAAGGTAGAATTATTTGATTTTCACCTTCCAGAAGACCTTATTGCACAAGTTCCACTTAAGGAAAGAGATGCATCAAGACTAATGGTTCTTCACAAGGAAACAGGTGAAATACAGCACGAGGTTTTTAGGTCCATACTTGACTATTTTCATTCTGGTGATTGTCTTGTATTGAATAATACAAGAGTTATGCCAGCAAGGCTTTTTGGTGTGAAAGAAGATACTGGGGCAAGTATTGAAGTCTTACTATTAAAACAACAAGAAGCTGATATATGGGAAACATTAGTTAAGCCAGCTAAACGGGTGAAAGAAGGCACTGTGATCTCATTTGGATCAGGTGTACTAACTGCAACCTGTGTTGGTACAAGTGATCACGGAGGTCGATTATTACAGTTCCATTATGATGGAATCTTTTATGAAGTTCTGGATTCACTTGGAGAAATGCCACTTCCACCATATATAAAAGAACAGTTAGATGATCGAGAGCGATACCAAACCGTTTTTTCACGTGAAATGGGATCTGCTGCAGCCCCTACTGCAGGGTTACACTTCACTGAAGAGATTCTTGACCAGCTTAAAGAAAAAGGTGTTCATATCGCATTTATTACTTTACATGTAGGCCTGGGAACGTTCCGTCCAGTTAGTGCAGATACTGTAGAAGATCATGAAATGCATGCTGAATTTTATCAAGTGACAGAAGGTACAGCCACTCTATTAAATGAAGTACGTTCAAATGGAGGTCGAATTATTTCTGTTGGGACAACATCTACGAGAACACTTGAAACAATCGCCTCAAAACATGATGGTAAATTTGCTTCAGAAAGCGGATGGACCAATATTTTTATTTATCCAGGCTATGAATTTAAAGGAATTGATGGAATGATAACAAACTTCCATCTTCCTAAGTCTTCTTTAATTATGCTTGTTAGTGCTCTATCAACAAGGGAATATGTGATGAATGCTTACGAGTCAGCTGTTAAGGAAAAATATCGATTTTTTAGTTTTGGAGATGCAATGCTTATTATCTAGTTGGGCTAAGAGAGTATACTTTTTGTACTTAGTTTTCGTGTCTAGCTCCAGCGCCTAGCCCCTTGGGGTCATAAGCCACTCCAGAATTGAAGGATAAGAACGCCTTCTATTCTGGAGCGTCTTATGCCTGTCGGGGCTGGTCAAGGCGCTTCCGCATTTCTTATTAAGGAGGAAAAAAGGTGTCAACATCACCAATTAGATACGAACTTATTAAAACGTGTAAACAAACAGGTGCAAGGCTTGGAAAGGTACATACACCACATGGTAGCTTTGAAACACCTGTTTTTATGCCGGTAGGCACACTTGCAACAGTAAAAACAATGTCTCCAGAAGACTTAAAGCAAATGGGAGCAGGAATTATTTTAAGTAACACCTATCATTTATGGCTTCGTCCTGGTAATGAGATTGTAAAAGAGGCAGGGGGATTACATAAGTTTATGAACTGGGACCGTGCGATTTTAACAGATTCAGGCGGATTCCAAGTCTTTAGTTTAAGTGATATGCGGACAATTGAAGAAGAGGGAGTACATTTCAGAAACCATTTAAATGGAGACAAGCTTTTCCTTTCTCCAGAAAAAGCAATGCACATTCAGAATGATTTAGGTTCTGATATTATGATGGCATTTGATGAATGTCCACCATTTCCTGCTGAATATGATTATATGAAAAAATCGGTTGAACGGACTAGCCGTTGGGCTGAACGTTGTTTAGAAGCTCACAACAGACCAAATCATCAAGGGTTATTTGGAATCATTCAAGGGGGAGAATATGAGGAATTACGTAAGCAAAGTGCAAAGGACTTAGTTTCTTTAGATTTCCCTGGTTATGCAGTTGGAGGCTTATCAGTAGGAGAACCTAAAGATGTAATGAATCGAGTTCTAGATTTTACTACACCGTTTATGCCAGCAAACAAGCCCCGTTATTTAATGGGGGTTGGTTCACCAGATTCATTAATTGATGGTGCGATTCGCGGAATTGATATGTTTGACTGTGTGCTACCAACTCGTATTGCTCGAAATGGAACGTTAATGACAAGTGAAGGTCGATTGGTTGTGAAGAATGCAAAATTCGCAAAAGATTTCAGACCTCTTGATGAAAATTGTGACTGCTATACATGTCGCAATTATTCACGTGCATATATTCGTCATTTAATAAAATGTGACGAAACGTTCGGATTAAGATTAACATCTTATCATAATCTATATTTTCTGGTAAACTTAATGGAGCAAGTAAGACAAGCTATTCGTGAAGATCGTTTAGGAGATTTCCGCGATGAATTTTTTGAAAGCTACGGTTTTAATAAACCGAATGCCAAAAACTTTTAAGACTACTTGAAAGGGGTGAAAATAATGGAAATGTTAGGAACTGTATTACCGTTAGTACTTATGTTTGCTATTTTTTATTTCTTGTTGATACGTCCGCAGCAAAAGCAACAAAAAGCGGTACGTGAAATGCAAAACAGCTTACAAAAAGGTGAAAAAATAATAACAATTGGTGGACTACACGGTATTTTAGACTCAATCGACGAAAATAAGATTGTTGTTAAAGTTGGTGACGGAACTCGTTTAACGTTTGATCGTAAATCAATTCGTGAAGTTGTAAAAGACTAATAAGTACATAGTACGTACAAAAAAACAGGGTTCAATTGGACCCTGTTTTTATTTACTTGCTCTTGATGATGTCATATTGACTCCAAATACTCCACCAAGCATTGCGACAACTAAAAAACCTCCGTGATACATCGTTTGTTCCATCGAGAAGATTTGACCGTAACCTAAAAATTGAAAAAGAAAAATAATTAAAGTGTAGAGTAGGGCAGTTACACCACCAACTAGCCAGCCCTTTTCCTTTCCATTTCCTCCAGCTACAAACCCTCCAATAAACATCGCTAAAACTGAAAGACCTAATAGCAACCAAGTTATTGAAGATTCCGTTAGGCTTGTAAATTTTAAAAGCAAAGAAAATACTAAGCTTGTAACTAATGCAATAACAAAAATAGTGATCAAACCATATAGGATGGCTTTTCCCCATTTTTTTGTTTCCACTTAGGCTTCCCCCTTTCCTTCTATACAAGTTCAAGCTTGTGCAGCTCGTCTTATTACAGAATATTCATAGAAGAAAAAAATAGAATATAAATATTTTTGTGGACTTGCATCATATGATGATAGAGAGGACGTGCATATATTTCTGTTATGCTCCAAGTGGAAGGGGATAAACGATGCTTACATTTTTGACTGTCATCATCTTTTTATTAACCTATATTGTTATCATGACAGAAAAAATCGATCGTGCATTAGCGGCTGGGATCGGTGGAGTCGCTATGCTTATTGTCGGAATTTATGATGTAAATAAAGCATTTGTCACATATATTGATTGGAATACGATCGCTTTACTGTTTGCAATGATGCTTATCGTCATTATTACCAGTCAGACAGGGGTGTTTGAATATATTGCAATAGTAATGGCTAAGGCTGTAGGAGGTAGGCCAATTCCCTTATTGATCGTTATTACAACCCTCACTGCTTTTGGCTCAGCTTTTTTAGCAAATGTAACAATGGTTTTGCTACTAGTACCAATTATATTAACAATAGTACGAATGCTTAATATACCAGCAATACCTTATCTAATTTCGATCATCATTGCGTCAAATATTGGAGGAACTGCAACACTGATTGGCGATCCTCCTAATATTATGATTGGTCAAGCGGTGGAGCATTTAACGTTTAATGCCTTCCTTTTGCACCTAAGCCCAATTGTCCTTATTATCTTTGCTGTTGTATTACTATATTTAATTATCATCTATTGGACAAAGCTCAAAGTAGATCACATTGATCGAAATAAGCTTTATTCTGTGAAAGCAAGCAGTTACTTAAAGCTAACTGCTGCTTTACCAAAATCAATTGGTGTATTACTTTTGACAATAGGGGGATTTGTTTTACACCCTGTTCTTCATACAGATTTAACGAGTACGGCCTTAGCTGGAGCGTTACTACTCCTTTTGCTTACACATAATGAATATAAACCTGAAGAAGTTCTAAAACAGGTAGAGTGGGGAACGTTGTTTTTCTTTATCGGCTTATTTATGTTAATAGGTGGATTAGAAGAGGTTGGAATTATTGACGAATTAGCTAGAGGTTTGGTGTTTTATACAGAAGGAGATTTACCTAAAACATCTATGCTAATTCTTTGGATGACAGGTATTTTATCGGGATTTGTTGATAATATTCCATTTGTAGCTGCAATGATTCCTGTTATTTTAGAGTTTCAAGATTATGGAATGACAAATCTGGACCCACTGTGGTGGTCATTAGCGCTAGGTGCTTGCCTAGGTGGAAACGGGACATTGTTAGGGGCAAGCTCTAATTTAGTTGTAGCTGGACTTGCAGCTAAGGAAAAAGAAAATATACGATTTATGGAGTTTTTAAAAGTAGGTTTCCCGATTGTGTTTATCTCATTAGCGATATCGTCCATTTATGTATATCTTCGTTATTTACTTAACTTCTCGGTCTAATTGTTTTTTTTTACATAAAAGCAAGGTTAACGTTAAAACTATTGTTAAGTAATTGCTGGAAAAAGGAGGCCATTACATGGAATTGTATCTCACCATTATGGCTCGAACAATTTTTCTCTACTTCCTGATTTTGTTAATTTTTAGACTAATGGGGAAGAGAGAAATTGGAGAATTAAGCATTCTAGATTTAGTGGTCTTTCTTATGATTGCAGAAATGGCTGTAATGGCTATCGAGGACACGAAAGATCCGCTAATACATACGATTATTCCGATGTTTCTCCTTATGATTATTCAAATTTCCTTGGCATATCTGTCGCTGAAAAATCAAAAATTACGCCACTTACTAGATGGAAAACCCACAATTATCATAAATCGTGGAAAGGTTGACGAACACGCAATGAAAACACAACGATACAACTTTGATGATTTAATGATACAGCTCCGAGATAAAAACATTAGCAGTGTAGCAGATATAGAATTTGCCATATTGGAACCATCAGGTAAATTGTCAGTTATTGAAAAACAAAAAGATCAAAAAATACAACCTGGGCTTCAATTTCCTTTAATTGTTGACGGTATGATTCAAGAAGAAAACCTACAATCGATTAATAAAAATAATTTATGGCTCAGACAGCAGCTCCGAAGATTAGGATATAAAGACATCAAACAAATATCGTTATGTACATTTAGAGGCGGGATATTTTTTATTGATTTGAAGGATGGGAAGTAATCTTAAGGTGAGGATCAAAGGATCTTCATCTTTTTTTTGAAAGTAAAAAGGGAGCATAGGTTTTTGTACTTCGTTTTGGTGTCTAGCTCCGAGTCCGAATTTGTGAAATTCGGATAGCAGTCCAACTTTGTGAAAAGTCGGATGCCTAGCCCAAAAGCACAGGACGTGCAAGTGCAGTTACAGCGATTAACGACGCGTTCGTAACTGCTTCTAAGGTCTAGCCACTCATGAATTGAAGGAAAAGAACGCCTTCTTTCATGCTTATGTGCCCAGGGCGGGACGCTGGCGCTTGCGTTTTCTTAGTTTAACTTTCCAAACAAAAAAACAGACGGTAAATAGCCGTCTGTATCCTATTTTTTAAAAATAGATCCATAAGATATGAAACTACTCACCTTCTATTTAACCGGTATAAGCCTCGCTAGATGACCCCCAATATATGGGATGCGTTTTATTTCATCCTTTTCAACTAGATTAAACATCAAAAGAAAGAAACAGTAAATAATGGATGTAATACTTAATGCAGCAATTAATCTAATAACAATCGAACCATTAATCATGACATTTTCGTAAAAGAGATACCCAGCAAATCCTGATATGACCATAGTTAAACCACTTTTTACATAGTCTTTCACATAAATAGTAAATGGGACTACTTTCATAACAGTAGCAAAGTGTAATAAGGTAACTAGCATTATTCCAATTACAATAGCTAAACCAGCGCCCATTATTCCAAGAGAAGGTCTAGTAGCTAAAGCGAAAATTAAAGCTGTTTTTACAGCAGATCCAATTAAACTATTAATCATTGCAGCTTTTGCTAAGTCAAGTGCTTGTAAAACAGCTTGTAATGGCCCTTGGAAATAATGGAAAATGAAGAAGGGAGCCATTACTTGAACAAAGATTGCGGATTGACTACTACCGTACATCACAACCATTAATGGTTCGGCAAATACATATAAAACAACACATGCTAAGCCACCACTGACAATTGATAATCGGAGTGCTTGTTGAAGACGATGCTCAACTAGTTTCAATTTGTTTTGAGCCATTGCTTCACTAATAGCAGGAACTAATGATGTAGAAAGGGAATATGTGATGAAAGAAGGAAGCATTAATAAGGGCAGGGCATACCCTGTGAGCCCACCGTATTGTTTTGTAGCAACAGCTGTTGCTACTCCAGCAATTGCCAAGCTATTAGCAACAACAATTGGCTCAAAAAACCAGGAGATAGATCCAATGAATCGACTTCCAGTAGTCGGAAGTGCTATGCTCATTAATTGATTAAAGGTTTCCTTGCCGTTCATAACAGATTTGAAAAATTTTCGGCGTATTTTTATTTTCTTTTTTACTTTAAACATTGCTGCTAAGTAAATGAGGGATATAAGCTCTCCAATAACAGCTGATATCATTGCTCCTGCAGCTGCATATTCAATGCCGTACGGTAAAAATGCACTCGTAAATAGAGCAACTAAAGAAATTCGCACAACTTGTTCTAATACTTGAGAAGCTGCAGCGGGACGCATGTTTTGCTTTCCTTGGAAATAACCACGAATAACGGAGGATATCGCAACAATTGGGACGACAGGTGCAATCGCTAAAAGTGGCAATAAAGTTCGATCATCCGTAAACACTGAATCAGCTAGAAATGGTGCCAGTAAAATCATCGCTGGAGTGAAAATTAAGCTTAGTGTTCCAGTTACAGATAATGAAACAACAAGAATTTTTTTGATTTTTCGATGGTCACCTTGGGCTTCCGCTTCTGCAATTAGCTTTGATATCGCAACAGGTAATCCAAGCTGTGTAATCGTAATAGCTAAAACAAGTGTAGGAACAGCCATCATATATAAGCCTACACCTTCTTCACCAATAAAGCGGGCAACAACGATTCGATTAATAAAACCGAGGACACGAGTAATAAACCCTGCTAAAATTAAAATAAGCGTTCCTTTTAGAAACGTTTGCTTGGACATTCTTCTCCCTGCCTTCTCAAATAACGTGTAATCATATACAATTACTATATGCTAATGATTAGGCCTAGCATGACAAGTTCTACATAGATTGTGTGTAATTCGAAATCAGAAAGATTTCTCGGTGTTGTACTTACATAGAAACAAAAAACACGATGAAACCGAAGAAGCTGTACGAATGGATAAAGGAGAGGATATTTATGGACAAGCACCCTTTTGATGAATTCAAAGATCATGTAAAACCTGCTATCGTAAGCAAGCTTGAAGAATTTATATTATTAGGCTATGAAGATGTATCAGAAGAAAAGCTATGGGCATTCTTGAAAAATAAAAAGTGGAAAAAAACCCCTGAGCTTTCAGTACATGAAGTTGTCAGGGATGTGTTAGCCCTTAAAATAGGTGATTTTATGAATTATGCAACTGTTGAATCATTTAAATCATCCAGCTGGTTTGAAAGTGAAAAAGGGAAAGATCTATTAAAAAGTTTTATTTAGCGTTGAATCTAAGAATAAAAAAAGCGTATAATTCGAAAGAGAAATGCTAAGCTTGTAAAGAAATTCTAATAATATATAAGTATTTTTACAGTTTTGGTGTTTAGCGAGGCTGATCAAGGCGTTTACGCTTTTCTATCAAGCAGTCATACTTATTTTGTTTTCTAGATATTAAGGAGGATACATAATGGTCAAGCGCGGGCGCATAATTGCGTTTTTTCTACTTGTCCTTTTTGTGGGAAGTTTAATTGGCTTAAACACAAACAAGGTAACAAACAACATCATATTAGGCTTGGATTTACAAGGTGGCTTTGAAATTTTATATGAAGTACAGCCAGCAAATGAAGGTGACAAAATAACGAAGGATGTACTAGTAAGTACGGTGAATGCATTACAAAAACGTGCTAACGTTCTTGGGGTCAGTGAACCGAATATTCAAATTGAAGGTGACGATCGAATTCGTGTACAGCTTGCTGGTGTAGATGATCAAACGAAGGCACGAGAAATACTTTCCACTCAGGCTGAATTAACATTCCGTGATTATCAAGATAAGGAAATGTTGAATGGATCTGATTTAGTAGAAGGTGGGGCAAGTCAATCGTTTGATGAACAAGGAAAGCCAAATGTTGCAATCAAACTAAAGGACGCTTCGAAATTTAAAGAAGTAACACAACAGATTGTTGGTAATGCTCCTTACAATCAATTGGTTATTTGGCTTGATTATGCTGAAGGTGATTCTTATCAAAAGGAAGCAGTAAAGCCTGAACCTAAATTTATTTCTGCTCCAAATGTTGACCAAATATTTAATCAAACAGATGTGACGATTACGGGAGATTTTACGATTCAAGAAGCTAAGGATTTATCCAATTTATTAAACGCAGGATCGCTTCCAGTTAAGTTAGATGAGATGTATTCAACATCGGTTGGTGCTCAGTTTGGTGAACAAGCTTTGGAAAAAACCGTACTTGCTGGTATTGTTGGGATTACGATTATTTTCTTATTTATGCTTGTTTATTATCGCTTACCAGGATTGATCGCAGTTATCACGTTATCTACATATATTTATGTTATTCTTCAAGTGTTCGATTGGATGAATGGGGTATTAACGTTGCCAGGAATTGCTGCTCTTATTCTCGGAGTAGGGATGGCTGTTGACGCAAACATCATTACATATGAACGGATTAAAGAGGAATTGAAGTTAGGTCGTACGGTACGATCAGCTTTTAAAGCAGGAACAAGACGCTCCTTTGCAACAATTTTTGATGCGAATATTACGACAATACTCGCTGGAGGAGTACTCTTTTTCTTTGGGACTAGCTCAGTAAAAGGATTTGCAACAATGTTAATTCTTAGTATTGTTGTTAGCTTTTTAACGGCTGTTTTCTTAACGAGAATTTTACTTGCATTATTAGTAGAAAGTCGTTGGCTTGATAAGAAAAAAGGGTATTTTGGCGTGAAGAAAGAGCAAATGCTTAGTATAGAGGAAACAAATGATGATACGACAGCACCGACCAATTTTGACAATGTTGATTTCTTGAAGTACCGTAAGATATTCTTCATGCTTTCAACTGTTTCGGTCATAATAGGTATCATTATATTATTAGTATTTAAGCTTAACTTAGGAATTGATTTTGCAAGTGGTACACGTGTTGAAATTTTAGCTGAAAAAAGCTTAACAACCCAAGAAATTAATGACGAAATGAGTAAGCTTGATCTTGAAGCAAATGATGTTGTGTTATCGGGGACAAATAATGAGATCGGGGTTGCACGCCTCGTTGGTGTTTTAAATCAACAAGAAATTTCAGAAATAAAGAGCCATTTTAAAGAAACATATGGTTCTGAACCAAATGTTAGTACCGTTTCGCCAACTGTAGGGAAAGAGCTTGCTAGAAATGCAATGTTCGGAGTTCTTATCGCCTCAATTGGTATTATCATATATGTGTCGTTACGTTTTGAGTTTTATATGGCGCTTGCTTCAATTGTTGCATTGTTACACGATGCGTTTTTCATTATCGCATTCTTTAGTATTACACGTCTGGAAGTCGATATTACATTTATCGCCGCCGTACTTACCATAGTCGGTTATTCAATAAATGATACAATAGTAACATTTGATCGGATCCGGGAATTGCAGAAAAAGATAAAGGTAAAAACGTTTGCGGATTTAGAGTTAATTGTTAATCGTAGTCTTCAACAAACTTTTACCAGATCCATTAATACAGTGCTAACGGTTGTGATTGCAGTTGTCGCTCTTCTTATTTTCGGCAGCTCTTCTATTACAAACTTCTCGATCGCTTTATTAGTTGGGCTAGTTTGTGGAACATATTCATCACTGTTCATTGCCGCACAGCTTTGGTTAATTTGGAAAGGCAAACAGCTTTCTAAAAAGAAGGAAATGTCAACTAAAGTAAGTGACGAACCTCAAGTATAATTAGTAGTTAAGCAGGGTCAGCTCTCTCAAAAGAATTCTTTATCGAAGTGATGAATGGAGTCATCACTTTAATAATACTTTGAGAAGGGCTGGCCCTCATTTATTTCCAACAGGTTGGATACAATAAGTTATATAGAAGAAGAGGTGAAAAATGTGAGTAATAAAGATCGCTTTAAACAGGCGGAATTTGCTGCAATGGTTGGGGTAGTTGGAAACATCGTGCTTGCAATTATTAAAGGTGTAGTTGGTGTTATATCAGATAGTCGTGCCTTAATTGCAGATGCAGTTCACTCAGCTTCAGATGTAGTAGGTTCTTTAGCAGTCTATGTAGGTGTTCGAGCAGCAAAACAACCACCTGATGAAGACCATCCGTATGGACATGGGAAAGCAGAATCAATTGCTGCAATCATTGTCGCTGTCCTTTTATTTTTAGTTGGTATTGAAATTGGTAAGTCTTCCTTCGAGGCATTTTTTGAAGATATTCTAGCGCCTAAACCTCTAGCCATTTATGCTGTTGTATTATCAATTGTTGTGAAGGAATGGATGTTTCAATACAAGTTTAGACTAGGTAAAAGGATAAAAAGTGATGCAATTATTGCGAACGCTTATGAACATAGGTCAGATGTTTATTCCTCCATCGCTGCTTTGGCGGGTATCGGTGCAGCAATTTTCGGTCAAAGAATCGGAATTGATTGGTTAGTTTATGCTGACCCTGTCGCAGGTTTATTTGTATCAATTCTTGTCATTAAAATGGCTTGGAAGCTTGGTTCTGAGTCAATACATACAACACTTGACCATGTGTTACATGAAGAGGACATTGTTGGTATGAAGGAAACTGTTAGTAAAATAAGTGAAATTAAAAAGATTGATGAACTTCATGCTCGTGAACATGGTCATTATGTCATTGTTGATATTAAAATCTCTGTTGATCCTCACATGACTGTCGAAGAAGGACATAACATAGGCAAGCTGGTAAAACAAAAATTAATAAGTGAGCACGATCAAGTTCAAAATGTACTAGTACATATTAATCCGTATTCACCGTAGGCGAAGGGAGAGATAAGATGAAACGCCAATGGAGTATCATATTAGCTATTATTTTTGCTTTAATTATTGCAGTTTTTGCTGTAATTAACGTTGATCCAGTCGAGGTTGATTACTTGTTTGGAACAGCTGAATGGCCACTCGTCCTTATTATTTTGGGTTCAGTTCTTATGGGTGGGTTTATTATTTCATCTGCAGGTGTGGTACGAATACTTACCATTCAACGAAGACTAAGAGTAGCTGAAAAGGAAAATGTTAAATTGAAAAATGAGCTTGAAGCTATGAAGGAAAAACAAGAGAAGATACCTAAATCTCAATTAGAGGAAATTAAGCAAACAGACATGTCTACAGTAAAAGCTTAAGCATCTTCCATAATCCTTGAATTGAAACCCCTTGACCTCTCTTGTATAATGGGATGGTTGAGGGGTGAAAATATGTTAAAAGCAAAAACAAGATGGATGCTTCAGCCATCAAATGATACCTTGATTAAAACATTTATAGACGACTTATCAATTACACCACTTGTTGCTTCATTACTCGTTAATCGTGGGATAAGTTCGATTGATAAAGCTCGTGAATTTCTACTAACTGAACAACAGGCTTTTCACGATCCTTTCCTTTTAAAAGATATGGACAAGGCTGTCCGCCGAATCATCACAGCGATAGAAAATAATGAAAAAATAGTAGTATATGGTGACTATGATGCTGATGGTGTAAGTAGTACAACTGTTTTGTTAACTACTCTTCGTAAAATGGGAGCACAAGTAGATTTCTATATACCGAATCGATTTACAGAAGGCTACGGTCCTAATGAAGCTGCTTTTCGACAAGTACATGAAAATGGCTTTACTTTGATTATTACCGTTGATACAGGAATAGCTGCAGTTCATGAGGCCAATGTTGCAAAAGAACTTGGAGTTGACCTCATTATTACAGATCACCATGAACCAGGACCTATTTTACCTTCTGCTTTAGCCATCATACATCCAAAGCAGCCAGAGTGCTCTTATCCGTTTAAGGAATTGGCAGGTGTTGGTGTAGCATTAAAGTTAAGTCACGCTCTTCTTGGTGAATTACCAGCAGATTTGTTAGAAGTTGTTGCTATTGGAACGATCGCTGACCTTGTCACTTTACATGGAGAAAATAGACTTATTGCAAAAATCGGTATTAACCAATTAAAAACAACGAACCGAACAGGTTTAAAAGC
The DNA here is from genome assembly GCA_051750265.1 of Bacillota bacterium. Taxonomy (GTDB): domain Bacteria; phylum Bacillota; class Bacilli; order Bacillales; family Bacillaceae; genus Metabacillus. Next base: position 518,267 of record JBNJJO010000002.1, on the reverse strand, counting down.
ACTCTTAAAGGTTGCTAAAGTGAATAGCAATGATATTAACGAAGACACCATCGGATTCGCGTTAGCTCCTCGAATTAATGCAGTTGGGCGTCTACAGTCTGCAGATCCAGCAGTAGACTTACTATTAACAGAGGATCCTGAGGAAGCATATAATATTGCGCAGGAAATAGATTTATTAAATAAAGAGCGGCAGAAGCTTGTTAGCACCATAACAGAGGAAGCCATTGAAGAAGTGGAAACTCGCTTTCCAATTCAGGATAATCCTGTTTTAGTTATTGCAAAAGAAGGCTGGAATCCAGGGGTTGTAGGAATTGTAGCATCACGACTTGTTGAACGCTACTATCGCCCTACGATTATTCTAAGCATTGATAAAGAAAAAGGGATAGCGAAAGGCTCAGCTCGAAGTATTGTTGGTTTTGATTTATTTGAAAACCTTTCAACTTGTCGTGATATTTTGCCGCATTTCGGTGGTCATCCTATGGCAGCAGGAATGACACTTGAGCTTGAAAATGTGGACTTCTTAAGAAAACGATTAGTGGAAAAAGCAGAGAACATTCTATCAGAAGACGATTTTACACCAATTACAAAAGTTGATGTAAGCTGCAAATTAGAAGAGATTACTGTTAAATCCATTGAGGAAATGCAGCTTCTTGCTCCGTTTGGTATGCATAATCCAAAGCCAGTCGTGCAAGTAGAAGATGTAACATTAGCAAATATTCGAAAAATTGGGGCAGAGCAAAATCATCTGAAGCTTGTATTTGAGCAAGAAGAACATCAACTAGATAGCGTTGGTTTTGGTTTTGGCTATATTCATGATGAATTATCGCCGACTGTTACATTATCTGCAATTGGGGAACTATCTATTAATGAGTGGAACAATTTTAGAAAGCCACAATTAATGCTTCAGGATGTAAAAGTAGATAGCTGGCAGTTGTTTGACTTCCGAGGAACTCGAAATGTTGATAAGCTACTAAAATCAGTTACTTCAGCGGAAAATAGCATGATTATTACGTATCAAGCATCTTTGTATGAGAGTATGATAAATAAAGGGTTTGAAAAGAAAACAATCTTTGTTGAAGCACATTCTATTGCTCAAGAACTTAACGTGAAAAATAAAAATCTTGTATTACTAGATATTCCACCTTCACTCGAGCTACTTGATTCCTTATTTACACAAGGTAAACCTGAGAGAATATACCCTGTTTTTCTACAAGAAGCAGATCATTTCTTTGCGACGATTCCAACGAGAGAGCACTTTAAATGGTATTATGGTTTTCTATTAAAAAAGGGATCATTTAAACTAAAGGAACAAGGTGAACAACTTGCACAGCACAAAGGATGGTCAAAAGAAACAATTGAGTTCATGTCACAGGTGTTTTTTGAGCTGGAATTTGTTACAATAGAAAATGGTGTTATTTCGACAAATTCTACGTCTCAAAAAAGAGATTTAGCAGAATCGAAAACATATGTACAAAAGCAAATGCAAATTGAATTAGAAAAAACGTTATTATATACATCTTACATGCAGCTTAAACAATGGTTTGAAGATAGGTTTCAATCATCAGATGCGCTTGTGAATGTATAGTGGTTGTTCAAAAAGTCACCAAATGATAAGCTTCGAATATCTTCGTTGCTTTGTTTTCCGGTCCTCAAAGCTTTCGCGCTTTGACCTTCTTGCTTCTAATTTGTTGCTTTTTTGAACACGTATTATAAGGAGGACAATAGAAAAATGGATTTAAAACAATTCATAACAGTCGTACCTGATTATCCTAAACCAGGTATCCAATTTAAGGATATTACAACATTGATGGATAATGGTGATGCGTATAGATATGCCACAGACCAAATCGTTGAATATGCTCGTAAAAGACAAATTGATCTTATCGTTGGACCAGAAGCACGCGGCTTTATTATTGGATGCCCAGTTGCATACTCTCTTGGAGTTGGTTTTGCTCCGGTTCGTAAGGAAGGAAAATTACCTCGTGAGGTTGCCCGTGTAGAATATGGTCTTGAGTATGGTAAAGATGTGTTAACGATTCATAAAGATGCCATCAAACCAGGTCAACGTGTTTTAATTACTGATGATTTACTTGCAACAGGAGGAACAATCGATGCTACGATCAAGCTTGTCGAAGAGTTAGGTGGCGTTGTCGCGGGAATTGCTTTCTTAATTGAGTTATCATATTTAGATGGACGTAAATTGCTAGATGGTTACGATGTCTTAACATTAATGCAATTCTAAAAAGAAGCACTCTATTTGGGTGCTTTTTTTACAAATTCTTTTATGACTTTGCAGAAAGTCTTTGTCAGGTGCTCATGTTCCACATTAAACAAGTGTTTTTTATTGTACGTAATCCAACATGATTAACTTTTCTTTGCATATTATTTTCCAACACGTGTACATGTCTTTTGAATTAGCTTCATTTTATATTTAGGTGTCATTATAGAAAACAGTAATTGGACTACTTAAAAAGGAGATTCCTCTTTACATCTTCTCTTTTTTTATTGATAATGGTTACATTATAGTAAAACTTCTAAACGTTTATATTAGTTATTTTTTACTAGCAATCATACATTAATTTGTTTATCTAAATAGATAGCCCATTGGGTGTTTAGGGAAGATCCTCCGCGAGATTAATTGATGAATGTCTTGGAATTGGAGGTCTTATCAAAGTTTTCATTATAAAAAAGGTGATTCCATGGCTAATGAACAAGTATTATCTTCTGAACAAGTGATTGAAAAAGCACAGCGCTATTTGTCTGTTGACGATACCGCTTTTATTCAACGTGCTTATGACTTTGCAGAAGAAGCACATAGAGAACAGTACCGAAAATCAGGTGAACCATATATCATCCATCCTATCCAAGTAGCAGGAATATTGGTTGATTTAGAGATGGATCCTTCTACCATTGCGGGTGGATTTTTACATGATGTTGTGGAAGATACCGAGGTGACCCTCGACGACTTACGTACTACGTTTAACGACGAAGTTGCCATGCTCGTAGATGGAGTAACCAAGCTAGGAAAAATTAAATATAAATCGCAAGAAGAGCAGCAAGCAGAAAACCATCGTAAAATGTTTGTCGCTATGGCACAAGATATTCGTGTAATCTTAATTAAGCTAGCAGACCGACTGCATAACATGAGAACCTTAAAGCATTTACCACAGGAAAAGCAAAGACGAATTTCAAATGAAACATTAGAAATTTTTGCTCCTTTGGCACATCGATTAGGGATTTCAAAAATAAAGTGGGAGTTAGAGGATACATCGCTGCGCTATTTAAATCCTCAACAATATTATCGAATTGTTAATCTAATGAAGAAAAAGCGTCAAGAACGTTTGGAATACTTAGATCAAGTGATCGATGAGGTTCGTGATCAAGTTGATGAAGTAAATATTGAAGCAGATTTCTCTGGTAGACCGAAACATATTTATAGCATCTACCGTAAAATGGTTCTACAAAACAAACAGTTTAACGAAATTTACGACCTATTAGCGGTCCGGATAGTCGTTAATAGTATTAAAGATTGCTACGCCGTATTAGGTATTATTCATACATGCTGGAAGCCTATGCCTGGTCGGTTCAAAGATTATATTGCCATGCCGAAGCCAAATATGTATCAATCCCTTCATACGACTGTTATAGGTCCAAAAGGTGACCCGCTAGAAGTCCAAATTCGTACGATTGAAATGCATCAGATCGCTGAGTACGGAATTGCGGCCCACTGGGCTTATAAAGAAGGCAAAGAAATTGATGAAAAAACGACATTAGAAAAGAAACTTTCATGGTTTAGAGAGATTTTAGAATTCCAAAATGATGCAACAAATGCTGAGGAATTCATGGAATCGCTAAAAATCGATCTGTTTTCAGACATGGTCTTTGTTTTTACGCCTAAAGGTGATGTTATTGAATTACCTTCGGGTTCTGTTCCAATTGATTTCTCATACCGTATTCATTCTGAAATAGGTAACAAAACAATCGGTGCAAAAATTAATGGTAAAATGGTGACCTTAGATTATAAGCTTAAAACAGGTGACATTATCGAAATCTTAACATCAAAGCATTCTTATGGTCCGAGTCAGGATTGGTTGAAACTTGCGCAAACCTCTCAGGCTAAAAATAAAATCCGCCAATTCTTTAAAAAGCAACGTCGAGAAGAAAACGTTGATAAAGGTAGAGAAATGGTTGAAAAAGAAATTAAAAACTTAGATTTCGATGTCAAAGAAGTCATGACAACTGAAAATTTACAACGGGTTGCTGAAAAATTCAATTTCTCTAATGAAGAGGATATGTATGCTGCTGTTGGCTATAATGGTGTCACAGCTTTACAAGTGGCAAATCGTTTAACAGAAAAATGGCGTAAAAAGCGTGATCAAGAGGAACAAGAAAAGAATATTCAAGAAATTGTTAATGATGCTAAGCAAGTGCCTTCATCATCTAAAAAGCGTGATGCAGGTGTTCAAGTAAAAGGTATTGATAATTTGCTCATCCGATTATCAAAATGCTGTAACCCTGTGCCAGGTGATGACATAGTTGGCTTTATTACGAAGGGTCGAGGAGTTTCAGTTCACCGTGAGGACTGTACAAATGTTCATACAGATGATGCAAAAGAACGTCTTATTGATGTTGAATGGGAAAACCAACCATCGACAAGCCGTAAAGAATACAATGTTGAAATTGAAATATTAGCTTATGATCGACGTGGTTTATTGAATGAAGTCCTTCAGGCTGTGAACGAAACAAAAACAAATATTTCTTCTGTTTCTGGAAAATCAGATCGCAACAAGGTTGCGACAATTAATATGGCGATTTCCATATCTAACATAAACCATTTACAAAAAGTGGTTGATCGCATTAAGCAGATATCAGATATTTATTCTGTTCGAAGAATGATGAATTAAGGTAGGGTTTATTGTGAAGGTAGTCATACAACGAGCTAGAGAAGCCAAAGTAACTGTTGAAGAAAAAGTAGTTGGTGAAATTAACGAAGGTGTGATGGTTTTAGTCGGAATCACACATGAAGATACAGAAGCGGATGCTGAATATGTCGCAGAAAAGATAGCTAATTTAAGAATCTTTGAAGATGATTCTGGTAAAATGAATTATTCCTTATTAGATATAAAAGGACAAGTCCTTTCCGTTTCACAATTCACATTATATGGTGATTGTCGGAAAGGAAGACGTCCTAACTTTATGGAAGCTGCTAAACCAGACTATGCAAATGGTTTGTATGAGTTTTTTAATCATAAATTAAGAGAAAAAGGTCTACAGGTTGAGACAGGTACATTTGGAGCGATGATGGATGTTCAATTTACCAATGTAGGGCCTGTGACTTTAATTGTAGAGAGCAAATAAAAAAGGTTAGCCACACCAACACTAATTGGTTGAGCTAACTTTTTTTATTTATTTAAAATACTGTGCTAATCCATTAAAGATTCCTTGTGATGCACGTTCTTGATAGCTTGAGGAAGTGAGTGTTAATTCCTCTGTTCGATTACTTAAAAAACCTAGTTCAAAAAGAACTGAAGGTACATTATTTTCACGAAGTACATGGAAGTTTCCAAATCTCGTACCACGGTCTTTTAGTTTTGTTTGTTTGACTAATTCTGAATTCATTTTTGAAGCTAGTGGTGTATCCTTTAGAGCATTATAGTAATAGGTTGTTGTACCAGATGCACTTCTGTCAGTTGTGCTATCATAATGAAGGCTAATAAATACTTCAGCATTGCGATAATGGGACGTGCTAACTCTAGAATTTAGGCTGATATATGTATCATTTGTACGAGTAAGAAACACATTTGCACCGGCCGATTTTAGCTTATCGTAAACCAGATTAGCTGTTGTTAAAGTAAGGTTTTTTTCTAGTGTACCTCTCCCCCCAACTGCACCGCTATCTTGTCCACCATGTCCTGGATCAATTACAATTGTTTTGTTTTTTACATGTTGCTCTGACCCAGGCTTTGTAACAGGAGAACGGACTCCGCTCGTTTCTACAACCCATCCAGCGATATAGCCTGTTTTATTGTTTCCAAGATTAATTTTATACCAGTCACCAATCGTTTCTACGATCTCGAATGACTCTCCTAAATTTGCTCTTTTTACAATAGAGTAGCTTGTCGAAGAACCTGAACGGATGTTAGTACCTTCATAGATGATCTTTACCTGCTTTTTACCAGTTGTGTTAGGGGTACTTGGGTTTTTTTCGACAGTTTTTGAAATATACCAACCAGCAACCCAGCCTGTTTTATTTAAGCTATAGCTTATTTTATACCAATCATTTTTTTCTTCAACAATGGAAACCTTCGTTCCTTTGCTTACAGATCCAATAACCTTGCCATTTAAAGACCCGTTATTCCTTACATTTAAAGAAGTAGATGTAACAGTTCCATTGGTTTTTGACGTACTAGGGTTTGTAGTAGCAGGTTTATCATTTGATGTTGAACCTGATGGAGAAGGTGTGCTACTAGCTTTCAAATAATCGCTATGTACCCAGCCTTGAAGGCCATTTGTTTCAATTTTCGCCCAGTCCCCTTGTTCTTTTACAATCGTAACGATTTTATTCTTTTTTAAGCTTCCAACACGAGCCCCTTGCGAGGTTGGCGTTTTTCTTACATTAAGGGAAGATGCAGTTACGCTAGCTGTTTTTTTGACTGAAGTAGGTGAATTCGTGTTCTTATTCGCCACAGCTACTTTTACATAGCTGTCAGATACCCATCCTTGCTTACCTGAGTATGATATTTTGATCCATTCGCCACTCTTTTCTAAATATGTAGCGGTTTTTCCTTTATCGAATACTCCATTAACAGAAAACGATGTACCTGGTCCAGAGCGGAATCTTAACCCAGTGGCTTTCGATTCAACTGTACCACTTCCACTAGAAACTGATGGTGTGGAAGAAGATGAAATGGCGACCTTCTTCTGAGTCACAAGCCATTCTGTAACCCAGCCAGTTGAATTACCTGATAGTTTGATTTTAATCCAATCATTTTTCTTTTCTAGCACATCATATGTTTGCCCTTGTTTAACTTTGGCGATAACAGAAGATGTAAGACCGGCGCTACTACGAACATTTAACAAATCAACATTAATGATAACTTGTTCGTTAGCTGCTTTTGCTTTAACGGTACTTACAAATGAGGCCAAAAAAAGAAGCGTAAAACATATGTACATGGTCATTCCTTTGCGAATCAACAATATATCCTCCTTTTCTTTATACGTTGCTAAACTAAACAATTCTCTACTTATATCGACAATCCTTTTAAAAGTTGAAATAATTTCTTCCAAAAAAGGAAAAGATATTTTAGATGATTCTTTTTAGAAGGGAAGTTAATCTTATGCGAAATAGTGAAAAAGGAGAATTAATGCACTCTCGTCGAGAAGTTTTTGGTGTGGATTTCCATGATTTTATGGTAAAAGAACAAAATGATACGTCTCTAGAATTGGCATCAGAATTTGGAATTTCATTACGAGAAGTAAAGAATTTAAAAAAACATTTAAATCGTTCTTGACAATATACGTCAAACATACGTATGATAAGATAAAATTCGATAAGTATTGATTCGAATTGTTTACCTTACATAACTTTGAACCAGTGAGGGAGAACAGTAAATAGGAATACACATGACTAGAGAGGAAATGCCCAAGGCTGAAAGCATTTCTACATGATGACTTATTGAAAAACACTCCTTAGGTTTCTCTCTGAAAAACAGCTTGTTTAGTAGGAGTAGAACGTTACAGGCGTTAACTGATTGAGTGGAAATAGTTTTTGTCTATTTCAACTAGGGTGGAACCACGGGTATAACTCTCGTCCCTACTTTATGTAGGGGCGGGAGTTTTTTTATTTTGTAGAAATTGGGCTAGCGCTTTGGAATCTAGCTCCAGCGCCGTGGCCCCGAAGCACAGGACGTGCAAGTGCAGTCATGGCGATTAACGTCGCGTTTTTGACTGCCTCAAGTCATAAGCTCCTCATGAATTGAAGGTAACGAATACCTTCTATTCATGAGTGTCTTATGCTTGTCGGGACTGGTCAAGGCGCTTTCGCATTTCTAGTATTGGAGGAGAAAGTAATGTCATTCCAGATTCCTAGAGGAACTCAGGATATTTTACCTGGAGAAGTTGAAAAGTGGCAGTTTGTTGAAAATACTGCTCGTGAATTGTGTAACAGATATCAGTATAAGGAAATTCGTACTCCGATATTTGAGCATACAGAATTATTTGCTCGAGGTGTTGGTGAGAGTACCGATATCGTTCAAAAGGAAATGTATACATTCCAAGATCGCAAAGGAAGAAGCATGACGTTAAGACCTGAAGGAACAGCGTCAACCGTTCGTTCTTTTGTCGAAAAGAAGCTTTATTCCAACCCATCTCAACCAACTAAGCTTTATTACATTGGACCTATGTTTCGTTATGAACGTCCTCAAACAGGCCGTTTTCGTCAATTTGTCCAATTCGGTATCGAAGCACTTGGAAGTAATGATCCAGCAATTGATGCAGAAGTTATCTCACTTGCTATGTCATTATATCAAACGCTAGGTTTAACTAGCTTAAAACTTGTCATTAACAGCTTAGGTGATGCAGAGAGTCGCAAGGCACATCGGGAAGCATTAATTGCTCATTTTGAGCCAAGAATAGGAGAGTTTTGTTCAGATTGTCAAAATCGCTTAAAACAAAATCCTTTACGAATTCTAGATTGCAAGAAGGATCGCGAGCATGAATTAATGAAAACAGCTCCTTCAATTCTTGAATTTTTAAATGAAGAGTCAAAGAGCTATTTCAATAAAGTACAGCAATATTTGACTTCAAATGGTATTCCTTTTGAAGTAGATCCTGGGTTAGTAAGAGGTTTGGATTACTATAACCATACTGCCTTTGAAATCATGAGTAATTCTGAAGGTTTTGGAGCGATTACAACTCTTTGTGGTGGTGGACGCTATAATGGACTAGCTCAAGAGATTGGCGGTCCTGAGACTCCAGGGATTGGGTTTGCATTAAGTATAGAACGTCTATTAGCTGCTCTTGAAGCTGAAGGCATAGAACTACCCATCTCATCGGACATTGATTGCTATATCGTAACAATGGGTGATCAAGCGAAGGACCGTGCTGTCTCATTACTTTATGAGATGAGAAAAGCAGGATTAACAGCTGAAAAGGACTATGAAGATAAAAAAATGAAAGCTCAATTCAAAGCAGCAGATCGCCATCATGCAAAATTTGTAGCTGTTTTAGGTGATGATGAACTCAAAAAGAATGTGATAGCTATTAAAGATATGGAAACAGGTTCACAGGAAGAAATTGCAATCGATCAACTTATTTCTTATTTAAAACAAAAATCTATTTGATAGAACAAAAGGAGAGGATTCCATGTTTGGCCGTACATATTATTGTGGTGAAGTACCAGAGTCAGCTATTGGAGAAAAAGTCGTATTAAAAGGTTGGGTTCAAAAACGCCGTGATTTAGGAGGAGTTATTTTTATTGACCTTCGTGATCGCACAGGTGTTGTTCAAATCGTTTTTAACCCAGAAATTTCTGAGGAAGCATTAGCGATTGCAGAACGAGTTCGGAGTGAATATGTGTTAGATATTACGGGGAAAGTTGTTGAACGTGAGTTAGACACGGTAAACCCGAATGTCCCGACTGGGAAAATTGAAGTTATTGTTGAGAACGTAACAATTATTAATGCAGCTAAAAATCCTCCATTTCTTATTGAGGATAAATCAGAAGAAGTATCAGAGGATGTCCGTTTAAAATATCGCTATTTAGATTTAAGAAGACCTGCATTATTTAATACGATCCAAATGCGTCACAATGTAACAAAATCTATGCGTAATTTCCTTGATGAAAATGGTTTCTTAGACATTGAAACACCAATCTTAACGAAGAGCACGCCAGAAGGAGCTCGTGATTATTTAGTACCTAGCCGTGTACACGATGGTGAATTCTATGCATTGCCACAATCACCACAAATCTTTAAGCAGCTATTAATGGTGTCTGGATTTGATAAATATTATCAAATTGCTCGTTGCTTCCGTGATGAAGATTTACGTGCAGACCGTCAGCCAGAATTTACACAAATTGATATTGAAGCTTCATTTATGAGTCAAGATGACATTATGTCGATGACAGAAGAAATGATGGCTAGAATTATGAAAGAAACAAAAGGAATCGATATTGATCTACCAATCCAAAGAATGCCTTATGATGAAGCAATGGGTCGTTTTGGTTCTGATAAGCCAGATACACGCTTTGGTTTAGAGCTTGTTGATGTTGGTGAAATTGTCAAAGACAGTGGCTTAAAAGTATTTAGCAGTGTAATGGCAAATGGTGGACAAGTAAAATCGATCAATGTAAAAGGTGCTGCTGATAAATATTCTAGAAAAGATATGGATGCATTAGCAGAATTTGTTGCCACATATGGAGCAAAAGGATTAGCTTGGCTTAAAGTAGAAGAGGATGGATTAAAAGGGCCTATTATTAAATTCTTTACAGAAGAAGAGCAAAATGGGTTACTTAAAACATTAGAAGCAAATATCGGTGATTTGCTTGTATTTATAGCTGATAAAAAGTCAGTTGTTGCTGATTCATTAGGTGCACTTCGTTTAAAACTTGGTAAAGAGCTACAGTTAATTGATGAAAGTAAATTCAACTTTCTTTGGGTTGTTGATTGGCCATTACTTGAGTATGATGAAGCTACGAAGCGTTATTATGCTGCACATCATCCATTCACAATGCCGGCTCGAGAAGATATTGGTTTATTTGATACAGAACCGGGTAATATGAAAGCACAAGCATATGACATTGTTCTTAACGGCTATGAGCTTGGTGGCGGATCTATCCGTATTTTTGAAAAAGACATTCAAGAAAAAATGTTTAAGCTTTTAGGCTTCTCAGAAGAAGAGGCAAAAGAGCAGTTTGGTTTCTTACTAGACGCATTTGAGTATGGAACACCACCACATGGCGGTATTGCACTTGGATTAGACCGCCTAGTCATGCTTTTAGCTGGTCGTACAAACTTAAGGGATACCATTGCATTCCCTAAAACAGCTAGTGCAAGTGATTTATTAACAAATGCACCAAGTGCAGTAAGCGAAGCGCAATTAGAAGAATTAAATTTAGAATTACGTGACTAATTGCGTAAATTTGCATCTGTCAAGATCTTGAAATGGTATTTTTAATGTGATATTATTTTAAAAAATAACAAACAAAAAGTCCTGATGTGTTCGTTGTACACCTAGTTTTGACCTAACATTTTTACTACGGGAGCTTGTGTTTCTAGACAGAGTAAACGCCTCTAACTCGGATCCTTGAGGACTTACAAATCTCTGGAATAAAGCACCCACCTGCTAAGGGCGGGATCAAAACGAGGGAAACGGCGACGGCACAATTGGGACTACTACATAAACTATATAGGGTCTGACCCCTCGAAACAAAACTAATACATAGCAGCTATACTCAAAGTTAGTGCTAAAAATTATGTTTGAGGGGTCTGACCCTCTTTTATTTGTAAAAGATACTAATAGTTTTTGGACTTAGTGTTTGTGTCTAGCTCTTGCACTAGCCCCGAGGGGCTGACCAAGGTGCTTGCGCTTTTCTAATAAAAACCCTTGCTTTTCCAAGCATGTATGTTATATTCGTTTTCAGGTAAAAATACTGTCATTATGAGATGACGAAGAAACTAATTGGACTGTAAATGGAGTGAGTTCGTTGCTACATCAATTTTCACGTAATGAATTAGCGATAGGTAAAGAAGGTTTAGATATACTTAAAAATAGTTCAGTAGCTGTTCTAGGTGTTGGCGGGGTAGGTTCTTTTTCAGCTGAAGCCCTAGCAAGATCTGGAGTAGGTAAAATAATATTAGTTGATAAAGATGATGTGGATATTACAAATGTTAATCGTCAAATTCACGCACTGTTATCAACAGTTGGCCAGCCAAAAGTAGATTTAATGGAAGCCCGCATAAAGGACATTAATCTAGATTGTGAGGTCATTTCACTTAAAATGTTTTATACGGAAGAAACGTACGAGCAGTTTTTTGAGCATAAGATTGATTATGTCATTGATGCTTCTGATACGATTTCTTACAAAATTCATTTAATGAAAGAATGCTTAAATCGAAATATCCCAATCATCTCAAGTATGGGTGCTGCAAATAAAACAGATCCAACAAGATTTAAAGTGGATGACATTTCAAAAACTCATACGGATCCTATTGCTAAGGTCATTCGTACTCGTTTACGTAAAGAGGGAATTCGTAAAGGGATTAAGGTGGTTTTCTCAGACGAGAGTCCTATCGTTATTCGTGAAGAGGTACGAAAAGAGGTTGGTAATGATGCTGCTCAAATTCGTAAAGCAAAGATGCCACCATCATCAAATGCATTCGTTCCTTCTGTTGCAGGGTTAATTATGGGAGGATATGTTATTTCTGATTTATTGAAGGATATAAAGATTGTTCGTGTAAAGGATGGACAATAAGAAAAAGAGGCTGATTTGTGCCTCTTTTTTTCATGTTAATTATAATACTTCTTATCTGCAATAGATTCATCAGACATGTTTCGTGCTTGATTTAGCACACTCATAAGCAATTTATAATCCTTTTCAATCCTGTGCTTACTCTTCATCAGTTGCTCATATTTTAAGGATAATTCTTCATTTTTCTTCAAAAGTTCCTGATTTTCTTTATTTAAACAGTTGTTTTCTTTTTTTATTTCCGGGTTATCTTCAGAATGATAATTACGTAAAAAGGAAATACATTCATCTAATGTAATAGAAGATTTAGACTCGTATTTCGAGGTTATTTCTCGCTCGTTTCCTAGAATAGGTTGCTTTTGCTGCTGCTGCTGACCAATAGATGGATGAGCTTGTAGTACTTGTTCCTGTTTATTAACATTGCTTTGAGCTGCACGTTTTTTTTCTTTTCTTTGCTTTTTAGCTATTTCTACGGCTTTTTCGTATTGGCTACGGACTTCTGCATTCCAGCGATAGCCACATGCAGCAGAGGTACGGTTCAATTGATCCCCAACTTCATCAAACGCCGCAACCTGAGTGCTACCATCACGAATATGTCTTAGGACAGTTTCTGCAAGAAGTAAATCATCTTCATGGGACCAAGCATCTTGTCTAACCTTCACGCTGACCTCCTAGTATGTGAAACATTGTATTAGTTTAGTTCTATCGTTTCCGAAACGTGTATTTTTATACAAATTACTAGTTTCATAAAGGTTTATTGTATTACTTACTTCCTCTGCTGATTCAAAAGCTTCTCATACACTTGACTCAACGTTAATTCAAATTTGCCTGTTTTTTTTGGTTCGTAGTAAACTTTCTTTTTTAGTCGATCTGGCAAATATTGTTGCTTTACCCATCCATTTACATAGTCATGAGGATATAAGTAGTCTATCCCTCTTCCTAACGACTTTGCACCTTGATAATGAGCATCTTTTAAATGTAAGGGTACGTCACCTATTATTCCAGCTCTGATGTCTGCAATCGCGCTATCTAATGCTTTGTAAGCACTATTTGATTTTGGTGAAAGACATAATTCAATGACTGCGTTTGCCAATGGTATCCTTGCTTCAGGAAACCCTAATCGTTCAGAGGATTCAATTGCTGCTAATGTTCGCCCTCCTGCTTGTGGATTTGCAAGACCGATATCCTCATAAGCAATTACTAAAAGCCTCCTATTAATGCTAATAAGATCTCCAGCTTCAATTAGTCTACCTAAATAATGTAAGGCTGCATTTACATCAGAACCTCTAATTGACTTCTGAAATGCTGAAATAACATCGTAGTGAGCATCTCCGTCTTTATCGTGAACAAAGCTTTTCTTTTGCAAACATTCCTCGGCTATTTCAATAGTAATTTCGATTATTCCATCCTCATTTGTTTCAGTAGATAAAACAGCTAATTCAAGTGCGTTAAGAGCAGACCGTACATCTCCTCCACAGCTACCGGCCAAATGTTGTAAAGCATCTTCATTTATTTCAATATCCTGTTTGCCTAATCCATTCTCTTTATCGTGAATTGCACGAAGTAAAGCCTGTTTAATATCTTCCCCATTGAGAGAGTGAAGTTCAAAAATCTGACATCTACTGCGTATCGCAGGATTAATTGCATGGTAAGGGTTACTTGTCGTCGCTCCGATTAAAATAATCATTCCATTTTCGAGATATGGTAGCAAAAAGTCTTGTTTTGCTTTATCAAGACGATGTACTTCATCTAAAATTAAAATCACTTTTCCAGACATTTTTGCTTCTTCAACAACAATCTCCATATCTTTTTTATTGTTTACAACGGCATTTAGCTTCCGAAAGGCTGTACCAGTGCTACCAGCAATCGCAGTAGCAATCGAGGTTTTTCCTATACCAGGTGGTCCATATAAAATCATTGACGACAAATGCTTCGCTTTTACCATTCGGTGGATAATCTGTCCTTCAGCTACTAAATGTGTTTGACCGATAATATCTTCTAATCTTTTAGGTCGCATTCTATATGCAAGTGGTTGTTTCAAATTAAACACTCCAAACGTTTAGGTAAAATGTCATTTTTAAAGATGATACAGACTACAGACTATGACATGTGTTGTGATCTCCGATCTGCATATCATTTGTAAAATACTATGTCCAAGTAGTAAAGTTGGATTTAGTGCCTAATAAGTTAATAATATGCTATAATGGCTAATGTTCAAAGTAAGAAACTTAGATAAATAAACGCTCAAGTCTAAAGTATGAACTAGCGTGTCTTACACCTTAGAGCGTTTCTTCACAGGTTATCGGAGGATCTAGAATGAAGCAAACTAACAATATTGTTGAAACAATTATAAAATGGGTTATTTATTTCACAGGGCTGATGATCATGTCATTAGGAATTGTGTTAACAATTAAAGCTGATTTAGGCGTTTCCTCATGGGATGTTCTACACATTGGCTTGTATTATCATCTTGGCTTGACGATTGGAACGTGGACCATAGTAACGGGTGCTGTCGTTCTTTTTGTAGCGACACTTTTAACAAAGAAGCCACCAAAGCTTGGTGCATTTATTAATATGCTATCTGTTGGAATCTTTATTGATCTATATTTAATGATGCCGTTTCTTCAAACGCCTGAATCAATTATCGGACAATTGATTATGCTTATGATAGGAATTGTCATATCAGGCTATGGAATGGGGTTATATATATCTGCCAAATGTGGTACGGGACCTAGGGATAGTTTAATGATATCATTAGTAGATAAGACTGGAAAATCCATTACATTTATTAGAGGTTGTATTGAGATCATTGTTTTATTTTTCGGTTGGCTTTTAGGCGGACCAGTATTTATTGGAACAATAATTACGACATTAACAATAGGGTATATTGCAGGAATAATGATCCCTTTTTGTCATAAAACCACAGATCGATTATTAATCAAACTATCTAGCCAACATGGAAATTTCGGAGAGACGAGTTTGCTAGATCGTAGAATATAGGGGTGCTAGTATGAAAATATCTACAAAAGGACGTTATGGTTTAACAATTATGATTGAGTTGGCAAGAAAGCATGGTGAAGGACCAACGTCTTTAAAAAGCATTGCACAAGCTCATGACTTGTCAGAGCACTATTTAGAGCAGCTTATCGCGCCATTACGAAATGCCAGGCTCGTAAAAAGCATTAGAGGAGCTTACGGTGGTTATATTTTAGGAGATGAACCGGCAAACATTACATCAGGAGATATTATTCGAGTTCTTGAAGGTCCAATAAGTCCTGTTGAAGTGCTTGAAGATGAAGAGCCTGCTCAAAGACAACTTTGGATAAAAATTCGTGATGCAGTAGCGAATGTACTTGATAATACGACAATAGAAGACCTTGCAAGCTATACAGATGGTGATCAAGAGTCTTATATGTTTTATATTTAAACAAAATCGTAAGCGCCTTGTTCAGCCTCAGGCAAATAAGACGCTCATGAATAGAAGGTGTTCTTTGCTTCAATTCATATGAGTGGCTAGACCATAGAGGCAGTTACAAACGCAACGTCCTTAGGCATTCGACTTTTCACAAAGTCGGACTGCTGGAACTAAACACTAAGAAAGGAGTGGTTGCCGATGAAACGTATTTATTTAGATCATGCCGCAACATCCCCATTGCATCCAGAGGTAGCTGAAAAAATGATGCCGATTATGTTGGAAAACTTCGGTAACCCTTCAAGCATGCATTCATTTGGTAGAGAAGCACGACGCATTACTGATGAATCAAGAAGAAAGCTTGCTAATCACATTGGGGCAACACCAGCAGAAATCATTTTTACCAGTGGTGGTACAGAGGCTGATAATCTTGCTGTTATTGGAGCAGCATTAGCAAATAAGTCTGCTGGAAAGCATATCATCACGACGCAAATTGAGCATCATGCTGTATTGCATGCATGTAAACACCTAGAGAGTGTTGGATATGAAATAACCTATTTGCCTGTTAATGAGCAAGGGGTCATTTCGATTTATCAACTTAAGAAACATCTTACTGAACAAACCGTACTTGTATCTGTTATGTATGGAAATAACGAGGTTGGATCAATTCAGCCGATTCGTGAGATTGCTTACGT
This sequence comes from Bacillota bacterium, assembly GCA_051750265.1. Classification (GTDB taxonomy): domain Bacteria; phylum Bacillota; class Bacilli; order Bacillales; family Bacillaceae; genus Metabacillus. The sequence goes on along the minus strand of JBNJJO010000002.1, from coordinate 501,694 downwards.
GTTAGAAGACCATCAAGCCTTACTTCATACAGATGCAGTACAAGCATATGGTATGGAACAAATTAATGTGAAAGAATTAGGTGTTGATCTTTTAACGGTATCAGCACATAAAATAAACGGACCTAAAGGTGTAGGTTTTCTATATGCAAAATCTGGCATAAAGCTTCAACCTTCCTTATATGGCGGAGAACAAGAGCTTAAGAGAAGAGCGGGTACAGAAAATGTTTCAGGTATCTACGGATTTAGTCATGCCGCTGAGCTTGCATTATCTACTCGTGAACGAAAAACTGAGCAATACAAAGCTTATAAGCAAGAAATGATGTCCATTTTTGAGGAGTACAATCTTCAATTTGATTTAAACGGTTCATTAGATGGACTACCGCATGTGTTCAATGTATATTTTCCAAAAACACATATCGAATCATTACTAGTAAATTTAGATTTAGCAGGCATTGCTGCTTCAAGTGGATCAGCATGTACTGCAGGTTCAGTCGATCCATCACATGTATTGGTTGCGATGTTCGGCAAAGAGTCTGATCGAATCCTATCTTCGATTCGATTTAGTTTCGGATATGGAACAAGTATTGAAGATATTCAATATGCTGCACATGAAATCGCAAAGATTGTTCAAAGAGTGACAGCTTAGAGTAACATTGGAGGTGAATAGGATGAAAAAAGATCCTAAAGATATAAGAGTTGTCGTTGGGATGTCAGGTGGAGTTGACTCCTCTGTAGCGGCACTTCGTTTAAAAGAGCAAGGCTATGATGTCATCGGAATTTTCATGAAAAATTGGGATGACACGGATGAAAATGGTGTATGTACAGCAACAGAGGATTACAATGATGTCATTGAAGTATGTAACCAAATTGGCATTCCATACTATGCAGTGAATTTTGAAAAGCAATATTGGGACAAGGTTTTTACGTATTTTTTAGATGAATACAAAGCAGGAAGAACACCAAATCCGGATGTTATGTGTAATAAAGAAATCAAATTCAAGGCATTTTTAGACCATGCAGTGTCACTCGGAGCAGATTATTTGGCTACAGGTCATTACGCTAGGGTTGAATACCGTGATGGTGAATACAAAATGCTTCGTGGAATCGATGAAAACAAGGATCAAACATATTTTCTTAACCAATTAGGTCAAGATCAGCTTTCAAAGGTTCTTTTTCCATTAGGGGATATCGAGAAACCTGAGGTCCGCAAATTGGCGGGTATTGCCAATCTAGCTACTGCTACCAAGAAAGATAGTACCGGCATTTGCTTTATAGGTGAAAGAAACTTTAAAGAATTTTTGAGTGGCTATTTACCAGCACAACCTGGAATTATGCAAACACTTGATGGTGAAGTAAAAGGTAAGCATGATGGGCTTATGTACTACACAATTGGACAACGTCATGGTCTTGGAATCGGTGGTAGTGGGGATCCATGGTTTGCTGTTGGAAAAGATTTAGAGAAAAACGTATTATATGTTGAACAAGGTTTCCATAATGAGCTTTTATACTCTGATTCAATCATAGCAACAAATGTTAGTTGGATTTCAGAACAACCAATTTCTGAGGTGGCTTGTACGGCTAAATTCCGTTATCGTCAAGAGGATAATGAGGTCGTTGTAAATATGATTGATGCGACAACAGCAGAAGTTACATTTAAGAAACCAATACGTGCAGTAACACCAGGACAAGCTGTCGTTTTTTATGATGGTGAAGTATGCTTGGGTGGCGGTACGATTGATAATGTTTTTAAAAATGGTGAAAAGCTGTGGTACGTTGGGTAAGGGTAAGTTAGTATAGAAAAGGGGGTTGACACATTGTGCCTGAGTCAGCCCCTTTTATCTGTGATAAGACGAGATTAATTGTATTTACATAGGTTGGAAATATAAAAGACAAACGTGAAAGAGGGTATAAAATGGATACAAATCAACGTGGGATAGAGGCAATGCAGAAGGGCAATTTCGAGGAAGCGGCAACGATTTTTTCTGAGGCAATTGAAGCAAATCCCAATGATCCAATAAGCTACATTAATTTTGGTAATTTGCTTTCAGCTGTAAACGAACTTGATAAGGCATTAAAATTTTATGAAAAAGCACTCGAAATAGATGAGGATGCAGCAACTGCGTATTATGGTGCAGGAAATGTATATTTTAATCAAGAAAATTATAATGAAGCAAAAAAGATGTATGAAAAATCTTTAAAAAAGGGCTTGGATCACGGAGACTTACATTTCATGCTAGGTTTGTGTTTGCAAAATATTGGTCAAAATCGTTTGGCGCTACCATATTTTCAACGAGCTGTTGAATTAAATGAAAATGATAGTGATGCTAGATTCCAATTTGGCTTATGTCTTGCACAACTAGATTTAGTCGATGAAGCAATGAAGCAATTTCGAGCTGTTGTGGAATTGGATGAAGCTCATGCGGATGCTTTTTACAATCTTGGTGTAGCCTATGCATTTAAAGAGGATTCAGATAAAGCGAAGGAAATGCTAGAAAAAGCATTAAACATACAACCTGATCATTTATTAGCAGGTCATGCCTTGAAAATTATTAATGAAAACCAAGATCAATAACCATGTATTTCGTGCAATAGAAGGGAGAACGTATTCATGCAGGAAAGTGCTGATTTATTCGGAGAAAATGAACGATTTGTAAAAGGATTAGTAAAGGTTGTCATATTTCACAATGAGCAAAACTTATATTCTGTTTTAAAAGTAAGAGTTCATGAAACAAGTGAAAATATTGAAGATAAAGAGATAACCGTTACTGGTTACTTTCCACTCCTGCATGAAGATGACACTTATACCTTCTTTGGATCTTTTACGAGCCATCCCAAGTTTGGGCTGCAATTTCAAACAGAGCACTTTCGTAAAGAAATTCCCCAAACAAAAGAAGGGATTATACAATACTTATCAAGCGATCTTTTTAAAGGAATTGGTAAAAAGACAGCAGAAGCAATTGTTGAAAAATTGGGAGAGTCAGCGATCTCAAAAATCCTTCAAAATCCTGCAATTTTAGATGATATTCCAAAGGTGAATAAAGATAAAGCAAAACAACTAGTTGAGGCACTTATCTCACATCAAGGGCTTGAGCAAATAATGATTGCTTTAAATCAATTTGGATTTGGGCCACAGCTTGCGATGAAAATATATCAAGCCTATCAAGATCAAACATTAACGATTATACAGGAAAATCCTTATCAATTGGTACATGACGTTGAAGGAATAGGATTTGTACGAGCTGATGAGCTAGGACAGCATTTAGGTATTTCAGGAAAAAGCTCTGAGCGAATTAAAGCAGCATGTCTTTATATTATTGAACACATGAGCTTGCAAGAAGGACATGTATATCTAACTCTTGAACAACTAATCGTAAAAACGAAGGAATTACTTGATCACACAAAGCAAGAGATCATACTTAAACCAGAAATTACAACTGAGATCGAAGCTTTAGGAAATGAAAAGAAAATAATCGTCGAAGAGGAACGAGCATATCATCCTTCACTTTATTATGCCGAACAGGGATTAGTAAAAAACATAAAGAAAGTACTTGAGCAAACGGATTATGATGATCTGTTTCCCGAGTCTGAATTTTTACTTTCACTTGGTAATCTTGAAGAAAGAATGAAGGTACAGTATGCGCCAACCCAAAAGGATGCGATCCAAAAGGCTTTAATGTCCCCGATGCTTTTATTAACAGGTGGACCTGGGACGGGTAAAACAACTGTTATTAAGGGAATTGTGGAGTTATATGCTGATTTACACGGGTGCTCTCTTGAACCGAAGGATTATAAAAAGGAAGAACCATTTCCAATTTTGCTTGTTGCTCCAACAGGGCGTGCGGCAAAACGAATGAGCGAAGCAACAGGTATGCCAGCCGTTACGATTCACCGGTTATTAAAATGGAATGGTGCCGATGGTTTCGAACATGACGAGGATAACCCGATTGCAGGTAAGCTCCTCATTGTTGATGAGGTTTCAATGGTGGATATTTGGATTGCCAATCAATTGTTTAAAGCATTGCCTAATACTATACAAGTTGTCATGGTCGGTGATGAAGATCAACTTCCATCTGTTGGACCTGGGCAGGTGCTTCGTGATTTATTAGCCTCTAATATGATTCCTACAGTTCGTTTAACAGATATTTATCGCCAAGCAGAAGGGTCCTCTATCATAGAGCTTGCACATGAAATCAAGCAAGGAAGATTACCACAAAATATAATATCTCCAACCTCGGATCGCTCATTCATTCAATGCTCACAAGCGCAAATAAAAGAGGTAATTGAAAAGGTGATTAAGAGTGCGATAAATAAAGGCTATACGGCAAGGGATATCCAAATATTAGCACCAATGTACAAAGGTCCAGCGGGCATTGATCAGTTAAATAAATTGCTTCAGGAGCTGTTTAATCCCAAAACTCCCGGGAAAAGGGAAATGAATTTCGGCGATGTGATCTATCGAAATGGAGATAAAATTCTCCAACTTGTGAACCAACCCGACAGTAATGTTTTTAATGGTGATATTGGCGAGATTGTTTCCATTTTTTATGCAAAAGAAAATACCGAGAAAGAGGACATGATCGTAGTTTCCTTTGATGGAAATGAGGTTACATATACAAAACAAGATTTTAACCAATTTACTCATGCTTTTTGCTGCTCAATTCATAAATCACAGGGTAGCGAATTTCCAATCGTCGTGTTGCCTATTGTAAAAGGTTATTTTCGAATGTTGCGTCGTAATCTAATCTATACAGCCATTACAAGAAGCAAACGTTCATTAGTTTTATGCGGAGAGAAAGACGCTTTACAGTGGGGGATTTCTAATAGTGATAGTTCAGAGAGACAAACGAGTCTAATGCTAAAGCTAAGTGGAACCAGTGAGATCGATGATCTACAAAAAGAACTCCCTTTTCCAATTGAAGATGCAAATATTGGCATGGAAAACGTTACACCGTATGACTTTATGGTGGAAGGTTAAATATATAAATGTTCGGAAAGGTGGAGATTTCTTTGCGGACATTTTCAAAGTTAAAAGGGCTTCCAGTATATAGTAATAGTAGTGCAGACCTTTTAGGTCATGTTACCGATTTATGTTTATCTTCCAATGGCTCTGTAATCGGACTGATGATGGAAGGAAAAGGGCTTTTCAATCGTGATCGTTTTGTTCCAATCGATTCAATTCATGCGCTTGGAGAAAATGGCGTGATGGTTGAGGATAAGAACAAGCTGCTCTCGATCCATGATATGAGAGCGAATTACACCTACAACACCTATGATGATCTCCGTTATAAATCAGTTCTTACAAGAGAAGGAGAAAAACTAGGTTTGTTAGAAGACGTATATTTTTCTGAAAAAATGGGCACAATTGAGGCATACGAATTGACGGACGGATTTTTTGCTGACATCGCTGAAGGTAAAAAGGTGGTAAAGGCTTCTGGTGAACCACTAACGATTAGCAAAGATGCGATCGTCATCGACTTTTGAATGTAAAAGAGGTGTGCCCGTTTGTTATCATGTCCGAATTGTAAAAACAAAGACCTTGGGAAGATCGGTGTAAATCAATATTATTGCTGGAGCTGCTTTATTGAACTTTCTGTTGCGAAAGGGAAAATATTAACACATCAAGTTGAAGAGGATGGAACGTTAAGCTCACTTGATGATTTATTTTCTGATGATGAACGATCTATAAGCATGTAAAGGGGAGATAAGCCTTGAATCGTACAGTAACCTCATTAGTATCTCTAGGCATAGGTGCAGCAGCATATCAATTAGCACGTAATACTAACATGATATCTAATCGTTCAATGAAAAAAATGCGGAAACGCGTAATGAGAATGTTTTAATTCCTAAAGGAGCTGGCAAAATTGTCAGCTCCCTATTTAATTTTGGTGTTAGCTCCAGCGCCTTGAGCCTTAGATCGCACAGGACGTGCAAATGCAGTCAATGCATCAGGACATCCCGGTAATTGCCTTGAGGTCATAAGCATCTTATTTACCCGAGGCTTACCAAGGCGCTACGCTTAATGAATAAAATTTCCAAATACCTTCCACAATATAAGGATAAGGAGGGTGGGTTATGAGAGACCGTCAAATAAAATGGATGTTTAGAATTACTATTTTGTTGTTAGGTTTGCTAACGATATATGTGTTTGTTAAGCTCCATAACCTTTGGGATCCTTTTTTTCTTATGTTTAAAGCAATATTCATCCCATTTTTAATAAGTGGATTTATTACGTATTTACTGCACCCTGTAATTGAAAAACTTCATCGTACAGGTGTACCAAGATCGATATCCATTCTGATTATTTATTTTTTGTTTTTCGGTATTATAGGGTATGGTTTTTATCGGGGAGTACCTGTTTTGGTAAATCAGCTTCGTGATCTTTCAGAAAATATCCCTCTATTTTCTAGTACATATAATAAATGGATTGACTCAGTTCATAATCAAACGAATCAATGGCCGGAAGGTATTCATGAGCGTATTGATATAATGTTTCAACAAACAGAAGAATGGCTAGCAATGACTGTTGAGAAATTAATAAACAGCTTAAGAAGTATTTTTGATTATGTTCTTTTGATAGCGATCATTCCATTTTTAGTTTTTTATATGTTAAAGGACTATGATCAGATAAAAAAAGCTGCATGGTATATGACACCACGAAAATGGAGAAATGAAGCGATTCAGTTTTTAAAGGATATTGACCGTTCGTTAGGAAAATACATTAGAGGACAGTTATTAGTCTGTTTAATAATCGGGAGTATTGCATTTCTATCGTTCTGGTTTTTTAAGGTGAAATATCCATTAATATTAGGGTTGCTTATTGGAATAACAAACATCATTCCTTACTTTGGACCAATCATTGGGGCAGTTCCAGCTCTGATTATTGCAGCTACTATGTCGACTAAAACCGTCATGATCGTCATTGGGATCATTTTCTTACTCCAATTTTTAGAAGGAAACATTTTAGGGCCATTAATCGTTGGAAGAAGTCTTCACATGCATGAGATTATCATTATGCTTGCACTGCTCGCAGGTGGTGAAATTGGAGGGGTTGTGGGCTTAATGCTTGCTGTACCGATTGTCGTAATTTTAAGGGAAATGGTCATACACCTTGTTCGACTTAGAAGGAACCATTGACATTTATGTTATGCTTGTCTATAATTCACGATAGAATATTTCTAAATCAATGATGGATCAAAGTATGTTGTGACCGCTTTTTAGAGAGGAATTTCCTTGGCTGTAAGAAATTCTAGAGTAAGGACAACAGAAAGCTATTCCTAAGTGCAGAAAAAAACTGCCGTCTAATCCACGTTACGGTTTAATAAAGGTGATGGACTAAAAAGATTGTTGTCCATAATCAGGGTGGTACCGCGAGTTTAACTCTCGTCCCTGTGGAAAGAGGAGATTCTTTACACAGGGGCGGGAGTTTTTTGTTTTGCCCCAGTAACATAATAAAAAACGCATTTAAAAATCGCTTTATAATACAGGAGGATACATATGAAAAATTTACAATCAGCTGAAGTGCGTCAAATGTTTTTAGATTTTTTCAATGAAAAAGGACATGCGGTTGAACCTAGTGCATCACTTGTTCCACATGAAGATCCTACTTTACTTTGGATCAATAGTGGTGTCGCAACACTTAAAAAATACTTTGATGGTCGTGTCATTCCGGCAAACCCTAGAATTTGTAATGCACAAAAATCTATTCGAACAAATGATATTGAAAATGTAGGTAAAACGGCAAGACATCATACGTTTTTTGAAATGCTTGGTAACTTTTCAATTGGTGACTACTTTAAAGTAGAAGCAATTGAATGGGCATGGGAGTTTTTAACAAGTGAAAAATGGATCGGCTTTGATCCAGAAAAATTATCAGTTACAATTCATCCAGAAGATCATGAAGCATTTGACATATGGAAGGACAAAATCGGTGTTCCCGAAGAACGTATTATCCGTTTAGAAGGAAACTTTTGGGATATCGGTGAAGGGCCAAGTGGACCAAATACAGAGATCTTTTATGATCGTGGTGAAGATTATGGCAATGACCAAGGGGACCCAGAACTATATCCAGGTGGAGAAAACGAAAGATATCTAGAAGTATGGAATCTTGTTTTTTCACAATTTAACCATAATCCTGATGGTACATATACTCCACTTCCTAAGAAAAACATTGACACAGGTATGGGACTAGAGCGTATGGTCTCTGTTATTCAAAACGTACAAACAAACTTTGATACAGATCTTTTCATCCCGATTATTCGTGCAACAGAACAAATTTCTAACGAAGTTTATCGTCAAGATAAAGAGAAGGATGTTTCATTTAAGGTTATCGCTGATCATGTGCGTACAGTTAGTTTCGCAATAAGTGATGGAGCACTTCCTTCAAATGAGGGTCGTGGTTATGTATTACGAAGACTTTTAAGAAGAGCGGTTCGCTATGCGAAACAAATTAACATTAATCGCCCATTTATGTATGAATTGGTTCCTGTTGTGGCAGAAATCATGGTTGAGTTCTATCCAGAAGTTAAAGCAAAAACAGGCTTTATTCAAAAAGTCATTAAAAATGAAGAAGAACGTTTCCATGAAACTTTGAACGAGGGCTTGGCTATACTGAGTGAAGTAATTAAGGTTCAAAAAGAAAAAGGTAGTAATGTCATTCCGGGAGAAGATGTATTCCGTCTATATGATACATATGGATTCCCAGTTGAATTAACGGAGGAATATGCAGTAGAGGAAGGCATGACGGTTGACCAGGAGGGCTTTGAGCAAGAAATGGGAAGACAACGTGAGCGTGCTCGTGCTGCGATCCAAAAAGTTGATTCCATGCAGGTTCAAGGTGGAATGCTCGGAGAAATAAAGGATGCAAGTGAATTTGTCGGTTATAATCAAATAACAGTTAACGAGTCGTCAGTTGTGGTATTGTTAAAAGATGGTGAAGTCGTTAATGAAGCAAACGAAGGTGAAGAAGTTCAGTTGATTTTAAATGTTACACCATTTTATGCTGAAAGTGGTGGGCAAATTGCTGACGAAGGTGTGTTAATAAGTGACAAAGCACATGTAAAAGTCAAGGATGTTCAAAAGGCACCTAATGGACAGAATCTTCACAATGTAGTCATTGTTAGTGGCACTCTACAACCTGGTGACACCGTAACAGCAACAGTCTCAGAAGAAAATCGTGGGGCTATCGTAAAAAATCATACGGCTACACATTTATTACATCAAGCATTAAAAGATGTACTAGGAACACATGTAAATCAAGCAGGATCATTAGTAACTGCAGAACGTCTTCGCTTTGACTTTTCTCATTTCGGGCAAGTAAGTCATGATGAATTAGCTCGTATCGAACAGATTGTCAATGAGCAGATTTGGAAAAGCATCGTTGTTAATACCGATTTCAAGTCGCTTAAAGAAGCAAAGGAAATGGGTGCAATGGCGCTCTTTGGTGAAAAGTATGGAAATATTGTCCGCGTCGTTCAAGTGGGTGATTACAGCTTAGAACTTTGTGGTGGATGTCATGTCGATAATACAGCTTCAATCGGCTTGTTTAAAATTATGACAGAGACTGGAATTGGTGCTGGTACTAGACGTATTGAGGCAGTAACTGGGAAAGCAGCATATCAATTAATCAATGGACAGCTTGAAAAACTCCAAGAAGCTGCTTCACTTTTAAAAGCAAATCCAAAGGATATTGTGTTAAGAATTGACGGTCTTTTAAATGATTATCGTTCACTACAACGTGAAAATGAATCGTTAACAGCTAAACTTGGTAATTTTGAAGCTAATAGTATTGTTGATAAGGCTGTAACAATCAATGGTGTAACAGTTCTTGCAACAAAGGTAAACGCTAAAGATATGAATAGTTTACGTGGCATGATGGATGACTTGAAAAATAAACTTCAATCAGCTATTGTTGTTCTCGGAGCAGCTGAAGATGGAAAAGTAAACCTAGTTGCAGGAGTTACGAAGGATTTAGTCGAAAAAGGCTATCATGCAGGAAAATTAATTAAAGAAGTTGCTGAACGCTGTGGAGGTAAAGGTGGCGGTCGTCCAGATATGGCTCAAGCAGGTGCAAAAAACCCTGAAAACCTGACAGAAGCACTAGAGTTTGTCGAAGAATTGGTTGAATCCGTTTTATAAATAAGAAAAGTAGTGTAAAATGTAGGTAAGATTGGTCAGCAGATTCCTATATTGAATCTGAGAAAGAGGTGCAATGGTGAGTTCATTTGATAAAACGATGAAATTTAACTTCTCTGATGATTCGGTGGAAACGAACGTAAATGAAGTACTTTATACCGTTTACGATGCATTACAAGAAAAAGGCTATAATCCAATTAACCAAATCGTTGGCTATTTGCTTTCTGGTGATCCTGCCTACATTCCACGTCATCGTGATGCACGAAATTTAATTCGCAAGCTTGAACGAGATGAATTAATTGAGGAGCTAGTAAAATCTTACTTACAAAAAAATCGAGAGGCATAATATGCGCATATTAGGACTAGACTTAGGCTCAAAAACACTAGGTGTTGCAGTAAGTGATGAACTGGGCTGGACAGCTCAAGGAATCGAAACGATTAAAATTAACGAGGAAAGTCGAGACTATAACATGAATCGGCTTTCTGAAATTATTAACGGGCATGGTGTTGAAAAGATTGTTCTCGGAATACCTAAGAACATGAATGGAACCATCGGACCAAGGGCGGAAGCAAGTCAGAAATTTGCTGAGATTTTAACGAAGAAGTTTAATCTTCCTGTCATTCTTTGGGACGAACGCTTAACAACAATGGCTGCAGAACGAATGCTAATTTCGGCTGATGTTAGTCGAAAAAAGAGAAAACAAGTGATCGACAAAATGGCTGCTGTATTGATTTTACAAGGCTATTTAGATAGCTTAAACTAGGTTTTGACTATTATAATGAGGTGAAACAACATGGAACATGGTGAAAAACAAATTACAGTAATTGATGAAAGTGGAAACGAGCAACTTTGCGAGGTATTATTTACTTTTGAATCAGAGGAATTTAAGAAGTCATACGTATTATACTATCCGCTAGGTGCAGAAGAAGATGATAGCGAAGAAATCGAAATTCACGCTTCAAGCTTCAATCCACACGCTGATGGTGAAGATGGCGAGCTTGAGCCAATCGAAACTGAAGAAGAGTGGGATTTGATCGAGGAAATGTTAAATACATTCCTTGACGAAGAAGAGGAAGAATAAGTTTTGAGTAAAGGTGCAAAGAGAAAAAACTCTTTGCACCTTTTTTATCGTTTAGAAAATGAGAAAATTCCAGGATTGGGGGTAAATGCTCTTCATCCAGCTCTAGCGCCGAGGCCTCAGATCGCACAGGATGTGCAAGTGTAGTTACAGCGACAGGACGTCGTGTATGTGTAACTGCCTCGAGGGAAAAAACAAACCCCTTTTTTCCTAGGTCATAAGCCACTAATGGATTAAAGGTAAAGAACACCATCTATTCATGATCGTCTTATTTGCCTGAGGCTGATCAAGGCGCTTGCGCTTTTAGAGAATAATAAAACCAATGAACAATCCCCATCTCTTTAACTAATAATTCTACAAAATCCCCTATTTTTCATAGTAAATCTACCTTTTATGAAAAAAATGCCGAAACACAAAGAACATTGTAGTATAATAATTGGGATGAGAGGAGGATATGCATGTCTGAAGCAGATTCAAACAAGGATACGTTCCGTAAAAAGCTTCTAGAAAAACAAAAAGAGGCGAAGGTAGTTCGGAAAATTGTGTTAACAGTTTTCATCATATTAATTATTGCCTTTTCAGGTCTTATTGGAGGAGGTTATCTATATATAAAATCTTCTTTAGAACCAGTTAATCCTAGTGACCAAACAGCAGTTAATGTTACTGTACCAATTGGTTCATCTGTTTCAACGATTTCAAGGATCTTAGAAGAGAATGAGATCATTAAAGATGCTCGAGTTTTTAAATATTATATTAAATTTAAAAACGAATCAGGCTTTCAGGCTGGTAATTATCAACTAAAGAGATCGATGACATTTCAAGAAATCATTGAACGTTTAAAGCAGGGGAAGCTGATGGATCAGGTTGCCTTTCAACTTACAATACCTGAAGGTAGACAGCTAACAGAAATTGCCTCTATTGTGTCAAAGAAAACTGATTTTAGCGAAGAAGTAATCTTAGATAAGCTTACTGATAAAACATTCATAAACTCGATGAGAGCGAAATATCCTGATTTACTTACGGATGATATTTTTGGAGAAGAAGTAAGATACTCACTTGAAGGGTATTTGTATCCAGCAACATACCCTTATTATAAAAAAGATCCAACGCTCGAAGAAGTCTTAGAGCCCATGATTAAAAAAATGAGTCAAATTGTCGCAAAATATATTCCACAGCTACAGGAACAAAAGATGAGCGTACATCGCTTCGTTACTATGGCCTCTTTGATTGAAGAAGAAGCAACAGAAAAAGCGGATCGTGAAAAGATTTCAAGTGTATTTTATAATCGAATCGAGAAGAAAATGCCGTTACAAACAGATCCTACTGTTTTATATGCACTTGGTGAACATAAGGACCGTGTATTATATGCAGACCTTGAAGTAGATTCACCGTACAATACGTATCAAAACAAAGGTCTTCCGCCTGGTCCAATAGCCAATGCTGGAGATGTATCATTTACTGCAGCTTTAACACCTGAAGATACAGACTTCTTGTTTTTCTTAGCTACAAAAGAAGGAGAAGTAATTTTCACGAAAACACTTGAGGAGCACAATAAGGAAAAAAATAAACATATTACAAACAATTAAGATAAACAAAAGGGGAACGTGAATTATAATTATTCGCATTCCCTTTCTTGTTGTGGTAAAATATATCGAGTTGTTATTCGGTGTATTTATTAGATACCTTTACATGCAAAGAGTTCTCATTGATGAGGCTCTTATTTTTAGGTGTTATAAGTCAATTAATCGTAAATCACATTTTTTTGGAATAATGATATTTTTCATATAGATGTACGAAAGTTGCAGGAGGGCAATCATGTTAAACGAAGAAGTACTAACGTATATAGAAAATCTTATACCTGATCGACCACAATATGTGAAACAAATGGAAGATTTTGCTGATGAGCATGATGTGCCGATAATGGAGAAATCAGGTATTGAAGTGTTATTACTACTTCTCTCTATGCAACAGCCTAAAAAAATTGTTGAAATTGGTACAGCAATAGGGTACTCCGCGATTCGGATGGCATTAAAATTACCAAATACCGGAATTATAACTGTTGAGCTTGATGAAGAACGCTATCAGCAGGCAAACCAACATATTAAAAAAATGGGACTTGAAAAACAAATCCATACTCTACATGGTGATGCTCTTTCATTGTCAGATGATATAAGTAATTATGGTCCATTCGATGCGTTATTTATAGATGCGACCAAGGCTAAGTATACAAAGTTTTTCGAGCTTTATGAACCAATGCTTTCTTCAAACGGAATTATCTATACAGATAATGTGTTGTTTAAAGGAACTGTTGCACGCGATCGTTCAGAGTTAAAAACAAGAAGACAACGAACACTGGTAAGAAAACTAGATCAGTTTAACCATTGGTTATATACATTAGAAGCTTATGAGACAACAATTATTCCTGTCGGGGATGGGATTGCAGTTTCGAAACGAAAATGACGTTAAAAAGAGGTGTTCCACATGCGAAAACCGGAATTATTAGTTACCCCAAACAAAGTTGAGGACATACTACCACTTATTGATGCGGGTGCAGATGCATTTATTATAGGTGAGCAAAAATTTGGTCTTCGCTTGGCGGGTGATTTTTCAAAGGAACTAGTAAAGGAAGCAATAACTATTGCCCATCAACATAATAAAAAAGTGTACGTTGCTATGAATGCAATCTTCCATAATGAATTGGTTGATGAATTAGGAGAATATTTGGCTTTTCTAAACGAAGTAAAGGCAGATGCTGTTGTTTTCGGTGATCCAGCAGTACTTATGGTTGCAAGAGAAGTTGCTCCTGACTTAAAGCTGCATTGGAATACAGAAACAACGGCAACAAACTGGCATACTTGTAACTATTGGGGAAGAAAAGGTTCTAAGCGTGCATTACTTGCTCGTGAGTTAAGCATGGATGCCATTATTGAAACAAAGGAACATGCTGAAGTGGAAATAGAGGTACAAGTTCATGGAATGACATGTATGTTTCAATCGAAACGCACATTATTAGGTAATTATTTTGAATATCAAGGTAAGTCCTTAAAAATAGAAAATCGCAACGAAAATGAAATGATGTTTTTATATGATCCTGAAAGAGATAATAAATACCCAATCTTTGAAGACGCAAATGGAACACATATTATGAGTCCGAATGATATGTGTATTATTGATGAGCTTGGAGAAATGATTGACGCTGGTGTTGACTCTTTTAAAATTGATGGAGTGCTTCAAACATCTGACTATATTATTGAAGTGACGAAGAAATATCGTAAAGCAATTGACTTATGTGTTTCTAGCAATGCTGATTACGAGGAAATAAAAGATACTTTATTAGAGGAAATTGAAGATTTACAGCCGGAAAATCGTCCACTAGATACAGGCTTTTTCTTTAAAGAAACGGTTTATTAAAAAGAGTGTAACGAATGATAAGCTGAAGCTTTTACATTTACGTCTTTTTGAAAATGCACTAAAAAGGAGTGAAAATAATGACTACAGTAAAAGATAAAATCTCTGGCATTGTCGGTGGAAAGCGTGTAATAACTAAAAAACCTGAGTTACTTGCTCCGGCAGGAAATTTAGAAAAGCTAAAAATTGCTGTCCATTATGGTGCAGATGCTGTCTTTATTGGTGGACAAGAATATGGACTCCGTTCAAATGCTGACAATTTCACAGTTGAAGAAATGGCTAAAGGGGTTCAATTTGCGAATAAATATGGTGCAAAAATTTATGTAACAACAAATATATTTGCTCACAATGAAAACATGGACGGACTTGATGAGTATTTAATGGGACTACAAGGTGCTGGGGTGACTGGTATTATCGTTGCAGATCCATTAATTATTGAAACATGTAGACGTGTTGCTCCAAAGCTAGAAGTACATTTAAGTACACAACAATCACTTTCAAACTGGAAGGCAGTTCAATTTTGGAAGGAAGAAGGCTTAGAGCGTGTTGTTTTAGCTCGTGAAACAGGTGCCGAAGAAATGAAAGAAATGAAGGAAAAGGTAGATATTGAAATTGAAGCCTTTATCCATGGTGCAATGTGTATAGCTTATTCAGGTCGTTGTACATTAAGTAACCATATGACAGCACGTGACTCTAATCGTGGTGGCTGCTGTCAATCATGCCGTTGGGATTATGATTTATTTAAGGTTGAAAACAATGATGAAGTTGCACTTTTCGATGAAAATGATGCACCTTTTGCAATGAGTCCTAAGGATTTAAATTTAATCGAATCTATCCCTAAAATGATTGAGCTAGGAATTGATAGCTTGAAAATTGAAGGAAGAATGAAATCCATTCACTATATTGCAACAGTAGTTAGTGTATACCGTAAAGTAATTGATGCTTATTGTGCAGATCCAGATCATTTTAAAATCAACCCTGAATGGTTAAAAGAATTAGATAAATGCGCTAATCGTGAAACAGCTTCTGCATTCTTTGAAGGTGTTCCAGGCTACAAGCAGCAAATGTTTGGTAACCACAGCAAGAAAACAGCGTATGATTTTGCAGGACTTGTACTAGATTATGATCAAGAAACACAAATGATTACCTTACAGCAACGTAATCATTTTAAACCTGGAGATATTGTAGAATTCTTTGGTCCAGAAATTGACAACTTTACACAAACTATCGAAAAGGTATGGGATGAAGATGGAAATGAGCTTGATGCAGCTCGCCATCCGCTACAAATTGTGAAATTCAAAGTAGAAAAGCCAGTCTTCAGGAACAACATGATGCGAAAGGGGTTCTAATTGTATGCGAAAGAAGCCCGTTGTAATCGGAGTAGCTGGAGGATCTGGTTCAGGTAAAACGAGTGTAACAAAATCAATTTATGAGCATTTTAAAGGTCATTCAATCTTAATGATCGAACAAGATTATTATTATAAAGATCAAAGTCATTTACCATATGAGCAAAGACTAAATACAAACTATGATCATCCATTAGCATTTGATAATGATTTATTAATTGATCATCTGAAAACATTACTAAATCATGAATCAATTGAAAAACCAGTGTATGATTACAAATTGCATACAAGATCCGAAGATGTTATATTTGTTGAACCGAAGGATGTTATTATTCTAGAAGGAATTTTAATTCTTGAAGACGAGAGATTACGCGAATTAATGGATATTAAGCTTTACGTGGATACTGATGCTGATATCCGTATCATCCGTCGCATACTACGTGACATAAAAGAGCGTGGTCGTTCAATTGATTCCGTTATCGAACAATACATTTCGGTCGTTAGACCAATGCATAATCAATTTATTGAACCAACAAAACGATACGCAGACTTAATTATCCCAGAAGGTGGACAAAATCATGTCGCGATCGATTTAATGGTAACAAAAATTCAAACAATTCTTGAACTAAATGCGATTTTGTAATAACATAGCATAGATAAAGAGTACTGTGATCATATTATGTATAGGTATAAATATTTTTTTAGCTATTTCTTAAGGCACTGTTTTAATGGGAAAGTAAAGGGCACAAAGTTGCCCTTGCTTTTTTAGATACATATCATTGTCTTTTGGCAAGAAAAGAATATATCCTTTTTAATGGTCACATATACGATGAGAGTATGTCTTTTTATATTTAGCATCTTTCTTACTTGAGGCTGTATGAGTCTCAGCTATACATACTTATATAAATACCCCTTTTCACAGTAAGTATTAATGCAACATAAATAGTTCAAAATCACGGGGAACAGTCTACTAGAAGGAGTGGAACAAACATGGCAAAAGAAAAAGTTTTTCCTATGACAAGAGAAGGTAAAGATAAGCTTGAACAAGAGCTTGAATATTTGAAAACGGTTAAACGTAAAGAGGTAGTTGAAAGAATTAAAATTGCACGTAGCTTTGGGGATTTATCAGAGAACTCTGAGTACGATTCTGCTAAAGAAGAACAAGCATTTGTTGAAGGACGTGTTACAACGTTAGAAAATATGATTCGAAATGCTAAGATTATCGAAGGCGAAGCTGATACAAGCTCAGTATCATTAGGTAGAACAGTGACGTTCACTGAGTTACCAGATGGTGATGAAGAAACATATACAATCGTTGGTAGTGCAGAAGCAGATCCATTTGAAGGCAAAATTTCAAATGATTCTCCGATTGCTAAAAGCCTTATTGGTCGTCAAGTAGGAGATCAAGTAACTGTTCAAACACCTGGTGGAGAAATGCTTGTGAAAATTGTGAAAATTAGCTAATACACGTTTATATAAAGAACACCTCGTCGAAAATGAAGACGAGGTGTTTTTTTGTGCTTCAAAATTTATATGCTTTGGAATGAGTGTTTGTGTCTAGCTCAGCAGTTCGACTTTGTGAAAAGTCGGATGCCTGGCCTCAGATCGCACAGGACGTGCAAGTGCAGTTGCAGCGACAGGACGTCGCGTTCGTAACTGCCTTGGGGTCATAAGCCCCTCCAAATTGAAGGCAATGAACACCTTCTATTATGAAGCGTCTTATGCCTGTCCGGGCTGGTCAACGCGCTTACGCTTTTCTAAATAGGAGGTTTGAATGATTATCCAAAAAAGATTAATCATCGTTGGAACTTTTTTTCTTATAACTTTATTTTTAATCCTTTATCGATTGGCTGATATCCAATTGATTCATACTGAATCGTTTTCAAAAAAAGGAATCAATCTTGTTCAGGAAAGTGTAAATCAACGAACACAAGAGGTAATAATTGACGATGGACGAGGACGATTCGTAGATCGAAATGGTGATTCTCTTCGAAACCAAACTGAGCCATCACTCGTACTTTTTCCTTTTTTAAAAGATATTACGTGGCCTATTGAGGAACTTTCAGAAGTAGCAAATGTTTCAAGCAATGAACTAAAAAGACTTCTTCAATATACAAAAGAACCGCTTGTCCTTTCGAGTGACGATGGTTTAGAATTATCAAGCTCAGATCTAGAAAAAATAAATGAGTTAGAGATACCAGGTGTTTTTGGTATATATCGCCAATCTCCTATTGATGAAACGATTGGAGAGCATATAATAGGAATTACAGGAGAAAATGCAGAAGTCCTACGGAAGAAATATCCAGATCGACAGAGTTTATCTTATAAAACGCAAATCGGTATAACTGGGCTCGAGAAAGCGTTTGATGAATTTCTGTTACCTGACGCAGAAACAAAGCTATTATACCATGTTGATGGGGATGGTAACCCTCTCTTTGGAGTGAATATTAAATATATAGCAGACTCTAATCCTTTTTATCCTGTAACAATTGAGACAACAATAGACAAAAGCATACAGTCAATTGCTGAAAACGTGTTACAAAATCAAAAGGTAGATAACGGAGGCCTTGTTTTGCTCGATATTGAGACAAATGAGGTGCTAGCAATGGTCAGCAAACCTGAATTGAAGCGCTCAGAAGGAAGTTCCCTAACTAACCATATGGTACAGTCGCTTTTTCCTGGATCTATTTTTAAAACTGTCATTTCCGCTGCAACAATTGAATATGGTTTAGATGATGCAACTAGACAATTTAACTGCAACCTAAATTTATATGGAGAAAATGATGGTGGACAGGATGATGGGATGCTAACATTCGCAAGAAGCTATGCAAAAAGTTGTAACTACACCTTTACGACTCTTGCAGAAGAGCTAATGGAAAAGGATAAAAATGTAATTGAAGATACTGCTGAAAAACTAGGTTTACTAGGGCCTGTTGGCTGGAGTGGTGAAGTTTTCCATTATCAAAATTTTAAACAACTTCCTGAAGAAAAAGCAGGAAGTATTTGGGGAGATGAAAAGGATAAGAATGTCCAGAGAGCCATTGATCAGACAGCGATAGGGCAAAAGGATGTTAAAGTTACACCATTAGGGGTTGCTAATATGATGGCAACAATAGCAAGAGACGGACATAAACAGCAAGTAAGAATCGTAGAAAATATATTATATAAAAATGGAACTAATATGTTTTCTTTTACGTCTAATTTAATAGAAGGTGAAAAAATATCGCCTTACACTGCAACAAAGCTTCAAGAACTTCTTCGTTTAGTCGTAACAGATCCTGAAGGTACAGGAAGAAGGTTTCAAACCTCTCCCTTTGAGGTATCAGGGAAATCAGGGACTGCTCAAACAGGTAAAACAAATAATCAAGGTCAATCGCTTTACAATAAATGGTTTGCAGGCTATTTCCCTTCAAGTAATCCAAAATATGCTCTTGTCGTCGTAGAAATGGATACAACTAGTGCAGAAGCAGGGACCAATGCTGCATTTTACGATATGGTCAATGAGTTATCAAAGATTACTGGACAATAAGGCTCATGTAAATGTCAGATTTCTACCTCTTTAAGGCTGAAAACCAAGAGCTGGAAATTTTAAAAAGGTGAAATAGATAAAACGACTAGATAGAAAGATGTTCTAATGCTAGAATAAGACAGAAGGTATGAGGGACAAAGGAGTGTAGGACATTGAGTAATTTTCATGTAAACTCTCGTTATGAAAAAAGAGATAAGCGGAGGAAAACAAACGTTGTTTTAAACACATTAATAGGAATTGTTGCGGTACTTATTCTTGTTATTGGATCTCAGCTCGTTTTTGGTGGAAGTGGTGCTGATAAAACGGCAAAATACAATGAACAACCCGATATAAAGCTAGCAAATGAGAAAAATAGTAACGAAGAAGCAATCGTTGATAATGAGAAAGAAGAAGAAGAGGAAGAAAGCGATAAAAATGAAGAATTAGATGAAAATAACGATGGGGAAGCAGACTCTGAAGGAAATAAAGAGGAAGAAACAGACTCATTTGAACAAGCAACGATTACTGAAGGCGACCCAGGCTCTGGTGTCGTAGAAACAATAGAAAATCCTGGTTGGTCACCTGTTGGAACGTCTCAAACAGAACCTCATACTGCTGCTAATTATTCAAAGGGTTCACAGGACTGGACTGAAATGACAAAAGCACTTAGCTATGCAACAGGTATCCCTGAGTCAGAAATGATTATTTGGTTTCTTGGCAATAATGGAGGACCAAATAATGCAGCCGGAACCATCTCACCAAAAGATCAATCCGCTAAATATAAAGTGCATATAACTTGGGTGGAAAACGCAGGCTGGAAACCAACTAAAATTGAAAAATTAAACTAAACAAGAAAAAGCAGTGGATTTCAATGAAATCACACTGCTTTTTCTTTTAATTAGGCTCTTTTCTAAAAGTTTGTTGCTCTAGGACCTGTAAAAATCGGTATTTGGATTTTTACTATACTCTTTAAATCCACATTAAAAGAATATTTGGAAGTAAATGAGCGAAAAGAGCACGAAGACAGGTAAAATACGTAAAGTAGAGCTATATACGAAAAACAACAATCTTTGCGAAAACAGCCTTTAATAAAGAATAACTTGTTCACATTGTATGAGGTTATTATTTGCTTGACCTTTTCTTAAACCTATATATTAGCCTTAAAATGTACTACAGCACTGTAAAACCTCTTGCCTTCTTCATTTACATGCATTTGATGGGAAACAGAATGTACAGATAATAATAGTGCTTGGTTATGAATGATTTGCTCATTTAACTTTTTTTCTAGCTCATTAATTGAAGTAGACTCAAATAATTCGATTTTATCCTTTAATAGATCAAGTTGAAAACTCATTTAAACACCTCTATCGTATACATATTTATTTAAATTTTATCAAATGTTGACGTAGATGAACAGATGTACCCGCTGTGAATAGACTTGTTTTTAAAGCAATGTAGAATTTTATAAAAAACATGTTAGAATATTTACTATTGGCATCGAAGATCATACGAATCTTGCTTTGCTCTTACGAAATAGGTACACTTCTATTTAGTGAATGGATAATTTTATAATCTTGAAGATCTCGACGATAAAGTCGAAAAATTGATACATAATGGAAAGGAATTGAAAAAATGAAAATCGCAATAATCGGTGCTATGGAAGAAGAAGTAACAATTCTTAGAGATAAGCTAGAAAATCAGGACCAAGAGGTTATTGGTGGGAGTGAGTTTACAAAAGGTATTTATAAGGGTGTGGAAGTTGTATTGTTAAAATCTGGTATCGGAAAAGTAAATGCAGCATTAAGTACAACATTACTTTTAGATCGCTATAAACCTGACTATGTGATCAACACAGGTTCTGCTGGAGGATTTCACCCATCATTAAACGTTGGTGATGTAGTGATTTCGACTGAAGTCCGTCATAACGATGTTGATGTAACAGCTTTTGGGTATGAATATGGACAAGTACCTGGATTGCCAGCAGCATACATACCAAGCGAAATGCTTGTCGACGTTGCGGTAAAAAAGGCGGAAGAAATTAATGATATCCAGGTAGTCAAAGGTTTAATTGTTACAGGAGACTCTTTCTTAAATGATCCTGCTCGGGTTGAATTTATTCGTAGTAAATTCAAAGACCTTTACGCAGGTGAAATGGAAGCTGCTGCAATCGCTCAAGTTTGTCATCAATTCGATGTGCCATTTGTTGTAATTAGAGCATTATCTGATATTGCAGGGAAAGAATCGAATGTATCATTTGATCAATTTTTAGATCAGGCTGCAAAACATTCTGCAGACTTAGTTTTGAAAATGGTTGAGGCCATTTAATGCAGTTATTTATGGAGCCGACTCATAAGTGACTTTTCCTCTAACACTACCTATTTATAGAGCTTTTTATTTACTCAAAGTCATATATATTTGGTTTGAGGGGTTTACTTTGCTTTTGAGTCATCCATCTATTTATAGGATATAAGATAGCTTTTTTGGTGAAATTTACATGGTTAATAGTCTGCTAGACTGTGTTATTGTGTATGTACGACACATTTAGTAGGTGGGGTACTTAATGAATAAAAAGAAACTACAAGCACTTATGGTTGATTTTAAGCAATATGCGTTTATCCTAATGGCTGTAAGTGTGTTCTTATATATCGGAGTGGCATTACCTGATCAAGGAAAAGAAGAACTTTACGATATCGTTCTTATGATAACAACAGTTATCTTTTTAATCGGTTCTTTCATATGTTTTAAAGCATCGTTGAACTATAAAAAACAATTAGATAAGTTAGAAGAACAAAATTAGGATATGATTTTATTTGAAACGGGCCAATTTTATTGGGTCGTTTTTTTGGTGTGGATTTATAGGTTGATTATTTTTGAAGGGTGGAATTTCAGGAGCCCAAAGGAATAAAGCTTGCAAATTGTCAGAATATAAAAACATTAACGAAAATAACAAAAACTATTTACAGAATTGGAAAATGTGGATATAATTACCAATGGAATGGTAAATAAAAACTAAGGAGGTCGAAAAAGATGATTACATGTATGCCGTATAAAACAGCAAAGCACAACTTAACAATTAAAAATCTATTCGACCATTTTGGTGTATCACATTATTTATTTACTTGAAAAGTAACTAGCTAAGTGAATTCACGCCACAGGTTGATTAGTTCAGCTTGTGGCGTTTTATATGCATGACTACTACGTCACAGGTTGCCCTGTGGCGATTTTTTATACTTAGCACTTTGTTACAAATTGAAGTATAAATTGTACTCCATTTAAGAGAGAAATGGTCCCTCTAAAGATTTGGCAGCCTGTGTTATTAGTGGTGCGAATGCTTTAAAGGAGGTGATACACATGACAATTAATCTATTTTTTATTACTTTGACTCTTTCGGTGTCTAAACGAAAAAATTCTAAAGAAGAATTTGAAAAAAATCAAGAAATTCAAAGAAGAATGGAACAATCTAGAGAAAAAGAGTTTGAACTATTTCGTAACATGTAATTAAGATTAAAAAAATAAATTGGAGGCGATGACAATGTTAAGAATCGAATTATTAGTACAATTAATTGTGGAGAACGATACTGCCTAGCTAAATGAAATGCTGTGATCAACTGTTTCCCTAATTTGAATGAACACAACAAAAAGAGAAGAGTGGCAATTGCACTCTTCTCTTTTATACTATCAGAATTTATATTCTAAGGATGATAGTTTATCTAATAAACCGTTTATTCCTTATGACGATTTCTTTTTTCCTTTTCTGCACGGTAAAACTCATGGAACATCTTCATTAATGCACGCTTTTCAATTCTTGAAACGTAACTTCTTGATATGCCCAACTCTTTTGCAATTTCTCGCTGGGTCTTTTCTTTTTTTAAATCAAGACCAAAACGTCCTACAATCACTTCTTTTTCTCGACCATCTAAAATATTAATATATTCCTTTACTTTTTCTAGCTCCATATTTAACTGAATTGTTTCGATTACATCTTCATTTTCTGATTTCAACACATCAATTAAGCTAATTTCATTTCCTTCTTTATCTTGACCAATTGGATCATGTAAGGAAACATCTTTCTTCGTTTTCTTTAAAGCTCTTAAATGCATGAGAATTTCATTTTCGATACATCGAGCCGCATATGTTGCGAGTTTTGTGCCTTTTCCTTGTGAATAGCTTTCAATTGCTTTTATCAACCCAATTGTACCAATTGAAATAAGATCTTCGGAGTCTTCCCCAGTGTTTTCAAATTTTTTTACGATATGAGCAACGAGTCGCAAGTTGTGTTCGATTAAAAGATTCCTCGCATACTCATCACCCTCTGACATAAGACGCAAGTATTTCTTTTCGTCAGTCGCAGACAAAGGCTGTGGGAAGGCATTATTTTTTACATAAGATACTAAGAACATTAATTCTTTTAAGAAATAACCTAATGCTGCTATGAGCCCTGTCATACCTCCACCTCCACTAAAACTTTATGTAGGCTAATGCCTATAAGTCATGTTTATGTATGAGGCAGCTTGTTCGTGTCTGTACAATGGAAAGGAAGATATAATTCTAAAAAAAAATTTATAGGGACGGACTATTGTTAACTTATTATTATAACCATCCTATTTTATAAAGTTGTTTCGTTCGCGCCGCCATATTGGAGTGGGGCTGGTAGAAAACTCAATTTCACCATTATTTTAAAAGGTGACGAGGATACGCAATTGCCGTTTATAGGAGTGATGATTTAGAAAGTGTAAATCAATTTTTAATAAGGCTGTTTTCGCAAAGATTGTTGTTTTTCGTATATAGATCTACTTTACGTATTTAACCTGTCTTCGTGCTCTTTTCGCCCATTTACTTCCAAATATTCTTTTAATGTGGATTTAAATAGTATAGTAAAAATCCAAATGCCGATTTTTACAGGTCCTAGAGCTACAATCTTTTAGAAAAGAGCCTTTAATAAAAAGATTTTTGTATTTGCACATATTGTGACATGAGCCTAAACGTTTTTGGGGGAATGTACATATTTATATACTAGAAATAAAAAAGAGGGAGGAATTCAGCAATGTATGGATATTCACCATATGGACCAAGCTCATATCCATATTATCCAACATATGGAGGTTTAGGTTATAGCTACTGGTATGCGTTTATTGTTGTTTTGCTAATTTTATTGCTCGTTATTGGTGGAGGATACTATTATTACAACCACTACCGATAAATAAAAGACTGAATGGCCCACAGCATTTTCGTTGAGGGCCATTCAGTCTTTATGGAGTGAAAAGTCATGATCAAAGAGCTTCTTTGTACTAGGTTAACAAGGAAATTAACTCTTTTCTTATCCACTCTTGTAATTCTTAAAATATTATAGTGGTGTTTGTAAACTAATGTTATAATAACATTCACTAATTAGATGATACATACAGGCTTTAAAGGAAATACTAGTCATGTAATTTGTTTTGGACCTATTATTGGACAAAGTTTAACAAATAGTTTAGTTTATGTAAGCAACAATTGTATGTAAAGAAGGCAAAAAAAAAGAGCCGTTAAACGGCAAGAAAGGCTTATGAAGATGCCTTTAGTACATGTCCTAAAGACCTGCGCTTAATTTCAATTGTGATAAGCTCTATAAATTCATCATGTAGTTTCATTTCAGTCGCTTTAAAATAAGATTCAATTAACAATTCGTCAGAAAGTTTACGCATGCTTGACGGCCAACTGAGTGGCTCTACACCTCCTAACACTTATTCATGCCTGAAAGAAAAGTAAGTATTTGTTTTTATACCTAGTTTTCGTATCTAGCTGCTCCAGCGCCGTGGCCTCAGACCGCACAGGACGTGCAAGTGCAGTTACTGCGACAGGACGTCGCGTTTGTAACTGCCTCAAGGGAAAAAACAAAACCCTTTTTTCCTAGGTCATTAGCCACTCATGAATTGAAGAATGAACACCTTCTATTCATGAGCGTCTTATTTGCCCTAGGCAGAACAAGGCGCTTCCGCTTTTTATGTTAAGGCATTTCCTAATATGTTATATTTTGTTATTGATATAAATCTAACATGAATAAATAGTCAGAACAACCGTTCTCTTATCCACAGTTGCTAGTGGATAAACTGTGGGTATGTTGTTTATAAGGAGTAAAAAATGAGTTATTTCAAGCGGGATAATGTGTATAATATTATCCACAAGTGTTGAAGAGGGTCGGGAATTGTCGAAAAGTTTTTATAATCATTAGTATCTTTTTTGCATACATTATTAAGTTTCTTTTGAAAGTATGCAATAAATTGGTTATGATGTAAGATGGCAAAAAAATGAATAATGAGGTGCTTAAACTCATGCTACGACTATTTTTACCCGGTGAATATGTTAAAAGTGTTTATCATATATCACCTAAAGAATTAAAAGAGAGTGGAATTAAAGGGATCATTACAGACTTAGATAATACGCTTGTCGAATGGGACCGACCAAATGCAACACCACAATTACTTGAGTGGTTTAAAGAGGTAAAAGAGCAAGGAATGGATATTACAATTGTTTCCAATAATAATGAGAAACGAGTGAAAGCATTTTCTGATCCACTTAAAATTCCATTTATATACAAAGCTAAAAAGCCAATGGGAAAAGCATTTTTAAAAGCAGTACAAAATATGAACTTGAAAAAAGAAGAGGTTGTTGTAATAGGTGATCAGCTTTTAACAGATGTGTTAGGTGGTAACCGTAACGGCTTTCAAACGATATTGGTTGTTCCAGTAG
Source organism: Bacillota bacterium (assembly GCA_051750265.1). Taxonomy (GTDB): domain Bacteria; phylum Bacillota; class Bacilli; order Bacillales; family Bacillaceae; genus Metabacillus. Next base: position 475,493 of record JBNJJO010000002.1, on the reverse strand, counting down.
CCTCTACAGACGGTTTTTTCACAAGGATAAACAGAAAAATCGAGCGAAGAATAATGGAAAGCTTAAAACGAAAAGGGATGATTCAGTGGGAGGAATAATAACGTGTCAGAACAGCAATTTTCATGTATAGGGTGCGGTGTTAGCATTCAAACCGAAAACCCTAAAAAACTAGGTTTTGCACCTGAAAGTGCATTATCAAAGGATGATATTATTTGCCAAAGGTGCTTTCGCTTAAAAAATTACAACGAAATTCAAGATGTTTCTTTAACAGATGATGACTTTTTAAAAATCTTACATGGGATCGGTGAGACGAAAGGGTTAATTGTTAAAATTGTTGACATCTTTGATTTTAATGGGAGTTGGCTACAAGGCATTCAGCGATTTGTTGGAGGCAACCCTATATTATTAGTTGGAAACAAGAGTGATATCTTACCTAAATCAGTCAAACATCAAAAGCTAATCAATTGGATGAAAAGAGAGGCAAAGGAAATGGGCCTAAAACCAATTGATGTATGCCTAGTTAGTTCAGCAAGAGGTCACGGAATAAGAGACGCTGCAGAGCTAATTGACACCTATCGTAATGGACAAGATGTGTATGTTGTAGGGTGTACAAATGTTGGGAAATCCACATTCATTAATCGAATGATTAAAGAAGTAGCAGGTGTAAACGATATTATCACAACATCTCATTACCCTGGAACTACATTAGATTTAATAGAAATACCACTTGAAAATGGTGCATCACTTTATGATACACCTGGAATAATTAATCATCACCAAATGGCCCATTTTGTTGATAAACAAGATTTGAAGCTATTAAGTCCTAAAAAAGAGCTAAAGCCGAAAGTGTTTCAATTAAATGAAAACCAAACATTATACTTTGGTGGACTTGCTCGACTGGATTATGTATCAGGTGGAAAGGAATCATTGGTTTGTTATATTCCTAATGAACTCACGATCCATCGTACAAAACAAGATAATGCTGATTCATTGTACGAAAAGCATGCAGGAGAACTGTTAACTCCACCAAGAAAAGAAGATATTGACACATTTCCTAAACTAATTCCTCATGAATATACGATCAAAGAAGGAAAAACAGATGTTGTTTTTTCTGGTTTAGGCTGGGTAACAATTAATAATCCAGGTAAAAAAGTAGTTGCTTTTGCCCCTCAAGGAGTAAATGTAACACTTAGAAAATCGTTAATTTAAACGGGGAGAGGTAAAGATAATGGGGAACTTATATGGTTTAATTGGGTGTCCTGTTGAACATTCGATGTCACCAGACATCCATAATGATGCCTTTAAGGAAAAAAACATAGATGGGTATTATCATGCTTTTCATATAGAGCCTGATCAACTAAGCGAATCCGTTCAGGCACTTAAGGTTTTGGGGGTAAAAGGTTTTAATGTTACAATCCCTCATAAAATCTCGATTATTCCGTATTTGGATGAGCTTAATGAAACAGCTAAAATTGTAGGTACTGTAAATACAGTTGTTAATGTTAATGGACGTTTAATCGGCCACAATACAGATGGAAATGGCTATATCCGCTCATTAACACATGTTTTAAAAAAACCGATTGCTGACCATAAAATTCTAATCATTGGTGCTGGTGGTGCAGCAAGAGGAATTTATTATACCTTGGCACACCAAGGTTGTCAGGTGATTGACCTTTGCAACCGAACAGTTTCAAAAGCAGCAGAGCTTATAAAGGAATGTCCCTTTAAAAACACAAGTAAAGCATTACCATTAGAAGAGGCAGAACTGTATTTAGAAAGCTACGATATTATTATTCAAACAACATCAGTAGGACTTCACCCAAATATTAATTGTAAGCCGCTATCGTTAAAAAATGCGAAGAAGTCAGCTGTTGTAAGTGATATCGTATACAATCCTATTAAAACTGCATTACTGGAAGAAGCTGAAGAATTAGGTTTAACGATTCATAACGGTGTTGGTATGCTTGTTCATCAGGCAGTTCTTGCCTTTGAATTATGGACTAATGAAATACCATCAGTTGAAAAAATGACATCAATTGTATATGACAAACTAGGAGGTACATCATGTTAACAGGAAAACAGAAACGTTTTTTACGATCAGAAGCACATCATTTGAATCCAATTTTTCAGGTTGGAAAAGGTGGAGTAAACGAAAATATGATTAAGCAAATCTCAGATGCATTAGAAGCTCGAGAACTTTTTAAAGTTTCCGTTTTGCAAAATTGTGAAGATGACAAAGATGTAGTTGCTGAACAATTAGTTAATGGAACAGGTGCAGAGCTTGTTCAGGTGATTGGAAACACGATCGTATTGTATAAAGAGTCTAAAGAAAATAAACAGCTTCGTTTGCCTAATTAAAAGATAAAGCGGGGGGTTAGAATGTCAAAAAAAATAGGGATATTAGGTGGCACTTTTGATCCGCCTCATTTTGGCCACTTATTAATTGCAAGTGAGGTTTTACATTCAATGCAATTATCAGAAATATGGTTTATTCCTAATCAAATTCCTCCTCATAAGCAGAGCGACCACTTTACAGATAGCAAGCATCGCCTTAATATGCTCAAACTAGCTATAAAGGATCATCAACAATTTAAAATTGAAACAATCGAATTAGAACGAAACGGACCTTCCTATACATATGATACTCTTTGTCTTTTACGGGAACAATTTCCTGACAATTCCTTTTATTTTATTATAGGTGCAGATATGATTGAGTATTTACCTAAATGGTATAAGATTGATGAAGTGATAGATCTTGTTACGTTTGTTGGAGTCAAGCGCTCAGGATATGAAACGAAAACGAAATACCGTGTAATTGAGGTTGAAATTCCACTGTTTGATGTGTCTTCTACTATGCTTAGAAATCGTTTAAATGCGAATGAAAATACTGCTTATCTTCTTCCGGAAGATGTGAAAAGATATATAGAGGGGAATCACTTATATGGAACGTGAAGCAGCATTAAAGATTGTGGCGGAACAAATCACTGAACATCGTTATGTTCATACAATCGGAGTAATGGAAACAGCCATCCAATTGGCTCACTTATACGGGGAAGATCCTAAGAAAGCAGAAATAGCAGCGATTTTTCATGATTATGCAAAATTTCGACCTAAAGAAGAAATGAAGCAAATCATCGAGGAACAAAAAATGCCAAGTCAATTATTAGAACATAACAGTGAGCTATGGCATGCACCTGTGGGGGCTTACTTAGTTGAAAAAGAAGTTGGGATAAATGACCAAGACGTATTGAGTGCAATTAAATATCATACGTCAGGGAGGCCTAATATGACGTTACTTGAAAAAGTTATTTATGTGGCAGACTATATAGAACCAGGTCGACACTTTCCAGGAGTAGAAAAGGTTAGGGAACTCGCGCAAACCGATCTGGAACAAGCTTTAATAAAATCATTACAAAATACGATGATGTTCTTATTGAAAAAAAATCAAGCGGTTTATCCAGATACAATTCAAACGTATAATTTTTTAGTTTTAAAAGGAGGAAGATCTAATTAATGGATAAAACAAATATCTTAACAACAGCAGCAAAAGCAGCAGATAACAAACGTGCAGAGGATGTCATTGCGCTCAATATGAAGGGGATTTCCCTTATTGCAGATTATTTTCTTATTTGTCATGGTAATTCTGACAAACAAGTCCAAGCAATCGCAAGAGAAATTAAGGAACAAGCAGCAGAGATGGATATTCATGTGAAGCGCCTAGAAGGATTTGATGAAGCTCGTTGGGTGTTAATTGATCTTGGAGATGTTGTTGCTCATGTTTTTCATAAAGATGAAAGAGGCTATTACAATCTTGAGCGCTTATGGGGAGATGCACCTAGAGTGGACGTAACAAGCGAGTTAAATCAATGATTTATCAAGGCTTTGCCTATATCTATGACCAGCTTATGAAGGATGCTCCATATGATCAGTGGGTATCGTTAATAAAGGAGTCCATCTCTAGGTATAGTAGTGGTGCAAAGAAGGTTTTAGATGTAGGTTGTGGAACTGGAGAAATTGCTATTCGTTTGGCACGTCAACAGCTGGAAGTAACAGGTGTGGATTTAAGTGAAGATATGCTTGCTGTTGCACAATCAAAGCTTGACGAGAATAAAGTGAACCTTTTTTTTCTGCAGCAAGATATGAGAGAGCTTACAGGCTTTACAGAGCCATTTGATGTGGTTACCATATGTTGTGATTCTTTAAACTACTTAGAGAGCAGTACGGACGTCAAAGCTACGTTTCATGCTGTTAATAATCAGCTTAAGGATCAAGGCTTACTCATTTTTGATGTTCATTCCCTAAATAAGATACACAATATATTTGCTGGTGCAACTTTTGCCGATCAAGATGATGATGTCAGCTTTATTTGGAACTCTATTCCTGGAGATGAACCAAACAGTATAGAGCATGATATGTCCTTTTTTGTAAGGCGTGATGACCTGTATGAGCGGTACGATGAGCTTCACTACCAACGAACGTTTACAATTGAAGAATATACATCTTGGCTAAAAGCAGCTTCATTCGATGTTTTAAAAGTATGCAGTGATTTCAACTTAGGAGAAAACCCTACTTCTACATCTGAACGTCTCTTTTTTATTGCTAGGAAACAGAGTTAAGTCTAGCGTTAGAATATATAATTACAGGTGGACCATATAGAGGTTCACCTGTTTTTTAGGTGATTGAATTAGGCTCTTTTCTAAAAGTTTGTTGCTTTTAGACTTATAAAAATCGGCTTTTGGATTTTTATCGTAGAAATTATGAGCAATTTCAAGAGAGTACCACTTAGTAAATAAGCGAAAAGAGCACGAAGATAGGCTATATCTGTAAAGTATAGTTATTTACGAAAAACAACAATCTTTGCGAAAACAGCCTTGAATTAAGATGAAAAGAAAAACAGACGGACAACCGTCTGAAAATGAAAAAAGATATTATATTTTTTATTTGTCTTGCAGGAGAATATGTATTCCCCGTAGAATTATTTATTCGAAATTTTATTAAATTGCACAGAAACCTCTTCAATATCTTCATAGTATTTTTCATGTGTGACGTGAAATACCTTTTCAAACATATCTCCAATTTCTTCTTCCAAAACTTTTATTCCTTTGCCTGTAACTCCGCCTTTCACACAAACCTTTTCTTGTAGCGTAGGAAGTGTATAAAGGTCTGTTTCAAGTAATTTACCCATGCCAACGATCATTTCGCTTGCTAATAGAACAGCCTGTTCTTTTGTGATGTTCGTTTCAGAAACAGCACCCTCTATAAATTTCTGGAGTAAATAGCTAAAGAATGCAGGACCACAACTTACAATATCAGAAGAAACTCTCGTAATATCATCCTCAATTTGAACAGGGTTCGAAATTTGTTCAAAAAGTTCTTCAATTGTTCTTTGAGTATCTTTATGACACGAGTTTCCGTATGTGATTAACGACACGCCTGAAAATGCACGATTTGTAATACTAGGTATCGTTCTAGCTACTTGGCATTTTACAAGGGATTCTAGCTGTTCAACACTAATAGGGCTAGTAATCGATAGTAAACATTTATTTGGTGATAAAAGATGTTCAAGCTTTTTTAAAAGGGGGTGTATATCTAATGGCTTCACACAAATAAATACTAAGTCAGAGCGGTTGACCACATCTTCTGCTGAGTTCATCAAATTCGTTTCTGGATAAATGTTTTTTATTGATTCTGCTTTAGCTTTCGTTCGATTCGTCATAAAAATGAATGACGGACTAATTGCACCCGACTCGATAAAGGATTCAATTAAGATTCTTCCCATATTTCCTGTTCCAACAAAACCTACATTCAAAGTATATCCCCTCCTTGGAATGCATATCACTCATACACAATATGTTGCAAACTAGCTATTTATGATTATTTAAAAAGGAGTGCAGTGAATGAGTAAGTTTCAAAAATACAAAAAATGGATTATGGTTATTTCTATTTTAGTTGCTTTGATCAGTTATTATTATTATTATTTCATAAAGGATTCATCATCCTCAGTGCTGATTCGTGCAAATGAAGAGGAGGAGCCTTTAGTTCTAGCAGGAAAAGAAGAGCCATTTACTGAGACAACTGAAGAAGAAATAGATGAATCTACACTGGTTATCGATATTAAAGGTGCTATCGTGCATCCAGGTGTTTATGAAATGCAATCTGGAGCAAGAGTTCACCAACTAATTAAAGAAGCAGGAGGGCTAAACGATGACGCGGATGAGCTGGCTATAAACTTAGCAGCTCCTTTAGAGGATGGAATGGTTATATACATTCCAAAAAAAGGTGAAATAAAAGAAAATCCACTTACAATGCCAACCGGGCAAGAGGAGAATCAAGAAAAAGTAAACATTAATTTAGCAACTAGTGATGAGCTCCAAACACTAACAGGCATTGGCCCGTCAAAGGCTGAGGCGATCATCACTTATCGTGAAGAAAATGGTCCTTTTAAAGCACCAGAAGGTTTATTAGAAGTGTCAGGAATTGGAGAGAAGTCACTGGAAAAAATGAAAGAAGAGATTACAATAAAATAAAATTTTTATAATAAAGTAATGAAATAAAGATAGGGAATTATTATTTGTTATTAGCATAATGCTAGACGTAGCAAGGGTTTTCAGTATTTTGAAGTACCTTGATTTTAGGAAATTGAAAACAATGATTATCTAAAATCCAAAAATAATAAATTGACGACTATTCTGTATTCTCGATAAACTTAAGGATATTATTGTCGAGTGGGGGAGTTCTTGGTGAGTCGTATTTCATGGAATCAATATTTTATGTCACAAAGTCATTTGTTAGCTTTAAGAAGTACTTGTACGAGATTAGCAGTTGGAGCTACGATCGTTCGAGATAAACGGATTATTGCGGGTGGATATAATGGTTCAATTGCAGGCGGTGTTCATTGCTCTGATGAAGGCTGCTATGTTATTGACAATCATTGTGTAAGGACAATTCATGCAGAAATGAATGCTCTACTTCAATGTGCGAAATTTGGAGTGCCATCTGAAGGTGCAGAAATATATGTCACTCATTTCCCATGCCTTCAATGCTGTAAGGCACTCATACAGAGTGGGATAAAAACTGTGTATTATGCAGTTGACTACAAAAACCATCCATATGCAGTTGAACTATTCAATCAGGCAAATGTTAAAGTTGAGCACGTACAGCTTGAAAAGTCCCAAGACGATGAAAAAAAACTAGAATTCATGTCAAGCTTAATAGACAAGCTTGCTGAAACAAATATGAGTAAAGAAGAGATACAAGATCTCTATAAAAAAGCCGATTTATTATTTCCATAAACAGATTGTTAAGGCTGACTCAGAGCTTTACGGGTCAGTCTTACAAATGATAAGAGGTGAATTCTTGAAGGGAAAGCTACTATTTTTAGCTGTTTCTGCTTGTTTTTCGATTATGATGTGTCGTTTTCAATTTCATTTTCTTCTAATTTTAACCACTGTAGCCTTTCTTGTTTTCCTACTTTTCAAAAATGAACGCCTTCTTTTTCTATTTTCCTCAGTTACCATCTTTTTATTTATTTGTATATACTCATTTACAGAACTTCATAATAAAACTTCATTAAAAGAAGGAACTTACACGACAAATGGGATTGTATCATCTATACCCACTAGTGATGGAAATAAATTTAAAGGCTATATTAAAAATAGTCATGGTGAAAAGCTTATTTTTTATTATACGATAAAGTCTTTAGAGGAAAAAAATGCCCTTAATAAGATAAACCCAGGTAACATTTGTAGTTTTAATGGCGAATTGGTCATGCCAAAATCACCAACTATGCCAAATGCATTTGATTATAAACAGTACCTCCATGATCATCACATTCATTGGCAATTTCAAGTGGAGGAAATTGAAGTTTGTAAAGCAGGAAAAACGGATGGGCTGATGTTTCTTTTAGAAATCAGAAAAAATGGTTTAGCCTTTATTGAGGACCATTTTCCATATTCATCAGTCGGAATTGTTCAAGCACTATTATTTGGAGAAATAAGGTTGCTTGATCATGATGTAGAAACAGCTTATCAAGAGCTTGGTGTTGTTCATTTATTAGCCATCTCTGGTTCACATGTTGCTTTATTGGTTAGTGGGATTTACTACATATTTATTTATTGCGGAATTACACATGAAAAGACAAGAATCGTTTTAATTCTACTGTTACCAGTTTATATGATTCTTACGGGAGCGGCTCCATCCGTAATAAGAGCTACTTTTATGGTTATTCTCTATTTTTTAGTAAAGCTAATCAAAAGAAAGATCTCATCATTAGATGTAATAAGCTTTACATTTTTAGTGCTGCTTCTTATAAATCCATACTATTTGTTTCAAGTAGGATTTCAATTGTCATATGTAGTAAGTTTTGGATTACTTCTTTCTTTTGGTATTGTTGAATACTTTAGTAGCTGGCTTGTTAAATTAACCATTGTTTCATTTATTGCGCAGCTATGTGCAATGCCATTATTGTTTTTTCACTTCTACGAAATATCTCTCATAAGCTTACCAATGAATATGTTGTTTGTTCCTCTGTATTCTTTCGTTATTTTACCATTAGCCATAGTAGCCACGTTAATAACTGCTGCATCATCAACTATTGGAGCTCATATTGTTAACTTGTTTAGTGATATGCTTCAACTAACTCATCAAATCGTGCTAATTGCTACAGCATTTCCTTATACAACGTTTACAACAGGGAGACCACACGTCTTAATAACAATTGGCTATATTTGCTCTACCTTGTTCTTGTTTCTTCGATTTGAACGATTTTACAGCTTGAAAAAGCTTATTCAACCTGCTATTTACCTTCTTGTTGTCTTTATCATTCAAGCCCAACTTCCACACATAAATCCATATGGAAAGGTGTTAATGCTTGATGTTGGACAAGGTGACTCCATTTTTATTCAACGCCCATTTAATAAAGGTAGTTATTTAATTGATACTGGAGGAAGATTAGCTTTTCCGATCGAAGAATGGGAAAAAACGAGGCATCCATTTTCTATTGCAGAGGATGTAACGGTGCCATATTTTAAATCGATTGGAGTAACAGAACTTGATGTGTTGTTTTTAACACATGGAGATATGGATCATATAGGTGAAGCACTACGATTGATGGAAGAGGTTAAGATTAAAGAACTAATTATACCTGAGGGTTTTGTAAGAGGCGAGCTAGAACAGAAAATAGTTCAAGCAGCTAAAAGTAAGAGGATAAAGATAAAAACCGTTAAGGCTGGAGATCAATTATCCTTTCAGGAATTTTCATTTTATGTTGTTTCACCACAGGTCCTAACTGATAGTAAAAATGGTGATTCATTAGTATTATGGGCAGAGTTAGGTGGTCTAAAATGGTTATTTACGGGAGATGCGGAAATTGAAAGTGAGGAGAAATTGATGAAAATGTTCTCATCATTAAAAGTTGATGTATTAAAGGTGGGTCATCATGGAAGTAAAGGGTCTACATCTGAAACATTACTTGACAATGCTATGCCGTCAATTGCACTTGTTTCTGCAGGGTTTAATAATCGATATCAGCATCCACATTCCGAAATACTTGAAAAGCTATCGGCTCGAAATATTGCCTTGTTAAGAACAGATTTACATGGAGCCATTTTATATAATTTTAGAGGGAATTCCGGAACGTTTTCTACCCATCCTCCATACGATGAAGTAAATGATAAAACGAAAAAGGAGCTGACTCAAAAGCTAAGTGTCAGACACTAATTTGAGTCAACCCCTATGTAAGAATACATCAATTAATTATGAACCAATTAATTGAATAACAGTTGCGATAATAAAAATTGTCGCGAAAAATCCGAATGAAGCAATAAATCCAACTCCAGAATCTATAGCGTCATTACGCTTGCTTTGGACATTCTTTTCAAATTCGTTCACTGTTACCCCTCCTATTTCATAATTAGTATAAGCGAAAAGAATAAAAAAATCTACATCATGTTGATATGTTCTTTAGCAATCAAGGTTGTTATTCCCATCTTTGTTAGAATTGACAACAAATATTCAGCTCGTCTTTGGCTAAACTAAACATCAAATCGCTGTATCGTTTCGAATCAGGTAACCTAGGCCCTGAGACGTAACGTTCACATATATGAGGGAATTGAAGGTATGATCCATTCAATTCCCTTTTTACACTTGCCAAACCCTTCATTTCATTTTACGATTAATTGAACCGAAATGAACGATTGGAGAAACAAATTATGATTTTTGACGTATGGAAGGACATTAAAAAAAAGAAATTACAATCAACCTATTTATTAATAGGAAAAGAAGCATTTTTAATGCAAGAGACCGTACAGTTACTGGTTGACGCTACTTTAATGGAGGAAGAAAAAGACTTCAACTTGTCAATTTATGACATGGAAGAAACAGCAATTGAAACAGTTCTTGAAGATGCTGAAACACTTCCATTTATGGGGGAAAAACGGGTTGTTATTATTAAAAATCCTGTTTTTTTAACAAGTGAAAAGAAAAAGGAAAAAATTGAACATAGAATCGACAAGCTTGAACAATATATGAATTCTCCAGCACCATATTCAATCCTAATCTTCCTTGCTCCTTATGAAAAGCTTGATGAACGCAAGAAAATAACAAAGCTGATTAAAAAGCAATCAGTCGTTATTGAGATGAATACATTATCTGATCAAGAGACCATAAAATGGATTACCGACTTAGCTGAACAAGAAGCTGTTTATTTGTCAAAAGAAGCGGTGGACGAGCTGATGGTATTAACCACAGGTGATTTAATGATTATGTTCCAAGAAATTAAAAAGCTCAGTACATATGTAGGTGAAGGTGGTACCATTTCACCAGAAACTGTAAAGCTCCTTGTCGCTAGGTCATTGGAACAAAATATTTTTGAACTAATTGATAACGTTATCCATAAAAGAAGTAAAGAAGCATTACAAATATTCTATGATTTATTAAAAAATAATGAGGAACCAATAAAAATATTGTCTTTATTGGTGAATCAATTTAGATTAATATTACACGTAAAAGAGCTATCAAATACTGGTTATGGTCAGCAGCAAATTGCTACTACCGTCAAGGTTCATCCTTTTAGGGTGAAACTAGCTTTACAACAAGCAAGATTATTTAATTCAGAAGAGTTAGCGCAAATATTAATGGAGCTTGCAGAGGCAGATTATGAAATGAAAACAGGGAAAAAAGATAAACAACTTTTATTAGAGTTGTTTTTACTAAAATTGTTTGAAAAATAAATAAAAGCAAAATAAAAAACGATCCAGTGTTGGATCGTTTTTTTATTATTATGCAGATAATCCGTTAACACTTTTAGCTAAACGAGATTTGTAACGTGCAGCAGCGTTCTTATGAACTAAACCGCTTTGTGCAGCTTTATCAATTCGTTTGTTAGCTTCAACAAGTGCAGCTTTTGCATTGTCAACATCGCTAGTTAAAACTAATGCATCTACTTTTTTAATAGCAGTACGCATTGCAGATTTAATAGTTACGTTATGTGCATTACGCTCGTTGCTAGTTTTTACGCGTTTGATTGCAGATTTAATATTTGGCATATCTTTCACCTCCTAAGAAGTAAATCGAGATCTATTTTACTCGACCATTTCCTTTACATGAACAAAAGATATTCTATCAAACGACTATCCATATTGCAATACTAATGTAAAGGAAAATCCATTGAAACCAAGTAAATCATCTAAATATTTTTTATAACCACCCCAAATACGTTATGAACGCCCTGATCTTGTATAAATGATTGGGATTACTTTCTAATGCAGAATCTTATTATTTGTAACCAAGTATTTGTCATAGCAGCTACTAAGTAATTAACCATGAAAAAGAATTCTAGAGAATGTTTCCTTGTCTAAATGGCAAACATACATAGTAGGAACTATTTGGGAGGTATGTTTATGGAAAAGTCATTAGACTTAAGTGATTATTCAGTTCGAACGGACTTAGCTGTTGAAGCAAGGGCAATGGCGCTTGAACAAACAGATTCACCGGGTGCAGATACAGCTGATTCAAGCCATATAGCAGGTGTGATTGTGAAAGAATGGGAAGAAGAGGGAATCAGCATCTCCTCTTTAGAAATAAAGGATGAAGGTGCAAAAATCGTCGGAAAAAAGCCAGGTAGATATTTAACATTAGAGACACAAGGGATTCGACAAAAGGATACTGAGCTTCAGGAAAAAGTGATTGATGTCTTTGCTAAGCAATTTAGTCAGTTTTTATTAGATTTAAAGATTCCAAAGGATGCAAGTTGTTTAGTTGTTGGATTAGGAAACTGGAATGTTACACCGGACGCATTAGGTCCACTTGCAGTTGAGAATTTATTAATTACAAGGCACCTATTTGAACTACAACCAGAAAATGTTGAAGAAGGTTTTCGACCAGTTAGTGCCATTGCTCCAGGTGTAATGGGTTTAACAGGAATTGAAACGAGCGACATTATTTCAGGCGTGATCGAACAGTCGAAACCAGATTTTGTTATTGCGATAGATGCTTTAGCAGCACGTGCACTCGAACGCGTTAACACTACAATTCAAATTTCTGATGCAGGAATCCACCCTGGATCTGGAGTTGGTAATAAACGAAAAGCCTTAAGTAAAGAAACATTTGGTATTCCTGTTATTGCAATTGGAATACCAACCGTTGTTGATGCTGTATCGATTACAAGTGATACGATCGATTATATTTTAAAACATTTTGGTAGGGAAATGAATGAAGGCGATAGACCGTCAAGATCTTTGATACCAGCAGGAATGAGCTTTGGAGAAAAACGTGTTCTTACAGATGATGATATGCCTCGTGAAGAACATCGTCAGCAATTTTTAGGCATTGTCGGCAGCCTAGAGGATGATGAGAAGCGTAAGCTCATACATGAGGTACTTTCACCACTTGGTCATAATTTAATGGTTACACCAAAAGAGGTTGATATGTTTATTGATGATATGGCAAATGTAATTGCTAGCGGTTTGAACACTGCACTTCATCAGCATGTGAATCAGGATAATTCAGGATCATATACTCACTAATGAGAGGTTCTACATCCTTATGCTTGATCATACATTTAAGTAGACAAGCATAAGGAGGATTTATGTAAATGAAGCGTACTAATATTAGTCGCAATATGGTCGTAACAGTAAATGGGACAAGCATAAAAAAAGGGATCATTGTTAGCTTCATTGTCCTATTCATGACCTTTTTGCTTTCGGGAATATTAACGTCACTAAAGCCTGAATATCGCTTAACATCTTCTTCAATCAATGATCTTACAAGCAATATTGATAGTGAAGCGTTCTTGCAATTATTGGGAGCAGAAAATCGATTTTTTATTTCTGCCCTACCTGATCAAACAGAGCCAATAAAGCTATCATCGATTATGTTCACAGTAGCCACTAGTATAAATCCAGATGATCCACGAAGTCTTTTAGGACGTGAATTGCCTGGTTTTTCACTATATGACAGCGAGATCGTTGTTGCAGGAAGTGGGACAAACTATACAAATATGCCTTACGAATCACCACCGCCAACCGAAGTGTTAGAGCAAGAAAGGGAAGCATCCATTAATAAAAATGATATTGTTAACCCAACAGATGAGGAACCTAAAGCCCCACCTACTTTGACTACTGGTGATAAAAAAGTTGTTTATATTTATAACACACATAATACAGAATCTTATTTGCCGTTATTAGAGGGAGAAAACAACCCTAATAGTGCGGTTCATTCTGAAGCCAATGTCACGATTGTTAGTGAACTTTTAGGCAAGGAATTAAAAAGTCAAGGTATCGGTGCACAAATAGAGTCTACCGATATTCAACAAAGTGTTAAACAAAAGGGCTGGAATTATGCAAAATCATACACTGCCTCTCGTCCAATTGTAGAAAGTGCGATGGCTAGTAACAAAAATATTCAATATTTAATCGATATTCATCGTGATTCTCAGAGAAAAGATGTAACAACAATAAAAATTAATGAAAAATCTTATGCGAAGATTGCCTTTGTTATTGGTGGAGATAACCCAACGGCAGAGAAAAATGAGCAACTAGCAAAAGAAATACATGCATTATTTAATAAAAAATATCCAGGTTTAAGCCGCGGGATTTTTGAACAAAAGGGAAAAGGTGTAAACGGAGTTTATAATCAAGATTTATCAAATAATGCCATGCTCATTGAGTTTGGTGGAGTAGACAATAATTTAGATGAACTTAAAAACACTGTAGCAGCAGTATCGGATGTGTTTAGTGAATACTATTGGAAAGCTGAAAAAGTAAATGGCAACATAACGGATGAAAAAAAGTAAACAAATTGTGAGGGAAGCAAGATGAAATTCATGCTTAAGTGCTTTGTACTATGCTCAATACTTCTGTTTGGGGTCCTAATCGGAATGCAGCAGGCAAACCAAGGTATGATAAAAATGAAGGGCTATAATGATCCGGAGCTTCAGGGTGCCTTTCAAGTTGAAAGTGAACATGCTGGGGAAGTTGAAGCATCTATTCTAGGAAATAAGGTGACCAGCCAGGACCTCCAGGAAAAACAAGAACAGCTAGAACAAATTGAAGCATTTAACTTCTTCTCACAAATCGGTAAACAATTTGCATCTGTTGTAAGCAGCGGTGTATCTGCTCTTGTAAATACTGTTGCGGAATGGGTGAATGGATTTTTAGAGTGATGAACTTTTAAGCTGGCGGAAAAAGGATATCTTCTTGCTTTTTGTAGAGGAAGATAATCGCTTAATCTGTCAGCTTTTCTTTTGGGATATAGGATCCGTCTACTTGATGACAGTCTAGTGAATTGACTCGATGAAGTACAATTGACGTGACGAAGAAGGAAATCGACGTGATAAACAGCGAATTGAGTGATAGATGATGGAAAGACGTGACAAAATGAAGAATTGACTCGACAAAGTACATTTGAGGTGACATAGAGGAAAATTGACGCGAACCCTCCCCCGAACTGAAGTAAAAATAGAAACCTAATAAGATTAAATAATAAAACATTAATCCAAAGAAAGAATACTTTGTAAGTGACTGTTTTTTTATCCATTGAATGTTGAAATCTCAATTGATATAATGAGAAATAGTGTATTTGTAAGCTATGTAGGAGTGAAGACATAATATGAATAGAGAAGAAAAGTTAAAAAGACAGTCGAGGATTCGTAATTTCTCGATCATTGCCCATATTGATCACGGTAAATCTACTCTAGCAGATCGTATATTAGAAAAAACATCTGCTTTAACTCAACGTGAAATGAAAAACCAATTATTAGATTCAATGGATTTGGAACGAGAACGCGGAATTACAATCAAGCTAAATGCCGTTCAATTAACATATAGAGCAAAAGACGGAGAAGATTATACGTTTCATTTAATCGATACTCCTGGGCATGTTGACTTTACCTATGAGGTTTCTCGAAGTTTAGCAGCTTGTGAAGGTGCTGTTCTAGTTGTTGATGCTGCACAAGGTATTGAAGCACAAACACTTGCAAATGTTTATTTAGCTCTTGATAATAATTTGGAAATTTTACCAGTTATTAACAAAATTGATTTACCAAGTGCTGATCCTGAGCGTGTTCGAAACGAAATAGAAGACGTTATTGGTTTGGATGCTTCTGAGGCTGTATTAGCGTCTGCGAAAGCAGGAATTGGGATTGAAGAGATCCTGGAACAGATTGTAGAGAAAGTTCCTGCTCCTGAAGGAGACCCTGAAGGTCCTTTGAAAGCGCTGATTTTTGACTCCATATATGATGCTTATCGTGGAGTCGTTGCATATATCCGTGTTGTAGAGGGAACGGTTAAAGTTGGTCAAAAAGTTAAAATGATGGCGACAGGAAAAGAATTTGAGGTTCTCGAAGTAGGTGTTTTCAATCCAAAGCCAGTTCAACTTAAGGAACTAAATGTAGGGGATGTTGGATTCTTAAGCGCAGCCATTAAAAATGTTGGTGATACTCGTGTCGGTGATACAATTACGAACGCGAAAAATGGTGCAACAGAAGCACTTCCGGGTTATCGTAAACTTAACCCGATGGTTTTCTGTGGCCTTTATCCAATCGACACATCTAAATATAACGATTTACGTGATGCACTAGAAAAGCTTGAGCTAAACGATGCATCTCTTCAATTTGAGCCAGAAACGTCTCAAGCATTAGGGTTTGGTTTCCGTTGTGGATTTTTAGGATTATTACACATGGAAATCGTTCAGGAACGGATCGAGCGTGAATTTAAAATCGACTTAATTACGACAGCTCCAAGTGTAATTTACGATGTGCATTTAACTAATGGTGAAACACTCAGCGTTGATAACCCATCCAACATGCCTGATCCTCAAAAAATTGATCATATTGAAGAGCCTTATGTGAAAGCCTCTATTATGGTTCCGAATGACTATGTTGGTGCTGTAATGGAGCTTTGTCAGAAAAAACGAGGTATTTTCCTTGATATGCAGTACTTGGACGAAATACGAGTAAACATCAATTATGAAATTCCATTGTCAGAAATTGTGTATGATTTCTTTGATCAATTAAAATCTAATACAAAAGGCTATGCATCCTTTGACTATGAACTAATTGGTTACAAACCATCAACCTTAGTGAAAATGGACATATTATTAAATGCTGAAACAATTGATGCATTATCCTTTATTGTGCACCGTGATTCTGCATATGACCGAGGTAAGATCATTGTTGAAAAGCTGAAGGAACTTATTCCACGCCAACATTTTGAGGTGCCAATTCAAGCAGCAATTGGCCAGAAAATTGTTGCTAGATCAACGATTAAAGCCATGCGTAAAAACGTACTTGCAAAATGTTACGGTGGAGATATTTCTCGTAAACGTAAGTTATTAGAGAAACAAAAAGAAGGTAAAAAGCGGATGAAGATGGTTGGTTCTGTTGAAGTGCCACAAGAAGCATTCATGGCAGTGTTGCGAATGGACGAAAGTTAATTTTTTCATTCATTCACATAACATGATATACTGAGCCTTACATTCTTATAAATATTTATGAATTAAAACATGTTGAGGCTGACTCAAGAGCAAAGTGTTAGACCCCTCAAACCTAATATATATGCCTTTGATTAAATAAAAGCTATATATAGGTATTGTTGGAGGGGGCAGACACTTATGAGTCAGCTTTTTCTTAATTAGAAGGTGAAATAATGATTCAATCAGCATACATCCATATCCCCTTTTGCCACCATATCTGTCATTATTGTGACTTTAATAAAGTTTATTTTAAGCAACAGCCTGTTGATGAATATATTGAAATGCTCATTAAAGAAATACACCATGCTGCACAGAAAAGGAAGCAGGAACCATTAAAAACGATTTTTATCGGCGGTGGTACACCAACTGCTTTATCAGCTAGTCAGCTTGATCGCTTACTGGAAGGAATCACGAATGAGTTGTTGCCAACAAATGAGCTTGTGGAGTTTGCAATGGAAGCAAATCCTGGTGAGCTTTCATTAGATAAGCTCCATGTATTGAAAAATGCAGGTGTTAATCGATTAAGCATTGGAGTTCAAAGCTTTAATGATGAACTTTTACATCGAATTGGAAGAGTCCATCGAAGGGAAGATGTTTTCCGTACGATTCAACAAGCTGAGCAAGTAGGATTTGAAAATATGAGCATTGACTTAATGTACGGATTACCAGGACAGACAGAAGAGGATTTTAAAGACTCATTGGAAACAGCCTTTACACTTAATGTTAAACATTTTTCTGCTTATTCCTTAATTGTTGAGCCTAAAACAGTGTTTTATAATTTGATGCAAAAAGGAAGATTACTTTTACCACCACAAGAGCTGGAAGCGCAAATGTATGAGCTCTCAATGGAGCAAATGGAAAAGCAAGGATTTAAGCAATATGAAATAAGTAATTATGCGATTCCTGGGTATGAAAGTTATCACAATCTTACGTACTGGAACAACGATTTTTATTATGGCTTTGGTGCTGGGGCACATGGTTATATTGATGGTGTAAGAACATCAAATATTGGACCAATTAAAAAATATATGGAACAAATCCAACAAACTGGTGAAGCATATAATAGTCAGAACGCTGTGAGTAAAGAAGAAGAAATGGAAGAAGAAATGTTTCTAGGTTTACGGAAGACAGCAGGAGTGAGCAAGGAGATATTTTATAAAAAGTATAATGTTCATTTGGCGCAAGTGTTTCCGCAACAAATCGACAAGCTTGTAAGTCTTGGTTTAATAATAGATGATGAACAAGTGATAAAGCTTACACATAAAGGCAAGCTTCTTGGTAATGAAGTATTCCAAGAATTTATCGGTCTTTCCTAAATTGATATTTTAAAGAAATGAAATCCTTATTTTATAACCAGAAAAATGTAAAGTTTCCTTAATTTAAGTATGATTTAATAATTGACAATTTATTTTGGTTTTGATAACTTTTTATATATATTTAGCACTCGCAATCTTAGAGTGCTAACAGAGGTGATGATAGTTGCTTTCAGATCGCCAATTGTTGATTCTACAAGTAATTATTGATGATTTTATTCATTCAGCTCAGCCTGTTGGTTCAAGAACCTTAGCGAAAAAAGACGAAATAACGTTTAGCTCGGCTACAATTAGGAACGATATGGCTGACTTAGAGGATCTAGGTTTTATTGAGAAGACGCATAGTTCTTCAGGACGTGTTCCGTCAGAAAAGGGCTATCGTTATTATGTAGACCATCTTTTGTCACCACAACGTTTAACGAAGACAGAAGTTAGTCAAATAAAATCGATTTATGCTGAAAGGATTTTTGAATTAGAAAAGGTTGTTCAAAAATCAGCGCAAATCTTGTCAGAATTAACAAACTACACATCCATTGTTCTTGGTCCAAAAGTAAACGAAAATCGTTTGAAAAGAATACAAATTGTGCCAATTAACCATGAAACAGCGGTTGCGATCATCGTAACAAATACTGGCCATGTTGAAAATCGAACGATTACATTTCCGGGTTCACTTGATCCAAGTGACATCGAAAAAATGGTTAATATCCTGAATGATAGACTTGCAGGAGTACCAATAGTTGAACTTGAGGATAAGATTATTAAAGAGGTCGTAACGGTTCTTAAGGATCATATTCAAAACTATGATATACTCTTGAAAATAATGGCAGGAACGTTGACACTTAATTCGAGTGAAAAAATTTATTTTGGCGGCAAGACAAATATGCTAAGTCAACCAGAGTTCACTGATATTGGAAGAATTAGAACATTGCTTACAATGATTGATCAAGAAAAAGAATTGTATGGTTTATTACAAACAAATCATGCAGGTATCTCAATTAAGATCGGGAAAGAAAATGATAATATCGCTATGGAAAATTGCAGCTTGATTACAGCTACTTATTCATTAGGTGAAAAACAGTTAGGTACAATTGCTGTGTTAGGTCCAACTAGAATGGAGTATTCACGCGTTATTAGTTTATTAACTCGAATGACACGTGATTTGTCCAAAACGCTTACTGATTTGTATCATGGATCTTAAGCATGGTTATATTGGATAGGGGGTGGAATAATATATTCCATCCGATTCCTATGTTTTAAAAAGCTTGCAACTCATATCCTTGCGACTTTATATACATTCCTTTAAGGAGGTGAAACATTGTGTCAAACGAAAAAAACGTTGCAGAACAAGAAGAAGCAGTAGATACACAACAAAATGAAAAGGCTGAGGCAGATGTTGAGATTGTTAATACTGACGACGTGATCATTGAAGATGCGTCTGAAGCTGGTGATGAGTCTGGCGAGGAAATTGCTCAACTACAAGCAAAGTTAGACGAAACTGAAAACAAAATGCTCCGTGCTCAAGCAGACTTTGACAACTTTAGAAGACGTAGTCGCTTGGACCAAGAAGCAGCTCAAAAGTATCGTGCACAAAGCTTAGTATCTGAAATTATACCTGCTCTTGATAATTTTGAAAGAGCGTTACAAATAGAAGCAGATAACGATCAAACAAAATCGTTGCTACAAGGTATGAACATGGTTTATAACCAATTAGTTCAAGCTCTACAAAATGAGGGTGTTGAACCATTTAACTCAGTAGGAGAACAGTTTGATCCACATTTACACCAAGCAGTTATGCAGGTAGATGATGAAAACTTTGAATCAAATACTGTTGTTGAAGAGCTTCAGAAAGGTTATAAATTAAAGGATCGAATTATTCGACCTGCGATGGTTAAAGTGAATCAATAAAAATCTTACATAATAGGAGGTTCTAAGTTATGAGTAAAATTATCGGTATTGACTTAGGTACAACAAACTCATGTGTCGCAGTTTTAGAAGGCGGAGAACCAAAAGTAATCCCAAATCCAGAAGGTAATCGTACAACTCCTTCTGTAGTAGCTTTTAAAAACGGCGAACGTCAAGTTGGTGAAGTAGCAAAACGTCAAGCAATTACAAACCCAAATACGATCATTTCGATCAAACGTCATATGGGTACTGACTATAAGGTTGAAGTTGAGGGCAAAAGCTTCACACCTCAAGAAATGTCAGCAATCATTCTACAGCACTTAAAATCCTATGCAGAAGAATATTTAGGTGAACCTGTAACAAAAGCAGTTATTACTGTTCCTGCATATTTCAATGACGCTGAGCGTCAAGCAACAAAAGATGCTGGTAAAATTGCTGGATTAGAAGTAGAACGTATTATCAACGAGCCTACTGCTGCAGCATTAGCATATGGATTAGATAAAACAGATGAAGATCAAACAATCCTTGTTTATGACTTAGGTGGCGGTACGTTTGATGTTTCTGTTCTTGAGCTTGGAGATGGCGTATTTGAAGTACGTTCAACAGCTGGTGACAACCGTCTAGGTGGAGACGATTTTGACCAAGTGATCATCGACTATTTAGTTGCAGAATTCAAAAAGGATAACGGCATTGACCTTTCAAAGGACAAAATGGCGTTACAACGTTTAAAAGATGCGGCTGAAAAAGCGAAAAAAGATCTTTCAGGTGTAACATCAACTCAAATCTCTTTACCATTTATCACTGCCGGAGAAGCTGGACCACTTCACTTAGAAGTAAGCTTATCACGTGCTAAATTCGACGAGCTTTCATCTGATTTAGTTGAAAGAACAATGGGTCCAGTTCGCCAATCACTTAGCGATGCGGGTCTTTCAGCTAGCGAAATCGATAAAGTTATCCTTGTTGGTGGATCAACTCGTATCCCAGCTGTTCAAGAAGCAATCAAAAAGGCATTAGGTAAAGAGCCACATAAAGGTGTAAACCCTGATGAAGTTGTTGCACTTGGTGCATCAATTCAAGGTGGAGTTATCACTGGAGATGTAAAAGACGTAGTACTACTAGACGTAACACCACTTTCATTAGGTATCGAAACAATGGGTAGCGTTTTTACAAAGCTAA
Source organism: Bacillota bacterium (assembly GCA_051750265.1). Taxonomy (GTDB): domain Bacteria; phylum Bacillota; class Bacilli; order Bacillales; family Bacillaceae; genus Metabacillus. The sequence continues at coordinate 454,134 of JBNJJO010000002.1, read as the reverse complement.
TTGATCGTAATACAACGATCCCAACAAGTAAGTCACAAGTATTCTCAACTGCAGCAGATAGCCAAACTGCAGTAGATATCCACGTGTTACAAGGTGAACGTCCAATGGCAGCTGACAACAAAACATTAGGTCGTTTCCAATTAACTGACATTCCACCAGCACCACGTGGCGTACCACAAATTGAAGTATCATTTGATATCGACAAAAATGGTATCGTAAATGTTCGAGCAAAAGACTTAGGTACAAATAAAGAACAAACAATCACTATTAAATCTTCAACAAGTTTATCAGACGATGAGATCGAACGCATGGTAAAAGAAGCGGAAGAGAATGCAGAGGCTGATAAACAACGTAAAGAAGAAGTTGAACTTCGTAACGAAGCAGATCAGTTACTGTTCACAACTGAAAAAACATTAAAAGATCTTGAAGGTAAAGTTGACGAAGCTGAAGTTGCAAAAGCAAACGAAGCGAAAGAAGCATTAAAAGCTGCGATTGAGAAAAACGAATTAGAAGAAATCAAAGCGAAAAAAGATGAGCTTCAAAACATTGTACAAGAGCTTTCTGTGAAACTTTACGAAGAAGCTGCAAAACAAGCACAAGCACAGCAAGGTGGAGAAGCTGCTAGTGGTCAAGCTGACGACGTAGTAGATGCTGAATTTGAAGAAGTAAAAGACGAAGATAAAAAATAAAACATTTAGGTGAAAAGTCAAAGTCAGGCGTGTCTTGACTTTGACTTTTTTTTAGAAGAGATGAGAAAGTTTTGTACTTAATTTTGGTGTCTAGCTCCAGCAGTCCGACTTTGTGAAAAGTCGGATGCCTAGCGACTAGTGAACTTCACACTCCTTATACGCTAAGTCAACATCGAACGCTCGTGCTTTTCGTGTTTTCTTTATCTCATACGGAGTGCTCCAGTTCATACGTCGCTAAACAGGCGCTTGCGCTTTTCTAGTACAAACTGAACAATTTGTTGCTTTTCTTCTCTTTTGAGTGATACAATTTACCTTATGTGAGAAAATCGGGAGTGAGAAATTATGAGCAAGCGTGATTACTATGAAGTACTTGGGTTAAGTAAGAACGCGAATAAGGATGAGATTAAAAAAGCTTATCGTAAGCTTTCAAAGCAATACCATCCTGATATTAATAAAGAAGCAGATGCTAATGAGAAATTTAAGGAAATAAAAGAAGCCTATGAAACATTAAGTGATGATCAAAAGAAATCACACTATGATCAATTTGGACATACTGATCCAAATCAAGGCTTTGGTGGCAGCGCTGGCTTCGGTGGTGATGGGTTTGGCTTTGAAGATATTTTTAGCTCTATCTTTGGCGGAGGAACGAGAAGACGTGATCCGAATGCGCCAAGACAAGGTGCGGACTTACAATATACAATGACGTTAAACTTTGAGGAAGCTGTTTTTGGTAAAGAAACGACAATTGAAATACCTAGGGAAGAAACCTGTGAAACGTGTGATGGATCAGGTGCTCAAAAGGGGACTAAACCTGAAACATGTTCACATTGTGGTGGTAGTGGTCAATTAAATGTGGAACAGAATACCCCATTTGGCCGGATTGTGAATCGCCGAGTTTGCAATCACTGTGAGGGCACAGGTAAAATGATTAAGCACAAATGTGGAACATGTCGTGGAACCGGAAAAGTGAAGAAGCGCAAAAAGATTCAAGTAAAAATCCCTGCAGGTGTTGATGATGGTCAACAATTACGTGTGTCAGGACAAGGGGAACCAGGTGTTAATGGTGGACCGCCAGGAGACTTATATGTCGTATTCCAGGTTAGAGAGCATGAGTTCTTTGAAAGAGAAGGCGATGATGTTTATTGTGAAATGCCATTAACATTTGTTCAAGCAGCACTAGGTGACGAAATTGAAGTACCTACACTGCATGGTAAAGTGAAATTAAAGGTACCTTCAGGAACGCAGACTGGTAAGAAATTTCGCTTAACTGGGAAAGGTATACCTAATGTAAGAGGGTATGGTCAAGGTGATCAATATGTAATTTTACGCGTATTGACTCCAACTACTTTAACTGAAAAACAAAAAGAATTACTGCGTGAATTTGCAGAGATTAGTGGAACAAAGCCTGATGAACATGAAGAAAGCTTTTTTGATAAAGTAAAAAGAGCGTTCAAAGGGGAATAAGTCTTACATTAAGAATAAAAAGATGTAATAAGGATTGGAGTTGGTAGATATGAAGTGGTCTGAATTCAGTATCCACACAACGCAAGAAGCAGTTGAACCCATTTCAAATATTTTGCACGAGGCTGGAGCGAGCGGTGTAGTCATTGAGGATATTGCTGATTTAGTAAAGGAACGGAGCACTCCATTTGGCGAAATCTACCAACTAAATCCATCCGATTATCCTGAAGAGGGCGTTATCGTTAAGGCATATTTACCAGTTAACAGTTTCCTCGGTGAAACAGTTGACGGAATAAAAGCTACAATAAACAACCTTTTGATCTATGATATCGATTTAGGAAGAAATCACATTACTATAAGTGAAGTAAACGAAGAAGAATGGGCAACAGCTTGGAAGAAATATTATCACCCTGTAAAGATATCAGAAAAATTCACAATTGTTCCTACTTGGGAAATTTATGAGCCAGTAAATTCAGATGAACTGATTATTGAGCTTGATCCAGGCATGGCTTTTGGAACAGGTACACATCCAACTACTGTACTATGTATTCAAGCTTTAGAACGTACTGTTCAAAAAGATGATACGGTTATCGATGTTGGTACAGGATCCGGTGTTTTAAGTATTGCAGCTGGATTACTTGGCGCCAAAAAGATCCAAGCTCTTGATTTAGATCAAGTTGCCGTCGATAGTGCACGTTTAAACTGTAAGTTAAATAAAGTACAAAATGTTGTCACAGTTTCACAGAATAATTTGCTAGATGATATAGAAGGACCAGTAGACCTAATTGTTTCCAATATACTTGCTGAAATCATTATTCGATTTGTTGATAAGGCATATGAAGTACTGAAAGAAAATGGAACATTCATAACATCGGGGATTATTCAAAATAAAAAGCAAGAAGTGAAAGAAGCACTTCTGAACACTGGTTTTGTTATAGAAGAAACAATGGTCATGGAAGATTGGGTTGCATTCATCGCTAAAAAGAAATAGGTTTTTAGTGTGGGTGTCAGATTCTATGCATTTATAAAGTATCTAATAAAAACAATTTATAGAACTAAGGTGGCTACTTTGCAACGTTATTTTATAGAAGAAGAAAAATCTAAGTTAGAATCTAACATTCAGATTACAGGTGATGATGTACACCATATTTCACGTGTATTGCGAATGCAGCCAGGTAACAAGATTGTTTGCTGCACGAAGGATGGTTTTGAAGCACTATGTGAAATTGCTGAAATTACCAATGACCAGGTGAATTGTTTTATATTAGAATGGATAACGGTAAACCACGAGCTTCCTGTATTTATTTCCATCGCGAGCGGGTTGCCTAAAGGGGATAAGCTTGAATGGATCATTCAGAAGGGCACCGAATTAGGTGCTTCTTCATTTATCCCTTTTAATGCTGCCCGTTCAATTGTAAAACTCGAATCAAAAAAGGCCGGGAAAAAGCTTGAACGCTGGCAAAAGATAGCAAAAGAAGCATCAGAACAATCGTATCGCAACAAAATTCCAACTGTTTTAGAACCATGCCAGTTTGACGCGTTGTTGAAACAAGCAAAAAGCTACGATGTAAAAATTGTTGCTTATGAAGAATCGGCAAAGCAAGGTGAAAAAAAGAATCTATCGATAGCCTTTGATAAACTAAAGGAAGGTCAATCCTTACTTGCTATTTTTGGTCCTGAAGGTGGACTAACAGAGCAAGAAGTTTCAAAGCTTGAAGAGCATGGGTTCCTTATTTGTAGTTTTGGTCCAAGAATTTTAAGAACAGAGACAGCTCCGTTATATTTACTATCAGCTGTTTCTTATTATTTCGAATTATCGAGGTGATGAATAATGCCTACAGTTGCATTTCATACATTAGGTTGTAAAGTAAATCATTATGAAACTGAAGCCATTTGGCAGCTATTTAAAGAAGCTGGCTATGAACGTACAGAATATGAGCGGGTGGCAGATGTTTATGTTATTAATACGTGTACAGTAACAAATACTGGTGATAAAAAAAGTCGCCAGGTTATTCGTCGAGCAATCCGTAAAAATCCTGACGGTGTTATCTGTGTAACTGGTTGTTATGCACAGACATCACCTGCAGAAATCATGGCTATTCCTGGTGTGGATATTGTTGTTGGAACCCAGGATCGTGTTAAAATGCTTGATTACATTGAGCAGTTTAAAAACGAAAGACAGCCGATAAACGGTGTAAGAAATATTATGAAAACACGTGTATATGAAGAGCTTGATGTGCCTTCATTCACAGACCGTACAAGAGCATCCTTAAAGATACAAGAAGGGTGTAATAACTTTTGTACATTTTGTATCATTCCTTGGGCACGTGGGTTAATGCGTTCACGAGATCCTAAAGAGGTTGTTGCACAAGCGCAGCAACTTGTTAATGCTGGATACAAAGAAATAGTATTAACAGGCATCCATACTGGTGGATACGGCGAGGATTTAAAAGAGTATAACTTAAGCATGCTTTTACGTGACTTAGATGAGCAAGTGGAAGGCTTAAAACGTATCCGAATCTCTTCAATTGAAGCAAGTCAAATTTCGGATGAAGTGATTGAAGTGCTCAAAAACTCTGATAAAGTTGTTCGTCATCTTCACATTCCAATTCAATCAGGATCAAATACTGTATTAAAACGTATGCGTAGAAAATATACAATGGAATTTTTCGCTGAGCGTTTAGATCGCTTAAAAGAAGCATTACCTGGTTTGGCTATTACTTCTGATGTTATTGTTGGATTCCCAGGTGAAACGGAAGAAGAATTTATGGAAACATTTAACTTCATTAAAAAGCATCAATTTTCTGAGTTACATGTTTTCCCGTACTCTAAGCGAACTGGAACTCCTGCAGCACGTATGGATGATCAAGTTGATGAGGAAATTAAAAATGAACGTGTACACCGACTTATTGAACTATCTAATCAATTAGCGAAGGAATATGCTTCACAATTCGAAAATGAAGTGTTAGAGGTTATTCCTGAAGAACTATTTAAGGATGAGTCGAATGAAGGACTATACGTAGGGTATACCGACAATTATTTAAAGGTTGTATTCCCTGCTAGTGAAGAAATGGTTGGTAAAATCGTAAAGGTGAAAATAGTGAAGGCTGGATACCCATACAATGAAGGGCAATTTGTACGAGTTTTAGATGAGCCTGTGCAAGTGGCAGAATCTATTCGTTTGTCTTCATAATAGGTTGAAAAGGGATTGGCAAATGCCAATCCCTTTTTTACTATTAATTTATTTATGAGAACCGGTTAAAAATTCCAAATCGGTGCAAATTAATTTTATACTCGTTTTTAATTGACCAAAATGATAAGATGTAAGAGGTCGGACAACTTAATGGAAGGAGAATATACATAATGGCAAATATAGCAAAAATGATTGATCATACAGCTCTTAAAGCGGATACAACAAAAGATACGATTGAAAAGCTTTGTCAAGAAGCTAGTGAGTATCATTTCGCATCTGTATGCGTAAACCCGACATGGGTTGAAACAGCTGCTCAAGCTTTAAAAGAAACAGATGTTAAGGTTTGTACGGTAATTGGTTTCCCATTAGGAGCAAATACACCTGAAACAAAAGCATTTGAAACAAGAGATGCGATTGAAAAGGGTGCAACAGAGGTTGATATGGTTATTAACATCGGTGCTCTTAAAGATAAAAATGATGAGCTTGTTGAACGAGATATAAAGGCTGTTGTTGAAGCAGCAAGAGGAAAAGCTTTAACAAAAGTAATTATCGAAACTAGCCTTTTAACAGAAGAAGAGAAGGTTAGAGCGTGTGAGCTTGCAGTGAAGGCTGGTACGGATTTTGTTAAAACATCTACTGGTTTTTCTACTGGTGGGGCAACTATTGAAGATATAGCGCTTATGAGAAAAACAGTTGGACCTGACATTGGTGTAAAAGCTTCTGGAGGAGTCCGTGACACAGAAGGTGCAGAAGCATTGGTGAAATCAGGGGCAACTCGTATTGGAGCGAGTTCTGGTGTTTCTATTGTTAAAGGTAAAACATCAACTTCAGATTATTAATCAAGTTTTATATTCTTTATAGAATGAAGAGCGGTTAGCGCAAGATCTAGACACTAAAAAACTAAGTACAAAACTTATAATTTCTTATCGTACAATCAACTTTCCTTTACCGGCATACAATAAACGAATAATTCAAACAACTTAATTATACACAGAACTTTTTATTATATGAGTTGACCTGCATAAAACGTTATATTATAATTGCAAAGTACATGTTTTGTTATAGACATGTTTTATTTAAAGATGTCGATTGGTTGTATTCGGAGGGAGGGAAAGAGAATGTCAAAAACGGTCGTTCGTAAAAACGAGTCGCTTGAAGATGCTCTTCGTCGTTTCAAACGTACTGTATCTAAAAGCGGTACAATACAAGAAGCTAGAAAGCGCGAATTCTATGAAAAGCCTAGCGTAAAGCGTAAGAAAAAGTCTGAAGCAGCTAGAAAGCGCAAATTCTAAAAGAGGGTGTACTAATGAGTCTTCTTGAGCAATTAAATCAAGATATGAAACAAGCGATGAAAAACAAAGAAAAAGACAAACTAATTGTCATTCGTATGGTCAAGGCTGCTTTGCAAAATGAAGCAATTAAATTTGGCAAAAACGAATTGTCTGAAGAAGAAGACTTGACGGTTCTTTCTCGCGAATTAAAACAACGTAAAGACTCCCTCCAGGAATTTCAAAATGCTGATCGTTTTGACTTAGTTGAAAAAACACAAGCAGAAATCGATATATTAGTCGAGTATATGCCTGAGCAGCTTTCCGAAGAAGAGGTTTCTGAAATCGTTAAACAAACAATTTCAGAAGTGAATGCTACTTCTAAAGCGGATATGGGGAAAGTAATGGGAGCACTCATGCCCAAAGTAAAAGGAAAAGCAGACGGAAGTCTTGTTAATAAGCTTGTGCAACAACAGCTATTATAAATTTTAAGACACCTTGCCTAGCAAGGTGTCTTTTATTTATATTTATGGAATAATATAGTTGAGAATAAAGTAAAGCATGTTAATAAACTGAAAAGTTGACCAATATTGAAGGATTATTGTTCTACAAAAGAGTTGTAAAATTAAAAGATTTTTTACAAAAGTTGAAACCAAACAGGATACTGAATCGTATTAAGGATAGACAGAAAAAGAGAGGAGGTTAAGAATACATGAGAAAGCGTTTTTTTCAGCTAATGTTAGCGTTTGCTTTTATTTTGGCTCTTTTTAATGGTTTTAGTAGTGAACTCAAAGCTGATTCTAACAAAAAAGTATATATTATACCTCTAGAGGAAACAGTTGAGAAAGGTCTTTCACAATATATTAAGAGAACAATTTCAGATGCGAAATCACAGCAGGTGGACCATATCATTCTTGAAATAGATACTTTAGGTGGTGCCGTTGATGGAGCGATGGAAATAGCTGACACACTCCGATCAAGCGAGATCCCAATTACTGCATTTATTAATAGAAGAGCTATCTCTGCAGGTGCTTACATTGCACTAAATGCAGACCAAATTTATATGGCTCCAGGTAGTAAAATGGGATCGGCTGCGATTATTACTGGAGATGGTAATGCTGCGGAGGATAAGGCACAATCTTTATGGCTATCAGAAATGAAGGAATCAGCTGAACGTAATGGTCGAGACCCTATATATGCTCTTGCTATGGCAGACAAGAATGTTGATCTACCAGAGTATGCTGCAGGGAAAGGCGACTTATTAACCCTTGAGTCAAAACAAGCATTACAGGTTGGATATTCAGAAGGAACGGCTGAAAATCACAAAGACTTATTAAAACAGTTAAATTTAACAGGTGCTTCAATAATAGAAGCTGAAGAAAGCTTTGCTGAGAAAATTGCAAGATTTATCACACACCCTGTTGTTGTCCCGATTCTTCTTTCGATTGGAAGCATAGGCTTAGTTGTTGAACTTTATTCACCAGGCTTCGGTGTTGCTGGATTTATGGGATTGACGTCACTGTTTTTATTTTTTTACGGTCATTTGGTTGCCGGATTAGCGGGAATGGAATCGATCATTTTATTTATATTAGGCATTATCTTACTAATCGCGGAATTATTTGTACCAAGTGGTATAATAGGAATAGTGGGCTTTGTCAGCATCATTACAAGTTTATATATTGCTTCAGGTGATTTTGTCCATATGAGCATTTCATTATTAACTTCCTTCGCTGTTGCAATTATAGCAGCTATTCTATTAGTAAAGGTGTTTGGAAAGCGTATGAATATTTTCAAAAAACTAATATTGCGTGACTCAACAAATACCGAAAGTGGTTATGTGTCGAATAAATCAAGAACAGAATTATTAGGTCTTGAAGGGGTTGCTTTAACGTCATTGAGACCATCAGGTACAGCGGTTATTGCAGAAGAACGCTTAGATGTCGTAACCGAAGGTGGTTATATAAACCAAGGTCAAAAGGTGAAAGTCGTTAAGGTAGAAGGCTCACGTATTGTTGTAAGAGAATTAAAATAGAAATTTCAAGGAAAGTGCTTTATAAGGGGTAGTTTACCTTATCGGGTATTTGCAGGCGGTAATTTTCAAGTCTAAGACTCTTTGCATAGAATCTTGAGAATGGACTATTAAACATTTAGGAGGAGAATAATGGAAGCATCGGCAATTTTATTAATTGGGCTTGTTATACTAGGTTTAATCTTTTTAGGTGTCTTTTTTACTTTTGTACCAGTTGCATTGTGGATCTCGGCTCTTGCAGCTGGGATAAGGGTTAGTATCTTTACATTAATTGGAATGAGACTACGTCGTGTTATTCCAAGTAGGGTTGTAAACCCATTAATTAAAGCACATAAAGCGGGGCTTGATGTTACAACAAATCAGCTAGAAAGTCACTATTTAGCAGGTGGTAATGTTGACCGTGTAGTAAATGCCCTAATTGCAGCTGAACGAGCAAATATTGAATTAAGCTTTGAACGAGCGGCAGCTATTGATCTTGCTGGTCGTGACGTGTTAGAAGCCGTACAAATGAGTGTTAATCCAAAAGTAATTGAGACACCGTTCATTTCGGGTGTTGCAATGGATGGAATTGAAGTGAAAGCAAAAGCAAGAATTACAGTTAGAGCGAATATTGAGCGCTTAGTTGGTGGTGCTGGTGAAGATACAATTATTGCCCGTGTTGGTGAAGGGATCGTAAGTACGATCGGTTCATCTGACAACCATAAAAAAGTGTTAGAAAACCCTGACCTCATTTCAAGAACAGTATTAGGAAAAGGACTTGATTCAGGAACTGCGTTTGAAATTCTCTCGATTGATATTGCGGACGTTGATATCGGTAAAAACATTGGGGCAGAATTACAAACTGAGCAAGCTGAAGCAGATAAGAAAATTGCACAAGCTAAAGCAGAAGAAAGAAGAGCGATGGCTGTTGCACAAGAACAAGAGATGCTTGCTCGTGTACAGGAAATGAAGGCGAAAGTTGTGGAAGCAGAAGCAGAAGTACCTCTTGCTATGGCTGAGGCACTCCGCTCAGGTAATATTGGTGTAATGGATTATATGAATATTAAGAATATCACTGCAGATACAGATATGAGGGATTCAATCGGTAAAACCAATCAAGATAATAGTGATAACGAAAAATATTAATTTATGATAAAAAATCATTAAATCATCTCAAATAAGGTAATGAATGGGAGCTAAGCTACACATCTACTCTGCTAAAGCTTCCGTCCTTTTCCTTCATTTAAGGAGGGAGAGACTAATGGAGATTACAGAATTATTAAAAAATCCACTTGTTTGGGGGCTTCTAGCATGGCTGTTTTCTAGGTTCTTCAGATCGAATAAAAAGGAAGAAGAAACATCTAAAAAACAACCTAACAGGCAAGAACGTCCAAACTCCCGACCAAATCCAAGGCCGAATCCAAGGCCCGTAATGACTACAGGTGAACAGAAGCCTCGAAATGAAAAAAAACCTACTCTGCAAACTGTGCAGCAGGCGTATGAAAACATGAAAGTTCGTACAGAAGAACAAATCGAAACCATTGAGATAGTAAAAGAGCAACCAAAAAGGGCTAAATTTGTTGTTCAAGAAGAGTATGTTCCTAAAGTAAACCGAAATATAAAAAAGAATCATTTGATTGTGGATAGACAAAAAGCTGTACAGGGTGTTGTTTGGAGTGAAATCTTAGGTGCTCCAAGGTCAAAGAACCCACATTATACAAGAAACAGAAGACATTCATAACTTCTCGAATAATCGTGTTATAAGACTCCAATTTCTCTCATACATATGAGATGAAAGGGGGTCTTTTTTTTATGGCAAATAAATGGCGTCAGCAACTAACAAGATGGATCACAAATACAATTGAATTACCGCCTGATGTCATGATGGATCTTCCTAGAATTACGATGGTTGGACAGCTTCATATTTACATAGAAAATCATCGAGGACTCCTTACTTTTACTGATACCGAGCTTCGTCTCTTATTAAAGCAAGGACAGCTACTAATCAAAGGTGAGTCCTTTGTCATAAAGACGATCTTACCGGAAGAAATCCTACTTGAAGGTAAAATAAATCAGGTTCTCTATCTTGATGCAACGTAAGTGTTATACAGCTACTCGATAGTCTGCTGTGTGTCCAAATAGATGTAATGTTCTATCCACAGCAGGCAGACTTATAAATCGCCAAATGTGAAAGAAATAGAATTGCAAATCGCTACTACTAAACTTGCAGTGTTTACGATGAGGGGGAAGAGTATGAAAAATCAATGGACGAGTTTACTATTTGGTGTTGTAAAGGTAAGTATTCAAGGGCGAGGAACAGAGCGTTTTTTAAATGATTGTATACGAGAAGATATTGCAATTTGGAATGTTAGTAGAAATCATAAGGATGGTTTAATTTTTTTCATTCGCCTTAAAGATGTACATGCCTTGCGAAGGGTAGTCAGGAAAAATGAATGCAAATGTCGATTTGAGAAAAGGTTAGGGTTTCCTTTTTTAATAAGAAAGTCATGGCGTAATAGTGGGTTTGTCATGGGGCTACTTGCTTTTTTAGTTGTTATTTTCTTGTTATCAAATATGATTTGGGGAATAAAGGTTGAGGGTGCCTCTCCTGAAACGGAGCATTTAATTAAAAAAGAGCTTTCTCGGATAGGTGTTAAGACTGGAAAATTTCAATTTTTTGTAGAAAACCCTGATGATATCCAAAAGAACTTAACAGATAATATACAACAAATAACATGGGTTGGTGTGGAATTAACAGGTACAACCTATCATTTAAAAGTTGTGGAGAAAAACCAACCCGAAGAAGAGAAATTTGTGAGCCCACAACATATCGTAGCTGAGAAAGAAGCAGTTATTGCTAAAATGTTCGTTGAGCAGGGCCAACCGCTTACAACTTTACATGAGCATGTAAAAAAGGGACAAATATTAGTTTCAGGTTTGATTGGTAAAGAGGATGAACAGAAAAAAGTAGCTGCGAAAGCTGAAATATTCGGTGAAACTTGGTATAAATCTTCCATATCGATTCCTTTAAAGACGACTTTTCATGTATTAACTGGGGAAGATAAAAAGAAGCATTATTTTCAACTTGGTTCTTTTAGGCTTCCGATTTGGGGATTTAAAGGAGTAGAGTTTGCTTCTTTTGAAGTAGAAGATGATGTTCGACATGTTAAGTTTTTAAACTTTACTTTGCCAATTGCTTATGTAAATGAAACATATCGAGAGAAAGAAGAGGTCCATAGGGAATACACGGTAAAACAGGCTAAGGAAGCTGCTTTAGATAGAGGTCGCAAAGATATTGAGGATAAATTAGACAAAGAAGAAAAAGTAATTGGAGAAAAAGTTTTGCACGAGACGAATGAGAATGGTAAAGTAAAATTAATCGTTCTTTACCAAGTGATAGAAAATATAGTTAAAACCACACCAATTGTTCAGGGAGATTAAAGGATGCCAGAAGAATTAGTGACAATGAATCAACAATTAGAAAATCCAAACGAAGCCATTGCTTTATTTGGTAACAATGATGTTCATTTAAAAAGAATTGAAGAAGAATTAAATGTTTCAATTGTAACAAGAGGTGAGGCAGTATTCGTGTCCGGAAATTCTGAACATGTAAATTTCGTAGATGAGCTGCTTAAATCCTTGCTTTTCATTATTCGTAAAGGGATTAACATTAGTGAACGTGATGTGATCTATGCCATTAGTATGGCAAAGGAACAGAGATTAGATCAGTTTGAAAATCTTTATGTACAAGAAATAGCAAAAACAGCCAAAGGGAAATCAATACGAGTCAAAACCTTAGGTCAACGTCATTACATTGCTGCTATTCAAAATAAAGACTTAGTTTTTGGAATTGGACCTGCTGGTACTGGAAAAACGTATTTAGCTGTTGTCATGGCTGTAAATGCTTTAAAAAATGGCGGTATTAAACGAATCATTTTAACAAGACCAGCTGTTGAAGCAGGTGAGAGTCTTGGGTTTCTACCAGGTGATCTTAAGGAAAAGGTGGATCCCTATTTGAGACCTCTATACGATGCTCTCCATGATGTATTGGGAATGGAGCATACTCAAAGACTTATTGAGCGAGGAACAATTGAAATTGCTCCGTTAGCTTATATGAGGGGTAGAACATTAGATGATGCATTTGTTATTTTGGATGAGGCTCAAAACACCACTCCAGCGCAAATGAAGATGTTTCTTACACGGTTGGGCTTTGGATCTAAAATGGTCATCACTGGAGATGTCACACAGGTTGACTTACCAAAGGGCGTTAAATCAGGTTTATCTGTTGCGAGGGACACTCTTGCAAATGTTCAAGGCATTTCATTTATAGTGTTAGAGCAATCAGATGTAGTAAGACATCCACTTGTTGCAAAAATTATTTCTGCATATGAAAACTCTAATGAAGGATAAGTGACCCGAGCACCCGAAGTCGGGTCACTTTTTTCTAGTTTTTTTGTCATATTTTGTCTTAAAGGTTGAACATTTTTCGATAAAAAGAAATAATGGAAGAGATAAAACGAAATTAACGACCAACTTAAGCTTGAGTTGGTGTATAAAGGTGGTGCCTCTTGTGAAGAAAAAAATTAAAAATGATAAACAAAAATCTCATCAATTAGTTGAAAAACTTAATGAATATAAGTTTCTACATGTTTTTCTGTATGTCATACTAGCTGTGATATTGTTTGTAGCACTTTATAGCAACGTGAAGCCTGAAACATTAGATATCGAGCTTTTTACTGTTTCCGATGAAACAATCTATGCTCCAACAACAGTTGAAGACAAAGTTGAGACTGAGAGAAAGCAGCAAGAGGCATATGATTCAGTAGAGGATCAATATGTTTTAAAAAAAGAAATTACCGAAAAACAGGTGGATCTCATATCCTCAATTTTTGATACCGTAATTGAGGTTAGGAAGGAAGAAGAAATAGAAAAAAAAGGTGAAGACTCTACTTTAACACCCGAAGAAAGGGTAGAACGTTTACAAGATAAACTAACACCATCTATAAATGAAAAAATCACAAAAGATACGTTCTTGCCGCTAGTTAGTACGACAGATGATGAATTAGAACTAGCAAAGGATGCAGTCGTTACAGCTGTTAACAATATAATGAGCAAGGAAATACCTATTGTTCAATTAACAGAAGCTAAAAAACAAGTTGTAGAAGAATTGCAATATACCCCACTTCGCACAGATGTCCTTCAATCAGCCACTGAGTTAGCTCGTTTTGCAATTACACCTAACTATGTGTTTGATTTGGAAGCAACTGAGGAAAAAAGACAAGTTGCAATTGATGGTGTGAAGGAAGCTCAAATTAAACAAGGTCAAATACTTGTAGAAGAGGATGAGCTTATAAACCGAGAAGTATATCGTAAACTTGGACTTGTAGGCTTACTTGATAATCAATTATCCTTCAAACCATTTTTAGGTTTAGGTTTATTTATTTTACTAATTATAACAGGTGTCGTGTACTACTTCGAAAAGAAAGATAGTCCAATTTCTAAGAAAAATAACTCTTTGCTCTTATATTGCTTAATATTTGCAATTACGATTCTTCTGATGAAGATTTTAAGTCTTTTTCAAAAGATTGACTACACACATATAGGTTATATCGTACCTGTTGCAATGGGAGCAATGCTTGTAAAGCTTTTATTAGATGAGCGTTTAGCTATTTTGACCTGCATGATATTTGCTGTTTGTGGTAGTGTGATTTTTAATGAAGGTATAACTGGTAGCTTTAACTTTGCGGTAGGTGTATACTACTTGTTTGGTTGTCTTGCTGCTGTGTTATTTTTAGGAGAGCATAATCTTCGTTCAAAAATTCTTCAAGCAGGATTGTTTGTTGCTGGAATGAATGTGCTTGTCCTAACAGCGATTATGTTAATTAGAAATGGTGGATATTCCAACGTTGAAATTGGCTCTTATTTTATTATGGCATGTGTGTCAGGTCTTGTTTCTTCAGTTTTAACAATCGGTTTTATGCCATTCTTTGAAACAGGATTTGGAATATTATCAACGATTAAATTAATTGAGTTCTCTAATCCAAATCATCCTTTATTAAGAAAGATTTTAACTGAAACACCTGGTACATATCATCATAGTGTCATGGTTGCAAATTTATCTGAATCAGCTTGTGAAGCTATAGGTGCAAATGGATTATTAGCTAGAGTGGCTGCTTATTATCATGATATTGGTAAAACAAAACGTCCACAGTATTTTATTGAAAATCAAATGAATATTGAAAATCCACATAATAAATTGTCAGCACAGCTAAGTAAAAATGTCATTATTTCACATGTGACAGATGGCGTTGAAATGCTTAAAAAACATAAAATGCCAAAGGAATTTATTGATATTGCAGAACAACATCATGGCACAACACTACTAAAATACTTTTATCACCAGGCAAAGGAATCAAATGATACGATTTATGAAGAAGAGTTCCGTTATCCTGGTCCAAAGCCACAAACAAAGGAGATTGCCATTATATCAATTGCAGACAGTGTGGAGGCAGCTGTTCGTTCGATGTCAAATCCAACACCAGAAAAAATTGAAAAGCTCGTTCGTTCGATCATTTCGGACCGATTACAGGACCACCAATTAGATGAATGTGATTTAACCCTTAAAGAGTTAGATATCATTGCAAAGTCTTTTTGTGAATCATTAAAAGGGATTTTTCATTCAAGAATTGAGTACCCAGAATTAACTAAAAAACAGAAGGTGAAGCAAGCATGAGATTAATCATCGATAGTATAGATGAAACAAATGCATTAACGGAAGAACAGCAAAAAACAGTCGAGGATTTATTACAGTTTGCAGCTGAAGTAGAAGAGATAACTCAGGATGCAGAGCTATCTGTTACATTCGTTACCAATGAACGTATTCAAGAAGTAAATCGTGAATATCGAAATAAGGATCAGCCTACAGATGTAATTTCTTTTGCCCTTGAAGAAATGGGTGAAGGAGAAATCGAAATCGTTGGATTAGAGCAACCCCCAATGTTAGGTGATATTATCATATCCATTCCTCGCGCAAAGGAACAGGCGATAGAATATGGTCATTCCTTTATAAGAGAGCTAGGATTTTTAGCTGTTCATGGCTTTCTGCACTTATTAGGATACGACCATATGAACGATGAAGATGAAAAAGAGATGTTTACTAAGCAAAAGGACATTTTAGACCGTTATGGACTTAAAAGACCCTCGAATCTCTGAGTGGAAGCGTTTTTATGAAAGTTTTAAGTTTGCGTGGAGTGGTATAATCCAAACGTTTAATACAGAACGAAATTTTCAAATACATGTCTATATTTCAATTGTTATGTTTTTTATAGGATTTTTTCTGCATTTTACTAAGTTTGAATGGATTGTGGTCTTGTTTTTAATAGGTGGAATGCTTTCATTAGAACTAATGAACACTGCATTAGAGCGCGTTGTAGATTTAGTGACAAAGGATTATAAGCCGTTAGCCAAGGCAGCTAAGGACGCAGCAGCAGGAGCTGTTTTTGTTTATGCAATTCTTTCAGTTATAATAGGATTAATCATACTTTCAAATCATATTTCATTTGAAATGTTCAAATGAAAATCGTTTTCACAAGCAGTTTGTATAAAGGAAATGGGGACGGAACTACGCTAATTTTTTAGTATAAACATCCAATTTTTTAAAATTAGACTAGTTTAGCATCAATAAATTTTTAAAGAGCTTGCTCTGTTCGCGCCACCATATTGAAATGGGGCTTGTAGCATTACTCAGTTTTTCCTTCATTTTTAATTGTGACGTGAATACGTCATATCCGTTTTGTTAAGCTATTAAGATATACCTTCCATTCTATTTTAAGTTAATTTCGAAAATTCTTACAATTAAATGACAAAATCGATGAAAGCGTGAAATTAGTGTGAAAATTAGGTAAAATAAAGAAGAGCAATGATCAATTGCCAAAGAGAAAGGAAGAAATTTCTTGAACATCGAACTACTCATCAAAGAAGCGAATACAGCACGTGAAATGGCTTATACTCCCTACTCTAATTTTAAAGTAGGCGCCGCTTTGTTAACGAATGATGGTAAAATATACAAAGGGTGTAATATTGAAAATGCGGCATACAGCATGACAAATTGTGCTGAGCGTACGGCACTATTCAAAGCTTTTTCTGAAGGTGACAAAAAGTACGCCGCAATAGCAGTTGTTGCAGATACGAAGCGACCAGTTCCACCTTGTGGTGCATGCCGTCAAGTTATTGCCGAGCTTTGTCCTAGCGATATGAAAGTGATTTTAACTAACCTTCAAGGTGATATAAAAGAATTAACAGTACAAGAATTACTACCAGGAGCTTTTTCAGCGGAGGATTTACATGAATAAAAATCAATCATACAAATCAGGTTTTGTTTCTATTATTGGAAGACCAAATGTTGGTAAATCAACATTCCTTAATCAAGTTATTGGTCAAAAAATTGCCATTATGAGTGATAAACCTCAAACAACAAGAAATAAAATTCAAGGGGTTTATACAACGAATCATTCACAAACAATTTTTATAGACACACCAGGTATCCATAAACCTAAACATAAGCTTGGCGACTTTATGATGAAGGTTGCTCAAAACACATTAAAAGAAGTAGATCTCATTCTTTTCATGATTAATGCTGAAGAAGGATACGGTCGTGGCGATGAGTTTATCATTGAGCGATTAAAACAAACGGATACACCAGTTTTCTTAATTATTAATAAAATTGACCAAATTCATCCTGATCAGCTTTTACCTTTAATAGAGCAGTATAAAGAGCTATATCCTTTTAAAGAAATTGTGCCTATCTCGGCACTGCAAGGAAATAATGTAGAGACATTATTACAGCAAATTGAAATAATGTTACCAGAAGGTCCACAATACTACCCTGAGGATCAAGTAACAGATCATCCGGAGCGCTTTATCATAACAGAATTAATTAGAGAAAAAGTTCTTCATCTAACGAGAGAGGAAATTCCGCATTCAGTTGCTGTTGTCATGGACACACTAGAAAGAAGAGAAAATAATCAAGCAATCTTTGTAGGAGCAACAATCATTGTAGAAAGAGACTCTCAAAAAGGTATTGTTATTGGGAAACAAGGAAGCATGCTAAAGGAAGTTGGAAAAAGAGCACGGGTTGATATTGAAGCATTACTAGGATCAAAAGTCTTTTTAGAACTTTGGGTTAAAGTTCAAAAGGATTGGCGTAATAAAGCTTCACAGCTACGAGATTATGGGTTTAGTGAAGATGAATACTAAGTCAAGTATTTACAATTAGCAAATATTGTTTGACATGAATTGGAGAGTAAAAGGTCAAGATAACTATAAAGAAATTGGATATATTGCTTGCTAGTCTTAACAACTGAAAGGTGGGGTTTTTATGTTGGATTTTACCTGGAAGGTCTTTTCACAAACAGGTAGCATTGATACGTATCTTCTTTTTAAAGAATTAGAAAAGGAGAATGATGACGGACCCGATTCTCAAGATGATGAACTAGCTGAAATGGATTTTCCAATTTCCTGATCTTGCCTGATCCTTTGGAAGGTGAGGGAAATTTTGCTTCAAAAATGTGAAGGTATTGTAATTCGTTCAACGGATTACGGTGAATCAAACAAAATTATTACAATATACACTCGAGAACTTGGAAAAGTTGGGGTTATGGCAAGAGGCGCAAAGAAACCAAATAGTCGTCTTACGTCAATTACCCAACTTTTTACTTATGGAACTTTTTTATTTCAGAAATCAAGTGGTTTAGGAAGTCTTCAGCAGGGTGAAACAATCCTTTCACTAAGAGGTATTCGAGAGGATATCTTCCTAACTGCCTATGCTTCTTACATAGCAGAACTATTAGACAAAAGTACAGAAAACCTTGAACGAAATCCGTATCTATTTGAATTGTTAAAACAAACTCTACAATACTTAGATGAAGAAGTAGATCCTGATATTCTGATTAACATATTTGAAATGAAAATGTTAACTATATTAGGTCTTCATCCTCAACTTGATGGATGTGCATTGTGTGGAAACAAAGATGGGACTTTTCACTTTTCGATTCGAGAAGGTGGGTTTTTGTGTCACAGATGTTTTGAACATGATCCATTTAGATTACCGATTTCACAAATGACGGTTAAATTGTTACGCTTGTTTTATTATTTTGACTTAAACCGCTTAGGAAATATATCAGTAAAGCCTGAAACAAAAAAGGAACTAAAAGAAGTGATCCAAGCATATTACCAAGAGTTTTCTGGATTATCGATAAAATCGAAACGATTTTTAGATCAATTAGATTCTTTAAAAGGTAAGCTATAGGATAAGTGATGTTGACATCTAAGAGTTTTTCGATTAAGATGCAAATATAATTTAACATTTATGCGTTGAAGGAAAAGAGTATTTACGACTTACCCAATGTAAGCGACCTTAGGATGGTGAAAGCTAAGGATTGGATCGTAAAGAAAGGCATTCTGGAGCAGATTTTTAAAGTGGCTTATTAAGCAATGGTCTAGATAAGCAATTAGGGTGGAACCGCGGGCATGCTCTCGTCCCTATGTCATTCGTTTGGCATAGGGACGAGAGCTTTTTGTGTTTTATAGGCGAAGGACCGTGGTTTAGTGCTTTGACTTGCTAAAACTAGTCGCTTGCGCTTTTCAATTTTACGGAGGTGTATGAAATGAATATTCAAGAAATGATCCTAACGCTGCAAAAGCATTGGTCAGGCCAAGGCTGTGTTTTGATGCAAGCGTATGATACTGAAAAAGGTGCAGGAACAATGAGTCCTTATACGTTCTTACGTAGTATAGGGCCAGAACCATGGAAGGTTGCATATGTTGAACCTTCAAGAAGACCTGCTGATGGCCGATATGGAGAAAATCCTAACAGATTATATCAGCATCACCAGTTTCAAGTTATCATGAAGCCATCACCAGATAATATCCAAGAATTATATTTAGAATCATTAAGAGCTTTAGGCATTAATCCATTAGAACATGACATCCGCTTTGTTGAGGATAATTGGGAAAATCCTTCTTTAGGGTGTGCTGGTTTAGGCTGGGAAGTATGGCTTGATGGGATGGAAATCACGCAATTCACTTATTTTCAACAAGTTGGTGGCTTAGAATGTAGACCAGTATCAGCTGAAATTACATATGGAATAGAGAGACTTGCTTCTTACATTCAAGACAAGGAAAATGTCTTTGATTTAGAGTGGACAGAGGGCTATACAGTACGTGATATTTTCTTAATGCCTGAATACGAGCATTCTAAGTATACATTTGAAACATCTGACACAGATATGTTATTTCAGTTGTTTTCAACATATGAAAATGAAGCAAATCGTCAAATGGAGGAAGGACTTGTTCATCCGGCATATGATTATGTATTAAAGTGCTCTCATACGTTTAATTTACTCGACGCAAAAGGTGCTATTTCTGTTACAGAGCGAACAGGATATATAGGTCGTGTACGTAATTTAGCCCGTAAAGTAGCTAAAACTTTTTATGACGAAAGAGAAAAACTTGGTTTCCCAATGTTAAATAAGGAAGGAGGAGCACATAATGAGTAACCAAGATTTATTGATTGAAATAGGTTTAGAGGAAGTTCCAGCAGGTTATGTAACAGATGCAATGAACCAGTTTACAGAGAAATTAACAAACTGGCTGGACGATAAAAAACTTTCATATGGTACTGTAAAGTCTTATTCGACCCCTCGAAGACTAGCTGTTTTAGTGAAAGATGTAGCGGAAAAACAGCCTGATATTGAAGAAGAAGCAAAAGGTCCTGCGAGAAAAATTGCGCTAGATGAAAATGGAAATTGGTCTAAGGCAGCAATTGGTTTTACAAAGGGTCAAGGTGCTTCTGTAGAAGATATCTTCTTTAAAGAAATTAATGGTGTCGAATATGTTCATGTACAAAAGTTTATTAAAGGACAGGATTCTAAAACACTTTTGACTGATATTCGTCAATTAATTACTGGCTTAACTTTCCCTAAAAATATGCGTTGGGGCAGTCAGGAAATGCGATATATTCGACCGATAAAATGGATTGTGGCTTTGTATGGTAACAATGTAATACCTTTTGAAATTGCAGGAGTTACAACAAACTCATTTAGTTACGGACATCGCTTTTTAGGAAATAAAGTTGAGATTGCTGCACCATCGTTATATGAAGTAACCTTAATAGAACAATTTGTACTAGCTGATCCTCTAAAACGTAAAGAAGCGATTAACACTCAATTGACTGCACTTGAAAACGAACAAAATTGGGACATTCCTATTGATGAGGATCTACTTGAAGAAGTTAATAATCTAGTTGAGTACCCAACAGCATTATTTGGGAAATTTGAAGAGGAATATTTATCGCTACCTGACGAAGTATTAGTCACAACGATGAAAGAGCACCAACGCTATTTCCCTGTAAGGAACAAAAATGGTGAACTTCTACCATTTTTTGTAACAGTACGTAATGGTGACCACAACCACCTTGAAAATGTTGCGAGAGGAAATGAAAAAGTTTTACGTGCGAGACTTTCTGATGCGAACTTCTTCTATAAAGAAGACCAAAAACGGAAGATTGAAGATGCTGTACAAAAGTTAGATAAAATTGTCTTCCATGAGGAATTAGGTACTCTTGGTGAAAAAGTTAAACGTGTTGTAAAGCTATCAAGTTTATTAGCTGATAAAATACATGTAGACAATGAGGAAAAGCAGGATATTGAACGTTCTGCGACCATCTGTAAATTCGACCTAGTGACACATATGGTGTACGAATTTCCAGAGCTACAAGGGAAAATTGGAGAGAAATATGCTCGTATTAGTGGTGAGAAGGAAAGTGTTTCAGTTGCGATAAATGAGCATTATATGCCTCGCCATGCAGAGGACGCGGCACCTGCCTCAACAGTTGGAGCTGTTGTTGCATTAGCAGATAAACTTGATACGATTGTAGGGTTTTTCGCAATCGGTAAAATTCCAACAGGTTCACAAGACCCATATGCATTAAGAAGACAAGCGAGCGGAATTGTTCAGATCCTTCTAGCAAAGAAATGGAAGCTTGAACTACCTGAGTTATTCAAAATGGCGCTTGAGTTTTACAGTGATAAAGCAGCAGCGGCTGAAGCTAAAGAAGAACTTCTTTCATTCTTCAAGCTCCGATTAAAATACCTATTAGCAGAAGATAATATTCGCTATGATTTAGTTGATGCAGTATTAGAGTCTTCAGTATTAGAAGTCAATTCATTAATCGAGCGTGCGAAAGTTCTTGAAACTCAATCAAATCAAAGAGAATTTAAAGAAACTGTCGAGGCTCTAGCTCGTGTTATGAACATCGCGAAAAAAGGCAGCGAACAAGAAATTAATGAACAGTTATTTGATAGTGAGCTCGAAAGTTCGCTCTATGATGCATATGTTAATGCATCTAATGAAATTTGTTCATTAAAAGCAGAAGGTAACGAGGAAAAGGTTTACCATGTGCTAGCCGCTTTAAAAGAAGAAATAAACAACTACTTTGATCATACGATGGTTATGTCTGATGACGAAAAATTAAAAGCAAATAGATTAGCTCAAATGATAAAACTTTCACAGCTTATTCAATCGTTTGCAAAAATGAATGTAATACTTGTTAAATAATTATATAATGAAAACTGTTTCTGAAGTTAGAGGGCCTGACCAAGTAAAGTCAGCCCTTTTTCTTATCTAAAATCTAGTTAGTAAACCAATAATATTTACCCGTTTTCAAAGAAAGATGAAACAAATTACTTTTCAAAACGATATTAAAGTATATAATAATTTTATATAGTATAACCTATTTAATTTTGTAGCTTTAACCATTAAATTATTTAAAAATGTGTTTTTGTAAATATATTCTAGTACTGTGTATACCAAATAAGATATAAAATAATTAAAGTAAGGTGGTGAGTGAAATCGACCTTAATAAACGGCAGGAGCAAATCGTTGAAATTGTAAAGGAAAATGGGCCGATTACTGGAGAACAAATTGCTGACCAGCTTCATCTAACTAGAGCAACCCTACGACCAGACTTAGCTATTTTAACAATGTCCGGCTATTTAGAAGCAAGACCACGTGTTGGTTATTATTATACAGGTAAAACGGATACACAGTTCTTAGCAGACGAGCTAAAAAAACTTCAAGTGAAGGATTATCAATCAATTCCAATTGTAGTAAGTGTAAATGTTTCGGTGTATGATGCAATATGTACAATGTTTTTAGAAGATGTAGGGACATTGTTTGTTGTTGATAACAAGTCTTACTTAGTCGGTGTACTCTCACGTAAAGATTTATTACGAACAAGTATTGGTAAGCAAGAGCTTACATCAATCCCAGTAAATATTATTATGACGAGAATGCCTAACATTACTGTTTGTCGACAAGATGATCTCATTTTAGATGTCGCAAATGCCCTTATAGATAAACAAATAGATGCTTTACCAGTTGTTAGAGATACAGATAATGGTATGGAAGTAATTGGGAGAATCACAAAGACAAACATGACAAATATCTTGGTTAGCTTTGCTAAGGATGATATTAGCTAAGCAAATGGAAAAGGGGAAAGAATAATGAGTTACCGTTTGATTTATGTTGTATCTGATTCTGTAGGTGAAACTGCAGAGCTTGTTGTAAAAGCAGCTGCAAGTCAGTTTAATGGTGCTTCAGGTAATACGAAAATTAAACGTATTCCATATGTAGAAGACAAAGGAACGATATTAGAAGTTATTTCATTAGCAAAGCAAGATAAAGCAATTGTTTGCTTCACTCTCGTTGTTCCAGAGCTAAGAGAGTATTTGATTGAAGAGGCTAATAAACAAGGAGTCGTTTATTACGATATTATCGGCCCGTTAATTGATAAAATGGAAGCATCATATGGAACTGCAGCAAAATATGAGCCTGGTAGAGTACGTAAACTTGATGATGATTATTTCAAAAAGGTAGAGGCAATTGAGTTTGCTGTTAAATATGATGATGGCCGAGATCCAAGGGGAATACTGAAGGCTGATATCGTCTTAATTGGTGTATCTAGAACATCGAAAACTCCTCTATCTCAATATCTTGCACATAAACGGTTCAAGGTTGCGAATGTCCCAATTGTTCCAGAAGTTGAACCACCAGAGGAATTGTACAAAGTATCTGCACAAAAATGTATCGGTTTACGGATAAGCCCAGATAAACTGAATCACATTCGAAAAGAGCGTCTAAAATCGTTGGGTCTAAATGATGAAGCGTTTTATGCAAACATTGACCGAATTAAAGAAGAACTAGAATACTTTGATAAAATCGTTGATAAGATAGGTTGCCAAGTTGTTGATGTTTCCAATAAAGCAGTGGAGGAAACAGCCAACATCATTGCGAATTTTATGAATAAACAAAATGGTTAGAGAATTGTGAATATAAAGGGGGTGGCTCATAAGTAGTTGACACTTACAAATTGAGTCAGCCTCTTCGTTTTTACACTGTTTTTGTCATCTTATTTGCCCGAGACGCTTCTAGCTCTTCAGCGCCACAAACCTTAAATCGCACAGGACGTCCAAGTGCAGTTACAGTGACAGGGCCGTCGCGTTTGTTACTGCCTCAAGTCATAAGTCACTCATGAACGGAAGGTAAAGAACACCTTCTATTCATGAGCGTGTTATTTGCTAATGAGGCTGGTCAAGGGGCTTCCACTTTTCTATCTAAAAAACAATAGATATTTGAATAACTTTGTATTATAATAAAAAATTGTGATAAAAATATTTTTTTTAGGTTTAGAACTTGACATGTAGGAATAAACTATTAATTGTAAACTGTCAATACTTATCAGTAAATAATTTTCGACAAAAGGGTTTCGAGTTGTTTTTCACGAATTTTAAGTTTCTAGCAAGTTTTAAGAAGGATTATGTCGGAGTGATGTAGAATTAAGAATTATGACGAAAAAAAAATAAAAATTTATGTTGATGCTGATGCTTGTCCTGTTAAACAAGAAATAATGAATATTGCAGGCAAACACAACATTGAAGTCATCTTCGTTGCATCCTATAACCATACTTCAGACAAAACATATGGTGGTAGCTGGATCTTTGTGGATACCGGTAAGGAAGAGGCTGATTTATACATAGTCAACCATGTTCAAAAAAATGATATTGTCATCTCACAGGATATTGGATTAGCGGGACTTTTGATAAGGAAGGATGTTATTGTTGTAACTCCGAGAGGTAAACGATATACAGATGCCAATATTGATACTGCTCTTCAATTCCGTTATTTATCGGCAATGGAAAGGCGTAGTGGTAAGTATACAAAAGGACCAAAAAAATTCACAGAAGAAGACACTATAAATTTTATCACAGCATTGGAAAAAATTTTGTCGAAAGATGCAGGAGAATTTATTTAAATCTCGAATATCTTTAACACGGAGTTGTTACCATGGGAAATCGAATTCCCGAAGAATTAATCGAAAAAATACAAAGAACTTCTGACATTGTTGATGTGATAAGTGAATATGTTCAATTGAAGAAACAAGGTCGTAACTATTTTGGGTTATGCCCATTTCATGGTGAAAAGTCTCCATCGTTCTCAGTTTCAGCTGATAAACAAATTTTCCACTGCTTCGGTTGTGGCGCGGGTGGGAATGCATTTTCTTTTCTAATGCAACGTGAAGGCTACTCATTCATTGAGGCTGCACAACATCTTGCAGACAAAGCAAATATTGAGTTGCCATCGCTAACTCCTTCTGACCGAGGGCAATCAGTTTCAAAAGATGTTCAAAAAATGATTGAAGCCCATGAGCTTTTAAAGAAATTCTACCATCATTTATTAGTAAATACAAAAGAGGGTCAGCCAGCTTTAGACTACTTACAAAATCGAGGTTTTACTAAAGAAATCATTGACATGTTTGAGATTGGTTATGCTCTAGATTCGTGGGATTTTATTTCGAAGTTTTTGGTGAAAAGAGGTTTTGACGCATCTTTAATGGAGGAAGCGGGATTATTAGTTAAGAAAAACAATTCAGAAGAGTATTTTGACCGTTTTCGTAATCGAATCATGTTCCCGATAACAGATCATCATGGTATGACAATTGCTTTTTCAGGTAGAGTACTTGGAGATGAAAAACCCAAATATTTAAATAGCCCTGAAACGAAAATCTTTAACAAAAGCAAATTGCTTTATAACTTTCATCGTGCAAGAGTACATATTCGAAAAAATCAACAAGTCATTCTTTTTGAAGGTTTTGCAGATGTTATCTCATCTGTTGAATCTGGTGTAGAACAGGCCATTGCTACGATGGGGACTTCTCTCACCGAAGATCAAGCGAAAATTCTCCGTCGAAATGTATCAGAGGTCATAATTTGTTATGACTCAGATGCAGCTGGTATTGAAGCGACTATTAGAGCTTCTAAAACATTGAAGGATGCTGGTTGTAAAATAAAAGTTGCGATGATTCCTGATGGATTAGACCCTGATGACTACATCAAAAAGTTCGGACCAGATAAGTTTAAAAATGATGTAATAGGGGCAAGCGTATCATTAATGACATATAAAATGATTTATTATCGCAGAGGAAAAAATCTCCATAATGAAGGAGAAAGGCTGCAATATATTGAAAATGTCATTTTAGAACTAAGTAAGTTAGAAAATGCTGTAGAAAAAGAGCTCTACTTGAAGCAACTATCCAAAGAATTTGACCTTTCGATGGAGGTCTTAAAAGATCAGCTACATCAACGGGAAAAGCAATTTAAACCAACACAGCAGGTTCCGCAACAAAATAGTATTGATCAGCAACATCTTAAGAGAGCACCAATTCAATCGAAAAGGCTGTTGCAAGCTTTTCATACTGCTGAACGAATGCTGATTGGACACATGCTTAGAAGCAAGGATTTTTCCGAAAAAGTACTCGAAAGACTTGGACTTCAATTTAATATTGAAGAGCATAAAGCAATCGTGACTTATTTATATGGTTTTTATGAAGAAGGAAATGAAGAGAATGTAAGTTCTTTTCTTTCAAGACTACCAAGTCCTGAGTTACAACATATTGTATCCAACATTGCGATGATTTCGTTAAACCCTGAAGTAGGTGAACAAGAACTATCAGATTATATAAAACAGGTGTTGAATCATCAAAAAATGTTAATGATAAAAGATAAAGAAGCTGAAAAAAATGAAGCTGAAAGAAACAAACAGTTTAAAGAAGCAGCTCAAATAGCAATGGAAATTATTCAATTAAAGCAAGCACTAAAAAATCATAATAAGTAAGCTGAAGATTAAATAATAAGTGAGTCTCAAATTGTGTGTCATGTGGTTCATAAGTAAGGGCAAAGCACACATTCCTATATATGTAGGATATTACCGCTAAAAGTAATCCGATGGCTTATCTTACAATGTGATAAGTTTGGAAGGAGGGGATCCTATGGCTGATAAACAAACCCATGAAACGGAAGTAACCTTTGAACAGGTGAAAGATCAGTTAACTGAGATTGGGAAAAAACGTGGAGTTTTGACATATGAAGAAATAGCAGAACGTATGGCTAACTTTGAAATCGAATCAGACCAAATGGATGAGTATTATGAATTTTTAGGTGAGCAAGGTGTTGAATTACTTGGTGAAGCTGGTGATACAGAAGATCCAAATATTAAAGATCTTGCTAAGGAAGAAGAGTTCGATTTAAACGATTTGAGCGTTCCCCCAGGTGTAAAAATAAATGATCCTGTACGTATGTACTTAAAGGAAATAGGGCGAGTAGATCTTTTATCTGCAAATGAAGAAATTGAACTTGCGAATCGTATTGAAGATGGCGACGATGAAGCAAAACGTAGACTTGCTGAAGCTAACCTTCGTCTAGTAGTAAGTATCGCTAAACGTTACGTTGGTCGTGGGATGTTGTTTCTTGATTTAATTCAAGAAGGTAATATGGGTCTAATGAAAGCTGTTGAAAAATTTGATTACCGTAAAGGATTCAAATTTAGTACGTATGCCACATGGTGGATACGCCAAGCAATTACTCGTGCGATTGCAGACCAAGCTCGTACCATTCGTATTCCAGTTCACATGGTTGAAACAATTAACAAACTAATAAGAGTACAACGTCAATTACTTCAGGACCTAGGTAGAGAACCAACTCCAGAGGAAATTGGGGAAGATATGGAATTAACCCCAGATAAGGTAAGGGAAATCTTAAAGATTGCTCAGGAGCCTGTCTCGTTAGAAACACCAATTGGTGAAGAAGACGATTCTCATTTAGGAGATTTTATTGAAGACCAGGACGCAACTTCTCCATCTGAACATGCTGCCTATGAATTATTAAAAGAGCAGTTAGAAGATGTATTAGATACATTAACAGATCGTGAAGAAAATGTATTGCGCCTACGCTTTGGACTTGATGATGGCAGAACAAGAACACTTGAAGAGGTTGGTAAAGTCTTCGGTGTTACTCGTGAGCGTATTCGTCAAATTGAAGCGAAAGCTCTTCGTAAATTACGTCATCCTAGTCGTAGTAAACGTCTTAAGGACTTTCTAGAATAGTATGAGGCGGACAACTTTGTCCGTCTTTTTATTTGAATGTTTGTCTAGATGAAACGACATAGAAGGATGACCCTAATGAACAGTGATAAAAAGAACATCATTATAAAAGAAATACAATATTGGAAAAGCAGTAAGCTTTTGCATGAAACATATTGTGATTTTTTGCTAGCACTCTATACTGAGGGCAATCAAGTTGAAGCGAAAACTTCTTCACAAACGAACCAAAATAGAAAAAGAATAACTGCCTTCCAAGGTTTGTTATATATCTTACTTCTGTTATTGTTTCTAGCAACGCTTCTTGTCATTTATTTTACTGAATTGTCCTTAGTTTTGCAAATAACCACAGTTGTTTTTTTTCTAATTGCTTCAATAGTTGTTACCGCTTACTTTATAAGAAAAAAAGCATTTTTTCAAGTCCCATTAAGTTTAACTTTTGTTCAATTATTAATTGTTTCAATTTCTCTTGTGGAGTATTTAACAAAAGGTGATCGATTATGGTTAGGCGGAATAGTCGTTGTTAATTGCTTACTCTGGATCTTAATAGGTCGTTTATATCGCGTGTTATATCTCCTTATTAGCGGAGTGGTAGGACTAGCTGTTTTCGTGATGACTATTATATTTTAATAATATTAAAATGTTGAAATGTCAATGGATTATTGTGAAAAAAATCATTCTCGTGTCTGTTTTTTGTCTAAAGTGTGAAAAACTTGGGGATGTTAGAAGATAGGTCTTTTCCTTATCGTTAAATTACAGTAAAATAGAGATTGTTTATTAGAATATAAATTCTGATAGTATAAAACATGTACTTATGAAAGTTTATCCCGCAGTAACGGGTAATGATACCCTAAAGAAAATGTTAATCGTAAATAACGCATGATTGATGGGTCCCCGTAAAAGCTAGATAATTAAACTAACCATTAGTTGGCAATGACACCAACTGATGGAGATTCACTTATTACATAAGGGAGGTTACAAGATGAATCGCAATCCACTTATTCCATTTTTATTAATCGCTGTTCTAGGAATCGGCCTTATGTTCCTTTTATCATTTAAAGGTCTTGGCGATCATGAAGAATTAGCAAAAGGTGACGAGGAACCAAAAACAGAGGATGTTGCAGATGCTACACCTGAAGAAATCTACACAAAAAGCTGTGTGTCTTGTCATGGTCAAAACTATGAAGGTGGCGCAGGTCCAACGCTAGTAGGTGTTGGTGACAAATTAAGCGTAGATGAAATTAATGAAACGATCAAATCAGGTAGAGGTATCATGCCACCTGGCCTAGTACCGGACGAAAAACTAGATGAAATGGCTGAATGGGTTTCTCAAATTAAATAATTTAAAAAGCTCCAGCGCCTTGATCGGCGCTGCTGACTAGCTACAAAACTAAGTCAAGAACATATAATTTTTTTAGTACCTAAGAAAGTCCTTTGCATCTGTGAAGGACTTTTTTTATACTAAATAAATAACGAATACGTCTGAAGAATTTAACAATAATTAGAAATAGTGGTGACAATATGAATGAAATGAAGCTATCAAAAAGGCTGGAGACAGTTGCAGGCCATATACCAAAAGATGCAGTATTTGCAGATATCGGATCAGACCATGCATATCTTCCATGCTATTCAATATTACAAGGTATTGCGAAAAATGCAATTGCCGGGGAAATTACAGACGGACCATTTATTTCCGCAAAAAAACAAGTAATGAAATGTGAACTATCAGATTATATATCTGTACGTCAAGGAGACGGTTTATCTGTTATAGAAGAAGGGGAAGAAGTTGACTGTATTACGGTTGCAGGCATGGGTGGAGGTTTAATTAAAAAAATATTGGAAGAAGGATGTACAAAGCTATCTAGAGTCAAACGACTTGTTTTACAACCTAATATTCATGCAATTTATATTAGACAATGGATGTTAGATCATGATTGGGAACTAATTGACGAAGAAATTATAGAGGAAGATAACAAAATTTATGAAGTACTCGTTGCTGAAAAAGGAAGTCCAATGCGACCTTATCAAACATATTCCTTAGAAGCTGGCTTATTACTTGGTCCACTTTTAGCTGAAGAGAAATCAGATGTTTTTCGAAAAAAGTGGTCACAAGAGTGTGACCATTGGAGAACAATCGTTAAGCAGCTTGAACAAGCAGGACATACATATGAAAACAATGTGAAATATAGAGAATTAACAAAACAAATAAAGCTAGTTGAGGAGGTTTTACAAACGTGAAGAAAATCCCAAATGGCTATGAGGTTATTCAATTATTTGAACAGTTTTCTCCAAAATCTTATGCGGTGGAAGGGGACAAGATCGGTCTCCAAATTGGAAGTCTTAACAAACAAATACAAAATGTTATGATTACTTTAGACGTGTTAGATTCGGTCATTGATGAGGCAATTGAAAACAAAGTCGACTTACTTATCGCTCATCATCCACCCATTTTTCGACCAATTAAAAAGCTTTTAACAGACTCTACATACGGAAGAATGTTGGAAAAATGTATTAAGCATGATATTGCTGTTTATGCTGCACATACAAATCTAGATGTTGCAAATGGTGGAGTAAATGATTTACTTGCAGCTGCGTTAGAGCTTACGAATCTCGAGGTTCTGGTTCCTACATATGAGGATAAGCTGAAAAAATTAGTGGTGTTCGTACCAGCAAGTTATGAAAAGGTTATTCGAGATGCATTAGGGAGTGCCGGGGCAGGTTATATCGGTAATTATAGTCACTGTTCATTTTCTATGAATGGAGAAGGTAGCTTTTTACCATTAGATGGATCAGATCCATTTATAGGTAAGAAGGGGGAGCTTGAGTTTGTGAACGAAGCTCGTATTGAAACAATTTTTCCAGCATCACTTCAAAAAAGGGTAGTTCAATCAATGATTAAAGCTCATCCATATGAAGAGGTAGCTTATGATATTTATCCACTAGATCAAACTGGCACCTCATTAGGCTTAGGACGCATTGGGAAACTGAAGGAAGAGGTAACCCTTCAAGAATTTGCTGAGCATGTAAAACAATCACTTAAAGTTGAACGAGTCAGAATGGTAGGAGATCCAAGCTCTAAAGTTCAAAAGGTTGCTGTGTTAGGTGGCGATGGGAACAAATATATTCAGCAGGCAAAATTTAAAGGTGCGGACGTATATGTAACAGGTGATTTATATTTTCATGTTGCACAGGATGCGATGATGCTTAATTTGAATGTGATTGATCCTGGCCATCATGTAGAGAAGGTTATGATTAAAGGTGTATCAACAAGATTGGGAGAAATGTGCAGTACAAATAACTTTAATGTGAATGTATTCGGCTCAAAGGTTGATACAAATCCATTTAAGTTTGTTTGATATTGTATAGCAGAAATATTGAATCGAGCTGATATTTCTTCGAGTTCGTTGAAAAAGCCCATTACCTGCAACTTATGTTTGCAGGTAATGGGCTTTTGTTATGGTGCATTTATTTTTAGCCTTTAATCTTAACCTTAGGAAGAATTTTTGATAATGGAATATGATGCTCTTTGTTCCATGTAGACTCGTCCTCTGGATTGTATTGCTCAAGAAACTGAATTACTTTTTTTGTGATTGGTGTTGGTGTAGAAGCACCAGCTGTAACAGCAACTGTTTTTACACCTTTTAACCATTCAAGCTTAAGCTCGCTTAAGTCTGAAATGCGGTAAGCTGTTGTACCTGCTATTTGTTCTGATACTTGAGCTAGACGATTTGAGTTATTACTTTTTGGATCTCCAACAACAATTGTTAAATCTGCTTCTTTGGCTTGTTCAGCAACGGCTTCTTGACGAACTTGAGTTGCTAAGCAAATTTCGCGATGTACTTCAACATGAGGATATTTTTCTTGGACCATTTCCATGATATCAGCAACATCCCATTGACTCATTGTTGTTTGGTTTGTGACAATAATTTTTTCATTTTGAATATCTAATTGTTTTACATCTTCTAGTGTTTCTACAAGATGAACGATATCAGGTGCAACTCCTACGGCTCCTTCAGGCTCCGGGTGACCTTTTTTTCCGATATAGATCACATGATAACCTTGTGCTTCCTTTTCACGAATAAGATCATGTGTTTTCGTAACATCAGGGCAAGTTGCATCAAGGGTAACAAGGCCTTTTTCTTTTGCAATTCTTCTTACCTCTGGTGAAACACCGTGTGCGGTAAAAACAATTGTTCCTTGTTCAACCTGTTCAAGGATTTCAAGACGGTTTTTTCCGTCTAGTGTGATTATACCATCCTCTTCAAAAGCATCTGTAACATGTTTATTATGAACAATCATTCCTAAAATGTAGATTGGTCTTGGTAGAGATTTATCTAAAGCAGCGTTTTTGGCAATAACCATTGCATCCACAACGCCATAACAATATCCACGTGGAGCGATTTTTATAACATCCATTTCATTGCCTCCTTAAGAGATCAAATAGGGAGTAAGGATAAGTCCAATCACTTTAAAAAATAGTGATAATTCGTCCCTTTTCTAAATTGAAAAAAAGCCGAAAAACGGCTCTTTACTCTCATAATCTCTTAATATTATATCGAACATTAGGGAAGATTACAAAGAGGAATATTAGATATACATTTTGGGTTTTGAACTTTTCGGTGTTAATGAACGTTTTTTTCCTTCATTAGCTGTCTTTGTCTCTGTTTTGGTAGCGGCAGTTACAGTTTCATTTGTGGATGTTTGTTTTTTGTGTTTTTGCTTTCCTTGTGTAGGTGTCTCTTCTGTGGCAGCCTCCGTACTTGTTTCAAGCGTATCATCTGTAGTAGAAGCTTCATCACTACTATCACTATTTTTTAATTCGCGATAGATCTTTAACATTGCCGGTAAATTTTTCACTAACGGACCATACTGCTGTACCATTGGAGTTACCTGTTGTGCCATTCCTAAAACCCTTTGAACATTACCAAGCATACCAGAAATGTTGGCTGGATTTGCTAATCCTTGAAGTGCTCCAGTAGCCCGTGAAGCCCCTGATGCACCTTGGATAAAACCTTGTGTATTGACAGCACCTGCACCCTGGCTTCCAGGCATAATACGAGATAGCAATCCTTTTAATCCGCCGCCGCCTCTTGATGGCATTTGTGGACCAAACTGTTGTCCTCCACCCATGAAAGGCCCTCGAAAAGGCCCTTGAAAGTGTTGTCTACCCATTGGCATTTGACCTTGCTGCGGAAAGAAACCTCTAGAATTCATAGGAGGCATCGGTCTTTGTTGAAACATATAAATCCTCCTTTCAAAGTAAGTTACCCTATTCATAGACTATGCAGAAGAATGATAATGGTTTCTACAACATTAGTTTGAGTTTTTTCTTGAATCGGTTATAATGTAATGATGGACTGATAAAGTACATCTTATATGAAGGTGTGTCAAAGCTTTATCTAAAAGGAGAGAACACGGATGGAACAAACAAAATTTGAGCGTTTTTCATTAAAACCGTTTATTATAGAAGCAATAACAAAGGAATTAAAATTTTTTGAACCAACAGAAATTCAAGAAAGGCTAATTCCGTCTATTTCAAGAGGAGAAAGTGCAATAGGCCAATCACAAACAGGTACAGGTAAAACACATGCCTATTTATTACCTTTACTAAATAAGCTTGAACCAGAACGTAAAGAAGTACAGTTCGTTATTACAGCACCGACTAGAGAGTTAGCGACACAAATATATAATGAAGTGGTAAAGGTAATCTCATTTTCAAAAGAAGAAATCACGGCAAAATGCTATATTGGCGGGACTGACAAACAACGAACAATTGACAAGCTAAAATCTCAACCACAAATTGTTGTAGGGACACCAGGGAGGATTAACGATTTAGTGAAGGCACAAGCATTAATCGTTAATAAAGTTCGTACATTTGTCGTAGATGAAGCGGATTTAATGCTTGATATGGGATTTATTAAGGAAGTTGATATGGTAGCAAGTCAAATGCCTGATAACTTACAAATTCTTGTGTTTTCTGCTACAATCCCTGAAAAACTAAAACCATTTCTAAAAAAATATTTAGAAAATCCAAAGTTTACTCACGTAGCACCTAAACAGGCAACTGCAGCAAAAATTGAGCATGTGCTTGTACCAAGTAGACACCGTGACAGGATTAAGCTTTTACACGAAATGCTCGTTTCATTCAATCCTTACTTAGCAATCGTTTTTACTAACACGAAAAAGAAAGCTGATGAAGTTGCAGATGCACTGCTTGAAAAGGGATTGAAGGTTGGTCGGATTCACGGTGACTTATCTCCACGTGATCGTAAAAAAATGATGAAGCAAATTAATGATTTAGACTTTCAATATGTTGTTGCAACAGATTTGGCTGCACGTGGTATTGATATTAAAGGTGTTAGTCATGTGATTAACTTCGAGATTCCAACGACAGAATTAGATTTTTATATACATCGTGTAGGAAGAACAGCACGTGCTGGTAGTTCAGGAATTGCTGTTACGCTTTTTGATTCTTATGATGAAGATGCATTGAACAAATTAGAAAAACTAGGAATTGAATTTGTTAATAAAGACTTTGTGGGTGGAGAATGGAAGGATATTAATGATCGCCAACGTCGTCAAAAGAGAAAAAAAGTCACAGACGAAGCTGATGTGATGGCAAAAAGTATTGTTCAAAAACCTAACAAAGTTAAGCCTGGTTATAAGAAGAAGATGACTCGTGAAATGGAACAAATTAAAAAGAGAAAAAGAAGATTAGATAAGAAAAGCAGATAGGACAGATAGGGGGAAGATTCATGCTTAAAATTGGTTCACATGTATCGATGAGCGGTAAAAATATGCTTTTAGCTGCAAGTGAAGAAGCAGTTTCTTACGGAGCGAATACCTTTATGATCTACACAGGTGCACCTCAAAACACACGACGCAAAAAAATTGAGGACTTAAATATTGAAGCTGGACAAGCTCATATGAAGGAAAATGGAATTGATGAAATCGTAGTCCATGCCCCTTACATTATTAATATTGGGAACTCAACAAACCCTGCTACGTTTGAGCTAGGTGTTAACTTTCTTCGTTCTGAAATTGAGAGAACACATGCATTAGGTGCAAGACAAATTGTTCTTCATCCTGGAGCACATGTAGGTGCTGGTGCAGAGGTAGGTATCAATAAAATTATTGAAGGCTTAAATGAAGTGCTTGAGAAAAATCAAGAGGTTCAAATCGCTTTAGAGACGATGGCTGGAAAAGGCTCTGAATGTGGTCGATCTTTTGATGAATTAGCAAAAATTATTGATGGTGTTACACATAATCAACATGTATCAATCTGTTTTGATACATGTCATACTCATGACGCTGGATATGATATTATAAATAATTTTGATGGTGTATTAGAGGAATTTGATTCGATCATTGGTTTAGACCGTTTAAAGGTTCTACACATTAATGATAGTAAAAATCCGATGGGTGCTAGCAAAGACCGTCATGAAAATATTGGCTTTGGTCATATCGGGTTTGAGGCGTTAAATAACATTATTCATCACCCATCATTAACAAATATCCCTAAAATACTTGAAACTCCATTTGTTGGTGAAGATAAAAAGTACAAAAAGCCTCCTTACAAATTTGAAATTAGTATGTTCAAAGAAAAGACATTTGACGAGGGCTTATTAGACAAGATCATGAATCAGTAAGGAAGCACGTGAAAAATAAAAACATACTTCAGGGGAACTAGTATCATAAATTAGTTCTCTTTTTTACCGTATAGGAAATTATTAAATTCTAGGACTATGGATAAGTGCTCTTCCTCCAGCTCCAGCGCCGTGGCCTCAGATCGTACAGGGTGTGAAAGTACAGTTAATGCGACAGGACGTTGCATTTTGACAGCCTCTTTGGTCAAGTCATTCATGAATTGAAGGTAAAAAAAAACTTCTATTTATGAGCGTCTTATTTGCCCGAGGCTGATCAAGGCGCTTGCGTTTTATGTTCAAAGCTTAAAATTATTTTAGTCTTATTATAAGTACTTATTAGTTAGTGAATTTCTGGAAAATTTGATTAATCTGTTGTGCTGTATGTGGAGAGGTAATCGTAGCAATTTTTGTTAATAACTGCTTTCGTTCATTCATATTGAAAATATTAATATTTTTACCGTGCATGACTTTTACAACTTCAACCGCTTGTGCTCGACCAATTGACACGTTAAATTGTTTAGCATATTGCATAAGTTCCTCAACCGATATGTTGTTAAGCTTTTGGTTAATAATTTTTTGAAATAAGATCATTTTCAAACCTCCTCTCAAACAATGTATGGAGGTTTAATTAAAATGTGCTGTTTTTTGAAAATCAAAATTTACCCTTTACATAAAGGCTTAATTTCTATATAATTTTCATGTTATAAACAATCGTGTATTTTTACTAAATATAAATCGGAACGATTCTTAATTCGTAAAGGATGAAGTTCAATGAAACAACCTATAATTGAAATAAAGGATTTAAACTTCACATATGAACGTCAAAGAGTGTTAGAAGACATAAATATTACTGTTGAACAGGGTAGTTTTCTAGGACTTGTCGGTCCTAATGGATCAGGGAAGACAACTTTATTAAAATGCTTATTAGGTTTATTAAAACCACAACAGGGTGAAATTAAGTTGTTTGGGCAGCCAATACAGAAATTCAGAAATTGGCATGAAATTGGCTTTGTTTCTCAAAAAGCAAATAGCTTTAATACTGGTTTTCCTGCATCTGTATTTGAAGTAGTATCGAGCGGTTTAACATCAAAGTTAGGGTTATTTAAATTTATGAGCCAACAAGATCGCCAAAAGGTATATCAAGCAATTGAAGCAGTTGGGTTAAGTGAGTTTGTAAAGCGTAACATTGGAGAGCTTTCTGGGGGACAGCAGCAACGAACTTTTATTGCGCGAGCTATTGTTAGTAATCCAAAGCTTCTAATATTAGATGAGCCTACAGTAGGTGTAGACGCTCAAACTGTTCAAAACTTTTATGAGATGCTAATGCATTTAAATAGAGATTTAGGAATTACATTAATTTTAGTTACACATGATGTAGGAACGATAACAGATAAGGTATCACATGTGGCATGCATTAATAAACACCTTCATTTTCATGGTAACTCTAAAGAATTTGAATTATTAAAGGATGAAGAGATGTCCGATTTTTATGGGCACTCATTACGTGTATTAACACATGACCACTCCCACTAATGGAGGATGTAAAAAATGTTAAGCAGTTTTTTTGAATATGAATTTTTACAAAATGCATTTGTATCAGGAATGTTAATTGGATTAATTGCACCGCTCTTAGGTGTGTTTGTTGTAGTAAGGAGAATGTCGCTTATCGCAGATGCATTGAGCCATGTAACATTAGCTGGAATTGCTGCAAGTTTATTGCTCGAAAAGAAGGTAGCATCATTAGCAGGCTTAAATCCTATTTATTTAGGAATGGCTTTTTCTGTAATGGGTTCACTTTTTATTGAAAAGCTTCGTACTGTTTATAAGCATTATCAAGAACTTGCCATTCCAATCATTTTATCAAGCGGTGTTGGTATTAGTGTTATTTTTATTTCGTTAGCTGACGGTTTTAATACTGACCTATTTAGTTACTTATTTGGTAGTATCAGCGCTGTAAGCCGAACCGATTTATATGTTATTATTGCTATTACTTTAATTGTTATTAGTATCATCTTTCTTCTTTATAAAGAGCTTTTTTTATTATCATTTGATGAAGAACATGCTACTGCATCTGGTATTCATGCAAAATGGATTCATTTTATTTTTATCTTAATTGTAGCTTTAGTCATTGCAGGATCGATGAGGATTGTTGGGATCTTACTTGTCTCCTCGTTAATGACTTTACCGGTAGCAGCGAGTATTCGGATCGCAAAAGGCTTTAAACAAACGATATTCTTTTCTGTACTATTTGGTGAACTTTCTGTTATTATTGGATTAATCTTAGCGTATTATTTAGATTTAGCACCAGGTGGAACAATTGTTATTTTATCTGTTCTTATTCTTATATTTGCAATTTTATGGACAAAATTAACAAAGGGGAAAGTTTCATGAATGTTCAAGAAGCTCTCGACTTATTAAAAGAAAAAGGCTATAAATATACAAACAAAAGAGAAGAAATGCTACAGCTTTTTGCGGATTATGATAAATATTTAACAGCGAAAGATGTATTAGAATCTTTAAAGAATGATTATCCTGGGTTAAGCTTTGATACCATTTACAGAAATTTATCGTTGTTTGCTGATTTAGGAATTTTTGAAATGACAGAGCTGTCTGGAGAAAAGCATTTTAGATTTACATGTGATACAAAACATCATCACCATCATTTTATTTGTTTACAATGTGGGAAAACGAAGGAAATACCTGGTTGTCCTATGGGTAAATTAGAAGAAAACTTATCAGGCTACGATATAAGTGGCCATAAGTTTGAGGTATATGGGAAATGTCCACAATGCCATTAAAAAAAGAGCTCTGACTTTCGTAGTCAGAGCTCTTTTTAATTGTAAAGAAAATATAGGTTTTTGGTGTCTAGCTCCAGCAGTCCGACTTTGAGAAAAGTCGGATGCCTAGCCCCTCGAGGGGAAAAAACAAACCCCTTTTTTCTAGGTCATAAGCCATTCATGAATTGAAGGCAAAGAACTCCTTCTATTCATGAGTGGCTTATTTTCCCGAGGCTGATCAAAGCGCTTGCGCTTTTCTTATTTTAAAAAACGTTCACTTCATACCATTGATTTACCCAGTCTTTAGCCTCTAACCAGTGATCCACACGAACTACACCTTTCGGAACTGGGTCTTGGTTATAAGGAGTATTAAATAAAATAACTGGGATTTGGTGCTCCTCACTAATAATACATGCATTATCATGCTTGTCCTCAAAAAAGATGGAAATATCATTGTTTTTTACTGCTTCGAGCTTATCATGACTACCAATTAATTCGATATGGTGATAAAAAAGCTCCCTTTCTTTGAACCAATTGTTTGTAATATCAAGTAAATGTTTTCTTCGTGCACTTATAAATAATAGCTGATGTTGTTCTTTCCAATCATCTAAAACAGTTTTAGCATACAAGGCAAGTGGAGCTTCTTTATAAATAATTGGTTCATACTCGTCCATCCATTTCCAAAAGTCTGACTCAGTAATATTTAAAACCTTGGTTAAATCATATTGGTTTAAATCATTATAGGTTAAGGATTTATTAAATGATTTATTTAGATAAGGTACAAATGTTTTTGGATCAGTTACTGTACCATCAATATCAATTCCTAGTCGTAACATTATATGCTCTCTCCTTCGCTGATTCCTATAAGTAGTGTACCATAATGAATTTTTAAACGAACAGAAAAGTTTTACAGTTATAGTTCGTCATCAAATGCTTATAATAATAATGCTCCTTTATAGAAGAAAGGAAGGGATCTTAATGGCAGACGAAAATAAGTTCGATATTCAAGAACGAGATCGTATTGACAACCTTGATTACAAGGGATTTACGCCACTAGATCGAGAAATTGAAGATGATTTTCATACTGAATCTGCAGCAGAAATAGCGGCACCGATAAACATGAGAAGAGAAAATGCTGTAGTTGATACAGAAGCCGATCGCGGTGATGTGGTTGGCGAAGGCAGAGGAATGGGATTTTTAGCCTTAGCACTATCCGTTATCTCACTGTTTATTTTACCTGTTATTTTAGGGGCAGCAGGTATTATTGTTGGATTCATTGCACGTAGAAGAGGAGCAAAGGCTTTAGGAGCTTGGGCAATTGCGATTGGTGCAGTATCGATAGTCTTGGGAATCTTTATCATGCCATTTTTCTAAAATGGACTGAAAAAGATGAATAAAAGGAGGATGACTCAAAAGCAAGGGTCAGACCCCTCAAACCGAATATATAGGGCTTTGACGAAATAAAAAGTTCTATATATAGGTATTGATGGAGGGGTTAGACTCAAATGAGTCATCCTCTTTATTTAGGAGGGGAAAAGGTTGAAAAGATATAAAGCAAATGAACAGGTTCAGAAAGCATTTGGGAATAAGGGGGAAAATTCGACTAAACAAGAAAATGGAACATATTCAGCAAATATCGCGATCCAAAATCGTTTCTATAATGAGAAAGAAATAGAAGATGATATTGATACTTCACTATCCATGAACAGTAATATTGGGGCTGTGTTGCTTCCAGAGGATGATAAAGAATAGTACTTTGTGTATACTTTATCTACAACAAAAGGAATCGGCAAGTACCGATTCCTTTGATTTATGCTTTAAGTTTTTCTTTTTCAGCTTCTTGTTTTGCGAAGTGTTCTTCAGCAATTTTATCAATTTCTTTTTTCAGTTCCTCAACCATAGTTTCTTCAGGAACCTTACGAACAATTTCACCCTTGCGGAAAAGGAGTCCTTCACCACGTGCTCCAGCAATACCAATATCAGCTTCACGTGCTTCACCTGGACCATTTACAGCGCAGCCTAATACAGCTACTTTAATTGGTGCTTTGATTTTTGCTATATATTCCTCAACTTCATTTGCAATACTAATTAAGTCGATCTCAATACGTCCGCATGTTGGACAAGAAATTAATGTTGCTGCATTGGCAGCTAAGCCAAAGGATTTTAAAAGCTCACGAGCTACTTTCACTTCTTCTACTGGATCTGCACTTAAAGAAATGCGTACTGTGTTTCCAATTCCTTTATTTAAGATAACGCCTAAACCAGCTGCGCTTTTTACTGTCCCAGCAAAAAGTGTTCCTGATTCAGTTATCCCTAAATGTAAAGGATAATCAAATGCCCGAGCAGCTTTTTCGTATGCTTCTATGGCTAAGTTTACATCAGATGCTTTCATGGAAACGATGATGTCATAGAAATCTAAATCTTCCAGAATTTTAATGTGATGTAGTGCACTTTCGACCATACCGTCCGCTGTTGGATACCCGTATTTTTCAAGAATTCTTTTTTCTAGAGAACCAGCATTAACACCAATACGGATAGGTATGTTGCGTGCTTTTGCTGCTTTTACAACAGCCTCAACCTTTTCTTTTCTCCCAATGTTACCAGGGTTTATCCTAATTTTATCTGCTCCACCTTCAATAGCCTTTAGAGCAAGCTTATAATCAAAATGGATATCTACAACAAGTGGAATATTTATTCTTTTCTTAATTTCAGCAATTGCATTTGCTGCACGCTCATCTGGACATGCAACACGCACGATTTGACAACCTGCTTCTTCTAATCGATTAATTTCAGCAACAGTTGCTTCGACATCATGCGTTTTCGTTGTTGTCATACTTTGAATAACAACTTCATTATTTCCACCAATCGTTAAATTCCCCACTTTTACAGGACGGGTTTTAGTGCGATGTATGATTTCACTCACGTGTAAATCGCTCCTTAATAATAAGTTTAAATCTAAGGCCTATCATTATTAATGATACTTGACTTCGTCTATTATTTCTAGTAAATGCACTTCCAAAACTAATTGTACAGGGAGGACTAATAAATGACAAGGATCAACTATTCTTTATAATCTGGAAAACGGTACGTTTCACCTAATTTAATAGCTTCTGCATTCA
Organism: Bacillota bacterium; assembly: GCA_051750265.1. GTDB lineage: Bacteria > Bacillota > Bacilli > Bacillales > Bacillaceae > Metabacillus. The sequence continues at coordinate 412,484 of JBNJJO010000002.1, read as the reverse complement.
CATCTGTATTTAAAGCTTCAAAATCTTCAACAATTTGTTCAATTGAGGTAGGAAGACTACCATGATAACGTTCAGTAATTGATAAAACAGTATCACCTTGTTTTATTTTCACTTCATAAAAGGCGATATTAGGACTCTTTAGTTCAGCTACATTCTTTGTTGTTTCTGTCTTTGCTAAGTTTGTCATACTAAAAGCGGGAAGTGTCCCTATTTGCAAGTCATAATAAACAATATAACAAAGGAAAATGCCTATAATAAATAACGAAAGTCGTTTCATTTTGTTTCCTCCAAATGAGTTAAAATCAAACCTGGAATTTTAGAGTCTAATAAAAGATTATGATTTAGTTTGTTTAACACATTCGTATGCTTGTCCGAGTTAAATATTCCTATTAAAATAAAATCAATATGATAAATAGTAAAAATGGTTTAGGAATAAACTGAAAATTTATAGTGGAATTCGAGACTTTTCGACTAAATACAACAAAAATTTACAAAAAGTTTACACTTCCTTAACATTCCCCTGTCATAATTTTAGAGGAATTAGAGATAGGGGTGTCAAAATGAAAAAACGAATAAATGCATTCAATCGTAGTAACGTACGAGAAAGCAAGCTTCCTAAACAAAAGCATAAAAAGCAAAATAAGGAATATGAACAAACGTTTATTTCTAAAATCTCTCTTCAAACGAGGTTAATCATTTTAGTTTTAATCCTATTATTATCATCTGTTAGTGTTGTGGGCTTTACATCTTATAGTAAGTCTAAGGACACAACGATGGAAATTATAGAGGATCGTCTTTATAGGGAAGTTAATTCTACATCTGACATTGTTGCAAATCTTGCTTTTGCTTATATTGGGGATCAAGAGGAATTTTTAAAAAGAGTTGAAAAGGTTGTTGTACCAGGTCAATCGTCGGCATTAATACAAGATGGATTACCAGCCAAATTCTTCTTAGTGAAAGATGAAAATGCTGAGCCAATGGACATTAATAGAGAACCGGGAATTACGATATCGAAAGAGCTTGTTGAAGAAATCAAGAAAGAGGGTAATGGTGTTTTCCATAGAGAAATAGCTGGAATTGATTACACAATGTCCTTTAAGGAAATTCAAGAATTAAAAGGAATCTATTTAATCCTTGTTCCTACAGAGAAATACATGGAACCTGTGAATCAACTCGCTAATTTTACAGGTATCGTTGTTTTAATTAGTGTCGTTCTTACTACAGTTGTTCTTTTTCTGCTTGTAAGAAGTTTAACGAAGCCTTTATCAATTTTACGAGATGTAATGAAAGAGGTTAGGAATGGAGACTTATCAAACAATAGTAATGTAAAGACGAATATTCCTGAAATTCACTCCTTAAATAAAAGTTTTAACCAAATGATGGAACAAATGCGTTCAATGATTTCACATATAAATGGAACAACTTCAGAACTATTCACAACTGGAAATCAACTAAAAGAAGCATCAGATGATGTGTTGCTTCAAAATAACCAATTAGTTGAAGCGATTAAGGTTGTGAAAACAGGGGCAGAACAAACTGCAACGAGCTCTGACGAAAACGTTGAGACGTTCCAGAAAATGAAAAGTGATATTACACTCATTCTACAAAATATGGAATATGTTTTTAATAGCGCGTCAGACATGAATTCCTCTGCTATAAAAGGGGAAAGAAGCATCTCACAAATGATTCGATCAATGAATGACTTTGATCAAGAATTTGCGAAAATGACGACTACAATTAGAGGGGTAAAGGATAACTCAATTGTTATTACAAAAGTTGTAAGTATCATTCAATCAATTGCAGAACAAACAAAACTACTTGCTTTAAATGCAACGATAGAAGCTGCTCGTGCAGGTGAAGCTGGGAAAGGCTTTGCTGTAGTGGCAAATGAAGTACGCAAATTAGCTGATCAATCCTCTCAAGCAACAGAGGAAATTACGCAATCAATTAAAATGATGGAAAAAATTTCAGATCAAGCTGCTAATGAATTTGAAACAATGCTACGTAATATTCAATCACATCTTATGGTTGCAGGCGAGTCCAAGGAAGCATTTGATTTATTAATGAGTGAAATTTCTAATGTTAATGGTAAGTTATCAGGAATGAAGGAAAATTTGCATGAATTAAATCGATCACTTCCGAAAATGGAACAGTCTTCAGAAAGTTTTGTATCTATATCACAAGAAACGTTAGCAAGTGCAGAGCAAATGCTTTCATCTTCAGAAGATCAAATAACTCAAATAAATCGCACTCATGAAATGGGATTAATTCTAACAGAATTATCAAAGAAATTAACTGATAGTACAAAGCAATATAAAGTGACATAATAAAAGCTAAAAGCGCCTTGGTCAGCCCGGGCAAATAAAACGCGCATGAATAGAAGGCGTTCTTTCCCTTCAATTCATGCGTGGCTAGACCCTAGAGGCAGTCAAAAACGCGACGTCTTGTCGCAATGACTGAACTTGTAAGCCTGTGTTTCAGGGCCACGGGCTGGAGCTAAACACCAAAACAAAGTACAAAAACTTATACTTCTTATCTTTTAATAAGGCTCTTTTTAAAAGTTTGTTGCTTTTAGAATTATAAAAATCGGCTTTTGGATTTTTATCGAAGGAACTATAAGCAATTTCAAGAGAGTACCACTAAGTAAATAAGCGAAAAGAGCACGAAGATAGGCTATATCCGTAAAGTATAGTTATTTACGAAAAGCAACAATCTTTGCGAAAACAGCCTTTAATAAAAACGCGGAAAAATATTTTCCGCGTTTTTATTTGCAAATACCTTTTATGCTGTTTTAAGAGGCTTTTTAGATGGTGGTACTTCTTTTATTACTAGGTAAAGTACAACTAAATGAACAAACCAATTTAACAATAAACTACTGGGTACAGTTACTTGTAAAAAATCCATAATGAAGAAAAAGAAAGTAGCTAACGTTGTAGCATAAGCCGATATAATCCAAACTTGTTTAAAAATTAATCTTCTATGAAGACTATTTTTAAAAGCTAAACCAAATAAAGCTAAAATTGTTATTTCAATAAATTTAACAAAAGAACCGAATAAATACATAACAAAGATTAGGATAGATATAAAAATAGGTAGAAGTTGATTGAATTGTTTAGATACCTCAATTAAATCTTCCTTTGATAATGACATATTCAAAAGGCTATATTCATACGATTGAGCTTGACCATTTATCGCAAAAACAAACCTATCTTGTAAAATTCCTATGGCATTTTGCTTCGCTTCGATTTCTTTTACACCATATGTACCTGTATCATCTAAAATCACAATAAAGTTTTCCTGTCTAATTTCAACAGGTTTATCTGTTTCAGCTGAGAGTTTACCATCCTCGATCGAGAACGTAGGTAAATCATCTCGAAGTGTTTGATCAAATCCTTTTAATCCTTCAATTAATCCGCTAGTAAAATGATAGGCAGTGGGGATAGTACTTAACAAAGACAAAATAAATACAAATAGTATCGTTTTCCCTATCCCTTGGAAACGAAAAGTAGAGGTAAGTTTTGGCGAGTATATACTAGTGTAAAGTTGTTTTAATACATTCATTAGCAAATGACACATCCTTCTTATTTATACGCCTTATATTTTATATCTCACTATAGGATAAAACAAGGAAAGAACAAATAAATAGAGCAATTAAGAACTGTTATCAAATTGAAAACGTTATCATTAAGATGCTATTAATTTTCGGTAAAGAATTTAACGAAACATCTTTACAAAAAAACAATAAATCGCTGATAATTGTAAGGGATGTAGATATTTGTCGACAAAAGACGAGTTAGAATGTGGGGTTGGAAATTTTGGAATTTGATATCCAGAAGATGATATTTGAATTTATTGGTGGTCTTGGGATATTTTTATTTGGTATTAAATACATGGGTGATGGCCTTCAAAGATCCGCTGGATATAAGCTAAGAGATATATTAGATAAGTTTACGACAAATCCAGTTATGGGTATTTTAGCAGGTATTATTGTTACAGTATTAATTCAATCTAGTAGCGGTACAACAGTCATTACCGTTGGATTAGTTAGTGCAGGATTTATGACACTTAGACAAGCAATTGGTGTCATTATGGGGGCTAATATTGGTACAACTGTAACTGCCTTCATTATTGGTATTAATGTCTCAGATTATGCGTTACCTATTATTTTTGTCGGTGCAATATTGATCTTTTTCTTTAAAAATAAGCGATTATATAACCTCGGTCAAATTATCTTTGGTATTGGTGCTTTATTCTTTGGTTTGGAGCTTATGGGTTCGGGCATGAAGCCATTAAGAACTCTACAAGAATTCCATGATTTAACGGTTAGTATGAGTGATAACCCATTACTAGGAGTTTTAATTGGAACGGGCTTTACAGTTATCGTTCAAAGCTCTAGTACAACGATTGGAATACTTCAAGAGTTGTTTGGACAAGGGCTTATTGACATTAATGCTGCATTACCAGTCCTTTTTGGAGACAATATTGGTACAACTATTACTGCTGTATTAGCTTCAATTGGGGCGTCTATTGCGGCAAGGCGAGCAGCTTTAACACATGTTATTTTTAACTTGATTGGTACTGTGATTTTCTTGATTTTCTTACCGTTGTTCACTAATTTTATCCAAAACCTACAATTGTCTATGGGATTAAATCCTGGAATGGTAATTGCATTTGCTCATGGTACGTTCAACTTAACCAATACAATTATTCAACTACCTTTAATTGGAATGCTAGCATGGATCGTGACGAAGCTTATTCCTGGTGAGGATTCAATGATTGAATATAAAGTGAAACATCTTGATCCGATTTTTATAGAGCAATCTTCTTCTATTGCATTAGGACAAGCAAAAGAAGAGGTACTACGTATGGGTAAATTTGCAACAATTGGTTTAGAAGAAGCAAATTTATATCAAAAAACATATTCGCAAAAGAATGCAGATAAAGCTATGCAATTAGAGGATGCAATTAATAATTTAGATCGTAAAATTACGGACTATTTAATCTTAATAACCAGAAGCGAAATGTCTACTGCTGAATCTAAAGAGCATAGTATGTTAATCGATACAGTAAGAGATATCGAACGTATTGGAGATCATTTTGAAAATGTTGTTGAGTTAGTTGGTTACCAGCTAACAAATAAAGTGAAATTAACTAATTCTGCAAAACAAGATTTAGAAGATATGTTCAATTTAACCATCCAAACGTTAAAGGATGCCATTTCAGCATTAGATGATAAAGACACAGCTTTAGCTAGTAAGGTATTAAAATCAGAAGAACAAATTGATAAGATGGAGCGTACTTTACGAAAAAAACACATCTTAAGAATAAATGAGGGTTCCTGCACAGGTTCGGCTGGAATCGTTTTTGTAGATATTATAAGCAATCTTGAACGGATAGGAGATCATTGTGTAAATATCGCAGAAGCTGTTTTAGGTTACAGAAATTAATATCAATGAAAGTGATAAATATAAGCTATAATGAAAGCAAGGGGATTACCCTTGCTTTTTCTTGAAATTAGAGTCAAAATTCTTTTCCTAATTAGGGAGGATAAAATGGAATTTTTATATTGGTCACTCATTGTACTAATGTTCATAATTGCATTTGTTGGACTGATTTATCCAATTATTCCAAGTGTTGTCTTTATTGTTGCGGGCTTTGTGTTATATGGATTTTTATTTGAGTTTACTGAACTAACGATGACATTTTGGATGATTGAGGGTCTTTTTGTTGCTGTGTTGTTTGGTGCAGATTATATGGCGAATTTAATTGGAGTAAAAAAGTTTGGTGGTAGTAAAGCGGCCATTTGGGGAAGTACAATTGGTTTGTTAGTAGGTCCATTTGTTATTCCTATAGCAGGAATTATTCTGGGACCTTTTATAGGTGCTGTTTTAGCGGAACTAATTGTACATAAGAAAACCTTTTCGTCTGCAGTAAAGAGTGGGCTTGGTTCACTTGTAGGCTTTATTTCTGGAGTATTAGCAAAAAGCGTTATTCAGTTAATTATGATTGGTTATTTTTTATTCACTATTCTTTAATTAAGGCTCTTTTCTAAAAGTTTGTTGATCTAGGACCTGTAAAAATCGGCATTTGGATTTTTACTATACTCTTTAAATCCACATTAAAAGAATATTTGGAAGTAAATGAGCGAAAACAGCCCTAATTAAATTTTAAAAAATCGATTGCTTACATATATAACGAGATAAAAGAAAAAAATGATAGTTATGTTTGTATGCTTTTCAATTGAAAGAACTGAACATTTTTGGTAACCTAAAGTTGGAAAGCAAATCCAAAGCTTTTTATTGGTACATATTAAAGGAGGAAATAACAAATGGCTTATGAATTACCTCAATTACCTTACGCATACGATGCACTAGAACCACATATCGACAAAGAAACGATGAATATTCATCACACGAAACACCACAACACTTACATTACAAATGTAAATGCTGCACTAGAAGGAAACGCTGATCTTGCTGGCAAAAGTGTAGAAGAATTAGTATCTAATTTAGATGCCGTTCCTGAAGCAGCTCGTACAGCTGTTCGCAACAACGGTGGTGGACATGCTAACCATAGCTTATTCTGGACAATTCTTTCTCCAAATGGTGGCGGTGAGCCAACAGGTGATCTTGGTGAAGCAATTAACGCTAAATTTGGTAGCTATGACAGCTTTAAAGAAGAGTTTGCAAAAGCTGCTACAACTCGCTTTGGTTCTGGCTGGGCATGGTTAGTTGTTAACAATGGTGAGTTAGAAGTAACTAGCACACCTAATCAAGACTCTCCTTTAATGGAAGGTAAAACTCCAATTCTTGGTCTTGATGTATGGGAGCATGCATACTACTTAAATTACCAAAATCGTCGTCCAGACTACATTGCTTCTTTCTGGAATGTAGTGAACTGGGATGAAGTAACAAAACGTTTTAACTCTGCAAAATAATTAATAAGTATAGAAGAGCAAATTTAAATTGGCTCTTCTTTTTTGTGGAAAAAAAACTTCGGAAAAAATTTCTACTTCAATCACCTTCGAATATAATAACTTTAGATTAAAAATCCCCTTTAATAAATACATCAATTGCAATCTAGATACATATCTCCAAATCGATAAGACAGACTATGTAGTAGAAGTCGAAGGGGAGTAATTCTTATGTCGAAATTGCAAAAGATTATTGGTGATGTTCATGTAAGTAGGGATTTAGTTTTATTGTTAGTAATAGGTGGTTTGTACTCGCTTAGTATTGCTTTGTCAAATACATTTGTTAATGTGTATTTGTGGAAGCAATCGGAAGAATATATTGATTTAGGAATATACAATTTATCAATTGTCGTTATGCAGCCAATTACGTTTTTTTTCGCGGGAAGGTTAGCCAAAAAAGTAGACCGCGTCGTCGTATTACGACTTGGCGTCATTTTTTTGGCTATCTTTTTCCTCACAGTTTTAATGATAGGTGGTTCTGCATCTAAATTTCTCATTTTATTAGGTGGAACTCTTGGAATCGGCTACGGTTTTTATTGGTTAGCATTTAATGTGCTTACATTCGAAATTACAGAACCAGATACAAGAGATTTTTTTAACGGTTTCTTAGGTATTATGAATTCCACTGCAGGAATGATCGGACCTATAATTGCTGGTTTTGTCATTTCAAGACTAGAAAATTTTACAGGTTATACAACGATATTTTCAATATCACTTTTGTTATTTTCAGGCGCTGTAGTTCTGAGCTTTTTTTTAAAAAGAAGACCTGCAGAAGGGGATTATTTATTCAAACGAATCTTTAGCGAAAGAAAAAATAATAAAAACTGGCAACTAATTACGAGCGCTCATTTCTTTCAAGGACTAAGAGAAGGAACCTTTGCTTTTGTTATTGGTGTGTTCGTGTTTATTACAACTAAAAGTGAATTAGCATTAGGAACATTTGGATTAGTAAACTCAAGTATAGCCTTTTTAGCTTATTACTTGGCGACAAGGGTGATCAAGAAAACAAAAAGAAAGATTTTCATTCTAATGGGAGGAATCTTTCTCTATTTGTCCATCTTTATAATACTCTTTGATTTAACCTTCCAGAAGTTGCTTATTTATGCTGTTTTGATTGCAATTGGTTATCCAATGCTCTTAGTTCCTTATACGTCTATAACGTACGATGTCATAGGTCGAGCTTGGAATGCGGCAAAAGCAAGAATTGAATATATTGTAGTTAAAGAACTATTTCTTAACTCGGGACGTATTGTTTCCATTCTAGGATTTATAACTGCAGTAACTTTCTTTGATGAAAAAAAAAGCATTCCAATTTTATTAGCAATCATTGGTGCAGGACATTTAGTCATTTACTTCTTCGTTAGAAATGTTCAGCTAGAAGAAAGTCACCAAACAATAGAAGCATCTGGTCATAAACCAATACCAAAAACCAATCTTGTAGATGATGATAGTAGTGGGTGATGCGTATTTCAAAAACTGGTTTTTCTATGTTAAGTATAGTACTTCAGCATATAGTAATACCGATTCAAATTTAGCTACTCACTATGTATAAGCTGTAAGTCATTGTAAGACAATAAATTAAAGGGCAAAATAGCTTTTCAGCCTATCTAATATCAAGAAATAGAACAAAATATGACAAACTTCATCACGAATTTACAAAACCTTTACATTAGGTTAAAACTTTATTAATACTCAAGCGTTATTCTAATACTCGTAGGACAAAACAAACATTAAATCTAGGGGGAATTAAAGAATGAAAAATTTTAAATTTCTAGCTATGTCAATTATGCTTTCTTCACTAGTTGCTTTTGCTGCAGCATGTGGAAACGGAGAAGATGCAACAACAGGAGAAACTGGTACAGAAACTACAGAAGGTGCTGAAACAACAGAAGAGGCTGCTGAATTAGAAGGAGAAATCGGAATCGATGGCTCTTCTACTGTAGCTCCAATTGGTGAGGCAGTGTCTGAGGAATTTGCAGCAGTACATCCAAAAGTACAAGCACCAATTGGTGTATCTGGTACTGGTGGTGGCTTTGAGCGTTTCACTGCAAAAGAAACTGATATCTCTGAAGCTTCTCGTCCAATTAAAGATGAAGAAAAAGCTCTTGCAGAAGAAAATGGAATTGAATTTACTGAATTTAAAGTTGCATTCGATGGTCTTTCAGTTGTAGTTAACAAAGATAATGACTTTATCGATCAATTAACTGTAGAAGACTTAAAGAAACTTTGGATTGAAGATGGTTCTGCGAAAAAATGGTCTGACATTAACCCGGATTGGCCTGCAGAAGAAGTTAAATTCTTCTCACCAGGAACTGATTCTGGTACTTATGACTACTTCAACGAAGTAATCCTAGAAGACGAGCAAATCGTAAAAGCTGCACAACTTTCTGAAGATGACAATACTCTTGTTAAAGGTGTTACTGGTGATAAAAACAGTATTGGTTACTTTGGATATGCATACTACCTAGAAAACAAAGATAACTTAAAAATTGTACCGATTGTAAACGAAGCTGGTGAAGCTGTTGAACCTACAAATGAAACTGTTGAATCTGGTGATTACAACCCACTTTCACGTCCATTATTCATCTATGTAAACAACGCTTCTATTAAAGATGAAGAGCAAGTATATGAGTATGTGAAATTCTACCTTGAGAATGCTGGAACACTAGCAGAAGAAGTTGGTTATGTATCACTTCCTGAAGAAGACTATACAACTCAACTTGAAACTCTTGAGGGTTTAAAATAATTCAATAATTGAGTAGATGAGGAGCATCTAGGTATGCTTCTCATCTTACTATGTTTTGGAAGGGGTTTTTCAAAATGGCTTCATCATCTAGTCAAAGTGTGCGAGACTTAATAAAAGAGAAAAAGTCAACTAAAAGCACCAATCAATTAATAGAGAAAATGGTTCCTGGAATTTTATTTGTATTAGCACTAATATCTATTTTGACAACAATTGGTATTGTTCTTACATTAATTTTTGAAACAGTAACATTCTTTAGCCGTGTTTCAATTGTTGAATTCTTAACTTCAAAGGAGTGGTATCCATTCTTTGAAGAGAATGCTTCTTATGGAATTATGGCATTGGTTTCTGGAACACTATTGATTACTGTAATTGCAATAATTGTTGCAGTTCCAATTGGATTAGCATCTGCTATTTTCTTGAGTGAATATGCATCAGATCGTACGAGAAGAATTATTAAACCGATATTAGAGGTTTTAGCTGGAATTCCAACAATTGTTTATGGGTTCTTTGCTTTAACGTTCGTAACACCACTATTGCAAAAGGTACTTCCTGAAATGTCAGTCTTTAACGCATTAAGTCCTGGTATAGTAGTAGGGATTATGATTATTCCTATGATTGCCTCTCTTTCTGAAGATGCTATGAGCTCTGTTCCAAGATCAATGAGAGAAGGAGCACTAGCGCTAGGGGCTACAAGATTTGAAGTAACAATGAAAGTTATTGTTCCTGCTGCCATGTCAGGTATTGTTGCATCATTCGTATTAGGTATTTCCCGTGCTATTGGTGAAACTATGATCGTTACGTTAGCTGGTGGAGCTACACCAAATCTAACGTTTAACCCAACTGAATCGATTCAAACGATGACAGCATATATTGTACAGGTTAGTTCTGGGGATGCAGGTTACGGTACAACGGTTTATTACAGTATTTATGCCGTTGGTATGACATTGTTCTTATTCACGTTAATCATGAATCTTTTAGCACAATATATCTCTCGTCGCTTCAGGGAGGAATACTAATATGAAAATGATCGATCAACAACTTGTTTCGAAAAAAATGGGTGGAAGATTAGCTTTAAATCAGGCATTTAAAGGGATTTTTACCATTGCTACTCTTTTTGCATTAGTCGTTTTAGCTGTCCTTTTATATCGGATATTCACCCAAGGATATAGCTTTTTTTCACTTGAGTTCTTTCAAAACTATGCTTCAAGAAGACCAGAACAATCCGGGATAAAAGCTGCATTAGTAGGTTCACTTTGGATAATGGCAGTAACAGTTCCAACATCTTTGATTTTAGCGGTTGGTACGGCAATTTACTTAGAAGAATACGCAAAGAAAAGTAAACTAAATACGTTCATTCAAACAAATATTTCAAACCTAGCAGGTGTTCCATCGATCGTTTTTGGTCTATTAGGTTTAACTGTATTTGTTCGTTTCTTAGAGCTTGGTCGAAGCATTTTAGCAGGTGGATTCACTATGGCTTTACTAGTATTACCAGTAATTGTTGTTGCTTCACAAGAGGCAATCCGTGCTGTTCCAAAAGACCTCAGGGAAGCTTCTTACGGAATGGGTGCAACGAAATGGCAAACAATCTTAAGAGTTGTACTACCAGCAGCAATCCCAGGTATCGTTACTGGAAGTATTTTAGCTTTTTCACGTGCAATAGGAGAAACAGCTCCTTTGCTAGTTGTCGGTGCATTTGCTTTCGTAAATTACTTACCGGAAAATGTTTTGAGTACATTTACAGTTATGCCAATTCAAATTTACAATTGGGCTGCTAGACCACAACCAGAATTCCAAAATGTTGCTGCGACAGGAATTATTGTGTTGTTTATTTTCTTAATTGTGATGAACTCAGTTGCTGTAATAATCCGTAATAAGTTCCAAAAACGTTATTAATAAGCTTTAAATGGAGGGGTTTCCGTTATGGAAAGTACGAGTGTTGTGAAAGTTAAAAGAGAAACTACACAAAATAAAAATAATGTAAATGAAAATAAAAGCGTTGTTTATAAAACAGATAATTTAAATCTTTGGTACGGTAAGGACCAAGCTTTAAAAAATATCGACCTAGATATTTACGAAAATGATGTTACTGCGATTATTGGACCTTCTGGTTGTGGTAAATCCACTTACATTAAAACTCTAAATCGCATGGTTGAATTAATTCCAGTCGTTCGTACATCTGGTCAAATTCTTTATCGTGGTAAAAATATTTTTGATAAATCATATGGTGTAGAAGAGCTTAGAACACAGGTAGGAATGGTGTTCCAAAAACCAAATCCATTCCCAAAATCAATTTATGAGAACATAGCATATGGCCCCAAAATTCATGGTATTAAAGATAAAAAAATCATAGATGAAATTGTTGAAAAAAGTCTCCGTGGGGCAGCTATTTGGGATGAAGTTAAAGATCGTTTAAAAGAAAATGCTTACGGTCTTTCTGGTGGACAACAGCAACGGTTATGTATCGCTCGTTGTCTTGCAATCGAGCCAGACGTCATTTTAATGGATGAGCCAACATCTGCTCTTGATCCAATTTCTACTCTTAAAATTGAAGAATTAATTCAAGAATTAAAACAAAACTATAGTATTATTATTGTTACTCATAACATGCAACAAGCTGCTCGTATTTCCGATCGTACAGCATTCTTCTTGAATGGTGAAGTTGTAGAGTACACAGATACTGACCGACTATTTTCTAATCCTTCTGATAAACGTACAGAAGATTACATCACCGGTCGTTTTGGTTAATATACCATTGATAGTCTTATATATTAATGAATAAGCACAAATATTTCCATCGTTTGGAAAAAAATAGTAATGTGGATAGGCGTTCGCCATTTAGCTTCAGCAGTCCGACTTTGTGAAAAGTCGGATGCCTATCACATGAGGTTATAAGCCACTCCTTATCTGAAGGTAGAAATTTTTTCTCTTAAGGAGGTCTTATTTTGCTTAATTTGACCAAAGCACTAGAGCTTTATTAATGTTTATTTCATTCAGTATTTATGTTTGAAAGCGCTTGTATAAGATAATAGGTAGAGGGAGGTTTTCGTAATGAGTGTAAGAGGAAAATTTGATATTGATTTAAAAAACCTACGGGATAAATTAATTGAAATAGGAAGTCTTACAGAAATAGCTTTAAGTAAAGCAATTGATGCATTAGAAAGTCAAAATATAGAAGGGGCTCTGCAAATTATAGAAGAAGACAACAGAGTTGATGATCTTGATGAAGAGATTAATGATTTAGCTATACTATTAATTGCAAAGCAACAACCAGTTGCAGTTGACCTTCGAAGAATCATTGTTGCAATAAAGATATCAAGTGACATTGAACGAATGGCAGACTTTGCAGTTAATATTGCGAAATCCACCATTAGAATTGGGGACGAACCATTAGTCAAGCCGATTCACACTATTAAAAAGATGCACAAAATTGCTTCTGACATGCTCTCACTCTCAATAAAAGCTTTTAATGAAGAGGACATTGTTTTAGCTAAAAAGGTAGCAGATATGGACGATCAAGTAGATGATCTTTACGGAGAAACGATCCGTGATATCCTTGAACTCATGGAATCCAATAAAGAGCACTCGCAGCAGCTAACACAGCTCTTGTTTATTTGCCGTTATATTGAAAGAACTGCAGACCATACTACAAACATATCTGAAAATATCATGTACTTAGTAAAAGGACAACGATATGATTTAAATAGTTAAAATAGGTTAAAGTTATGTATTGAAATGATATGGATTAAGAATCTATGGATTAAGAATCTAAAGCAGTGGTGGGACTACCTAAGGTGCTGAATTTGATTTAGGTTTAATACCCCCTTAAAGCTCTTAGAACAAAAAAGCAGCCATTAGAATGAACCTATGGCTGTTTTTTTGTATTTATTTAGTTAAAATTTCTGCAAGTTGTTTAAAGTCCATTCCTTTTTTAACATCAAATGTACCTAATTGCACCTTTTTATGGTATCCACCTTTAATTAAATATTGATCAAAGTCAAAGGAATTGCTAATAATTCCATTTTGCTCTAGTAAATCCGATATCTCACTAGTTGTCATACCTGCTTTAATCGTAAGCTTATAGTTAATTACTTCTTCTTTCTTTTCCTCAGCTGGTTCCGCTTTTGCAGTACTCTCAACCTGGGATGGTGTTTTCGCTTTTTGTTCTGTTTGTGCTGTTTGTTGCTGTACAGCTTTATCCTTAGCTTCTAATAATTGTTCATATTCGTCAGTTGTGATAGAAATTTTCCCATTACTTGTTAAAAAAGTCTCAACGTCACTTTTAGTAACTTCCTTCTGTTTTGAGTCTGCTGTTGCGGATTGATTATCTGATAAAAAGTATGTCCCACCTAATACAGAAGTTGCTACAATCATGCCTGCTGCAAATGCTTGAAATCCGGTTTTACTCATGTTAAAACCCTCTCATTCTGTTTAACAATTGAACGGATTTCTTTAACTGATGTACCCTCTGATAATGCGAGAGCTTCTAGTGACATACCTTGGCGATACTTTGCTAAAATACGTGAAGTAATTGCTTGTTCTTCTTCGCTGAAGGATTTTGATTCTTCCTTCAAAGGAGTGTCGTTTTGTAAGAGTTCTTCTTCAACCACTCTCATTTTCTTTTTAAGCTTGTAAATTTCTTGCATCGCTGACAATTGCAAATGATCTAGTTCCTGTTCTAGTTCCTTTACATTGTCACGTTGTAGATAAGATATGCCGATAAGCACGATGCTTATAATAAACAAAATAATAATCACGATAGTCATTTTTATTCACCTTCTATTGATTATTTCCCTATACCTTTATATCATAAAATGCCATTCTAAAGAAGTGGTTTTTTAATGAAAGTGTAGTTTTTTGACGAATTTTCACTATATGTAAACATGTATTAACATCTTGAGCATGATAAGATATACATAAGTATGATAAGAGAAGGAAGAGGACGAACATGAAACCAATTGACAACAGTCAAACTGATAATCATATCATTCGAGCGCAATCGACAATTTATGAGGATATGTTAAAAATAATTGCTTATCCTTCACTTCTTCTTATAACCTGGAATATTTTGTCTTCTACTAGAAAACTGCTAGTACATATTTTAGGGGAGGAGTTTGAAGATTTGCACATACGAGTCATTCTTTATAGATGTAAGAGACAGCAGCAGATGACCGAATTCCTTATTGTAGAATCAAGCGGTGTTTTAAGCTTAGAGCATATTCCTACTGGGACATACGTTTGTGAAGTCATTGCATGTAACTCTCATAATGAAACAATTACAATAAAACGATCAAATAAATTACATTATTTCCAAGAGGAAAATAACGGCAGAGAATATAAATGGGAGCAATTGACTGAGGCTAATCAATTGTGGTCACATGCTTTCTCAGGATATACAGTATATGATTGATAAGAAGGTGCTGGCATTGGATGGGGGGGCTAATATAACTGTCTTACTCCTTACAACCGAATATGGTGATAAAATAATTGGTGGACTCGGAAGACACGTGAATGATTTAACTGTAGAAGGAACAAAGCGCGGCATTGTATTTATTGTTGTTACAGTATCCCAAACACATGAAGAATCATATAGAGTTGAAGATGGGGTGCATGTATTTCGTTTACTTCCCTGGCAGAGAAAGTCAAAAGATTTCTTAGAATATATTTTAAATGTAAACTTTCGTTTTTTACAATTTATTTTACAAGAATTACATCTTTCATTTGACCTAATTCATGCCCATGATTGGTTAACAGGTATCGCAGGGGGTCAGTTAAAAACAATAATGAATCTGCCGCTACTGTCAACAATTCATGCGACTGAAATTGGGAGAAAACAAGGTGAGATCAATCAATTAATAAAAAGAATAACAGATTATGAAAAAAATCTTGTTCATTCATCTGATAAGGTGATTGTTTGTAGTCTGTTTATGAAGAATGTTTTAAAAAATGAGTTTAGCTTACCTATGGATAGGATTGAAGTTATACCCAACGGAATCATTCCAAAGAATTATCAATCAGTCATGTTGCAGGAGGATGCAATAAAAAGGTTTCCTTTTATACAATCTCCGTTTTTACTAGCGATGGGGAGGCTTGTTAAGGAAAAGGGTTTCCAACTATTAATACAAGCATTCTCCGAAATCCATGAAAACTTTTCTGAATTAAGACTTGTTATTGCAGGTGTTGGCCCATATGGTAATCAGCTTAAACAATTGACAAGAGATTTACATTTAGAGAATAAAGTTATCTTTACAGGTTTTGTACAAGGTATAGAGCGCAATACCTTACTTAAACATTGCGAAATAGTAGTTATCCCGAGTTTATATGAGCCCTTTGGCATTATATCATTAGAAGGAATGGTAGCTGCTAAACCTACGATAGCCTTCAAAATAGGTGGATTAGCAGAGATCCTTGCAGATAACAGAGGGATATTAATAAACGAAGCGACCAGTAAATGTCTTGCAGAAAAGCTTCATTTTTATTTATCACAACCGAATCAGATGAGAAAAGTAGCGGATGCAGGATACGAGGCAGCAAACTCTATTTATAATTTATCTAATCTTGTGGATGAAACAGTTATTTTATATATGAAAATGGTGAGAACCTAAAGTGAAACAAACCATTTTTAAAATATAATGAAATACATGTGGAATTTGTCTAATAAAAATGATATTATATTAAAGTCTGATTTATTTTATTAGTTTTTTTAAGTTTGGAGGGAAAGAATCATGCGTGTAAATATTACATTAGCTTGCACTGATTGTGGCGAACGTAACTATATTTCTAAAAAGAATAAACGTAATAATCCAGATCGTCTTGAGCTTAAGAAGTATTGCTCAAGAGATAAAAAAATGACAGTACACCGCGAAACAAAGTAAGCAGTAGGAATTTTATTCCTACTCTTTTTTTTTGTTTGCGTGCCTAGTATCAGGGTCAGGCCCCTATTTATTAAGTCTTTACATAAAACGAATGAATCCTTGCTTCTTTTCCAGTTATAATGGAGGAAAGGAGTGTGGATTTATTTGGATAAGAATCATTTACGTACAATAATAAAAAATAGACTTGTTGAAATGAATGATGAAACATATAAACAGTATTCTGCAGACATACATAAACAGTTATTTTCATTAAATTCGTGGAAAGAGGCTCATACCATTGCTGTGACAATTTCAAGGGGACGAGAGGTAGATACAGCCCATATAATCGAAAAAGCATGGCAAGAGATGAAATATGTAGTTGTTCCAAAATGTGATCCTGCTACGAATACAATGGAGTTTAGACAAATAACTTCCTTTCATCAGCTTGAAAGTGTCTTTTTTGGTTTAGTAGAACCAAGAGTTGAGGACACTGAGGTGGTAACTTCTGATCAAATTGAGCTCATGATTATTCCAGGGATCTGTTATGATCGTAGAGGCTATCGAATTGGTTATGGTGGGGGTTATTTTGATCGATATTTAACACATTACAAAAATAATACACTGTCTTTAGCCTTTTCAAATCAAATTGTTGATCATATCCCTACTGAAGCGCATGATATTCCTGTTTCAACTATAGTTACTGAATGTGAGATAATCGACTAAAATGCTAGATGTCCAAGTGATTGTGGCTATCTTATTTATTTTGTTGATTTCTTTTGCTGGATGGAAGGTGAAATCGTTAACGATAAGCGGTGCAACTGGAGCCGTAGTTGTAGGGATTTTTATTTATTGTGGATTTTCCTTTCAGGGACTTTTCTTATTAGGATGTTTTTTCGGTAGTTCAAGCCTGTTAAGTAAATTTCAAAGTGCAAAGAAATCAACCTTGCAGGATATGCTAGAAAAAGGTGATCGTAGGGACATTATTCAGGTTATGGCAAATGGAGGCGTTCCTGCAGTACTGGGTTTGGTTTATTTCACAGGGCAGAGTCTAGATCAGGCCGTTTTACTTGGATTTTGTATCTCAATTGCTGCAGCTAATGCAGATACATGGGCATCTGAAATCGGCACTTTAAGTAAACAAAAACCAAGATTACTATTAACACTAAAAAAAGTAGAAAGAGGTACGTCTGGTGCAGTTTCTTTACTTGGAACGATTGCCGCATTAGCTGGAGCTGCTTTTATAAGCATCTTTGCTGGTCTATTGTTTTCACTTACGATATCCTCAATGATGTTTATCGTTACTTTTGGTTTTATTGGGAATATCCTTGATACTTTATTAGGGCAAACAATCCAAGTGAAATACAAGTGTATGGTTTGCCATAAAATAACAGAAAAACAAACTCATTGTCGTACACGTGGATTGAAAATGGCTAAGTACAGCTTTCTTAACAATGATGCGGTGAACTTCTTGTCAATTGCACTAACAACATTTATCGGTAGTATCTTTTCATAAAACTCTTTTCTAAAAGTTTGTTGCTTTAGACTTATAAAAATCGGCTTTTGGATTTTTATCGTAGAAACTATAAGCAATTTCAAGAGAGTACCACTTAGTAAATAAGCGAAAAGAGCACGAAGATAGGCTATATCCGTAAAGTATAGTTATTTACGAAAAACAACAATCTTTGCGAAAACAGCCTTTCATAAAATGTTCAAATTTAAATCATACATCGTGCTAAAAGTATGGTGAAGATGATGTATTTATAGGTGTACCAGCTATTGTGAATCGAAGTAGTATTCAAAAAAAGGTTATAGAACTTGACCTTAATGAACAGGAGAAAAAACAGTTTGCTTATTCTGCAAACATATAAAAGAATCAATGTTGCCATTTTTTAAAGGATAAAAACAGACCTTCCTACTAAAAATATATGTAGGAGGGATGTTTATGAGACGACTATTCATGCTTGTTGCGGGTTCACTCGCTTTATATCGTTATCGATATAGAATTGTAAATTTTGTTTTAGGCCAACCGGCGCTTCGCAGATATTTTATCCAATTATCAATGAGAGTTCCTTTTTTAAGAGATCGTTTTGTTAACCGTGCTTTTCATTAATAATCCAGAAAAAAATAAGCACTTGATTTACTGAAAATGCTGACTTACGATCATTCTTGAGTCAGCTTTTTTCGTATTCACCTTTTTGGTGAAAGAGCAGGATTCTTCCTTTTCGCTTAGTCAACTTGATATAATAAAGAAAAATTGAAGTCGGAGCGGATAAAATGGTGATTATTCAGGATTACGTTTATTGGTCTTTAATAGAGCAGCTTGTTGTCGAGCAAAAATATACAATTCTGGCTTTATCTCAGGATGGCCGTGAGGTATTGCTTGAGCCTTTTCGTAATAAACAATTTACGATTGTTCGTTTAAGACGCAAAGATGTGGATTGGGGAAATACCCTTGTTTTAGATATAGAACAAGCTAGTCAAAAGTTTGAGCAGCTGTTAAGAAGCGGTGTAAGAGGTCCAATTAATGTAATGAATATATATGTATCAACATTACCTCCAGTAGACGATTTACCTGAGGTATTTGTAAATGGATACAATGGAGGTACAAAAGGTAAAATTGACATAACTTCTACCATGCTGGTTAAAGATCATTTGGAAGAAGGGCTTCAAAAACTTGAAGAAGCATTGAACGTTCCTCTTAAACATGTAAACGAGAATAAGAAGCCTAAGCCTAATATTGAGTTAGAGGACATTCAGAACTTGCGGAATCGAGTCATTACTTATCATAATGAACAAAGAGAAGAGGAAAGAAAACTCTTTCAAAATGGCAAGCCATTTTTAACGTATATATTTCTTGGCTTGCAAATTTTAATGTTTCTTCTTCTTGAACTTTTTGGAGGTAGCTCTAATTCAGAAACATTAATCCGTTTCGGTGCGAAATTTAATCCCTTGATTTATGAAGGTGAATGGTGGAGATTTTTTACACCAATTTTATTACATATAGGTTTTTTACATTTACTTATGAATAGTTTTGCACTTTATTACATTGGACCTGAAGTTGAAAGAGCATACGGGTCATTCCGTTTTTTGTTTATCTATTTAGTTGCTGGCGTATCTGGTTCCATTACAAGCTTTGCGTTTAGTCCATTTCTTTCTGCTGGAGCCTCTGGCGCAATATTCGGTTGCTTTGGTGCGTTATTATACATAGGAGTGCATAATAGAAAAGTATTTTTTAGAACAATGGGGTCGAACCTCTTGGTTATTATTGGAATAAACTTAGCGATTGGCTTTGTGATTCCCAATATTGATAATGCAGGACATATAGGTGGGTTAGTTGGTGGTTTTCTAGCGGCATTAATTGTACAGTTACCAAAACAAAAACATTTTCTATTGAGGCTTGCAGGGACAGCTGTAACCATCATTTTATTGGTTGGGTTATCGCGTTATGGATTTGGTCAAGCCGAAGAGCAGTATTCACAGTATACAGCTCTCCAGGGCCAGGAGTTAATACAGGCTGAAAAATATGAGGAAGCATACACCTATCTATATGAAGCAATAAAAACAGGTAATAGCACAAATGATAGCTTATTTTTATTATCTGTAGCTGAAATTGAATTAAGCAAATACGATCAAGCTATGCAACATTTAAAACAAATCATTTCAGATGATGATTCGTATCATCAAGCACATTTTTACCTTGGGATTTTATATGCCAACACAGGTGAAACTGGCCTTGCGATAGTAGAGGTTAACAAAGCTCTTGAACATGATCCTACAAATGAGGATTATAAAGCTTTTAAAGATCAACTTAGTCGCTAAGTCTAATTTTTTGAATAAACTTAAATGGAGTACCGTCTTCAGCTTGAATAAGAATTACAATATGTGAGTAATTTTTAGCAATTAGGATTAAAGGCATGGTGCTACCAATTGGTTCAAGCACCTTGCCTTCTTTTGTTTTTAAGCCTAAGAAATAATTTTTATATAAACCTTCCCAAAGACTCCCGATTACTTCCTGTGTTTTGTCTTTAGATAATCCTAAGAGAGGGTCAGTATTGAATTTAACAAGCTCAATAAGTGGGATCGCTTCATATTCGGTTTGGTCAATTTTATAAAAGTCGATTAATTGATTCCAACTAAATTCAAGATGTTGTTCTGTTACTTTATCTAAAATATCTTTCCACTCATGTTCTTCTTCTGTTTGTGCTTTCTTAAAAGAAAATAGATCTGTAAACTCAGAGTCAATGACATATAATTGGTCATTTGTAACTGCTTGAGTACTACGAATAAGATCATTCTCCAAATGAATTTCTCCATAATGAAGACTTATTGCTTGATAATGACTGCTATCTTCTCCAAAAAATTTTTTATATTGTGCGAGCTTTTGACTCTGATCCTCCCATTCAGAAAGTGTATCCACTAATTTTCCGTCTGAAAAAAGAAGAGAGATATCTTGTCTTAAAAATATTTCTTTGTTTGTTAACGAGGTAACATCCCATTCAATAATGTGTTCGTCATCATCTTTTTTTCCAACTAAATCAAGCGCGGTAGAAGCTTTAGTAAAGGTTACAGATTCATCAATCGGAAAAAAGATAATACTTTCTCGAGCCGTTTTTCCGTGATAAAAAAAAAGAAAACCGGATGTAATAACTGCGAGGAATATGACAATTACCCATTTTGATTTCATTAACATCATCTCCGAGATTGGACAGGTTGCTAAAGTGTATGATGAATTTGTTCTAAATATGAGCAAGTGTGGTGAAAGTTACTATTTTTTATACTATAAGAATTTATATTCTAAGGATGATAGTATAAGAAAAACTAAGGCTTTCGCCATTAGGACTTGGCGAAAGCCTTAGTTTTTCAATAAATATAACAGGTATGTATTTCCAATTATTCGTCTAAGATGTTAATAAATTGTTTAACGAAATGGAGAATCTTATGGCGTATGAGGTAGAAAAGAAAATTGTTTCAAAAGATTTTCAAGAAAATATATCATACTTGTCTGAACGACTCGGTGTAAAAAAAAGTTTTGATGTCATTCAGCTTGATCTTGAATATGCTGAGCGGAAAATGGCTTTATTCATGGTTGATGGATTTGTTAAGGATGATATCCTCCATTATTTAATGAGATATTTATCAGAGCTTTCTCCAGAGCAGCTTGAAGAAGATACTCTAGGAAAGCTGTTAAAAACATATATTCCATATGTTGAAATCGATAAAACAGATGACTTAAATACAGTCGTCCATTCTGTGTTAGCGGGTCCTACTGCACTCGTAGTTGACGGTATTGATGAGGTAATTTTAATTGATGCTCGTACATATCCTGTCAGAGGCCCAGAGGAACCAGATATGGAGCGGGTTGTTCGTGGGTCTAGAGATGGATATGTTGAAACGATCGTCTTTAATACAGCTTTAACGAGAAGACGGATAAGAGACCGCTCTCTACGGATGGAATATTTACAAATCGGGAGACGATCAAAAACAGATGTTGTTGTTTGTTATTTAGAGGATATTGCTGATTTAGATCATGTAAAAGATTTAAAAAAATCACTAGAAGCAATTGATACAGATGGATTGCCGATGGGGGAAAAAACAGTCGAAGAGTTTATATCGGGTAGACATTTAAATCCATATCCTATGGTTCGCTATACAGAGAGACCTGATACTGCTGCAGCCCATTTGTATGAAGGTCATGTCATTGTTTTCGTTGATGGCTCTCCAAGTGCACTTATTACACCAACAACATTTTGGCATCACCTTCAACATGCAGAGGAATATCGAAACAAACCAGTAGTGGGTGCATATTTACGATTGGTGCGCTTCATGGCTGTTTGGGCATCAATATTTCTTTTACCACTTTGGTACTTACTTGCACAAAATCCAGGTATGCTACCACCAGGTCTAGAGTTTATAGGAATTAATGAGCAAGGACAAATTCCACTACTCATACAATTTTTGATCATCGAGCTGGGAATAGATATCTTAAGAATGGCAGCTATCCATACCCCTTCATCATTAGCAACCGCGCTTGGATTAGTTGCTGCTTTGATGATTGGTCAGGTAGCTGTCGAAGTCGGGCTCTTAACGAATGAGGTAGTTCTTTATTTAGCAATCGCAGCAATAGGAACATTTGCAACACCAAGCTATGAGCTCGGACTTGCTAACAGAATCTATCGGATTGTTTTATTGCTCTTTACGGCATGGTTAGGCGTAATCGGTTTTGTAGCGGGAATAACTGGTTGGATCATTATGCTAGCTCGAATGAAATCATTTAATGTTCCATATCTTTATCCATTCATCCCATTTAACTACAGAGCGATGCGTGATGTATTACTAAGATCACCGATGCCACTGAAAAATAGACGACCAACGTTTTTGCATCCTCAGGATCCTGATCGATAATAAAATGCTAGAATCTGAGTTACTTTCCAACCCTTAAAAAGAAAAAAGGCTGACACTGTCAGCCTTCTCATCATGCAACTTTTTGAACATCTATATCTCTATATTTATATTTTTTCAGTTGCAATAAGAACCAAACCAACACAGATATAAACACGACTGAGCCACAAATCATTGATGTTTGATAAGATAATTGAAATCCTTCTGGTGCATAGAAAATATATGAGCCCGTAACGGCTGTCATAAACAATGCAGGGACACTACATATCCAATGGAATTTAGCATTTTGTAATAAAAACATTGCCGCTGTCCAAAGCATCACTGTTGCTACAACCTGGTTTGTCCAACCAACATAACGCCATAGAAAAGTGTAATCCATTTGAGTTAATAGATAAGTTGGGACGACTACAGGGATCGTCATTAAAACTGTTTTAACCTTTGTATCAAATTTACCAAATTTGCTTAATAATTCGACTAACATCATTCTTGAAGACCTAAGAGCTGTATCACCAGTTGTAATAGGAAGAATAATAACTCCAAGAATTGCTAAGATTCCACCAAATTGCCCTAATGTCGTTTTACTAATCTCGTTAACGACACCAGCAGCTCCACCTTCAGCTAAAGCACCTTGTAGGCCATCTGGTCCTCCGAAGAATGTCATACCTGCTGCTGCCCATATTAAGGCAATAATTCCTTCAGCAATCATCGCTCCAAAGAATACTTTACGTCCATCACTTTCCTTTTTTAATGTTCTAGCTAAGATTGGACTTTGAGTGCTATGAAATCCTGAAATTGCTCCACAAGAAATAGTTACCATTATTAATGGCCAAACTGGAATTTCACCAGGATGTAAATTTTTAACCGTTAGATTTGGTATGGAATAATCCATAAAGAATAAAGCAAATCCTATTGATACAGCCATAATAATTAAAATAAGTCCGAAAATTGGATAAATTTTTCCGATTAAGTTGTTGATCGGTAAAACAGAAGCTAAAACAAAATATACAAAAATAAGAAGTAATGATGCTGAATAGCTTAAAGGTGTTAGCTGTTCAACTAACTGTGCTGGTCCAGCTGTAAATGCAGCTGCAACTAAGATCATTAAAACAAGTGATACAATATTGATTACTGTTTTTACAGATTTACCTAAATAGCGTCCAACAAGTGTTGGGTATTGCTCACCACCGTGCTTGATCGAAAGCATTCCAGAGAAATAGTCGTGTACAGCACCAGCTAGCAAACATCCAACAACGATCCAAATAAATGCTACTGGTCCATAAAGAGCCCCCATAACGGCTCCGAAGATTGGTCCTAATCCCGCGATATTTAATAATTGAATGAGGCTAGCTTTAACCCATCCCATTGGCATATAGTCTAATCCATCTTTTTTTGCGTAAGCAGGAGTGATACGTTGATCGTCAATGCCAAAAATTCTTTCTACTACCTTTGAATATATAAAATAACCTACGATTAAAATAACGACTGATAAAATAAAAGTTGCCATTTCCTTGCTCCTCCAAATCTTGTCTTGTTGTAAATTAACACTATTTTAAACTTGTATACTATAAAAAACAATATATTTTTTAGAAAAAATAAATTATTCAGAAAAATAACAAGTGTAATTTACAATATTATTAATATAACTAGTTATAATAGTAAAAACATGTAAGTGAGAAGCATATCTTCTAATTAATATTGATATATTGAAATACAGTACTTACAATTATGGAAAAATATTTTTTTTTGGAAAAATAAAATGTTAAAACGTTTTCTTGACGCTAAAATCAATTCCTTTATACTTAAAAGTAGACCAGAGTTGAAAATTGGTTATTGAAAAATTTTGATCTGTGAAAATATAGATAAAATGGACAAACGTAAGTAGGTGATCTCTTGAAAACAATTTATGATATTCAACAGCTTCTTAAAAAATATGGAACGATCATTTACATTGGGGATCGAATTGCTGATTTAGAATTAATGGAAGAAGAAATTAAACAGCTATTTCAATCAAATCTAATCGAACCAAAAGTCTATCAAATGGCAATTCTTCTGTTAAGACAAGAAGTACAGAAACTTAGAGGCTAACTCCAGTAAAAACGTAATCAATATGGATGGGCAAAGATTTCTAATAAGACGATAAACCCAGATTGTATTTCAACATGCAACGTCCAGGGGAAATAGGTCAAAATCTCCCAAATGGAAACGATTACGTAAATACATATATAATAGTAGAAAAAGGTGAATTTTAATGAATGATCAATGGTTGGTTGGAATTGATTTAGGTGGAACAACGATAAAAATGGCGTTTATTAACAACTATGGTGAGATTGAAGAAAAATGGGAAATCCCGACAGACAAATCTGGTAAAGAAATTACTACGGATATAGCAAAAGCAATCGATGCAAAACTTGCAGAGCTAGGGTTAACAAAAGCAAAGCTTGCTGGTATTGGAATGGGTGCCCCAGGACCTGTAAACTTAGATAGTGGCCTCGTTTATGTAGCAGTAAACCTAGGGTGGAAAAATTACCCACTAAGAGACCATCTTGAGATGGAAACGGGTTTGCCAGCAGTAATTGATAATGACGCAAATATTGCTGCAATTGGAGAGATGTGGAAGGGCGCTGGAGATGGTGCTAAAGACTTGATTTGTGTCACACTTGGAACAGGCGTCGGTGGAGGTCTTATCTCAAACGGTGAGGTTATTCATGGGGTAAATGGTGCAGGCGGAGAAATCGGTCATATTACAGTAGTACCAGAGGGTGGTGCTCCATGTAATTGTGGAAAAACAGGCTGTATTGAAACGATTGCTTCTGCGACAGGGATTGTAAGACTTGCAAAAGAAAAACTAGCTTCTACTGATAAAGAAAGTGTTCTTCACACAATTGTCGAAAAAAATTCTGATTTAACTTCTAAGGATATTTTTGATGCAGCAGACCAAGGTGACGCTCTTGCAGAGGAAATAATCGATTATGTTACTTTTCAACTAGGATTAACACTTGCCAATATATCAAATGGACTAAATCCAGAAAAAATCGTTATTGGTGGCGGTGTCTCAAAAGCAGGCGAACGTTTAACAACAAAGGTAGAGCACTATTTTAAACGCTTTGCATTTCCAAGAGTAGCTGATGCAGCTACAATCACAATTGCAACACTCGGAAATGATGCAGGTGTAATTGGTGGAGCATGGTTAGCAAAAACAAAGCTTTCTAATAAATAAAGAATAATTAATAAGGAAATAGTAAAAAGGAGTCTCAGTTAAAGAGTACTCCTTTTTAGTTTTCGGAATTTTTAAACTTTAGCATAATACGAAACTTTTTATTGTTTGATACGTCTAATAGTAGGGTAAAAGGAATAAGATAAAAATTATAATTCTATCAGACTATTGTAATGACAATATTAAAAAGGATTGATTTTTTGTAAAAATAGTATTAAGATATGATTTAGTTGTTTCATTGTAAAACCTAATAATTGGAAAACTTTAGAGATAAAAAAGCGCGACTTGTACCAAGGGATGAGGAGGTAAATTAATGCGTAAGAAATCTTTTTCGAAAATTTCATTTTTACTTTTAGCGACGTTATTTATGTGGATCAAAACATACATTGTCTATAAAACTAGCTTTGATATTAAGATTGAAAACTTTACACAAGAAGTAATACTGTTCATTAACCCATTAAGTTTCCTTCTTCTTATATTTGGAATTGGGTTATTCATGAAAGAAAAGAATCGAAACCGATATATATTTGGAGCTAGTATTTTTGTAACAAGTGTTTTATTAGCAAACATGGTGTTCTATCGATTCTTTAATGACTTCTTAACAATTCCTGTTTTATTTCAGACAAGCAATATGGGAGATTTAGGAAGTAGTATCAGTGGCTTATTCTTACCAAGTGATTTATTAATGTTTGTTGATCTTGCAGTTTTATTCTGGTTATTAAAAAAACCAACATTCAAATCTGCTTCACAATTAACAAGAAAAGAAAGATCAGCGTACTTCTTATTAGTGGCAGCTGTATTCTTTTGTAACTTAGGATTAGCAGAAACAGAGCGTCCACAATTATTAACTCGTTCATTTGACCGAGAAATGCTTGTGAAAAATATCAGTGTTTACAATTTTCATATTTATGATGCATTTTTACAATCAAAAACATCTGCTCAACGGGCTTTAGCAGACAGCAATAGCTTAACTGAGATTGAAAACTATGTGAATGCAAATCGCAAGGAACCTTCAGATGACTTACAAGGTATAGCAGAAGGACGAAACGTTATTTTGCTTTCGTTAGAATCATTACAAAGCTTTGTTATTAACGAGAAATTAAATGGGGAAGAAATTACTCCTTATTTAAATGATCTTATTGAAGAAAGCTATTATTTTGAAAACTTTTACCATCAAACAGGCCAAGGTAAAACATCTGACTCAGAGTTTATCGTTGATAACTCGCTTTATCCACTAGGCCGTGGAGCTGTATACTTTACAAATAGTAGCAATGAATACACTGCAACACCGGAAATTTTAAAGGATTATGGTTACTATTCATCGATCTTCCATGCGAATAACAAAAGCTTTTGGAACCGTGATCTAATGTATAAAACTTTAGGATATGATCGTTTCTTTGATGTAAATGATTATGAAGTAACAGAAGAAAATTCGATTGGTTGGGGTTTAAAGGATGATGACTTCTTTGAGCAATCTGTTCAGCACATTGATAATCTTCCACAACCATTCTATACAAGGCTTATTACGTTAACAAATCACTTCCCGTTTGAATTAGCGGAGGAAGATAAATTTATTGATGAATTTGATTCAAACAGTAAAACATTAAATCAGTATATCCCGACGGTTCGTTATATGGATGAATCCATTAAACATTTCTTTGAACAATTAAAGGAAACAGACGTGTACGAAAACTCGATCATCATTTTATACGGTGATCACTATGGCATTTCTGAAAACCATAATGTAGCGATGGAGAAATTCTTAGGTAGAGAGATTACACCTTTCGAAACCATTCAATTACAACGAGTTCCATTTATTGTTCATATTCCAGGTGTAACGGATAAAGAACCACAAAAATTCTCTAAGGTTGCTGGTCAAGTCGATATTCGTCCAACAATTATGAGCTTACTTGGTATTGATACAAGTGAACAAATTCAATTTGGTACAGATGTATTCTCTGATGATAAGCTTTCATTTACTGTTTTAAGAGACGGAAGCTTTATTACTGAAAATAACGTCTACACTCGTGGTATTTG
Organism: Bacillota bacterium; assembly: GCA_051750265.1. GTDB lineage: Bacteria > Bacillota > Bacilli > Bacillales > Bacillaceae > Metabacillus. The sequence goes on along the minus strand of JBNJJO010000002.1, from coordinate 384,261 downwards.
TTATGACAAAGCTACAGGACAACCAGCAGATCAAGCTGTTTGTGAGCCATATATGGAGAAAGCAAAGCAAGAGCTTAGCTACTCGGATGAAATCATATATGGTGATTTACTACGCTTCTATGGTAATGAAGAAAAAGCTGTAGATGTAGAACAAGAAGATACAACAACTGAAACAAAGTAGCTAATAGGGCTGACTCGAGAAATGGACATTTCCCCACCTCAGGGGAAGGTCTTTGCGAGTCAGTTTTTTTGCTTTTTAAAGAGGCTCATTAAAGAAATTTGAATGTTCATATTGTAACAACAATTTATCCATCCTCACATAAGCTAATACAAATGGGCTTGAGGAGGATATGATAATGTTGATTCGAACTAAGAAAGCAACACCATTGAATGAGCTTGCAAATCATTTGAATCTTCACAAAGAATTAATAATTGATAGCAATATAAATGAAGTATTTGAAAAAGATATAATTGAAGCTAATACTCAATTAAACATCCCTATTTATTCATGTACAGATCTTGAAAAGAGTGAAATTGTAGAACTTCTAAACGATAGATGTTCAAAGGTGCAGGAAGTAATTCAAAATGATACAATTTCTAATACAAAGAAACCTTATGATTCTCAAGGATTATACAAAGATATTGACTTGTTGCTTACTATGTTTCCATTTATGAAAAAGGAGATTATTGGTTACAGTGTTCTAGGAAGCCCAATCATTGAATTAACTGTTGGTAGGGGACTGAAAAATGTTCATATGAATGGTTCCTTTCATGCGAACGAATGGATAACAACAAGCATAATGATGCACTGGCTTCATAATTATATGAATGCATTAGTTAAAGGTGAACATTTAGAAGGTCATGATTGTTATTCTTTTTATAAAGACACGACATTATCATTTGTACCAATGGTTAACCCTGATGGTGTTGATCTTGTGCTTAATGGATTACCTGATAACGCTTCATATCAAAAATCTATTCTTGAGATCAATGATCAGAGTCTCGATTTCTCTCAATGGAAGGCGAATATAAGAGGAATTGATTTAAATAACCAATATCCTGTTAATTGGGAAATTGAAAAAGAACGGAAAATTCCTAAATCACCAGCACCACGTGATTATCCTGGTGATGCCCCTTTAACAGAACCGGAATCCATTGCACTCGCTGAGCTCGTGAAAACGCGTCAATTTGACCGTGTCCTTGCGTTCCATACCCAAGGGGAAGAAATATATTGGGGCTACTTAAGAAAGGAACCTGAGGAAGCAGGACACATTGTAAACGAATTTGAAAGACTCAGTGGGTATAAGGCTGTTCGCGATATAGACAGTCATGCAGGTTTCCGTGATTGGTATGTAAATGATTGGAGAAAGCCTGGATATACAGTTGAATTGGGAATAGGCGTAAACCCATTACCATTTTCACAATTTGATGAAATATATATAAAAAGTAAAGGGATCTTTTTAGCTTCTTTATATATGTAATTAAAATCATTAAATAAGTAAAAGGTGTTGGAATACACCAATACCTTTCTAAAAAAAAATGGAAAATTCTATAAAAAATTGAAACAAAATCTATTTCAAATCGTATGTTTAATGGAACGTATTTTTACGAATGATACGAATACAATTTTATATATGCAAATTAGAGACGGGGTGAAAAATGAGTTGATGAGATTAACTAAAATGTTTTTCTTACTTATGTTAATCGTATTTCTTGGAGCGGGCTGTAATCCATCTCATCAACCAGAGCAAAATAAAGAGCTTTCATCATTGAGGGAGTTTCAATTACCTGAACGAAAGTCAGCTAGTCAATTCTTTGGAGAAGAAGCAAAAATACCGCTAGAATTAAATGAAGGCTTATTTCATTCTGTTGCTGAGTGGAAAGATGACGAAACAATTTTTTATATCATCAATGATGCAGAGGGTTCTGCAGTTCATACATATAACCTTTTCACAGGTGAGTCATCCATATTTTTTGAGTCAGAGGCACCGATTGTACAATTTGAAGCAAACGAAGAGTATAACCTCTTCCTTGTACATACTAGTCCTACAAGCTATGAAGCTGAATTGATTATATTGGATGCTGAAGGTACAATTCAATTTAGCACCAAGCTTGAATCCTTTGAGCTACAATTCACGTGGAATCAAATCAATCATAATCAACTTTTTGTTTCTAGCTTTAATGAAGATTGGACATTTCAAACGTATATCATTAATGTTAAAGAGAAGGATATTAAAAATAATCCTGTAAAATTCCCATTTATTCAATGGCTTAATAATGATGAAATATCTTATCTGAAGTGGGATCAAGATACTCCTTCATTAACAGCTCCACTATATATTTACAATATAGGAAAGCAAAAGGAATCACTTCTTTCGAATGAAGTTGTTTCAAACACAAACTTTACAAGTGAAATTTCAACAATAGAACTTGTAGATGAAAATGGAAAAGCAGCTGTAAAGTTTTATGATATAAAAGACAGAAATCTCATAGCAGAAATGCCAACAAACTTGGTTGCATTATATTCAGATTGGTCCATACCGTATCATGATATGAATAGCAAAGAAGATATCTATTATATGTTTGAAGTAAATGAAACAAAAACATCATTTTCCCTACTATCATTTGAGGTTAAAAATAAAGAAAAGAAAACCATCATCAAAAACATTGAAAATCTTCCGATTAAACTTTCACCTAATGGGAAATACGCATTATATGGTGCTAGATTTGAGAACATTATATATTTTGATGACAATGCAATAAAAGAATTAGTTAAATTGAAGTAGAAAGGATGAATTTTTTTGGCAATAGTAGATGTAACAGTCATTCCACTAGGGACAAATAATCCAAGTGTTAGTGAATATGTAGCAGACATTCAGGCTATCTTAAAGAACTATGAAGTAGAAGGTAAAATAAAGTATCAATTAACACCTATGAACACAATCATTGAAGGGGAGCTTGCTACCTTATTTGATGTAATAGCAGCAATCCATGAAGCTCCTTTCAATAAAGGTATTCAAAGGGTCGCAACAAACATTCGTATAGACGATCGCCGTGATAAAAAAGCCACCATGGAAGGTAAATTAGAAAGTGTTCAAAAACATATAAAAGAAAATTAATAAAAGGGTGGTTGGAACAAATATTCTTTTTGTACCAACCACCCTTTGTATTATTTACCAGGAAATGATAAATTCTAGTACTAGACTTCGCCTGAAATCCAGCTCTACAGCACCTAGTTCTTCGGATCAGCTGTAGGTTACACGTTCTGTCTCCCGCGAGTGCTTGTCGTGACTATACAAGGCGCTAGTGTTTTTCTTAGAACGAAAAAGAGGCTGACACTGAGTCAGCCTCTTTGCATTAACTTTTAGTGTGCAGTTGGAAAACCGTGATTTAAGACAGTCATGACTGCAAACCATCCGAATACAGCTAATGTACCAAATGCAAAGAAAGCACCAAGAAGGTTTTTTTCTTTTAGTGAACGAATGAATCCAAAAATTGCAAGAATGGTAACAAGACCAAAAATAACAACTAAGCCCATTAAAAAGCCCCCTTACTCTATGTAGATCATTTTCATTGTATCGCTTTTTAGATGTACAAGATACAAACAAGTCCTTCTAATATTTTAATCGGTTTCAAGACGTTTGTCGAGTTTATTTTCCATTTAGATCGATCCTCTAAAAGATGTTTTAATGGAAAATTCACAGGACTTTAATAATTTAACAATTATTAATAGTAGCATGACCCTTTTAAGCAAAATTCAATCAAGGATTTCAAGATATCGTATAACATAAGAATAGTGTAAAATAGAAGCAGTTCGAAATAAAGTTGGAGGTATGAAAAATGAAGTGGAGACAGTTACCATTAGGGCCTCTTCAAACAAATTGCTATATATTTTCAAATGAAGAGAAAGAATGCCTTATAATCGATCCAGGTGGAGATGCAAACAAGCTTAATAACATATTACAGCAGCAACACCTAAAGCCAGTAGCTATTTTGCTTACACATGCACACTTTGATCACATAGGGGCAGTTGACGATATTCGTAAGGAATGGAAGATACCTGTATACGTACATAAAAAAGAGAAGGACTGGCTTACTGATCCTTCATTAAATGGCTCACAATTCTTTATGGCAGGCGCGGTTAAGGTGTCAGAAGCTGATCAATTAATAAAGAGTGAAGGAACACTTACAATAGGAAACTTTTCTCTAGAGGTATATGAGACACCAGGTCATTCACCCGGAAGTGTTTCTTATTACTCTGCTGAAGCTGGGATCGTCTTTTCAGGAGATGCTCTATTTGTAGGAAGTATAGGCAGAACAGATTTACCCGGTGGGAATCATGATCAATTAATCAAAAGTATACACGAGAAACTTCTTATTCTACCAGAGGATACACTTGTATTGTCAGGACATGGGCCAGAAACGAGTGTTGAATTAGAAATGGAGAGAAATCCGTTTTTAAATGGATTTTAAAATGCAGCCTGTTTTTTATTAACAAAATTTATATCTTAATGGATGACAGTATAAGAAAAACTAAGGCCTTCGCCATAAGGATTGGGCGATAAGCCTTAGTTTTTCTAATGAATTAGTGGCCCATATTTTGACCAGGAATCATCATAAATGTTGTCCAATACGTAAATCCGACAAAGAAAACTGTTAAATAAGCACCGAAAATATAAATGTACATGCGTTCTGATAATTTTAGGTAAGATAAAAAGACGAAAAATCCTGTTTGTCCGAAAAATAGTAAGGAAGTAGTCTTCATGTCACCAAGATAGAACATAACAGCGAAGATTCCTGTCCAGAAACCTAATACTCGAAACATACGATCCATATGTATCCCTCCTTTATTGGCTTGCCATAAGCTGTATTGTTGCCCTGCTTTCACAGGTTCAAAATTAATAATGATGTGATTTTAAAGAACTTAAAAATAACATCTACATATTGATAGCTTTTGACAAATAATACTCTGACATACAAGTCCATCACTTTAATTATTATAATGTACCTTTTACATACTTGTAAATAGCGTTTACAGTATAGCAGCTACAAACTAAAAAAGAAATTGCTCTTGTATAGAAATGTTCAAAATTTATTCACAAAGAAATCAATGAATAAAGAACTGACTCATAAAAAAGAGGCTGACTCAAAAGCGAAATGTCAAACCCCTAAAACCGAATAGATATGGCTTTGAATAAATCAAAAGCTCTATTGTTGGAGTGGTCAGACACTTATGAGTCAGCTTTTTTCATAGCTGGGCTAGCTGGATTCGAACCAACGCATGACGGAGTCAAAGTCCGTTGCCTTACCGCTTGGCTATAGCCCAATGAATAAGCTTCTGAACGAAACTTCCTTTTAGTTTACATCCCTTAAAACAATTTTTATTATGCTCGAATTTCTATTTTTTATGACAAAAATACATCATTAACAAATCATTTTCAAAAAAATCACTGTACAAAAAATAAAAAATCCCCACCTAAATCCCCATTTCACCAACATGATTTTCATCTTAACATTTTGTACAATAGTCTTACACGAGGAGAAGGGAAAGGAGATGATGAAATTGCAAACCATAGAACAGTTAAGTGAACGACTAATCGAAGAAGCGTGTGCATTACGTGCTTCAGATATTCACATTGTACCTAAAAAACAAGAAACGCTTATTCAATTCCGAGTAGACGACGATTTAATTGAAAAGCATTCGATGAAAAAAGACATCTGTGAGCGTATTATTTCACATTTAAAATTTCTTGCTTCAATGGATATCGGCGAGAGGAGAAGACCTCAAAACGGAGCACTTACGATAGCTACAACAAATATTAATGTTCATCTACGATTGTCAACACTACCCACCATTCATGAAGAAAGCCTTGTTATCCGAATCTTACCTCAAGAGAAAATTCCACCGATTACTCAGTTGTCATTATTTCCAGCTACAACTAATAAACTGCTTTCAATTCTGAACCATTCTCATGGCCTAATGATTTTCACAGGTCCAACAGGATCAGGTAAGACAACAACACTATATTCTCTCATTCACTACGCTAAGCGCCATTTTAATCGAAATATTATTACCCTAGAAGATCCTGTTGAAACAAAAAGTGAAGAAGTCATGCAGGTACAAGTTAACGAAAAAGCCGGAATAACCTATGCAGCTGGACTAAAAGCGATATTACGACATGATCCAGACATTATCATGGTGGGTGAAATAAGGGACCGAGAAACAGCCCAAATAGCAATCAGAGCTAGCTTAACTGGCCACTTAGTTCTCTCCACGATGCATACAAGGGATGCGAAAGGCGCAATTTACCGGCTATTAGAATTTGATGTGAGTTTATCAGAAATTGAACAAACATTAATAGCTGTTTCAGCGCAACGTCTCGTTCAGCTTAGGTGTCCATTTTGTGAAGGTGTATGTTCTCCTTTTTGTAAAAAGCTTAGGCAAAAAAGACGATTGAGTATTTATGAATTACTTTATGGTAAGAACCTTGCTGCCGTTGTGAAAGAAGCAAAAGGGGAAGTTTCAGCCTATTACTACCCAACGTTAAAGGACGTGATTAAAAAAGGAATAGCTCTAGGATACCTTTACCCTAATTCATACGACCGTTGGGTGTTCCAATATGAAGATTAAACAAAAATGGAGCTTAAAAGATCAGGCAGCGATCTTAAAAAGATTGAGTAGTATGCTGGAGAAGGGATATACCTTGAATGAGGCATTAACTTTTCTTTACGTAAATGAAAATGGAAGCAAAAAGGATGATTTGTTTGCATGTATAACACAGCTTTCCTCAGGAAATTCATTTCGAAAAGCACTGACAAACTTGCATTTCAACCGAGATGTACTTAGCTATCTTTATTTTGCTGAACAGCATGGTGATATGGAATTTGCATTAAGAGAAAGTAGTGAGATTCTTCATAAAAAAATGACTCATCTCGAAAAGCTAACCAAAATACTTCGCTATCCAATCTTTCTCATTCTCACCGTAATCCTTATCCTATCCATCGTACAATCCGTTATTACTCCACAATTTCAACAACTATACGATTCAATGAATATTGAAGCATCCTTTTTCTCAGTTTTTTTATTGATTGTTTTTGCAGCTTTAAGGTGGATTGGTATTGGAGTTTTAGCAATAGGACTAATCCTCCTTATTTATTACTTTTTTTCATATAAGAAAAAATCAATCGAAGATCAAATGAGTACTTTACTAAAAATCCCAGTTATAAAAAATATATTCATTATGTTTCACAGCTATTTTTTTGCTTTACAACTTAGCAATCTGTTAAGAGGAGGAATGTCAACGTTTGAGAGTTTAAGAATATTTGAAACACAAAATATTTTGCCATTTTATCGTATTGAAGCAATTCATCTTATCGAAAGGTTAAAAACAGGGGTACAACTCCATCATATTATTGAAGATCGAGGATATTATGAAAAGGAGCTTTCGCTTGTTATCTTACATGGACAAGCCAACGGACAACTAGCAAGGGAGTTGTATATGTACAGCCAATATGTAATTGAAAAACTCGAACATAAAATCGTTAAAGCGATGACGATTATTCAACCTACCATCTATGCCTTTGTCGGCATTATCGTGTTATTTGTCTATTTATCCATGCTACTACCAATGTACAAAATGATGGAAAACATATAGGAGGAAAAAATGAAAAAAGACAAAGGTTTTACCCTAATCGAAATGCTCATAGTTCTATTGGTTATATCTGTATTATTACTTATCACAATTCCAAATGTGACGAAACATAATGCTAGTATTCAGAAGAAGGGCTGTGACGGTTTAATTAATATGGTTCAAGCCCAAGTAACAGCATATGAAATTGATTTCAAAGAAACACCTAGTGAGGGAGAGTTAATTGCTGAAGATTACTTGAAAAACTCCCCAGTATGTCCCAATGGAAATAGTTTAGTTATTTCTGCAGATGGTGAGGTTACTGAGGTTGTACCAGCACCAGAATCTCCATAAGAACGGTTTTACACTTTTAGAATCAATGATTGTATTATCAATTGTTAGTATTATGAGTCTTGTCCTCATTACAAATATTGTCCCAATTTATCATAAAAAAGTAATTGAAACATTCTTGAATCAGTTTGAAAAGGATGTGTTGCATGCACAGCAATATGCAATAGTAAATGAAAAATTAGTTTATGTTTTATTTTTAGCAGATCAAAATCAATATATGATTGAAGCAAACGAACCTGAAGGTCCCTTGTTAATAAGGAACTATCATTCTCAAGTTAATTTAGAAGAAGCAACTCTTACAAATAGAGTTACCTTTAACAGCAATGGTTCAATTCAAAAAAGTGGAACAATGTTCATCTCTTATAAAAATAGCACCTATAAAGTCGTTTTTTATCTTGGGAAGGGACGGTTTAATATTGAAAAATTGTAAAGGGTTTTCTCTAGCAGAAACCATCGCTGCATTCAGTACATGGAGTCTAATTGTTACTATCCTCATCCCGCAACTTGTCCTATTAACTCAAGAAAGAATGAATACTCAGCAATCATTGAAAGCATATAAAATTCTCCATGAAAAAACACAACAGGTGGCGTTTAATCATGTCCCTATGATCGATGAAGAAATCGTTCAAGAGAATGTACATTATAACTTAACTTGGGAGGAGGAAAATGAGTATACGAAGGCTTGTTTGCATTGGAAGAATTCATTTAAAAAAACAAAATCAGTTTGCTTTCTGTTATGATAATAATGAACAGGGTTATACCTTTTTAAATTTGATTCTTTCCTTCTTTATCTACTCAATCATTATCTCGTCTCTTACGATTATACTCCATTTTTTACTATCACACTCTCAACATCCCAATGATTTAAAGCCGTATGAATGGGAACTGTTTGTTATTCAATTACATAAAGAATTTAAGGAAGCAAATAATGTAGTTGTCAATAAAACAGAAGTAACCTTACTAAATAAACAAGGACAATTGATAAGTATAAATCATTATCAAAACTTAATTCGCCGGCAAGTAGTTGGGAAAGGACATGAAATTTTTTTGCTTAACGTTAAAAGTGTTACGTTTCAACAGGAGCCCTCTGGTGTTCGAATATCTGTTGTAAGTGAAGCCGGTAAAAACTATAGCTACACGTTTCGGTCATTTAAGGACAAGACAAATACATGAAGAACGATAAAGGTTTTATCTTCCCAACGACTATGGTTATCGTGCTTTTTTGTTTGTTGATTGTTGCGCACATATCGAATGCTCTGATCAGTGAAAAGCAATTTTACTCGAAAACAGAACAATACTATATACTTGAAAATCTAATGCAACTAGCGGTAGATCAATCGTTAGTGAAAATAAAAAACGGAACAGCGATAACAAATGAACCTTCGAAAACAAACACACTAAATGGAAGCTTTTCATATACAGTCAAAGAAATTTCTCCTAGCATTTATGAAGCACAGCTAACATGTAAAACAAATGAAAACGCAGAATATACTGCTTTGTATCAATATGACTTCACAAAAAATGAAATGATTTTATGGTCTGAATATTAGCAATTGTGTTATTGTATAGTATAAAGAAAAACGTGGAGGATATTATTTTGAAGGCTTTATATTTAACTGGATTTATGGGAGTGGGGAAAACTACTGTAGGTGAACAGCTAGCAGAAAAACTGAACCTTCCTGTACTAGATACAGATCAACAAATCGTAAAAAAACTAAACATGAGTATTAAGGAAATCTTCGAACAGCATGGAGAGAGCTTTTTTCGCGATGCTGAAACGGACATGATCAACGAGCTACCGAGAGAAGACGTCATCATCACAACAGGTGGAGGAATCGTAATAAAAGACGAAAATCGCGAATTGATGAAGACAAACGGTCATGTGATTTTGTTACATGCAGACATAGACATTATTTATGAACGTGTTCATTCAGATACAAATCGACCATTAGCGAGTAAGAAAACAAAAGACGAGTTAAACAACCTTTATAAATCACGTGAGGCCTTTTATCAGGATTGTTCTTTCGTTGTAGAAACCACAAATAAAAGCATTGACGATATAGTTGATGAAATCATTTCACGATTAAAATATATAACTTTTGGCTATAAATAGAGGTAAGAACAAATAGTATAGAGGTGTTTTTACCTTGTCTACAAATGATTATGTTAAATACGTCACACAACAAATTGTCAAATATATGGACACACCAAAAGAAACCCGCAAGCAGCAACGAGAAGAACGAAAGCATATTGAAACTTCATCAACGTTCTACAGTAATAGGTGGCTTGGAGTCCTACCGTTTGCGATAAAGCTCTTTATGAATAAGCGGAAAAAATAAGTACAAGAAACAGCAAAATTTCAACTATGGGAATTTTGCTGTTTCTTGTACAAAGATAAGAATATTCTATAGAGAAGAGGCTGACTTATTCGATATTCACACATAATTTGTGTAGAACATCGAATAAGTCAGCCTTTCTGGTTCACTATGCTTCAGGAATAACCTGAATCTTTTTTATTTCACCAGTGGAAGAATCAAAGGTAATTGTCGTGTAAACCGCAAAATCCTGCATGCCTTCCCTCAAAGTTAAGCGATATTGCTTAACTGTTATATCCTTCTTTGCCTTGTCCCAAATTTTCTGTGAAAACAATACTTGTGATAACGGATATCGTTTTTTCGTTTCTTTTACAGCGACATCCTCCCATGTTTTTTGGGAAACAGCATAAACTTCCGGAGATAATGAAACCTGAGTAGCTGTTAATCCGTATAGTATTGTAAGAAAAAATATCCATTTTTTCACCTATGAACACCATCCTTGCTATGTATTTTTTACCAAAATCATGAAAATTATACATAGTTAGGTGGACCAAGGAAAGAACAAATTTTAAAACGCTTCGGAGGGAACAGTTTTTACTGTTAAATAATTTTTACTCATCTTAACCTTGATGACTTATTCAGGAATACCATTTTTTTATTTAGAAGGTCAGTAGCCAGCATTATTGTATAGCGTACTAATAAACTTAAACAATAACTATTTTATAAAGGAGGAAATTATTATGACTACTATCATTTCCACGGTCTTTTTCATTACGTTACTATTTATTGTTATTGGAATAGCAATTGGTTTGAAGGCAAGGAAAAATGTACAATCTAGAAAGCATGATTCAACCTTCATACCACCTTATATGATCGGTGATTCAGATCACAAGCATGGTCAAGATCATCATGATTCCAATGATTCATTCGATGGTTTTGGTGGCGACTCTGGCGGAGATGGTGGAGGAGGAGGTGGGGGAGATTGAGAGCGTTCTTTATCGTTCTTTCATTTCTCTTCATAACTGCATGTTCAGATGGAAAATCAGCAATAACTGCTGAAAATTCGATGAAGATGTCTCCTACAGAATTTACAAAAAGAGAAACAATAATACTTGAGGGAATATCCGGCCATGAAGTATTAGGCTACGATATTACATCTATTCCAAACGATCATTTATTGCATATTATTGTTGAACAGTATCATGATGGAGTCATTCAAGAAAATGTATTTGACACAGCAAGTACCATATCAAAAGAAGAGAAAATAAACTCCATTCTTATTTCGCGAGAAAAAACTGAAAATGATTTTACGATAAAGGCTTTAACCCTCAATGATAATGGTTTTAGCTCTATGGTAACAAATGGTGAATACAAAAAAGCCAATTCGTCTTCACTTTTTACTCAGCTTGAAGAAGAGGTTACCTTCACGCTGAACGAAGAAGTCGTCATTGGCATGGCAATAGAAGATGATGGCAATGAATTGATGAACGGAACATTACAAAAGGATGATCCTAGATTCCAAGAAACAATTGATACGTACCAAGATGTGTTTATTTATAAAGTTTTTGTTTCAAAAGACTAGCAAGAAGGTCGTCTGGTGACGGCCTTTTTACTATTTCATGGCTTTTCCATGATAAAGGAACTGTTGAATCTGTTCAAAGGACAGTCCAAGCTGCTTTGCTTCTTTCATTAATTCGATCCATTCTTGATCTAAGTAGTCTGTTTGAAACGGCTCCTTCACGTTACTCATTTTGCTTGTCCTCCTGGATAAGGGTTGGTTTTTGTTTCTTTTCTTCCTTCCACTTTCTAAACTTCAAATAATCTCGAAATTCCTTAAAATCATTTTTGCTCATGCCTTCTTCAATTGCCTTGTTTAACAATCGGCTCCATTCATCATCAAGAACAAGTTTCTTTGATTGAATTTCTGAAGTGGAAGGACCTAACAAAACTTCAACATCTATTTCAAGTGTCGAAGCAATCTTTCTTAAAAATTGAAGCGAGGGATTTTTTTGCACATCTCGTTCAATGTAGCTTAAGTAAGATTTCGAAACTCCAGCTAACTCAGCTAATTCACTAATCGAATATCCCTTCTCCTGCCTCAACTCCCTTAAGCGTTCTCCTATCATTAGGGTCTCCTTATCCTCATCACCAAAATTTAGACTTGCTCATTCATTATATGAAACGAATCGTTCTTAATAAAATCACAAAATCATATGTAAATGAGAGATAATAAGAGAAAACTAGGGATAATCGTTCTTTTTAACGTAAAAACAGCGAAATTTCAGAGTTTTTAAAAATAGGAGAAATAGCATATATTGGTAGCGGGTAATTATACAGTTGAAAACTTTTTAAAGAACGATTTTGTTGTGATAATCTTGTCATAAATAGTATTCTACCTAAATATGATGGTTGAGCAATACCAATATATTTTAATTGGAAGATAGAATGTTCTAGCATTCTATGAAAGAAAACCATCTAATAGACGACAATTGTTGACTTAGTGTAAAAATTATAAATATTTCACAAAAAATATTGACTTGTTCTTTATAGTGAACTATTCTAGTTTATAGAACAGGTAATGACTTATTAAAATTTATGAATGTGAATACAGGTTGGTAAAGTGAAGTTATTTGTTTTTGTTCTTAATTAAGAATAAACTTATTAAGTAGGTGAAATTGGTTATGTCTAGCTTTCATGGGCTTGAGGATAAGCATTTAAATGAACACAAGCAAGCAAAGGAAATCAACTTAAAAGAAGTTCTTCAAATAGTAAAAAGATATTTCTGGATTATCGCACTACTTACAATCCTTACAACTTCAGCTGGGGCGTTCTATAGTTTCCAAACTTACACTCCTATGTACCAATCAACAGCACGTATCATTATTGGTGCAGATAGCAGTCTAATCACAACTTTAAAGGTTATTATTCAAGACACAACTGTTTTGGATAAGGTTGTGAAAAAACTAGATTTACCATATCCACCAGAAGCGCTAAGTAGCAAGATCAGTGTGGGAAGTATAGAGAATTCTCAGGTTGTAACAATAACCGTACTTGATTCAAATTCAGAACAAGCAGCGATTCTTGCAAATTCGGTTGCTGAAACGTATAAAGAGGAAATACCAAGTATTATGGATTTTAAGGATGTAAAGCTCCTCTCTAAAGCAAAGGAAGATCCAACACCAATTAATCAGGATCAAAATCGAACGACCATGATCTCATTAATAGGAGGGATCGTCATCGGAATAGGCTTAGCATTTTTACTAGATTCGTTAAATGATAGTGTAAGAAAAGAAGATGAAGTTGAGGAGTTACTAGGAATTCCAGTTTTAGGATCTGTATCCAAAATGAAAAAGAAAAATATGCAAAAAAAGGTAAAAAAGCAGACTAGATCCGAATATAGGAGTGAAACGCTTGGTTCTTAATTTTAATAATAAAAAGACGATAAAGGAAATGACAAAGCGTCATTTGGTCACCTACACGAATCCAAGTTCACAAATCGCAGAGCAATTTCGGACAATAAGAACGAATATCCAATTCTCATCAATTGATCGCAAACATAAATCATTAATTATGACATCACCATCATCAGGTGAAGGTAAAACAACATCAGCTATCAATTTAGCGATATCAATTTCACAGCAAGGTGAAAAAGTATTGTTGGTTGATGCAAATTTACGAAGACCAACACTACATACATCATTCAACTTAAAAGATTCCTATGGTTTAACAGATGTCTTGATGGGGCGTATACCATTAGAAGAAGCAGTATTTCAAACTCAGATTGGAAGATTAGAAGTTTTAACGAGCGGCATAATTCCTCCAAATCCAACAGAGTTAATCGGTTCGAAAGCTATGAGTTATTTTATTAACGACATAAAAGAAGAATATGATGTCATCCTTTTTGATTGTCCACCAGTCCTTGAAACAACAGATACAAAGCTATTAGCTGGACAATGTGATGGTGTTGTTTTAGTCCTAAACAGTGGGAAAACAGATCGAGAAAAAGCAGCTGAAGCAAATCGCTTATTAAATCTAGTGAGGGCAAAGGTGTTAGGTGTCATCTTGAACGAACGAGAATAATATATAATATCTTGTTCTTTATAAAGAATTTAATGTGCTTAATAACTATTTCTAGGTGATATCTCCTTGCCTTTATCAATGGAGGTACTCGGTCATGCTGTGGGTTGAAAGATACCTTAGACGCAAGTCGTCAAGAGCGTGGTGTGAGGATGGGTTAAATGCCCACATTATTAAAATGATTACTTATATGTCTCGGGTTGCGAGAGATATAGGTAAGTATTTTATTGGAAGGAGCTGAAGTCATGAAGGAGTTTGATCAATTTCCAAAGGTCATGAAAAAGCTCGTGCGCTACATAAAACAGGACGCATCAATAGATCAGCTTGAGCAATTTAAAAGGGTACTAGATTACGCGATTGAAAAACGGATAATCATGCTAAAGAAACCATCACAAGATTAATAAGAAGGGAGTGAGGAAGCGTTGTCCTATCATAGTCGAATCTGGTTATTAATTATTTTAGATTCATGTATTGTTCTATCAACCATTTATTTTAGTCAAATGTTAATTAACCCAAACTTACAAACACTAACAATTCCATTGTTTATCAGTTCCATTTCTTTATTACTTAGTCATCATCTTTTTTCTTTTCTATATAAGCTTTATAAAAAAGCATGGGAATATGCGAGCATTGGTGAATTAATTAGTATCTTTAAGGTTATCACATACACAATCATTGTGACTGGTATCGTTCAGCAACTTGTACAAAAGCAAGTTGATTATCGTATCTTAGCGATCACATGGATGATTCATTTACTCCTAATTGGTGGTTCAAGGTTCTTTTGGAGAATTTACCGAGATACGTACTTAAAACAACCTATGAATATGAAACGAACATTAATTGTAGGTGCTGGTTCTGCTGGAACTATGGTTGCGAGGCAGCTCATGAGTAATCATGAGGCAGAGCTACTACCTGTTGCATTTATCGATGATAATGTGAACAAACAAAAGCTAGATATATTAGGGATTCCAGTCATCGGCGGTGTAAATCAAATTGAGCAGCTAACAAAGAAGTTCGATATCGCCAACATTGTGATTGCTATTCCTTCCTTAAGTAAAAAGCAGCTTAATCTAATCTTTAAAGAATGTGCAAAAACACCAGCAAAAACGCAAATGATTCCAATGCTTGAAGACCTTATGACAGGTAAAGTATCAGTTAACCAATTTCGAGACGTACAAGTTGAAGATCTCCTCGGACGTGAAGCAATCGAACTTGATATGACGAGCATCTGCGATTATGTAACGAACAAAGTCGTCCTTGTTACCGGTGCAGGTGGCTCAATTGGTTCAGAAATTTGTAGACAAATATCAAAGTTCAATCCTAAGTCACTAGTTTTACTAGGTCATGGAGAAAATAGTATTTATTCCATTGAAATGGAACTGATAGAAGCATTCAAGGAAACAGAAATTGATATCATTACTGAAATAGCGGATCTCCAGGATTATGACAAACTGTTAAACGTCATGACAAATTATCAACCAAATGTTGTATATCATGCAGCAGCACATAAGCATGTACCACTTATGGAGCGCAGCCCAGAGGAAGCAGTAAAAAACAATATGATTGGGACAAAAAACATTGCACAGGCCGCAAGTATTCATGGTGTTGAAACGTTTGTAATGATCTCTACAGATAAAGCCGTAAATCCTACAAGTGTCATGGGCTCAACGAAAAGATTAGCCGAGATGCTCATTCAACACTTTGATCAGATCAGTACTACAAGATTTGTCGCCGTTCGTTTTGGAAATGTGCTAGGAAGTAGAGGAAGTGTCATTCCACTATTTAAAAGGCAAATCCAAAATGGTGGCCCAGTAACCGTTACACATCCTGAAATGGTCCGTTACTTTATGACAATTCCAGAAGCTTCACGGCTAGTCATTCAGGCTGGAGCACTTGCAAAGGGTGGAGAAATTTTTGTCCTTGATATGGGTGACCCAGTCAAAATAGTCGACTTAGCTAAAAACCTTATCAAACTATCTGGTAATAACATTGATGAGATTGGAATTGAATTCACCGGAATGAGACCTGGTGAAAAGCTTTTCGAAGAACTACTAAAGAAAGAAGAGGTCCATGAAGACCAAATCTATCCGAAAATCTACATCGGGAAAACATCTGAGTTATATATAGAAGAAATTGAATACATTATTAAAAATTTTAAGACGCTAGAACGAGATCATTTAAGAAAAACATTACTAGATCTTGCAAATGAACGAGTACCATATCAGGAGAAATTAATCTCAGTTTAATAGAGGAGAGTGTAGTAGGTGAAAGTAAGAAAAGCGATTATCCCAGCTGCTGGGCTAGGAACAAGATTTTTACCAGCAACAAAAGCAATGCCAAAAGAAATGCTCCCAATCGTTGATAAGCCAACGATTCAATATATTATCGAAGAAGCAGTTGAATCAGGGATTGAAGATATTATTATTGTAACAGGAAAAGGAAAAAGGGCAATTGAAGATCATTTTGATCACTCGTTTGAGCTAGAGCACACATTAATGGAAAAAGGAAAGATTGAGTTATTAAACGAGGTCCAAAAAGCTTCAAAGTTAGTTGACATTCACTATATTCGTCAAAAGGAACCTCGTGGATTAGGTCACGCGATTTGGTGTGCTCGAAAATTCATTGGTAACGAGCCATTCGCTGTATTATTAGGTGACGACATAGTAAGAGCTGAAAAGCCTTGTTTAAAGCAAATGATTGAACAATATGAGCGTTACAATGCATCGATTATTGGCGTACAACACGTAAAGGAAGAAGATGTATCACGCTACGGAATTGTAGATGCAGCAAAAATTGGCGAGCGTTTCTACAATGTTAGCAACCTAGTTGAAAAACCAAAGCAAGAGGACGCACCTTCAAATTTAGCAATCATGGGTCGTTATATTTTAAGTCCGAAAATCTTTGATATATTAGCTGAACAAAAGCCAGGTGCTGGTGGTGAAATTCAGTTAACAGATGCTATTGCTACACTAAACGATATTGAAGCGATTTACGCATACAACTTTGAAGGCAAACGCTATGATGTAGGCGAAAAGATGGGGTTCATTCAAACAACCATCGAGCTTGCTTTGCAACGCGAGGATTTAAAGTACCAACTACTAGACTTTTTAAATAAGGTAATAGAAAAAGAAGTAGCTGAAATTTAACACCCTCCAATTTAGGGTGTTTTTTTCATGCTTCAAAAAAGGGTGAAAATCCATGCCAAATAAAGTGTTATTCTGTGCAACAGTAGACTACCATTTCAAAGCCTTTCACCTCCCAATTTTGAAATGGTTCAAAGAGAAAGGCTGGGAGGTTCATATAGCTGCAAGTGGAGAAATCGTGCTTCCGTACGTTGATCAGAAATATAATATACCCATTCAGCGCTCGCCATTTCACACGAAGAACATAGCAGCCTATCGGAAGTTAAAGTCAATCATTGACGAAAATGACTATAAAATCATCCATTGTCATACACCAATGGGTGGTGTTCTTGCACGGCTAGCAGCAAAGCAAGCTAGAAAAAATGGAACAAAGGTGCTTTATACGGCACATGGTTTTCATTTTTGCAAGGGAGCACCAATCATGAACTGGCTTCTTTATTATCCGATTGAGAAGGTACTTGCTAGATACACGGATTGCTTGATTACGATTAACGAAGAAGATTACAAGTTAGCAATCTCGCATCGTTTTATGTCAAGAGAGATTGAACACGTTCATGGTGTTGGAGTAGATACGGAACGATTTAAACCAATGAGCCCAGTGGAAAAACGTAAGAAAAGAGAAAAGCTAGGCTATAAGGAAAAAGATTTCTTACTTTTTTATGCGGCTGAATTTAACAAAAATAAGAATCAGCAACTTCTTATTAAAGCTTTAGCTGAAATCAAGGAATCTATTCCGAATGCAAAGCTTCTTTTGGCCGGAGAAGGTGCGCTTCAGGATTCCTGTAGAAAATTAGCAGCAGAGCTTGGTGTTGAGAAGATGGTAGAATTTTTAGGGTATCGTAATGACATTGTAAATCTTCTTCCAATGTGTGATGTGGCAGTAGCCTCGAGCTTACGAGAAGGATTGCCCGTCAATATTATGGAAGCAATGGCATGTGGGTTACCGGTGGTAGCGACGGATAATCGGGGACACTCCCAGTTAGTTAAAAGCCAAGAAAATGGTTTTGTCATTGATTCTGCAAACATTAAATTATTTTCCAATAAATTAGAGGAGTTAGGAACCTCTAATGAATTATGTAAAACTTTTGGAAATAGCAGTTTAAGAATGGTTAAACAATTTGCATTACCAAGTGTTAGTAAAGAATTACACAGCATTTATTCAAGGTATATGTTGAGGGATACGGATGAAACCAAAAATCAGTATAATCGTGCCTATATATAATGTAGAGAATTATTTAGGAAGATGTTTAGACAGTTTACTAAATCAAGAGTTTAGGGATATTGAAGTGATTGCAATTAACGATGGATCTACAGATGCTAGTGGGGAAATACTTCAGGAATATGCACAGAAGGATATTCGAATTGTTATTATTGATAAGCAAAATAACGGTGTTTCTTCTGCAAGAAATGATGGGATAAATCATGCAAAAGGGGAATATATAGGGTTTGTTGACCCAGATGATTGGATTAACCCTCATATGTACAAGGATATGTTACAAATTGCTGAAAAAGATCATGTTGATATTGTCATGTGTACTTATATTCGTGAATTTGGAACACACTCAAAAGAAAAAACGTTTAATTTACCTGATCGAAGTAATTACTACAATGATGATGTTCAAAAAAACATTATGCGACGTTTAGTAGGACCTTTAAAAGAGGAGATTTCAAGTCCAGAACTCCTTGATGCATGGGGAACTGTATGGTCTAAATTGTATCGAACTGAATTAATAAAAAAGAATAACATAAATTTTATTGACTTAAATGAAATAGGTAGTAACGAAGATACGCTTTTTAACATTCATGCTAGTTATTATGCAAAAAGCTTCGTCTTACTTAACAAAGCTTATTATCATTACTGGCGAGCTAACACAACATCAATAACATCAAAACACAATCCAAATTTAGTTAGTCAGTTTGGAAAGCTTTATAGTAGAATGGAAAGTTTTCTTAATGAAAAGAAATTGGGAGAAGAGTTTCAGGTAGCCTTGAGCAATCGAATTAGTTTAAATACTTTAGGTCTTGGCTTAAATACAATAAGTAAAGGTAATAAACACTCAATGATTAATCAAGTTAACGACATAAATAAAGTATTAAATAATAACCGTATAAAACGTTCCCTGGAACAATTCGAATTGAAACATTGTTCAATTATTTGGAAAACGTTTTTTTTCTTTGCCAAAAATGGTTTAGCTTTCGGATTATACTTGATGCTAATATCTATTGAAGTGCTAAGAAAGTCGGTAAGATAGGAGGATTTTCATTGAAACCGATAAGGGTTTTGCAGGTAGTGACTATTATGAATCGTGGCGGTCTAGAAACGATGCTTATGAACTACTATCGGCAGATTGACAGAACGAAGATTCAGTTTGATTTTATGGTACATCGTGAAGAAAGCGGTCATTATGACGACGAAATAGAAAATCTAGGTGGTAGAATTTATCGAATGCCGCAAATTCGTCCCGGTAACTACCGAAAATATTTTAACTTGTTAAATGATTTTTTTAAAAAACATAAAGAGTATAAAGTGGTGCACTCCCATAATAACGAAAATAGTAGTTTCGTTTTAAGGGCAGCAAAACGTTTTAGAGTCCCGTGCAGAATTGCACATAGTCATTTAAGTGATTTAGGAATTGACATAAAATTACCATTTCGATTGTATGCAAGACTTACTATGAAAGAAAATCCTACTCAGTACTTTGCATGTTCAAAGAACGCAGGAAAATGGTTATTTGGGGAAAAAGAAAATATCACTGTACTTAACAATGCGGTTAACGTAAATGATTTTAAGTACAATGAACAACTAAGAGATTCAATCCGAAAGGAATTAAATATTGGGGATCAATTAGTTCTAGGTCATATTGGGAGATTCAATAAACAGAAAAATCATGAATTTTTAATTGATATTTTCAAAGCTGTAAATGACAAAAACCCTAATACCATTCTCCTTTTAGTAGGCGATGGTCACTTACGTCCAGAAATAGAAAGAAAAGTAGAAAAATTAGGCTTATCCTCTAATGTAAAGTTTTTGGGCGTAAGAGAAGACATAGCTAAATTAATGCAAGCAATGGACCTTTTTCTTTTTCCATCTTTATTTGAAGGCTTGCCAGTGGTTTTGGTTGAAGCACAAGCAGCTGGTTTAAATTGTATTGTTTCTGATTCAATAACGGATGAAACTGACATAACTGGTAGAATTCAATACATTAGTCTAAAGGAACCGTTAGATATATGGGTTGATAAAATAATAGATTCTACTACTGAACATGCTGATACATCAAAAATGTTAAGTTCCAATGGATTTGATACTACGACAATGGCTGACTGGTTAACAGAATTTTATCTTGAAAATTCCTTAGAAGTGGAGGTGTAAAGAATGGCTCCGATATTAACGGTGTTTACCCCCACATACAATCGTGCTTACACTTTACACCTTTGTTACGAAAGCTTAAAAAGACAAACGAGTAAAGATTTTATATGGTTAATTATTGATGATGGTTCAACAGACAACACAAAAGAACTTATAAATAAATGGATAGCTGAAGATGTTGTTCCTATTCGATATCATTATCAGGAAAACCAAGGAATGCATGGAGCACACAATGCTGCTTATGAATTAATCGATACGGAACTAAATGTCTGTATTGATTCAGACGATTATATGGCTGATGATGCTGTTGAAAAGATTGTACAGTTTTGGAAAAAACATGGAAGTGACAAATACGCAGGAATTGTAGCACTAGATGCAACACGAGACGGATCGATCATAGGCACAAAAATGCCAGATCATTTGAAAGAATCTACACTTTCAAATCTTTACGGTAAGCATAAGGTTAATGGTGATAAAAAATTAGTGTACAGAACAGAATTAACTAAAAAAACACCACCCTATCCAGTCTTTCCAGGAGAGAAATACTGCCCCTTAAGCTATAAATACATCCTCATTGATCAACAATGTCCTTTACTTGTGATGAATGAGATTCTTTGTTACGTGGAGTATTTACCAGATGGTTCTAGTATGAATATCATAAACCAATATAAGAAAAATCCGAATGGGTTTGCCTTTTTTAGAAAAGTTGCGATTGAATATGCACCAACGACTAAAGAAAAACTTAGGGAATCGACCCATTATGTATCTAGTAGTCTAATGATAGGAAATACTAAATTTTTAATTGAATCACCTAAATTTTTAACTACTTTATTATCTATACCATTCGGGATTTTACTATATTTCTACATAACTAGAACAAATAAAGCTACAGTCTTCAAAAGTGGTTAGATAGTTTTGAAAGGGATATAAATAATGACAATATTGTGGATAAATCTCACGTTGGTATTCATGTTTTCTTTCCTGGCCAGATATATTTCTAAACCCCTTTCTTTAGAATCAAACTTTGTATGGCCAAATAAAATACTAGTATTTTTAGCAATTACATCGTTAGTGCTTGTTTCGGGCTTTCGGAATAATATTGGCGATACCTATTTTTACATCAAAACTTACACAGAAAATGACTTCACATGGGAATATATTCAATCTAAAAAAGATCCTGGATTTGGTATTTTACAAATGTTTTTAAAAAATATATCAGACGATCCACAGCTTCTTATTTTTGTAACTGCTCTAATAACAAATCTCTTAATTGGCATTACATTATATAAGTACTCAAGAATGATTGAATTAAGTTTTTATGTTTATATTACTGCAGGTATGTTTACCGTTTCTATGAATGGAATAAGACAATTTTTAGCTGCCTCGATTATTTTTGTAGCAACGAAATATTTAATAAATGGTGACTTTAAAAAATATGCTCTAATTGTCATTCTTGCTTCGACAGTTCATCAAAGTGCATTGGTACTAATACCTATATATTTTATTGTGCGAAGAGAGGCTTGGACAAAGGTTACATTTTTATTATTAGTGCTAGCAATATTTATTGTAATGGGGTTCAATCAGTTTTTAGAGCTGCTCTTTGCATCTTTAGAAAATACACAATATAGCAACTATAGTACTTTTGAAGAAGGTGGTGCTAGCAAAATTAGAGTACTAGTTGACTCAGTTCCAGTTATCATTGCATTTTTAGGACGTGAAAAATTAAGAAAGCTGTGGCCCAAAAGCGATATAATCGTTAATTTATCTGTAATTAATGTGATTTTTATGATAATTGCTACTCAAAGCTGGATATTTGCTAGATTTAATATTTATTTTAGTTTATACAACTTAATCTTAATTTCATGGATTATCTATTTATTTAAAGAGAATAACAGAATGTTCGTTTATTATGGTTTATTAGTTTGTTACTTATTGTATTTTTATTATGAACAAGTAATATCATTAAAAATGTATTATAGAAGTGATTTTATTAATTTTTAAGAGGTAGTAATATGATTTTTTATGGTAAGTTAACTGAGCAAAATTTACAAGAAATTCTAGAGAATGTTTATAAAAAAGACCAAGAAACAGAAAACATTAGTGTTTTAGAACTAATTGAAGAAATTAAACAGCAGTTTATGTCATACACTACTAAGTGAAAGAGGGGAAAAAATGAAACGTATTTTTGATTTTGTTGTTTCAGGAATTTTAATAATTTTGCTTTCCCCATTTATGCTCTTAATAGCAATACTTGTAAGAATAAAATTAGGGTCACCAATCTTTTTCAAACAACAACGACCTGGCTTACATAGTAAGCCTTTTTATTTTTATAAATTTCGAACAATGACAGACGAAAAAAATGAAATTGGTGAATTGTTACCTGATCAATATAGATTAACTCCTTTTGGTAAGTTCCTAAGAAAATCAAGTTTAGATGAGTTTCCACAACTAATAAATGTGATAAAAGGTGATATTAGTTTAGTAGGTCCGAGGCCGTTATTGTTAGACTATTTACCACTGTATACAAAAGAACAGGCAAAGCGCCATCTTGTAAGACCAGGTATTACTGGCTGGGCACAAATAAATGGTCGCAATAGTATTTCTTGGGAAGAAAAGTTTAAGTTAGATGTTTGGTATGTCAATAACCGTACATTTTTATTAGATATAAAAATTCTTTTTTTTACTGTTTACAAGGTTTTTAAGTCACAAGGTATAAATCAACCGGGTAATGCGACTGTGGAAAAGTTTAAAGGTTCTAAAATAAGCGAGGGTTAAGGATGAACATTGTCATAATAGGTCAAGGTGGTTATAGTAAAGTAATTAAAGATATTATTCTCTTAAATGATGCTTCTCAAATAGTTGGTTATTTAGATGACAAATATGAAGATTATTTGATTAAAGATGAAATGTTTTACGGTCCAATATCTGTATTTAAGCTTCTTTTAAATAAATATGTTGATATCAAATTTGTTGTAGCAATTGGACATAATCAAACAAGAAAAAAGATTGTTGAGGGCCTTAACCTTGAAGATGATTTTTATACCACCCTTATTCATCCCACAGCAATTGTGAGTCCTAGTGTTAGCATTGGAAAAGGAACTGTTATAATGGCAAACACTGTTATTAACGCAGATGCTGTTATTGGAGATCATGTCATCATTAACACAGGTTCAGTTATAGAACATGACAATAAAGTAAACGATTTTGCTCATGTTTCTCCAAATACAACCTTAACAGGAAGTGTTCAGTTAGGTGAAGGAGTACATATAGGAGCAGGTGCTACTCTTATTCCAAATGTAAAGATTGGGAATTGGTCGATAATTGGAGCTGGAGCAACTGTTATAAACTCAATTCCAGATAATACAACTGCTGTTGGTATTCCAGCCAAATAAAAAATAGGAGGTATAATCATGCTGCAAAAAGGTCTACAAAAAAGAATATTTCTCTCTTCCCCACATATGAGCGGAATAGAGTTGAACTATATTAAAGAAGCATTTGAAACAAATTGGATTGCACCATTAGGACCGAATGTTGATGCCTTTGAAAAAGAAATAGCAAATTATGTAGGAGTCAGTGAAGCTGTTGCCGTAAGTTCAGGTACTGCAGCAATTCATCTGGCTCTTTCTTTATTAGATGTAAAAAAAGGAGATAAAGTTTTTTGTTCTACGCTGACTTTTGTAGCGAGTGCAAATCCTATACTTTATCAAGGTGCGGAACCCGTTTTCATTGATTCAGAGCCTGAAACATGGAATATGTCCCCTGAAGCACTAAATATTGCATTAAATGAGGCTACGATAGAAGGAAAGCTTCCGAAAGCAGTAATTGTGGTTAATCTATATGGTCAAAGTGCCAAAATGGATGAAATCGTTTCTTTATGTAACCAATTTAATGTACCGATAATTGAGGATGCAGCAGAATCTCTTGGCTCTACTTATAAAGGTAAAGCAAGTGGAACATTTGGAAAGTTTGGTGTTTTTTCATTTAATGGAAATAAAATTATTACTACTTCCAGTGGAGGTATGCTTGTTTCTAATGATAATGAAGTTTTAAAGAAAGCAAGATTTTTAGCAACTCAGGCAAAGGATCCAGCTCCCCACTACCAACATAGTACAATTGGTTTTAATTACCGAATGAGTAATATACTTGCAGGGATTGGTAGAGCTCAATTGGAGGTATTGGAAGAAAGAGTTCAAGCTAGAAGGTTACTATTTGATCGGTACAATGAAGAGTTAGGTTCTATACCGGGGATAAATTTCATGCCTGAATTAAAACATACACAATCTAATCGTTGGCTCACAGCCTTAACCATTGATGAGAAAGTAACGGGAACTTCAATACATTCTATAATAAATGCCTTGGCTGAAGAAAATATAGAAGCACGTCCAGTTTGGAAACCTCTTCATTTGCAACCTCTATTTGAAGGGGTTAAATGCTATTCTCATAGTGAAAATATGAATGTATCAGAACATTTATTCAATACAGGTTTGTGTCTTCCTTCAGGATCGAATATGACGGAAGAAGATCAAATGAGAGTCATAAACTATGTTAAAGAATGTTTGAAAATAAAAGTATAATTTTTGATTTTTATTTCGGCTTCATTATTGAGAGGAGGTTGAGAACAAAATGAACACAGATAAGATCCCTAAAATTATTCATTACTGCTGGTTCGGAGGAAAAGAAAAACCTGATATTGTAAAAGAATGTATAGCAAGCTGGAAAAAGCATTTATATGGTTATGAAATTAGAGAATGGAATGAAAATAACTTTGATATTAATAGCAATTTATATGTAAAAGAGGCTTATGAATCTAGGAAGTTTGCTTTCGTAAGTGATTATGCAAGAGTAATCGCTTTGTATAACTTTGGAGGAATATACCTGGATACTGATGTGGAAGTATATAAACCATTTGATGATCTATTGCATCATGAGTCTTTTTGGGGCTTTGAGCAGGAAAATTATATTGCAACAAGTACAATTGGATCAAGCAAAGGAAATAAACTTATTAAAAATTTTATTGATGCGTATAAAGAAAAAAGCTTCATAAAGGAAGATGGGACTTTTGATGAAATAACAAATGTTGCTATTATCACAGATTTACTAGAAAAAGTAGGGCTAATACCTAATGGAAAGTATCAAGAAATAAAGGGAATTGGTGCTTTTTATCCGCAAACATACTTTTCTCCATATGACTATATCAATTGTAGAAAATTCATTTCAAAAAATACCTATGCTATGCACCATTTTTATAAAAGCTGGTTACCACCTACAGCTCGATTTAAAAGTAATATCAAAACAACATTATCAAAAGTAATTGGCGGAGACAATATTGCTAGATTAAGGAAAACCTTTAGATGAAAAATGTTCCTTAAGGAGAATTATATTATCATGATTGGTGTAATAAAAAAAATTGTAAAAACTCTCATTTCTCAAAGTCGAACTAGAGGAATTTATTATGTGTTACTTATGAATTTTTCGCATTTAATAGGGATGAATAAAGGTTTATTTTATAGGTTGCTTTATTATAAAAATATTAATGCCTCTATATTTTCTCTACAATCAAACAGTAGAATTGAAGTTTTTAACAAAAATTCTAGAGTGAACATTGGGAAATTTGTATTTATTCGGAAAAATACAAGCCTAAGAATCGATTTTGATGGTGTTCTTAACCTTGATGACAATGTGTTCATTAATGATAATTGCAATATTAATTGTGTAAATAAGATTTCAATTGGCAAAAATACAAAAATTGCTCCAAATGTATGTATTAATGACCATGACCATAATTTTAAAAGTACAAAAGATGGTCATTTAATAAGAGGCCAAGTGACAATAGGCAAAAACGTTTGGATAGGTTCAAATGTAATTATATTAAGGGATACTAATATTGGAGATAACGCAGTAATAGCTGCAGGAAGTGTTGTAAAGGGTAATGTGCCTCCAAATACTCTATTTTTAAATAAGAGAGACAACAGTTTCATAAATATTATAGGTAAAGATAAAGATGTTTCTACGGTAAACTAATTTAGTAGATTATAAATTCATATAATTTCATAGTTTACTTATAGAGGGGGATAATATGAAAAAGGATATATTATTTTCTGTTTTTGATATGGAAATCGGTGGTATTGAAAGAAGCCTAATCAATATGTTAGCAAGCTTTAATTATGATAAATATAATGTGGATCTATTTATTTGTGAACACAAGGGTGACCTTATGAATCAAATACCAAACAAGGTAAATATACTTCCACAAATAGACAAGTATTCTGTTTTTAGAAGACCAATTATACAATGTGTAAAAGAAGGTCATTACACTACATCACTAATCAGATTAGTAAGTAGGTATATAGCTGAGGTAAAAGCCAAATCACGAAAACTTGAGGAGGGTTCAGGATATATTCAAATGCAGCTTGTTCAAAAATACTCATCATATTTTTTGCCTCGACTTAAAAAAAAATATGATGTTGCAATAAGTTACGCATGGCCTCACGATATTGTTGCAAATACTGTTGATGCTAAAATGAAAATTGCTTGGATTCACACAGATTATAGTGAATTGCAAATAGATAATAATTTAGACCTAAGTGTTTGGAAGAGATTTGATCATATTGTATCGATTTCAGACGAATGTACAAAGTCATTTTTATCTAAATATCAATCCTTAAAAGAAAAAGTAATTCTAATAGAAAATATAACCTCACCAAATTTCATAAAAGAAATGGCAGAGTTACAAATAGATTTCACATATAAAAATAAAGGTGATTTTAACATTTTAACTGTTGGAAGATTGTCTTTTGTTAAAGGATTTGATATTGCAATAAGTGCTTTAAGAAGATTACATGACAAAGGACTAACTAATATCAAATGGTATGTAATAGGTTATGGTGGTTATGAATCAGAATTAAAAGAATTAATATCAAAAAATAACTTGAATGAAAGTTTTATTTTACTTGGAAAAAAAATAAATCCATATCCTTATATGAAAGCATGTGATTTGTATGTTCAACCTTCAAGATATGAAGGAAAGGCAGTAACAGTTACAGAAGCAAAAATATTAGGAAAACCAATATTGATAACTAATTATAATACTGCACAAAGTCAAGTGGAAAATGGAATTGACGGATATATTTCTGAGTTGTCTGTTCACGGAATAATAACTGGGATAGAAAAATTATACAAGGATTCTGAACTAAGGGGAAATTTAGCAAATAACTGTAAAATTATAGATTACAGTAATAGTTATGAGCTAAAAAAATTGGATAGTTTAATAGAAACAAATGGGGAAGATGAAAACTATAAGAAGGTGACAGAATGAAGGTTTGCACTATTACATGTCATGATGTATATAATCATGGGGCTTCGTTACAAGCTTATGGATTAATGAAGTATTTGATGAATTGCGGTTATGAAGTGGAAATAATAGATTACAAACCAACCTATTTAAGTAATCATTACAATCTATTAAGTTTTAATAATCCAAAGTGGGAAAAGAACATTGTAACAAAGACAATTTATTTAACATTAAAGATTCCAGTTAGGATACCTGCATTAAAGCGAAAGAAAGCCTTTGATAAGTTTACTTGTAAATATTTAAAGATTACTAACACACGATACACTTCTAATGAAGAGTTAAAGAAAAATTTACCCGATGCTGATGCATACATATGTGGAAGCGATCAAATTTGGAATAGTTTACATAGTAATGGAAAAGATCCTGCTTTCTATTTAGACTTTGTACCAGAGGAAAAAATAAAAGCGTCCTACGCAGCGAGCTTTGCTACGGAGACAATTTCAGAAGAATATAAATCTATGGTAAAAGAGAGAGTAGAAAGATTAGATGGTGTAGGTGTTAGAGAAAAAAGTGGTGTTGAAATATTAAAGAGATTGGATATAGATAAGGCTATTAATGTTGTTGATCCAGTTTTTTTATTGGATAAAGAAGATTGGAATAACCTTTGCGTAAGAGAATTTAATGAGAAGTATATATTGATTTATGATTTCGATAACAGTCAGTTAATAGAGAAAGTTGCTACAGAAATTAGTAAAGAAAAGGGTTATAAAATTTATACAATAAATCCAGGTAAGTTTAAATATGCTGTAAAACATTTTGAGTTTGACGGGCCCGAAATATTTGTCTCACTTATTAAAAATGCACAATTTGTAATTTCTAATTCATTTCATGCAGCTGTTTTTTCGATATTATACGAAAAAGATTTTGCCATAGTGAATAGAACAGAAGCAATTAATACAAGAATGAGAGATTTATTAGATGATTTACGACTAAATGATAGATTAATAAATGAAAATTATAAATTAGATACATTGATGAGAAATATTGATTATAGCGAACCTAAGGAAATTTTAAAGCAAAAGATTTTATATTCAAGAAATTATTTAAAGGAAGTATTATTAAAGAGTAAAAGAATGAGGAATATCTTATGAAACAGATCTTATTTGTCATAGATTCTTTAAATAGTGGAGGCGCTGAAAAAAGTTTAATTTCACTTTTTTCAATATTTGACTTTAAGAAATATCAAGTCGATTTATTAATGTTTTCACCAGAAGGGCTATATTTACCTTTATTACCCAAGGAAGTTAATGTATTAGATGTTCCAGATTTAATGAAAACACATACATCTGGAGTAAAAGGTCTAGTAAAAGATGGAGATCTAAGAGGATTGTATATAAGAATTAAAACATCCATGTCTCTTAGAAACCCTTATTACAAAAAAATATTACATTCTTCTCAAATAAGCTGGAAATCAAAATCGAAGAGAATTAATAATTTAGAAAAAAGATATGATGTCGCAATAGCTTATAGTCAAGGTACACCAACTTACTTTGTTGCTGAAAAAGTGAAAGCAGATAAAAAGTTGTGCTGGATAAATACAGACTATAAAATTGCCCCTTATAATAAAAAATTTGATAGGAAATATTACGATCAATACGATAATGTAGTTGCTGTATCTGACTATAATAAAAAAGTTTTTATAAATGAAATCCCTAGTGTAAAGGAAAAAACCTCTGTGGTTTATGATATATTATCTCCCAATCTAATAAAATCTATGGCTTTAGAAGATGGAGGATTTCAAGACGATTTTAATGGCTTAAGAATTTTAACAATTGGAAGATTAGTTGAACCAAAAGGCTATGATTTGGCAATAGAAGCTTGTCACATGTTAAAAAAACAAGGATATAAATTTAAATGGTATGTAATTGGTGAAGGAACTTTAAAAAGCAAGCTGAAAAATATGGTTAAGGAGTACCAACTAGAAGATGTATTAATATTTTTAGGTACATATCAAAATCCATATGGTTTTTTAAGACAGTGTGATATATATGTTCAACCATCTAGATTTGAAGGATATGGATTAGCAATAGCTGAGGCTAGGATATTACAAAAGCCTATAGTAGCTACAAACTTTTCAGTAGTGAAAAACCAAATAAAAAACAAAGAAAATGGCTTAATTGTAGATATGAATGCAGAAGCAATATATAAGGGGATTCAAGAGATTATTGAAGATGAAAAATTAAAAATATTTATATGTGAAAACTTAAGAAAAATGATATTAGGAACTGAAGAAGAGATTGAGAAAGTATATTCATTAATTGAGTAGCAAAAATTATAGGTGTTTTATTGTTGAAATCTACTATTTTTAGAGTGGATTTTTTTGCTGTATAAAGGTTTCAACATATTGTTAGATAAAACCGTATCATTAAATATTAGTTGTTAATCTGAAAGGGGTGATTACTTTTTATGGAGCAACCTATTATTAGTATTATTATTCCTGTTTATAAAGTAGAACGGTATTTACAAAATTGTATAGATTCTATATTAAATCAGTCGTTTCAATCTTTTGAACTCATACTTATCAATGATGGTTCACCAGATAATTGTGGTGCAATATGTGACGCATATGCAAAGGAAGATAATAGAATAAAGGTAATTCACAAAAAAAATGAAGGGGTAAGTATAGCTAGGAATACAGGAATAAATATCAGTAAAGGCAAATATATAATGTTCTCAGATGCAGATGATTATGTTGAATATAACTGGTGTGAAGAAATGTATAATACCATAGTTAATTATAAGTGTTCATTAGTTATAAGTGGCTTTTATATTCAAAATAAAAGGCAAAATAAAAGCATAACAATAACGAGAAGTATGAGCGATGTTAAAAAATATTGCAAACTAACAAAAAAGGATTTTTTTAATCTCTATGAGAAACATCTTTTAAATTCTCCATGTAATAAGATATATATATCCAAAATAATTAAAGATAATAATATAAGATTTGATGAAAATTTAAGTTTGGGTGAAGACCTTTTGTTTAATCTTGACTATTTTAAAAAAATCAATAATAAAATCTTAATGATAAATTTACCTTTATATAATTATATATTAAGAAATTCAGAAAGTTTGGATAATAAATACTATGAAAATTTGTTTGAAATATATAAAAAGCTATATGGTGAGCTAAATAACTGTATGTATTTATTTAGTAGTTACACAAAAAATAATATATCCAAGTTTAATAATTCATTTTTAATAATGTTGAACCATGTATTAAATAATACCTTTAATAAGGATTCCAAACTCTCTTTATTAGAAAAAATTAAATATAATAATATGATCCTAAAAAGTGACGAATTTAAAAGATGTCTGGAATATGCGAACTTTGATGGATTTAATCGTAAATATATAACTTTTTTAAAATTAGAAAACTATTTTTTGATTTATATATTCAATAAGCTTGCTCTTTGTAAAAAACAGATATTTAATAGTATCAAATTATAAAGTTTTGGATTTAAAAATTGTATTAATGTAAAAAAAGTAATGTTTTAAGGGGGAGTTTGTAATGCCAGCTATCAGCATAATTGTGCCAATTTATAATGTAGAACAATACTTACATAGATGCTTAGATTCAATATTAGCACAAACATTTACTGATTTCGAACTCATACTGGTTAATGATGGATCGACCGATAATTCAGGGGAAATATGTGATCTATACGCTGAGAAAGACACTAGGATAAAAATAATATATAAAAAAAATGGAGGTCTTTCTGACGCTCGAAATTCGGGAATAAAAATTGCTCAAGGTGATTTTATAGGATTTATTGATAGTGACGATTGGATTGAACCTAACATGTATGAGATTTTGTATAACTTATGTATAGAGAATAATGTAGATATAAGTACATGTTCATTTAATATTTGGGACAAAGGTGAAAGAAGAAAAGTTAAAATAAACAAAAAGAGTGTAACTGTGTTAGATAGCAAGACAGCTTTACAAAATATGTATGATGGAAAACTACCTGGATACGTAGCTTGGAATAAATTATATAAGAAGCATATTTTTGAAACAATAAGATTTCCCAAAGGTAGAATATATGAAGATGCAGCAATAATGTATAGGGTTTATGATAGTACTAATGGTATTGCTTTTATCGAATATCCACTTTACAACTATATTTACAGGGAATCTAGCATAACACGTAGTGAATTTTCCGAAAAAAGATTTGATGTTGTATTTAATTATAACGAAGCTTACAGTTACTTGGAGATGCATCATCCTGAAATGTGTGAAAAGTTAAATAGTATATATTATAGATCTTTGAGAAATATGCTTGTGGATATAGTTAATGAAAAAAGCATCTTTAAGAACTTTCATTATATAGAGAGGGTAAGCAAACTAATAAGAAATCATAATTATAATAGTAAAATACTTAAAAATAACCTAATACCTCTAAAACATAAAATATTAGCACAATTATTAGCGTGGTGTCCTAGGTTAGCAATACTTTTTTATAAGATTCGTATTTTTACAATATAGTATAATTTAGCAGTAATAAATCGAAAATCAAAGTAATTCTAAATATTTTGATAGGAAGTAATGTAATGTTACTAATAAGATAGCTGAATTGAGAGGCAAGAAGATGAGAGTAAATCAGCTGAAAGCAGGAGTCGCATTATCGTATTTATCACTAATATTAGGCAATGTTATATCAATAATTTATACGCCTATCATGTTGAGAATGTTAGGGCAATCAGAGTATGGACTATATAGCCTAGCAAATTCTGTAGTAGGTTTTTTAGGAATATTGAATTTTGGGTTTGGTAGTGCAGTAATTAGATATACTGCAAAATATCGAGCAATGGATGATAAAGAAGGAGAATACAACTTATACGGAATGTTTATAGTGGTATATTCTTTTATTGTAGTCCTTGTTGCAATAGTTGGCTGTATTTTATTGTTTAATGTACATAACATTTTTTCTGACTCATTATCAATAAATGAACTTGCTAAAATAAAAATTCTTGTAGGTCTATTGATTTTTAACTTGGCAATATCATTTGCATTTGGGGTTTTTGGATTGATAATAACAGCATATGAAAAATTTATTTTCGCCAAAGTTGTTGTATTAATTCAAACTATAATTAGTCCAATTATTTTGTTAGTACTGTTATTTTTGGGTTACAAGTCAATAGCGATAGTAGTATCAAGTACATTAATAAATCTTATTTGTATTGGTATCAATATGTTTTATTGTTTCAGAATATTAAAGGTGAAAATTAAGTTTAAAAAAATCGATTTTTCACTTTTAAAAGAAATAGCTGGGTACTCATATTATATATTTTTAATTATGATAGTTGATAAAATTTTTTGGAGTACTGATCAGTTTATACTTGGTATAATTTCAGGTACAACAATGGTAGCTATTTATTCAATAGGATCTAATTTTAATACATATTATATGTCATTTTCTACTGCGATTTCAGGCGTATTTTTCCCTAGAGTAACACAAATGGTTACTAAAAATGTACCAGATAAAGAACTTTCAGACTTATTTATTAAAACAGGTCGTATACAATATATTATTATATCATTTATTCTTGGAGGTTTTATACTAGTAGGTAGAGATTTTATCAATCTATGGGCAGGTATAGATTATGATAGTGCCTATTTTATAGCATTAATTGTTATGGTACCACTGACTGTACCACTTATTCAAACTATTGGTTTATCCATTTTACAAGCAAAAAATATGCACAAATTCCGATCATTGGTTTATATAGTTATTGCTGTATTAAATGTGTTAATAAGTATACCATTAGCAAAAATTTTAGGTGGATTTGGTTGTGCACTTGCAACAGCAATATCAATGGTGATCGGTCATATCTTTATTATGAATATTTATTATTATAAAAAGATAAATATAGACATCCCCGCTTTTTGGAGAAATATTGCATCTCTATCTACACCATTGTTAATAAGTTTATTAATAGGAAGTTTAACTAATTTATTTAATTTAGAAGTAAGTCTAGTTAATATAATTGTGAAGGGATCTTTATATTCCTTTATTTTTATTATTTGCATGTGGTTTATTGGAATCAATAGATTTGAAAAGGAATTGTTTACGGGAGCACTAAAAATCAATTTAAATAAGTTTGAAAGAAAATTAAACATATAATTCTTTTTACCGAATGATAATTGACTGTTCAGAAAAAAATCCTTTTTGGTTAGACAAGGAGATTAAGATGAAAAAAGTAATGTTATATGCATATACAAATTTCAATCTAGGTGATGACTTATTTATCAAGATAATATGTGAGCGATATCCTAATACTAAATTTGTATTATCAGCTCCAAGGAAGTATAAAGTTAGTTTTAAGAAGATAAAAAATTTAAGCTGTTATTCCTATGATTCTAAGTTTTCAAGGTTAATAAATAGTATTTTCAGGAAATTATTTAAGGTTAATAACATCAGTGAGAAAATGATAATTAAAAGTTGTGATGCTGGGGTTCATATTGGAGGGTCAGTTTTTATACAAAACGATAACTGGCAAGAGTATTTTGAAAAGAATACCAAGTTAAAGAAAATAAAAAATAAACCCTTTTATTTATTAGGAACAAATTTTGGACCTTATTATGAGAAAGAATACTATAATAAACATAAGGAAATATTTAGAGAGTATACAGATATATGCTTTAGAGAGAAATATTCATATGAAATGTTTAAGGATTTACCAAATGTAAGAATGGCTGATGATATCATTTTCCAAATAAAAAGAGATAATAATAATATTCAAGAAAGTGAAAATAGTATTGTAATATCAGTAATAAAGCCGTCAATTAGAAAATATCTAAGTGATTATGATGAAATATATTATAAAAAGATTAAGGAAATAGCTATTCACTTTATAGGTAAGGGTTTAAATGTAAATTTTGTATCTTTTTGTGAAAATGAAGGAGATAATGAAGCTATTGATAATATTGTGAATTTAATTCCAAAAGAATATTTAGACAAAGTGACAAAGCATTATTATGCACTAAATATCGATGAAACTTTGAAATTAATTGCAGCTTCAAAATTTGTAGTCGCAACAAGATTTCATTCGATGATTCTTGGATGGGTCTATAATAAACCTGTATTACCAATTATATATAGTAAAAAAATGACTAATGTAATAGAAGATGTAGGATTTAATGGTTTCTATGCAGATATTAAAAATATATCGACTATAAGCCCAAATAAAGTTTACGAATGCATGTATACAAATATAATAGATGTGTCTAAACAAAAAACAAATGCAGAAAAGCATTTTGAAAAGTTAGATGAATATTTAATAGATTAACCATAGAATATATAAAAAATTATAGTATCATAATAATGATGGTGGCCAAAAAACATAACGAAGAACAGTGAAAATAAATTATAAAAATGGAATATAAGCAAGTCTAATGGTGTAATAAATACGTGCTTCCATTGGAACCACGTATTTATTAATTATTAATGCTCAGATCATTTTCTTTTTTATCTGTAGTTTTGGATTTTATAATAAGTTTTCTTCAAAATGATAAGACACATTATTAATTCCTCATTTATTGAGATAACTATAATTAAAGAGATTGAAGAAAAATGATCATTGCTTCTATAGTTAGGTGAAAAGTCAAAACAGATTGAATATTTAATTAGTTGTATTGGTAACAATACGACACGAAGAAAAATGTCCATATGATTTCTTTATCTTTTTTTTGGGAGAGTAATTAACTAATATCAATGTCAGTTCCAAGAACAGGTTTAGATAATTGCGATGTAAATGAAGCATATTCTCTTTTTGTAATATTATTAATAATATTATCTTTAATAACAGTTACTAATGGTGGCACTGAATTGGTGTTATTAGCATCTCTCAAAGCACCAAATAAATCCAACCTTGCATTTGAACCACTGTCACAGTTGAAGTAATTTCCAGTTACAAATAATTGCTTTTCAGCATATATGGTAAAACCTCTTAATGTAACTTTTGCTTGAGGAATATTAATGATATTATTTTGAAAAAACACTTTGTCAAACAAGAATAGTCTAATAAATTCAGACCTATCCAATCCTGTAATGGTTGCTGTTTTGTCTATAAGTACATTGTTGTTATTTATTACAGCAGTTGGATTAATTCCTTTACCTTCAATTCTAAAATAAACATCTCTAACATTATTATTTTTCATAGAAAATTTATTAGCTTTTGCCCAAAAACCATAATAGTTTGTTTTATCTTGTCTACCTACAAATGTGTTACCATCAAGTATTAGTTCGTCAACTTCGTATACAGATTCTCCTAAACTTACTTTCGTATTAAATTTATTGTTTTTTAAAACAATTTTATTTTGGGACCAATCGCCTGCATGTGCTTCACTCCTAAAGTAATGCCATTTACAAATAATGTTAAATTCACATGAATCGAATAAAAGAGACCCTTTTCTTAGTATCCATGACCACCCTTCATCAGGTTTGTTAAAATTAAATCTGCAATTTCTAAATTGAGATAATAAATAACCATTAGACTGCAATATAAAGCTCATATTATCAAAGATAGAGTTTTCATAAATAGAGTTTCCAGATAGATAAGCTTGAGAATCTGTAAAATGATCATAACGGAAAACGACAAAGGTCCCGTCTCCTCCTGCTAAAGAACTGCCACTACCTTGTGCTCCATTATATTCATTATATTGTGAGACGAAATTTTCACCTCTAGCACCACTAAAACTAACCGTACCATTAAATTTGTTCATTTCAACAAGTACATTTCTTGCACTAATTACAACAATATCACCGTTTTTATTATCGTGAAAATAATTGTTACGAATCGTAATGTTTTGATTTAGATTATATCCATCTTCAAGATCAATGCCATATCCAGGAGATGCTCCACCAATTCTCGCAATTTCACAATTTTCAATATTTATATACTGTCCACCACCTACAATACCTAATGTTCTACAGTCATGAATGTAGCAATTTACTATATTTACTCCTTTGGAATAAGCATCAGAGCGAATTGTAGTTGTACTATTTACAATGTTAGAGATGTGTTCCTGATAAGATATTTTAAACTTTGTAGCACCTAATGGAAATGAGGTTATATAAAATCCTTCAAAAGTTCTGCGAGTGATTTTGCCTAAATAAGTGTTTGTATCATCAAAGAAGTATGCGGTAACCATTTTTTTTGTTAAGTCAATTCCATTACCGTAATCTCCATAACCATTACCACATATCATGAAGTAACCTTGCTGCTGAATTAGGTTATTAGATAATAAATAATATTTGTTACTCCTTACCCAGTTAGAATTAATAACTGGATTACCAGAGGAATCAAACGTACCAGATTCTAATTCAGATAAATATACCCAATATGCATGATTATACTTAGATCCAACCGAGATTCCATATCCAGTAGTTTCTCTTACCTCTACACTATCTATTTTTGTATTTACACTATATCCTATGTTAATACATGTGCCCCATTCATGCGTTCCTGGAACAGTTGTATAATCATGAGTACCCTTATCTCCTTCTACAACGCCTCCAACAATAGTAGCATTACTTTTGTTTTCAATGTTTATGATAGTGTATTTTTGATATCCGTTAGTTTCTTTCTTTATTATACAACCAAATAAATCTAGAGTTAAATCACTAACCATTTCAATATTATTATCTTTATCTATCAAATAACGACCATTTGGTAACTTACAATTGCTATGTCCATTATTTTTTGCCCAAACTAGTGCATTGTTAATGCCATGAGTGGTGTTTATTGCATCTGTTCCATCATTCTTTATACCCCAACGACCAAGTTCTACAACATAGGTTGCATTAGAAGTTGTCATATGAAAATATTATCCCACCTAATATCAAAATAGTTCTTACATTTAATATATTTAATTCTAGCAATTATCAAATTGCTTGGACAAAATAATAAAAAATAATAAGTATCCCTTTTGCTCAGAATAATGTTTACCAAGAACGAATGTTTGGCAATAATGATGACTAACATTGTTCTTGAAAGGGTGTTTTTAATGTCCTAATACCAACAAATGAGTTTGATTTTTTTCCAAAAACAGTTTTCGACAAAAGAAGCTTGGCATGACCATCTATTTTTATTGAAGTGGTCAAAAGGCAATTGTTGTGAGAAATGTGGTCACGATGCTTATTTTAAAACAAAAACGCGTTAGCACAAGCTTTATGAATGCAAAAAATGTCGTTAACAATCCACTGTCACCGTCGAAACCGTGATGGAAAAAACAAGAACTGACTTAACCAAGTGGTTCTTAGCCATCTATTTAATCGCTCATGATAAACGTGGTGTATCTGCGACAAGTCTTTTTGAAGAACTTGAAGTGTCGTAAAAAACCGCCTGGCTCATGCTTCATAAGGTTTGCCAAGCCATAAGAAAACGTGATGCAGAATACTTATTAGCTGGTATTGTAGAACTAGATGATTCTATCTTTGGTGAGCCATCCGAAGGCGGAAAACGCGGGCGTGGAACAGACAAAACAAAGGTATTAGTAGGGTTATCCTTAAACCAAAAGGGACATCTACTTTATCTAAAAATGGAGGTCGTCCCTAACATTATAAAGAAGAAACCTTGATTGGTTTTGCCGAAAAAAGCATCCAACCTGGGTCAACGATAAGTAGTGATGCTTATCATTTCTACCGAGCGCTTGATGGGGCTGGTTTTAAGCACGAGTATCAAGTCTATAATGAACAAAGAAACTCCAGACCATTTACGCTGGTTACACACTGTTCTTTCGAATGCAAAAGCGCTTGTTGGTGGAACGTTCCACGGACTTGACTCACAGCATCAAAACTCCAGTCCTATTTAGATGAATTTTGCTATCGATTTAATCGAAGAAAATTCAAAGGAGAATGGTTTAGCCGTTTAGTAACATTGTGTGCATCAACAATA
Source organism: Bacillota bacterium (assembly GCA_051750265.1). GTDB lineage: Bacteria > Bacillota > Bacilli > Bacillales > Bacillaceae > Metabacillus. The sequence continues at coordinate 345,130 of JBNJJO010000002.1, read as the reverse complement.
CTTATACTGAGCTAGTGGGATAATCATATAAAAATAAATGAGTCCATATTAAAACTAAAAGTACCTAAGTTTTTATTTCCAATTTAATTTTATGAAATGGTTGATAAATAATTAGTAAGAGTTTAAAATAAAATTAGGTTCTTTATAAAGAACAAATTTATATTTGAATCTTGGAATTCTTTTAATTTTATAGGTGAATAAATATAAAAAGTTACGAAGCTTTTAATAGTTTCTTTCTACTAAATTTTGAACATATTCACCTTAACCACATAATAATTAACTAAAATAAAATTCTTTATTAAGAATAAAATGTTAGGGTTTTTCCACTTACTTAATTAACGAGTTAAAAATCATCTATCGGAGGTTAAAGTATATGGCAATCTTAATCACAGGTGGAGCAGGTTATATTGGGTCCCACACATGCGTAGAATTATTAAACGCAGGATATGAAATTGTAATACTAGATAATTTATCAAATAGTAAGGTAGATTCTCTTGAACGTATAAAAGAAATTACTGCAAAGGATTTTAAATTTTATCACTCAGATTTGCTGAACAAAAGCGAATTACAAACTATTTTTTCTGAAAACGACATAGAAGCTGTTATCCATTTCGCAGGATTAAAGGCTGTTGGAGAATCAGTATCTATACCGCTGCATTATTATCACAACAATATCACAGGAACACTCATCTTATGTGAAGTGATGGAGGAATTCGGTGTCCTTAACATGGTCTTTAGTTCATCAGCAACAGTATATGGTATGCAAGAACAAGTCCCACTTTCTGAAGAATTGCCTCTTCAAGCAACAACCCCATATGGAAGAACAAAACTAATGATTGAGGAAATATTACGTGATGTATATGTTTCCAATAAAAATTGGAGTGTCGCTTTGTTGCGTTACTTTAATCCGGCAGGGGCTCATCCTAGTGGAAGTATCGGTGAAGATCCTAATGGTATTCCAAATAATCTTGTACCATATATTACTCAAGTTGCTGTAGGTAAATTGTCTGAACTTAATGTTTTTGGTAATGACTATGCTACTCATGATGGAACAGGGGTTAGAGATTATATTCATGTCGTAGATCTCGCAGCTGGTCATTTAAAAGCCCTTGAAAAGGTCATGACATCTTCAGGTGTAAGTGCCTATAATCTTGGGACTGGTACAGGATACAGTGTAATGGAAATGATTTATGCTTTTGAAAAAGTGACAGGTAGAAATATTCCTTATCAAATCATTGACCGGAGACCTGGAGATATTGGAATTAGCTATGCAGACCCATCAAAAGCAGAAAAAGAATTAAACTGGATTGCTCATAAGGGGCTTGAAGATATGTGTTCGGATTCTTGGCGTTGGCAATCGAATAATCCAAATGGATATGAGGTAGTAAAGAAAGAACAAAAGGAACTAAATGTCACACTGTAATAAGAATTTACCTGTTTGGTTTTCATGACGAACATCTTTTAACTCGATGTATCTAAAAACTAAAATATAAGTCAAAAGATCTGGTACAAATTGTACAAAAACTATTGCGTTCGTTAAAAATGTATAGTATTGTTCTTAATATAGAATAAAATAATGAAGTAACTAATTACTAAAAAAAATTACACGTGATGGTTCATAGAGAAATTAAGATACATAGTGTTGGAGATAACATATTATGCATAATCATTCTTTATTAAGAACGGAAAGAAGGGGACAAAATTTTCAAAATAGTTTATTGCCAATTCCGCTTGTCGGTTATTATCTAACTTTCTTAAATTTTATTGATGGAATTTTTTCTTGTATTGGTTAAATCTAGATTTAATTGAAGAGGCTAACATGATTATGAATTGGTTATATGATCAGAATCCAATTTATTTCTTATTGATTAAAATTTAACACTCTCTTCTATTATATACGCTTGTTATTTTTAAGAAAATTCCAGAGAACAAATGGGTCTATATGTTGAAGGTTTTTGGAGCAGCTGCGTATAAAATCATCCTTTTCTTTCACAAGTTTTGGCTTTATGTTGCTTTTGTCTAGTCAACTAGGGAGGTAGTTTATTGTATACAAAACGATGCTCACGCTGTATGAGATCATCATACAGTAGTTCTGATCTGGGGCAGTGGCAATGTCCTTACTGTGCAAATGACTTAACAGAAGTTAAAGCAAAAGTCGTTAATCATACAGTAAATATATCATCAATAGATAAAAAGATGAATCAGCAAAGAGGATTGGAGACATATCGACAAATACATATATCTCTGAGTCAAAAGGTTTAATTAATAGTTCTTTAATGAGAACGTATAATGAAATGAAAATTTACTAAGCGGTACATTTATTCATGCGTGGGAGAGGAATTAATGAGTGCAATAGCTGGAATTTATCATTTAAACGATGAACCAATAGATATGGAACAAGGCAGAAATGTAATGAAAGCTTTGCAGAAGTTTCCCGCCGATGATGTTCAAACCTGGCATAAAGAGAATATCTTTCTTGGTTGTCATGCACAATGGATTACACCAGAATCAGTTGGTGAGCAATTGCCTTTTTATGATTATGAAAAACAATTGGCAATTACTGCTGATGCGATAATTGACAACCGTAATGAATTATTTGAGAGATTACAAGTAGAACGTTCTCAAAGAAAAGACATGTCTGATAGCATGTTAATTTTACTAGCATATCAAAAATGGGGAGAAGAAGCACCCAAGTACTTAGTAGGTGATTTTGCCTTTATGATTTGGGATGAAAGGCTGCACCAGTTTTTTGGTGCAAGGGACTTTTCGGGTACTAGAACACTATATTTTTATAAAAATGAATTGAAATTTGCTTTTTGTACAATTATCGAACCACTTTTTTCCTTTCCTTATATTGATAAAACACTTAATGAGCAGTGGCTTGCAGAGTTCATAGCTATACCAGTAACAACGGACTCAGTATCGACTGATGAAACAGTCTATAAATATATTAAACAGATTCCTCCTTCTCATACGATTAAAGTAGTAAATGGTAGAGTTGAGTTTTCGAGATATTCTAACTTGGTTGCAGGTGAGAAGTTAAAGTTAAAATCAAATCTAGAATATGAAGAGGCCTTCCGTGAGGTATTTCAAAAAGCGGTAACTGCAAGGATGCGTACCCATCAACAAGTTGGAGCCCATTTAAGCGGAGGTTTGGATTCAGGTTCAGTGGTTAGCTTTGCAGCAAAAGCTCTGCAAGAAAAGAATAAAAAATTACACACTTACAGCTATATTCCTGTTGATGATTTTGTTGATTGGACACACAGGTATAGGGTTGCGAATGAGAGACCATTAATCGAATCAACTGTTCAGCATGTTGGGAATATCTCAGAACAGTATTTAAGTTTCCCAGAGAAGAGCCCGTTTTCAGAAGTAGACGACTGGATTGAAACGATGGAAATGCCATATAAATTTTTTGAGAATTCTTTCTGGTTAAAGGGAATTTATGAGCAAGCTGATCAACAGGGAGTTGGAATACTTTTAAATGGTCAAAGAGGTAATTGGACAATATCTTGGGGACATGCACTTGATTATTATGCGATCCTTTTGAAGAAATTTCATTTCCTTCGTTTATATCAAGAGACCAATTTATACAGTAAGAACATAGGTGTCAAAAAATCAAGAATTATGAAATTTGTTGGAAAAAAGGCATTTCCTTCGATCTCTCGTCTACTTACATCTCAAGAACAATTCCAATTTCCAGAATGGATTAATCCTAATTTTGCAATGAGGACAAATGTATTCGAGAAGCTTGAAGAACATGGGATAGATATAAAAGGTGCTTCTGTTACTGATGTTTATCAAATAAGAAATAATCAGTTTAATCAATTACATTTCTGGGGTTTAAACGGTACGATAGGGACAAAATTATCCCTTCGTCATTCTTTATGGGAACGTGATCCCACAAACGATATTAGAGTTATTCAATTTTGTTTATCAGTTCCAGAGGATCAATATGTTCAAAAAGGTATTGATCGATCGCTTATTCGTCGATCTACTAAAAATTTATTACCAGATAATATAAGGCTTAATCAACGTTCTAGAGGAATTCAAGGTGCTGATGGTGTTCATCGCATGAAGTATTCTTGGCAGCCATTTATTGAAGAACTAGAACAGCTTTCAAATGATTCTATAATATCTGATCTCATTGACGTTAAAGTTATTAAGGATTCAATAGAAAAGATTAAGAAAGAGCCTAAGCCTGAATTTGTATACGATTTTGAATTTAGGATATTAATGCGCAGTTTAATTTTATATCGGTTTCTAAAAAAAATTGAAGGGAGGTGATTTTATGAAAAAAGAGTGGCAAACACCAGAGTTAGAAGTACTTAATATCAATATGACTATGGCTGGTCCTGGACTTAAAACTCCAGATGCAGTACAGCCGGATATTGATGAAGTTGTGCATTATAGTTAATTATTAAAATTTTTTGATGTATTTCCGACGCCCTTACACATTCTTTGTGTAGGGGCTTTAAAAGTAAATAACTGCTTTTTTAAAAAAAGAGTTAAGGAAATGTTTCTTTGTTAGAAGACAGTCTTAATAAATGATATCAAAATGATTTGATTAATTTAGAAAAAGGTCCACGAATTATACTTCCAATTACAAATACTTGTTCTTCATTTCTACTTCTATTAAAATAAATAGTCCTCAAAATGGCTGCAATAATTGAAAGCTTGCTTTGCTCCTAATTTTAATAAATAAGTAGATAACATTTTGTTATTTTTAGAGATTGACACTATTTCAGAAAGATGGTATTTTTGTCTTATGGGTGTTCTTTATAAAGAATGTCATTTCATCTGTAATCTAGTGTAGATTGTTTATATTTGTACATGATTGTTCTTTATAGTGAATTCATATCGTACACTTTTTATCAATAAAACTACCATGTGTAAGTAGCTGGAGGATCAGATGAGTACAATAGTAGGTATTACTAATTTAATTTATGGGCCATTGGAACATGATCATATGAAAAATCTGATGAACTCATTACGACATTCCCCTGCCCAATGGATTACTCCTGAATCAATAGGAGAAAGGAAGTCAATCCCAGATAGTCAACTAATCTTTCTAGCATACTCCAAGTGGGGAGAAGACGTTCCAAAGCATTTAATCGGTGATTTCGCTTTTATGATTTGGGATAAGAAAAAGCGAAAACTCTTTGGTGCTAAAGATTTTTCTGGAGCTCGTACTCTTTACTATTACAGAAATCAAAACCATGAAACGCATGCTGGAATGTCAAATAATAGTTGTATACAAACTAATTTAGGCAATTAATTTTCAGTGTATTAACGTAGATTCTTAACCTTTATACATTAAAAAAGTATAGGGGATATTAATTTAATTTAAATTTAAATTGATTTATTTGTTGTGGGGGAAAATCAGTTGAAAACAAACATTACCAATAAAAACCATTTCAAAGCTTTTGGATTTAATGTATTAAGCGAAGTTCATCTTCCGGAATTACCTCAGACTTATATTGAAGGTGATGTAGCGGATATTGTCATTGAAAAAGCAGATCTTACTTTGTTATGGGAAGAATTAGCTGGTGAAAGCCAATATTTTGTTATTAAAGAAGATTTAATCATGTTCCGAATACCTGACAACGCTATTTATATGATTAAACAAGGAAAAGAAATATATTATTCTCCAATGGGAAATGCTCATGAAGATCAAATGCGTCTCTATCTACTTGGAACCTGCATGGGGGCACTCTTGATGCAGAGAAAAATACTCCCTTTACACGGCAGTGCAATAGAAATAAACGGTAAAGCATATGCAATCGTAGGTGAATCTGGTGCAGGCAAATCAACTCTTGCTTCTGCATTCTTAAAGTTAGGTTACCAACTCATTAGTGATGATGTCATACCGGTCACTCTTAATGAAAAAAGTATCCCAATGGTAACACCAGCATATCCACAACAAAAATTATGGTTAGAAAGCCTAAATCAATTTGGAATGGAATCGAATCACTATCGTCCAATCATCGATAGAGAAACCAAATTTGCGATTCCAGTCTCAAACCAATTTGCTTCTAAGCCACTGCCACTTGCAGGTGTATTTGAACTAGTCAAAACAGAAAATGATGAAATTGAATTCAATCCTGTTCAAAACTTACACCGATTACACACATTATTCAATCATACATACCGTAATTTCTTTATTACCCCTTCAGGCTTAATGGATTGGCATTTCAGCACTACTGCAAAAATGTGTGAACATATCGACATATACCAATTGCGTCGTCCAATATCTCGGTTTACTGCACATGATTTAACTGATGTAATTTTAACTACATTAAATAAGGAGGAAAAAGTATATGGTTAAAACTCAACATATTTCAACAACTCATATTGTTAGTCAAGGAGAAGGGAATATCGTAAGCGATATGGACGGAGAAAAAGTGATGTTAAGTATAAACAATGGCAAGTACTACAATTTGGGTGAAATGGGTGGAGTAATCTGGGACCTAATTAAAACACCAACCTCAATCAATCATTTGGTAAATTCTTTATTTGCACAATATGAAGTTAAACAAAGTGAATGTGAAGAACAGGTCATGTCATTTTTAAAATTATTAAATGATGAAAATTTGATTAATGTAAAAGAAGCAACAACTTGATAGAATGCTAGTTTATTTTTTCTGGAAAGGGATAGTGAGATCTTGAATAAGCTAAGGATTTTTATATCAATGGATTTGAAAACTAAGGTACTTCTAGTCGAATCTTTTTTCTATTTAGGGCTAGGTCGATATCTTAAAAGTATCCCTTTTTCAAAAGTGGCTCCTACTTTAGGTAAGCACATGGAAGAAACGACTTTTGAACCATTTGTTTCGAATAAAAAGGTTTTATCTAGTGTCTCTCACGCGATTCATATTATGAGTCGATATACTTTTTGGGAAAGTCAATGTCTTGTTAAAGCAATTGCAGCAATGAAAATGTTAGAAAAGCGGCAAATTGAAAGCACCCTTTATTTAGGAACGGCCAGAGATGACTCTGGTGAACTAATAGCACATGCTTGGTTGCGCAGTGGGCCTTATTATATAACTGGTTCTGAAGGAATGGAGAAGTTTACTGTTGTAGGGAAATTTGCTAAGAAAATTGGAGGAACAAGCAATGGTTAATCAATTCAATCTCGATCTTGCAAATGTTCCTAGGGAATTAATGTTAATCCTTCAGTTGTTAAAGAAAGACAGTCGTGAATTTATTGAAGAAAATAGCTCAGAAGTATTAGCAGATATTAATTGGGATCTATTTATAGAGCTAGCAAAACATCATCGTGTTTATCCTGTGCTGCATTCTAAATTGAAAGGAATCAACAAAAATCTAATTCCTCCATTTGTTATTCAAAAGTTGTCACTAGATTACAAGAGGAATACATTTAACATGCTCCAATTAAGCGCTGAAATGGAGCGAGTAAGTAAAATTTTCACTGAGTGTAAAATACGTCTTCTTTTCTTAAAGGGACCTGTGATTGCTCATGACTTATATGGTGATATTTCTCTGCGTACATCTAGTGATTTGGATTTTCTGATTCCTCTTGATGAGCTCAATAAAGCGGAGGATATATTACATAAACTTGGTTATGAAAAAGAAGATTATATTAAAACAGTACTGAACGATTGGAAATGGAGACATCATCATGTATCTTATTTCCATCCACAAAAACGAATAAAACTTGAGATTCATTGGAGATTAAATCCAGGTCCGGGTTTTGAACCTAGTTTCGAAGAGCTGTGGAAACGAAAAAGTATAAGTAAACTCACAACCTATCCCGTTTATTTGCTTGGGAAAGAAGACCTATTCTTATTCCTCGTTTCACATGGTGCTCGTCATGGTTGGTCAAGACTTCGTTGGTTGTTAGATATTCACCAATTGACAGAACAAGACATTGATTGGGGAACGACTAACAAGTTATTAAAAACCTATCATTTTCACAATGTAGGGGCACAGGCTCTAGTTTTAACTACAAAGCTTTTAAATTCGAAGATATCAGATGCTGCGAAGCCTTTACTAGTAAACAAGCGTTCTTGGGGTTTGGCACAAGAGGCGATATTTTATCTTGAAAGAATGGTTAATTTACATACAGATCCCGTTCCTGAAGATGTATCTCGGTATCATACACGTCATTTAATTTCATTAATGTCTGCCAGACAAAAGCTATTGTTTGTTTTAAGTTTTTTACATCCATATCCTGAGGATGCAGAGGCTTTGCCATTGCCAAAACAGCTTCACTTTTTATACTTCCCTTTACGTCTTTTTATTTGGGTTTGGAGGAGGACGAGGAAGCATGCATTACCCTAGGGGGAACTAATCTTGACACATGTAATTTATTTTTTAAAGCAGATCCATTCGTATGCAGGTAAAATTCTTTATATAAATTTACTAGCAATGATGTTTATTAGCTTGCTAGATGGTATTGGTATTTTATTATTAATTCCTATGATTAGTATGAGTGGGATTGTGAAGCTAGATGCAGGTGAGATACCGATTTCTGAAATGTTTACATTTTTGCAAGACATTCCAAGTACATTAGGGTTGCCTGTCATTCTAGCAATTTTTGTTTTTATAGTTATTGGACAAAATTTATTACAACGCCATATAACAATTCAAAATACAAAAATTCAACATGGCTTTTTCCGTCACTTACGTGTAGAAACGTATGAATCTTTGTTACATGCAAATTGGAATTTTTTCATAAGACATCGAAAATCGGATCTTACTAATTTATTAACTGTAGAAATAGCTCGATCGAGTGGAGGAACACACTCATTTTTGCAATTTATGGCTTCACTTATTTTTACATCCATTCAAATTGGTTTTGCCTTTTTTCTTTCGCCGAATATAACGATTTTCGTTTTATTATGTGGTTTAGTCCTTATTTTTTTAAATCGTAAATTTCTAAAAAGATCTTATGCGCTGGGGAAGAGAAATTACACATTAGGAAAAGATTATCTTGCAGGTGTAACCGATCAAATTAACGGAATAAAAGATATAAAAAGTAATACGTTAGAAAAGTCAAGAATGGACTGGTTTCGTACGATAACCAAAGGAATGCAGGATGAACAAATGGAATATATCAAGATGAAAACTTCTTCACAAATGTACTATAAAATTGCTTCGTCAGTATTAATTGCTATGTTTATTTTTATTGCCGTAAACATGTTTAATGCTCAGGCTGGTCAGTTGATGCTAATCATCATCATTTTTTCAAGATTATGGCCGAGAGTTGCAGGTATTCAAGGTTCGCTAGAGCAAATTGCCACAACACTCCCTTCATTTAAAGCTGTTAAGGCTTTGCAAGACGAATGTAAAAGTGCGAAAGAATTTACTCTTAAAGCAAATCATGAGTTAAAGCCAATTCAAATTACTCAAGAAATTGAATGCCGAAATGTGTTCTTCCGTTATCATCAAAATGGTTCAGCTTCATATGCTTTAGAGGATATTAATATCGTGATACCTGCTAATAAAATGACCGCATTTGTTGGTCGATCTGGTGCTGGAAAAAGCACTTTAATTGATTTGTTAATGGGTCTAAACCAACCGGAAAAAGGGCAAGTATTAATTGATGGAAAACCTTTAACAAATGAAAATCTATTGTCTTTGCGAAGGGCAATTAGTTATGTTCCACAAGATCCTTTTCTCTTTAACGCTAGTATAAGGGAGAATCTGAAATTAGTTGTACCAGATGCAACTGAAGATCAAATGTGGGAAGCTTTGGACTTTTCATCAGCCGCTGAGTTTGTTAGAAAGCTTCCACAAGGTCTAGATACGCTTATTGGAGATAGAGGAATCCGACTTTCTGGAGGAGAAAGGCAGCGAATTGTTCTGGCGCGAGCAATCTTACGAAACCCGTCAATTCTTGTGCTTGATGAAGCAACAAGTGCACTAGACACAGAAAATGAAGCGAAAATCCAACAGGCGATAGATAGGCTAAAGGGAAGAATGACAATTGTTGTTATTGCCCACCGGTTATCAACGATACGTAACGCTGATCAAGTTGTTGTATTGGATCAAGGTTCCATAATTCAAAAAGGGGAATTTGGACAGCTTGCAAAAGATAAACGAAGTGTTTTTGGTCATTTATTAAGTAATCAAATGGAAGCAAGTTTATAACACTCACTATGTATACTGGTGGGTGTTTTCTATTCTAACTTTTTTAAGTTAGTAGTTTGATAAAAAATAACTGGAGAGATGTTAATGAGAAAAGCAGGAGGTAAGTTTTTGTTAGGGCTTTTGTTATTAATTATGGTCCTAGTTATTTATACTGTTTGGGACAATAACCGAATAAAAGTAGTAGAGCAAGAAATAGCGATTAACAATTTACCAGAAGAGGTAGACGGATTTAAGATTCTTCAAGTAACCGATTTACATGAAAAAGTATTTGGTACTAATCAGGAAAGATTAATAGAGGAAATTAATTCAATTGATTATGATGCCATTGTTTTTACAGGAGATATGCTGATTAGTGGTAACAGTAGTAATTATGAGCCTTTTTATGAATTATTAGAAGGAATTAACAATAAAGAACATGCATTATTTGTTCCAGGTAATTCAGACCCTAGTAGTTATGTGGTTGACCATGAAAAGAAATTGAAAAAACATGAATTTATCGAAGGAATGGAATTAAGAGGTGTAAAGCTTCTCGAATCAATCAATTCGGTTGAAAAGGGAACTTCTCACATACATTTTGTTGATTTTGAATTATCTATTTTGGATCCTCAAATGAGGGCTGCAATCCCAACTGAAGGTAAGTCAGCAATATATGTACAACATCGTAACCAATTACTAAAAGAGATGTCAAAGTTGGGTGCTGCTAATGACTCAGATGTGTTAATTGCTTTGAATCACTATCCGGTCGTGGATGCTAGAATTGATCAACTAATGAATAATCCGAATAATGAATTTAGAGAGTATGATTTAATTATGGCTGGACATTACCACGGTGGACAAATTAGACTTCCGTTTATAGGTGCCCTATTTGTTCCAGAACCATACTATGAACGTAGTGGGTTGTTCCCACCACAAGACAGAGTAAAAGGGTTATGGGAGTACAAACAAACGAAACAATATGTTAGTGCTGGGTTAGGGAGTAGTCAAACCGTTTCTTTTTTGAAGTTCCGATTGTTTAACCCTCCTGAAATTAATGTGTTGACATTAAAGAAAAAAGAAAACTACTAGTTTCTTGTTAAAAAGGAGATATAGATTGGGATATTTTATCACAACGAATTGGACAATACTGATGGTTATTTTCAAGTAAGTATTTATCTTTTGAGAGATTTTCCTTTATTTAGGAAGAAGGATTTCAAAAATCCAAAGCATCTATTATTATATAATTTTATATATTCTTTAAAACCAATTCCTTCATTTGTCTTTAGTTCTAACGACAGGTGGTACTCTGATGGACGGATCCATTCAGTAAACGCAATCAATCGATGTTTGGTAGTATCAAAACTGAAAAATAAATAATCAAAATAATCAAGATAAACTTTAATATTTCTAAAGCTAGAATCTCGAACGGCTTCGTATTGCCACCACAAACCTTTTTGATTATTAAATGGTAGTGTCTGAATTTCCTTTAATTGTGGGAAGGCTCTATAAACAATTGATAACGTTCGTTTCATCCTATTTAAGGTTTTATGTCTAGCAGCATCCTTAAATAGGGTGTCGTATTCTAGTTCATTACCCAACACATTTATGATCTGAACAATATCTAAAAAATGCTTCATTGAATCTAAATTATGTCTCCAAGCATGAAGACAGATCATGTAAAACGTATGATCATCTGATAGTTCTTTTATGTGCTTATACTGTTTCAACGGATTTGCCTGTGACCAAAATTCCTCAATCTTAAATTCACTTGTGTTCTCCCTCAGAATATCCCAATGTATTTCAACAGTAAGTGGGATCGGTGAACCAGGTAGTTCCTTACTTAAACTACAATGAAAATGATCTGGAGCAGATTCTTCTTCTATTGTATATCCCAATTTCTTCACATATTCAATCACATTATTTAGATCGTCCGGCTTTATTAATAGATCAATATCAGAGGTTGATCTAGCAGCCACGTGTCCGAAGTATTTTTCAGCAAACAACACACCTTTTAGAGGTATGGCTGGAATAGATAATTCATCAAATGTCGATAGAATCTTTTCTGTTTGACTTTTAATAAAAAGATTTTGTATGAGAACTTGATTAAAACTATTCTTTAATCGATTTTGAAAGAATTGGGGAGTAAGCTCAAGACGATCTTGTTGTTTTAAGTAAAAATAAACTTGAGGAGAAATTGAAAAGTATTCAATGTCCTCAATTAATTGGTTATAAACTTCAGTTTCACTTGGTAGTGAAGAGTTGTGGTCGTATAAGGATTGTAAAAAGTTTATTAGCATTTTTTCTTTCCCCTTTTACCTGGAAATAACGGATAGATGTGAATCTCTACTTTGATCGATTAAAAACTGTGTCTGAGTTAATTTTCGATAAAGTCCTTCTTGAGACATAAGCTCTTGGTGAGTACCTTGTTGAACAATTTTTCCTTCTTCCAAAACAATAATTAAATCTGCATGCTGGATTGTCGATAACCGATGAGCTATTACGAGTGTCGTTTTATTTTTCATTAATCGATCTAACGCTTCTTTTACATGAAATTCTGATTCACTATCCAATGCAGAAGTAGCCTCATCAAGCAAAAGAATCGGTGCATCTTTTAATATTGCCCTGGTAATAGCCATTCGCTGTTTTTGTCCTCCAGATAGTCGAACTCCACGTTCACCAATTTCAGTATCATACTGATCGGGAAGAGACATAATGAATTCATGAATATTGGCATGAATCGCAGCGTTAATCATTTCAAATTCCGTAATTTCTGGACGAGCTAATAAAAGATTATCTTTAATGGTTCCACTAAATAAGAAGGTTTCTTGGGCAACATAAGCAAAAGTACTTCTCAAAACAGAAGGGGAGAGCTCATTAATTGAAACATGATCCATTAATATTTGACCTGATTGTGGTTTGTAAAAGCCTTGAATCAAATGAAATAGAGTTGTTTTTCCGGCTCCGCTAGGTCCTACAAACGCAACTACTTTACCAGTTGGAATTTCTAGGTTTAATTGATTAAATATTTCTATTTCTGGTTCATAGTAAAAAGTAACGTTTTTAAATTTGATTGAATTCGGTAGATTACTTATTTTTGTATAAAATGGTAATTCTAAAGTTTCTGGATCCTCATCTAATACAGTAGAAATTCTTTCAACAGCAGAAGCTGAGCTTTGGAAGCTTCCCCATAAACCTGCAAGTCCTGTTAATGGACTAATAAGACGCTGCATAAGGGAAACAAAGGTTAGTAAAGAGCCAACGGTTATATTTCCTTTTGAAACGAAAAATGCTCCCAAACAAAGACTGATTATATAGGAAATTGAAGAAATGGTGCCGCCAGCTACAGAAAAAGATCCACGGAGCTTTGCGTTTTTCATTTCGAGTTGGAAGAATTCGTGGTTTTTTTGTTTAAATCTTGAAACAAAAACTTTTTCAAGTAGAAAAGAGCGGATTACAGAGATTCCTTGGAACATTTCATTTAAGCTACTATTTATATCACCAATTTGATTGTAGATGGTTCTGCTATTATTTCGAATTAAAATACCAAACACTGCACCAATAAAAATTGCAATAGGAATGATGAATAGACTAAAAACCGATAATTGCCAATGAATATGTAGCATATAGAAAAAAACAGCCATTGACATTAACGGTAACTGGATGAGATAAATTAAATTGCTACCGATCACACCATTAATACAGTTAATATCATTTGTAAAATGTGTTAATAGTTCACCTGACCGGATTTTCGCTAATTTATTAGTTGGTAGTAGCATGATGTGTTTTAAAACATGTTCTTTCAGGTCTCTTTTAATTTTACTTGTGACATAGGATTCTAAATAAATATTAAAATAGGATACGAATAAATCCGTGCAAATTAATGCTAGAGCAACAAGTAACAACTGCTTTATTTTGTGAAATTCTCCTTGAACGGCGAAGTCTGTGATTGTGCCAAAAAACCACGCAAAAGCTATTATGAGAAATATTTCTACAAATAAGATAACAAGTAGTCCAAAATAAGATCTCCAACTCTTTAGTATGTATGGTCGTAGCAATGTAAATGTTTTTTGTATACCACCTATATTAAAAAGATCTATGATAGACAATATTCTCTTTTTAATCATAGTGAGATCCCTAACTTAACTTTGAGAATTCCTTTGAATGTAAGATATGCTTTCAACATCTTCGAAACAATAGGAAAGGTGGTAATGATAAAACTCCAAATAACAGAAGGGAAGTCATCCATATAAATTTGTTTTTTCTCTTTATTTATCGTTACTAATTTTCCAATTATTTGTTCATATAGAATAGGGCCATCAAAACTAAGGTTCGAGTCACCCTTTAATTCATATTGAATCTGATTATTCTTATCCTTTATTCGTAAGACGCGATGAGCAATTAGCTGACCAGAAGGAGATTGGTAGAGTAAAATATCCCCTTTCTTTACTTCTTTAGAATTAATGGCAACAAACCGACATACGTTACCACTCTGTATGATAGGATACATACTCGTACCTTCGGAAGGAAGATCAATCCAACCATTGTTTTTTATAGTTCGAATGAATAGAGAAATTGTATCGTTATTAAACTGCATGTTTCACCAATCCATATTCCATTAGCTCTCTTAAAAAAGCTTCAATATCGTTTTGATTTAATTCATTTTTAATTTCAAATTTCCTAGCTATAAAAGTAATAAGGGATGTAGTTGTTTGTGGCTGTTGAAGCAATGTCCAACAATAACCACCGATTTCATTTAGCTTCGTCACTGTAAACCTATCAGTATTCATGATGATCCATTCATCATCAATCTGAACAGTTTCGTAGTCATTTGTTTGAATAAATTGCTCCATTAAGAGATCCTCTCCCAAAACGTGTTGTTTTTTTGAAAGTGTAAGTTATAAACATCTATTTGGTTAACTAAAGTTTTTAATAATCTAAGTATCCTTTTCGTTTCTTCAGCACTGTCTGTCCAGTAAAATACTTTATCTATCAGATGCAAAAGTCCAGTTGATTTTGATAATTGTGTTCGATTAGTTTGTAAAGATTGATGGAGTAACTGTATACTCTTTAAGCTATAGGAATCATCTAGTTTATTACTAGCAAGCTCGCTTCGAAATGGAGAATCAAACACAGTAACTTCATTAGTAGTAATTTTTACGATGGTTGCTTCATCTGACAATAGCTCTCGAGGGTAAGATAATTTAGCAGCTGTTGATTTACCAGCACCTGACTGTCCTGAAAAGATATGAGCGGCACCATTTTCGAGTACACAAGCTGAGTGGAGTAAAATTCCCCAATTATGATGGACAATAAACGAGCTATAAAGATTCATGAGAGCATGTTTCAATGATAAATCGTTATGTACATGAATTTTTGCATATGTATAATCATAATCAACTTCAATTAAGTAATCTGCCCGTTGGAAGCTGAGTCTATCGTGTGATTTTGTTATTTTGACTTTATAATTCAAAAAAGGAACACCAAAGCCTGTCACTATTTCTATTTTCATATTAATCGATTGTTTCTCATCTGATACTGGGATAAAGTTTTTGTTGAAAAATTCACGTAATAAAGAAGATTTATTTTTTATATAAAAAATATGCTCGCCAATTTTCACTTTACTTTCTTCCATTATTCGTCTCCTCATATCATTCAAAAATGATCAATGGTCACTTAAACCATTGACCAATCAATAACTACTTATTGCTGTGAACTTTTTTCGGGTCGTAGGGGTCATGTGGGTATTTATCTCCATCACTTTTACCAATATCACCTGAAACCGGACCATGCCCTTTATTCCAACTCTGCGACGTTTCAAACCGAATTGCCTGATGTGCTAACACACGGGGATGACTATCGTGTGATTTTAATTTAATGGACAAATTTCTCACCTACCATAAGGTATTCATTATTAAGAACAAATAAAGTGGAAAAATATCTTCTGAAACATTATTGATACACAAATTGTTCTCTATAACAGTATAAAGGTAAAAAAAATATATTGAAAGGGGAATTTTTCGACATAATTTGAGAGATTCCATGAAATTTATTACTGTTAAAAAGAACGAATATTTTGTTTGGTAAAATTCAATAAAACGAACGACAGTAAAACAAAAAAGACATCATCGGCGCTTCTGTAGCTTCGATTCATTGAATGTAATCGAACTGACCTGACTGGTTTTTACGCAAAATATAAAAGTCTAATAGAGCTGTTCATTCCAAAAGAATCTAAATTCTCATATAAAGCATAAAAAAACGTGAGTTAGGCTAAAGCCTATTCACGTTTTTTTACCTAGAATAACTGATTTCATTGGAATTTAAAAATCCTTATTATATTGATCTATATATTTTATAGAAGATTTTGAAGTATGCTTGTTTTAATAGTCATCATGAAGGCTTGATAAGCCCTCAATATTTTAGATATATTAGGGAAAGTAGATATAATGTAACTCCATATCATTGCTGTGAAATCATCCGTATAAATTGTCTTTTTATCACAATTTATTGTAGTTAGTATGCCAATAATTTGTTCCTCACGAATAGTTTCATCAACCTGGAGATTTAAATCCCCTTTTAATTCATACTCAATTTGATTACTTGTTTCTTTTACACGTAAAAATCGATGGGCAATTAATTGTCCTGATGAAGAGTGGTAGAGTAATACATCTCCCTTTTTTACGTTACCTCCCTTAAATTCAACAAAACTACAAATGTTTCCCTTCTTAATAAAAGGATACATACTTGTTCCATTAGTAGGGAGATCCATCCACCCATATCTTTTCATGGTTTGTATTAAAAGTGCTATTGTGTCTTTATCAAATTGCATTTTACACCAACCTAAATTTATTGAAATTTCCATAGAACTTTTTACTTTTTTACAAAGTCCTGTATTTCATTTGAATGTTATTCTTTATAAAGAACCGAATGTAAAGAATAAATATCTATCTTGGTTGTTTATGTTTTGTTTCTTTTACTATTATAAGGCTAAGGTTATCTTAAGAAAAGAGAAAGTTCTCGACAAAAACCTTGCATTCTCAACAAATTCATACTGAAAAAGTAGATGTATGGAAGGTTTATCAGGTCAAAAGTTCATTCAATAAAACGAACACAGAAAAAACAAAAAGAGCATCATCGGCGACTAAAATCACCAACCATGCCCTTATTTATCATTATCATTCTGTAGCTTCCATTTGTTAAATTCCAAAAACTCACGAAATTGATCTTTGGAGACACCTGATTTCATGGCGTCTTGTACGAGTTTTGTCCATTCGTAGTCAAGTTCCTTAGGGTCTGTTTCACTTTGTTCTTCTAGCAGAGTGTTGACAGATACACCTAGTACGACTGAAACTTTTTCTAAGAATTGGACAGAAGGATTTGACTGGAGATTGCGTTCAATCGAACTTAGGTATGATTTTGCAACTCCAGCTCTCTCGGCTAATTCAGATAAAGATAAGTTTTTTTGAGTTCGGTATTTTTTAATCCGTGGACCAATCACGTCAAGTCACCTTCCTTTGTTACAATAAGTATAACATATAGAGAAGGTTTTGTTTTATATGGAGAACAGATTATTTAAAAATTTTCAAATGATTTCTTTGTTTTGCATATGTATTGCTGACGTTTTTAGACTGATAGCGTAGAACTACCTTTATTAGCCAAAAATTCCTTTATTTCTTCTATACTAATTCCTAATTCAAGTGCCTCTACTATCATTTCTACCCATTCACGATCAAGCTGACCATCTTTGGTCATTCTTTCAATAATCTCAATCTTCAACTTTTACCCTCCTAAAATACTTGCATGTATTCCAGGCAGTCCAGCCATCATAGTAAAAACGTTAGACCTGTGACTTTGCGTCCCTATTTTTCAATAGGTTTGCCCTTTAACTGATAAGAATGTCATTAACTTAGTAATTAGTTTCGATCGAAAGTCCTTTATTTATCTCTGTCTATATAACTACTCCTATTATAAAAAGGAATTATCAGGAAGTGTGCAGAACCATGTCGAGAGGTAAATTTTTTTTGATATTCGTAATTTTTAATATTTTTGTAATATTAAGTAGGCAATTAGTCCTGAAAACAAATGAAGAAACATGTATTTTAAAGATTTCTTTAATTAACCTTTAAGAAATCTTTAACTAGTAAAAATTAATTTTGTCGAATTATTATTTTATTTTTAGAGTTTATTGTAACAATTGATATAGTTGGTGGATAAAATTAAAGATATATCTCTAGTTAGGTAAAAAAAATAAAGCAATTGGACGAACCAATTGCTTTATTGAAAGTGAATAACCTATCCAAATATTGCCTGAGGAGTCAAATAAAAAATCCCGCCATTTTGAACAGACACATTTATCTGAGGTTCATAAAGATCGCGCAACGCATCTTTCTCTAAATGATAACAATCAGGCATTTCTTCTAAGTCCTCGTAAAAGTGATTTAATAGCAAAAGGTCTTCGTTCCATCTTTGCCTTGCAGAATCTGCCCATGAATGATCCTTTTGTCTAATGATTTGCTCAATAAATTGCTCGATTCGTTTTAGCCCACTTTGTGGTTTGATAAGTGGTGTCATATTAAAGCATAGGTCCGGAATTTTTGGTGTTAGGTTTAGCTTTTCTAGTTTTTCTTGGAAATTTTCTACTAGCGTACCACTTACTAGATGTAAACCAATTGAGTAGAGCTGATCTTTTTTCATATCGCATTGATAAGAAACCATGATATTTACACCGAGCCAGGGGTGAAGGGGGATACTTCCACCTGTTGCGTGAACTTGTTCAAATAAGCGTATGTAGCTTCCAAGTCGAGTAGTTGATTGAAAGATTTGATGAAGGCGAGGGGCGCCAAAGTGCATGACCTCACCCTTCAAATCATTTGGTGCTTGATGTTGATCGGTTATTAATGTTAATTTCATTGGGTTAGGTACACCATTTGTTTTTTCAAGGTAGTGCCAATAGAATGGACGGTTCATTAATTCTTTGTCCATGTCGATGGTTAATTGAATGGTTATATAACCTTGTTCATTTTCGATGATGTCACAGGAATTGGCTGTGAAGAAGCTTTCTAAGTAAGTGTGAATTTGCTCCTGCTGCATATGATCGCCACCTTTCAATCTATCCTATTATTGATTTCCACTAGCAGCCTTTCTTTGCTCCTGGGAATGCTGGGCACAGTCAATGATGGAGGTTAAGTTTTCCATCTTAATTTTCATTTCTCCATCACTTTTTGAATTGTACATAATGTCTTGAATGTGTTCTTCGAAATTTTTTATTTCTAATCTTGTTAAAATTTCATCTAGCTCACCAATAACTTTTTCAAATAAATTAATTTTTTCATATAGTAGCTTTAAGATGTGTTCTTCAACTGTGTTTCTTGTTGCCAAATTGTAAATATGAACATCGTGTTCTTGTCCAAGGCGATGAATACGTCCAATTCTTTGTTCAAGTCTCATTGGGTTCCAAGGTAAATCATAGTTAATGATATTGTGACAGAATTGGAGGTTGATACCTTCACCTCCAGCTTCTGTGGCAATTAATACTTGTACACGATTTTTAAAAAGCTCCTTCATCCAATCTTTTTTCCCTCGTTTGAAGCCACCGCGAAAGGGGACAGACGTAATCCCGTTTTGCTGTAAAAACCATTGCAGATAAAATTGGGTTGCGCGATATTCTGTAAAAATGATCACTTTGTCATTGATGTTTTTAATAAGTTCAACAACCTTTAGTGCCTTTGTGTTTTGTGTAACACCGTCGATTGCGATCATAATGTCCTTAATGACATCATTAGATAGAACGGTTTCTTCTTCCTCGGGTCGGTCTAGCATTTTCTTCAATGTCATATAGACAGCTTCGCGACTGCTACATGCCTCACGCTGTAGTGTCATGATTGAAAATGTGTTCGCTGCATATTGAGAATAAGATTTTAACGCAGTAATTGTGTCATATAGATGTTGCTCTGTTTCTGAAAAATCGATTGGAACAGTCTCGACATGGCGTTTAGGCCAATCGATTCCTGTATCACCACGACGATTTCGAATCATTACTTTGTTCACTAGCTCACGTAAATGCTCATGATCTTCTAACGATCGCTTATTCGCTGAAAATGCTTCTGTAAAGTATGCCTCATTACCTAAGTGACCCGGCTTTAGCAGTGATACGAGGTTGAAAATTTCTTCAACTCTGTTTTGGACAGGTGTTGCGGTTAAAAGTAAACAATATTTCTTCTTTAAATTTTGTACAAATTCATAGTTTTTTGTTTTATTATTTTTAAGCTTATGAGCTTCATCAATAATCACAAGGTCATAGGATTGATCATAGACGATCTCTCGGTGTGGACTCCGCTTTGCTGTATCAATCGAAGATACAACGACATCACATGATTCCCATACATAGCTTTTCTTTTGCTCAACAGCTGGAATGAAAAATTTTTCATTTAATTCACTAGCCCATTGGGAAACGAGTGAAGCAGGAACTAGAATTAAAACTTTTTTTACAAGTCCACGAATCATATATTCTTTTAAAATAAGCCCGGCTTCAATCGTTTTACCTAAACCTACCTCATCAGCTAAAATGGCTTTTCCATTCATCTTTTCAACAACTCTTTGTGCTACCTCTAATTGATGGGGTAGTGGGGTGAAGTGAGGGAGGTGCTTAGGTCCTTGTAAGCCTTCAAATGAAGGAATGCTTGAGTGCTGTTGAACTTGAAAACTGAGCTTATATAGCTCCCAGTTTGACCAAGGTCCATCACTTTCAAGCTTTTCAAAAAAACCTTCCTGCCAGGATGAATCAAAGTTAATCTTTACATTCATATAAATGACAGTCCTTTCATGTACTATGCTGTATCGAAATGTTCACTATTTCGTTATGAAAAAAAGATATAATGATAATATCGTGTTAGTATTGAGTTAAACACGAACATTAGAGAATAAAAAAACTTTAATGTTAAGGTGAAAATAGATTGCCGAAAACCCTACCCACATGGTAGGATGTTAATAAGTAAGAAAGTTCTTACTATGCTTATCTTTCAAAGCTAGAGCATATAATGTGTTCCAAATGTCTAAAATGTCTGAATGTCGATAGTAACTGTTTTATCAGTTTAACCAATTTGAAAACAAAATATGTGCGGATGAGAATAAGGGGAGAGACTATAGGTAGTAGATATAGCGCCGAAGGAGCAAACAGCTGTGAATCTCTCAGGCAAAAAGACTCTTATTTGACGCGGCTCTGGAGAGTGTTAGTAATTTTTTGCTAACTACCAAAGGGGAAAGCCTTATGTGGACAGTATGTTTTTACGTTATCTAGTTGAGGAACCAACCATTCTAGATAGCTTCTTAAAAAACACTGTTTACCAATTTTACATAGGGTAAACTTTCAGGTTAAAAGGACAGAGACTTCTATTTTATAAAATAGGAGTCCTATGTCCTTTTTTTGTTGTCTGCATTTTGGGTAAACTTGAGAGTATACCACAATTTTGAAAGTAGAAGGGAGTATATCCAATATGACAGAATTAAAACGAACACCATTATATGAGGTATATAAAAACTACGGTGCAAAAACGATTGATTTTGGTGGCTGGGACTTACCAGTTCAATTTTCTTCTATTAAAGAAGAGCATGAAGCAGTTCGTACGCATGCAGGACTTTTCGATGTTTCTCATATGGGTGAAGTAGAGGTTCGCGGTGAAGACAGTCTTGCTTTTTTGCAAAAGATCGCGACAAATGATGTTTCTCTATTAAAAGATGGTGGCGCACAATACACAGCAATGTGTTATATAGATGGCGGCACAGTTGACGATTTATTGATTTATAAAAAAGCAGACAATGATTATTTACTCGTTATTAATGCATCAAATATTGAGAAAGATATGGAATGGCTTACTTCAAATGTATTTGGTGATGTAACGGTTAAAAATATCTCAAATGAAGTGGCTCAGCTTGCACTTCAAGGTCCGATTGCTGAACAAGTTCTTCAAACACTTACTGATACAGATTTATCTGAAATCAAATTCTTTACATTTAAAGATCCTGTAAAGGTAGCTGGTGTGGAAGCGTTAGTTTCAAGAACTGGTTATACGGGTGAGGATGGCTTCGAAATTTACTGTGCTTCAGCTGATGCGAAAGTACTCTGGGAGAAAATTTTAGAAGCTGGTAAAGAAGGCGGTGTTGTTCCTTGTGGATTAGGTGCACGTGATACATTGCGCTTTGAAGCAAATCTTCCATTATATGGCCAAGAGCTTTCAAAGGATATTACTCCAATCGAAGCTGGTATTGGCTTCGCTGTAAAACCAAACAAAGAAGCAGATTTCAATGGAAAAGCTGTGTTAAAAGAACAAAAAGAAAATGGACCTGCACGAAAATTAGTGGGCATTGAATTGTTAGATAAAGGTATTCCACGTCATGGGTATGAGGTATTTGTTGGAGGCGAGCAAATCGGTGTTGTAACAACAGGAACTCAATCTCCAACGTTAAAGAAAAATATCGGAGTAGCGTTAGTGAAATCAGAGTTTACTGAATTAGGAACCGAAGTTGAGGTTCAAATTCGTAAAAAGAGATTAAAAGCTGTTGTTGTGACTACTCCTTTTTACAAGCGCCCGAAAAAATAAGCGGAAGCGATAAGATATAACCGGCATTTCCGAAATATCGGCGAAAATCCAAATATATCGGCGAAATTATCGATATATTGGCAAAAATACCAATATATCGGCGAAATTATCAAGATATTGGCGAAAATCCAAATATATCAGCGAATACCCATTTTCACTATTTATTTTCAAAATAAAAATCATCCAACTACGAGAGGGGTCCACAAGCAATGAATCATCGTTATTTACCAATGACGGAACAAGATAAGCTGGAAATGCTGCAAACGATCGGTGTTACATCTGTTGATGAATTGTTTCAAGATATTCCAGAAAAAGTTCGTTTTCAGGGAGAGTACACTATTAAAAAGGCGAAATCTGAAACAGAGCTTTTAAAAGAGCTATCACAATTAGCGGCTAAAAACAAAGATTTACGAAGCAATGCGTCCTTTTTAGGTGCTGGTGTGTATGATCATTACATGCCAATTATTGTTGATCATGTTATTTCACGCTCTGAGTTTTACACAGCGTACACACCATATCAACCGGAGATTTCACAGGGTGAGCTTCAAGCTATTTTTGAATTTCAAACGATGATTTGTGAGCTAACTGGTATGGATGTGGCAAACTCGTCTATGTATGATGGGGGAACAGCATTAGCTGAAGCGGCAATGCTAGCTGCTGGACAGACAAAAAAGAAAAAAATCCTTGTTTCGAAGGCAGTACACCCTGAATCTCGTGATGTCATCAAAACATATGCGAAGGGTCAATACATTGAAGTTATTGAGGTGCCTACTAAAGATGGTGTAACAGATGTAGATGCACTAAAACAAGAAATGAGCGATGATGTGGCAGCAGTTCTTGTTCAATATCCAAACTTCTTTGGACATATTGAGCCGTTAAAAGATATTGAACCAATTGCACACACAGGTAAAAGCATGTTTGTTGTGTCATCAAATCCATTAGCATTAGGAGCGTTAACACCTCCTGGAGCATTTGGTGCTGATATTGTTGCAGGTGATGCACAGCCGTTTGGTATTCCGACAGCATTTGGTGGACCGCACTGTGGCTATTTCGCGGTAACGAATAAGCTATTGAGAAAAGTACCTGGACGTCTTGTTGGTCAAACAACTGATGAAAATGGAAAGCGCGGTTTCGTCTTAACACTCCAAGCACGTGAACAGCATATTCGTCGTGAGAAAGCGACATCTAATATTTGTTCAAACCAAGCATTAAACGCACTTGCTGCATCTGTTGCAATGACAGCTCTTGGTAAACAAGGTGTAAAAGAGATGGCGATTCAAAATATCCAAAAAGTGAATTACGCGAAAAATGCGTGTGTGAAAGCTGGACTTGAGGTACCGTTTGCACAGCCAATTTTCAATGAATTTGTTGTAAAGTTATCAAAACCTGTTGGTGAAGTGAATAAACAGCTTTTAGAAAAAGGAATCATTGGTGGATTTGATTTAGGAAAAGTGTATCCAGAGCTTGAAAACCATATGCTTATCGCTGTAACTGAGCTTCGTACAAAAGAAGAAATCGACACACTTGTCAAGGAATTGGGGGATGGCAATGAATAATCAAGATCAAGCGTTAATTTTTGAATTAAGCAAAAAAGGCCGAGTAGGATATAGCTTACCTGTGCTTGAAGTTGAAGAACTTTCATTAGATGACCTCATTCCTTCTGACTATATTCGTAGTGAAGAAGCTGAACTACCAGAGGTTTCAGAGTTAGATATTATGAGACACTATACGGCGTTATCAAAACGTAACCACGGAGTTGACTCTGGTTTTTATCCATTAGGTTCTTGTACGATGAAGTACAATCCGAAAATCAATGAAAACGTAGCTCGAATAGCTGGTCTCGCTCATATCCATCCATTACAAGAGGAATCCACTGTTCAAGGTGCAATGGAGCTTTTATTTGATCTTCAAGAGCATTTAAAAGAAATCACAGGTATGGACGAAGTAACACTACAACCAGCTGCAGGTGCCCATGGTGAATGGACAGGTTTAATGATGATTCGTGCGTATCATGAAGCAAACAATGATACGAAGCGTACGAAGGTAATTGTACCTGACTCTGCACATGGTACAAATCCAGCATCTGCGACAGTAGCTGGATTTGAAACGATTACGGTTAAATCAGATGAACATGGTTTAGTTGATTTAGAGGATTTAAAGCGTGTTGTAGGTGAAGACACAGCTGCATTAATGTTAACAAACCCGAATACTCTTGGTTTGTTTGAGGCGCATATTTTAGAAATGGCTCAAATTGTCCATGATGCAGGTGGTAAGCTTTATTATGATGGAGCTAACCTAAACGCCGTATTAAGTAAAGCTCGACCAGGGGATATGGGCTTCGATGTCGTTCATCTAAATCTTCATAAAACATTTACTGGACCTCACGGTGGTGGTGGACCTGGATCAGGACCTGTAGGAGTAAAAGCTGACCTTATTCAATACTTACCAAAGCCAGTTCTTGTTAAAAATGAAGAAGGCTATCATTTTGATTATGATCGACCACAATCAATTGGCCGTGTGAAGCCATTCTACGGTAACTTCGGGATAAACGTACGAGCGTACACATACATCCGCACCATGGGACCTGATGGCTTAAAGGCTGTAACAGAGTTTGCAGTATTAAATGCAAACTATATGATGCGACGCCTAGCGCCACACTATGATTTGCCATTTGATCAGCACTGTAAACACGAATTTGTTTTATCAGGAAAACGTCAAAAGAAGCTTGGCGTACGTACGCTTGACATTGCTAAACGTTTACTCGATTTCGGCTATCATCCGCCAACAATTTACTTCCCGCTAAATGTTGAAGAGTGTATTATGATCGAACCAACCGAAACGGAATCAAAAGAAACACTCGATTCCTTCATTGACGCAATGATTCAAATTGCGAAGGAAGTGGAAGAAACACCAGAACTCGTTCAAGAAGCACCACATACGACAGTTATTAAACGCCTAGATGAAACGACAGCTGCACGTAAGCCGATATTAAGATATCAACGATAAGTCGAAAAACTGATTTGCATGTAAAGGATCAATCCTTACAGTAAATCAGTTTTTTTGTGCTTCCTTGACGAAAAGTTGAAGAAATACAAACATTATGACTAGTTTTTAGAAGCTTTGTCGACGTGAAGGAAATCGGTACAACCCTTGGAGAATAAGTAGATTAAGAAAAAATTTAAAAAGGGTAGGTGGTTAGTTTGGCTACAAAATACGTAACCATTTCAAAGGCTGCTTCTCTAGTAGGGGAAAAAGCGTATCTGTTAAAAAAGTGGGAAGAAGAATTTTCAGAGTTTATTACGTTTGACAGAGATGAGAAAAACACAAGGCTACTTACTGCAGAGAATATTGAAATCCTGCGGAAAATCAAGTCGTTTAAGGATAACAATTTGGATACACAAACGATTAAGCAACTATTGCAAAATCAAAGTGGATCCGCTTCCATAACTAAGTCACAAGTCGACGAGGAAGCTGTCACAGATATAAAAGAGTCTCTTTCAAAGATTACTACATTTATCCAATCAACTGAAGTGCAGGAGGTTTTGAAAATAAATGCTCGCTTAAAGGAGCTAGAGCAAAATGTTGTGTGGTCTGTTAATCAACAAATAACTCACACGGCTATGCAGCAAACTGAGGTAGCAAGAATAGGATTTTCTGATGTACAAGAAATGATATTAAATTTATCAGATAATTCTGAAACAGAACGGGAAATGTATAAGGAAGAAATTCAACGTGAACGTGAGATTGTACAAAAACAAACAGATGATCGTGAGGAACGCTTCTTGGCATTTATTAAGCAACACCAGAACAGACAAGAGCAAATTAAACATGACCAAAGATCTGGCTTTGCCTTTATTAAGCAAATGATGGGCTTTGCAAAGTAAGATGATAAGAGTAATTCTCTGAAAGAAAAAAGAAGCAGACGCTATCACATCCTTTGTTAGGGAAGTGATAGCGTCTGTTTCTTTATTATATATTTATTTTTTCTTTACTTTACCTGTCCATCCTTTAAATCCGCCTTTTAGACAGTTTAAATTACTGTAGCCTTTTCGTTTGAGCATTTGTGCTGCACGTCCACTGCGGACAGTGTTTTGGCAGTAGAAGTATACAGGCTGATCTGCACGAATTTCTTTAAAGCGTTGACGTAATTGTGAAAGTGGAATGTTCCTAGCACCTAAAATGTGGCCACCTTCAAATTCGTTAGGCTCGCGAACGTCAATAAGCTGTGCTTTACGATAGCCAGCACGGAATTCTTCTTCTGATAAGTGTTTCATTATTTTACGTTGATAGAAAAAAGTAAAAGCAGAGTAACCAATAAGTGCTGCTGCTAAAATAATAAGTAACCAAGTTGATGTCAAAGTGTTCGACCCCTTTATATGTTGTTATTCTCGTTTGTTAGCTTATATGAACTCTAATGTTGACTTCTATTATTATATAAGAGCTTGTCTTAAATGTCATTAGGTTACGTGCAATATTATTTTCTTCTTTCAAAACTTCTGCTAGACTAAAAAAGTAAAATTTTTAAACAAAGAGGGTTACAACATGACGAAAGAAGTTTGGCGATATATTGATTCTGGCAATTGCTCTCCAGCTTTTAATATGGCTTTGGACGAAGCATTATTAGAATGGCATAGTGAAGGGAAGATTCCTCCGACGATTAGATTTTATGGCTGGAACCCTGCAACACTTTCGATTGGATATTTTCAAAGGGCAGAAAAAGAGATAAATTTAGAAGCTGTAAAAAAATATGGACTGGGATTTGTGAGAAGGCCTACAGGTGGACGTGGTGTCCTACATGACAATGAGCTTACATATAGTGTCATTGTTTCGGAAGATCATCCTGAGATGCCAAAAACGGTGACAGAAGCATACCGAGTCATTTCAGTAGGTATTTTAGAGGGTTTTAAAAATCTAGGTCTTGATGCGTACTTTGCGATTCCGCGCACAGAGGAGGAAAAGCAAGGATTGAAATCTCCTCGTTCAGCTGTTTGCTTTGATGCCCCTTCCTGGTATGAGCTTGTTGTGGAAGGGCGTAAAGTGGCAGGAAGTGCACAAACTCGTCAAAAGGGAGTTATTCTTCAGCACGGTTCCATTTTGCTAGATCTTGATGAGGATATGCTGTTTGACTTATTTATCTATTCTAATGACAGAGTAAGAGAAAGAATGCAACGAGCTTTTAAAAACAAAGCTGTTGCGACGAATGCGCTTCGCGAAAAGCCAGTGACCATTGAAGAAGCAAAGAAAGCCTTTAAAGAAGGTTTTGAAAAAGGCTTGAATATTGAACTAGAGCCTTATGAGTTAACAAGAGAAGAATTAGAAATTATTGAGAAAATTGCTAAAGAGAAGTATGAAAGTGATGAGTGGAATTTTAAGAGGTAATGCAGAAATGAGTATGTAAGACGTAATCTCAGAGGTTGCGTCTTTTTTTATTTTTTTTGTAAAAAGTAATCCAAAACAAATGAAAATTTTAAAAATATCTACTATAATATGTTCTTACTGTAATTTAGGAAGGTCAAATCTGTAGAATTTTAACGAAAAATAATTTTTTTTGACAAAAACGACAAAAACCTTCATAAATCAACATTTTATAACAAAATCAACCATGCAAGTGACAAAATCCTTCAAAAACCAGCCTTTACAGTTCATAATCTTAATCAAACTCATGTTTCCTTTTATTTTTAATCAATTTTCCATTTGACAAATTGATAGAATGTTGACCTGAAACCTATATGTAGTATTAGTTGTAAAAAAACAGACACTATATATTGAATTGTGTAGTGTGATATGGTAAGTTTAATCATAAGATTTTTATTAGAAAGATAGATAGAGGAGTTGTTACAATGACTGTTGTTACTGAGCAAAAGATGAGCATAAATGTGGAGAAACTTAATAAAGATATTGCTGCATTTCCACAGGTTCATCCAATAACAGAGGATATGAAGTTAACCCATAAGGGTGTATCAAGACTGGTTATGCTTGATCGTTATACGTTTAAGGATACTGAGAAGATTACCCTATCTGAAGGGGACTTTGTTGTTCTTACTATTAAAGAGGATCCTAAGTTTCCTGCACGAGGACTTGGCTACATTAAAGAAATTGACTGGCAGGTAAAAACGGCAAGTGTACTTGTTGAGGAGGAATATCGTCATTCTTTAGACAAGCCTGAGGAAGTGGAAACTGGTATCGTAAAACGCTCGTTAGACGTCATTGAGAAACCACTTGAAATCTTTTACGAACAAATTGCAAAGCGTAATGCAACGGGATTAGCATCGGTAGAAACAACTGAAGAAAAGCGTCAAGAATGGTTTGAGAAGTTTTATCAAGAGCTTGTGAATTTAAACTTTATTCCTGCTGGACGTGTATTATATGGAGCAGGTGCTGGAACGGATGTAACGTACTTTAACTGCTATGTCATGCCATTTGTAAAAGATTCACGTGAAGGCATTTCCGAGCATCGTAAGCAAGTTATGGAAATCATGAGTCGTGGTGGCGGTGTTGGAACGAATGGTTCAACATTACGTCCACGAAATACTTTAGCGCGTGGAGTTAATGGAAAGTCATCTGGTTCAGTCTCTTGGTTAGATGATATTGCTAAGCTAACGCACCTTGTTGAACAAGGTGGATCAAGACGTGGTAGAATAGCATAAATGTGCCTCGTCTATAAATAAACCTCGTGAATTGCTGGAAACTCTTTTCATGACTTGCTGGCTACAACGTAACTGGAAACGGTAAGCGTGAATGCCTGAAAACAGCAAGTGGATAAAGACAATCAGCAGCCAAGCTCCTTAAAGGGAGAAGGTCCAACGACCATCGAAAGCACGTCATGAAGACGGAAGTGAGTAGAGTAGGAATCAAGTGATTCCGAAGTGCGAGGACACTCTGGATGAGTGTAAGATATGGTCTGAACTCTAAGGCGACTTAGAGAGTTGATCTAACGAATCAACGTAACTATTTGGCACAAATGATCATGCTATCTGACTGGCATCCTGACATCATTGAATTCATCATCTCAAAAATGCAAAATCCACGTATTTTAAGATATTTAATTGAAAATACAAACGATGAAGCGATTAAGAAATACGCTCAAGAAAAATTAAAATTCACACCACTTACACAACAAGAAATCGATATGTACCAAGGAATTATCAACTATAAGCAAATTCCTGGTTTTGGTGGATTTAGCGAAAAAATTATTAAAGATGCAGAACTGAAGATTCGTACAGGAGGCACATATAGTGTTCATAACTCTGAGTTTCTAACAGGCGCAAACATTTCTATTACTTTAACAAAAGACTTTATGGATGCAGTTGAAAACGATGCTGAGTATGAACTTCGCTTCCCGGATGTTGAAAGCTACAATAAAGAAAACATGAAGGCGTACAACGAAAATTGGCATAAGTTTGGCGATGTTCGTGAGTGGGAAAAAGAAGGATATAAAGTTCGCACATATCGTAAAATCAAAGCAAAAGAGCTTTGGAATTTAATTAATATTTGCGCGACTTACTCGGCAGAGCCTGGTATTTTCTTTATTGATAATGCCAACGATATGACAAATGCAAAAGCATACGGTCAGCAGGTTGTTGCAACGAACCCATGTGGAGAGCAACCTCTCGCACCATATTCCGTTTGTAACTTAGCAGCTGTAAACTTAGCGGAAATGGCTAATAAAGAAACAAAAACTGTAGACTTTGATAAACTAAGAAAAACGGTTGAAGTCGGAGTAAGAATGCAAGATAACGTAATCGATGCAACTCCATATTTCTTAGAGGACAACAAGCATCAAGCACTTGGTGAGCGTCGTGTTGGACTTGGTGTTATGGGCTTACATGATCTTCTTATTTACTGTGAAACAGAATACGGTTCAGAGGAAGGCAATGTGTTAGTTGATAAAGTATTTGAAACAATCGCAACAACAGCTTATCGTGCTTCAATCGAATTAGCGAAAGAAAAAGGAAGCTTTCCTTTCTTAGTCGGTGAAGAAGACGTAGAAACAAACCGCCTCCGTGAAGCATTTACACAAACTGGATTCATGAGTAAGATGCCTGGTGATATTTTAGAAGGTGTTCAAGAGTACGGTATTCGTAATTCTCACTTATTAACGGTTGCACCAACTGGATCCACAGGAACAATGGTTGGAGTTTCAACAGGCCTAGAGCCATACTTCTCATTCTCTTACTTCCGAAGCGGAAGATTAGGTAAATTTATTGAAGTAAAAGCAGATATTGTTCAAGAATATTTAGATCAACATCCTGAAGCTGATGCTAACAACCTACCTGCATGGTTTGTATCTGCAATGGAGTTGGCTCCAGCGGCGCATGCTGATGTACAATGTGTCATCCAACGCTGGATTGATAGCTCAATTAGTAAAACGGTAAATGCTCCAAAAGGCTATTCAGTTGATCAAGTACAGAAAGTATACGAACGTTTATATAAAGGTGGTGCCAAAGGTGGTACTGTTTATGTAGACGGAAGTCGTGACACGCAAGTGTTAACATTAAAGGCAGAAGAAAACACCTTTGATGAGAATGAGGAAGTAGTAACAAAGGAAAAAGGAAAAGTAGTACTTGTTGATACAATTAACGCTCTACGCTCAACAGATGTAACTATAGGTAATGAAGTAGGAAATAAATGTCCGGTTTGTCGTGAAGGTACAGTCGAAGACCTAGGCGGCTGTAATACATGTACTAGCTGTGGCGCACAGTTAAAATGTGGTTTGTAAGAAATGTTTTCGTAAAAGGGGTCTGACTTTGTCAGCTCCTTTTTTTACGGATTAAAAGGATACGTTTATTTTAGAGTTTACATGAGAAGCCGAGTTATCTTATTGGCATGTACCTGAACAAGTGCTTGCGATTTGCTTATCCCTTGAAAATAGGTGCATTCTCATGTAAAATTGAATTGATTTCGTTTAAAAAAGATCGGCAATTTGGAGGGGACCGCATGCCAACACCAAGCATGGAAGATTATATAGAACAAATTTATTTACTTATAGAAGATAAAGGATATGCACGTGTTTCAGATATTGCCGAAGCATTGGCTGTTCATCCCTCCTCAGTCACAAAGATGGTTCAAAAATTAGATAAAGATGAATATTTAATTTATGAAAAATATCGAGGGCTTGTTTTAACGAATAAAGGGAAAAAAACCGGGAAACGACTTGTGTACCGCCATGAACTACTAGAGCAATTCTTAAAAATAATCGGTGTTGATGATGACAAAATATATAATGATGTCGAAGGTATTGAGCATCATTTAAGTTGGAATGCCATCGATCGCATAGGTGATCTTGTTCAATACTTTGAAGAAAGTGATCAAAGAGTTGATACATTACGAAGCATACAAAAAAATAATGAAGAACAATAACATAATCATTGATAAAAAAATGCCCTTTTAAGTAGATATGATCTACTTAAAAGGGCATTTTTTTATCGTTTACCAGGAAATGATAAAACTCTTGTCCTTTTGAAGGTGAAAACAGCTTCTATTCATGAACGTCTTTTATGCCCGAGGTTGATCTAGGCGCTTACGCTTTTATATTTAAACTTGGGTTCAAAAGTGAGGAGATAGTTGTGTGCAGGTTTAACGTTATAGAGTTAAAAAGTCACAGAAAGATTAATTCTATCCATTAAAAGGTGGAAATTACTTACTTGAGACATATCTTTATTACTATTTTAATCGTTATTCTGATAAAGTATTCGAGAGCTTAATTTTTTAGAAATAATTACTTTATATTATTTCGCGTGTCTTTGACATTATGTTAGCTTTCCCAAGTGTTTTATTAGCAATTGCAGTAGTTGCCATTTTAGGACCATCATTACAAAATGCACTAATTGCGATTGCGATTATTAATATTCCTAACTTTGGACGTCTTGTCCGCTCAAAAGTTCTTAGCGTTAAGCAGGAAGAATACATAATGGCGGCACGAGCAGTGGGGATGAGGGACGCTAGAATTTTATTCCGACATATTCTACCTAACAGTATGACACCAATCATTGTTCAAGGTACACTAGCGATAGCAACAGCCATAATCGAGGCAGCTGCCCTTGGTTTCCTTGGATTAGGGGCACAAGCACCAACACCAGAATGGGGCAAAATGTTGGCTGACTCAAAACAATATCTTATCCAAGCACCATGGACACTTTTCTTTCCTGGTCTTGCAATCATGTTAACTGTTTTAGGGTTTAATTTAATGGGAGACGGACTAAGAGATGTGTTAGATCCTAAAATGAAACACTAAATGATAAGATTACATGACCAACCCTGAATTAGGATCTTAATTCAGGGTTTTTTTTGTTTTTCTAACATGCAACTGAGAATGATAAGTCGTTATTTGATTAAAAAGAACTGTATTTGTCCGTTTTAGTGAATGGTCTATTTTCTTTCCTTTGTTCTTACACTATAAAGTAGGAGGGGTGAAGGAGGGAAGACGATGTACATTGATGGTGTATTTTCGGGTGGTGGAATTAAAGGTTTTGCGCTTATAGGGGCCTATCAGGCCATTGAAGAAAGAGGCTTTATATTTAAGCGTTTAGCCGGAACGAGTGCAGGTTCGATAATTTCTGCATTTATTATCGCAGGTTATACGAGTGAAGAAATCTTAGAAATGATGGAAGAAGTCGATTTGAAAATGTTCCTTGATGAACGTAGATCTTTTGTGCCGTTCAATCTCTCAAAATGGATTTCGTTATATTGGAATCTTGGTTTATATAGAGGGCTTAAGCTAGAAGAATGGCTGAAAATGAAGCTGGAAAATAGAGGGATTTCTACGTTTGCCGATATTGCGCCAGGCTCTTTGAGGATAATTGCTTCTGATTTAACAAATGGTAGATTGATCGTGCTACCTGATGATCTTCATAAATATGGAATAAACCCTGCGTCGTTTTCAGTGGCAAGGGCTGTTCGAATGAGCTGTAGTTTACCTTATTTTTTTGAGCCAGTACGGTTAGCATCATCAACAGGAATTAATATTGTCGTAGATGGAGGAGTACTTAGTAATTTCCCTATATGGTTGTTTTATCAAGATAAAAAACCTTATAAAAAAAGGCCGGTCCTTGGAATTAAGCTAAGCTCAAATGAAATGGAACGACCTAAAAGAAAGATTCATAATGCGATTGAGATGTTTGGTGCTTTATTTGAGACAATGAAAGAAGCTCATGATAGTAGACATATTTCCAAAAAGCACGAGAAGGATATTGTTTTCTTACCTGTGGAACATATTGTTTCATCTGAATTAGAATTAAATGAAGAAAAAAAACTAGCTCTAATTGAGCTAGGTCGGGGTCGAACGAACGATTTTCTAAAGAGTTGGACTTTTTAGAAAAACGCTCGGTTTTTCTTTTTGCCTTTTTTTCCTTCAATCACCGTTAAATGTGATGGCTGTTTTTTCTTTTTAATAGCAGAGGTTTTTGTTGATTTTTTAGCATGTGCAATGTTTTTGACATTTGAACCACGGGTACTTCGGTCGTCTAAACGTCTTTTTGATAGCTTTGCCGCTTTGGCATAAGAAGAATGTTCCTTGCCCATTCTCTTTTTCATAAATAGACGGTAGATAAGATAAATACCACCAGCTATTGCGGCATAGATTGCAATTTGTTTTAATAGCCACAATGGATCAGAAACTAATGTTGTTATCAGTCCTACTGCACCTAATAAAATAATTGCCAAGACGATCCCATTCATCACACGACGATTCACTTGACCCACCTCCCAGAAAAGATACCAATCAATAACCGTTAGAACTATACAATTTGTTCTGCTAATGCTGTCTCTGTTTCTTTTTCCATACGCATGAGTTCATTAAAGCTTGCAATTGCTACTTCAACTTGATCATTCGTAGGTTCTTTTGTTGTTAATAGCTGTAACCAAAGACCTGGATAGCCTAAAAAACGTAAAATAGGAACATCACGAAGCTTATTCGTAATCTGTAATACCTCAAAAGAAATTCCTAGTACTACTGGTATTAGTGCTAATCGATTTACTATCCGCAACCATAAAGGATCAGTTGGAACGAGGGTATATACGAAAACACCGACAATAACAGTAAATAAAATAAAGCTGCTTCCACATCTGTAATGTAATCGGGACTCGCTTTGTACGTTTTCAACTGTTAGAGCGAGGTTGTTTTCATACGTATTAATGACTTTATGCTCAGCCCCGTGATATTGAAATACACGTCTGATCAATGGTGTAAAGGATATAGCATATATATATGCTAGTAGTAACAAAAGTTTGAAGCCGCCTTCGATGAGAATTTGCCCAAAATTTGACGGAACAAGTGGACGCATAAACTCTGCTAAGAAAACAGGTAAAAGTGTAAAAATGACTTTTCCGAAGAAAAAGGAAAGTACCCCTACAGCTGCGATACCCAGCCACATCGTTAGCTTAGAATCGTTCTTCTTTTTTTCTTCTAAAACCTTGACGTCATCCTCTGGATCTACTTCAAAACGCTCTGTTGCAAAATGTAAATGTTTTGAGCCGTTGGCACTTGCCTCAATAATGGCAATAATACCTCGTAAAAAAGGAATCTTTTTTAATTTTGATAAAACAGTTTGATTTTTTCTTGGTAAATGAAAATAATCAATTGATTCATCAGTTCTGCGAATTGCAGTAACATAATGGTGCTTGCCGCCGAACATAACACCTTCAATGACAGCTTGCCCACCATATGCAGGCTTTTTTTGATTTGACATGTGACATCAACCCTACCTATCTATTCTGTTTCTCATTTAAGTAAACAATGTTCAGACTATGTTTAGCTATTATCTCTATAATACAGAATTTATAAAGAAACCTCTAGAGTGATATTCAGAATAGAGAGTATGCGAGATTGTTTTATCCACAAAATGCTGGTAAACATTCCTTTATTTACATTATACCCAGGCTTTCTTGTACTAGACATGTAATTTTAATTCTTGTAAAAAATTTGGCAAAAAACATGTCTTTAGAAAAAATGGACATAGTAGTAATAATGGAGGTGTAGGTATATGGTAGATAAAAAAAATCAATCAGATGAACATAATAAAGGGAAAGATAATCCAAGACTTGAGCAAAACAAAAGAGAAGAACCAATATCATCAATTGGTAAGGTCATTTCAACAGGTTTTATTGGTGGTGTATTTTGGAGTTCATTGGCATACTTAGCTTCTATTCTGAATTTTACTGAAATTAGTCCGAATCTTATGCTCCAGCCGTTCGTGTTAGGCGATTGGAAAGAAGGAACACTTGGCAATATCATTAGCATCGTATTAATTGGGGTGATATCAATTGGCGTTGCATTGGCCTATTATGCAATTTTAAAGAGATTTAAATCAATGTGGGTTGGAATTGCTTATGGAGCTGCGTTATGGGGAGTTGTCTTTTTCTTGCTAAATCCTATTTTCCCCAACCTGCAATCTGTTTTTGATTTACCACGTAGCACGATTGTGACAACGGTTTGCTTCTATATTTTATACGGAGCCTTTGTGGGGTACTCGATTTCCTTTGATTACAATGAATTAAACGCAAATGTTAAGAGTTAAAAGGAAAACATAGTGTGTAAGCGATTAGATATGATAGAATGTTCAGTAAATGAACATTCTTTTTTTTACTATCAGAATTTATATTTTAAGGATGATAGTATAAGAAAAACTAAGGCTTTCGCGATTAGGACTTGGCGACAAGCCAAGTTTTTCTAATGAAAAAAAATATAAGTTTTAAGTGCCCAGTTACAGGTCCAAGTGACTCATTAATTAAAGGTGCAAAAACCCTTCAATTAATGAGATTCTTATCTACCCGAGGCTGTTCAAGGCGCTTCTACTTGAAATGAGGTGCAATTGTTGGCTATGAAGTTTTTAGTGATAAATGGTCCGAACTTAAATCGACTTGGTTTACGTGAGCCTGCAATTTATGGGTCTAAAACATTGACTGATTTAGAAAAGGACTTATTTGCTTTTGGAGAAATTGAACAAATTGAAATCACTTGTTTTCAATCAAATCATGAAGGTGATTTAATTGATGCAATCCATGAAGCTGATGCTCAATATGAAGGTATCGTTTTAAATCCTGGTGCTTTTACACATTATAGTTATGCAATACGCGATGCAATTGCAAGTGTAACAGTCCCTGTCATTGAAGTACATATCTCAAACGTTCATGCAAGAGAGGAATTTCGTCATACATCAGTAACTGCTCCTGTAACAATCGGTCAAATTATCGGACTAGGATTTAAAGGGTATGAGCTAGCGATGTTAGCATTAAAGGAGAGAATAGGAGGAAATCAACGTTGAAATTAGAAAAAATCCGCAATCGATTTAAGGAATTATCTATTGATGGACTTTTGATTACAAGTGAATTTAACCGCAGATATATGACAGGTTTTACTGGCACTGCTGGGGTTGTCGTTATTTCTGAGGATAAAGCTGTTTTTATTACTGATTTCCGCTATACAGAACAAGCTGCGAAGGAAATTGAAGATTTTGAAATTGTACAGCATACTGGACCTATTATTGAAGAAGTTGCAAATACAGTAAAAAAGTTAGGCATTAATAAGCTTGGCTTTGAGCAAGACCACCTTACATATCAAGCTTATACTTCCTATAAGCAGACTTTATCTGATTCAGAATTTGTACCTATATCAGGTGCAGTAGAAAAGTTACGCTTGATTAAGTCACCTGCAGAGATTAAGATATTAAAGGAAGCTACAGAGATTGCTGATGCTGCGTTTAAGCATATTTTAACGTATGTGAAAGCAGGCTTAAAAGAAATTGAAGTTGCAAATGAACTTGAATTTTTCATGAGAAAAAACGGTGCAGTCTCTTCATCCTTTGATATTATCGTTGCATCAGGCTATCGTTCTGCATTGCCACATGGGGTAGCAAGTGACAAAGTAATTGAAAAAAGCGATTTTGTTACGCTTGATTTTGGTGCATACTATAAAGGATACTGTTCAGATATCACAAGAACGTTTGCAGTTGGGGAACCAAGTGATGAGCTGAAGAAAATTTATTCGACTGTTCTTGAAGCACAATTACGTGGCATGAATGGAATTAAACCAGGCATGACAGGCAAAGAAGCGGATGCTTTAACACGTGATTATATTAAAGAGCAAGGTTATGGAGAGTATTTCGGACATTCAACTGGTCATGGCCTTGGAATGGAAGTACACGAAGGTCCTGCCTTATCGTTTCGATCTGACACCATCCTTGAATCAGGTATGGTTGTAACAGTAGAACCTGGTATTTATGTAGCAGGTCTAGGTGGCGTAAGAATTGAAGATGATACCGTCATCACAGAAACTGGTAATGAGTCACTTTCTCATTCATCAAAAGATCTTATTATTTTGTAATAGGGAAGGTATCTTCTTTACATATAAGAATAAAGACTATATTTCAAAGGACGATTTAGACTTGTTAAAAAATATTCGTTCTTTGGCCCTTATTTAAGCTATTTATAGGAGGACTTTTTTTATGATTTCAGTAAACGATTTTCGTACAGGATTAACAATTGAGGTTGATAATGGCATTTGGCGTGTAATGGATTTCCAACACGTAAAACCTGGAAAAGGTGCAGCATTTGTCCGTTCAAAATTACGTAATCTTCGCACAGGAGCTGTTCAAGAGAAAACATTCCGTGCTGGTGAAAAAGTTGCGAAAGCTCAAATCGAAACACGTAGAATGCAATATCTTTATGCAAATGGAGATCAACACGCATTCATGGATACAGAATCATATGACCAAATTGAATTATCATCATCTCAAATCGAGTATGAATTAAAGTTTCTAAAAGAAAACATGGAAATTCAAATTATGATGTTCGGTACTGAAACATTAGGTATTGAATTACCTAACTCAGTTGTATTAGAGGTTGCTGAAACAGAACCTGGTATTAAAGGTGATACATCATCAGGTGGTACGAAGACAGCTGTTTTAGAAACTGGTTTATCTGTTCAAGTTCCATTTTTCGTTAACCAAGGAGATCGTCTTATTATTAATACGACTGAAGCTTCTTACGTTTCACGCGCTTAATATGCTATGTACTCAAAAGAGGTGCCAATTTATTGGCACCTCTTTTTCAAAGGCTCTTTTCTAAAAGTTTGTTGCTTTAGACTTATAAAAATCGGCTTTTGGATTTTTATCTTAGAAACTATAAGCAATTTCAAGAGAGTACAACTTAGTAAATAAGCGAAAAGAGCACGAAGATAGGCTATATCCGTAAAGTATAGTTATTTACGAAAAGCAACAATCTTTGCGAAAACAGCCTTTTCAAAAGTTAAAAAATACCTTTATCATTCGCCTTTATTAATTCCCTAGCAGCTTTTTTTACGCCACTTCGATTATCCTCAACATATTCTTCAGCAATTCCTCTGATTTCAAGAATACATTCTGGATTATTTTTACATGCATTTAATAGACCATGTAGGATTCGGCCTCGATTTTTTCACCTATAATAAAAGCGATTCCTTTAAAATTGGAAATGCAGCAAGAGCTTCTTGCACACCAATTTCTGCATAGTTACATATCGTTTGAACTGAGTAATCTCTTACAATTGTACTTTTGTCAGATTCAATGAGTACTTTTATTGTTGGTAATAGGCTAGAGATTTTTTCTGGTATGTATGTAGTCATAAACGATATTGCATGGATTGCTTCCCATCGAACACGAGTTGTTTTTGATAAAAGTAATGGGAGTAATTGATCAATATAAGGTACAACCAATTCCGGTTTTTCTTCAGCTACTTTCGTAAATACTTCCGCGCAATCTCCGATAAGGGCTTTGTCTTTACTCGATAAGGATTCTTTAATCTCATCAAGAAGTTTAGGATTTTGGATGCATTCCTTAGCCTATTCGATTTCCTTCTTCCGTTTTCTCACCAACTTGCGATGAAAGCATAGAAACAATAGTCATTGTTTACACTCCTTAAATAATAAGTTTTTTTACAAGTGGTTTTTCTTTATTTTATATATTTCCTGCAACCTTCCTTGTCTAAAATTCCTTCTTTAAGCATATGGTGTACAAACCGTATTTTAGGAGGGCAACATGAAGCGATTCTTTTCTCACATTGATTCAACTGTTTTAGCAATGGCAGGTTTACGCATTTTGTCGGCATCAATCGAGTTAACTGCAGCAATTTTGATGTTAGTGTTCAATGATGTAAAAAAGGCTGTAACGATCAATTCTTTATTAGCTATTGTAGGTCCAGTTATTTTTATTATCACCATGACCATTGGTATATTCCATATTGCTGACCAATTATCGTACGCAAAATTGCTTTTTATTGGGCTTGGTGTGTTTTTTATTTTGTTCGGAATTTACAAATAGAGATGAAGTCTAGCAATACGTAGTGTTAGAAATCAACGTGACAATTAAGTCATGAATGTGGTCAAGCTTGCATACATTGAAAGTAACGAATTGGCTAATAGGAGGAAGCGGTATGAAAGAAATTATTGAGATGCTTCCGGAATCAATCAGTAACCAAATAGGTAAACTTCATCCTGATAGTTTGGCTCGAATTGAGGAAATTCGTATTCGTGTCATGAAACGGGTTGAAGTCATCATTACAGGCAAACCTGTGTTTCTTTCTTATGTGACGACATACGAGGACTCAATTAATCTACTAAACGAGCTAAGTCACTATTCTATTTATACATTAGAAGAAGAATTAAAAAAAGGCTATATAACAGTTCGTGGTGGGCATCGCGTCGGTCTTTCTGGAAGAGTGATTACTGAAAATGGACGAGTTAAGGCGATTCGTGATGTCACATCGTTCAATATTCGGATTGCAAAAGAAAAGCTAGGAATTGCAGAGAGTTATGTTCCATACCTATATGATGGAAAATGGTTGAATACATTAATTGTCGGACCGCCACAAACAGGGAAGACAACGTTGCTAAGAGATTTTGCGAGAGTAATAAGTAGTGGTTATAAGCAGATCGAATCAAAAAAGGTAGGAATTGTTGATGAACGATCTGAAATAGCGGGATGTGTGAAGGGGGTTCCACAGCATCAGCTAGGTGAACGGATTGATGTCCTTGATGCATGTCCAAAAGCTGAAGGTATGATGATGATGATTCGTTCAATGAGTCCTGATGTGTTGGTTGTGGATGAGATCGGAACGAAGGAAGATGCAGAGGCAGTTATGGAAGCCGTTCATGCTGGTGTACAGCTATTTGTTACAGTACATGGCTATCGAGCTAGTGAGCTACTCAATCGTCCCACTTTAAAGATGTTATTTGAAGCTAAAGTGTTTGATCGATATATGGAATTGTCTAGAAGAGATGGACCTGGTACAGTTCAACAAATTCTTAATCAAAAGGGTCAGCATTTTATTAAAGAAAGAAGTGTGACCTAAATGATCAAGTGGATGGGTGCGTTTCTCATTATCATTGCAACGACTTGGGCAGGCTTTGAGGCTGCAAAGCATTTAAGTGAAAGAACTCGTCAGCTTAGACTGTTAAAGGTTGCCCTTCAATCATTAGAAGCTGAGATTATGTATGGACATACATCGTTAATCGTTGCCGCGCAAAATATTTCAAAGCAAATACCAAAGCCTTTATCGAGGTTTTTTGAACAATTTTCCAAAAAACTAGTAAAAGGTCATACAAGTGTAAAAAGCTCGTGGGAGGAAAGTCTTAAAGAGGTTTGGCGATTCACAGCATTAAAACAAGGAGAATTTGAAGTGCTAAAACAGTTTGGCGAAACACTAGGTCAGCATGATAGAATCTCCCAGCAAAAGCATATTAAGTTAGCACTTTCACATTTAGAGAGAGAAGAAGCTGATGCAATGGATCGGCAAAATCGCTATGAACGAATGGTGAAAAGCATTGGTGTATTAGCTGGCTTGCTCTTAGTTATTTTATTGATGTAGAAGTGGAAGGGAGTCGTCGTCGCAATGGGCGTAGATATTAACACGATCTTTCAAATTGCAGGGATAGGAATCGTCGTTGCATTCCTTCACACAATTTTAGATCAAATGGGAAAAAAAGAATATGCACAATGGGTAACACTCATAGGCTTTATTTATATTTTGTTCATGGTTGCATCGATCGTAGATGATCTATTTAAAAAGATAAAATCGGTCTTTCTTTTCCAAGGGTAGGGGGGCTTCACATCGAAATCATTCAAATCGTTGGACTAGGGCTAATCGCAACCTTTCTTGCCCTAATCGTAAATGAACAAAAGCCCACCTTCGCCTTTATGCTTGTTGTGTTTGTTGGTTGTGTTATTTTTTTATTTTTGATAGATCAGGTGTATGAAATTATTAGAATGGTTGAACGAATCGCCATAAACGCGAGTGTAAATCTCATTTATGTTGAAACGATCTTAAAAATTATCGGGATTGCTTATATAGCAGAGTTTGGTGCACAAATCACGAAAGATGCTGGACAAGGTGCAATCGCTTCAAAGATTGAATTAGGAGGAAAAATCCTCATCCTGACAATGGCGATCCCGATTTTAACCGTCATTATTGAAACGGTACTTGGAATGATCCCAGGTACATAGAAGGTAAGGGGACGGAACCCGCTTACTACATCTTTACAGATGATCAAGTCAGCAAATAGATTGGTTTATTGATCACCACATCATATAGAGATTGCTCGTTCCACCCCTAATTGAAGTGAGGCATGTAGGTTTACTTCAGTTAGTCATTCATTTTAGAAGGTTTAAGTAATTATGCCATAACAGTTTTGTATAAAGTTGGAGGTGTATGAATGCGAACATTTCTCTCTATCATTCTTGTTTTTATTTTTCTAGCCATCCCAATAAATGTACAAGCTTCTACGACACCCCAACAGACTGAACAACCTGATACACCTAGTGCAGATATGATTGTAGATGAGCAGGTAGAAAAACTTGATATTAGTGATATTAAAAACTATTGGGACGAAGTTATGACAGAATATGGTGGATTTTTACCTGAAAGTCAAAAGGGAAGCTTATTGCAATTTTTAAGTGGGGAAAAAGAACTGTCCTTTCAAGAGTGGATGAAGGCGTTTCTGAAATTTTTATTTCACGAGCTAATAGCGAACGGAAAACTATTAGGTACTTTAATCTTATTAACTGTTTTTAGCATGCTATTGCAGCTATTACAAAATGCGTTCAACCAAAGCGCGGTAAGTAAGGTTGCCTACGCGCTTGTATACATGGTATTAATCATCATCGCTCTAAATAGCTTTCATGTTGCCATTCAATACACAAATGATGCCATACATTCGATGACCAATTTCATCCTTGCGTTAATTCCTCTTTTGTTGGCTTTAATGGCTTCCTCAGGTGGACTAGCTTCAGCAGCCTTTTTTCATCCGGTCATCATCTTTTTAATGAATACAAGTGGTTTACTAATACAGAATGTCGTGTTACCACTATTGTTTCTCTCGGCATTATTAAATATTGTGAGTACAATGACTGATCATTACAAGGTTACACAGCTTGCGGGATTGCTTAGAAATATAAGCATCGGCCTTCTAGCGTCGTTTTTAACGATATTCCTTGGTGTTATCTCTGTTCAAGGAGCTGCTGCAGCTGTAACGGATGGAATAACGATTCGGACAGCAAAATTTATTACCGGAAATTTTATCCCTGTTCTTGGGAGAATGTTTACCGATGCAACAGATACCGTCATTAGTGCTTCTATTTTATTGAAGAATACAGTTGGAGTTATTGGTGTAGCGGTCCTGTTATTTATAGCTGCATTTCCCGCAATTAAAGTGTTATCACTTGCGTTTATCTATAAATTCGCCGCATCGATCCTACAACCCCTTGGTGGGGGTCCAGTTATCGCGTGCTTAGACATTATTAGTAAAAGTGTTATTTATATTTTTGCAGCATTGGCCATTGTATCACTTATGTTCTTTTTAAGCTTAACAGTCATAATTGCTGCTGGTAATCTCACAATAATGATGCGGTAAAGCGAGACTTCCATCAGTGGGTTTTTCTTTCACTGATGGTTAGCGAGACTTATCGGACTTTTATGGGCAGTTATCTCCCACCTTTGCTCTATTGGTTCACTCAAGCTTAGATTAGAGATTACTGCCCGTTAATGCGGGGGAAGGGGGAATCTACATGTCATTTTTAACAGAATGGATTACCAATATTATCGTATTTATTTTACTAGCTATCGTCATTGATCTATTATTACCGAATTCGTCCATGCAGAAGTATGCAAAAATGGTCATTAGCCTATTATTAATCATTGTCATAATAAATCCGATCTTTAAACTTTTCTCAACAGATATGAATGATATCCTTGCAGAATTCCAGCTTGGAGCGTCATCTGAAGAGGATGATGTAAAAAATTTAATAGAATTGCAGAAAAAAGAAATACAAGCTTCACAACGTGCATATATTTTAGAACAAATGGCTGTCCATATGAAAACGATGGCAAAAGAGGAGCTGGTGCAAAAATATGATGTAACGATTGACACAATC
Organism: Bacillota bacterium; assembly: GCA_051750265.1. Taxonomy (GTDB): domain Bacteria; phylum Bacillota; class Bacilli; order Bacillales; family Bacillaceae; genus Metabacillus. The sequence goes on along the minus strand of JBNJJO010000002.1, from coordinate 301,047 downwards.
CTTCTTTCCGAATCAGAACAAGTAGACGACATTAACTCTCAAAAAGATCTGCAGCATATCCACGTAGTCGTACAACGAAATGTAGCAGAGGAAGTAGCAAGTCAAGAAGCAGTGGAAACAGTTCAATCAATATCAATTGACACAACTAAAGAACAACCAACAGACGAACCAGAAGAAAAGCTAAATTCAGAAGAAATTACAGCATACTTAGCAAAAATTTGGGAAGTAGAAGAAGAAAAAATCACACTAGAATTGGAAGGGGGGGAGGAGTCTTTAGATGAGCAATAAAGAAGGCTTCATCCAAAAGCTAAAGTCCTTACTTGGCCAGTCAAATTCTAAAAAACCATCAAAATATCAATACTTTATTCTTGTTTTCGTATTAGGGGTAGCGTTTATGCTCGTTAGCAATCTTTTTACTAATGATGAACTAGCAAATAACGACGTTTTACCGGTTACATCTACTGCTGAAGAAAGCACAGAAGTGTTTAAGCAAACAAAAGGTGAAAGTAGCGGCTCCATCTCTGATTATGAAGCAGAATATGAAAACCAATTAAAAGAAGTATTAGAAACGATATCTGGTGTAGGTGATGTTTCAGTTGTTGTAAATGTAGATTCAACCGCACAAAAAGTTGTTGAAAAAAACAGTGTAACTGGGAGCCAGTTAACGGAAGAAACTGATCGTGAAGGCGGCAAAAGAAAAGTGGAAGATCACTCAACAGATGAACAAGTTGTCATCATTCAAGAAGGTGAAAAAGAGACTCCAATCATCGTACAAACGAAAAAGCCAGAGATTCGCGGAGTCCTAATTGTCGCTCAGGGTGCTGACAACATTCATATAAAGAAAACAATTATTGACTCAGTTACGCGAGTTTTAGGTGTACCAAGTCATCGCGTAGCCGTGGCATCGAAAAAAATGAAGGAGGATGAATAGATGATGTTGAAAAAACAAACGGTTTGGTTACTAACAATGTTAAGTTTAGTGGTGGTATTATCCGTATATTACGTAACATCTCCAGAAGGTGGATCAAGCGACATGGTGATGACTGGAGAGGACCAAGAGGTTAGTGAAAATACATCAGAAGAGAATGAATTAGCAAAAGAAAAACAGCCAGCTGAAGAAGAGCAACCAGCTGAAGAAGAACAGCCAGAAGAAGAAGGTAAAGAAGGAGAAGGTAAAGAAGGAGAAGGTGCTGAAAAAGGTGAAAGTGAAGAAGGAGAAGTACAAACTGAAGAACTTGAAGATGGTACTGTAATCTCTAGCGTCTCTAGCGATGAACTATTTACTGAACTACGCCTTCAAGTAGACGATCAACGTAACAAATTAAAAGAACAACTACAATCGATCGTTGCAAGCAATGATGCAACTGCTGATGAAAAAAGCGAAGCCTATGATGAAATGGAAGCATTAAATGATGCAGCTCACAAAGAAGCAATTCTTGAAACACTTATAAAATCACAAGGTTATGACGATGCTCTTGTACGTGCAGACGGAAACAACGTTAAAATTACAGTGAAAGCAAAAGAACATGACAAATCATCTGCTAACAAAATCATGGCTCTTGTAAGAGATGAAATGGAACATATGGAAGAAGTAATCGTTACATTTGAGCCAGCGAAATAAAAAGCTATTAAAAATGGAAGGTCAACCCTAATAATAAACGGGTTGACCTTCTTATCGTTTAGGAAATGATAAAATTCTTGTACAGTGGCTAGGCGCACGGTATCCAGCTCCAAAGCCGTGGCGATAACACAGGACGTGCAAGTGCAGTTAGTACGATTAACGTCGCGTTCGTAAATGCCCTCTTGGTCTTGATACTTATGAATGGAAGGTAAAGAAAACCTTCTATTCATGAGCGTCTTATTTGCCCAAGGCTGATCGAGGCGCTTGCACTTTTGTTCTGTTATTTTGTAGTAATAGTCTAATGAAAATAGATCTTTCCAAACGTTCATTTTGTCAAATTAGGAAGAAGAAATACAAGGTGGTAAAATAGGAAAGAGTGAAAAGAAATACTATCGTTGCTAGATCGATACAAGGAAAACTTAAGAAAACACTTGGAAAATCACTAGAAACCATAGGAAATGGGTACAATTGTTGTTGAATTTCTTCAGTCAAGTATCGTAAGATGTAAGTATGGGACTAAGTTTTAGTACTAGACTATAAATTAGTAGATCATGTTTATTCTTACATGATTAAATGATTAAGGGGTGCCTAAGCATGCTAAAAATACAAGAAATAAGAGAAATTATTAAATTAATTGATCATTCGTCAATTAATGAATTTTCATTTGAGCACGATGGATCAAAAATAAAAATGAAAAAGCAGTCACAAGAAGTAGAAACAATTGTTCATAATGTTGCTGTATCTCCAGTAGCAGAGCCAGTACAAGCTCTACCAGTACAAGCTGCTCAACCACAAGTAGTTGAGGCGCCGAAACAAGAACAAGTAGAAGAAACAAAAGCTGATACATCTAATTTACATAAAATTACTTCTCCAATGGTTGGAACTTTTTATTCTGCTTCCTCACCTGAAGCAGGCGATTATGTAGCAGTTGGTTCAAAGGTCACTAAAGAATCCGTAGTTTGTATCGTTGAAGCAATGAAACTCTTTAATGAAATTGAGGCTGAAGTAAAGGGTGAGATCGTTGAAATACTTGTGCAAAATGGGCAGCTTATCGAATATGGACAACCTTTATTCCTTGTAAAGCCTGAGTAAGGAGCTAAAATGATGATAAAGAAATTACTAATTGCCAATCGAGGAGAAATTGCTGTTCGAATCATTCGAGCATGTAAAGAAATGGATATAGAAACAGTTGCTGTTTTTTCGGAAGCTGATCGTGAAGCATTACATGTACAATTAGCAGACGAAGCATACTGTATCGGTCCAACTGCTTCGAAAGATAGCTACTTAAATTTTACAAACATAATTAGTGTAGCGAAATTAACAGAAAGTGACGCAATCCATCCAGGCTATGGTTTCTTAGCTGAAAATGCTGATTTTGCGGAGCTTTGTAAAGAATGCAATATCATCTTTGTTGGTCCTAGTGCAGAAGCCATTTCTAAAATGGGTACTAAGGATGTTGCTAGAGAAACAATGCGTAAAGCAGGTGTTCCAATTGTTCCAGGTTCAAGAGGAATCATCGAGAATGTTGATGATGCCAAAAAACTGGCAAATGAAATGGGATATCCTGTTATAATAAAAGCAACAGCTGGAGGCGGTGGTAAAGGAATCCGCGTTGCTGCAGATGAGCAAGCACTAATAAAGGGGATTGAAATTACCCAACAGGAAGCTGCTACTGCATTTGGTAACCCAGGTGTTTATATTGAGAAATATATTGAAAATTTCCGTCATGTTGAAATTCAGGTGGTAGCTGATTCACATGGAAATGTCATTCATCTTGGTGAACGTGATTGCTCTATTCAACGTAGGCTCCAAAAGTTGATCGAAGAAACGCCATCTCCTGCGCTAGATGAAACGATGCGTGCACAGATGGGGGATGCAGCTGTAAAAGCAGCTGAAGCTGTTGCTTATTCCGGTGCTGGAACAGTCGAATTTATTTTTGATCACATTAATAAGAAGTTTTACTTTATGGAAATGAATACGCGAATTCAAGTAGAACATCCGGTTACAGAAATGGTAACTGGAATAGACTTAATTAAAGAGCAAATTAAAGTTGCTTCAGGTGAAAAGCTATCTGTTACTCAAGAAGAGGTTACTTTTAATGGATGGGCAATTGAATGTCGTATCAATGCCGAAAATCCAGAAAAGAACTTTATGCCTTCTCCGGGTAAAATTGAAATGTACTTGCCGCCTGGTGGTCTAGGTGTTAGAGTTGATTCAGCGGTATATCCAGGCTACTCTATTCCACCATATTATGACTCAATGATTGCAAAACTCATTACTTACGGTGCGACAAGAGAAGAAGCTATTGCTCGAATGAAGCGTGCGTTAGGTGAATTTGTTATAGAAGGAATTTTTACAACAATACCATTCCATTTGAGACTTCTTGAGCATGAAAAATTTGTATCAGGCGATTTTAATACGAAATTTTTAGAGATGTATAAGGTCATGGATTCGTAAATTTATTCGGAGGTGCTGACCCTTGAAGGATACTAATAATGTTTTAGAAATGAATCAGGAAAACAACGGTTTAGGCAAGGTAGAGATTGCTCCAGAGGTAATTGAAGTCATTGCTGGTATTGCAGCTTCAGAAATTGAAGGCGTTGCTTCAATGCGAGGGAACTTTGCAGCTGGCGTCGTTGAACGACTAGGAAAGAAAAATCACGGTAAGGGTGTTAAGGTAGATCTTACTGAAGAAGGTATCATTATCGAGGTTTACTGCGTCATGATCTTTGGGGTATCAATTCCAAATGTCGCACAGAAAATTCAAGACAACATCCGTCAAGCTTTACTAAACATGACAGCTTTAGAAGTTAATGAAGTGAACATACATGTAGTTGGTATTCAATTCGAATCCAAAACACTAGAAGTTGAAGTTGATCAAGAAATGTAATAAGAAATGCGCGATCGCCTTGGTCAGCCTCGGGCAAATAAACCTCTCATGAATAGAAGGTGGATTTACCTTCTATTCATGAGAGGCTAGACCCTAGGAAAAAAGGGTTTTGTTTTTTCCCTAAAGGCAGTCAAAAACTCGGGCGTCCCTCATCTCTTACCTGCACTTGCACGTCCTATGTGATCTAAGGCCACGGCGCTGCTCTGGAGCAGGACACGAAACTATGTATAAAAACTTATACTTTCTTATTTAGTGATCAAAAGCAAAACCAGAGGGTTAGCCCCTTTGGTTTTCTTTTGTTTTTATCATTAAACATTGAAAAAACGAATTTCTCTAACGTCTTTGTTAATAGATTTTCATTGTCTGGTTATATTGATAGTATAGAAACGATTTTAAAAAAAACAAACCACGAATGTTTTAAAAAATTAAAGCCTTTTCTTTCGGAATTACATAAAAACAATACATTTTCGGCATGAATCTGTATGATAGATATGGTATGATCACTTTAAGACATTCGACATTTTTATACATTAAAGGAGCAAGGAAAGCATGAAACGAAGAACTGCAAGAGAAAAGGCACTACAAGCGCTATTTCAAGTGAATGTAAGCAATACAGAACCAAATGAAGCAATTGAGCATGCGCTTGACGATGAAACTCCGGATCAATTTATGAATGATCTTGTATTCGGTACGATCGAGCATAAAGAAGAACTAGATGAGTTAATTAAGCCTCACCTTGTTAATTGGACAATCGATCGTTTAGCGAATATCGATATAACGATCTTACGTATGGCTGCTTATGAGCTAAAATATGAGCTAGATGTTCCATCTAACGTAACAATTGATGAGGCAGTGGAACTAGCTAAAGCGTTTGGTGATGATCATTCTAGTAAATTCGTAAACGGTGTCCTCTCTAAAATTAAAAAAGACCTAGAAGCTTAAGTGGAAGTTTAAGGAGGAATTAGGAATGACTGCAACAATTATTGATGGAAAACAATTATCAAAAACAAAACGAAGTGAACTAGCAAAAGAAGTTGAACAAATAAAGGCAAAGGGATTACTACCTAAGCTAGTTGTTATTCTTGTAGGGGATAGTCCTGCTTCACTTTCCTATATTAAAGGAAAGCAAAAGGCATCTGAAGAAATTGGTGTGGGTTTTAAGTTAGAGCATTTCCCTGAAGCTTTTTCAGAAAAAGAATTGCTCGATGTAATTGATCACTATAATAACAATGATGAATATCATGGGATTTTAGTTCAACTTCCACTTCCTGCACACATTAATGAAACAGCTGTTGTTGAAAAGATTTCACCTCTTAAAGATGTTGATGGATTCCATCCTATTAATATTGGACGTATGATGACAGGGCAAGAAACATTTTTACCTTGTACACCAGCTGGAATAGTTGAAATGATTAAATCAGTTGGAGTTGAAATAGCTGGGAAGAATGTAGTTGTCGTGGGAAGAAGTAATATAGTTGGTAAGCCAGTTGGACAACTTCTTTTAAATGAACATGCAACAGTAACATATTGTCATTCAAAAACGAAGGATTTATCCTCATATACGAAAGAAGCAGATATTTTAGTGGCTGCTGTTGGACGTGCTAATTTTATTAAAGGTGACGATATTAAGCCAGGTGCTGTCGTAATCGATGTAGGTGTAAACAGACTTGACAGTGGCAAATTATGTGGTGATGTTGCATTTGATGAAGCGAAGGAAATTGCAAGTTACCTGACACCAGTTCCAGGTGGAGTAGGACCAATGACAATTACGATGTTAGCTCATAATACAGTTCAATCTGCAAAACAGTTCCTTGGCAGCTAATATGACTAATTAAAGCTATCATTCAATAAGAAGGAAAATGATTCCTTAGTTGAATCACTCAAAAAAGGTGACAGAGGCTAGCCACTCGTAAATTGAAGTTTCTATTTATGAGCGTCTTATTTGCAGGATGCTAAACAAGGCGATTATGCTTATTATTAATACTGCCCTGTCCCTCTCTCCTTCATATTAACGTCATAATCGCGTAAAAGGAGATTTTACAATGAGTGAAATAAAATATGTAACCGTCACAGCTTTAACCAAATACATAAAACGAAAATTTGATGTTGATCCTCATTTAACGGATATTTGGATAAAGGGCGAGATATCTAACTTTAACTTACATAGCCGTGGTCATATGTATTTTACACTTAAGGATGAAAAGGCTAGAATTCAAGCGGTTATGTTCGCAGGAGCAAATAAATCACTTAAATTTAAACCTGAGAATGGCATGAAGGTACTTCTTCGTGGTGAAATATCTGTGTATGAACAAAGTGGTGGGTATCAGGTTTATGCAAAGGAAATGCAGCCAGATGGCATTGGCAGTCTTTATTTAGCCTATGAAGAATTGAAAAAGACGCTACAAAAGGAAGGCCTCTTTGATCCAATCCATAAAAAGCCAATTCCAAAATATCCGAACCATGTTGGTGTTATTACTTCACCTACTGGGGCTGCGATTCGCGATATTTTAACAACGATAAATCGTCGTTACCCTTTAGCAAAGGTTATTTTAATTCCAGCCCTTGTACAAGGGGTGCAAGCTGGTGCTTCTGTTGCGAAAGCAATTAAAACTGCGAATCAGCTAGGGACTTTAGATGTTCTAATCGTTGGTCGTGGTGGAGGTTCAATTGAAGAGTTATGGGCATTTAATGAAGAAATAGTAGCAAGGGAAATTTTTGCTTCGCAAGTACCAATCATTTCTGCAGTTGGGCATGAAACAGATTTTACCATCGCTGATTTTGTTGCAGATTTACGTGCTCCAACACCAACTGGTGCTGCAGAACTAGCTGTACCTCATTTTTCTGAATTAATGGACCGTCTTTTGGATCGTAAAAATAGACTCAAGAGATCTATGCAGGAAAAAATAACCTCTAAAAAAGACCGTTTGAACCATTTTCAAACATCCTATGCCTTCCGATATCCAAAACAGCTTTATTTACAGAAGGAACAGCAGCTCGATTTATTAGTTGAACGCTTACATAAAGAAGGACAACGAGTTATCATACATAAAAAAGACTCCTTCACAAATGTGAAAAATCGGCTTGCCAATGTGCATCCAAAAGATCAGATAAAACGTTCTCAAGAAGCATATAATTCTTTATTGAAAAAGTTAAATCGAGAAATGAGTTCTGTTTTAGCACATAAACATTCGCAATATAATGAAACAATTGCAAAGCTAAATGCACTAAGCCCTTTGAAGGTGATGGATCGGGGCTATAGCCTCGTGTATCATGAGAAAAAGCTCATCAAAAGTGTTAATCAAATTGGGTCAGGTCAGATGCTAAAGGTTCAACTGAAGGATGGTCATTTAATCTGCCAAGTACAAGGAATAGAGGAGCGAACCGTTAATGAGTAAAGAAGAACAAATAAAAGAGCAAGTATCCTTTGAACTTGCGATGCAACAATTAGAGGAGATCGTTGGTAAGCTTGAGGAAGGAGACGTACCTCTTGAGAAGGCGATTGAATACTTTCAAAAGGGTATGGAGCTTTCGAAGCTTTGTCATGACAAGCTCCAGCATGTAGAAAAGCAAATGGATTTTATCTTACGTGAAGATGGTGAATTAAAGCCATTTGAGCTACAGGAGGAAGAAAAATCGTGACCAACCAGCTGCTTAACGATTTTTTACTTTCACGAAAACAAAGAATTGAAGAAACATTACCATATTATATCGAAATACTTCAAGCACCCGAAACGTTAAAAGATGCAATGCTATATTCATTAGAAGCAGGTGGGAAACGGTTACGTCCTATATTTGTTCTAGCATTACTTCATACATACAAACAGTCAGAGGATAGAGGAATTGCTACAGCTTGTGCAATTGAAATGATTCATACATATTCACTTATCCATGATGACCTGCCATGCATGGATGATGATGACTTAAGACGGGGAAAACCGACTAATCATAAGGTATTTGGTGAAGCAATGGCTGTTTTAGCTGGTGACGGACTGCTAACACAAAGCTTTTCGTTAATTGTGAATGATTCATACCCATCAGCAGAAAACAAACTCCGACTTGTTGCCGAACTAGTCAAAGCTGCAGGAGCTGAAGGAATGGTCGGTGGGCAGGTTGCTGATATGGAAGGGGAAGCAAAGAATTTAACTCTTGATGAACTACAATATATTCATGAAAACAAAACCGCAAAACTTATGGGTTTTAGTATCATTTCAGGTGCGATATTAGCAGGGGCCCCTGAAGAAGATATCGATAAACTTAGACAATTTGCTTATCATCTCGGAATTGCCTTTCAAATAGGTGATGATATTTTAGATATAGAAGGAAACCAAGATCTAATTGGTAAGCCAGTAGGGTCTGACACGGCAAATGAGAAGACGACATATCCATCGATCCTAACATTGCAAGGTGCGAAAGAAAAGCTCAATCATCACATTGACCATGCAAAAACTGTTCTTTATAGCTTATCTGTTCAATCTGAATTGCTTGAGCAACTATGTGATTTAATTGCAAAGAGGGATCATTAGAATTAGCAAATTAATTTTTTAACACTCGAAGTCAGATACGTATGTTTTAAAACCGTTTCCATTTGGTAGCGGTTTTTTTATACTATCTACGTTTTTCTAATCTATTAGTGATTGAAATGGTATGTACATGGATTGTTTTGTGCATAAAACATTGTAATTACAGCGTTTTTATGGTAAGTTTTTGCTTGCACATAAATGTACTTTTAAGCGTAAATCGTCTATTCTACGTAAATAAAACCTTAAACGTTTTCAAATAAAAGAAGTTTACGTTAAAATATAAAGATAAGAATTTAAACTAAGAGAACGAGTAATTCATGACATGAACACATATGAAACAAACTGAATTGAAAGTGAGTGATCCATTTGGATCTTCTATCCATTAAAGACCCGAGCTTTTTGAAAAAATTATCGAATAACGACCTTGAAAAACTTAGTGCTGAAATACGCAAATTTTTAATTGAAAAGCTTTCAGAAACTGGAGGGCATATTGGTCCTAACCTAGGTGTTGTAGAGCTAACAATTGCCCTTCATAAAGTTTTTGACAGTCCTAAGGATAAATTTATTTGGGATGTAGGACATCAATCCTATGTTCATAAAATGTTAACTGGACGAGCTAATGAATTTGATACATTACGACAATACAAAGGCTTGTGCGGATTTCCTAAACGTAATGAAAGTGAACATGATGTGTGGGAAACAGGTCATAGTTCTACTTCTTTATCAGCTGCAATGGGCATGGCTATTGCGAGAGATTTAAAGAAAACAAACGAGCATGTGATCCCAATAATAGGTGATGGAGCACTAACTGGCGGCATGGCCCTTGAAGCTTTAAATCATATTGGGGCTGAGAAAAAGGATGTTATTGTTGTTCTTAATGACAACGAAATGTCTATTGCCCCTAATGTTGGTGCGCTTCATAATGTTCTTGGACGTTTACGAACAGCGGGTAAATATCACTGGGTAAAGGATGAACTAGAATATTTACTAAAGAAGATTCCTGCTGTAGGAGGAAAACTTGCTTCAACAGCTGAACGTGTAAAGGACAGTCTAAAATACATGCTTGTATCAGGTGTGTTTTTTGAAGAACTCGGATTTACTTATTTAGGTCCAGTAGATGGACATAATTATGATGACTTATTCGAAAATCTTCAATACGCTAAAAAAACTTCAGGACCTGTTCTTCTTCATGTGATTACGAAAAAAGGTAAAGGTTATCAGCCAGCTGAAACGGATACAGTTGGAACGTGGCACGGCACAGGAGCGTATAAAATTGAAACTGGTGATTTTGTAAAACCAAAAGCAGTTGGACCAGCATGGAGCAAGCTAGTTAGTGAGACTGTTCGAAAGCTTGCACGTGAAGATGACCGTATTGTAGCAATTACACCAGCTATGCCAGTGGGTTCAAAGCTAGAAAGCTTTGCGCAGGAATTTCCAGATAGAATGTTTGATGTAGGAATTGCTGAACAGCATGCAACCACGATGGCAGCTGGACTAGCTACTCAAAATATGAAGCCATTTTTAGCGATTTACTCAACGTTTTTACAACGAGCATATGATCAGGTTGTTCATGATATTTGCCGTCAAAATTTGAACGTATTTATCGGAATTGACAGAGCAGGACTAGTTGGAGCAGATGGTGAAACACATCAAGGTGTTTTTGATATTGCGTTTTTAAGGCACATACCTAATATGGTGCTCATGATGGCGAAAGACGAAAATGAGGGACAGCATTTAGTTAATACAGCCTTGAAATATAATGAAGGACCAATCGCTCTTCGCTATGCACGTGGAAACGGAATCGGTGTTCCAATGGATTCAGAGCTTAAAGAAATCCCAATTGGTTCATGGGAAGTTTTAAGAGAAGGTAGCGATGCTGTCATTCTTACATTTGGTCCGACGATTGAAATGGCAATGGAAGCAGCAGAAAACTTAGAAAAGCAAGGTAAATCAATTCGTGTAGTGAATGCACGTTTTATTAAACCTCTAGATGAAAGCATGCTTCATACTATATTTGCTGAAGGTATTCCAGTATTAACGATTGAAGAAGCAGTTCTACAAGGTGGATTTGGTAGTGCTGTACTAGAATTTGCACAAGAAAACAGCTATTATCAAGCAACTATTTCTCGTCTAGGTATTCCAGATCGTTTTATTGAACATGGAAGTGTATCTAAATTACTAGAAGAAATCGGTATGACAACAGAAAATGTTGTTACTCAATTAAAAGCAATAATGCCTGAAAAAGAGAAAAGGGTACTTAGATCATGAGTAGTAAAAAAGAAAGATTAGATGTTCTTCTAGTAGAAAATGGATTGTTTGAAACACGAGAAAAGGCTAAGCGTGCTATCATGGCAGGACTTGTATTTGGTAATGAAGAACGATTAGATAAACCTGGTGAAAAGGTCTCTCGGGACCTTGTGTTAACGATAAAAGGAAATACTCTTAAGTACGTTAGTCGCGGTGGCTTAAAATTAGAGAAGGCAATGAAAGAATTTGATATAAACGTACAGGATAAAATCATGCTTGACATTGGTTCTTCTACAGGAGGCTTTACTGACTGTGCTCTTCAAAATGGAGCCAAGCTCTCCTACGCTTTAGACGTTGGCTACAATCAATTAGCATGGAAGCTACGTCAGGATGAACGCGTTGTCGTTATGGAGCGTACGAATTTTAGATATGCTACTCCTGCTGATTTTGAAAAGGGTTTGCCTGAATTTGCTTCAATTGATGTTTCTTTTATTTCGTTAAAACTTATTTTACCAGTATTAAAAACAATCTTAGTTCCACATAGCGATACGGTTGCTTTAGTAAAGCCTCAGTTCGAAGCAGGAAGAGAGCTTGTTGGTAAAAAAGGAATTATTCGCGATCCAAGTGTTCACGAGCTTGTGCTAAATGAAATGATAAGCTTTGCTTTAAAAGAAGGCTACGATCTATATAACCTGTCATACTCACCTATTACAGGTGGAGATGGTAATATTGAGTTTCTTTTACATCTACGCCACGAAGGACCACAAGAGCTAGGTACAAATCATTTTGGAAAAACAGCAAGCGAAATTGTTGAAGAAGCGCATGTAAAACTAAAAGAGAATAAACTAAAAGGAAAGCAGGAAAAATAGCAGTCGCTATGATCCTGTTTTTTTCATGAAGGTCAACAAATTTATATAGGAACCACATTTCAGTAACCATCAACAAATGAAAGTGGTTATCTAAAATATCTGGATATTCATGCAACATATTAATAATCATCAAAGTGCACAGTATCCCCTTTAATCAGCTTTTTATGCAGTTTTCGCCTGCTATATCTGTTTTAAATCTGTACTTTTTAAGGGTTTTAATATAAGATGAAAGGTATAAACATGCAGAAATTGAAAAAGAGATGCATCATAACAAAAGGGGTGCTTTTATGAATAAAGGACAAAGACATATAAAAATCCGAGAAATTATTTCAAGCAATGATATTGAAACTCAAGATGAATTAGTTGATTTATTAAAAGGAATGGGCTTTAATGTTACTCAAGCAACGGTTTCTCGTGATATTAAAGAACTTCATCTAGTTAAGGTTCCAATGATGGATGGACGCTATAAATACAGCTTACCTGCTGATCAGCGCTTTAATCCATTACAAAAATTAAAACGTTCATTAATGGATGCCTTTGTTAAAATCGACTCAGCAGGACATATGCTCGTAATGAAGACACTCCCAGGAAATGCAAATGCAATTGGAGCCCTAATTGATAATCTTGATTGGGATGAGGTTTTAGGAACCATTTGTGGAGATGATACGATTTTAATAATCTGTAGAACATCACATGATACCGAAACGATTTCTGAACGATTTTTGGACATGCTGTAAAGACTACGCAAGCGCCTTGATCACCCTCGGGCAAATAAGACGCTCATTTAATAGAAGGTGTTCTTTACCCTTCAATTCAGTGGCTAAAACTTGAGGTAGTTATACATGCGGCGGCGATCTGAGTTGGATGCCGAAACAAATTAAATAAGAGGTGTGATTCTGTTTGTTAGCGGAATTATCTATAAAAAACTTTGCCATAATTGAATCATTAACGGTTTCTTTTGAAAAAGGACTAACAGTGTTAACCGGTGAAACTGGAGCAGGTAAATCAATCATTATAGACGCAATTCATCTATTAGCAGGAGCTAGAGGATCTTCTGAGTTTGTTCGCTATGGTGAAAAGCGTGCTGAACTCGAAGGGCTTTTTCTTTTAGATGATGAACATCATCCTGTTTACTCTAAATGTGAAGAGTTTGGGATCGATGTTAGTGATGGAATGATTGTTTTACGAAGGGATTTATCATCTTCAGGAAAAAGTATTTGTCGTATTAATGGTAAGCTTGTTACGATTGCGATCCTAAGAGAAATCGGACAGTATTTAGTTGATATTCATGGACAGCATGATAATCAGGAACTGATGAATGAAGAAAATCATTTAACACTACTTGATCAATATGGTGGGAAAAAAGTAAAGCAAGCACTCGAATTATATTTAGATATATATCAAAGCTTTGACATACTTCGAAAAAAGATTACTCAGCTTTCGGAAAATGAGCAAGAGATGGCCCATCGCCTTGACTTACTTCAATTTCAACTAGAGGAAATTGAAAGTGCAGAACTTCAGCCAAAAGAAGACGAGCTTCTCCAGGAGGAAAAAAATCAAATTTCAAACTTTGAAAAGGTTTTTGATTCCTTGCAAAACAGCTACAACGCTCTTCATGGTGAGCATAGGGGGTTAGATTGGGTCGGACATGCAATGAGTAATTTAGAGGATGTAGGAACGATTAATTCTACTTTAAAGGAGCTTTCGGAAACAATCTCAAATGCATATTATTTAATTGAGGACCTTTCGTATCAAGTGAGAAATGAATTAGAATCACTTGAGTTTGACCCAAAACGCTTAAACTTTGTAGAAAGCAGATTAAATGAAATAACTCATTTAAAACGTAAATATGGACAATCTGTTGAAGAAATATTATCTTATTCAGCAAAAATTGAAGAAGAAATTGATTCGATTCAAAACCGAGATAGCCATTTGCATAAGCTACAAAAGGAACTTGATTCTATTCTTCAAGATCTTTCGATTGAAGCAAAAAATATCACAAGTATTCGAAAAAACTTCGCCAAAGTGTTAATTGATGAAATTCATCGAGAACTTAAAGAGCTATATATGGAAAAAACGACATTCGATGTGACTTTTGCAACAAAATCGACATCAACAAATGATCTCAAATATACACCGACTGGCATCGATGAAGTAGAATTCTATTTATCAACAAATCCTGGTGAACCACTAAAGCCGCTTAGTAAAACAGCTTCAGGTGGTGAACTTTCTCGAATTATGCTTGCAATGAAGAGTATTTTCTCCCAACATCAAGGAATTACATCTATCATTTTTGATGAAGTAGATACAGGTGTTAGTGGTCGGGTTGCCCAAGCCATTGCGGAAAAAATTTATCGTGTTTCAAGCGGATCACAGGTATTATGTATCACACACTTACCACAGGTTGCAGCAATGGCAGACACGCATTTATATATTGCTAAAAAAACAAAATCAGGACGGACAAAAACAAGCGTTAAGCCACTTGCTGAAGAAGAGAAAATTAAAGAAATTGGTCGTATGATTGCTGGTGTTGAAGTAACAGAACTTTCAAAAGAACATGCAAAAGAGCTACTTGCACTTGCACATACCTCAAAAGGATAAAATAAAAAGTTGCCAATAAGTGGCAGCTTTTTATTTGTATATGTAATGAAATAAGGCAATAAACTATAGTTTTAAATTTATCTCAATAAAATATGCTAAAACTTACAACAAATCCTTCAATTTTCTAGTTATTCAAGTTATAAATGAGCGCTCAAAAGGCTACATTAAAACTGTAGCCATATATAGTTGTGGTGTGTGTTAGGAGCGAGGAGAGTGAAAGTTTTTGCAGACAGATAAAATCAGAAAAATAATTGGTGTAATTCTCCTTGTTTCATTCATGAGTTTAGGATTTGTAAAAGAGGTACAGGAATACGTTAAAATACCTACTAGTATGACGGTATTTGAATCACAAAATGTAAGTATGCAAAACTCGATCCCTGTAAATGCTTCTCAAGATGCAGAAGAAGCTTTTACAGTTCAGATGAATAGTGATGGTAAAACCCTTGATGTTCACGGAAATAAAGCAGGAGAAGGAGAAGTTGTTTTTGATCTTGCTGGTTTTCCTGTAAAAAAAGTTGGTGTTAATGTCCTTCCAAATTTTAAAGTTATTCCAGGAGGACAATCCATTGGTGTAAAATTAAATACTCTTGGCGTATTGGTGGTTGGACACCATCAAATAAATACACTCGAAGGAAAGAAGTCACCAGGTGAAATCGCTGGTGTGCAGGTTGGAGATATTATTACAAACATCAATGGAACAAAGATTGAAGAGATGAGTGATGTAACCCCATTTATTCAGAATGCTGGAAAAACGGGTGAGCCTCTTGATTTGGTCCTAACAAGAGAAGAAAAAGAAATTAAAACAAAGCTTTATCCACAAAAAGATGAGAATGATCGATCATATCGAATTGGCTTATATATTCGCGATTCAGCTGCAGGAATTGGAACGATGACTTTTTACGATCAAAAGTCAAAAAAATACGGTGCATTAGGCCATGTTATTTCTGATATGGATACGAAAAAGCCAATTGTTGTTGAAGATGGACAAATTGTTCGATCGACAGTAACATCCATTGAAAAAGGTAGCAACGGAAATCCTGGAGAAAAGCTTGCACGATTCTCTGGTGATCGAGAAGTAATCGGAAATATTACTCGCAACAGTCCTTTCGGAATTTTTGGTGAACTAAATCAAGACATCAATAATGGTGTTATGAATAAAGCCATGCCAATTGCGTTATCTAATGAGGTAAAAGAAGGTCCTGCAAAAATTCTTACCGTCGTTACAGATGACAAAGTTGAAGAGTTTGATGTGGAGGTTATAAGCTCTGTTCCTCAAAAATTTCCTGCTACTAAAGGAATGGTCATAAAAATTACAGATGAACAATTATTAGAAAAAACAGGTGGAATTGTTCAAGGTATGAGCGGTAGTCCTATTATTCAAAATGGAAAAGTAATTGGCGCTGTCACACATGTTTTTGTAAATGATCCCACGAGCGGTTATGGTGTTCATATAGAATGGATGCTAAATGAAGCAGGTATTGATATTTATTCAAAACAAAAACAGAAAGCAAGCTAATAAGAAATGCGTAAGCGCCTTGGTAAGCCTTGGGCAAATAAGAGTTTTGTGTTTTCCCTTGAAGCAGTCAAAAACGCGACGTCCTGTCGCATTAACTGTATTTGCACTTCCTGTGTGGTCTGAGGCCACGGCGCTGGAGCTAGACACCAAAACTAAATACAAATGCTGTCAAGAAATTTATTCTTGGCGGTTTTTTATTTTCTGCTTTTATTTACGTGATGATTTATGTAAAATATAGATAGAAAGATTTTTCGACAAACTACCTTGGTCTCCAAAAGTCAAATGACATATTTGGTCGAAAAAGTGAGTAAATTGAAGAATAACTTAGAAAATCTTCAATTTTTTAAGTTTTTTTAAAAAAATAAAGGAATTCTACTTACATTGTCGAAATTGTTAGATATAATCTAGTATAGACATAAGATATAAGATATAATGGCAAATGAGACTGAGGAGGATGTTTTTGTGAAAAAAATTAAAGTTTGTATAGTTGACGATAACCGAGAACTTGTAGGTTTATTAGAGGAATATCTTTCTAGTCAAGGAGATATTGAAGTTCTTGGCGTAGCATATAATGGCCAAGAATGTTTAAATATGTTAAAAGATAAAGAACCAGACGTTTTAGTTTTAGATATTATTATGCCTCATTTGGACGGTTTAGGTGTATTAGAAAAATTAAGACAAATGGATCGTCCACAACCAAATGTCATCATGTTAACCGCTTTTGGTCAAGAAGATGTTACGAAAAAAGCAGTTGATCTTGGAGCGGCTTACTTTATTTTAAAACCATTTGATATGGAAGGTTTAGCAAGTCATATACGCCAAGTTAGTGGAAATGCTGCACCACTTATAAAACGATCAAGCTCGTCGATTAGATCAAATGAATCCCCAAGTAAAGGCAAAAACCTTGATGCTAACATTACTAGTATTATCCATGAAATTGGAGTACCTGCACATATTAAAGGTTATTTATACTTACGTGAAGCTATCTCTATGGTTTATAACGATATCGAATTATTAGGCTCTATTACAAAGGTGTTATATCCAGACATCGCTAAAAAATTCAATACAACAGCATCTCGTGTAGAACGCGCAATTCGTCATGCCATTGAAGTTGCATGGAGTCGTGGAAACATCGAATCGATTTCTTCTTTATTCGGTTATACGGTAAGTATGACAAAAGCAAAGCCAACGAATTCAGAGTTTATCGCAATGGTGGCTGATAAGCTTCGTTTAGAGCATAAGGCGAGCTGAGAGGGTTAGACCTCTATAGCCACAAGTGATTGAAGGGTCTTTGTATATATTGGAACACTGACACTAGTGACCAACTAATTTTTAATTAAATACCGGATAATATCAAACCTTCCTATTTATTGGATAACTCTAATAAATAAGGGGGCTTTTTTGTTGTCTAAGATTGAATATCATTTAGATAATTTTATGCCTTACTGTGATTTTAAAAATTTATCTGGAAAAACATTAGCAAGTTATGAACAGACACTTAAACTTTTCATTCATTATTTGGAAAAGGAGTTAAAAGTGAATGACATTAATAAAGTTAAATCTGATCATATTCGTCAATACATTAAATATTTGCGTGAAAGAGGTAAATATACAGTTGTTTCAAGTAAAGTATCTAAGAAAATTAATCACCCTGATCATAGACATGATTTCAATAAACCAATATCAGATACAACAGTTGCGAATTATCTTAGGAATATAAAAATATTCTTTAGCTTTTTAGAGTATGAAAGGAAATAAAGATCAATCCAGTAGCAAATATTGAAAATATTAAGCCAAAACGTAAACAATAGGCATTACTAAATGTTGATGAACTAAGGAAAGTCTTAAACACATTTGACCTTACAGTGTTTCATTCTTATAGATCATGGGTTATGACAAGGCTTTGTTAGATTGTGGATGTAGAGCATCTGAAATATGTGATATGCGTCCTGAGAATATTGATTTTAAATATAAGTCGATTCTTATTGAAAATCCTAAGAATAATCAACAAAGGTATGTCTATTTTGGATTTAAAATGTCAAACGAGTTAAAGCGATGGTCGCAATACAGGGATAGGTATTCAGATCGTAATTATCTATTTCTAACTATTCGAGGCACAAAGTTAGATGTAAGGAACTTTGAGAGGACATTACGCGAAGCAGGTAAAAAAGTTGGAGTAAGTATTTATCCTCACCAATTAAGAAATAATTTCGCTATATATTATTTGCTAGAGGGTAATGGAGATTTTGCCACATTAAGTAGAATTTTGGGCCATAGCACTGTAGATGTCACAATGAAAGCTAACTTAGATTTTACTGATCAAGAAATTTCAAAGAAGTATCAAAACATTCACCATTAAATAACTTGGACATTTTGAGGAGAATTCTTTGAATGTGCCTTCAAATCAATCAGGAAGCTATTACAATGGAAATTTTAAACTTCATTAATATCAAGCAACATCAATCATTCAAATCTATAAAAGAGATGGATAAGTCTGTTCGTTCCTTCTTATATAAACACAAGTCAGAACTATCTGAATCTACATACAACGTCCTCTACACCAGGTAATGTTGAATCAAAATTCGTGCAAGCAACTAGGCCATTCATGAATGCAGTAGACACGTTTAAATTGTGGAATAGAGTTCTATAGCCTATAAGAAAACAAAGCTTGATAAGCCGTTGTGTGAGGTTGTGGACGTAGGTATATAGGCTTTTAAGCAGTCTGTATTTGCAAAGAAAATGAATAAGATTATATCAACGTTTGAAGGTTATTTCTATTCTGTGGTATATGCTGGTTTAGTTGTGGAAAAGAGAAGGGAATGTAAACATTTGATTTATGGTTTCTTGGAGTAATAGAGGAGAAAAAAAAGAGAAAGAGGAGAATTAAAAAGACAAATCGTTTCATTGAATACACTCCTTTGTATAATGTTATGACTTCATAATAGGTTAGGAATGGATATCAATCTATATAAATGTTAAGTTTTCTTACGATCTTATATTGTCGAAAATACTAAAGAGTGTAACAAATGTTTTCACAAGTACATTACTCGTCATGTTAAAGGTTATTGAGCTACTCAAAATCAATTCTAAGGCTATAAACAAACTTTAATTAGTGAGATAAATGAGATGAGAACATTGGGGTGAGTGTTAGGTAGGGGATTGGTTACAATTCTGTAGAGTATAGAGATTACAATGATTAGAATGGATGTGTGGTAAGGGGAATGTAGTCTCGGAGCTAGTAGCGGTCAAGGGGGTAGGTACAAGGTAGTTGTAGGATAAAACAACCAATTAGGGAAATGTGGTGATCCTTGTATCCGTATTTAGTCTATCTGAATTTAAGGTTAATAATACAAAGGTCTAAGTAAGAGTTGTGGATTCACTGCCTTTAGAACAGTATGGACAACGGTAGAAAATATTACACACTTCTATCGTCGGGTTATACCAGCGAATTTATAATTACCCGTTATTTGTGTAGAAGGAATTATTAACATGAACAAGTAATAATAATTCCTTCTTTGCAGTTAAGTTACTTATCGCCTATATCTCATTGATTCCATATTTGTTTACATTCACGTTCAAGTTTTTTAGTTAGAATGATGAGTGCCTTCGGGTATTCTTTTTTTGATTTGTAAAGTCTATTGATTTAATACAAATATTGTTCATGAAAAAGCACCAATGGGGGAGTATATGTAAAAAAATATCATTTAGGATTGATGATGGTTTATGATGCGTTTAATATTCATAGTGTTAATTTGGATAGTTGCCTTTTATTTATGCGATTTAAGAAATTGGAGAAGGTTTCATTCCACTATTTTATTTATGATTGCAGGAAACTTCATGGTTGGTCTAATCACTTATAATCACACTTTATGGGATTTAACTTCTAAATTGGGAGGACATTTATTAAATGATTTTCTGATTTCATTATTGTTTTTTCCACCAACAATTCTGATTTACTTTACCTATTTTCCAATTAATAAGGGGTTCATTCGAAAATAATTTTATATATGGTTTTGGGCAATATCCTTCACTTTTATAGAAACAGTAGAATATTTTTTGGACAATATCAACTATTTTAATGGATAGGGTATTTGGAAATCCTTTTATCTAAATTTGGGTATGTTTCTGGTTGTTGCTATACATCATACTAAGCCACTTTTAGCCTATGTTCTTTTCTTCATTGAAGTCATTTTGTTAATTTTAATTTGCGATATCTCTATTGGAGAATTTAAATAATGAACTAAGTATTCGAAAGCAAAGGGTCAGCCTCTTTTCTTTAACTAAGGCTCTTTTCTAAAAGTTTGTTGCTTTTAGACTTATAAAAATCGGCTTTTGGATTTTTATCGTAGAAACTATAAGCAATTTCAAGAGAGTACCACTTAGTAAATAAGCGAAAAGAGCACGAAGATAGGCTATATCCCTAAAGTATAGTTATTTACGAAAAGCAACAATTTTTGCGAAAACAGTCTTAACTGAAAATCAACTAAAGTCTAACAAAACCTAAAATAAGGTAGACTAAGCTATTTAATTAAAAAATAAACTATTTCTTTAATGTACACACATAATAAGTTCTTATTATTTTAAATAAAAGTTTACTGACTTAAACGTATTAAGTAGTCCTACACAAAGTCCAACGAAGGAAATAGTGATAAAAGAGTAAATTAAGCGAAAATCTTTTAATAGTATTATCCCAGCAATTATGATTAGCGTATCTATAATAAACATAACGATCCCAGGATTAATGGCTTTCGATTTTGAGATTAATAGTGCTATTAAATCTACTCCTCCAGGACTAATGTGATATCTTAGCATTAAACCAACGCCTATCCCAATAATAATTCCACCTAAAATGGCACTACTTATAATTGGAAGATGTATAAAACCATTAAGTGGCATTAACAAATCAATCATTGTTGAGGTAAAAGCCAATCCAAGAATAGCATTAATGAAATAGGACTTATCGTATTTAAGAGCAATAAGGTAAATGGGTGTATTGAGAAATATCATAATGTGTCCTATCTTAATTCCCCATATATATTTGATTAACAGACTAATTCCGAAAATTCCCCCATTTATTATATGAATGGGTAGTATGAACATATTAAGACCTATCCCAATACAAACACTTGAAAAGAGTAGAACAGTAAACTTTTTCATGAAATACATTCCCCTTGTCCAAATCGTTAGTAAAAATATATGAGAAGAATGCCTATATATTACCGATTTACTAAGAGTAGGCTGTTCAAAATAAAAATGACAATCAATTAAATAGTGTGCCGTCCTTTTGAACTTCAGCATAAAATACATCTGAGACTGAAGTTATCCCATTGTTCTATAGTATAAAAATACCTTAGATGTGATCACATTATGTTCGTAACCTTATTAATACCCCTCGTAATACCATACGGGTCTCCTTATACTTCACTTAATACTAAAGCGCATGATCTAAGGAAAGTTGAATTCTTTCGTTGGATCGAATCTCTTAATAATCAATATCAGAACTACCACCATGTACCATTACTTATTAGTGGGAAGAGTGTAAGTGGAAGAGGCTTTTGATGGATTGGGAAAATAGGAGAAAATATATTTTTGTCGATTTAGTGTAATAAAAAAAGAGGTATCTACTGCTGTAGACCTCTTTTAAATGTATCTAAATGATTTTTAGAATCAGTTCCTAGCTGATTAAAGATAGAGAGAATATCTTCAGGAAACTCTTTTATAGAAGCCAATTTATCATACATAGCAATATTGTCTATTTCACCACTTACACCATCTTGAAAGGCAACTTTTATCGATTTTGGTGCATGAACATATTCCTTTGCATCATCTTTTGGTACATCAATATTGTATTTTTTCAGTAGGGGCAGCAGTGTATATATATGACGTTGCTCTAAAACTTTCATTTGTGTAAATGGTGGAATATGACCAAATGTGTCCATAACCTTATCATATTTTGCATTTAAGAAATACTCATCCTCTATAGCGTAAGTAAGAGCCTTTGCTAAAGATAGTTCAGGATCTATTAATGCTCCCTTTGCTCCATAATTTTCAGGCTTTGCAGAAAATGAAGGCGTTGTCATTATTAATAGTAAGAAAAGGGTAAGGGAAACTGGAAAAAGTTGTTTTTTCATACAAGTAACTCCTTCTGAAAAGTAGGTTCAGATGCTATTATTCGTTATGTTTGTAAAATTATGTATTTAAACAGAAGGGGAAACTCTATTTACAATTATTTTTTTGGTTAGAGAAAGGAATGACAAATAGTCGTATTGAATATAAAAAAGGAAAGACTGATAGTCAGTCCTTCTTGTCATTCTCTTCTTTGTTATTAAGCTCAGCTAGCTTAGCGATTAGAATATGCTGTGGCATATGCATAATCTGCTCAAGCGGTACATTAAGTGATTTTGCTAGTTTCTGTGCTGTATCTGCAGAGATTTGTAATGGTCTCATAATAACATCCCTCCTACACACTATTTTACACGAAATGAAGGTGCAAACAAGATGACATTAATTTTCGGTCATAGAGGTTCTGCAGGTAATTACCCTGAAAATACAATAATATCATTCCAGGCCGCAATCGATGCAGGGGCTGACGGGATTGAATTGGATGTTCAAATGACAAAAGATAGTGAACTTGTCGTAATCCATGATGAAACAGTTGATCGTACAACAAATGGCACAGGCTATGTTAAGGATTTAACTTTGGCAGAGATTTCACGTTTAGATGCAAGTTATAAGTTTCCACAGTTTAAAGGACGTTCATTCGTTCCTACTCTCAATGAGGTGCTAGTATGGGCAAAACAACTAGAATCGATCATTATTAATGTTGAATTAAAAAATGGGATTGTTGACTATCCTCAAATTGAAGAGAAAACAATTAAGCTTATTCATAAACATAACCTTCAAAAACAAGTAATCATTTCTTCTTTTAACCATTATAGTTTAATGAAATGTGGAGAAATATCTTCAGAAGTAGAAACAGCTATTCTATATATGGAAGGGTTATATAAACCTTGGGAGTATGCAGCAAGTATTGGTGCAAAAGGCTTGCACCCTCATTATTATGCTGTTAAAAAAGAAATCATTATTGAAGCGCAAAGCAATGGAATTGGTGTAAGGCCATTTACTGTTAATGATAAGATGCTAATGAAACAGCTCATAAATGATCGATGTACGGGCTTTTTCACTGATTATCCAGAATTGGCAGTAGAGTTGAAATAAACCTTAATCAAAGGCTGTTTTCGTAAAGATTGTTGTTTTTCGTATAATGTACTATTTACTTATTTAGTTATGCGTCGTGCTCTTTTCCATAAATCACTTTAAAATTTTCTCTAAATAATGATTGAAGTCCCACTGAAAAAATCCTAATGCCGATTTTTTCTAAGTATTAGAACAACAAACTTTTAGAAAAGAGCCTAATCAAAAAAGAGTGTGCCGGATAGAAAGGCACACTCTATTTAAATGTCAATATGATTATTAGCTCATTCATCTTGAAGTTACCGCTTTGTAAATCTCTTCTGAACTTTATTCCGTTTTCGATCTCGATAAAAGATAAAACCAGCCACAAAGCTAAGTCCACCTAGAAAAAAGAAAAGTCCTATTATAAATTGCAGCCATAAAAATGGAATAGGAGCTTGAAGGATTCCAAACGTCATATCACGCATGAGTTTAATACCTAATGCTGCTAAAGCACCTGGAATGACCATAATGACAAGTGCAAATATTCTAGACATAAACATAAAGTCCTTTCTTGTTCTCGAATCTAATTGTCTGTCTCTCATGGTTGTTTGTCAAGTGATATCCTTTAGGCTATGATATAGGTGTGCAATTTTTTGCAAATTATATTAATTAATCGTGTAGATGGGTTTATGGATTAACTCCTATATGTGTGTTAAAGGTGCTATTGCTTTTGTGTGTCTAGCTCCAGCGCCTAGTCTCGAAGCAAGACGTGCAAGTGCAGGCAAGAGATGAGGCCGTCCGAGTTTTTGACTGCCTTTAGGGTCTAGACACTCATGAATTGAAGGCAAAGAACGCCTTCTATTCATGAGTATATTAATTGCCCGAGGCTGACCAAAGCGATTACGCTTTTCTTATCAATGTCATATAAAGGGGATAGATTTATGCAACGAGTTATGATAGTTGGGGCTGGTAAGGGTGGGACAGCCTTATTAAAAAGAATTATCGAAACAAACATTATGGAAGTAGCAGCAATTGTTGATAAAAATGAGGACGCTCCGGGGATGGAGCTGGCAAAGGATCTTGGTATAGAAACAAGTACGCAATGGAAGTCAGTTATGAAACCAAATATAAATATCATCATTGAAGCGACTGGTAACGAAGAAGTAATGAAACGTTTGCAACAGGAAAAACACCTTGGTATGGTGATTATTCCTGGTACTGTTGCCCATATTATTTCCGAACTTGTTGAAGAAAAAGAAGTATTAATTGCAAGACTTAAGGAGGAAACTTACAAGCAGCAAACAATCTTTAATTCAACAAATGATGGCATGATTGTGATTGATATAAATGAGAAAATCATTTTATTCAATAAAACGGCGGAGGAGATCACTGGGTTTTCTCGTAAAAAAGCGCTTGGACTTAAAATCAATGAGGTTATTCCTTCTAGCAAATTGGCGAGAACATTAAATACTCGTGAGGTAGAAACAAATCAAGAACAAGTACTTGAAAATGGGCTCAAAATCATTACAACAAGAATCCCTATGATCGATGAATCAGGTAATCTCCTAGGAGCCTTATCTCTTTTTAAAGATATTACAGAGGTTGTTAATTTAGCTGAAGAAGTAACGAATTTAAAGGGTATTCACGTGATGCTTGAAGCCATTATTCAATCGTCAGAGGAAGCAATTTCAGTAGTTGATGAAAAAGGTCGAGGGATCCTCATTAATCGAGCATATACAAAGATGACAGGTTTAACGGAGGAGCAGGTAATAGGAAAGCCGGCAACAGCTGATATCTCTGAAGGAGAAAGTATGCATATGAAGGTACTTCAAACAAGACGAGCAGTACGAGGTGTAAGAATGAAGGTGGGTCCTGCGAAAAGAGATGTTATTGTAAATGTTGCGCCTGTTATTGTTAATGGAAAGCTAAAAGGTAGTGTTGGGGTCATTCAAGATATGTCTGAAATTCAAACATTAACAACGGAGCTAAATCGAGCAAGACAAATTATTCGAACGTTAGAAGCAAAGTATTCATTTGAAGATATTATTGGAGTAAGTGAAGAAATGAAAATGGCGATTGAACAAGCAAAGCTTGGTGCAAAGACACCTGCAACTGTGCTGCTTAGAGGAGAGTCTGGTACAGGAAAAGAGCTTTTTGCTCATGCAATACACAACGCAAGCGATCGGAAGTATAACAAATTTATTCGAGTGAATTGTGCTGCTATTGCTGAAAGTCTTCTTGAAAGTGAGCTCTTCGGTTATGAAGAAGGTGCGTTTTCTGGAGCGAAACGTGGTGGAAAAAGGGGATTCTTTGAAGAAGCAAACAATGGAAGCATCTTCTTAGATGAAATTGGTGAACTATCAGCAAATATGCAAGCAAAGCTCCTTCGAGTATTGCAGGAAAATGAGATTGTTAGGGTTGGTGGAACAAAACCTCTAGCGGTTAATGTTAGGGTTATTGCTGCAACGAATATTAATATTGAGAAGGCAATGTCTGAAGGTAGTTTTCGAGAGGATTTATATTATCGCCTAAATCGTTATCCAATCTCAATTCCACCACTTAGAGATCGAAAAGAAGACATTGTTGCATTATGTGAAAGGTTAATTAGTAAATTGAATCAAGACTATGGGAGAAATATTGAAAGAGTTACGCCTCAAGCTATTGAGCTTCTAAACCAATATGATTGGCCAGGTAATGTACGAGAACTTGAAAATGTTTTAGGGAGAGCGATCATTTTTATGGAACACCATGAAACAGAGATTGAAGGGAAACATATTCCTATGCTTCATCAGTTATCACATAAGGAAAGAAAAACACAAGAAAATAGCTCTTTTGTCTATAATAATGAAGAGACGTTAGCTGATGCTGTTGAACGTGTGGAAGCTGAAGTGATTAAAGGATCGTTAGAAGTCCATGAGTATAATCGGACCAAAACAGCAAAAGCTTTAGGGATATCGTTAAGAAGTTTGTATTATAAGATGGAAAAATATAACCTTGCAAATAATAGCATGCAATAACATTCATAGTTTGCAAAATAGTGCATGTTCGTTATATGATAAAGAGGAAGAATTGTGATTAATTTTCTATACATATAAATTTACTTTTCTATATATAAGTTATTTTTTAAACCTAAAAAATCAAGCCAAAAGCAGGAATTATTCTAATAAATACTATATATCAGTATTTTAGGAACTGAAATTTACTTTGTAGGCACACTTTTTGCTTATATATTGATAAATGCAGATAAAAACTTCTTGGAAGGATATGAGAATAAATGAAGTTAGAAAATCTGCTGATCGAAGCAGCTAAAATTAGTGGGAAGACAGTTGCTGTTGCTTCAGCAGAAGATGAAGAAGTTATCGATGCAGTCGCTGAAGCTATAAAACTGAGATTAGCTTCTTTTATACTGTTCGGTAAAAAAGAAGAAATTGAGAATTTATTAATTGCAAAAGGCATTGGGAAAGATCATGTGCAAATCATCCAAGCGAGAACGAAGGAACAAGCAACAGAACTAGCTGTACGAGCCGTTCATCAAAATGAAGCATCGGTTCTTATGAAGGGAAACGTTCCAACTGCAACTCTTTTAAAAGCTGTATTAAATAAGGAATATGGTCTTAGAACGGGAAGGGTATTATCACATGTGGCTATTTTCGAAGTCCCGGGATTTTCAAGGTACACAATTGTGACAGATGCAGCAATGAATCTCGAACCTGATTTACAGCAAAAGGAGCAAATTGTTGTGAATGCAGTTGAAATTGCCAGGGCTATTGGAATAGATACACCAAAGGTTGCTGCCCTTGCCGCTGTAGAGGTTGTAAACCCTGAAATGCAGGCTACAATTGATGCAGCTTCATTAACATTAATGTACAAAAGGGGTCAAATAAAAAATTGTCTTATTGATGGACCATTAGCACTTGATAATGCCATTTCATTTGAAGCGGCAAAACAAAAGGGGATTGAAAGTGAAGTTGCAGGACAAGCTGATATATTGCTCGTACCTACAATTGATGTAGGTAACGTACTATATAAATCATTGATTTATTTTGCGAAAGCAAAGGTAGGAGCTGTCATAGCAGGAGCAAAAGCACCAATTGTTTTGACAAGTCGATCGGACTCTTCAGAAAGTAAGCTCTATTCTTTAGCATTGGCGATATGTTCATCTGAAAAGTAAACCATTTTAGGAGGAAATACATCATGGAAATTTTCAAATATATGGAGCATTACGATTATGAGCAATTGGTATTTTGTCAGGATAAACAATCAGGATTAAAGGCAATTATCGCCATCCATGATACAACACTCGGACCAGCTTTAGGTGGTACGCGCATGTGGACATACGAATCAGAGGAAGAAGCTATTGAAGATGCTCTTCGTTTGGCACGTGGAATGACATATAAAAATGCTGCGGCTGGCTTAAACCTCGGTGGGGGAAAAACGGTTATTATTGGAGATCCAAGAAAAGATAAAAATGAAGAGATGTTCCGTGCATTCGGTCGCTATATTCAAGGGTTAAATGGTCGTTATATTACAGCAGAAGATGTAGGAACTACTGTTGCAGACATGGATTTAATTCATGAAGAAACAGACTACGTAACAGGAATTTCTCCTGCTTTTGGTTCTTCTGGAAACCCATCTCCTGTTACAGCTTATGGAGTTTATCGCGGGATGAAGGCTGCAGCAAAGGAAGCGTTCGGAACTGATTCACTTGAAGGTAAGGTTGTTGCTGTTCAAGGTGTTGGAAATGTTGCTTACAACCTGTGTAAACATTTGTATGAAGAGGGTGCAAAGCTAATTGTTACGGATATTAACAAAGAAGCAGTCCGTCGAGCAGAGGAGGATTTCAATGCGAAAGCTGTAGAGCCGAATGATATTTATGGAGTGGAGTGTGACATTTATGCTCCATGTGCACTCGGTGCAACAATAAATGATGTAACAATTCCTCAATTAAAAGCTCGTGTTGTTGCAGGAGCTGCAAACAACCAATTAAGAGATACAAAACATGGCGATGTTATCCATGAAATGGGAATTGTTTATGCGCCTGATTATGTAATTAATGCCGGTGGTGTTATTAATGTTGCGGATGAACTATATGGGTACAACAGTGAACGTGCTCTTAAAAAGGTTGAAGGAATTTACAATAATATCTCTCGAGTTATTGAGATTGCAAAACGTGATGGTATTCCGACTTATAAGGCAGCAGATCGTCTAGCAGAAGAGCGAATTGAACGTATGAGAAATTCACGTAGTCAATTCTTACAAAATGGACACCATATTTTGAGTCGTCGACCATAACGATCAAATTTTAAGGATGGAGTTAGGAGTGATAAAATCTCTTGACTCCAATTTCTCTTTACATATACGCGATAAAATCTGTCTTAATAAAAACATCCAAAGATAAAAACCACATTAAAAACTATTTTTAAGACGACGGAGGTTTAAACGTTGCAGGTAAAAGAATATCGAATCCTTGTCATTAACCCTGGATCTACATCGACAAAAATAGGTGTTTTTGATAACGAGCGTTCTATTTTTGAAAAAACCCTAAGACATGATTCAGACATGATTAATACGTTTCCTAGCATTATAGAGCAATATGAATTCCGTAAGCAAACGATTTTAGAAACGCTTGATGAAGAAGGGATCAATATCTCTAAGCTTAATGCCGTTTGTGGTCGTGGTGGCTTGCTCCGTCCAATTGAAGGTGGAACCTACACAGTAAATGATCGGATGCTAGAGGATTTAAGAAATGGATTTGCTGGTCAACACGCATCAAACTTAGGTGGTATCATAGCCTATGAAATTGCAAACGGGTTAAATATACCTGCTTATATCGTAGATCCAGTAGTGGTTGATGAAATGGAAGAAATTGCAAAAATATCAGGAGTACCTGCAATTGAACGTAGAAGTATTTTTCATGCTTTAAATCAAAAAGCAGTGGCACGGCGTGTAGCTTCTGATTTTAATTTAAAATATGAAGAAATGAATTTGATTGTAACACATATGGGTGGGGGTATTACAGTCGGAGTTCATAAGCAAGGTCGTGTTGTAGACGTAAATAACGGCTTGCATGGTGATGGCCCATTTAGTCCAGAACGTGCGGGATCTGTTCCAGCAGGTGATCTAGTTTCGATGTGCTATTCGGGTGAATTTTTCCGTGGAGAAATGATGAAAAAACTTGTAGGTCAAGGTGGTCTCGTTGGCTATTTAGGTACTAACGATGCGGTCAAGGTCGAAAAAATGGTCGAGGCTGGAGATGAGAAGGCTTCACTTATTTACTCCGCAATGGCATATCAAATTGGTAAAGAGATTGGTTCTGCGAGTGCTGTTCTAAAAGGCAAAGTTGATGCAATTGTCTTGACAGGTGGATTAGCATATGGAAAGAAATTCGTAAAAGAGATTTCCTCTTATATCGATTGGATTGCAGATGTCCTAGTGTTTCCTGGTGAAAACGAACTACAGGCACTTGCTGAAGGGGCCTTACGGGTTTTAACAAATGAGGAAGAAGCGAAACGATATCCAAATACAAAACGGGCTATGGCTTTTAACGCCACCATCTAAAATGAAGGAAAAACTGTGTATTGCTTCAAGTCCCACTTCAATATGGTGGCGCGAACCGAGCAAGAACAATAAAAATTTATAGAAGCTAAACTAGTCTAATTCGAAATTAGGATGTTTATTCTAATAAATTAGCGTAGTTCCGTCCCCACAAAACGGGCTTCAAAAGTCTTTAGCTAAGAAAAGTGCAAGCGACTAGGTTAACTTCGGGTAAATAAGACGATGGAGCTAGCCACAAAAAGGAGGCGTTACGATGGCAACCGAATATGATTTAGTCATACTTGGTGGAGGAACGGGCGGGTATGTTGCAGCGATTCGCGCTTCTCAGCTTGGCCTTAAAACAGCAGTCGTAGAAAAAAGTAAGCTTGGTGGAACATGCTTGCATAAAGGCTGCATACCAAGTAAAGCACTTCTGAGAAGTGCTGAGGTTTTTGCAACGACAAAAAAAAGCGAAGAGTTTGGTGTTGAGACATCTGAAGTAAAGCTGAATTTCTTAAAAGTTCAAGAAAGAAAACAATCAATCATCGATCAACTATACATAGGTGTTCAACATCTTATGAAAAAAGGAAAAATTGATGTATATGAGGGGCTTGGACGGATTTTAGGACCATCTATTTTTTCACCAATGCCTGGAACAATATCAGTTGAGATGAATAACGGGGAAGAAAATGAAATGCTTATTCCTAAAAATGTTATCATCGCTACTGGATCTAGACCTCGTAGTCTACCAGGGCTAGATATTGATGGTGATCTAGTGTTAACTTCGGACGAAGCGCTTGACTTAAACAGCTTACCAAAATCTATGATCATAGTTGGTGGGGGAGTAATTGGAATTGAGTGGGCTTCTATGCTAACAGACTTCGGTGTTAAGGTTACTGTGTTAGAATACTCTGACCGAATTTTACCAACCGAGGATAAAGAAATCTCAAAAGAAATGGAGCGCTTAATGACGAAAAAGGGCATTACACTCGTCACAAGTGCAAAGGTTTTACCTGAAACCCTTGAAAAAGGAAATCAAGCTTCCGTAAAGGCAGAGCATAAAGGTGAGGAAAAATCATTTACTGCTGATCAAATCCTCGTATCTGTTGGAAGGCAAGCTAATATAGAGGGGATTGGTCTTGAGAATACCGACATAAAAATAGAAAAAGGATATATTGATACAAATCCATATTACCAAACAAAAGAATCGCATATATACGCGATTGGTGATGTTATCGGAGGCTTGCAATTAGCACATGTAGCTTCACATGAGGGTATTGTTGCCGTAGAACATATTGCAAATAAAAAGCCTATCCCAATAGATGAAACGTTAATATCTAAATGTATTTATAGCTCACCTGAAATTGCAAGCGTAGGGTACACAGAGGATGATGCGAAGGAAAAAGGCTTTAAGACAAAGGTAGGTAAATTCCCGTTTCAAGCAATTGGAAAAGCACTTGTCTTTGGAGAAGTAGATGGATTTGTCAAGCTTGTCGTGGATGAAGAAACAGATGATCTACTTGGTGTTCATATGATTGGACCACATGTAACCGATATGATTTCAGAGGCGGGTCTTGCTCGAGTACTAGATGCAACACCATGGGAGGTTTCACATACAATTCATCCTCACCCAACATTATCTGAAGCAATAGGAGAAGCGGCACTGGCTGTATATGGGAAGGCCATCCATTTCTAATGTCAAGACGCTTCTTCATTTCTGAAAGGTATAAAATATAAGTTTTTGTACTTAGTTTTGGTGTCTAGCTCTAAGCGTCATCGGCGAAGCACAGGAAGTGCAAGTGCAGTCATGGCGATTAACGTCGCGTTTTTGACTGCCTCGAGTCATAAGCCAATCCGTCCAGAAGGTTAAAGAACAACCTTCCAGCCGGCTTGTCTTATGCTTGTCGCCGATAAGCGGGCGCCTTCCGCATTTCGAATAGGAGGTAATAAAATGAGAGAAAACCGTCATCAATCGTTAGGTTTAACAGATGAAGATGTATTAAAATTGTACGAAACAATGCTTTTGGCAAGAAAGATTGACGAACGTATGTGGCTATTAAATCGTGCGGGGAAAATCCCCTTTACCATTTCCTGTCAAGGTCAAGAGGCAGCTCAAGTTGGAGCGGCTTTTGCGTTAGATCGTCAAGAGGATTATGTTCTTCCATACTATCGTGATATGGGGGTTGTCTTAACGTTTGGAATGACAGCAAAAGAATTAATGTTATCTGCATTTGCAAAAGCAGAGGATCCCAACTCTGGTGGTAGGCAAATGCCAGGTCACTTTGGTCAAAAGAAAAATCGGATCGTCACAGGTTCATCGCCGGTTACGACACAAGTTCCACATGCAGTTGGTATAGCTTTAGCTGGGAAAATGCAGAAGAAAAATTTAGTTGCGTTTGTAACCTTTGGTGAAGGCTCTTCAAACCAAGGTGATTTCCATGAAGGTGCAAACTTCGCAGCTGTACATAAATTACCGGTTATTTTACTGTGTGAAAACAATAAATATGCGATTTCAGTTCCATATGATAAGCAAGTTGCATGTGAAAAAATATCTGATCGTGCGATTGGATATGGTATGTCTGGTGTGACAGTTGATGGAAATGATCCTCTTGAAGTATATGGTGCAGTGAAAGAAGCAGCAGATCGAGGTCGAAGAGGTGAAGGACCAACTCTAATAGAAACCATTTCCTATCGTTTAACACCACATTCTAGTGATGATGATGATAGTAGCTATCGTGAACAGGAAGAAGTAGAAGAAGCGAAGAGAAATGATCCAGTTATTAAATTTGCTACCTATCTTAAAGAAGTTGGCATTCTAACAGATAAAATAGAAAAAGAAATGGTAGATGGAATTATGAACATCGTGAATGAAGCAACAGATTATGCTGAAGCGGCTCCATATGCGGATCCAGAACATGCATTAAAATATGTATATGCAGAGTAAGGGGGAAAAAATATGGCTGTTATTTCATATATAGATGCCATCACAATGGCAATGCGGGAAGAGATGGAGCGAGACGAAAAAGTCTTTGTGCTTGGAGAAGATGTTGGCAAAAAAGGCGGAGTATTTAAAGCAACTTCGGGGTTGTACGATAAATTTGGAGAAGAGCGAGTAATGGATACACCACTTGCAGAATCTGCAATTGCAGGGGTAGGAATTGGAGCAGCTATGTATGGAATGCGACCAATCGCAGAAATGCAGTTTGCGGACTTTATCATGCCTGCAGTAAATCAAATTATTTCTGAGGCAGCGAAAATTCGCTATCGTTCTAATAACGATTGGAGTTGTCCAATTACAATTCGTGCTCCATTCGGCGGTGGTGTTCATGGTGCACTGTATCATTCACAATCAGTTGAAGCAGTTTTTGCAAATCAGCCTGGCCTTAAAATAGTCATTCCTTCTACACCCTATGATGCAAAGGGATTATTAAAAGCTGCGATTCGTGACGATGATCCAGTATTATTTTTTGAACATAAACGAGCATATCGCTTAATAAAAGGCGAAGTACCAGATGACGACTATGTCTTACCAATTGGTAAAGCAGATGTGAAACGAGACGGTGAAGATATAACAGTTATTACATACGGCTTATGTGTACATTTTGCCCTACAAGCTGCTGAACGATTAGCTACGGACGGCATTTCTGTACATGTGTTAGATTTAAGAACAGTCTATCCTTTAGATAAAGAGGCGATTATTGAAGCAGCTTCGAAAACCGGTAAAGTACTTCTCATAACAGAGGACAATAAAGAAGGAAGTATTATTGGTGAAGTATCAGCTATTATTGCAGAGAACTGTTTGTTTGATTTAGATGCCCCAATTATGAGGTTAGCTGGTCCAGATGTCCCTGCAATGCCTTATGCACCAACAATGGAAAAATACTTTATGGTAAATCCGGATAAAGTGGAAGAAGCAATGCGTAAGCTTGCTGAATTTTAAGCGCAATTATGATTGAAGAAGAATAAAGAAGCATACATGAAAAGCCCTTTAACCAAGGAGGTTTCACAGTGGTAATTGAACAGATTAAAATGCCCCAATTAGGTGAAAGTGTAACAGAAGGTACAATTAGTAAATGGCTCGTTTCAGTAGGGGATAAGGTGAATAAATATGACCCACTTGCAGAAGTGATGACAGACAAAGTAAATGCAGAGGTTCCATCATCCTTTGGCGGTGTTATTAAAGAGATCATTGCCGAAGAGGGAGAAGTATTAGCTGTTGGAGAAATCATTTGTGCTATTGAAGTAGAGGGTGGAGAAACAGTTTCAGAATCACCAGTTGAAACAACAAAAAGCAATTCAAATCAAACGATTGATACGCAAACCACAAAACAAGATGATCATCCAAATAAAAAGCGTTATTCTCCAGCCGTTCTCCGTTTAGCGCAGGAAAATGATATTGATTTAGAGCAGGTTAACGGTACTGGTGCTGGCGGTCGTATTACGCGCAAAGATCTAATGCAGCTAATTGAAAGTGGCACGTTTCCGAAAACTGGAGATGTTAAACAACAAGATGTTTCAACATCAAATGTAACTGTTTTAGAGCAATCACCGAAACAAACACAATCACAAGCTATCGCATCGTTACCTGGTGACATTGAACTACCTGTTACAGGAGTTCGCAAAGCAATCGCAGCGAATTTGGTTAAAAGCAAACAAGAAGTTCCTCACGCTTGGATGATGATGGAAATAGATGTGACAAATCTTGTTGAATACCGAAATTCAATAAAAGATGAATTTAAGAAAAAAGAAGGCTTTAACTTAACATTCTTTGCCTTCTTCGTGAAAGCTGTAGCACAAGCGTTAAAAGAGTTTCCTCAAATTAATTCAATGTGGGCTGGAGATAAGATTATTCAGAAGAAAGACATCAATCTATCCATTGCTGTTGCTACCGAGGATTCCTTATTTGTACCAGTTATTAAGGCGGCTGATGAAAAAACAATCAAAGGGATTGCTAGAGAAATCACTGACTTAGCCAACAAAGTTCGTAGTGGCAAGCTAACTTCAGCCGATATGCAAGGTGGAACATTTACAGTAAATAACACTGGTTCGTTCGGATCCGTTCAATCAATGGGTATCATTAATTACCCACAGGCTGCAATCTTACAGGTAGAATCGATCGTGAAACGTCCAGTTGTCATAAATGGAATGATTGCCGTTCGTGATATGGTGAATTTATGTATGTCTCTTGATCACCGTGTGTTAGATGGATTAATTTGCGGCCGCTTCTTGGCACGTGTGAAAGAGATTTTAGAAAATACCTCAAAGGAAACGACGTCGATTTATTAAAACATATACTAGACTTGTATAAAAAAGGTACCGGAGTTCTGGTGCCTTTTTCAATTAACTGCGAAGAAGGATATTTGTGAAACTACTCCTGCTATTTGGTAGATATAAAGAACTTTATTGATGATGGTGAAAAATTATAATAAAATAAAGTTATAGAACATTTTAGTATCCTCAAAATGTAAGCGCATTCTTAATGGTGAAACGAATCAACCGTTCATTTTAAATGAAATAAAGATATGCAGTTGTGCTTGTTTATGTAATCTTGCATAAAATGTAACAAATTGATCATGGATTCTTCGACAAGGGGGTGGGCTTCCGAAATAGGAAGCACTTAATGGGAGATGAACAAGGCATGATAAATACAAAGGGGAAATGGCACGATTGGAGAGCTGAGGCGGAAAAAGCATTAAAGGGTAAAACGTTTGAGACACTCAGTTCAACTACATACGAAGGGATTACGCTAAAGCCTTTATATACGGTAGAGGATTATGACTTCATGCAACTATCAAGGAGCCATGATAAGCGTCATGAAAATAATTGGAATATAAGTCAAGTTCTTTCTGCAGAAGATTGTCATGGGATGAGTGAGAAGATTAAACAGGGTAAGAATAGGGGGCAGCAGTCATTTTATGTTAAAAATTTTAGTTTTTTAAAGAAAAAAGAAGATTTAGATGCTGCATTTCAGCATATTGACTGGATACAGGATTCTTTTCTTTTTGATGTAGGTGAGGAGATAGGAGTTATACCACTACTTCTTCATGAACGTAAAGAAAGAAATGAACTTATGAAGCTAAAAGGAACGTTGGGTTTTGATCCATATGAAAGTCTATTACTTAATGGAAAAAGTACGTTATCTCTCCAAACAAATTTTGATTACCTAGCTGACACATTGAAATGGTGTCAAGAAAACGAGTGTAATGTGCGTTGTTTACTGATTAAGGGTAGCCTCTACCATGAAGATGGTGCGAATTCACTTCAAGAGCTAATTTACACTTTTTCACATGCACTTGATGTCATAAATGAGCTTCTTAATCGTGGTTTATCAATAGAAAACATTGCAAAAAACATGACTTTTTCCTTTGCAATAGGGTCTAATTTCTTTATGGAAATCGCTAAATTTCGAGCAGCAAAGCAATTATGGGCATCTCTTATTCATGCATTGGGAGGTAACGAAGCTTCACAGAAAATGTATCTTCATGCCACTACCTCGACATTTAATAAGACAGCTTCCGACGTCCAAGTAAATCTTTTACGAACGACAACAGAAGGGTTTTCGGCTGCTGTAGCAGGTGTTGATGAATTAACAATACATCCTTTTGATTCTGTTCTTCCAAGTGGAGGAGAATTAGGAGAACGAATTGCAAGAAACACACACTTTATTTTAAAAGATGAAAGCTTAATTTCTAGAGTCATAGATCCAGCAGGTGGATCTTATTATGTGGAATCGTTAACAAATGAGTTAGCAGAAAGAGCTTGGAATGAAATACAAGAAATAGATGAAAAAGGTGGATTTCTCATCCTATTGAAAGAGAGGACGCTACAAAAAGATCTTGAAAAAATGGTTGAAAAAAGGCTTGTTGATGTTAATAAGAAAAAAACAACGATTATTGGAACAAATGCTTTTGCGAACCTTTCTGATAGAGTTACAGCAACACAACAAGTAGTAAAGAAAAAAAAGGATCATCATAATGAGGCCAATCAAGTTGTTACATTTCAAGAGGCGTTGTTATTTGTTAGTGAAAATAAAGGATTACCAATTATTACAACGAAATTTCAACAAGAACAGCTTCAGATTGAAGCAATTAAACCGTCACGTCTAGTAGAGCATTTTGAAAAACTTAGAATCGATGCTGAAACGTACACTCAAAAAACTGGACAACAACCAAAGGTTACAGTATTGGTTTTTGGGAGACTAAAAGATTATAAACCTAGACTTGATTTTGTATCAAGCTTACTTGCTACAGGTGGTATGACAGTAGAGGTTGTTTCTTATGATCACTTTCAATTATCCTCTAAGGTAAACACGATTATCTTTTGTGGAAAAGACGAGGATTATGATCTTATTGATTCTTCTCTTATAAGTAAGATAAAAGCAGAAAATGAACTAGTACATCTATTTATCGCAGGGAATGGTCATAAAAAGGAAATAGAAGAATATGGGTTTAAAGGTTTTATTACAGCAAACATGAATGCATATGAATTCCTGGTCACTATGCATAACTTAATGGGGGTTAAGGGGGTTAGAAACTGATGAGACGTCGAACTATCTCTGGTGCAAAGCTCTTAAAATCAACCGTTGCTCAGGATTCTCCTTCATTTTTTAATACACACGAGCAAATTCAAGTGAAAAATATATACACTGCTGATGATCTTGAAAAGGTAGAACACTTGGATACATATCCTGGTATTGAACCATATTTGCGTGGGCCTTATGCGACAATGTATGTGAATAGGCCATGGACAATAAGGCAATACGCAGGATTTTCAACAGCAGAAGAAAGCAATGCTTTTTACAGAAGAAATTTAGAAATGGGACAAAAAGGCTTGTCCGTTGCCTTTGATTTGGCAACACATCGCGGGTATGATTCTGACCATCCTCGGGTTGAAGGAGATGTAGGAAAAGCGGGAGTTGCAATCGATTCGATTCTTGATATGAAGGTATTATTCGATGGTATTCCACTAGACGAGATGTCAGTTTCGATGACGATGAACGGTGCCGTCCTACCAATTATGGCTTTTTATATCGTAACGGCTGAGGAGCAAGGGGTAGCTTTAGAAAAGCTATCAGGTACGATTCAAAATGATATTTTAAAAGAATACATGGTCCGTAATACGTATATTTACCCACCAGAGACGTCGATGAGAATTATTGGTGATATTTTCGAATATACAGCCAATAACATGCCAAAGTTTAATAGTATTAGTATTTCTGGCTATCATATGCAGGAAGCTGGAGCACCTGCTGATCTTGAGCTTGCATATACTTTAGCAGATGGGCTTGAGTATATTCGAACAGGCTTAAAGGCAGGTCTTGATATCGATGAATTTGCACCAAGATTATCATTTTTTTGGGCAATTGGTATGAATTATTTTATGGAAATAGCAAAAATGCGGGCAGCGCGATATATGTGGTCATCAATTGTAAAACAATTTAACCCTAAAAACCAAAAATCGCTTGCATTACGCACGCATTCTCAAACATCAGGATGGAGCTTAACAGAACAGGATCCATATAATAACGTCGTCCGTACGTGTATTGAGGCACATGCTGCAGCTATGGGACATACGCAATCACTTCATACAAATGCATTGGATGAAGCCATTGCTCTACCAACTGATTTTTCAGCGAGAATTGCTCGAAATACACAGCTGTATTTACAATATGAAACGGGAATTTGTCATGTCATTGATCCATGGGGTGGATCTTATTATCTAGAATCATTAACACATTCTTTAATTGAGCGTGCTACAAAGCATATGGATGAAATTGAAGAGCTTGGAGGAATGACGAAAGCGATTGAAACAGGACTTCCGAAAATGAAAATTGAAGAAGCTGCTGCGAGAAGGCAGGCAAAAATTGATTCTGGAAAAGAAACAATCATTGGTGTGAATAAATATAAGCTTGAGGAAGAGGATCCTCTCGATATTTTGACGATTGATAATACCGAAGTTAGAAATAAGCAAATTGAAAGATTACAAGAATTAAAAACGAATCGAAATGAAAATCATGTAAATAAGGCCTTACAGGCATTAACAAAGGCAACAGCATATGGAGAAGGAAATTTATTAGAGTTAGCTGTGGAAGCTGCTCGTCATCGCGCAACATTAGGTGAAATTTCATTTGCGATTGAAAAGGTTAGTAAACGTCATCAAGCGATGATTCGATCA
Organism: Bacillota bacterium; assembly: GCA_051750265.1. GTDB lineage: Bacteria > Bacillota > Bacilli > Bacillales > Bacillaceae > Metabacillus. The sequence continues at coordinate 261,899 of JBNJJO010000002.1, read as the reverse complement.
ATTAGCGGTGTTTATAGCTCTGAATTTTCAAATGAAGAAGAAATAAACGATGTAAGAGAAAAAACCGATCAATTTAATGAACTTGAAGGAAGACGTCCGAGAATTTTAATTGCTAAGATGGGTCAGGACGGACATGACCGTGGAGCAAAGGTCATTGCAACAGCATTTGCTGATTTAGGTTTTGATGTTGATATCGGGCCTCTCTTCCAGACGCCAGCTGAAACTGCTTCACAAGCTGTAGAAAATGATGTTCATGTAGTAGGAATGAGCTCTTTGGCTGCAGGACATAAAACACTTCTTCCACAGCTTATTAATGAATTAAAAAAGCTAGGAAGAGAAGATATAGTCGTGATTATTGGTGGTGTGATTCCATTTCAGGATTATGCCGAGCTAAAAGAAAAAGGTGCAGCGGAAATCTTTGGTCCAGGCACTGTCATCCCTATTGCAGCAACGAAGGTGTTGGAGAAAATTCTTGAACGATTAGGCTATGAGGAAATGGAAGAATGACGAAATATGTGCGAAAAAGAAACGAAATAGCTGTAGAGGATTTTATCGAAGGAATTGTAAAAGGAGATCGGGTAATCCTAGCTCAAGCCATTACATTAGTTGAGAGTAATGCTAAAAGACATTTTGAAAAAGCGCAACAAATGATTGAAGCACTTTTACAAAAGCAAAGCGCATCCATACGAATTGGGATTACAGGAGTTCCTGGCGCTGGCAAAAGTACGTTCATTGACTCATTCGGAACGTATTTATGTGCGATGGGATACCGTGTCGCTGTGCTAGCTGTTGATCCAAGCAGTCAGGTTTCAAAGGGTAGTATTATGGGAGATAAAACAAGAATGGAACGGTTATCAAAAAATCCACGTGCCTTTATCCGACCTTCACCATCAGGTGGTAATCTTGGAGGAGTTAGTAGAAAGACAAGAGAGACGATTGCTTTATGCGAAGCAGCAGGCTATGATGTGATCCTTGTTGAGACAATGGGAGTAGGACAAGGTGAATTTGTCGTCCGAGATATGGTGGATTTTTTCATGCTTCTTGTATTAACAGGTGCTGGGGACGAGCTGCAAACAATGAAAAAAGGGATTATGGAATTACCTGATTTAGTAGTTGTCAATAAGGCAGATGGCGACAACCAGGCAAAGGCAAATAAAGCAAAGCATGAATATAACACGATTCTACACTTTTTAAGGCCATATACAGATGGATGGACTACAAGTGCGATCACAGCATCTGCTTTAAAGGAAACCGGTATTGAAGACATCTGGCAGCTAATCCATCAGTTTGAAAATCATACGAAAAAAAGTAACCTCTTCTATAAGAGAAGAAGTGACCAACAACGAAATTGGCTTCATGAACTACTTAAGCAAGAGTTGTATCAGCATTTTTATCACCACCCTAAGGTGAGTCAACAACTCTCACACTTTGAAAACGCAGTAATGAATGGTGAAAAAAGTGTAGCAGCAAGTGCATTAGATTTATTAGATCTTTTTGTGAATGATAAAAACTAAGGCGATCCATTTGCTCAAATCATAGAAAGATTGGTAAAATGAATACATTGATTGTAAAAGGAGAGGTTTTCATTGAGTATGGATTTTAATTTATTTATGAATGATATCGTGCAACAAGCACGTAAAGAAATTAGTGCGGCTGGATATACGCAGCTTACTACGCCAGAGGAAGTAGATGAAACACTAACTAGTAAAGGCACAACTCTAGTAATGGTAAACAGTGTTTGTGGATGTGCTGGTGGAATTGCAAGACCAGCTGCAGCACACGCTGTTCATTATGACAAGCGCCCTGACAATCTTGTTACTGTTTTTGCAGGACAGGATAAGGAAGCAACAGCTCGTGCTCGTGAACTGTTTACTGGATACCCGCCTTCATCACCATCTTTTGCTCTACTTAAAGATGGTAAGCTAATGACAATGGTAGAACGCCATGAGATTGAAGGACATGATCCAATGTCAGTTGTTGCAAAGCTTCAAGCAGCGTTTGATGAGTACTGTGAAGAAGTATAAAACTAGATACTAAATCTGAAAAGAGGTAAACACATTTTTGTGTCTACCTCTTTTTTTAACGTTTAGGAAATAATAAAATTCTAGGACTGTGGATAAGTGCTCTTCATCCAGCTCCAGCAGTCCGACTTTGTGAAAAGTTGGATGCCTAGCCCCGGCATTTTCTTTAAATTCAGCTGCATATATTTCAGAAATTATTCGTGCCGGAATAATGGCTATTGATAAGGGTCAGCAAGAAGCATCAATGGCTTTAGGTGTACCGTATTCAAAAATGATGAAGGATATAATGTTAGATAACTTAACATATGCCCCTATGACAGTAATAGGGTTAACAAAACAAGACGCAGAGGAACAAGCAACGACTTTACTAAAAAAAGTAGGACTCCTTGGAAAAGCAAAGGAATTTCCTAATCGTTTATCTGGTGGACAAAAACAAAGGGTAGCAATTACACGAGCACTTGCGATGAATCCTGAAGTTATTTTGTTTGATGAACCCACATCAGCACTTGACCCAGAGATGGTAAAAGAGGTGCTAGAGGTTATGAAGGATTTGGCTCAAACAGGAATGACAATAGCGATTGTTACACATGAAATGGGCTTTGCGAAAGAGGTAGCTGACCGAGTTCTTTTCCTTGATGAAGGTAAGCTTGTTGAAGATGCTGCACCAGAGGAATTCTTTACTTCCCCGAAAACAAAGCGAGCACAAGATTTTTTAGAAAAAATGCTATAATGATAAACATGAAAAGGATGGTCAATTGATCATCTTTTTTTACTATCACCAAAATTTATACTAAGGATGATAGTTATTAGAAAAAACTAAGGCATTGGCCATTAGGGCTTGGCGAAAGGCCAAGTTTATCTAACGTTCTTACAACTTTTAGTGTAAACTATTTTTCATACTATCATTATGTATAGGAACAATTATCGACGGAAACTTTCACAAATCGAGGAGAAAATCTATGTTTAAAATTGGATATCGGACAGCAAAAACAGCACTTGGAACAACCACTGCCATTATGCTAGCACAATTCCTTCAGTTAGAGAATTATATCTCTGCAGGAATCATTACAATTCTTTGTATACAGGTCACCAAGAAAAAATCGTTGAAAAGCTCTTGGGCGCGATTACTCGCATGTACAATCGCTATCATTTTTTCTTATGTTTTTTTTGAAGGGCTCATGTACCATCCAATTATTATCGGATTGTTGTTATTAGTTTTTATACCAACTACAGTAGTAGTCCGTGCAACAGAGGGAATTGTTACGAGTACAGTTATTATTTTCCATTTGTATAATGCTGAAAAGATAACATTACAACTTATCGGTAACGAGCTATTGTTAGTAACAATCGGGATCGGTGTTGCTCTTATCATGAATGTATACATGCCAAGCGTTGAGCGGAAACTTAAAAATTATCAAGATCAAATTGAGGAAAATCTAGCTACGATATTTCGTGAAATTGAACTTTATCTCCTTGAGAGTGATCGGCAATGGGATGGAAAGGAAATTACTAAAACAGCAGAGTTGATCAATGAAGCGAAAACAATGGCTTTTCGCGATGTTGAAAATCATTTTTTGCGCCATGAAAATACATATTATCATTATTTTAAAATGAGAGAAAAACAATTCGAAATTATTGAACGTGTAATTCCACTGGTTACTTCTGTTCATATATCAATCGAACAAAGCAATATGATAGCTGACTTTATGCATGATCTTCGTATGGGTATTCATCCTGGAAATACTGCTCATAAATTTCTCGTTCAATTACTTGCGATGAAAAAGTCCTTTGGAGAGATGGAATTACCTCAAACGAGAGAAGAATTTGAAGCAAGAGCAGCACTCCTACATTTTGTAAAAGAAATGGAACAATATTTAGTGATAAAAAGTCAATTTAAAGGGATGGTATCATAGTATTGTTCTCATGATCCTTGAACATATTAAGACAAAAAGGACGTTGATACCATGAAAACAATGCTTCTTTTTCTTTCTATTGTTGCATCGCCACTTTGGCCACTAGGGCCAAATCCAATTGTTGGAGATCCTTTTATTATTATCAATAAACAAACGAATGAGTTAGCTTATATTAATCAAAATGAAATTGTAGAAATATATCCAGTTGCTACAGGGAAAACAGAGGAACTTACACCAGAAGGGAAGTTTACAATCATCGTTAAGGCAGTAGATCCTTATTATCGCAAGAAGGATATTCCTGGGGGGGATTCAAAAAACCCACTCGGAACAAGATGGATTGGAATTGATGCAGAAGAATCGGATGGACGGACATATGGAATTCACGGTACAAATAATGAACTCTCAATAGGTCATTATGTTACACAAGGCTGTGTAAGGATGAAAAATAAGGATGTTGAGAGTCTATTTGAATTGCTACCTCTTGGAACTAAGGTGTTGATTTTGAACACTCAACAAACATTTGAAGAGCTTGCAATTGACCATGGAGCAATGGAAAAATGAGTCTGACACTATAAGTCAGACTCATTTTTTATTTTCTATATTAAATGAATAACTAAGAATTAAAACCAAACCGACACACCTGCAAGTAATGTGGTTACGAGCATGATTCCAATCATTAAATAAACAACAACCTTTTGTGTTTTACGAGACATATTTCCTCACTCCTTGTCCTATATTTTATCGTGAAAGGATCATTTGGACAACACTAAAGTTTTGGTGTCTAGATTCCAGCGCCGTGGCTCTAAAGTACGGTACGTGCAAGTGGAGGCAAGAGATAAGGCCGCCCGAGTTTTTGACTGCCTCTAGGATCTAGCTGAAGGTAATGAATACCTTCTATTCATGAGCGTCTTATTTGCCCGAGGCTGACCAAGGCGCTACCGCTTATCTACTAAAGAAATTCGACGAATAGCAGGAATTTAACGCAGAAAAAGAGAAGTTTATTATACCTTGATAACGTTTACATCATGTATGGGGAGAGATGGTAAATGGTAAAAAATGTTGATCATATAGGGATAGCTGTTCATTCAATTGATGCTGTTTTACCTTTTTATAAGGATGTTTTGCAGCTAACATTAGTTGGCTTTGAAGAGGTACCATCACAACAAGTGAAAGTTGCTTTCTTATCAGCAGGAGAAACAAAGATTGAATTATTGGAACCAATGTCAGATGAAAGTGCTATCGCAAAGTTCCTTTCAAAAAGAGGTGAAGGCATCCATCATGTTGCATTTGGTGTTACTGATTTAGCAACGCGATTATCTGAGCTTAAGGAAAAAGGCGTTCCGCTTATAGATGAAATTCCTCGAAAAGGTGCTGCAAATGCAAAAATCGCTTTTTTACATCCTAAAGCAGCAAATAATGTGTTAGTTGAGCTATGTGAAAAAAAGCGGGGTGATTGTGATGGTGAATAATAATATATATGAAAAAATAAATGAATTATATGAAAAAAGACGAGAAGTCGAGCTTGGTGGCGGGGATGAAAAAATCGCTAAACAGCATGAAAAGGGAAAGCTTACAGCTAGAGAACGAATTAATCTTCTTTTAGATGAGGGAACATTTGTTGAATTAAATCCATTTATCCAGCATCGTTGCAATGATTTTGGCTTAAATGACAAAAAAGGACCAGGGGACGGAGTTGTCACAGGGTTCGGTAAGGTAAATGGGAGGCCGATCTATTTATTTTCACAAGACTTTACTGTGTTTGGTGGTGCTCTTGGTGAAATGCATGCGAAAAAAATTGCTAATGTAATGGATTTAGCAGCTAAAAATGGTACACCGTTCATCGGTCTAAATGACTCAGGCGGAGCAAGAATTCAAGAGGGTGTGGTATCATTAGATGGTTATGGGCAAATCTTTTATCGTAATACGATCTATTCTGGTGTCATACCACAACTGTCTGTTATTCTTGGACCATGTGCAGGTGGAGCAGTATACTCACCTGCAATCACTGACTTTGTGTTCATGGTAGAAAAATCGAGTCAAATGTTTATTACAGGTCCGAAGGTAATTGAAACAGTTACAGGTGAAAAGATAAGCTCTGAGGATTTAGGTGGTGCTTCTGTACATAATACGATTAGTGGCAATGCACACTTTTCTGAACCATCAGAAGAGGAAGTCTTGCTTCAAGTTCGAAGGCTGTTAAGTTACTTGCCTCAAAACAATGATGAAAAGCCACCAATTAAGTCATATGAAGACAAAGATGACTACCGTGCGGATTTAACAGATTTAATTCCCTTTGATGCGATTCGACCTTACGATGTAAGGGTAGTGGTCGAACAGGTTGTGGACGAAGATTCTTTTTTAGAGGTTCAAAAGGATTTTGCCAAAAATATCGTAATTGGGCTGGCAAGGATTAAAGGTGAGGTAGTCGGATTGATCTGTAATCAACCTAAATATATGGCGGGTGGTTTGGATATTAACTCATCTGATAAAGCAGCAAGATTTATCCGCTTTTGTGACTCGTTTCAAATACCATTAATTACATTTGAAGATGTAACAGGATTTTTCCCAGGAATTAAACAAGAGCACGGGGGAATTATTCGACATGGGGCAAAGATTTTATATGCCTATTCAGAGGCAACTGTTCCAAAGCTGACAGTTATTTTAAGGAAGGCATTTGGTGGGGCCTATGTTGCATTAAATAGTAAGGCAATTGGTGCGGATCTTGTATACGCTTGGCCAAATGCGGAAATTGCTGTAATGGGGCCGCAAGGAGCAGCAAATATTATTTTTTCTAATGAAATCCAAATTAGTGATAATCCTGAACAAACAAGGGCAGATAAAATTGAAGAGTATCGAGAAAAGTTTGCCAACCCTTATGTTGCAGCTAGTCAGGGTATGGTCGACGATGTCATTGATCCAAGAGAAACGAGAATCAAGCTTATTCAAGCTCTTGACATGCTAAGAACAAAGAAAGAAACTAGACCAGCGAAAAAACATGGGAATATTCCCCTTTAAAATTAGGAGGTTAAACAGTTTATGATTAACAAACAACGATTACTAGACGAGTTTTTAGAACTTGTACAGGTGAATTCAGAAACAAAGCATGAAGCTGAAATTGCAAAGGTGTTAAAAGACAAATTTTCTAGTCTTGGATTACGTGTAGTAGAAGATGACACTACTGGAGTGACAGGACACGGAGCAGGTAACTTAGTGTGTACGTTAGAAGCGACAAAAGACAATGTTGATACGATCTATTTTACATCACATATGGACACGGTTGTACCTGGAAATGGGATTAAGCCAAGTATTAAGGATGGGTATGTTGTAACAGATGGAACAACAATTCTTGGTGCAGATGATAAAGCTGGATTAGCTGCGATGTTAGAAGCAATAAAAACATTAAAGGAACAAAACATTCAGCATGGTAAAATCGAATTTGTGATTACAGCAGGTGAAGAATCAGGTTTGGTTGGTGCAAAAGCATTGGACCCAACATTAATGACTGCCAAATACGGATATGCACTAGACAGCGACGGGAAAGTTGGAACAATTATCGTAGCGGCTCCAACTCAAGCTAAGGTAAAAGCAACAATTTATGGCAAAACAGCTCATGCTGGAGTTGCGCCTGAAAAAGGAGTTTCAGCTATTACAATTGCATCGAAAGCTATATCGAAAATGCCATTAGGAAGAATCGATAACGAAACCACTGCTAATATCGGCCGTTTTGAGGGTGGCACTCAAACAAATATAGTTTGTGACCTAGTACATATCCTTGCAGAAGCACGCTCATTAGTTCCAGACAAAATGGAAGAGCAAGTGAAGAAAATGAAAGCTGCATTTGAAGGTGTTGCTGAAGAAATGGGAGGTCGTGCTGAGGTTGAAGTTGAAGTGATGTATCCTGGCTTTAAATTTGCTGATGGCGATCATGTAGTTGAAGTGGCAAAACGCGCAGCAGCTAAAATTGGCCGCGAAAGTGAGCTTCAAACAAGTGGTGGCGGAAGTGATGCCAATGTAATTGCTGGTAATGGTATTCCAACAGTAAACCTAGCTGTAGGTTATGAGGAGATCCATACTACAAATGAAAAAATGCCGATCGAAGAGCTAGAAAAAACAGCAGAACTTGTGATAGCAGTCATTCAGGAAGTGGCTGAATAAATAAAAGAAAAGAACGCATGGGTTCTCCTGTGCGTTCCTTTTAGTTAATGCGTATCTTTTTTTAAAAGCGGAGAATAATAAATAAACATCTTTGATTAAACCATTTCACCTCACCCTACATTTACAAGAATTAACTAAAAATGATCTTTTCCTCCAATTATCATGATTATTACCACCTATACTTTTTTAAAAAACAAAGAAACTAAGAAGGTACGTAATTAATGTCAAAGGAGGTCTTTCGATTGATAAAGAAAAAATTCGGTATGATTGTTACAAGTGCGCTAGTCGTTGGAATTGTAGGGTGTAATAATAACGAGGCCTTAGATACAAATGACGATAACAGGATTGGAACAGTTGACGTATCTGATAATGTTAATTATAAAGGTAATCGTAGCTATGGACCTTTCGCTCGTGAGATTAATACAAGACACCGAGATGGAGCAAATGAATTAAGAACAACTCATCGTGATGATGAGAACAATTTAACTGACAACGATTTTGATTTTATTCCGGATCGTGACTTTAATAATGATAATGGTAATAATTTGACCATCTCTAGTTCTAAAACAGATATTTCGAGTGGAAATTACCCACATACAATAGCAATAGCAGTTCAGGAAGCAAAATTTAAAGCAATTCAGGCAAACTCTATAGAAGAAGCAAGGGAGCAAGCGCAAAAGTTCATCGGGCAACAGCAACAACAAGCTCAGCAAAGGCTACAACAAAGAACACAACAGCAAGGCCAAGCACAGATGCAAGAAAGACCACAAGCTCCACAACAGCAACAACAAGCACCAGCACCAGCACCAAAAGAACCACAACAAACAGCACCAGCTCAACAACAGCAACAACAAGCACCAAAAGAACCACAACAACAAGCACCAGCTGAGCAAAAACCAGAAACACAACAACCAACTCAAGGTTTAAGTCAAGCAGTCCAACAGGTTATCGATTTGACAAACGCAGAAAGACGTAAAAACGGTTTACCTGACCTAAAAGGCGATACTCAATTAAGTGGAGTTGCCCAAAAGAAATCAGAAGATATGAGACAAAATAATTATTTCTCTCATACTAGCCCAACATACGGCTCACCTTTCGACATGATGAGAGACTTTGGTGTAACATACAAAACTGCAGGTGAAAATATTGCTCAAGGTCAACAATCGCCACAACAAGTTGTTCAAGCTTGGATGAATAGTGAAGGGCATCGAAAAAACATTTTAAGCAAAGACTTTACTCACATTGGTGTAGGCTATGACCAAAATGGTCATCATTGGACACAAATGTTTATAGGGAAATAAATAATAAACGAAAAAGCAGGTCTCAATTGATGATATTATCCCTCTTGTGTAGACAGTTAGGAAAAAGCCTATACTGTCTCACAGGAGGGATTTTTGTTGTGGAAAAAAACGGATTCTGAGGAACTGATAATGGAGAATGAGATTTTAAAAAAGTTTTTATTAGTAGTTCAGCTGGTAAATGAAATCTTGTAAGTTTTGAAGATCCCCCGTGCCACAAATTCGTTTTTGCCCATGCAAAACTTGTTTACAGTGAAACATTTACGTAGGCGTTCTATATTGTCTCACAATTTTAGGTTAGTCCAACCATCAAAGTGTTTCTTTCAATGGTTAGTGTAAAATATAGACGATAACATTTTATTTGCGTGTCTAGTACTTATTCAACTGTAAACTCTTTTGTTACTGTATACTTTTTTCCGTCCTTAGGTGTTATCCAAGCTGTTAAAACATATTCTCCCTTTGAGAGATTTAAGTTCAGTAAATTGATCCCATATATGAACTCTTCACCTGGCTTCACTTCTTCTTCACCTAAAATTGCAAGAAAGGAAGCTGCACTTGAAAATAAAAATACTTGTTTACCATTTTTCGCCTGAACAGAATAATCAAACCTTTGAGAGCTGGTAAATTCAAGAACGACTGTTTCTTTCGTTTGATTTTTTATAATATATTCGTAGAGTAACGGACTACTCTTAATAAGACTTGGATTCATTTCAACAGCATCAATTCCACTTCCGTTGCTATTCTTACCTTGTTCCTGAGTAACCTCTGTATTTTTTGTACCACAGCCTGTTATAAAAATACTTAAAAGCAATATCCACAAAGCTTTCCTCAAAATTGCACCTCCTTTCTAATTAAATCCTTCATTATTACTATTTGTCGTATTTTTCTTTCATTAAGTTACAGTTTTTTTGTCTTAAATAGTGCTTTATCATCTTCTTTATAATCGCTAAGACTTGCTTCGTAAAATTCATTAAATTTTCATAACTCCTAAAGGTTAATGTGAGGTTTTGTGACAAATTTCTTGTCGGAATAAAAAATGAAATGGCGCCAATTTTCTTTAAAAATCTTGATTTCCGAACGAAATTAAACATTTAGACGTGATTGTTAACGTTTGCAATTAGGAATATTAAAAATATTCAAAAAAGTTATTGTATAACCAGGAAGATTCTGTATAATTCATATTATAGCTTGATGTTATGTTTCCTTACATAAGAAGTGAAGAATTTTAATGAATAATCAACGGTAAGGTGCCATTCAAGTTCAAACAAAAAAAGGGGTGTTGATGAATGAAAGTAAGAAAGGGATTTATTGCGTTATTCTTGTCAGTGTTAATGCTTGGTGCATGTGCAGCTCAGACTAGTGATCCAGCACCAGAGACTGATTCAGCTTCAGGTCCTAGTAGCTCTGAAGATACTGTTCAAGTAGGGATTTTACACTCTTTAAGTGGAACAATGGCGATAAGTGAGGTTTCCTTACGTGATGCAGAACTGATGGCTATCGAAGAAATAAATGCAGCCGGCGGTGTACTTGGTAAGCAAATCCATCCGATCATTGAAGACGGTGCATCTGATTGGCCGACATTTGCAGAAAAAGCACGTAAGTTACTTCAGCAAGATAAGGTAGTAACGATTTTTGGAGGTTGGACATCTGCGAGTCGTAAAGCGATGCTTCCAGTCGTAGAACAGAATAATGGGTTGTTATGGTACCCCGTTCAATATGAAGGAATGGAACAATCACCTAACATTTTTTACACAGGAGCAACCACTAACCAACAAATTGTTCCAGCAGTTGATTGGATGTTAGAAAATCAAGGTAAAAATATTTTCTTAGTGGGTTCAGACTATGTCTTCCCGCGTACAGCAAACAAGATTGTAAATGCTCAACTTGAAGCAAAAGGCGGTACAGTTGTAGCAGAAGAATACACACCTCTTGGACACACAGACTACAATACGGTCATCAACAAAATTAAATCCAGTAAACCTGACGTTATTTTTAATACATTAAATGGTGATAGCAATGTCGCGTTTTTCAAGCAACTTAAAGATGCAGGTATTACTGCAGAAGATATTCCTGTAATGTCTGTAAGCGTTGCTGAAGAAGAAATCCGCGGAATCGGCGCTAATGTATTGGAAGGACATTATGCAGCATGGAACTACTACCAAACAACAGAAACTCCAGAAAACAAAACATTTGTAGAAAATTATAAAGCAAAATATGGTGAAGACCGCGTAACGGGAGATCCAATTGAAGCAGCATATATTGCCGTTTATTTATGGGCAGAAGCAGTAGAAAAAGCAGGGTCATTTGATGTAGAAAAAGTAAAAGCTGCATCTGATGGAATTGAGTTTAAGGCACCAGGTGGTGTTGTGAAAATCGATGGTGAAACACAACATATTTACAAAACAGTCCGCATTGGTGAAGTTCAAGCAGATGGCCAATTCAAAGAAGTGTGGAACTCTGGTGAGCAAGTAAAGCCGGATCCATATTTGAAAACCTACGATTGGGCAACTGGATTAAGTCAATAAACTTTAAGGGATAAAAGTGAGGTTTTATTCGAGCTATTTCTAGTTTAATAGAATGCATGTATGCAACATTATGAGCTATAAGGGAAGGTGGTGCTTAGCAGGACCGATAATAAAGCTGAAAAGATTCCCGCTATGAAATAATTAGCTTAGAATAATTGGTCTTGCTTTGTTCCCTTTACCTTCATTAAAAGGAGGAGTAATCCTTGTCGATTATCATCACGCAGTTATTTAATGGATTAAGCCTTGGATCAATCCTATTGTTGATTGCACTAGGGTTAGCAATTACGTTTGGACTTATGAATATTATCAATATGGCTCATGGTGAGTTTATTATGATTGGGGCCTATACAACGTATGTTCTCCAACAAGCATTCATTCAATATCTTCCACAATCAGCATTTGGCTATTATTTTATCCTAGCCATTCCACTCTCATTTATTGTAGCGGCACTTGTAGGTTTTTTAATGGAGATAACAGTTGTGAGATTTTTATATGAACGTCCACTTGATAGTTTACTAGCAACTTGGGGCGTTAGCTTAATTTTACAACAGGCTGCTAGGTCAATCTTCGGAGCGCCGAATGCGGCGGTTATCTCTCCGGAGTGGTTAAACGGAGGGCTTAAAGTAGCAGGGCTTATATTTCCATACAAGCGTCTGTTTATCATTGCACTTGTTCTTGTAAGTATATTTTTGTTATTTCTATATCTTTATAAAACTCCTTCAGGAAGAAGAATGAAAGCTGTAACGTTAAATCGTGATATGGCTTCTTGTCTTGGTGTATCGACTAGGAAAGTTGATAGCACTGCATTCGCTCTTGGTAGTGGGTTCGCAGGAATTGCAGGGTGTTCGTTAACATTGATCGGATCAATTGGTCCAACCTTAGGAACTGCATACATTGTTGATGCATTTATGATTGTTATTTTAGGCGGTGTAGGTAAGCTGATGGGAACCATTTTAGCAGCTCTAATGTTAGGTATTTTAAGTACATTTGTTGAGCTTTCAACAAGCGCAACAATTGCAAAGGTAATCGTTTTTGCCTTTATTATTATTTTCTTACAATGGAAGCCAACTGGTCTCGTCAATGTGAAGGTGCGAGCCTTAGATTAACGGAGGTGCTGTAATTGATAAAAAAATATAGCCAAGGGGCCTATTACGGAGTGTTTTTCCTTCTGTTAATGATTGCTCCAATGTTTCTTTCGGAATTTCGAATTGGTTTACTTGCTAAATTTTTATGTTTTGCCATTATCGCTGTTGGCATAAGTCTGATTTGGGGTTATACCGGAATTTTAAGCTTAGGGCATGGGGTGTTTTTTGGATTAGGTGCTTACTGTATGGCGATGTATTTAAAACTTGAAGCATCTCCAAACGGTGTCCCTGATTTTATGGAATGGAACGGCATTACAGAACTACCTTTTTTATGGACTTTATTTAAAAATCCAGTTTTTGCAATTTGTGCGGCAGTTCTTCTTCCGTTTATGATCGCAGCAATAATTGGTTATTTTACCTTCAAAAACCGTATTAAAGGTGTGTTTTTCTCCCTTATTTCTCAAGCAGTCGTTGTGGTTACGGTCACGTTATTTATTGGAAGTCAGCATATTACAGGTGGTACAAGTGGATTAACGAACTTTTTTACTGTCTTTCATGTGCCTCTAGCTAATCCAGGTACAAAAAGTATTCTCTATTTTGTAACAGTTTCATTATTAGCTGTAATTATGGGGTTGTCACTATTACTAACTAAAACACGCTTTGGTAGATTACTTATTGCAATTAGGGATGGTGAAAATCGTCTGCGTTTTTTAGGGTATAATCCTGCGATTTTTAAGGTGTTTATCTATGCGTTATCCGCAGCGTTTGCTGGTATAGCTGGAGCACTATTTGTCCTTCAAGTTGGAATTATCTCACCTGAAATGATGGGAATCATACCATCAATAGAAATAGTGTTATGGGTAGCAATTGGTGGACGTCATTCCATTTTAGGTGCTGCGATTGGAGCAATCTTAACGAATAGTGCAAAAAGTTTCTTAAGTGAATCCTATCCTGACTTCTGGACGTTTTTCTTAGGGGGATTATTCTTACTAGTTGTTTTATGTTTACCAAATGGATTAGCGGGATTAGTTGAGCAATTTAAGGTTCGCTTCTTGAAAAAAGAGAAAAAGGAGGCGGATAAAGATGAATCCGATTCTCTTGTGTCGTAATGTAGTCGTTGAATTTTCAGGCTTTAAAGCACTTCAAGGTGTTGATTTAAACGTTCAAAATGGAGAGGTTTTATTTTTAATCGGTCCGAATGGTGCAGGAAAAACAACTTTGCTTGACGTTATATGTGGGAAAACAAAATCAACAGGTGGAGAAGTGCTACTTGATGGAAAAATTTCTCTAACAAATCTTCCGGAACAAAAAATCGTTCACGAAGGAATCGCACGTAAATTTCAAGCACCTAGTATTTTTCTCCACTTGACACCTTTTGAAAACTTAGAAATTGCTATGAAGCAAAAAAAGAATTTAGCTGCCATCTTATTTGCTAAAATGACGAGCACGCAGCGTGAAAAAATAGAGGTGATCTTGAAAAAAATTGGTCTGTATGATGTTCGTGACGAGAAAGCAGGAGCACTATCACACGGACAAAAGCAATGGCTTGAAATTGGCATGCAGCTTATTCAAGAACCAAAGCTCTTGCTATTAGATGAACCTATTGCTGGAATGTCTGGTGAAGAACGAACAAAAACAGGAGAGTTGATCCAAGAAATCTCTAAAGAGTGTTCGGTATTAGTAGTAGAACATGATATGGAATTCGTTCGTAGCTTTTCAACGAGTGTTGTTGTTATGCATGAAGGTAAAGTGCTTTGCCAAGGTACAATGAAGGATATTCAAGAAAATGAAGAAGTGAAAAATGTTTATTTAGGAAGGAGTGGATAATATGCTACACGTTTCACAGCTTAAAGCGGGATATGATGAAACGATGATTTTACGTAACGTTCACTTAGATATTTCTAAAGGAAAAATCGTTGGACTTCTTGGACGAAATGGAGTTGGAAAAACAACTTTAGTAAAGGTGTTGATGGGGCTTTTGCCAGTTAGCTGGGGAAAAGTTCAATTCGAAGAAAAAGATTTGAAGAAAGAACGTCCAGAACATCGAGCGAGAGCTGGAATAGCCTATGTGCCGCAGGGGAGAGAGATTTTTTCAGAGCTTTCGATTAGAGAGAATCTTCTATTAGGCATGGAAGCTCTCCCTAAAACCAAGCGATCGAATACAATACCAGAAGAAATTTTTCGCTGGTTTCCAGTGTTAGAGGAAATGATTGATCGTAAGGGCGGAGATTTAAGCGGTGGTCAGCAGCAACAGCTTGCAATAGCAAGGGCGCTAATTTCTAATCCAAAACTACTCTTACTTGATGAACCAATGGAAGGGATTCAACCATCAATTGTTGAACTTATACAAGATGTGCTCGTCCAAATTGCGAGGGAAAAGGAGATGGCTATTTTATTGGTTGAGCATAACTTAGATGCTGTTCTCTCATGCGCAGATTATTTTTACATTCTTGATAAAGGTCGGATGGTGATGAGTGGTAAATGTGATGAAATAAATGAAGATGATCTTCAAAAGCACTTAGCGGTATAGGGAGGAATATAGATGAAGCTTACAGCTCGTGAGCAAGAAAAGCTTATGATTGTCATAGCAGCTGATTTAGCAAGAAGAAGACAAAATCGAGGATTAAAGCTTAATTATCCTGAATCCATTGCAATTTTGACATATGAGGTGATGGAGGGAGCTCGGGATGGTAAATCTGTTTCAGAATTAATGCAATTTGGACGTCATATTTTATCACGGGAGGATGTTATGGAAGGAATCCCAGAAATGATCCATGACATTCAAGTAGAAGCAACTTTCCCTGATGGGACGAAACTAGTAACAGTACACGAACCAATCCAATGAATGATAAATTCAGGAGAGAAGAGGGTGAAGGATGATACCAGGAGAATACAAGCTAAAACATGAACCCATTATATGTAATGAGGGAAAAAAACCAATAAAGCTAGAGGTTATCAATAATGGCGATCGACCTGTTCAAATTGGCTCACATTTTCACTTTTATGAAATTAATAGCTTACTGTTATTTGATCGTAAAAAAGCATTTGGGCATAGGTTAAATATTCCGGCAGGTACGGCTGTACGTTTTGAGCCAGGGGATAAAAAGGAAATCGAGCTCATTTCTTTTTCTGGTGAACGAAAGGTATATGGATTAAACAATTTAACAAATGATGCACTAGATAAAGGAGTGTAACAATGAGCTTTCACATGTCGAGACATCAATATGCAGATATGTTCGGTCCAACCGTTGGGGATCAAGTTCGACTTGGGGACACTGAGCTATTCATAGAAGTTGAAAAGGATTATACAACCTATGGTGACGAAGTAAAATTCGGTGGAGGTAAGGTTATTCGTGACGGGATGGGGCAACACCCGTTGGCAACGAGAAATGAATCAGTTGATCTTGTTGTAACAAACGCATTAATCCTTGATTATACAGGTATCTATAAAGCAGATATTGGGATAAAGGATGGCGTATTCGCAAGCATTGGTAAAGCAGGAAATCCGTTATTAATGGATGATGTTGACATAATCATTGGTGCGTCCACTGAAGTGCTTGCTGCAGAGGGGATGATTGTTACAGCAGGAGGGATTGATGCTCATATCCACTTTATTTGTCCTCAACAAATCCAAACATCTATAGAATCAGGTGTCACCACAATGCTTGGTGGTGGAACAGGACCTGCAACAGGGACAAATGCAACAACATGTACACCTGGAGCATGGAATATTCATAGAATGCTAGAAGCTGCAGAGGAATTTCCTATGAATCTAGGTTTTTTAGGAAAGGGAAATGCTTCTAGTGAAGAAGCGATTATTGAACAAATAGAAGCTGGTGCAATCGGTTTGAAGCTACATGAAGATTGGGGAACAACTGCTTCTAATATAGATAAAGCGTTAACTGTTGCTGACAAATATGATGTACAAGTCGCAATTCATTCAGATACGTTAAATGAAGGTGGTTTTGTAGAAGATACGTTACGGGCGATAGGTGGTCGTGTCATCCATACTTACCATACAGAAGGAGCTGGGGGAGGCCATGCACCAGATATAATAAAGGCAGCAGCCTATCCGAATATTCTTCCATCATCTACAAATCCAACAAGACCATACACGATCAATACCATTGCAGAGCATTTAGATATGTTAATGGTTTGTCATCATTTAGATCCATCTGTTCCAGAGGATTTAGCATTTGCGGACTCTAGAATTCGCAAAGAAACGATAGCTGCAGAAGATATTCTTCATGATCTAGGAGTATTCAGTATGATCAGCTCAGATTCACAAGCAATGGGAAGAGTCGGAGAGGTTATTTCACGAACGTGGCAAACGGCAGACAAAATGAAACGGCAGCGTGGAGAGCTTGTTGCTGGTGAAGAAAATGATAACGCAAGAGCAAAGAGGTATATTGCAAAATATACAATAAATCCAGCGATTACTCATGGTATATCAGACTATGTTGGCTCGATCGAAGTAGGGAAAATGGCAGACTTTGTTCTGTGGGATCCTGGCTTTTTTGGTGCGAAACCAGAATTAGTCGTGAAGGGTGGTATGATCGCTTGGAGTGTGATGGGTGATCCAAATGCTTCAATTCCTACCCCACAGCCAGCCTTATATCGTCCGATGTTTGCAAGTTTTGGGAAGGCGAAATATTCAACTTCTATGACATTTTTATCAAAGGCTGCATTTGAGCAAAAGGTTCATGAACAGCTCGGACTTCAGAAAAAAGTTGGTGTTGTTAAAAACATCCGTCAACTGAAGAAGGAAGACATGATATTAAATGGAGAGACACCAGAAATTGAGGTTGATCCACAAACATATGAAGTAAAGGTGAACGGTGAATTAATTACATGTGAACCAGATGAAAAGGTTTCTTTAGCACAACGATACTTTTTATTTTGAGGTGAAGAGATGATTATTGAGAAAATAGTTGGAAATGTAAAGGAATTAGTGAAAGCTCCACATCATATTGAACGTGTTTATTTAAGAAGTGATGATTTAGTAAAAAAGATTCAGCGAGTCAAAACCGATCATGGGAAAGAGCTAGGCATTCGTCTTAAAGATGTGAAGCAGTTAATGGACGGCGATATTTTATTTCAAGATGAGAAAAATTCCATTGTGATCAGTGTGATTGAAGATGATGTGATCGTTATTCAGCCTTCTAGCATCTTACAAATGGGAGAAATAGCCCATCAACTGGGAAACCGTCATCTTCCAGCACAATTTGAAAATAACGAAATGATTGTTCAATACGATTATTTAGTAGAGAAATTACTTAACGAGCTAGGTGTTCCTTTTGTCCGGGAAAATAGAAAAATGAGTGAAGCCTTTAAACATATCGGACATTCCCATGACTAACCAACTGTTTCACTTGCTTCAAATTTGTGATTCGAATTTTCCATCAGGGGCATTTTCGCACTCATTTGGACTTGAAACATATATACAAGAAGAAAAAGTAGTTGATAAAACCACCTTTTTATATGCTCTAAAGCAATTTATACAAACACAATGTGTATATACAGATGGTCTAGCATGCCGATTAGCCTATGAATCTATGAAAAAGAATGATTTGGAAAAGGTATGGGAAATAGATCATGAGCTCTTTGCGCTAGCGAATGCAAGAGAAACACGTGAAGGAAATCGCAGAGTTGGTCGTCAATTAGTTAAAGTTATGAATGAATTATATACAAATGAAAACTTGAAACTCTATGAATCTAAAATAAAGGCAAAACAAGTACATGGTCATAGCTCAATAGTATTCGCAATGGTTTGCTTTGGTTTAAAGGTTGACTTGAAAATAACTCTATCAGGCTATCTATTTGCGTCTACTTCATCACTCGTTCAAAACGGTGTTAGGGGCATTCCACTTGGGCAAACAGACGGACAAAGGCTATTGATTGAACTGCAGCCTTTTTTAGAAGAAAAAGTCGAAGAAATCATCGTACGAAGTGAGGAAGAGTTTGGTGCGGGAGCACCTGGACTAGAAATAGCGCAAATGATCCATGAGCAGCTATCTGTTCGATTGTTTATGTCTTGATCGTTTACAAAAACAAATGAAAATGGGCACTGGTCAAGTGATTTAAGAAAGGATGAGTATAATGAGTGAACCTATCCGTATTGGAGTTGGAGGACCTGTAGGTGCAGGTAAAACATTATTAGTTGATAAGCTTACAAGAGCTTTAATGAAGGATTTAGAGCTTGCGGTTATTACAAATGATATTTATACAAAGGAGGATGCGCAATTTTTAATAAAAAGTGGAGCCTTACCAGAAGATCGTATTATCGGTGTTGAGACAGGTGGATGTCCACATACAGCAATTCGAGAGGATGCTTCTATGAACTTTGCTGCAATCGAAGAATTGAATGAGCGTCATCCGAATCTTGACTTGATTTTTGTTGAGAGTGGCGGTGACAACCTTGCAGCAACTTTTAGTCCTGAGTTGGCCGATTTTTCAATTTATATCATCGATGTTGCCCAAGGGGAAAAAATCCCGAGAAAGGGTGGACAAGGGATGATTAAATCAGATTTATTCATTATTAATAAGATCGACTTAGCTCCATATGTTGGTGCAGACCTTGAGGTTATGAGACAAGACACGCTTGCTTCCCGTGGTGACCGACCTTTCATTTTTACGAACCTAAAGGATGGTACAGGTGTTGATGAGGTTGTTGATTGGATACGTAAGGAAGCATTCTTAGTTGGACTTGAAGCATGACGTACACTGGCTACCTTCAGCTTGAGGTAGGCAAAAAACAAGATAGGTCTGTTATCTGTAATAGTTTTTTTGATGGTGTTTTTAAAATTACTCGACCAACGTACTTACTAGATGGGTTGCCACTTCTTACACTAATCCATGTAGGAGGAGGCTATGTAGATGGTGATTCCTACAAAACAGAGGTTGTTGTAAATGAAGGTGCA
This sequence comes from Bacillota bacterium, assembly GCA_051750265.1. Lineage (GTDB taxonomy): Bacteria > Bacillota > Bacilli > Bacillales > Bacillaceae > Metabacillus. The sequence goes on along the minus strand of JBNJJO010000002.1, from coordinate 241,982 downwards.
CGACTCGCATTAACAACTCAGGCATCTACAAAGGTATATAAATCACCACGATTTGGTGTAACACAAACTATGGATTATTTTTTGAAAAGCGATAGCGAGCTATATGTGAAACAGGATTCATTGATTCCTTATAAAGATGCAAATTTCACACAACAAACAAGTGTGTATATGAGCTCAACAGCTGTCTTTTATTATTCTGATATTATTACACCAGGCTGGTCTGAGGATGGAAGACTATTTCAATATAAAAAAGTTGCATCGAAAATGAAAATCTTTGTTGATGGACAGTTAGAAGTTTTTGACCATCAGCTTTTAGTACCGGAGAATCAGTTGGAAGACTTAATGCTGTTAGAAGGCTTTACACATATTGGAACGATGTTTATGATTCATAGTCAAATTAATGAAACCTTAATTGAAAAAATAAGGGGAGCGTTATCAGTTATACCTTATAATGTGCGCATTGGTATTAGCTTGCTTAGCATTAAAGGTCTATCAATAAGGGTTTTAGCATCTAGTACTCCAGCAATCGAATCGATATTTGTTGAGTGTGAAGCAATTATTCGCAAACAGTTATACAATAAAGAGAAGATTGAATGGAGGAAATGGTAGGGGGAGTAATTTTAAAGAAATGATAAATAAGAGTTAGCTCAAAAACAAAAATGCTCACTCTACTAGCTGTAGTTTGTCTAGTTGAAGATAGAGTAGTTTTCTTATTGAGTTAACTCTTTTCCTTTATGTTAGTGTATCATTTTATGGGGGGAGAAGGATGAGCAAGGGGGATATTTTCTTCCAATACATTTTGTTTCATAGTATGATAGTCGTAGGAAATCCTCGAATTCGAGAGGATAATTTGAGTATGATAACTTTGGGGATTTTGTAGAGATTTGATAAATCCGAGAGGAGCATGAAATGGACATTTCAAAGGTCGTTGTTTTTCGTGCTGGTAATGAAGAATATGGGTTACCAATCGAACACGTGATTTCAATTGAAAAGCTTGAAGATATAAACGTTATTCCGAATATGCCTTTATACATGAAAGGTGTTGTTAAGGTAAGAGGGGAGTTAATTCCTGTATTAGATACGAACTGTATTTTTTACCATCAGGATACTAGCCTTGATGATCAAACGAAACTAATTGTCGTGCACTCTGAAGAATTATGTGCAGCACTAATTGTGAAAGAAGCTAAAGAAATAGTAGATATTCAAAAAAATCAATTAAAATCGATCGCAGTGGGTGCCTTTCAAGCAACAAAGTACTTTGTTGCAGTTGCTAGCCTTGATGAACGTTTGATTACGATTATTAATCCAAATCTTTTCGTAACAAGTCTTGAAGGTATTGCTGTTGTATAAGAGGAAATCATTAGTCACCAATAAATTGTATTGGTGATTTTTTTTTCATCCTTAATGAAAAAAATTTTTGTAGAAACATTTTTTTTGCAATCATGGTAAGATAAAAGTAACTTTTTTAGTGAGTGGTGTAGCTAAATGGAACGTCCTAGAAGTGGTAGAGTGATTCTTCATGTGGATATGAATAGCTTTTACGCATCAGTTGAAATGGCCTATGATCCTTCACTTAAGGGGAAGCCATTAGCTATTGCTGGCAATGTAGAAGAGCGGAAAGGGATCATTGTTACATGTAGCTATGAAGCACGGGCAAAAGGTGTCAAAACCACGATGCCACTATGGCAGGCTCACAAGCTATGCCCAGAGTTGATCGTAAAAAAACCAAATTTTGAGCGTTATCGTAAAGCATCTAGAGCTATGTTTGACTTACTTAGGGAATTTACAGACCTTGTTGAACCTGTATCAATTGATGAAGGGTATATGGACCTTACTCAATATATTGGATCAAAACCATTAGAGATTGCGCAATTAATTCAGGAGCGGCTTTTAGATGAACTATTACTCCCATGTAGTATCGGAGTTGCCCCAAATAAATTTTTAGCTAAAATGGCTTCGAATATGAAAAAGCCTCTTGGTATAACCGTGTTAAGAAAACGAGAACTTTCTGAAAAGCTTTGGCCGCTTCCAGCTGGTGAAATGCATGGAGTAGGTAAAAAAACAGCTGAAAAACTTGAAACGATCGGAATTAACACAATCTATGATTTAGCTCATGGTGATTCTATACAGCTTAAACAAATGCTTGGTATAAATGGAGAGCGTATAAAGCAACGTGCAAACGGTATTGACAATAGAGAGGTAGATCCTGATTCAATTTATGATTTTAAAAGCATTGGGAATTCAACAACACTATCAAAAAATACAACAAATGAATTAGAACTTAATGATGTTTTACGAAAGCTAGCACATTCTGTCACAGTTAGAATGAAACGAAAAGAGGTTCTTGCAAATAAGATTTTTGTCACGATTAGGTATGCAAATTTAAAAACAATTACTAGAAGTAGAAAATTAGCGAATCCTATAGCTGACGAAGATGAAATCTTTACTGTTGCAAAACAGCTTTTTTTTACACATTGGAATGAAGAACCGATTCGGCTTTTAGGTGTAACAGGGCAGGATTTAGTTGAAAAAGACGATGCTGTGAAACAATTAGATTTGTTCTCGTTTGAAAACGACGCAAAGGATGAGCCATTACTTTCAGTAATTGATAAAATAAATCAAAAGTACGGAAATCAGCTCATAAAACGAGGTGTAAAAGGCAAGCAAGAAGAAGATATTTCACCTGGTACGAGCTTTAATAAAGATTTTTTACGAGAGTAAGCGATTACATGAATTATGTTACTTGAAATGTAGCTAAAACATGTGGTATTTTCAAAGTTGTAGTAATAATAAATAATTCGAATTGTGTGTCAATTCCGCAGGTTTTGTCGGAAAACTAAACATTTTAATTGGTTTAGTTTTACATACTAAAAGGACTAGAAGGGACGTAAGCGAATGTCGAAACAACAAATTGGTGTTATTGGTTTAGCTGTAATGGGAAAAAACTTAGCGTTAAATATTGAAAGTCGTGGATTTTCAATATCTGTTTTCAACCGTTCAGCAGAAAAAACAGAAGAATTCTTAACAGATGCAAAAGGTAAAAATGTTGTTGGTACATACAGCATTGAAGAATTTGTTCAATCATTAGAAACTCCACGTAAGATTTTATTAATGGTTAAAGCTGGAGTTCCAACTGATGCTACAATTGATCAGCTTTTACCACATCTTGATAAAGGTGATATTTTAATTGACGGTGGTAACACATTATATACAGATACACAACGTCGAAACAAAGATCTTGCTGAAAGTGGAATCCATTTCATAGGTACAGGCGTTTCAGGCGGAGAAGAAGGAGCATTAAAAGGACCTTCTATTATGCCTGGTGGTCAAAAGGAAGCATTTGATCTAGTACAACCAATTCTAGAAGCTATTTCTGCAAAAGTTGATGGAGATCCTTGCTGTACTTACATTGGTCCAGATGGAGCTGGTCACTATGTAAAAATGGTACACAACGGAATTGAATATGGTGACATGCAATTAATCTCTGAAGCATATTTCTTAATGAAAAATGTATTAGGTTTAAGTGCAGATGAGCTTCATGAAGTATTTGCTGAATGGAACAAAGGCGAGCTAGATAGCTACCTTATCGAAATCACAGCTGATATCTTCACGAAAAAAGATGAAGAAACTGGCAAACCATTAGTTGACCTTATCTTAGATACAGCGGGTCAAAAGGGAACTGGTAAATGGACAAGCAAGAGTGCGCTTGATTTAGGTGTACCACTTCCAATTATTACAGAATCTGTATTTGCTCGTTTTATCTCAAGCATGAAAGATGAACGTCAAAAAGCAAGTAAAATTCTTTCAGGTCCTGCTACTAAACCTTTCGAAGGAAACAAAGAAGAGCTTATCGAAGCAGTTCGTAAAGCATTATATATGAGTAAAATCTGTTCTTACGCACAAGGATTTGCGCAAATGAGAGCAGCTTCTGAAGAATATAACTGGGATTTAAAATACGGTGACATAGCAATGATCTTCCGTGGTGGATGTATTATCCGTGCAGCATTCCTTCAAAAAATTAAGGATGCATATGATAATGAACCACAATTAGCAAATCTATTACTTGATTCTTACTTCAAAGAAATCGTTGAAAGCTACCAAGGAGCGCTACGTCAAATCCTGACTGTAGCAATCGAGAACGGTGTTCCAGTACCATGCTTATCATCAGCACTTTCTTACTATGACAGCTACCGTACTGAAACATTACCAGCTAACCTTCTACAAGCTCAACGTGACTACTTCGGTGCTCACACATATCAACGTGTTGATAAAGAAGGTATTTTCCATACTGAGTGGATGAGTAACTAAATAGTAATCAATATGAAAGGATCGGGCAAAACCTTATGTATCAAGGTTTCTGCTCGATCCTTTATTGTTTAGGTATGACCGTATTGGATGCTTGTTAACCAATTTCATCAACATATCGTGACATAATTCATTTACTTGTTTCATCTTAACTATGTTATCTGATTTTTGCGCTGCCTGATGATCCGCACTTTTGTAAAGTGTGGCACTTTTGGTTTTTTAACTGTCGAGACCTGATTTTCTTTTAGTAGTCTCCATTCTACAGTGTATTCAAAAATATTTTTTAATATTTTATAAATATTTTCTATTGTTCCAGAAGAAAGAAGGGCACCGTTTTTTTGTTTTACATCAGAATTGACCTGTTCAACCTGTTCAACCTGTTCAACCTGTTCAACCTGTTCGACTGTTTATAATTTCTTGTTCGCCCATCAGTCTTTAAAAATTGTTTCAACATATACCATGTTCATATCACCACTTATTGTTCCAAATCCATTTGCTTCGAAAAATTGAAACGGATTTGGCGAAGGAGCGTCTTCTTTTTTTGTTTATCCCTTGGATTAGAAATAGAATTTGATCATAAAATGTGGATATTAAAACCATAGAAGTGTGAGAAATGTAACAATTCAATTTATTAAAATAAATGTTAGGAAGCTCCATCTAAACATGAATTATTTACAGTATTTCAATACTTTTTAGGACTAAATAAAATGATTGGCTTCACATGGGAAGTAAGTTTGAGTGATAGTGGATCATATGGAATAATACTAATGAAATTTGTTCTTAAAAAAAGGCTGTTTTCGCAAAGATTGTTGCTTTTCGTAAATAACTATACTTTACGGATATAGCCTATCTTCGTGTTCTTTTCGCTTATTTACTAAGTGGTACTCTCTTGAAATTGCTTATAGTTTCTACATAAAAATCCAAAAGCCGATTTTTATAAGTCTAAAGCAACAAACTTTTAGAAATGAGCCTAAAAAAACAAAAGCTACACCCGTGAACACGCTTTCGAAATCGTACCATATAGAAATCAAAGATAGGGGGCAGTTAAAATGTCGTTAATATCTAAGATTCTATACTTTTGGCATTTTATAAGAAAGAACTATCACCAAGAGTTACTTGAGAGTTGTCGCGATTATAAATTAAAAGAAGAATTAAGAAAGAAGATTGAATATCATAAAAAGAAAATAGTTCAATTAAGTACAGTAAAAGCATCTTATTAGGTGCTTTTTTGTTTTGAAAATGGAATTAGTTATTAATTCCAAATGCATTTTTTTTCCGACATCAATGACAATATTTACTGTGGATCAATACTCGGAGGTATAAACGATGTCTGATAATGATCAACACTTGAACCACGCTATAGAAGAAAAACCGAAGATCTTTAAAAATGGGGTTCAATCGGCAACCAATTATGTACAGAATGCCATTGAAAATGTGGCTTTGTGTTGCCTTGTGTAAAATGTTTCTTGCAGGAATCTATAGTGGCGAATTTAAAAATTCGTAGTTCTGATGAGTTAGATATCGTTGTAGCACAACTTTCAAAGGAAAAGAATGTTAAAAAAGAGCCATTACCAAAGTAACAGCTCAAAATAAAAAGGAGATTGCCAGGGTTGCTTCCTGTACACTCTATATTATGCAACTAACAATGTTGTGCATGAGTCAAATAGACGAGCCAATTAGCACATTTTTTGATCAGTACTAGGTGACACTATCAAGATGATAAGCATTAAAATAATAACGAGGTGTTTAAGACGCTTTAAATTAGTATAGGAGGGCCGAAGAGTCTTTCTTAATGTAGAAAGTAGGTCATCTATAAAACATTCTTTAAAACGCTGTTAGAACGCTAAGTGAAGATTGTTAAAATACTCTCTAAAATAACTCCTACAACGCTCCCAATGCTAATACATTTTAATGAATTTTTTTGCTAGTAAAGTTCCATGTTAAACAATAAAAAATCCGGTTGGAACTCCATAAGTCCAACCGGATTAAAAGATATAGATAATTATTAAATATAGTGCAAAAAGATGATTGATATCGATTCCATAACTTTCAAATTGTGAAAGTATAATTTTTTGTTTTAATTAACTGGCCACCACTGGTTGCCGTCTTCTTCAAGCATATCGTCTGCTTCTTTTGGCCCCATTGATCCAGAAGGGTAAGTAGCAAGTGAAGCTTTCCCTTTTTTCCAAGCTTCAGAAATTGGATCCACGAAGGTCCATGACCGTGCAACCTCATCCCAGTGAGTGAAATTCGTTGCATCTCCTCTCATGCAATCGTAAAGGAGCTTTTCATATGCTTCAGGTGTGTTAATGCCGTCTAGGAAATTGTTAGAAAGATCCAATTTAACTGGCTTAGAGTCACCAGCATCTCCATCTTTTTTCACATTCAATTGCAGCGTTATTCCTTCATCAGGTTGAATGTGAATGACAAGTAGGTTAGGAGGGACATTTTCACCTTTTTTATAATATAAGTTCATTGGGATATCCTTAAATTGAACAACGATTTCCGTTGATTTTACAGTCATGCGCTTTCCAGTTCGAATGTAGAATGGCACACCTGCCCATCTGAAATTATCTATTAACAATTTACCAGCAACATATGTTTCTGTTTGAGATTCTGCTTCTACATTATTTTCATCACGGTATCCAATTAGTTGTTTATCCTCTAATTGACCGCTTGCATATTGGCCTCGAATAAAGTAGTCAGCCACTTCGTCTTCACTAACAGTGCGTAGTGCTCGTAAAACCTTTACTTTCTCACTTCTAATTTCATCTGTTGTTAATTTAATTGGTGGTTCCATTGCAAGCAATGCGACCATTTGAAGCATATGGTTTTGAAACATATCTCGCAAGGCACCTGATTTTTCATAATAACGGCCGCGGTCTTCCACACCCAATACTTCACTAGATGTTATTTGAATGTTTGATATGTATCGATTGTTCCATAATGGTTCGAATAGCGCGTTAGAAAAACGAATAACTTCAATGTTTTGGACCATTTCTTTTCCTAAGTAATGGTCAATACGATATATTTGGTCTTCGTTAAAGGCTTCTCGAATTTCTTGATTTAGTTTTTGAGCAGACGGTAGGTCATGTCCAAATGGTTTTTCAATAACAAGTCGACTCCAGCCATTTGTTGCTGTTAAGCCTTCTTTTTTTAGATTTTGTGCAATTGCACCGAAAAATTCTGGTGCCATAGCTAAATAGAAGATGCGATTGCCCTCTGTTTGATAGGTGCCATCTAGCTTGTTTAATAAATCATTAAGCTCTAAATAGGAAGTAGGGTTTGTCACATCAAATGGTTGATAATAAAAATGAGATGTGAAATCGTCTAGATCTTTCGATTCTTTCATTGCAGTTTGAATGGAATCTGATACATTGTGGCGAAACTCATCATTTGTCCAAGGTCTTCTAGCCACTCCAACAACGGCAAAATCTTTGCCGATTTTTTCATTTTGTACTAGGCGATAAATGGAAGGAAACAACTTTCGTTTAGCTAAATCTCCTGTTGCTCCAAAAATGACGATAATTGATTTAGGGTGTTCTTGTGTAATCACGTTCGTACCTCACTTTGTCAAATGCATTTATTTTTTATCAGTGAAAAATTCATTTATGGAAACCATACCCTAATTATGAAACTGATAGGATTTGCGAATTTTTTGAACACTGATTGTAAAATCTCCTATACAAATACTTAATTTTAAAGGTAATTGTATGGTAAATCAAACATAATTGCTTCATCATGTACTAGTATAAACGATTAACGGAAAAATATCGTGTGAAAAGCACCTGATTTTATTAAAATCTTTTTATTATTCAGTCTATTTTATTCAATCATATATAAATGGTCAAGCCTATTGTTTGAAGTTTCACTTTTCCCCACATTAACTGGCAGTATACACCTACTTTATTCTTGAGTGTAATCGAAGAAGCGAGCGAGGGGAAAACTGTCAGTAAAAGTACGATACGTTCAACTAACCATCAGTGGAGAAAGAAAACCCACTGATCTAAGTTTCACTTTACACTCCTTTCATGTATGCTTAACTAAAGTGAGTTTTAGGAGGATATGTGAGTGAATGTCATGTTTCTTGGAACAGGGGCAGGGATCCCAGCAAAGGCTCGGAATGTTACGAGTATAGCCCTTCAATTGCTAGAGGAAAGAAAAGCGATTTGGCTTTTTGATTGCGGAGAAGCGACTCAGCATCAAATTTTACATACATCTATTAAACCTAGAAGAATTGAAAAAATATTTATTACCCATTTGCATGGTGATCATATTTATGGTTTACCAGGATTAATTAGTAGTCGTTCTTTTCAAGGAGGAGTAGATCTATTAACGATATATGGCCCAAAAGGTCTTGAGGAATTTGTTAGAACGGCGCTAGCAGTGAGTCAATCACATCTAACCTACCCTATTGAATTCGTAGAAATAGGGGAGGGCACCGTATTTGAAGATAATCAATTTAAAGTGATCGCTAAAAAGCTTGAGCATGGAATTGAGTCATATGGATATCGTGTGATTGAAAAAGATTTACCAGGTGCATTACTCGTGGATAAATTAGAAAAATTAGCGATTAAGCCAGGGCCAATTTATCAAAAAATCAAAGATAGACAGCAGGTTCAACTTGAAGATGGTACGGTTATTGATGGAAAAGATTTTTTAGGACCTTCGCAAAGAGGAAGGATCGTTACGATTCTTGGAGATACAAGATACACAGAAAAGAGTATTAAGCTAGCTTGGGAAGCAGATTTGCTAATACATGAAGCCACTTTTTCCAAAGATGATGAGCAGCTTGCATATGATTACTTTCATTCAACAACAAAGCAAGCTGCAATGATAGCCAGCCAATCCAATGCTAAAAAGCTTATGCTTACTCATATAAGCTCTCGCTACCAAACTGAAGATGACTTGTCGAAGCTAGAGAAAGAGGCTCAAGCATTGTTTCCGTTAACCTATTTGGCTTCAGACTTTTTGCAGATTGAAATACAAAAAAATCGGGAATGATTATTTGTGAAAAGAATAAGGATAGTTAAAAAGCAGAATTATGCTTCATCTATCCTTTAAATTCATTTATTACTTTTTACCATCCGCGATCATACTGATTTGGAGCAACAATGCTCTCCCAAAGTTGGGAAGCGGCAGTTCTTGGCCAATAAGGATCACGATGGAGCTCTCTTGCGATGAAAATTAAATCTGCACGTTCATTTTGAAAAATTTCTTCGGCATGTAACCCATTAGTAATAAGACCAACAGCACCTGTTGCAATATTAGCCTGCTCTTTTAGTTTTTCTGCAAAGCGGACTTGATATCCAGGATAGACATTAATTCTTGTTGATACAACTGCTCCAGAGTTGACGTCAATAAGGTCAACGCCTTGATTCTTCATGTTTTTAGCATATGAAACATAATTCTTAACATCCAGGCCCTTCGGATGGTAATCAGAAGCTGAGATACGAACAAATAATGGCCCTTCCCACACTTCTTTCACTGCATCGATCACTTCACTTAAAAAACGATAGCAATTTTCTGCTGAGCCACCTACTCATCTTCACATTTATTAGAGAGTGGATATAAAAATTCGTTGACTAAATATCCATGGGCACCGTGAATTTCAATGATATCAAAGCGTGCTTCTTTAGCTCTTTTCGCACCATCTTGAAAGGCTTGAACCGTTTCGGCGATTTGTTCCTTTGACATGGCTGTCGGTGTTTTTGACTTGTCATCAAATGCAATCGCTGATGGGGCAAAAATCTCGCCGTCAACAGTTGCTTTACGACCAGCATGTGCAAGCTATATCGCAGTTGTAGCTCCATACTGCTTCATTCCATCAACAAGTTTTTTGAACTGTGGCAAATGTTCGTCGCTCCAAATTCCAAGGTCTAGTGCTGAAATTCGACCTTGTGGAGTAACCGCAGTAGCCTCAACAATTATTACCCTAACTTGACCAACAGCACTGCTTATGTAGTGTGTCATGTGAAAATCCTCTACAAATCCTTGTTACCTAATAGAAGAGTACATGCACATTGGTGACATGACAATCCGATTCTTAGTGTTACATTTTTTATTTTATATGGTTGAAAAAGCTTTGTACCCATCATGTTCTCCTCCATAAGTGTTAATGTGTTCTGGGGAATTATAACAATTTATTTTTTGCTGTCGTCATATTTCCTGCTTGGATAGAAGAACACTTTAAAATTCTCGCAATCTTTTATAAACTAATAGAAACAATTTTATTAGGTAGGTGATCCGTTTTGCAGGGGAAATGGCAAACGAGGGAGCAATTGGTAAAGCTTTTATCTAAGTTAGTAGAGCATGCCAGTATTACAGGATCGCAAGGTGAGATCGCTCTAGGTGAATATATTTATTATTTGCTAAAGGATCAAAATTATTTTCAAGAACATCCTGAATACCTACAGCTTCATCCTGTTCATGATGGAAGATCATTTTTAACCGCGTTGATAAAACAAGGGAAAACAGAAGAAACCATTGTTTTATTAAGTCACTTTGATGTAGTAGATGTTAAGGACTATGGAGATTTAACACATTTAGCCTTTCGACCTAATCAGCTGACAAATGAGCTAAAAGCAAGAAGCTCCGAATTATCAAAATCTGTAAGAGAGGATCTCGAAAGTGATGAGTGGTTATTTGGCAGAGGAACAATGGATATGAAGGCGGGGCTGTCTGTTCAGTTAGCGATGCTAGAAAGGGCGATGAGTGGTGAGTTTAAGGGCAATATTTTATTAGTAACTGTCCCTGATGAAGAGGTGAATTCAGCTGGCATGTTAAGTGCAGTCCCTGTTTTAGATGAGTTAAAACAACGCTTTGGATTAGCCTATAAAACATGTATAAACTCTGAACCTATGTTTGCAAAATACCCAAATGATCAAAATCATTATATATACACTGGCTCAATCGGAAAAGTATTAGCAAGCTTTTATTGTAGTGGGATAGAAACACATGTAGGGGAGCCATTTTCAGGACTTAACGCAAATTTATTACTCTCTGAAATAAATCGATTAATGGAATTGAACGACTCTTTTTGTGAACAGGTCGGAGATGAAATAACGCCGCCGCCAACAAGCTTAATGATGCGAGATTTAAAAAAGGAGTATTCTGTTCAAATTCCTCACTCATCTGTGTCGATGTATAATCTATTCATGATGAATCGTTCGTTTAGTGAGCTCCACGAAAAGCTCGTTCAAGTCGCAAAAGAAGCAGCTTTAAACGTAGAGGGATATTATAAAGAGCGAGTTCAAAGTTATAACAAGTTTATCTCATTTACTCCACCTGATATTAAGGTGAATGTATTTACGTATAAGGAACTCTTGCAAAAAGCAATAAGTAAATATGGTGATAAAGAAGTAGGGAGAAGAATAAACGATTTGTCAGCCAATCGTGGTGATGAAGGGGATCGTGACTTTTCAACGAAGCTTGTTGCAGATTTAGCAGGATTATGTAAGGAACATACTCCGATGATTGTTGTCTTTTATAGTCCGCCTTATTATCCTGCTGTATCCTCTAAAGAAAATCAGCTTATTCAGAAAACAGTTGGACGAGTGATTGCACATGCGAAATCGGAATATCAAATCGAATTGAAGCAACAAAATTATTTTCCTGGATTATGTGATTTAAGTTTTGTCCAGCTAAATGACAAAGGGCAATCTGTTACTCAATTAACAGCAAATATGCCGCTTTACGGAAATCATTTTTATTTGCCATTAAAAGAAATTCAACGCTTAAATATCCCTGTTTTAAACATCGGTCCTGTGGGTAGAGATCCACACAAATGGACAGAACGATTGCATATTCCTTACGCATTTGATATTTTTCCAGAGTTATTACGTTTTTCGATTAAAACGATCTTTGATGAGTAAAATTAGAAGATCATATACAGCTTGGATGAATAGAGCAATAGTTTTTGACTATTGCTTCTAGCTTTATTTACAACCATTACCTAGCGTTTTTTTAGCTGTCTAAGAAGATAGGGAGCTTTTTGTAAGATAAAAAAGCTAAAGCCCTCACCTTTATAGATTTCATTTATGGCAATAAATTCGTGCTTTATTAGGGATATCATTTCTTTTTCAATCTTCGGGTTGAGAGCAATTCCTTCGATATTTGTTTTTTTAATAAGGTACCAAAGCATTTGTTTTTCACACTTTGTTAATTTCGTTATTTGATGATAAATCATTTTTTCACGATTTGGTAGCTCTGAAAGATTCATTTTCACCTAGATCACCTACTAAGTAAGTACATTATATAGTTTTAAGAAGAACTTGCCTGGTAGATTAAAATCTCATCGACCTTTACGATCATTTGCCCATTTACCTCAGCATGACCAATGCCTAGAACAAATCCTTTCTTCATTCGTTTTACCTCATAATAAAGATAGACTTGATCACCTACTGTTGCTTCGTGAATAAAATTTGCACCTTTAATTGCTGTTAAAAATCCTAAATTGCTATATTCACCTATGGTGGCAAAGGCACCAAGCTGCGCAAGTGCTTCTACGATCATGCAATTTGGCATGACTTTATGATCGTCCGTTATGTACCATTCATTGGCTGTTATATTTTTCAGTCCCTTTACGGTTTTTCCTTCTACAACCTCGAGAATTTTGTCTATCATTAAAAATGGGTATCGTTGAGGAAGGGTAGAGTGTATAATCGAATCTTGTGATTGCATTTTATTGCATCCTTTCATGTTTTTTTATATTTTCGAAGATTATTCTCCGCCTTTAAATGCTTGGTTTGAAGTAAGTGCTTACCCCTCACCAAATGGCCTTTCTGTTTACTTTCAAGATATTTCGGAGAAGAAACGATTTTCCACACAGCGAGAGCAACACTACAAATTCTTTTGAAAATAATCCTGATGCCTTTTTTGATTTAGATAGGAATTATCTTAGTGTTAATCGTGCAATGGAACAGTTATTAGGATACAGTGTAAAGGAATTTCTGCAAATGTCGTATATTCCTATAATAACTCCAGATGAAATTGACAATGCATTTTTATTCCAAAGCAGTTTGCATTCATTCTCATGGTGGTACGATGAAATTTCTAGTGCACTGGGTAAAGGTACGGTTATTGATCTTATCTCCCTGTTGGAGTTGAAAAGGATGAACGATAAAAAATAAAAGGAGTGCAGGTTTATATTAAAAACAGCACTCCTTTTATTTTTACTATCGGACCTATTTATCAGATGCAACAAGCGACTCTGAGAACATCATCTTTAATTCATTTGATCGTTCTGTAGCTCGTTTTATACATGAAATAAGAGCTTCCTCAAACCCTCTTTCCTGAAGGATTTTGATACCTGCTTCAGTTGTTCCGTTTGGGCTTGTGACTTCTTTTCTTAATTGAGATGGGTGTTTATCAGAGCTCGCGATCATTTCTGATGCTCCGAGTAATGTTTGAACGATTAGCTCTCTTGCTACAACAGAATCTAAACCAACTTCAACGGCCGCTTTTTCCATTGCTTCTACAAGGAAATAAACATATGCTGGTCCGCTTCCGGAAAGTCCTGTCACCGCATCTAATTGATTCTCTTCAACAAGTTTGCAAATACCAATTGCTTCAAATAGAGACTGACATTGCTTAATTTGACTCATTGTCACATCCTCACTAGCAGCAATAGCTGTAGCCGATTTTGCGATCGTTGCAGACGTATTAGGCATTGCACGAATAATGGCTGCTTGTTTGCCTAGTATACTTGTAATGATTTCAATAGATATTCCAGCTAATACAGAAACGATAAGCTGATCATGAATATACTCTTGGATGCCGTCTATACCAGCCTTTACGTCCTTAGGTTTCATTGCTAATACAATAATGGATGATTCTTGAACTAATTTTTCCTTATTGTGTGTTGTTTCGATTCCGTACTTTTTTGTTAGTTCCTGTAAACGTTCTGTGTTAGAACGATTTGCAACAATCACTTGGTCTGGTTGAAAAACGCCGCCTTTTATAAGCCCTGCAACCATCGCTTCTGCCATTGAACCAGCGCCAATAAATCCAATTTTCTTCAAATGAAACTCCTCCTTTATCCAACACATAAGAAAAGCGCAAGTGCCTTGTTCAGCCTAGGGCAATTAAGACGCTCATAAATAGAGGGTGTTCTTTACTTTCAATTCATGAGTGGCTTATACATAGAGGCAGTTACGAACGCGACGTTAATCGCTGTAACTGCACTAGCACGTTCTGTGCGATCTAAGGCTGCGGTGCTAGAGCTAGACACTAAAAAAAGCCATTCTGTCCCTATAAAAAGGACGGAATGGCTCCGCGGTACCACCTTAGTTGGAATGTGAATTCCCAGCTTTGTTTCTTTATCGCAGAAATACGGTTAGGTTTTCCTAACAGCTCATAGGGTAGGTTCGATAAGAAGAATGGCAATGGAGCCTTTCAGCCATAAGCCCCAATCTCTTTTGCTGCTTCCTATTTACTATTCCTAGTCAATGCCTTGTCTGTATGGAGCATAAATAAATACTACAATTGCCTGAATTTTTATTCATTATGCAGGGGTGGACAGGTACTTGTCAAGCTTTTTTAGAAAGAATAACCTCTGAATTATTTGAATATAATGACAAGTGATGAGAGGCAAGTTAAAATAACGATATACATTGATGTTTTTCATTAAATGGGAAGAATAGCTTTATATAAAAATAATAAATGGGGCGGAGTAAATGAAACAAATTACACGGTCAATGCAAGTGTTCAAGTTGGAGCTACCAACACCTTTTCCAGTTGGTGATGTAAATGTTTATTTAATAAAGGGCGATCAATTAACACTTGTAGATGCTGGACCGAAAACAGAAGGAGCTTGGTTGGCTTTTCAACATCAATTGAAAGAAATTGGCTACACACCAAAGGACATAGAACAAATTGTGATCACACATCACCATCCTGATCATGTCGGAATGCTCGACTATTTTAGTGAAGAAGTACGAGTACTTGGACACCGTCTTAATAAACCTTGGTTAAAGAAAGATCAGCAATTTATGTCAGACCAAACCTTATTTTTTGAGAAGCTACTTATCGAATTTGGTGTTAATAAAAACTTCTTACCTTATTTAGTGAAGCTTCATGATACGTTTGAATTTTCATGCGCAAGGGATCTAAAATGCTTTATTGGTGAAGGGGATGAAGTAAGCGGTCTTGCTGGTTTGAGGGTACTAGAAACACCAGGGCATGCTCAAAGTCATATCGTTTTATATAAAGAAAACACTGGGTTATTAATTGGTGGGGATTTATTATTGAAACATATTTCTCCAAACCCTTTATTAGAGCCTCCAATAGCAGGAGAATTAGAACGCTCAAAGCCACAGCTACAGTTAAATCATTCAATTTCTAGATTGTTAGAAATCCCGATTTCTTTAGTATTTACAGGACATGGAGAGAACATAGAAGAGGCACATGAGTTGATTACCTATCGCTTAAAAAAACAAGCTGAAAGAGCTGAACTAGTTCGTAGCTTTATTGCTGAAAGACCATTAACTGCCTTTCAAATTTGTCAATCCTTGTTCCCAAAAATCTATTATAAGCAACTTATGTTGACTATGTCGGAAACAGTTGGACAGCTTGACTATTTAGAGGATATCGGTCAAATTAAAGTTGATACTACACAAGAAACCCATATGTATATGGCTAATTAACTTTAGAGGTGACGGATTTGAATACACGTATACAAGGATGCAATGTAGCAATAACTGGAGCATCAAGTGGCATAGGGAAAAAAATTGCGATTGAGTGTGCGAAGCAAGGAGCACATCTTATCCTTCTTGCGAGAAGAGAAGAGTTGTTAGCTCAGCTTTCTGAACGAATACAAAATGATTATGGAGTTTCCAGTCATTATTATTCATTAGATGTCCAGGATCTTGACTCCATCCAGCAAGTATTTTCGGCGATAAAAAAAGAAATAGGACATATCGATATCCTAGTGAATAATGCTGGATTTGGTATCTTTAACGATGTACTTGATGCTTCATTAGATGAAATGAAAAATATGTTTGAGGTTAATGTATATGGTCTAGTAGCAAGCACGAAAATGGTGCTACCAGCAATGATGGAAAGGAAAAAGGGGCATATCATTAACATTGCCTCACAGGCAGGGAAAATTTCAACGCCTAAATCTAGTCTCTACTCAGCAAGTAAGCATGCTGTGTTAGGTTTTACAAATAGTTTGCGGTTGGAGGTTAAGGCTAGCAATATTTATGTCACATCTGTAAACTCAGGACCGATTAAAACAGAATTTTTCACCATTGCTGACAAACATGGTGACTATGTGAAAAATGTTGATCGATGGATGCTCGATCCAAACAAGGTAGCCCGGATTATCGTAGGTTCAATGCTTACTCCAAGACGTGAAATCAATTTGCCAGGATGGATGAATGCAGGAAGTACTATTTATCAAGTAATGCCAAGGTTATTTGAGCGCATTGCAGGGAAGGCTTTTTTTAAGAAATAATGAATGAAGGGTATAGCTTAATTGTTACATAAAACATGGTCTGTTCCACATTAGAGTGAGACTTTGGTCAAAAATGTAAACATCTCAGTTATAAAAGTCACCAAAAATGAAAATTGGTGACTTTTTCCTTTCTCTTTTTTAAAATTAACGGGTACCGTAACGGACTTCCTGTGTATCGTAATATAACGCATTGGCATTGTTAGTCCGAATTACCATATAATTAATACTAAATAAGGCGGAATATTCAGGAGGGTGTATGTCGAAAAAAACGATTGTATTTACTGGTGGAGGCTCTGCTGGACATGTAACACCTAATTTAGCAATTATTAATAAGATACGTGATAAGGAGTGGGATATACATTATATAGGTTCTAAAAAGGGTATTGAAAAAGAGTTAATAAGAAAAATAAATATTCCTTATCATGGTATAAGTAGTGGGAAACTAAGAAGATATGTTGATTTTGAAAATATTGTGGATATATTTAGGGTTCTAAAAGGCTGTAAGGAAGCAAGAACGGTTTTAAAGAAATTAGAGCCTGATTTAGTTTTCTCAAAAGGTGGCTTTGTTTCAGTTCCAGTTATTGTTGCTGCAAAATCATTACGAATCCCCATCTTCATTCATGAAAGTGATATGACACCAGGATTAGCTAATAAAATATCTCAAAGGTTTGCTACAAAAATATTTACATCGTTTGAAGAGACAAAGGAGTTTTTTCCTGAAAATAAAACTCAAGCCATTGGATCTCCAATTAGAGAAGAAATTTTGAACGGTTCGTCAGAAAAAGGGAGAAGCTTTCTTGAGTTTAATGAGCACCGTCCAATCTTGACTATTATGGGAGGAAGTCTAGGAGCAAAGAAGATTAATGAAGCGGTTAGAGCTTCTTTAAAACAGCTTACTGATACGTATCAGGTTGTTCATTTATGTGGAAAGGATAATATTGATGACAATTTGTCTACAGTTTCAGGATATAAACAATATGAATACGTTCATGAAGAATTAGCTGATATTTTAGCTGCAACGGATCTTGTCATCACAAGAGGTGGCTCAAATGCCATTTTTGAATTTTTAGCATTAAAAATTCCTATGTTAATTATCCCTATAAGCTTACAGCAAAGTAGAGGGGATCAACTTTTAAATGCAAAATCCTTCGAAGAAAAAGGGTACTCCCTTATGTTGGAAGAAGAAAACCTAAATAGTGAATCATTGCTAGATTACTTGGAAACAGTCCAGAAAAACAGTGAAGCATTTAGAAGGAATATGGATCGTTCTCTAAATGGAGATGCACGATCAACTCTAGTGAATGAAATTAGTCGAATATAAGTTTATTCGATTGATAAGTACATGAGTTGAAATTAAAATAACTTGGGAAAGTTTGCTTCAGGATTATTTAGAGTACTTTAAGCATAGTTGTCTCCCTTTTCCTAATCTCATTAGTATGTTAGAAAGGCTAAAAAGTAAATCCATTCGTTTAGGCATGATTACAAATGGAAAAAGACAGTTCCAGACGGATAATATAATCCTAAAAAAATCACAGCTTTTGTTTTAAAAGATGAATAATAGTTGGATTTTCAATAAAGAAAACCCTCCTGAGTTTTTAACTAATTAGTAGATTAAGAAAGAGTATAATTAAGAGTTATAATTATTAAAAAGGTGGTAAGGCAATGAAACGAATTATGGTAATGGGCGTTTCTGCGGGGGTAGGGAAATCGACGTTTGCACGAAGGTTAGGAGAAATAGTAGATATAGAGGTCTATCATTTAGATGCTTTATTCTGGAAACCTGAATGGGTAGAAGCTTCATTAGAAGAATTTGCAGTTGGTCAACAGGAAATTGTGACTCTGGATCAATGGATTATCGATGGGAATTATAGCAATACATACGACATTCGAATTCAGCACGCTGATACAATCATTTATCTAGAACTCCCTTTGCATGTTTGTCTTTACCGAGTTTTCAAGCGGTGGCTTTTTAACATTGGAAGAGTCCGACATGATATGGGGAAAGGATGTAAGGAAAAATTAGACTGCAAATTTATTAAATTCATCTACACCACATATTACCCTCGCAAAAAAACAATGCAGGCTAGACTTCAAGCTTTTCAAGGGATTGGTTCTCAAAAGAATATTATTACTTTGAAAAGTAAACAAGAAATCCAATCGTATTTAGAAAAACTAAGCAATGAAAAAATCAATTGTTAGACGTACTGCTTTTAATGGAACCTTACAAGAATGTATAAACATCATTTACCTGAATCTATCCGTCCAGGATATGCATTCCAAATTTCTTGCAAGTGATGAAGCTCAATGGATTACAGGGCAGGTTATTCATTCTGAAGAAGGATTTTTTCGGAGTTAAGACTGATACAGTATTTTTGGTTTATACAGAAGACTATGGTTATGCAAGCACCATGTTACTGACAACTATTTTCCCAATGATCTTCTTTATCTTTGTTCTATCGGGATCGTTCCCTGAAGGACTCTTTTTTCCATCCCTTTATATGGTGATTGGATCCGAAGTATGGAGTTGGATTGACGCGTTTTTCTTAAATAATCGTATTAATCAATCTGAACGATGAAATTGAAGAAGCGATAATTCGTTCAATCAAACAGTAAGTAAAAAAAGAGGATGACTAAAGAATCGCTTTGGTCATCCTCTTTTTTGTTGCTTAGGAACTATAATAGGAGAATTAGGTTGTAAAGGAAAGCTTTACTTAATATAATAAATAATTTGTATGTAAACTAGCAGTTTTTATTAAGTTCAATTTAAACAGGAATGGTTATAAGAAAAATTGTCCCTTTGCCTTTTTCACTTTCGACTTCAATTTTGCCTCTAACTTTATTGATTGTACTGTAAACCATGAGCATGCCAAGACCTGTTCCTTCTTCTTTTGTAGAATAATACGGTTTACCTAATCGTAAAACTTCTTCTCTTGTCATTCCAATCCCAGTATCTTGAATTTTGATAACGATATTTTGCTGTTGTTCCGAAATATCAATGAAAAGAGTACCGCCATTTTCTTTCATCGCTTCAATTCCGTTTTTTAATAAATTGATTAAACACTGCTGGATTTGGTTCTTATCATATTTTTTATTTAACGAGTTATTAAAACTAAATTGGACATCGACTTGATGCATGTTCGCATAAGGTATAATAAGGTTTTTTGTATACTCTGTTTCAACTTTTAAATTTGAATAAACCATATTTTCTGATTGAGGCTTGGCAAAGGCGAGATAATCACTTACAATTTTTTCTGCTCGGTTTAATTCTTGTAATGAAAACTCAATATACCTTTTTTCCTCCTCAGTTATCGTCTTTGATTTATTTAAGAGTTGTAGAAAACCATTAGTGACGGTAAGTGGATTTCTTATTTCATGAGAAACACTAGCCGATAACTCACTAATAACATTTAATCTTTCCGAATGTAAAAACCTTTCACGGTTTTTTATATTGGTGATAATTTGCTCTATTAAGATCATAATGATAATCATCATACTTACGTAAGTGGTTAATGCATTGAATGTTAGTATCCAGAATTCCCTATTTAACGTTTCAAAAAATGAACGTAGGGTTAAAAGGTAAAGTCCTACAGTGAAAAAGGAAACAAATGCTGCACATAAAATTCTATGCTTAGAACTTAGTTGACTAAACTTTTTACTCAATAAAGGTACTAAAAGGAATATTACAGTTGAGAAAAGGAATGATTGAATAATACCATTCCCACCTAAATAGAATCGATAGATGTTTAATACTAAATAAAGTGGTAAAACATTTTTGTATCCTCCAAAAAGGGCAACGATTATAAAAGGAATATATCGTAAATCAAAAATAAATCCGATTTCTAATTTAATAGGGATGGTCATGCAAAGAACCATCGTAACTGATGAAAGTAAAATAAGAAAAATTTTATTATAGGAATGTGGTCTGTTTTCAAAGAAAATAAGAAATATTATTATTGGGAAAAGTAAAAATAGGAAATTCAATAGTAATGTTTCAAACAAGGTATAACTTCCTTTCGATTGCTATTTCTACTTAAAGAAATACATAATATTATAGGTACTATTTTATCTTATAATACTATATTTGTTTGGGTAGTGTTTTACAATTCTACTAATTTTCAGGTGTATATTTCATATTGTCTTAGTTTATTTAAAAATGGAAATATATAGCCCTATCAAACCTTACTAACTGTTTAGATGATGTCTCCTCTCGTTTAAAACCAAACCTCAAAAAATTCTTACATTCTTTCGAATCCTTACCTCCTTATTTATTGTCTATTAGCGAAAAAATAGATTGCAAAACGATTGAAAAAAAGTATATTTATAGTAATCGGCAACCGTTTTTTATTTCTATTTGTGAGGGAACATGATGAAAATAACAACTTTCAATCAGTTATTGGAACTGGCTCAGTATGAAGAAGCTATTTCGGTTTTATTAGAAGAATATAATCAAGTAAAAAAAGGTACGTCACTATCTGTGTTTCGTAAATGGTTGAATGATTTTTCTGATGCGAATTCTTTAAAAGATTATCTTAAGGTCATGGATACTGCATTAATGGGGAAATTATCGACGATCCTTATTAAAGCTAATTACAAACGCATTAAAACACCTATGATGACGATTTGGTATTGCGAAGAGTTAGTTAGTGAACATAAATTAATAGAAGCTGAAAAACGTTTAAAAGAGCTGCTAAAACATGAGCTTACCCAAGAAGAAGAAGAGAAGCTTTACTTTGTGTTAGCGGACACACTTATGAATATGCAGCGGTTTTCGGAAGCGAAAACGTATATGGATAAATGTGAGGGAATAACGAGAGAACCAATGAATACCCGTTGGGGATACTATTATTTACAAAAAGGTGACTGGGATCATGCTGTTGAATTTCTCGGTCATGGGAAGTTGGATAAAAAGGACGGAGTTATTGCCTTTTCCTTATTAATTCAGCATTATGCGATTCATGGTCAGTATGACAATGCACAGTTCTTAATAGAAGAAGGCTTAGCACAGCATCCAAACTATCCTAAGCTATTAGTTGAAAAGGTACGCCTTTTTTATCAAATGAAGCAATGGGATGAAATGAGAACTACAATTGCAGTGATTAATCACTTGACACCTTACAATGACTATAAAGAACTTTTTGAGGATTATATCGCTGAGAGTTATTATTATGAGCAAAATCTGCCAGAGCTTACACGTCTTTTATCCGAATATCCTCATCTTACAAAGCAGTCGTTATTTAAAGAGTTTAGAGGAACAATGAATTTACCGGTGAAATTGCTTACGTATAAACCAGCTATTCAAAAATATAATTATTGTGTTCCTGCCAGCTTAGAGATGCTATTGAGTCAGTTTAACCACTATATTAATCAAGATATCATTGCGGATTCTGTTTTCTCTGTGTCGGGAACAAAATTATCTAAAGCAATTGAGTACCTTGAGGAGCAAGGCTATGCTTGTCAATTTTTTTATGGAGCGGTTGAAAGCTTCAAATCCTTATTAGACCTGCAGGTTGGTGTCATGCTGAATGTGGATTATCCAATGTCATCACATGTTCAGGTTCTGGTCGGCTATGATGATAATTTACGTGTTTTACATGTGCAAGATCCTAATTTTAGAGAGTATCATCAAATACACTATGCTGACCTTCAGAAAGAGTATGGAAATAATCAAGTATTAGCTTTGGCAATCGTTCAAAAAACTCAACTTGAAAAAATAACGTCTTTAGATAAAAAGCAGCACGAGGTTGTAAGTAAAATGTTAAGCCTAGCTGAGGTTGAAGACAATTTTCTTTCGTCTGAGGATGAGCATTTTGTTAAGGAAAATCTTCATGAATTAATTGTTGCAGCTTATACGTTAAGATATATACCAAAAGTGATAAGCCAAGAAGTGCTAGAGAAGGCTATAGCTACTGTAACTCAACATCTAGTAAATAATGAATATAGCAGGCTAATTATTGCTCATGCCTATTGTCAAACAAAGCAGCTTGACCTCGCCCTTACGTATGTTGATAAAGATTTTAGTAAACGGAATAAATCGACCTATTGGTTTTTAAAAGGAAGAATTTATTATGATCAAAATCAATATCCATTAGCTATTGAAGCGTTTAAAGAAGCATTAAATTATGAGCCTGAGGATCATATGATTTGGTCTTATATAGCTCTTTCATTTTCTTACCTAGGTGATAATGAGACCGCTCTTTATCATTCGAAAATTTCATTAGATATAAATGAAGAAGATACGTTTGCCCTAGTTAACTACGGCGTCATTTTATATGACTCTAATAAGTATGACGGAGCGCGTGATATTTTTCACGAGTTGTTGAAAATAAATAAGCACGATCCTTACTTTTGGTATGAACGAGCACGTTGTGATCACCAGCTAGGAAGATATCATTTTGCGAGAAAAGGTTTTCGGATTGCAATCTCTTTAGAACAAGACGTACCGTTTCCGTATCGAGATTTGGCCAGCTTGTATGAGCTTCTTGATGAGAATGAGAAGCGCGCCGAGAAGGTGCTACTTGATGGTCTTACGTATACAAATGATTCTACTATTTTACTTAATGAGCTAGGGGATTTATATGAACGAACTCAGCGGTATGAAGAAGCCCGCACCTATCTTTTACGTGCAACAGACAGTAATCCGAGTGATGTGTTTCCTTGGATCTCGTTAGGGACAGTATTAAAATCCGAAGAGAAATTTGATGAACTTTTTGATTTCATGAAAAAGCTCGAGCTAGATTTTTCAACGAATAGCGAATTTTTAATAAACGGAGGCAAGCTCTTATGGGACGCGGCAATTGAAGTTAATAAGCCATCCTATTTTGAGTTTGCTCTAGATTTTATTGAAAAGGGTATCCAACATACTTCACATCATATTGACGATGTAGTGGAGATGTATGTTGAAGTGATAGGTGATACAGCTTTCTATCGTCGAGGGATTGCTTTTTTAGAAGAACAGTGTGCTAGTCATAATCTTGAAGATTCGTTCCTTTATTTATGCTATATTGGCTGCTTGTATGAGAAAAATGGTTTTCTTCATAAAGCTAAGCAATATCTTGAGCAAGCCCTTACGATAAAGGAGGGAGATATTCTTCCATTTTATCGATTAGGAGAAATTGCGTTTAAGCTTGAAGACTACAAGGAGGCAGAGGACTACTATCAAAAAGTCCTTACTCTTGATCCATCACATGAGCAGTCGTATTTAGATCTTGCGTCTATTGCTTCTGCCCAAGGTGATCAGGCCAATGAAAAAGACTTTTTACTTAAAGCTTTTTATCTAAATCCTTATAGCGTCAAAGTAGAAGATCTAGTTGGCGTAATTGATCAAAAAGCCGATCTTGAAGTGCTTCTTGAATTTCTAAATAGTCTTATGAAGAAGCACGATAAAGGGTTTTTACTTGACTCTATTGCATATGTGTACGGGAAGCTTGGTGACTTTGAGAAAGAGGAAGCATTTTTAAATGAAGCGTTGCTAGATAGTCCACACCTTCCACAGCTTTTATACCATCAAGCGAAGCTTTGGATGAAACAAGGAAAGACTAAACAAGCTAAAGGTGTTCTATTATCTCTCATTGAAGAGCATGTGGATGACCGTGATCTATACAAGCTATTGGTAGAGCTAGCAAGTAATACACGCTCTGTGGTAAAGCTTGAAGGTGATTTTAAAAAGTTAAAATTGGAAAAGGCTGAAAGAAGTCTTGCCCTTATGTTTACTGCAGCTGCTTATGAAAAAATGATGTCACCGATGGAGAATTCATATGATCAGCTAAGTCAGTCGAAGGGGTTCTTTAAAAAGCTAACAAGCTTCTCGAAGCTAACTGCTCATTTTGGTGTCATTATAGGCTTTTATGAGACAGCGATTAAATTAGATCGTGAAAATGTTATCGCTGTGATGTGGCTTGCCGACTTTTATGTCCAAGCCGAACTTTCTAGTGATGCGATAAAGGTGCTTGAACAGGCGCTCGTTCATAATTCAAACGTCGACATCGCCTATCGTCTTGCTGCTTTATATGTTGAAGATATGGTGAATGTAAAACCTTCGAAGCAATATAGCTATTTGACTAAGGCAAAAGAACTGCTTGAATTCTGTCTAGCAGAACATGAAGATCCAGAATATATGAATTTACTAGCATATGTCTTATTTGAACGAGAGGAACTACCGGAAGCAGAAGCGATGTATCTTCGTTGTTTGTCGATCGAGCCTACAATTGACAAGGGCTATTTCAATCTTGCTAGACTATATCTTCAAATGGAGAAGTTCTCAGAAGCTGAGAAAGCAAGTAATGCAGCAATTGAATTAGAGCCTGACAATGAAGACAACTACAATCAGCTTGGTCTTATTTTTCATCGTCAAGGTCGGGAAGAGCAGGCATTGGAAGCGATTAATAAGGCCGTGGAGTTAAATCCAGATGATCTGTTCTGTCTCTACAACCGCGCGTGTTTTCTCGTTGCACTTGGCAATATGAAAGAGGCGGCAAAGCAATTAGAGCATGTTTTTGCGTTAGATGATGAAGATTACTTTATTGAATTAGCGGAAGATGATGAAGATATGCTGCCGTTAAAAGAGGCAGGTTGTTTTCCGGTGTAGATATAAATGTAAGTAGGAAAAGAGGGTGACCCTTTTGGTCAGCCTCTTTTTTATTGTTTTTTTAAGGCTCTTTTCTAAAAGTTTGTTGCTTTTAGACTTATAAAAATCGGCTTTTGGATTTTTATCGTAGAAATTATAAGCAATTTCAAGAGAGTACCACTTAGTAAATAAGCGAAAAGAGCACGAAAATAGGCTATATCCGTAAAGTATAGTTATTTACGAAGGCTCTTTTCTAAAAGTTTGTTGCTTTTAGAATTATAAAAATCGGCTTTTGGATTTTTATCGTAGAAACTATAAGCAATTTCAAGAGAGTACCACTTAGTAAATAAGCGAAAAGAGCACGAAGATGGGCTATATCCGTAAAGTATAGTTATTTACGAAAAGCAACAATCTTTGCGAAAACAGCCTTTTTTAAAGAAATTTCCTTATTCTTGATTTGTTAAATAGCCATAAACGACATCTTCAACAACCTCATACCATTCAGAATGATCATCTTTTGTGCCTGTTATCTTTTCAATTAATTGTATGTAGTCAGCTTTTGGCAGTGGATCCTCATCAAGATCTCGTCCATATTGCAAAAAGCTATTTCTAAGCATTTTTAATAAAAATTTCTGCTCCATGTTACACCTCGCTATCGCTAGTATACATTTTTTTTGTCTTTTTTACGAAGATATCTAGCGCCTAGCCCCTCGAGGTCTAAGCCACACATGAATTGAAGGTAAAGAACACCTTTTATTCATGTGCGTCTTATTTGCCCGAGGCTGATCAAGGCGCTTGCGCTTTTCTAATCATCTCTTCATGGTGAAAACTACCATTGAAATCGAACGTATATTCGCTTAAGATAAAGAATATAATGAATACGAACATATATTCCGTTTGGAGGAAGTGGCTATGATTGAAAACTACGATCAATTGCCAAAACGAAAAATTCTTTGCGTTGATATGAAAAGCTTTTATGCAAGCTGTGCTGCGGTTTTGCTTGGCTTGGATCCACTAACATGCTATTTAGCTGTTGTTGGTGATACCGAGCGGCAAGGGAGTATTGTGCTGGCGGCTTCTCCGCGAATGAAAAAGGAATTTGGCATTAAAACAGGAGCGCGATTGTTTGAAGTTCCAAACGATCCGCGCATTACAATTGTCAATCCAAAGATGGGGACCTATATTCGGATGTCAACGGAAATAACAAAATTGTTTCATCGCTATGTACCAAAGGAGGCCATTCATACCTACAGTGTTGATGAGAGCTTTATTGAAGTTGATGGAGTAGAGCATATTTGGGGTGATGCCCGAACAATTGCCGATAAAATCCGTGATGATATGGAACGTGAGTTTCAGCTTCCAAGTGCAATCGGCATTGGACCAAACATGCTTCTGTCAAAAATATGCTTAGATATCGATGCGAAAAAAACGGGTGTAGCAGAGTGGACGTATGATGATGTAAAGGAAAGGCTATGGAAGATTGAGCCGTTAAGTGAAATGTGGGGGGTCGGTTCAAGAGTTCAAAAAACATTAAATCGGATGGGGATTTTCAACGTCGGACAGCTAGCGAATTATCCACTCGATCTTCTTGAGAAAAAATTTGGGGTGATGGGGAACCAGCTTTACTACCACGCATGGGGAGTAGACTTATCGGAAATTGGTGCACCGATTATGCAGGGGCAAATCAGTTTTGGTAAAAGTCAAATCTTACTTCGTGATTATCCAGATCCAGAGGAAGTAAAGCATGTTATTTT
This sequence comes from Bacillota bacterium, assembly GCA_051750265.1. GTDB lineage: Bacteria > Bacillota > Bacilli > Bacillales > Bacillaceae > Metabacillus. The sequence goes on along the minus strand of JBNJJO010000002.1, from coordinate 214,903 downwards.
AGAAATTAGTGAGGAGGTTGCCCGCAGAGCACGTCAGCACAAAAAGGTCGGACGAACGATTAGCCTTGGAATTGGGTATAGCCGTGATGAATTTGGCGGTGGTTTTCATCGTTCTAAAACAATTAACCAGCCAACAAATATTACAATGGACATTTATGAGACATGCTTGCTGCTATTTGAAAAGTTTTATGCGAATAAATCAGTGCGGCAAATATCGATTACTTTATCAAACATTGAAGACGATTGTGAAATGCAGCTCGATTTATTTCGGCAAAACCGCTCTAAGCAGCGAACACTTGGCTATGTAATGGATTCAATCCGCCATAAATATGGTTCAGATGCGATTTTACGTGCCGTGTCGTACACGCCAGCCGGAACAGCGAAGCATCGTGCCAAGCTTGTAGGGGGACATAAAGCATAACACACCTATTTCAAAAGGGAAAAGCTACGATTAACCCAATCAAGAATATTGTATAAGAACTTTATTTATTTTTGGGGAGGACGTTAGCATGGGAACTGATAAACAACAGCAATATTTAACATATGTAGCTTTAGGCGATTCCCTAACCGTTGGAGTAGGTGCATCATTTTTAGCACCAGGATTTGTGGCACGTTATGTAAGGCTAACTGAAAAAGAGCTAAATAAGCATGTATTTGCCGACATATATGCGAAGTCTGGAATTGAGACAGGCGGAGTTCTAAGTATTGTAGAAAATCCAGCTTTACATGAAAAAATCAAGCGTGCCAACATCATCACCATCTCCGCTGGAGGAAACGATTTAATTCATGCAAGCAAGGAATTTACTGAAACTGGTGATCCAACTGAGCTCACCCAATCGGTAAAAGAGTGTCACAGCAATATGGTACAAATCATAAGCACCATACATGGACTAAAAAAAGAATGTGGCGTACCTTATATGATTTGCCTACTTAATCTGTATAACCCGCTACCACAAATTCCACTTGCAGATAAATGGGTGCGTTTATTTAATCGTCATTTAAATAGCTTTGACAATGGCTTGACGATACGAGTTGTTGATATTTACTCTGTGTTTAAAGGCAGGCAGGATGAGTTGTTGTCCAGAAGAGATCATATTCATCCAAATGATCTTGGGTATCAAGAGATTGCACATAAGTTATTTCACTTAGGCTACCCGAGAAATTTGTGTTAATAGAAACAATTGGTTTTAGGGTGGTGACAAGGATATGATACGAGATAGAGGAAATATTAAATGGACATCGATGATGCTACCAGAGCATGTAAAGCTATTAAGAGAGTGGTCAGAAGCGGATGCTTATCAAGTCAAGCCTGAGCTTGATGAACAACAGCTAGAACAGTTTAATGAGACGATTTACATGGCGATGGAAGAACATGCCGAGCTCGTTTTCACATATTATAAAGATCATTTTCATCACACATGCTCTGGTTATGTACATTATATAGATCCAATTCGGCATACGCTTCGAATTGTTGATGAACAAAATGGCAATCGCCTTCAGTTACCGCTTCAAGCAATTGTTGATGTGAAGAAAAAATAGCATAAATAAGAGGATGAAACAAAAATCTCATCCTCCAATCATATTATTCACCTAATACTTTTTCCGCACGAACACATGAATCGAAATTCCCCTTATGAGACGCATCGCAAAATGGCATTTTTGATGAACGTCCACAGCGACATAAAGAAAAAGCTTCTTTTGTTGTAAATCGATTACCGTCAACATCGATGAGTTCAACTTCTCCTGTTACCCGCAAAGGACCATTATCATTTACTTTAATTTGTACTTTAGACACGTAATCACCATCCTAGGTATGTAAACTTCTAATCTATTATACCCAATGCAAATAATAATATGCATCTAAATAGAATAAAAACAAGATGCAAAGACAACAAGAAAAAACAATTAAGGATATAGCTGGTTCATGCATGAAATAAAAGTGTATGTTAAACTATTTATATAGTATGTTACGAAGGAGATTTATCATGCAGTTAACATTTACAAAAGAAGCAATCGAGCAATTAGCGCCTATGCTTGAAAAAAATAAAAACAGAGTTTTAAAATTAAAATATGATACAGAAGGCTGTGGCTGTGTGATGAGTGGTGTTACAGCATTATGGCTAGTAGAAGAGCAAGACGTGGATGATGTAAAGCTTGAAACAAATGATGTACCGTTATATGTTGAAAAGACAAAAATGGTATTTTTAGATGAGCAACTCACGATTTCATTTAACAAAACAGCAAATTGCTATATGTTAAAAAGCCCTTCACAAATATTAAATCCTCGCATGAGCTTGCTTGTAAAGTGAGGGGAACTAGGTGAAAGATCGTTTAAACTCAATAAAAAATGTTGCATTAAATAAAACATGGGTATCTTTTTTAAATGACAATCACCCTTACAGTCTTCTTCATTGGTCAATCGGAGGATTTCATGAGGATACAAAGGACGTTTGGTTGCTCCAGGATGAAATGTCATTTGAAGCACAGGAGTTTCCAACCATTGATAAGGCAATTCAGTGGATGGAGGAAAATATGCAGCATATTTCAGATGTGCTAGGATAAAAAACAAGGAGGATGACTTATAAGGGTCTGAGACCCCCATCAACACCAATATATTGAGCTTTTACTTAGTTAAAGCTCTAAATATTCGGTTTGAGGGGCCTGACCCTTTGCATTTGAGTCATCCTCTTTAAATCTATTTAGTTTAGCTACTGCTCTCTATTAAATGAGCGTCTTATAAGCAAGAGGCTGAACAAGGGAGCTAACGCAATTTCTAATGTTATAAACCAATTTCATCAAAAAACTCATCAATAACATTAGAATATTCCTTGCGGTTTTCAGCATAAGACATAGCATGTGAGCCCTTTTCAGCAATGTATAACTTTTTGGACCCTTTCTTTTTTTCATATAGTTGTTTAGACATTTCAGCAGGTATGTAATCATCATCTTTGCTATGAATAAATAAAACTGGGTTCTCGATGTTAGCAATGGCATTGATTGGTGATACACCTTTAATAGAGTAACGATCACGAAGCTGAACAAAGGGCTTTGCGATCGGCATAATTAGTATACTAGGGATCTTAAACTCAACTTTAAGTCGGTAAAGAAGCTGGGCTTCAAGCTCTGTGAAAGGACAATCGGCAATATAAAAATCTGCGCTGTCTTCAAGCATTCCCGCGTAAAGCAACGTCGTAACAGCACCCATTGACTCACCATGAATGCCTAAAACGATTGAATCACCAACCTCTTTCTTTAACCAGTGAACAACTGATTGAAGATCAAATTTCTCATAATGACCATAGCTCGTTGTTTCCCCACCACTTTCACCATGTCTACGGTGGTCATAAATCAAAACATTCCAGCCCTTTTGTAAAAATAAATTCATGTACTTAACCGAATTAAGACGGTTTACTGTGACCCCGTGACAAATAATGATGTAACGATTAGATTCATGAGGAGCGATAAGTGAACCTTTTATCGAGTAACCAAACTGGGATAGGATTGAAAAGTGCTTTTTCTCAAGGTCATCGAAATCTTTTTGGCTATAAAGGCCAAACTTTGTATCACGATTAATAATTTCCTCATCCGTTTTCTTCCTTATATACATCATTTTATTCGTGAAGAAAAAACCGATGATAAAAATGTAAGATAGTATTAGAAGCAATCCGAGAAATGTTTTTTTCATAGGCAGACTCCTTTATTTCCGATTCATTCTTAATTTTACATCAACAACTTTTATAACGAAACAATATTACAAATCTAAAAAGAAAAAAGACAAGCTCTAAAGCCTGTCTTCTAAAAATTATTGCTCTGAATTTTGTCTTTTTGTAGGATGGATTGCCTTTTCTACTTGTTCAGCTGCCATTATCTTTTTTGATGTATCAGCGTTTGGTTTGCCTTTTTGTCCTCGTTGCTTTGCCATGTTAAATCGCTCCTTTCTACCTTTTAAAATGTCTGTTTGGAGAACATATTATACAGTTCTGGATGTAATGATTTTCCTGAGTAAATTCCTTTTCATTCATAAAAAACTTTTTTATACTTGATAGTAAGAGATAGGATTAAGGTCTCAGCATGATTTAGGGTATGGATAGAGATATTCCGTGAAAATGGATGTAGGAGGCAACTTGGATGAAAAAGTCAAACAAGAAAAAGGATGATCAAGCAGTATCTGTTTCAGATCATTTAAATAATGATTTATTAGAGCAATTGAAAGCAGTGAAAAAAGGATTAACACAGGAACAAGAGGAAAGAGATGCAGCTCTAGAACGCCAAAAAATTGAAGAGCGAAAGCGAAGAGAAAAGAATAAAAGCTTTGAAGAGCTACTAGGTGAGAGTTCCTTATCGTGGAAGGATTTTAAATAAATATAGAACAAAAGACAAGCGCCTTGATCAGCCTAGGGCAAATAAGACAGATGCTCATGAATAGGAGGTGTTCTTACCTTCAATTCATGAGTGGCTTGACCCTAGAGACAGTTAAGAACGCGACGTCCTGTCGTACTGACTGCAATTGCACGTTCTGTGCTTCGGATCTGATGCCGAGCGCTAATCCACAGTATAAGAATTTTATAATTTTCTAAAACGACAAGAAAACGGAATCTCATGAGATCCCGTTTTTTAACGATGCTGTTCGTAATTATCCAGTTTTGCAAGTTTCTGAAGCTTTTCATATATTTGAGCAGGTAGTGGTTCAACTGACCCAGCTGCAGCATTTTCAGTTAGTTGCTGTATTTTACTCGCTCCAGGTATGACCGTACCAACGACATCTTCATAAAGGCAATATTGTAAAGAGAGCTCTGTCATGGAGTGTAAAGAATCTAAATGTTCAAGCGCGGTTAATAGTTTTTCAAGTTCTTCCTTCGTATAAGATAAATAGCCTTTTTCTTGAAATTTTTCAAGCTTTATTGCTAAAGGCTTTTCTGTTAAAAGACCTTTTGCAAGAGGTCCACGTGCAATCACACTCACACCGTTTTCCTTAATGAGTGAAAACCACTCCTCAGGACGTCGGTCTAATAAGCTATATTGCATCATAATAGAGACGATGCTTGATTTTTTTATGTATTCTTTAATGACGTTAGGACGAATCGAAGAAATACCATAATAACGAATAACACCTTCTTGTTTTAATTCTTCAAAAGCTTCGATTGTTTCATCAATATGGTCTTCAATTGTACCACCGTGCAGCTGATAAAGGTCGATATAATCTGTTTGTAAACGTTGTAAGCTTTGTTTGACCGCTTTTTTTATGTATGCCTTAGAGGGATCCCAGTTCCAGCCTGTTTTGTCTTCCTTCCAACGGTTTCCTACTTTTGTTGCTAGAATAATCTCATTTCGACGATGTTTAATCGCTTTGCCCACAAGTTCTTCATTATGGCCGAAATCATATAAATCCGCTGTATCAAAATAATTAATTCCTTGGTCAATCGCTTCATCAATAAGCGAGACGGCATGCTTTTCTTCAGTACCTAGTGACATACAGCCAAGTCCTACCTCGCTTACGTACAATTCAGATTTGCCGAGCTGCCTTTTTCGCATCATGTTCACTCCTTGTATATAAGTCATCTTACTGTCGAGGGTAGTATAAAGAAAGCTAAAAAGCAACTCAAAACACTTACCCTATTTTTTAAAATCGTAAACAGGATGTTGCAGCGTTTTTTCATCCTGAATCCATTCATTCACTGTCGTATATGTCCGGCTATATTCCCTTAATTTTTTACGAATTTCCCACGCTTTACCAACAAGAACAATTCCTTTGTGTAGTCGATAGATTTTCATCCTTAGGAACCATTCCTTTCCAATAAGATATGATAGAATGTATGAGGGAAGTAAAGCTGATAGAACAGGAGCTGTTAATATGGATCATTTAAAAGAAACGACACTTTCATCTAAGGAAATATTTAAGGGAAGAATTATTGATTTATATGTAGAAGAAGTTGAACTACCAAATGGTAAAACAAGTACTCGAGAAATTGTGAAACATCCAGGAGCAGTAGCTGTTTTAGCGATAACACCAGATAATAAAATTTTAATGGTTGAGCAATTTCGAAAGCCACTTGGGCGAACACTAGTTGAGATTCCAGCTGGAAAGCTCGAAAAAGGTGAGCTACCAGAAGCTACGGCAAAAAGAGAACTAGAGGAAGAAACAGGCTACACATGTGGTGATTTACGTCCACTCATCTCGTTTTATACATCACCTGGTTTTGCAGATGAACTTGTTCATTTATTTATTGCAGAAAATTTGGAAAAGCTAACGGTAGCTGCTGAATTAGATGAGGATGAATTTTTAGAGGTGATGGAAGTGACGTTAGAGGAAGCGCAGGAAATGATTCAAAACAAACGCATATATGATGCAAAAACTACATATGCCGTTCAATATTTGCAGCTCAAACAAGCGCTTCAGGGGACGGAGCTCCGCTAAATTGCTCATCGTAGCCAACATTGTCTGTATAAAGACTGGTTATCCTTTCTACTAGATTTAACGATAATACTCCAGAAGGGGTCTGTTAACACCATGAACAGTTTTTTTGCTGATTTACATATTCATATTGGTCAAACCCATTCAGGGAAGCCAGTGAAAATTACAGCCTCACGAACGCTCACATTAGAGAACATTTTAATCGAAGCAAGTGAACATAAGGGAATTGATATAGTAGGGGTAATAGACTGTCACGTACCTGAGGTGGTGGTTACGCTTAGTAACCTCGTTGATATAGGCGACTGTATAGAGCTAGATGAGGGTGGTATTCGCTTTCAAAACACAACATTAATTCTTGGAAGTGAGTTGGAAATTTATGACGAATCTTGCAAAGGTCCAATCCATGTGTTGGTCTTTATGCCAACGCTTGAAAAAATGCAAGAGTTTTCCAATTGGCTATCTACGAGGCTAACAAATATTACACTAAGTTCACAAAGAATATATGAAGATGGCAGAACGCTACAAAAGGTTGTCAAAAAGCTAGGTGGATTATTTATTCCTGCTCATATTTTTACACCACATAAAAGCTTGTATGGAAGTGGAGTAACGTATTCTCTAGAGGAAGTATTTGATGGGAACTTAATAGATGCAGTTGAACTTGGACTAAGCTCTGATACAAATATGGCAGACCAAATAGCAGAACTGCATCACTACACGTTTCTAACGAATTCAGATGCACATTCGTTACCGAAAATTGGGAGAGAATATCAAAAGCTTGTTTTACAAGAACCAAGCTTTCTAGAGCTGAAAAAGGCGCTATCTGAGGAAGATGGAAGAGGTGTACAAGCAAATTACGGCTTAAATCCTTACTTGGGAAAATATTATGAAACAACATGTGAAAAATGTGGCTTAAAACCAAAAGCAGATCAAGTTGAATGTGACAGCTGTGGAAGTACTCGTTTTGTTAAAGGAGTATCAAAACGTCTTAAAGATTTAGCTAACGCAAGAGGAAATGAACAAATCCGTCCTCCATATATACACCAAGTACCACTTCAATTCATACCGGGAATTGGACCGAAAACATTAGGGAAATTGAAAGACATGTTTGGGACAGAGATGGACATTTTGCATGAAGTACCAAAGCATGAACTACAGAAGGTAGTACCAGAGAAAATTGCAGAGTATATAGCTGCAGCGAGAGAAGGCCGTCTTCAAGTTACATCTGGTGGTGGCGGAACTTACGGGAAGGTAACTGGAATTTAGTAAAAAAGGGGGAAGCGTACTTTTTTGTATTCCCCCTCTATCTCTTCATTAGCCTTGAATAATTTTAGCGAATACATATGTATCTCGTAGTGATTTCCCATCTGCTGATAGATCGTCATGATTAAACGTACCCTCTAATGTAAATCCTAATTTTTCTGGTATATTTCGACTTTTAACATTAGTCGTATCACATCTAATTTCAATTCGTCTAGCATCAAGTTCCGTTTCCGCAAAATGAATCAATCCCTTAACAGCCTCTGTCATAAGCCCTTTACCACTGAATCTAGAATCAATCCAATAACCAATTTCAAAGCTACGAACATCCCAATTCATTCTATGTAGACCAGTACTCCCTATAAACTGACCAGTAAAACGATCAAAAATAAGAAAACGCAAATCTTCTCTTAAAATAAATTTAGCGATTGCTTCTCTTGTATTTGTTTCAGTATCCTCAAGAGTTGGAGCTTGTTGTGCAAAAGGTAACCATTGTTTTAACTCGTTAATAGAAGCATGAATCGCCGAATTCACAGCTTTACCATCACCAAACGCTGGCGCACGGAGGAGAAGGCGTTGCGTAGTGAAATCAGAAGGGAAATCTAGTAATATAGGATTCATTTCCACACATCCTCGTCAATTTTTTAGTAGTATAAACTAGAAAACTAGAAAAGAAAACCATTTTTTTAAGTCATAGATTAATGATCCTCTCATATACTCTAGTAAGTGAATGACGGGAGGAAATAATCATGCGTAGACAACTGCCAATCAGTACAATGATGAAGCAGCATCTTAAGGAGCATTCTTCAATATACCTGTTTGTATTCGTCTTATTTTTAATGGGCGTTATATTCGGAGCCATCATTGTAAATAGTATGAACATAAGTCAAAAAGAGGACTTATATTACTATTTAAATCGATTTTTTGGACAAGTTGCTGAAGGGAAGGTAGCTAGTTCTGTAGATATGTTCCAACAAAGCTTTTTTCATAATTTAAAATACTTAGGTTTAATGTGGATTTTAGGTATCTCAATTATTGGCTTGCCGGTCATATTAGTTATGCTTTTTATAAAAGGAATGGTCGTTGGTTTCACGGTCGGATTCCTAGTCAATCAACTGGGGTTAAAAGGCTTTTTACTGTCATTTGTCACTGTGCTACCGCAAAATGTATTGCTTATTCCAGCCTTTATCATTATGTGTTCCGTTGCCATTTCATTTACGTTAAAAATAATCAAACAGCTATTTGTTAAGAATACAAGTAATTTAGAAGCGCCGTTCTCTCTATTTATGAGGTATGTTACTGTATTTCTTTTTATCGGGGTCCTAGCTATTGTAGCATCTGGATTTGAAGCTTACGCGTCACCTTTTTTAATGAAAAATGTAGTAGAGTTTGTAAGTAGATAATAATTATTAGTAAATAATATAAATTCTCTTTATTAGGTTATAATCATTTTAGTTGGACACTTTCCTTTCTTATGATATATAATGGTTTTGGGAACGCGGCGAGGGAGGAAGAGTAGTTATGGAAAACCGCATTGATCGGATCAAGAAGCAGCTGCATTCTGCTAGTTATAAGCTAACACCGCAGCGTGAAGCAACTGTTCGAGTATTGCTAGAAAATGAAGAAGACCATTTAAGTGCTGAAGATGTATACCTTCTCGTAAAAGAAAAAGCACCCGAAATTGGATTAGCAACTGTATATCGAACATTAGAATTGTTAACTGAATTAAAAGTTGTCGATAAAATAAATTTTGGTGATGGTGTTTCCAGATACGATCTTCGTAAAGAAGGCGCGGCGCATTTTCATCACCATTTAGTATGTATTGAATGTGGTTCAGTCGCTGAAATTGAAGATGACTTACTTGAAGATGTAGAAGAGATCGTTGAACGTGATTGGAAATTTAAAATTAAGGATCACCGCCTTACATTTCACGGAATATGTGTAAAATGTCAAGAAAATGAAGAACAAGAACATAATGAAAATTAAAAGAGTCTAGCTTACTTAGTTAGACTCTTTTGGCCGTTTATCAGGAAATTATAAAATTTTTGTACTGTGGATAAGCGCTTGGCATCCAGCGCCGCGGCCTTAGATCGCAAAGGACGTGCAAGTGCAGTTACTGCGATTAACGGTAGCGTTCGTAACTGCCCCTAGGGTCTAGCCACTCATGAATAGAAGTAAAGAACACCTTTTATTCATGAGCGTCTTATTTGCCCGAGGCTGTCAAGGCGCTTGCTTTTGTTCTTGAATTGATTATGTACAAATAAATAGGAAAGAATGTAAATCGTTTGCTGAATTCATGTATAAAGTTTGTCCTTTTTGGCATATCTTCTAATAATCACAATAAATAGTCCTCGTTAACGTATGATCCTTCAAATTCAAACAGTTTAAAAATAATTCAAAAACAATATTCCGAATAAAATTGGAGGTTCCTTATGATTCGCTGGTTAAAAACGGTTAGAGATATGTTGAAAGTGTTTATTTTATTTACTGGATTTACGATTTTATTCTATTATGCTATTATTTGGGTGAACTTGGAGTACCAGGAATTACATCGATATGATCAACCAGAGGGAGCTGCCTTAAAAGTAACAAACATGGTAAATAATGAAGAAGAAAGTTGGATTAACAGATTAATTTTCTTTTATGACAATGGGGAGTAGACGATTTTGAAGGATCAAATAAAAGATTTTATTCATTATTTAATAGTAGAACGAGGTTTATCGAATAATACCATCGTATCTTATGAAAGAGATTTAAAAAGTTACCATAAGCATTTAGTGGAAAAACAGGAACTTGAATCGTTTAACAATGTAACCCGTCTTCATATTATTCAATTTTTAAAATTTTTAAAAGAAGCTGGTAAATCCAGTAAGACGATTGCTAGACATACAGCTTCCATTCGGTCGTTTCATCAATTTTTGTTAAGAGAAAAACAGGCTGACCAAGATCCTTCGGTTTTAATCGAGTCTCCTCAATTGGAACGAAGCTTACCTAAGATTCTTTCTTTACAAGAAGTGGAAAAGCTACTTGAGTCACCAAAGCTTACAACACCGTTTGGCTTTAGAGATAAAGCGATGCTTGAGCTTTTATATGCAACCGGAATTCGTGTAAGTGAAATGATCAATTTAAACTTATCAGATGTTCACTTAACAATGGGATTCATTCGTTGCTATGGAAAAGGGAATAAAGAACGAATCGTTCCAATCAGCCGAACAGCAACTGAAGTTATTACAAATTATATTGAAAAGGGCCGACCAAAATTATTAAATGCAAAGCAGCCAACTGAATCTCTATTTGTCAACCATCATGGAAACCGGATTTCAAGGCAAGGCTTTTGGAAGAATCTAAAAAAAATTGCTCTTGAAGCAAATGTAAATAAAGAGCTCACTCCACATACCCTGAGACATTCATTTGCCACACATTTACTCGAAAATGGTGCCGATTTAAGAGCTGTTCAAGAAATGCTAGGCCATGCAGATATATCAACAACCCAAATCTATACTCATGTAACGAAAGCTAGATTAAAGGATGTTTATAATCAATTTCATCCAAGAGCTTAACAAGGCATCACACATTAGTGGGGGTGCTTTTTTTTTGATATTTTATTACTTAACAAGAGGATACATTTTTAACATGTGAACAGTATTTTATTAAAAATAGTAGAGAAGACAAAATATCTATTTAAAGTTGTCAACCATCGTGTAAGGGGTTTATAATGAAGATACAATGCGGTTGTCAGACTTCTGACAAGTTTTCATTTTCGAATGGAAACATGTGTTATAAGGAACAGTAAGATGAGGACATTTGTAAAGGAGGATTTGGATGTCAAATTATACATATAAACGCATTTTTTTAATTGTACTAGATTCAGTTGGCATAGGAGAAGCTCCTGATGCAGACAAGTTTAACGATCTTGGTTCTGATACTCTTGGACATATAGCTGAACATATGGGTGGGCTAAATATGCCGAATATGGCAAAGCTTGGCTTAAGCAATATCAGAGAAATAAAAGGAATACCTGTTCAAGAACAGCCACAGGCTTTTTATACAAAAATGCAAGAGGCATCAAACGGGAAAGATACAATGACAGGGCATTGGGAGATTATGGGCCTCAACATTCAGCAGCCTTTTAGAGTCTTTCCAGATGGATTCCCACCTGAACTTATAAACGAATTGGAAGAAAAAACTGGTCGGAAAATTATCGGGAATAAGCCAGCCTCAGGAACGGAAATTCTCGACGAACTTGGCGAAGAGCATATGAAAACAGGGGCATTAATCGTTTATACATCTGCTGATTCAGTTTTGCAGATTGCTGCACATGAAGAAATTGTTCCTTTAGATGAACTATATAAAATATGTGAACTAGCTCGGGAAATGACCCTAGATGAAAAATATATGGTAGGTCGTGTTATTGCTCGTCCATTCCTAGGTGAGCCAGGTAATTTCACGAGAACAGCAAATCGCCATGACTACGCACTTAAACCATTCGGTCGCACGGTAATGAATGAACTAAAAGACAATGGTTATGATGTTTTATCAATAGGGAAAATATCGGATATTTACGATGGTGAAGGGATTACAAAATCATTACGAACAAAATCAAATATGGATGGCATAGATAAGTTAAATGACACTGTTGGTATGGACTTTACAGGTATCAGCTTTGTAAATCTAGTTGATTTTGATGCATTATTCGGTCATCGTCGTGATCCAGCAGGATACGGTAAAGCTCTTGAAGAATATGATGCGAGATTAACAGAAGTACTATCAAAATTAACAGTCCAAGATCTGTTAATTGTCACAGCAGACCATGGAAATGATCCTGTTCACCATGGTACAGATCATACACGTGAATACGTTCCATTACTTGTCTATAGTCCTAGATTAAAAACAGGTAAAGAATTGCCAATAAGAGAGACTTTTGCTGATGTTGGAGCGACAATTGCAGATAATTTTAATGTGAAAATGCCTGCTTTCGGAACTAGCTTTTTGCCTGAATTGAAATAGGAGGATACATAATGAATTACGAAAATATTAAAGAAGCAGCAAATCATTTAAAAGAGAAATATGAGGATACACCAAAAATCGGTTTGATTTTAGGTTCAGGCTTGGGTGTATTAGCTGATGAAATCGAAAACCCAGTAAAAATACCCTACAATGAGATTCCAAATTTCCCGGTTTCAACAGTTGAAGGCCATGCAGGACAGCTCGTTTTTGGAACGTTAAAGGGTGCAAAAGTAGTCGCAATGCAAGGCCGCTTTCATTTTTATGAAGGATATAGCTTAGATAAAGTAACAGCACCAGTTCGAGTGATGAAAGAACTGGGAGTTGAAACATTAATCGTAACAAATGCAGCAGGCGGGATAAATGAGTCCTTCGAAGCTGGTGATTTAATGTTAATCACCGATCATATAAATAATATGGGGACAAATCCATTAATCGGGCCGAATGACTCTAATATAGGCGTTCGCTTTCCAGATATGTCAGAGAGCTACGATGGTAAATTAAGAGACATGGCGAAAAATAGTGCAAATGAATTGAATATTAAACTTCAAGAGGGAGTATATGTTGGTAATACTGGTCCATCCTATGAAACTCCTGCAGAAGTTCGTGCTCTTCGCACGTTAGGAGGAGATGCAGTAGGAATGTCAACAGTCCCAGAAGTAATTGTGGCGAAACATGCAGGTTTAAATGTATTAGGTATATCCTGTATATCCAATATGGCTTCTGGAATTTTAGATCAGCCATTATCACATGATGAAGTAATTGAAACAACTGAAAAGGTACGTGCCAACTTTTTAAATCTAGTAAAGAGCATCACCCTGAAGATCTACTCGTCAAACTTAAAATAAAGGTGAGATTATCTATGAGAATGGTTGATTTAATTGAGAAAAAAAGAGATGGCCAAGAATTAACAAAGGAAGAAATCCACCATATTATTAAAGGCTATACAGATGGAGATATTCCCGACTACCAAATGAGTGCTTTTACAATGGCCGTTTACTTTCAAGGTATGACAGACCAAGAGCGTGCAGAGCTTACAATGGCAATGGTTCATTCCGGGGACACAATTGACTTAAGTGAAATTGAAGGAATAAAAGTAGATAAGCACAGTACAGGTGGAGTAGGGGATACAACTACACTTGTATTAGGTCCGCTAGTAGCAGCAGTTGGAGTTCCAGTTGCAAAAATGTCAGGACGTGGCTTAGGTCACACAGGCGGTACAATTGATAAACTCGAATCGATTCCAGGCTTTCACGTGGAAATTGAAAACAAGCAATTTATCGAGCTTGTGAATAAAAACAAAATAGCTGTCATCGGACAAAGTGGAAATCTCACGCCAGCCGACAAAAAACTCTATGCACTACGTGACGTAACTGCAACTGTAAATAGCATTCCACTCATCGCAAGCTCGATCATGAGTAAAAAAATTGCAGCAGGCGCTGATGCCATCGTGTTAGACGTAAAAACGGGTGCCGGTGCGTTTATGAAAGATTTAGAAGACTCAAAAGAACTCGCAAAAGCCATGGTCGACATTGGCAACTTAGTCGGCCGCAGAACAATGGCTATTATTTCTGACATGAGCCAGCCTTTAGGCTACGCAATCGGTAATGCTCTAGAAGTAAAAGAAGCAATCGACACTCTAAGAGGAAAAGGACCAAAAGACTTAGAAGAGCTTTGCTTAACACTTGGTAGCTATATGGTACTTTCAGCTGAAAAAGCGAACTCACTAGCAGAAGCGCGTACGATGCTTGAAGATGTCATGAAAAATGGGAAAGCATTAGATACATTAAAAACGTTCCTAGAATCACAAGGTGGAGATGGTTCAGTGGTGGATCAACCAGATACATTGCCACAGGCTCAATTTATAGTCGAATTAGAGTCAAAAGAAGATGGCTATGTATCCGAAATTATCGCCGACTCAGTCGGGACAGCTGCCATGCTACTCGGTGCAGGTCGTGCAACAAAAGAATCGCAAATCGATTTAGCTGTCGGTCTTGTGTTAAATAAAAAAATCGGGGACTCCATTAAAAAGGGTGAGTCACTTGTTACGATTCATAGTAATCAAGAGAATGTAGATGACGTGAAGAGTAAGTTGTATAGTAGTATATCGATTTCTAGTAGTGAGGTTAAAGCTCCAGAATTGATTTATGCAACGGTGGAATAGGAATTTATGTTGGGACCACAGCCTGGAGGGCTGTGGTTATTTTTTTTGAAGTTTAGTAAATGAGATAGAAGATACTGGGAAAATTGACGTGACACGGAGAGGAAAAGACGTGACAAAGTCCTGAAAAGATGCGACAGAAGAGAAAAGACGTGACACGATGCAAAATTGACGTGACGAAAAGCTAATTTGACGTAATAGCGAGAGGAAAAGACGTGACGAAAAGTTAATTTAACGTGACACTGAGAGGAAAAGACATGACACCATACAAATTTTGACGTGACACTAGAGAAAAAGACTCGATTAACCCCAAAATGAACAAACGGAGAACACAAAATTAAAATATTATAAAACGAATTCTATTTTCCCGTATAATACCAGCACTTTTACCTACAACTCTTATGAATTTTAATATACGAAGATATAAGTTTAAAAATTTTAGAGGTGCATATTACTCACTTATTGAATAGTTACAAAAAAAGACGCAGAGGAGACTGAACTTGATAATAAAAGAGAAAGAGTTACCTATAAAAATTAAAAAGCTCGAGGCATTATTAAGAAGACTGCCAAAAGGTCATTCTAAATGCTCATATGTAGAAGAAGAATTTGCAAAAAGAATGGCTGGATATAAAGGAGAAAAGTCCCTTGAATACTACTTAAGCTTTTTGGATGAAGACTTTCATATATTTCACGATTTAAGGTAAAAGATAATAAATATTATTTTCAGATTGATGTACTCATTTTATCATCGCGTTTTATCCTTATCATAGAGGTAAAGAATATTATTGGTACTCTTATTTTTGACCAGACATATAACCACCAGCTTATTAGAGTTATTAATGGAGAAGAAGAAGGATTTCAAGATCCAATAAATCAAGTGAAACATCAAGAATTTCAATTGAAAAGGTGGCTAAAAGCTCAAAAGTTTCCTGATATACCGGTTGAATCGCTTGTAATAATCACTAATCCAAATACAATTATTAAAGTAACGGGTGGAAATCCTAAAACTAAACTAAATGTTATAAAAAGTACAAATATACTATCTGAAATAGAAAAACTAAACGAATTTCACAAAGAGAAAAGCAATGGGTTAAAAAAACATATAACTAAAATATCTAATCAGTTAGTCAAACTCCATACACCTTATAACCCTGATATTCTCAACAAATTTAACATTTCTAAGAAAGATATTACTACCGGGGTATTTTGTGAAAATTGTTCTACATTTTCACTGGAAAGAGTTTGGGGCAAGTGGAAATGTCCGGTTTGTTTTTTCCTCAAAAAATGCTCGCCTAGAAGCAATAAAAGATTATTATCTGTTAATAGATACATCAATAACGAACAAACAGTTTAGAACCTTCACACACCTCTCATCAAGCACTACCTCCTATAAGATTCTTTCAGCAATAAATTTCAAAGTTACAGGTACCACATGTGATAGGCGTTATCACATATCCCTTGAATAATCCTCCCAAAAAAATCTTTCCCCCTCCCTAGTATAATTTCCCTCCCATTGGAAAAAATGGGATGTATAAAGAATGGAGGGCTTATGAAATGAAACGGATACTTTCATGTTTTACGCTTATAGCAATGCTTATTTCTGTCACACCAGTGGCGTTTGCCAAAGAGTCTACTACTGTCGAACTTGCAGATAAAGCGAAGTCAGCTGTTTTGATCGAACGAGATACGGGGACGATTTTGTACGATAAAAATAGTGATGAAAAGCTGCCTCCAGCAAGTATGACGAAAATCATGACGATGCTTCTGATCATGGAAGCGCTTGATAAAAATCAAATAAAATGGGATGAAAAAGTTCGTACGAGCGAATATGCTTCTTCAATGGGCGGTTCGCAGATTTTCTTAGAGCCCGGTGAAGAAATGACTGTCGAACAAATGTTAAAAGGAATTGCTATTGGATCTGGAAATGATGCATCTGTTGCAATGTCTGAAAAGATTGCAGGCTCTACTGAAGAATTTGTAAATATGATGAACAAAAAATCAGATGAACTTGGATTAAAAAATACACAATTTAAAAATCCAACAGGTTTACCTGAGGATGGACATTATAGTTCTGCACATGACATGGCTTTAATGGCAAAAGAGTTATTAAAGTATAAAGAAATTACGAAGTTCACGGGAAAGTATGAGGATTATTTACGAGAAGGAACGGACAAAAAATTCTGGCTCGTTAATACGAATCGACTCGTTAAATTTTATCCAGGCGTAGATGGTTTAAAAACTGGTTTTACAAATGAAGCAAAGTACTGTTTAACAGCTACTGCGAAAAAGGATAATATGCGCGTTATTGCAGTTGTTTTTGGAGCGGATACACCAAAGGCTCGTAATGCACAAGTAACAAAGATGCTTGATTATGCATTTAGTCAGTATCAGACACATCCTCTTTTTGAAAAAGATCAAGTTTTAACAAAGGTGGAAGTTAGCAAGGGTAACGAAAAAAAAGCTAATTTATTAACATCTGAACCGATTTCTGTTCTTACCAAAAAAGGTGAAAATGTCGATGATGTGACACAAGAGATTGTGATGAAAAAAGATGTTCAGGCACCAATTAAAAAAGGTGATGAGCTTGGGTCTCTTCAATTAAAAAAAGATGAAAAAGTGATTGTTGAAAGTAAACTAGTCGCTGAGAAGGATATAGATGAAGCAAGCTGGTGGAAGTTATTTAAGCGTATAATGGGTGATTTTACAAAGTCTAGCTAATGTTGACGAATTACCACTAGTTTTGTCACCAAGCAGGAAAATAAAGTTTCAATCAAGAATGACTCTTTATCCAGAAATTAAGGAGGGGTAAAACCTTGAGTCTTGCGATTGAACTTGATGTGAAAGAAGCTGTTTTATGTATACGACTCTCAGGTGAGCTTGATCATCATGCTGCTGAAGAACTGCGTACGAAAGTTACTGAAACGTTAGCTGCAAACCCTATCAAGCATATTGTGTTAAATCTTGGGAAATTAGCGTTTATGGATAGCTCTGGTTTAGGCGTGATTTTAGGAAGATACAAACAAATTAAAGCTATAGGTGGCGAGATGGTTGTATGTGAGATATCTCCTGCTGTAAAACGATTATTCGATATGTCAGGGTTATTTAAAATTATTCGACTTGAAGAAGATGAGCATAAAGCGCTTCAAACGTTGGGGGTGGCATCGTGAAAAACGAAATGAACCTTCAATTTTCAGCGCTAAGTCAAAATGAATCGTTTGCAAGGGTTACGGTTGCTTCATTTATTGCACAGTTAGATCCGACGATGGATGAGTTAACTGAAATAAAAACAGTTGTTTCTGAAGCTGTAACAAATGCGATCATACATGGATATGAAAATGATCCGAATGGAATTGTTTATATTTCAGTTACGTTAGAGGATGGAGTTATTCATATGATCATCCGTGATGAAGGTATTGGAATTGCGGACATCGAAGAAGCGAGACAACCTCTTTATACAACAAAGCCTGAACTAGAAAGATCAGGGATGGGCTTTACAATCATGGAAAACTTTATGGATGAAATTTTGGTAGAGTCGTTAGAAACAAGAGGAACAACAGTTAGGTTGACAAAACACTTATCGAAAAGTAAAGCTTTATGCAATTAAAGGGAGACTTGCTATGGATGTGGAGGTCAAGAACGATAACTCAAAAACTCAGTTAAAGGATCATGAAGTCAAGGAATTGATACGCCGAAGTCAAGAAGGGGACCAAGAGGCACGTGATTTAATTATTCAAAAAAATATGCGTCTTGTTTGGTCAGTTGTTCAACGCTTTTTGAACCGTGGCTATGAACCTGATGATTTATTTCAAATTGGAAGTATTGGTTTGTTAAAATCTGTTGATAAATTTGATTTATCATATGATGTGCGATTTTCAACCTATGCTGTACCGATGATTATTGGGGAAATCCAACGATTTATCCGTGATGATGGCACAGTTAAGGTTAGTCGATCATTAAAGGAACTAGGAAATAAGATTCGGCGTGCTCGAGATGAACTCTCGAAAACAATGGGTAAGGTGCCCACTGTAACAGAAATCGCAAACTACTTAGACATTTCTCCCGAAGATGTGGTTCTCGCTCAAGAAGCTGTTAGAGCACCTTCATCCATACATGAGACAGTTTATGAAAATGATGGAGATCCGATTACATTGCTCGATCAAATAGCCGATAATACTGAAACAAAATGGTTTGATAAAATCGTGTTAAAAGATGCAATTCGTGATCTTGATGAACGAGAAAGGCTCATCGTATACTTGAGGTATTATAAAGACCAAACACAATCAGAGGTTGCAGATCGGTTAGGAATATCACAAGTGCAAGTATCGCGACTTGAAAAGAAGATCTTACAGCAAATGAAAGATAAAATGAATCAATAGAAAAAAGCTGACTCAGGCACTGAGTCAGCTTTTTTGTGTTAATAAATAAAAAATTCAAAGCAAAAATAAGCTGTTTTTTCATGGTAATTATTGGACTTCCTCTAAGCTTGCATGATTAAAAATCAGCCAATGCATACTACATATACGTACAAAATTAATATGACGTATTTTATAACACTTTTTAAAATGAAGAAAAATGGAGTACAGCTACAAGCCCTACTCCAATATGGCGGCGTGAACGGAGCAAGCTTTATAAAAATTATTGGTGCTAAACTAGTCTAATTTTGTATAAAAAAATTAGCGTAGTTCCGTCCCCATACAAAACAAATCATTAGGAAGTGAATCTTGATGGAAAAGACGGTATATATAAGACTTCGTCATCGCATTCAAGTCCATCCTAACGATGTCATTACGATTGATAAAATCGCACTCGTCGTCGGCGATAAGGAGTTGACGGAAAAACTTAGACAAATAATCATTCACAAAATTAAACCAATTGATAAAAATAGGGTGGTTATAGACGTCATGCACGTTATAAAAGAAATACATAAATTTGACCACCATATTGATGTGCAGACAATTGGAGCATCGCAAACAATCGTTGAAATCTTGTACGAAAAGAAGAAGCTTTCACCTCTATTATTTTGTGTCGTGTGGCTATTGTTATTTATTGGTGCAGGTCTTGCCATTATGAACTTTCATGAGGATGTGAGTATGCAACAGGTTCACCAAAGGATCTACAAGATTGTTACTGGGGAATCAAATGAACAACCGCTCCTGCTGCAAATTCCATATTCACTTGGATTAGGGTTAGGAATGGTTTTGTTTTTTAATCATTTATTTAAGAAAAGAATTAATGAAGAACCAAGTCCCTTAGAGGTTGAAATCTTTAATTATCAACTAGATGTAGATCAATATGTGGCAATGAATGAAAACAAGGAGAATTTGAACGACGTTGATGATCGTTAACAGTTTCATTTTAATTATCATTGGTCTGTCTGGGGGACTAGTTGTAGGTTCCGGTTTTGTCGCATTCTTATCTGTACTTGGTATCATTCCAAGATTAACACAGCTAACAAAAACATATCAATTTATCTATGTGTATGAATGGGCCATTATATTAGGAGCGGTCATTACAGGCTGGATGAGTTTGAGAGATACTATGCTGTTTCAGTCAGAGCTTTGGCTAATACCAATTGGACTTTTCAGTGGAGTATTCATAGGCATGCTAGCAGCAGCTTTAACAGAGGTATTAAATGTATTTCCAATTTTGGCAAAGCGAATTGGCTTTGGAGATAAAATTGTTATTTTATTAATGGCTATCGTGTTTGGGAAAATTATTGGTTCGCTTTTTCACTGGATTTATTTTGTAAATCATTAAAGTGAGGTAGAGACATGGCAAAACCTAAAATGAAGGATGACTATAAAAATCAAATTAAAGATTATCAGCCTAAACCACCGTACTTTATAAACTGCCTAAAGGCATTCCTAATCGGTGGACTTATTTGTACCCTTGGACAAGGAATACAAAATTTTTACATGAATGTATTTAACTTTTCTGAAAAAGATGCAGGTAATCCAACTATTGCTACACTGATACTTATTTCGGCACTTTTAACAGGCTTGGGTATATATGATAGACTAGGACAATTTGCTGGTGCAGGGTCAGCTGTTCCGGTTACAGGTTTCGCCAATTCGATGGCAAGCGCAGCGATAGAGCATCGGAGTGAAGGGGTCGTATTAGGTGTTGCAACCAATATGTTTAAGCTTGCTGGAAGCGTCATTGTGTTTGGGGTCGTTGCAGCCTACATTGTTGGGATGATTCGTTATTTCTATGGAATTGCATTTTAAAATGAGGTGTCTTTCATGAAATTAACAGGTAAACAAACATGGAAATTTGAAAATCCATTATTTGTTCACTCAAGTGGAACGGCAGTTGGTCCAAAGGAAGCAGATGGACCATTAGGACAATTATTTGATGTGAAACATAAAGAACTCCATTGTGGAGAGGACAATTGGGAGCTTGCAGAAAGAAGATTAATGGAACAAGCAATCGAGCAATGCTTAAAAAAGGGGAATAAAACAACAGATGATGTTGACCTCTTTTTAGCAGGAGATTTGTTAAATCAAAATGTAACAGCTAATTATGTAGCTAGACATGTAAAAATACCTTTTCTATGTATGTTTGGGGCCTGTTCAACCTCCATGGAAACGGTTGCTATTGGATCTGCTTTAGTAGATGGTGGCTTTGCAAGCAATGTGATGGCTGCAACAAGTAGTCATAATGCTACTGCTGAAAGACAATTTCGCTATCCAACTGAATATGGAGGTCAAAAGCCAGATACAGCTACCTTTACTGTGACAGGATCTGGCGCAGTATTAATTAGTAAAGAAGTAAGTAACATCAGAATTACTTCAGCTACCATTGGGAAGGTAGCAGATCTTGGTATTAAAGATCCGTTTGATATGGGCTCTGCGATGGCACCGGCTGCTGCTGATACGATTGCACAGCACCTTAAGGATTTAAATCGAACGCCAGATGATTACGATCTGTTTTTAACTGGAGATTTATCTGGGGTAGGAAGTCCAATATTAAAGGAATTACTTAAAGAAGAAGGATACGATGTTCACAACAAGCATAATGATTGCGGTTTAATGGTTTACCGGCCTGATCAGAAGGTTTTTGCAGGTGGCAGCGGATGTGGGTGTTCAGCGGTAGTGACATATGCACATATTTTTAATGAGTTACAGCAAGGCAATTTAAATCGTGTGTTCGTTATCGCGACAGGAGCATTATTAAGTCCTACAATGATTCAACAAAAAGAATCTATACCTACAATTGCACACGGAGTTGTTTTTGAGAGAACCGATAGGAGTGTGAAAAGCTAATGGAGTACTTATTAGCTTTTGTAGTTGGCGGTGCCATTTGTGTAATCGGGCAACTGCTTTTAGATGTTTTTAAGCTTACCCCAGCGCATGTGATGAGTTCTTTCGTTGTAACTGGAGCAATTTTAGATGGCTTTGGTCTTTATGATAAGTTAATTGATTTTGCAGGAGCAGGAGCAACTGTACCAATTACCAGCTTTGGACATTCCCTACTCCATGGGGCAATGAAGCAAGCGGATGAACATGGCTTTATCGGAATTGGAATAGGTATTTTCGAATTAACCTCAGCAGGTATATCAGCAGCTATTCTATTTTCATTTATCATGGCACTTATATTTAAACCGAAAGGATAGGATGAAACATTGACAAATAAACGAAAGGTCATATTAGTAACAGATGGTGATGAATATGCCACGCGTTCAATTGAATATGTAGCAGCTGAAATAGGTGGTAGAGCTATTTCCAGAACTCAAGGAAATCCTACAACCTTAAGTGGACCACAAATTGTTCAGCTCATTCTCAACGCTAAAAATGACCCGGTTTTTGTCATGTTTGATGATTGTGGATTATTAGGGGAGGGTGCTGGAGAAACTGCATTAAAATATGTGGCCAGGCATCAGTTAATTGAGGTACTTGGAGTTATTGCTGTTGCATCAAAAACCCATCAAACAGAATGGGCAAAAGTAGATGTAAGTATTGATCGCTTCGGTGAGTTAACAGAATACGGAGTAGATAAAGGCGGGTTAAAAGATCTTGAGGTTGGGAGGATAAGTGGGGATACCGTTTATTGTCTAGATCAAATAGAGGTTCCTATTATTGTGGGAATTGGGGACATTGGAAAGATGGCGCGAAAAGACAGCGTGAAAAACGGTTGCCCGATTACCATGAAAGCTGTGAAACTTATTTTAGAAAGGAGCGGATATCATGACAACAAAATCTGATAAACACCCGATTTCAGGTAATCTTGTAGAAAATGAACGGTATTTCAAAGAAAATGTAGGATTGAATATTAGCTTTGATTTAGGAATCAGGAAGCTTTATATTTTAGATCACCAAGTAAATTTGTATTTTTTAAACGGACTATGTGACACTAGTTATATCACACAGATCTTAAAGAATGTTACATCAATTAATGATAATGAGGTTGACCATATAAAATTCAAGGAAATACTTGAAAATCGTATTGTTAACCAATCTGTTCAAAAAATAAAAACATTAGATGAAGTTGTTGATCAAGTACTTTCAGGTTTAATTGTTTTTTTAATGGAAGGTAGTGATTTCGGCTTCGTTGTAGACGTTAGGAGTTATCCTGGACGTCAGCCAGCAGAGCCAGATACAGAAAAAATAGTACGTGGTGCTAGAGATGGTTTTGTTGAAAATATCATTGTAAATACTGGGCTCATAAGACGAAGAATCAGAGACGAGCGTTTAAGACATGAGATGATGAGAATTGGAGAGCGTTCAAAAACTGATGTTTGTCTTGCCTACGTAGAAGATGTGGCAGATCCCGGATTAGTAAAAACAATAAAAAAGGAACTTGAAACAATTAAAATAGATGGCATAACAATGGCAGACAAAACAATTGAGGAATTTTTAGTAAAGCAGAGCTATAATCCATATCCATTAGTTCGCTATACGGAGAGACCAGATGTAGCCGCAAATCATTTATTAGAAGGACATGTATTAATTATTGTTGATACTTCGCCAAGTGTAATTATTACACCAACAACCCTCTTTCATCATGTTCAGCATGCCGAAGAATATCGACAGGCACCTGCAGTTGGAACCTTTCTAAGATGGGTTCGTTTTTTAGGAATTATCGCTTCTATTTTCCTTTTGCCACTATGGTTTCTTTTTGTTTTAGAGCCATCATTATTACCTAAGGAAATAGCGTTTATTGGTCCAACTGAACAAAAGAACATTCCGATAGTAGTCCAAATTTTCCTTGCCGACTTTGGGATTGAGTTCTTACGAATGGCCGCCATACACACACCAACATCACTGTCAACGGCAATGGGCTTAATTGCTGCAGCATTAATTGGTCAGATCGCGATTGATGTTGGAATGTTCGTACCAGAAGTTATACTATATGTAGCAATTTCTGGAATCGGAACGTTTGCAACCCCGAGTTATGAGCTAAGTGTAGCCAATAAAATGGCACGTTTGCTCTTATTGATTGCTGTTGCTCTGTTTAAGCTAGAAGGCTTTGTTATAGGGTGTACATTATTTGTTCTACTACTAGCAAACATTCGATCTCTAAATACACCTTACTTATGGCCATTTTTACCTTTTAACGCAAAAGCGTTATGGCAAATCATTATTCGGACATCTGTACCAGGTGCAAAGCTTAGACCAAGTATAGTTCATCCTCAAAATCTGAGAAAACAGCCAAATTAGGGTAATGTATCATTGAAAGAACCCTTCAATTATGATATTGTATGTTTAATTTAATGAAGGAAGTATGATAACAGACAGTTATTAAACCGGCTGGTGTTAACTGTCTTTTTCCTTATTAAGATCAAGCAGATGGCTTTTTAAAAATAGATGTTGTTTTTTCGCACAATGGGTGATTGTAAGCAATATATCTGTTGGAGGACTAATGAAAACTTGGTTCGTTAATGCGTCATATTGGACATGTTTCTTAAAAAGCTCTGATATTGAAAGAGGGGATACAAGTTGTTCTTACATGGTACTAGTAAAATAAATGAAAAAGGACATTTAGAAATAGGCGGAGTCGATACGATAAATTTAGCTAAAGAATTTGGTACACCTCTTTATATTTATGATGTGGCTTTAATAAGAGATCGTGCTAGAAGCTTTAAGCAGGCATTTGAAAATATGGGCGTTAGCGCACAAGTTGCATATGCGAGTAAAGCCTTTTCATCAATTGCGATGTTTCAGTTAATTGATGAAGAGGGCTTGTCATTAGATGTTGTGTCTGGGGGAGAACTTTTTACCGCTATTTCTTCAGGTTTTCCAGCTTCAAGAATTCATTTACACGGAAACAACAAAAGTCGTGCTGAGCTAAAAATGGCTTTGGATCATGGTGTAGGATGTATCGTTGTCGATAATTTTTATGAAATTGAATTGCTTGAGGAGCTAACAAAGAATTATAGTAAACAAGTACCGGTACTTTTGCGCGTAACTCCAGGTGTTGAAGCACATACACACGATTATATTACAACGGGTCAAGAAGATTCTAAGTTTGGTTTTGGGCTATTAAATGGTCAAGTTGAACAAGCAATTAAGTCTGTTCTAAATCATAAAGGTATTCATTTATTAGGAATACACTGTCATATCGGGTCTCAAATTTTTGATACGGCAGGTTTTGTACTTGCTGCCGAGAGAGTCTTTGAAAAAATTAAGGCTTGGAAAGAACAATTTTCCTTTACACCTACAGTTGTTAATTTAGGCGGAGGCTTTGGAATCCGATATACGGAAGAAGATGAACCTCTACCAGCAACATACTATGTTGAAAAAATTGTTGAAGCGGTGAAAAAACAGGTGAGTGAGATGGGGATTGATATGCCTGAAATTTGGATCGAACCAGGCCGCTCACTTGTTGGAGACGCAGGAACGACGATTTATACAATTGGTTCACAAAAAACAGTTCCGAATATTAGAGAGTACGTGGCGATCGATGGGGGGATGAGCGATAATATTCGCCCAGCACTTTATCAAGCAAAATACGAAGCCGTCTTAGCGAATCGAGTTACTGAAAAGCATGATAAACCAGTGTCGATTGCAGGAAAATGCTGTGAAAGCGGAGATATGTTAATTTGGGACTTACCACTACCAGAGGTTAAACCAGAGGATATTTTAGCTGTATTCTGTACTGGTGCATATGGCTATTCGATGGCCAATAATTATAACAGAATTCCTCGCCCAGCCGTTGTTTTCGTTGAAAACGGTGAAGCACAACTTGTTGTAAAAAGAGAAAGCTTTGAGGATTTAATAGTAAATGACTTACCTTTAAAATCAAAAGTAATTCAAAATTAACAAAAATAAGTCTATCACTTGACTTTAATAGCAAAAGAGCAGTGGAAAATAATCGCTGCTCTTTTGTTGTTTAGAAAACTATAATCTTCTTGTACTGTTAGTTAGTTCGAGAGTATTGTACTAAAAAGGAAAATCTTCTTCTTGACTATTAATTAATTTTTGTCGAAATGAGCATGATTTCACTGATATCATGCTCATTTCGAACAATGAATTCAAAAACCGGACAATATATTACTCAATCACGTCAATAAAACATTTCATTGGACAATAAGTCATACGAGGATCATAGATTGGGTGAAAATTATTGTGAAACTATGAAAAGGGTAGCAGCTCTCTGAAGAGATCTGCCGCCTTTTTTATACATCAGGATTTATATTCTTATTGAAACCAATTGTCTCTTCCTAACCTAAGAAGCTATTTTTCTATTTTATTCAGTAGTTTCAAATTAAAAAAACAGGTGAAATCATTCAGATTTCACCTGTCCGTCTATTTATTTATCGACTTTAACAATCCTTAATTACTCCATTGCTGATTGTTCAGTAAAGATTGAAATAATCGCATTCCATAAAGCAATAAAGAACTCTTTCACTTGTTGTAAAAAGGTCTGGCCTTCCTCAGAGTTAAGGAAGTTTGATATTTTATCTTTCGCTTGATCAAGCTGCTGACCGACTTGATTCCAATCGATATTAATGTCTTTCATTTTATTAAATAGATCAATTAAGCTGTTAATATCGGCTTCAGATAAAGTAATTCCTAGTTCTTTCGCTGCGTTTTCTATAAGGGCTCGAAGGTCAGCGTCTGTTTCTGGAACACCATTTTTAGCGATTTCATCTTTTATTTTCGCCATAAGGGCTGAGGCGTTTTCTGCTCCAACCTCATCACCAAGTTTAGCTGTTGTTACAAGTTCTTCATTAGCTACTTGCTTTACATCCTCAGGTATCACTTCATCTGAAGATATTTCGTATGCCTTTATTAACCCTGTCAATGCTGCAGTACCTGAAACTTCGAAGGGTGCAGTAACATAAATTGTCGCATCCTTAACACCAGCTGTCATAAGAGCATTTAAATACATTTCGTCTGTTACCCAGTTAATATTTTTCGTGCTTACCTCAAGTCCAGCACCTTGTTCTTTTATTGTTATACTGGTTGAGGAAATGGCCTTCGTTCCAATTGTCGCTTTAGGTATATAATCACCTAGGTATTTATGCTCCTCTTCATTAGAAACGGTAATAATTTGATTGTCCTCTGTTGCGTTCATTTCTTTTAATAGCTCTTGTTTTTGTTGTTCAGTTAAATTTTCTCCAAGTGTTATAATCATATCACCAACTACCGCATCAGCTTGACTAAGTGATGGAAAAGCAAATAAAAATACTGCAAGTAAACTCAAAACATATTTTTTCAAAGGTATAACCTCCTTAATTAGTAAAACGATTGTATTCTAACATCATCTATTATAGAGCTTTTTTACAAATGTCAATAGCAGGTGCCGTTTTTTTATCCTAAATATAAAAAATAGCATCAATTGATTCGTTCTTTCAAGTTACTTTTAGATTTTGGTCGAACTATTTGGTGTTCTTAACTTGATTATAGTAAAATAGAAAAGTGTTCATGTCTTTTAGACGTAATATACTTTATGGAGGTTTCATACATATGAAAAAAGCGCAAATTACAATGGAAAATGGAGAAACACTTGTTATTGAATTATTTCCAAATGAAGCACCTGGTACGGTTGCTAACTTCGAAAAATTAGCAAATGAAGGCTTTTACAACGGATTAACGTTTCACCGTGTAATTCCTGGATTTGTAGCACAAGGTGGCTGTCCTCAAGGTACAGGTACAGGTGGTCCTGGCTACTCAATTAAATGTGAAACACAAGGTAACCCACATAAGCATGAGGCAGGTTCATTATCAATGGCACATGCAGGAAAAGATACTGGTGGAAGCCAATTTTTCATTGTTCATGAGCCACAACCACATTTAAATGGTGTTCATACAGTGTTTGGTAAGGTTATTGAAAACCTTGAAGCTGTTTATAAAATTAAGCCAAATGATGTAATGAAGGAAGTAAAAGTTTACGAAGAGTAATTCAAATACAAAAAGCTGTATCTGTTTCTTTCGAGAATAGATGCAGCTTTTTGTTATCGTTTACCAGGAAATTATAAAATTCATGTACTGTGGATAAGCGCTTGGCATCCAGCTCCAGCAGTCAGACTTTGTGAAAAGTCGGATGCCTAGCCCGGAAGTACAGGACGTGCAAGTGTAGTCAAGAGATGAGGCCGCCCAAGTTTTTGACTGCCTCTAGGGTCTAGCTACTCATGAATTGAAGGTAAAGAACACCTTCTATTCATGAGCGTCTTATTTGTCCGAGGCT
This sequence comes from Bacillota bacterium, assembly GCA_051750265.1. GTDB lineage: Bacteria > Bacillota > Bacilli > Bacillales > Bacillaceae > Metabacillus. Next base: position 186,437 of record JBNJJO010000002.1, on the reverse strand, counting down.
AATCAAGGCGCTTGCGATTTTGTTCTTTCTTTTATTTATTTTTTAAAAAGATGCCTTTATTATTGCATCTATCACATTATACGGATAAAATAAATTTATAACTTCATATTTCGTTTTTACATTCTTCGGGGCAGGGTGGAAATCCCTACCGGCGGTGATGAAGCCAAAAGCGCGCTTCTAAGTCCGTGACCCATTAACAATTGTTAATGGTGGATCTAGTGAAATTCTAGGGCCGACAGTGAAAGTCTGGATGGGAGAAGAATTGCGCGAATTTTGCGGTGTATTAAAATTCTGTTTAAAAATGGACATTTAATACTCTTATTTGACATACTCAAATATCAATTTCTCAAATAATGGCCCTTAGTCTATTGACTTTGGGCCTTTTTATCGCTAAGCTCCAGCTGTCCGACTTTGTGAAAAGTCGGATGCCTAGGCAAGGATTAATAAAGGGCGCTAGCGCTTTTCTTTGTAAACGTAAATATGACCATCTATTTTAAGGGAGGTCTTATTGTTAGTTTATTTCAGAATGTAAGTGTAGTATGTAGCAAAGTGAGGGGACTTTATGTTTACAGGAATTATTGAAGAAATTGGAACGATTACTAGCGTTCAGAGTTCAAAAGACGCGATTGTTTTTACAATTGGAGCGAAAAAAATTGCGGATGATATGTCCCTTGGAGATAGCATCTCCGTAAACGGTGTTTGTTTAACAGTAACTGCTTTTAATGCATCCTCGTTTTCTGTGGATGTTATGCCTGAGACAGTAAAAAGCACCTCTTTAAACCAATTAAAACAAGGTTCCAAGGTTAATTTGGAAAGAGCGATGTCTGCTAATGGGCGTTTCGGAGGTCATTTTGTATCAGGGCATGTCGATGGAGTAGCCAAAATCGTTAAAAAACAACGTATTTCAAATGCCGTTTATTATGAATTGCACTTACCAGAAGATTTAACAGATACGTTAATTCATAAAGGTTCTATCACAATTGATGGAATTAGTTTAACGATATTTGGGTTAGAAAAAGAAAAGGTTGTTATTTCGATTATCCCTCATACTATAATGGAAACAATTCTTGGCTCGAAAGATGTAGGAGACATCGTTAATATTGAATGCGATATGATTGGCAAATATATTAAAAAATTTATTAACCAACAGATAAATCCTAAAAACTCTTCATTGAGTAAATCATTTTTAGAAGAAAATGGCTTTTATTAATGAAAAGTGGAAAAATAAAGGGGGGTTTGACAATGTTTCATAAAATTGAAGATGCTATTATCGATTTACGCGAAGGTAAAGTAGTTATTGTCGTTGATGACGAAGATAGAGAGAATGAAGGAGATTTTCTTTCCTTGGCAGATAGAGTGACACCAGAAGCAATTAATTTTATGATTAAGCATGGAAGAGGATTAGTTTGCGTTCCAATTACAGAAAACCAAGCGAAAAAGTTAGACCTGACTCCTATGGTGAATCAAAATACTGATCCACATGGTACTGCTTTTACAGTTAGTGTTGATTATAAAACGAATAAAACAGGAATCAGTGCATTTGAACGGGCGGACACCGTTAAAGCACTGCTTGCAGATGAATCTAAGCCTTCAGACTTTAAACGTCCAGGTCATACATTTCCTTTAGTAGCTAAAGAAGGCGGAGTACTTCGAAGAGCTGGACATACTGAAGCGGCTGTTGATTTATCAATAATATGTGGAGCAAAGCCAGGTGGAGTCATCTGTGAGATCATTAAAGAGGATGGGACAATGGCAAGAGTACCTGACTTACTTGAAATGGCTGAACAACTTGACTTGAAAATCATAACAATTAAGGATTTAATACAATACCGTAATCGGAGTGAAAAACTAGTAAAAAAAGAAATAGAAATTGAGTTACCAACAGAATATGGATCCTTTAAAGCAATAGGATATTCAAACTCAATAGATGATAAAGAACATATTGCACTTGTTAAAGGTGAAATTGACACAAATGAACCAACTTTAGTTAGAGTTCATTCTGAGTGCTTAACAGGTGATGTATTTGGGTCATACAGATGTGACTGTGGTCCACAATTGCATGCAGCTCTTGCTCAAATTGAGAAAGAGGGTAAAGGTGTTCTGTTATATATGCGCCAAGAGGGTAGAGGGATTGGCCTGTTAAATAAAATGAGAGCATATAAGCTACAAGAGCAGGGGTATGATACAGTAGCAGCAAATGAAAAGCTAGGATTTGCTCCGGATCTCCGAGATTATGGAATAGGTGCTCAAATATTGAAAGATTTAGGTATTGAAAAAATGAACCTATTAACAAATAATCCTCGGAAAGTTGCTGGTCTAGAAGGATACGATTTAACAATTGTGGATCGAGTACCTATTGAAATGCCAGCAAGAGAGGAAAATGAAAATTATTTAAGAGCAAAGTATGAGAAACTAGGACATTTTTTACATCTTTAAGACAAAATGTATATAAGGTTATCAAGTCACCATTAAAATGAAGGAAAAACGGACTATTGCTACAAGCCCCACTACAATATGGTGGCGCGAACGGAGAAAGCTCAATCATAATTTATTGATGCCTAAATTGGTCTATTTTTGAAATAGGATGGTTATGCTAGAAAATTAGCGTAGATCCGTTCCCATTTCCTTCATACAAACAAATCAGGAGGATTTATACATGAAAACATTTGAGGGTCATTTAATTGGTAGTGGAATAAAGGTTGCAATCGTTGTTGCCCGTTTCAATGAATTTATTACATCAAAGCTTCTAGGTGGAGCAGAGGATGGATTAAGAAGACACGGCGTAGAAGAAGAAAATGTAACAGTAGCTTGGGTGCCTGGTGCTTTTGAATTACCGCTAGTTGCAAAAAAGTTAGCAGAATCCGGAAATTATGATGCAGTTATTACATTGGGTACTGTTATTAGAGGAGCAACAACTCATTATGACTATGTATGTAATGAAGCCGCTAAAGGTGTATCTCATGCATCTTTAACGACTGGTGTTCCCGTAGTATTTGGTGTATTAACAACTGAAACGATTGAGCAAGCAGTGGAAAGAGCTGGAACAAAAGCTGGTAACAAAGGCTATGAAGCAGCTGTTACGGCAATTGAAATGTCTAATTTACTTAAAGCCCTACATTAATTTTCCTAAAAGTGTTTAAAATCGATAAAAAACTGTTTATAATGTTTTGAGAAGTGATTTTTTGTAACTTGAACATTATCTAGATAATAGGAAAAATCACAAACGCATTTTATCTACTTTTAGCATTTTTATCGGTGCATCACTTTTGCTTTCGCTTTTTGGGAAGCTATTTCGTTAATGAGGGGTATATATGTTAATACGCTTTAAAAAAAGTTTTGAAAAAATTGCTATGGGCCTCCTGTCATTTATGCCAGCTGAGAAGGATTTAAAGCAATTACAACAAACCATTAAACATTATGAAACAGCAGATGATTGGCAGTTGTTTCTATGGAAACAAGAAGAGGACATTATCGGTGCGATTGGTGTTATTTTTAAAGGTGAGGACATCGTGGTAGTGCAGCATATCTCAGTTAATCCCTCTCATCGCCAACAAGGTATCGGTAAAAGTATGGTGAATGCCATAACAGATCTCTACAAAAACAAATCTGTTGTTCCAAATGACGAAACAGAAGCATTTTTTGAAAAGTGTAATGGTGATAAAGACCAGGATTGCTAATAAAAAAGCCAGAGATCAATATGATCTTTGGCTTTTTTAAAATTTTGGTGTCTAGCTCCAGCAGTCCGACTTTGTGAAAAGTCGGATGCCTGGCCTCAGATCGCACAGGACGTGAAAGTGCAGTTACAGCGATAAACGTCGCGTTCGTAACTGCCTCTAGGGTCTAGCCACTAAAACAAGGCGCTTGCGCTTTTAATTGTTTCTGGAATTCTTTCGAAGCTCAAGTTGCTGTTTTCGTTCATCAATGACATCAGTTCTATTTCGTTTTGTATGCTTATGTATCAAATATTCATTTGATAAATCGCTTGCTTGTCCCCATATCTGCTGTGAATCAGCACAGAGATTATGGCAGATCTTTAACAACTTCTTATCATTTATTGGGAGGTTAAAGCTATAATAGCCATGACCATCAACTATTTCATTTTTTCGTTTTCTTAATTGATTAATTAGCTCATTACTCTGCAAGCCAAGCTTTTGAACTGCTTGTTGATCACTCTCAAGCAACTGAATAGCATTAGAGATCATTCTCAAAGCCCCAGCAAAATTTCCTCTTCTATGATGGTATAAGCCCACAGCGATTTGAATAAGACCGACCCAATATGTTTTTCGTTCCTTAGGTGGGTCGTTTTTCCAATGCTCCTCTAGAACTTCATGGCACTCAAAATAATCCCGCTCACAATGAAAGTAAATGAGATATTCAATATATGCGCGGTCATACATATTGGTTCCACCCCTCTAGCATTTCTTACAAGATAAGAAAGTATAAGTTTTTTGTTCTTATAAGTGTACCATAAAAAAGTAAATAAAGGCTGCTGAAAGGACAGCAGCCTCTTTGTTAATTAGTATAACCAAGCAGCACCAACGATGATTAATAAGATAAACAATACAACGATTAACGCAAATCCTCCGCCATAGTTACAACCAGGTTCACCCATGTTTAACTCCTCCTTAATGTTTAGCTATTACATTTTTAATATATGAGCAAAGAGCTGAAATGTATGGGCGAATGACTCATTGTTGGGTATTTTTCTTATAAAAAATATAGGAGCATATTTTGACTGTGGAACTCATTTTTTTATATTTGAGGCTAATTTTAAAAAATCTTTGTTCATACACTTTAAATAAATATTGGACATGCAGAAAATTTGCTCTATACTATATGGTGGCTAGTTGTAAGAATGGTGGGATTTAGATTGCAATATCATGTGAAGATTGATGCTTTTGAGGGTCCATTAGACCTTTTACTTCATTTAATTAATCGCTTAGAAATTGATATATATGATATTCCTGTTTCGGAAATTACAGATCAATACATGCTTTATATTCACACAATGCAAGAGTTGCATCTTGATATTGCTTCTGAATATTTAGTTATGGCAGCGACATTACTCTCGATTAAAAGTAGAATGCTTCTTCCAAAACAAGAAGAAGAGTTATTTGAGGATGATTTTGGAGAAGAGCCTGAAGAAGATCCTCGAGAAGAGTTGATGCGAAGATTAATTGAGTACCGAAAATATAAAGAAGCTGCACAGGATTTACGTACTCTTGAAGAAGATCGTTCACAGGTTTATACAAAGGCTCCTAGTGATTTAAGTGAATATGCATCACAGACAGTAAATCAGATGGATTCTTTGAATGTTTCTTTGTATGACATGCTCGGTGCTTTTCAAAAAATGTTACGAAGAAAGAAAATTCAAAAACCGATTCAAACAAAAATTGCACGCCAAGAAATTCCAATTGAGAAAAGAATGGAAGAGATTTTAGAGGAGTTACGATCAAATCCTGGCAGACGTCGGTTTATTGATTTGTTTCCATCAAGCAGTAAAGTTCATTTAGTGGTCACTTTTTTGGCAATATTAGAATTAATGAAAACTCATTCAATTCTAATAGAACAAGAAAATAATTTTGCGGATATTTATATAATGGGGAGTGAGTAGCATCATGTCCTTGGGTGTTATTGAGTGGAAATCAATTGTTGAAGCTCTTTTATTTGCATCAGGTGATGAGGGGCTTTCTTTAAGACAGCTTTCAGTTGTTTTAGAGCTAGAGGAGCAGGAAGTCATCGATATATTAGATGAACTATCACAAAGCTATAAAGGAAAAGAGCGTGGGATTGAACTTGTAGAGGTTGCTGGCCATTACCAGCTTACGACGAAAAAAGACCATGCAACTTATTTGAAAAAGTTAGTGGAAGCACCTGTAAATTCTTCACTTTCACAAGCAGCGCTTGAAACATTAGCGATCGTTGCTTATCGACAACCAATTACGAGAACAGAGATTGAAGAAATTCGTGGAGTGAAAACTGAACGGCCAATCCAAACGCTCGTCTCAAAAATCCTTATAAAAGAGGTTGGGAGAGTAGAGGGTACTGGTCGTGCAATCCTGTATGGTACTACAAAGGAATTCTTAGAATATTTCGGATTGAAATCGATAAAAGAGCTTCCACCTCTTCCGGATAAAGCAGATGAGGAATACGAGCAGGAAGAAGCAGATTTATTTTTTGAAAAATTTAATGAAACGTTTGAGGAATTAAAAAATAAATAAGCTCCCTTAGGCTGGCTCAACATAATTTTCACTTACTTAACGTATTTTTAGTGAATTTTGTTGGGTCAGTCTTCTTTACTCAGTTCAATTAAAAAAAAATTATCATATACTATTCTTGGCATTCTGTTACATAAACAAAATTTGAAAAGGGTGTGTATGATGGAAAATACACTAGTAAAAACAGAAACTAAGAGAGTCATGTTGTTTTTGGAAAATGTAGTGGAGAAAATGGCTGATTATTTGAATGGAATTACGATCACCTCTTTAGAAAAAGAGATTACTGGTGATAGAGAATACTTTTTAGGCTTATTAAAATCGGTTCGAAAGCTTTTAGTATTTTGTGAGGAAGCCCTAGATGCCTGCGCTACAATTTTAAGAAATCAACCATTTAAGGATGCCGCAGCAAAACAACTTCTTTTCAAAGTATACCAGCAATGTATTGAAAGGTTTTTTCAACCAAAAAATGATGTTTGGTATGAAGATAGTCGAAGTGCCTACACAAGTACAAATTCAATTGTTTTCAGAAAAACACCACCTCCTTCACTATCTAATTTAATCACCTCTTTAGAAGACGACTTTCAAGCAGTTCGTGAAGAATTGGATAAAGGAGTCCAGCCACAATTTTGAAATTTCCATACATAAGCTTTGTCCACGTGCATAAACTTGTACAAAACAAGTAAGGGGACGTGGATGCTATATGTCGCAAATGAAGAAATTGACAGCAAGTTTCATCATCATTTTTTTGCTTTTATCATTATTTCCGCTCCACTCATCAGCCATTGGTGTGAGTGCCAAGACTGCGATTTTAATAGAGCAAGAATCTGGTAGAATTCTTTATGAAAAAGAAGCTCATACAAAGATGAGAATTGCAAGTATCACTAAGATTATGACGGCAATACTTGCAATTGAATCCGGAAAACTTAATGAAATGGTAAACGTAAGTGAAAAAGCACTACAAGCTGAAGGGTCAGCAATTTATTTGCAAAAGGGAGAAAAAATAAAATTAGAGGACCTAGTGTATGGGTTAATGCTCCGTTCAGGAAATGATGCTGCAGTAGCGATAGCAGAACATGTTGGGGGAAGTCTTGAAGGTTTTGTTGTGATGATGAATCAAAAAGCTGAAGAAATTGGGATGACAAATACTGAATTTGCAAATCCCCATGGGCTTGATGATCAAGAAAATCATTATTCTACTGCTTACGATATGGCAATCTTAACTCAATATGCCATGCAAAATGAAACCTATCAAAAGATATCAGGAACTGAAACACATAGAGCACCAAATCCTAATGAAAAATGGGATCGAGTATGGCATAACAAAAATAAGCTATTAACACGTCTTTATGAATATAGTACTGGTGGCAAAACGGGCTATACAAGCAGAGCAAAACGTACTCTTGTTTCAACAGCGTCAAAGAATGGGTTTAACACGATTGTTGTCACGTTAAATGATCCAAATGATTGGGAAGACCATATGAATCTCCACAACTATGCATTCAACAATTATGAGCTAGTAAACATAAAAAAACAGGGCACACTTACCAATTTAGATAACGAGTTTTATAAGGACAGAGTGTTTATAGACAGAGATCTCCTATACCCGTTAACACAAAAAGAACAAGATAAGGTAAAAATTAATTTAGCTTTATTATCTCCTAAAAAAGAATGGAAAGACACGAAAGATGTTCCAGATGTCGTAGGGCAAATGTCAGTTAAGATTGATGAAAAAGAAATTGCTGAGATCCCTATCTATTTTGATAATGGAAAAGTAGAAAAGCCAAAGGGTTCAATTTGGGAGCTATTTAAAAATTTATTTTTTGCTGCAGCTGGAGTAAATAAATATGGTTAATCTAATATGGGTTCTCTTAACCGTTTTTGGTATTGTATTTGCCATGTTTAATGGAACAATGGAGCAAGTTAATGAAGCAATTTTTAAAGGTGGAAAAGAAGCAATAACAATTTCATTTGGGTTAATTAGTGTTTTAGTATTTTGGCTTGGTTTGATGAAGATTGCTGAAAAAGCAGGTTTATTAGAAAAACTCAGTAGCTTGTTTAGGCCTATTGTGTCTAAGCTGTTTCCAGAAGTACCACCAGAACACCCCGCAATGGGATATATGCTATCAAATATGATGGCCAACCTATTCGGTTTAGGAAATGCTGCAACACCTTTAGGAATTAAAGCAATGGAACAATTAAAGGTGTTAAATGGAAATTCTGATAAAGCAAGTAGATCAATGATTACCTTTTTAGCGATTAATACCTCAAGTTTAACAATTATTCCAACAACAGTGATTGCAATCATGATGACCTATGGCTCTTCCTCACCAACAAGTATAGTAGGACCCACGCTAATTGCTACATTTTTATCGACAACAGGGGCAATTTTAATAGATCGATTCTTTTATTATCGGAGAAAGAGAAAAGGGTGATCAAACATGGGAATCATTGGTGTAATATCTTTATGGTTAATACCGGTTATTATCGGCTTTATCTTGATTTATGGTACTTTAAAGAAAGTCCCAACTTATGAGACATTTGTTGAAGGTGGAAAAGAAGGGATTACGATCGCTTTTTCTATCATTCCCTATTTAGTAGGGATGCTCGTAGCCATATCGATCTTTCGTGCTTCTGGTGCTTTAGAATTTTTAATGAATCTCATGAAGCCCGCGTTAGAGGTACTCAATATCCCGGCAGAAATTGTTCCGCTAGCGTTTATTAGACCAATCTCTGGTACAGCAGCATTAGGACTAACCTCAGATATCATTGCGACATATGGACCTGATTCTTATATTGGAATGCTCGCAGCAACGATGCAAGGTAGTACTGATACGACGTTGTATGTCCTGACAGTTTATTTTGGTGCTGTGGGTATAAAAAAAATGGGAGATGCTCTTAAGGTTGGATTATTGGCGGACCTTGTTGGTATCATCGCTTCAATTGTTATTGTCACTTTGTTGTTTTCACGGTAGGACATAAAAGATACATTCCAAGATGCTACTCAAAGTTTTTGGGTAGCATTTTTATGTTTTCTGTTACCTAATATTATGTAATATTCTCAGTTGTTACACCAATTAGAAATTGTGGTATGATGATAAAGCACAAATTGACGATTATTGTCGTAATGAGTTAGGTAAATAAGACGAATAATAGGCATAGTGTAAGATGAGTTTCAGATGGTTGTTTTTTTAAAAGATAAGAAAGTTAAAGAGCTAGTACTAAGTGTTTGTGTCTAGCTCCAGCAGTCCGACTTTGTGAAAAGTCGGATCCCTGGCCTCAGATCGCACAGGACGTGCAAGTGGAGTTACAGCGATAATGTCGTGTTCGTAACTGCCTCGAGGGAAAAAACAAAACCCTTTTTTCCTAGGTCTTAAGCCTCTTATGAATTGAAGGTAAAGAACGCTTTCTATTCATGAGTGTCTTATTTGCGCCCGAGGCTGAACAAGGCGCTTGCGCTTTTCTTATTTATCGAAACTTGTGAAAATAAATTGAAAGCATTAATATGTTAACGAGGTGAACGAGATGGAACGCTTACAGAAAGTGATTGCTTATGCTGGTGTAGCATCTAGAAGAAAAGCTGAGCAGTTAATATTAGAAGGTAAAGTAAAAGTGAACGGAAAAGTAGTGAAGGAACTCGGAACAAAGGTCACAGAACAAGACCGAGTTGAGGTGGAAGGAATACCATTAGAACGCGAGGAACCAGTTTATTTTATATTGTACAAACCTACAGGTGTCATATCAGCTGCTAAAGATGATAAAGGTAGAAAAGTTGTTACAGACTTTTTCCCATATATTAAACAACGAATTTATCCAATCGGAAGACTTGATTACGATACATCAGGAATTCTTCTCCTTACAAACGATGGAGAATTTGCAAATATTCTTATGCATCCGCGCTATGAAGTTGAAAAAACGTATGTAGCGAAAGTAAAAGGAATCCCTACTCGCGAGAAAGTAAGACAACTTGAAAAGGGTGTTCATCTTGAGGATGGTAAAACAGCACCTGCGAACGTTAAAGTTTTATCAGTTGACAAGAAAAAGCAGACGTGTATTATTGAGCTGAAAATTCATGAAGGTCGTAATCGTCAAGTTAGACGAATGCTAGAAGCAATTGGGCATCCTGTTCTAAAACTTAAAAGAGAGCAATATGCGTTTCTAGACTTAAAAGGTCTTGCTACAGGTGATTCAAGAGAATTATCGCCACATGAAGTAAAACAGCTTCGAACGCTTGCTCAACATGGAAAACAAGCACGTTAATATTCACATAAACTTCAAAAAATGCATCAAATCATTTATTACGATAGTGTTATAATGACTTTGAATGCTGAAAGAGTAAGGGAGTTTGTAAATGAAGAAAAACCGTTTACTTATGCGCTCTATTATATTACTTTTATTAATTGGTGCGGTAGGTTATACATTATATTCAAATTTCTTTGTAAGTAAAGAGAAGGTAAAAGTAGGAAGTGTAGCACCTGATTTTTTACTAACTGATTTAGAGGGAAATGAGCATCAGCTTTCTGATTATAAAGGTAAGGGAGTATTTTTAAACTTCTGGGGAACATGGTGTGAGCCTTGTGAACGTGAAATGCCTTATATGGATAATCAGTATGAGTATTATAAAACACAAGGCGTTGAAGTATTAGCAGTTAATATTGCTGAATCCAATATTGCTGTTCAAAGTTTCGCGAATAAACATGATTTATCATTCCCGATTGTCCTCGATAAGGATCGACAGGTATTAAATGCCTACGGGGTTGGACCTCTTCCGACTACCTTTCTGATTAATCCTGAAGGAAAAGTCGTACATATTACTTCTGGATCATTAACAGAGAGAATGGTTAGGGATTACATGGAACAGATTAAACCTTAAATGGGGAGTTTTCAAAATGAATAAGGTACAATGTGAGTGTGGCCATTCAAATCCTGAAGGAACACTTTTATGTGGATCATGTGGAAATCCAATAGGGGATAAAGAGAATAAAGAACCTAAAAAACTATTGGATATGAAATATGAAGGATCTGCAAGACGCTCTCAAACGTATAAAAAAACATTGATTGATAAAGTATGGAATTTCTTTTCATCGGTTAAGGTTGGCATATGGATAATTGTAATTCTCTTAATAGCATCTGCACTAGGTACAGTTTTCCCACAGGAAATGTATATTCCTCCAACCGTTACTGCTGGTGAGTTTTATAAAGATGAATATGGAATTCTCGGTCAATTGTATTACGAACTAGGTTTTCATAACTTATATGGTTCATGGTGGTATATGATATTAGTTGCATCATTGGGTATTTCACTCGTAATTGCAAGCTTGGATCGTTTTGTGCCATTATATCGTGCATTGAAAAAGCAGGGTGTTACGAGACACGAATCGTTTATGAAGCGCCAGAGGCTATTTAGTACTACGAAAACAAATGATATGAACCTAGAAACCATTAAAAAACGATTAGCTTCTCGTCGCTATAAAGTTAAAGAAGAAAATGGAAACTTGTTAGCGGAAAAAGGTCGCTTTTCTAGATGGGGCCCTTATGTCAATCACTGTGGATTAATTCTCTTCTTATTTGGAGCAATGCTTCGCTTTGTACCTGGAATGTATGTCGATGAAGTGCTTTGGGTTAGAGAAGGAGAGACAGCTGTTATTCCAGGAACAGAAGGGCAGTATTATTTAGAGAATAAAGAATTTATTATGGAAGTTTACGAGAAAGACAAGGAAAATGAAGTATTTGAGGATGCAATTACTCGAGTTGGAGATGGAAGTGTTGTTAAAAATTTCCAATCAAATGTTGTGCTATATGAAAGAAAAGGTGAAATTGTACACGGTGCAGAGCCTGAACTTCAAGAAGTAAAACAGGAAGAAATTCGAGTGAATGAACCACTTAAATTCGATTCTTTTTCACTTTATCAAGTAGATTATAAGCTAAATGAGTTAAATAAAATGACATTTAGTTTAATAGATAAGGCAACTGAAAAGAGTTTTGGTCAAATTACAGTGGATCTACTTGATCCTCAAAAGGATTATGATTTAGGAAATGGTTATAAAGTCGAAGTTTCAACATATTTACCGGACTTTTTCTTTAATGATGAAGGTGTCCCATCAACAAAAACTCGTATACCAAATAATCCTGCCTTTGTTTTTAAAATGATAACACCAGTAACTCCTAAAGGAGAGACGAGTTTTGTTGCAATTAAACAAACCATTGAGCCTACAGGAGAAAATAAATTCAAAATGAAATTTGAAGGTGTTGAAACAAAAAATTTAACAGCATTAACTGTTAGAAAAGATTTAACCCTTTGGATTTTAGGTATTGGTGGAGCAATCTTTATGCTTGGTGTTATTCAAGGTATGTATTGGAACCATCGACGAATTTGGATAAGACGTAGTGATGATGATGTATTGATCGCTGGTCATACAAATAAAAATTGGTACGGTTTATCGCAGGAGCTTAAAGTTCTATTAGATGGTACGTCATTGACAGTTCCTATAGACCAAATGGAAAAAGAATAAGTTTTGGTACTTAGTTTTGGTGTCCAGCTCCAGCCCATGGCAATAGATCGCACAGAACGTGCAAGTGCAGTCAGTGCGACACGCGTCGCGTATTATTTGACTGCCTCGAGGGAAAAAACAAAACCCTTTTTTCCGAGGTCAAAAGCCACTCATGAATAGAAGGTAAAAAACACCTTCTATTCATGAGCGTCATATTTGCCTGAGGCTGAAAAAGGCGCTTACGCATTTCTAGAGGGAGGGAAAAATGTGGCAGCAATTAGTAGTACATTATTAGAAATTGCTTTTATTTTGTATTTAGTTGCTATCTTTCTATTCGGTGGCTCAATACGTGATAAGAAAAGCAAAACTGATAAGATGAGTAAATGGACAATTGTTGCAGTAGCAACAACAATTGTCGGTTTTGCTTCACAATTTGGTTATTTTATTACAAGATGGCTTGCTTCTGGACATGCACCGGTTAGTAATCTCTTTGAGTTTACGACAGCATTTGGTATGATGCTTGTCCTTGCTTTCATTATCCTATTTTTCATTTACAAGGTTGCCGTTTTAGGCTTGTTCACCTTACCCATAGTTTTACTGATTATTGCATATGGAAGTATGTTTCCATCAGACATTAGTCCACTCATTCCTTCACTTCAGAGTCATTGGTTATACATTCACGTAACTACAGCAGCTCTAGGTCAAGCTATTTTATCTATTAGTGCGATTGCGGGGATCATTCATCTCGTCACTGTAGTTGATCAAACGAAATCGACGAAAAAAACATTTTGGTTAGAATTTCTGATGTATATTCTTGTGGTAACACTAGGATTTATTATTGTTACTAGCACATTTAAGGCAATGGATTATCAAGCAGAATTTAATTGGGTTGATAAAGAAGACCAAGAAGTTGTTATGACGTTTAACTTACCAGCATTAGTTGGACCACATGAGGGCGAATTAGTAACAGAAGGAAAATTTGAGCCATTAGTTGAGCTTCCAGCACTTATTTCTGCAAGTAAGCTGAACACAGTTATTTGGTCTACAATTGTAGGTTCGATTCTTTATGGTCTACTAAGGCTAATTTTTCGTAAACGTATCTCAGCTCTATTTCAACCTCTTACGAAAAACGTTAATCTTGACCTCGTCGATGAAATCGGCTATCGTTCGGTTGCAATTGGTTTCCCAGTATTTACACTTGGAGCTTTAATCTTTGCAATGATTTGGGCGCAAATTGCATGGACTCGTTTTTGGGGCTGGGATCCTAAGGAAGTATGGGCACTTATTACATTTTTGTTTTATGCTGCATACTTACACCTTCGTCTTTCAAAAGGATGGCATGGTGAGAAATCAGCATGGCTTGCAGTTGTTGGCTTTGCGATCATTATGTTTAATTTGATTTTTGTTAACTTGGTTATAGCTGGCTTGCATTCTTATGCATAAATAAATGTAGAAGCCTTGATACTAGTAAGATAGAAAAAACATGTGCTACGTAGCATGAAAATAGTTGTAACACTGCTATCAAAGCCTTCACTCTATGCAGTGAAGGCTTTTCTTTATACATAAGGAGGGCTCTTAATGGAAGAGAACCAATATGCAAAAATTTTAGTTGTTGATGATGAAGATCGAATCCGTAGACTTTTACGTATGTATTTAGAAAGAGAAAATTATGAGATTGATGAAGCTGAAAATGGTGATGAGGCATTAGAGCTTGGTTTAAATAATGAATATGATCTTATAATGTTAGATATAATGATGCCTGGTATTGACGGTATTGAAGTATGTAAGCAGCTTCGTGAAAAGAAAGCCACTCCGATTATCATGCTTACTGCTAAAGGGGAAGAAGCAAATCGTGTTCAAGGCTTTGAGGTCGGAACAGATGATTATATTGTAAAACCATTTAGCCCAAGAGAAGTAGTTTTACGTGTGAAGGCATTGCTTAGAAGATCGTCTCAAACCACTTATTTAAAAACAGATACGAAAGCTAAAAATGTGATCGTTTTCCCTCATCTTTCAATTGATCATGATGCCCATCGTGTAACAGCAGATCGTACAGAGGTGAGCTTAACACCTAAGGAATATGAGTTACTTTATTTTCTAGCTAGAACACCTGATAAAGTCTACGACCGTGAAAAGCTGTTAAAAGAAGTGTGGCAATATGAATTTTTCGGTGATTTACGTACAGTTGATACACATGTTAAACGTCTACGTGAAAAATTAAGCAAAGTATCACCTGAAGCCGCAAAAATGATTGTTACAGTTTGGGGAGTAGGCTACAAATTTGAGGTTAGTAATGCATGATACTTTGGAGAAGTGTAGTAGGGAAGCTATGGGGAACGATTTTATTACTTGTTTGCTTTGTGTTATTTGTTCTTACCATCTTCATGCTTGAGTTTATTGAAAATTACCATGTAGATGAGGCGAAAGATGAGCTTACACAGCTTGCGAATAAGGTATCATCAATCATGGAAAGTCACGAAGATCAATCTCTTGCAAGGTCAATATCCTGGGAATTGACAGATGAATTAACACATATTCTTATTGTTGAAGATGAAGAGTCGTATTGGAATTCACCTAATGAATATGAAGACATTCCTCATTTAGAGTTTGTAAATATTGAAAAAGATCCAGATCTTTCAGTCGTATTAACGAAGCAACAGAAAATAAGCAAACGGACAAATCTAGATCATCCGAATAATCAATT
This sequence comes from Bacillota bacterium, assembly GCA_051750265.1. Classification (GTDB taxonomy): domain Bacteria; phylum Bacillota; class Bacilli; order Bacillales; family Bacillaceae; genus Metabacillus. Next base: position 171,027 of record JBNJJO010000002.1, on the reverse strand, counting down.
AGCAAATGGTGAAGACGAGGTCTTAATTGTTGGAGTGCCATACAAGGTTTCTGAAACGGAAAACGGAGCTGTTTTTATCTCGCAATCTCTATTAGCTGTTCATGAAACAACAAAGAATACAACAATGTATATTATTTTAGCCGCGGGTATTGCCATTATATTAACAACGATATTTGCTTTCTTTTTATCTACAAGAATAACGTATCCGTTAAGGAAAATGAGAGAGGTTGCACAAGAACTTGCAAAAGGAAAGTTTGAAACGAAGGTTCCAATTATGTCTAACGATGAAATTGGGGAGCTTGGAATTGCCTTTAATCAAATGGGACGGCAATTAAAGTTCCATATAAATGCTCTTAATCAAGAAAAGGAGCATTTAACAAATATTTTAAGTAGTATGGCAGATGGAGTTATTACGTTAAATATTGATGGTACAATATTAGTCACCAATCCTCCAGCAGAACGATTTCTACAGTCGTGGTACTATGAGCAAGGAATGAATATACAAACAGGTGAAGAGCTTCCGTCAGAGGCAAAAGATCTGTTTCACCGTGTAGTTAATACAGAAAAGGAACAGGTACTTGAGATAACGCTTCAAGGAAGAAGCTGGGTGATATTAATGAGTCCTTTGTATAATCAATCCTATGTTCGAGGGGCTGTAGCTGTTCTAAGAGACATGACAGAGGAGCGCCGCTTGGATAAACTTCGCAAAGACTTTATTGCGAATGTGAGTCATGAATTACGAACACCGATTTCAATGCTTCAAGGATATAGTGAAGCAATCGTTGATGATATTGCTAGCACGGATGAAGAAAAGAAAGAAATTGCGCAAGTCATTCATGATGAATCCTTACGAATGGGTCGTTTAGTTAATGATTTATTAGACCTAGCTAGAATGGAAGCAGGACATATCTCGCTTAATCTTGAAGAGATTTCATTGCCGCAATTTATTGATAAAATTAATCGTAAGTTTCAAGGTCTCGCTAAGGAAAAAATGATTTCTCTCCAAGCGCACCTTGATTTAGATGAAACACTTAATGTAATAGATCCAGATCGAATTGAACAGGTGTTAACAAATTTAATTGATAACGCAATTCGTCACACTTCTGAAAATGGTTCAGTTTCTATTACTGTCACAAATAAGAAAAACGGCATAACGATTAATGTTCAGGATACTGGTAGTGGGATCCCTGAAGAGGATTTACCTTTTGTCTTTGAACGTTTTTATAAAGCTGATAAAGCTAGAACTAGGGGAAGAGCTGGAACAGGTCTAGGTCTAGCAATTGCGAAGAATATTGTTGAAGCACATAAAGGGAAAATTCAAGTTCATAGTAAAATAGGGGAAGGTACGACATTTAGTATCTTTTTACCACGAAAAAAGCTAGATTCTGAATGAAATTGACGAACAATCTTGTTTCATAAGAAACAATTTTCGTACGTAAGAAATGAATAAAAAGGGTCAGACCCCTCCATTAACACCTATATATTGAGCTTTTTACTTCGTCAAAGCCATATGTATTCGTTATGAGGGGTCAGACCCTTTGTTTTTTGAGTTTATTTTCAATTGCAATATAAAAATGAATTTTCTATTGTAAAATAAAGGAGACTGAAGAAGTTAAGCGAATCATATACTTATCAATCAATAAATATTTTGTTTTTCCTGTGGAGTTAAATAAAAATTTTAAAATACATAAAAACATAGTTAGTAGATTGGAGAGTGTGAGGGATGAATTTATATACAAGAACAGGTGATAGCGGAAAAACCAGCATAATTGGTGGTAGAGTGGATAAAGATCATTTACGAGTAGAAGCATACGGAACGATTGATGAAGTCAATTCCTTTGTTGGTCAAGCAATGACACTGCTAAATGACCCATTGTTCGCCGATATTTATAATGAGCTAGAAAAAATTCAACATGAGTTGTTTGATTGCGGTGGTGATTTGGCTGTAGTAAAAGAAAAATATCCATATAAAACAACAGCAGAAATGGTTGAGTATTTGGAAGAAAGAATTGACCATTATGTTAAGGAAGCACCAGAATTAGAGCGCTTTATTTTACCTGGAGGAAGCCCTGCAGCAGCAGTAATTCATCTTGCAAGAACCATTACTCGTAGGGCAGAAAGATGTACAGTGACTCTACAAAAGGAAATGGAGATAAATAACATCGTCCTAAAGTACTTAAATCGTTTGTCTGATTACTTTTTTGCAATCGCTAGAGTGATTAATTTTCGTTTAGGAGTTAAGGATGTTGAGTACGAAAGAAGTGCGCTAGTCTTTAAAAGTAAACCATCGAAAAAAGAAAATGAGTAGAATTTGATAGAAAGAATTACTCACTTCTCGTACTAGGGGGAAATGATGGAAATTAAATTTCTTAATCCAACTCATGCAGAAGAATATCGAAAATTAAGATTAGAGGCTTTAAAAAATCATCCAGACGCTTTCGCTTCAAGTTTTGAAGAGGAAAAAGAAAATCTTATAGAATTATATCAAAGTAGATTTAATTCGGACGATTCTTCTCATTTTGGTGCCTTCGTGGATGAAAAACTTGTAGGAGTGGTTACGTTAATTAAAGAAATGAAGATAAAACTTAAGCATAGAGCAACTATTTTTGCGATGTACGTTTCAGCTGATAAACGAGGTTATGGAATCGGAAGAAGCCTTATGGTAAAAGCAATTAATCAAGCAAAAGAATGGGAAGGAATTGAACAAGTTTACCTTTCTGTGGTGACAACAAAAGAATCAGCAAAACAGCTCTATTCTTCATTAGGTTTTGAAGTATTTGGAATAGAAAAAAGGGCATTAAAAATAAATAATGTATATTTTGATGAGGCTCTTTTCTAAAAGTTTGTTGCTTTAGACTTATAAAAATCGGCTTTTGGATTTTTATCGTAGAAACTATAAGCAATTTCAAGAGAATACCACTTAGTAAATAAGCGAAAAGAGCACGAAGATAGGCTATATCCGTAAAGTATTGTTATTTACGAAAAGCAATAATCTTTGCGAAAACAGCCTTTGATGAAGAGCATATGGTTTTATTTTTACCTTAGAAGCATAAAAAGGAAAAGGAATTCATCGAATGGTATCACCTGTCGTCAGGATGAAGAAATCAACACCAATCTTTCGTTAGCTTTGTTGAAGATAAAACAAAACAATTTTATTGTACCTTTTTAGTGTTTAAACTAGATTGGGAGCATGGAATTGAGGGGATGCCATTGTACATGCAACTATCACAGGGTGTGATCTCTTTATTCACCTTTCAGAACACCACGGTGATTGCTGCACTGGTGCATCGATCAGAAGTGAAGTTGAGATTCGTTGGCAGAATTTCAAATGTGGTTGCTTTCAAAAAAATATCATTGGATGAAACCTGGTATTGAGAAAACTCCATTGGGTACATTTGAAATGTGTGTGATTGATCCATTTGGTATTAAGATTAATTTTATCAAAATAAATAAATCCGTTATCAATTAGATGCGACTCTATTAATTTTCGAGTCGCTTTTTTTGTCTCCTTAAGTTATATAGTAACCGCTTTCCGTAAAAATACATTATTTTTATTTTGTGAATTTTAAATATAGACTTCGAGATTCTTTGTAAATGTGCTAAAGTTTATAATAGTTGATAGAAAATATTACATATATGTTTCAATAATATTTCTCTTCAAATGGGTGTGCAACTATTCCTATTTCTTTTCGACTAAATAAAAGAACGGAGGGTTATTCATGGAGGATACCTTTCAAAGAATATATGAAAAATATCATCATGATCTTTTTCAGTTTTTATTTTATATGGTTAAAAATCGAGAGCAGGCAGAAGACCTTGTACAAGAGGTATATATACGCGTATTAAAGTCTTACGAAAAGTTTGAGGGACGAAGTAGTGAAAAAACCTGGCTAATTTCAATTGCCAGACATGTAGCCATCGATTGGTTTCGTAAACAAAAAACTGTTCGTCAAAGAATTCTAGAAAAGTTTGATTGGGATAAACAGCAGATAGTGGACAATCAGGCGCTACCTGATGAGGTGGCTTTGCAAAATGAACAGGTACAATGGATGTACCGATCTCTCGATGTATGTTCGATTGACTACCGTTCAGTGCTTATTTTACGATATCTACAAGAACTTTCAATAACAGAAACAGCTCAGGCATTAGGTTGGACGGAAAGCAAGGTAAAAACAACTCAGCATCGTGCTATAAAGCAGTTGCAAAAACAAATGATTATCATTTCTGATAAGGAGGGGTTTTCTATTGAAAAGACAAAAGTGGAATGAAGAACAGCTTGAACAGCTTGAACAGCTTTTGAAGCAGTTACCCTCTGTTAAAGATAAACAAACTGCTGAAGAGATTTATCAAAGTATCCAATTTAAGCAGCTAAAAAATAAAACGTCAAAAACATGGATTGCTCCGACGATTGCTACAGTTGCAGCTTTGTTTATTTTCGCTATGATCTCGCCATTTCTATTTCAAAATATCAATCCTAATGAAGAAAGTGCAATGGATATAGCTTCTTCCTCAGAACAAGATGCGAAGATGGAGATATACTCTACAAATGATAGTGAGATCGCTGAAGCTAAGTTAGCGCAAGAAAGCACAAGGGAGCAAAGTACTCTGGATAAAAAAGCAATAACAAGTAAGGGACAGGAAACCTTTGTTACAAGTGCTAGTGAAGCAGAAGCGACAATAACAGTTGGGTTTACAGATGGGAATGCACAAAATATTATTCCGATCAGTGTTGATATTAATAAAAATCAAAATAAGATCGAGCAAATTGACGAGATTATTCCTGAGATTAATACCGAAGAACTTGGACTCATTGGATACGAACTTAGTAATACAGAGTTTTCTGACAAGGGAAATACTGAAGAAATTAAAATCGAATATAAAGGTGAACCAAAATTATTAGGGGCTAATGAAGGACTCTACCAAAAAGCTATAGTAGAAACATTTCGTTGGCTTAATTTTAAAAAGGCAAGACTTTATACAAATGATAAAGAAGGTATAGAGTTTAGTCATTTAGGTCTCAAAACAGAGCTAGATCTAAAGCAAGAGAGTAAAAAAGCATATTTTCTTTATCAGTACGATAAACAAACATCAAAACTCCTTGTCCCTTCTCAAGATCAATACGCTTCAATTGATAAAGCAATTGAAGCAATGCAACAGGGGTTACCAGATCAAAATTTAAAACCAACTATAATGAATAACATTGTAAGCATAGGGATAAAAGAAAATGGTGAACAACTAGAAGTTGAGTTTAATCAAGATACAGTATTTGAAAACAGGGAACCAACAATCATCATGCTAGAGTCAATTTTATTAACTGCAAAAGAGTTTGGTTATAAAACAGTTCAGTTTAGAGAAATGAATATCGATAAAATCGGTGTCATGGATGTTACTAAGCCGATAGAAGTACCATTTTCACCAAATCCTATAGACGCAAATTAGAGAGACTCATCATTTTGAGTCTCTTTTTAGTATATTTAGGAAATTAATGTAATATACTACTCTTGTTCTTTTTTAGATGAGATTACATACAATTTCCTCATTAGACTTGCTAATATGTTTACTCGTCACTTCAAGCCAGAGCATACAAAGTGTGTTTTTTGTACATGCCTGTGTAGTATGGAAAATCCTTGGTAATTACTAACTAATGATTTTAGAAGAAGATAGACTGACAAGGATTATTACGAAAATAGCTTAAAAAAGATGTAGGAGGAGAAAAATGCTAGTAGAAGTAAAACGTTTCATGGTATTGACTCTGATCGGATTTTTTATTGTAATGACCTTTGGGGGAAGTAATCAAGCGAAAGCACAATCATATATAGATGCATTAGAGAATAGCTGGGTTCAGCCTGTTAATGGAAGAATTACGGATACTTTTGGGACAAGAAATGGAAAACATAAAGGAATTGATATTGCTGCTCCAGAGGGAGAAAAAATTGTATCCGTCTCAGATGGGAAAGTAACCAAATCTTATTACTCAAATACATATGGACATGTTGTATTTGTTGAGCATCCAGAAGGCTACGAAACCGTATATGCACATTTAAGTAAGCGAATGGTCAATGAAGGAGAAGTTGTTAAAAAAGGACAGGCAGTGGGGATTATCGGCAATACAGGAGTTTCAACAGGAACCCATTTACACTTTGAATTGCACAAAGGAGAATGGACATACGAAAAAGAACATGCTCTAGATCCATTATTTGTATTTGATTTACCAGATTCTACTGCCCATGCAGAATATGATCACAGTAAAGAGTCTCTTCCAAATCAGCGGTATTCCTCGCAAATAAAACAGGAGTCTGTTAAAACAGAACTTCATTCTATTTCTGTTAATAAACCTGTAAGTGAACGACATAAAGAAACAGATCAGCAAAAAAAGGTTGTAACAGTAACGAGAGGTGATACACTTTGGGAACTATCAAATAACTTTAAAGTAACAATAAAATCCCTTCAGAAATGGAATAAGTTAGACTCTGAAGTAATCCATCCAGGTCAAAAACTTACTGTGTATTTAAACAAAGAAAAAAGCTATGTAGTTCAAGCAGGTGACACAATTCAGTCAATTGCCGAAGAATTTAGTATGGATCCAGAAGCAATTAAAAAGGCAAATCAACTAAATAATGAAATGATCTATCCTAAGCAAGTGCTATTAATAAGTAAGAAATAATCCAAAGACCTTGAATTTTATAATTTACTAACGATAAAAAAGTGGCTGAACCACAATTTGTGTTCAGCCACTTTTTTATAGTTTTTTACAAATCGATTGTTTTTACAGAAACAATATCATCATATGCTGCTAATTGATTAATAAGTTTATCATCTAAAGCTCGGTCAAAAGCTAACATCATGATAGCTTCCCTACCTTTTTCTTTACGTCCAACCTGCATAGTAGCAATGTTGACTTCGTGATCACCTAACAACTTACCTACACGACCGATTACACCTGGTTTATCTTGGTGTTGAATATACAATAAATGGCCAGTCGGATAGAAGTCGATATCAAAGTCATTAATACCGACGATTCGTTCTCCGTAGTTAGGAATATGAGTACCTTTTAACACAAAGTTTTGATTGTCGCCAATAACGTTTACCTCTAAGCAATTCTCATAAACCAGATTTGTTTGAAGTAATTTTCTCACTAAACGTAATTCCTCTTTCTTTTGCATCATTCCAGCATTAACTTCATTTACAGTGATATCTACTCTAGCACCTAAGAATCCTGATAATAATGCTTTTGTAATGAATGATGTTTCAAGTTCAGCTACAGTTCCTTCATATTGAATTGCAACTTCTTGAACAGGTACTCTCATGCATTGTGAAACGATATTTCCCATCTTTTTAGCAAGATGATAAAATGGTTGAATTTTATCAAACAGCTCTTTTGTAAGAGTTGGTCATGCTTAGTCGCTGCTTCAATATCAATATTATCTACACCAACACCAGCGCGTCCAACGATTTTAAGCTTTGTCATCTTTTCAAACAATTCTTCTGTTACCTTTGTAGCACTTCTTACTAATAGAGCATCAAACAGATGAAGTTGATCTTCAACCTCTTCAACCTTCTTTTGCACAACATTAATATGTGATGCATCTAATAATGGTTGTAAACCCTTCGCTGCTCATTGAATCTGACACTAGAACATGTATCATTTAATTATCCTTCCGTACAGATTAAATATCAGATAATTTACTATATTAAGAGAATTTTGTCAATGAGTCATTAAAGCGCTAAAGGATGAAAGTGTTTTCTGTTTTGAGTGTTTAACTTAATAAAAAGAGGATGAAAAGTAAGGGTTCAGAGCCCTCAAACCGAATATATAGAGCTTTTACGAAGTGAAAAGATCTATATACAGTTGGGGGCAGACCCTAATAAGTCATCCTCTTTTTTACTTGCTATTCAAATTTTAATGCGTCACCATCGAATTTTTCGTCAGCGATCTTGATTGAATCTGTTGGGCATCCTTCAAATGCATCCATCATATCCTCTTCAAGTACTTCTGGAACTTCGACAATGCCTTGATTATCGTCTAAGGTAACAAACGCGATACCTTCATCGTCATAATCATAAATGTCTGGAGCTGCAGCACCACATGCACCACATGCGATGCAAGTGTCTTTGTCTACGATTGTGTATTTTGCCATTAAAAACAAACCTCCTGATAAGATTAATACCATATTCATCATATGGTAGAACTTATTATTTAAGTGATGCCTTATTCACAGATATCAAACTCTAATGCTGTGCCTAATTAGTATTGTAAATCGGTTTTTTGGACATTTCAATAAAAAACTCTATTGAGAATCCTTTTCACAGACGGGTTTCTTTCAAACCTATGTGAAAATAATAACAGAAATGTTGGATAAATCCGCTTAATTTATAAACGAAAGTCCATAAATTTGATAAAATAGAGAATGTGATCGAATATTGTCAAACATTGTAGGGTGATATAATGAAACATAGATATTTTTATTTGGTATTGCTTTCTTGTTTTAACCAACTTAAAGGAGAAAGATCTGTCTCCGCTATTTATCATTTACTTAATGGGAAAAAATCTTCACAAACAATTCAAGATGGTAAACTTTTTAACTTATCTCATATGTTTAGTCTCTTTCCTAAGTTATCACGACAACAGTTAAATGATGCATTTGAAACCATATTACAAGAAGAACTAATTGAACAATTATCCGAACAGCATTATGGATTAACTGAAAAAGGAAAATTAGTGTTAGAAGAAAACATAACTGCAAAGCCAATACCAACCGAATTAAACGGCTGGATATATGGAGATGTAGGAAGGGTTTTTTGGAGAAGGCTCTCTTTGACTGTACAAGTACTATCTAATATTGCGTATGAAAGGAATCATTATTTGCCAGTAACTAAAAATCAAGAGGATTTACAATGGATAAAAACGTTTTTAAAACAAGAAAAATTTAAGCAAACAGATCTTATAAATTTACTGTATGAGGAAATAAAACATATACTTCAATTACAATCAAAAAGAGATGCAACAATTTTTATACAAAGACTTACTTCGAGTCAAAAAATTGGACTAACATTTGAACAAATCGCAGCAAAACATAAAGAAGATCCCATATTTATTTACTTACTATTTTGGAATGTCGTTCATTCGATCATTCAGTTGCTTCAATCAAGTAAAAGTCAATACTTAGTCTTAAATGAAATGATTAAAGATAAACTTCACAACCATGTCCTCACTGCTTCTACTGCAACGACACGTTCCTATTTATTACAGGGAATAGGTATATCAGAAATTGCAGTTATTAGGAGGTTAAAGGAAAGTACAATAGAGGATCATATCGTAGAGATTACCCTTCATGACAAAACCTATTTACCTTCTTCTTATTTATCTAAAGAGGATTTTGAACAAATTAACAATGCGATCGAGGTACTTAATACACACCAACTAAAAAATGTGAAGGAATACTTAAATCATCAATACAGCTATTTTCAAATTAGACTTGCATATGCGATGAATGGGAGGAACGGATGAACCAACAGGTAGAGCAAGTGTTAAAAACCTACTTTCATCTTGACCATTTTCGAACAGGTCAACGGGATATAATTGAAGCGATCTTACAAGGAAATGATGTTATGGCAATGCTTCCTACTGGAGGGGGGAAGTCACTTTGTTATCAACTTCCTGCTTATCTTATAAACGGACCAATCTTAATTGTTTCACCATTGTTATCTTTAATGGAGGATCAAGTAGAACAAATTAAGCTTAGAGGAGAAAAGAAAGTCATCGCTTTAAATAGCACGATTCCTTATATGAAAAGAAAACAGTATCTTCTCAATATCGGTGATTATCGATATATTTATGCCTCTCCAGAAATACTGCAATATGATTATGTACTAAACGCTTTGAAAAAAGCGAAAATTTCGTTGTTTGTTGTGGATGAAGCGCACTGTATATCACAATGGGGCCATGATTTTCGTCCGGATTATTCGAGATTAGGTGAAATTAGAAGGGAGCTGGATCTCCCTCCATGCTTAGCATTGACTGCTACTGCAACAACGGAAGTGCTGGAGGATATTCAAAAGATCCTTCAATTTCGATTTCAATATGAAAAGTTCATCTATTCTATTGATCGTCCAAATATTGCGATAACAGTTGAAAAACTATCTTCAATGGATCAAAAAATAGATCGAATCCTTCATTTGGTACGTTCATTAAAAGGTCCGGGGATCATATATTGTTCAAGTAGATTTTGGACAGAACGACTAGCGCAAGTTCTTAATGATTCAGGCGTGAATGGAGTTGGTTATTATCATGGTGGATTGGATCAAGAGCAGCGAATTTTAATTCAGCAACAGTTTTTATATGATCAACTACAGGTTGTATGCTGTACAAATGCATTTGGAATGGGTATAAATAAACAAAATATCCGCTATGTTATACATTTTCATTTTCCTTCTCAATTAGAATCTTATATGCAAGAGATCGGGAGAGCAGGGCGCGATGGTCAAGCAAGCATTGCTATTATGCTGTTAACAGATGCTGATCATAATGTTCCTAAGTCGTTAGTGGAGTCAGAATTTCCTTCTTATGAAAAACTTTACCGTACCATATACTTTTTAAAAGAAAATAAGAATCAATCAGTTACCTTCGAAAAAATTAGTGAACAGTGTGGTTTAACAGAAACTCAATGGCGTTATATAGAATATCATCTAACGACATTTGATGATCTTAAGTTGAAGCCAGAAAGTCTTATTTCTAACATCTGGATTGAAATTGAAAAGAGGCTTACGATTAAACAAGATAAATTACGTGAAATGACAAGTTGGCTTTTATCTAATGAATGTAGAAGGCAAAAGCTGTTAGTTTATTTTGATGAGGAATATAATCGTCAAGTGGTGGGGAATTGCTGTGATAGCTGTGGAGTTGATTATACACGCTTTGAAGGAGAAATAGATAATCAACATCAAGTTTTGGAAGTGAATTGGGAAGATGAATTGAAGGCGATTTTTCGTAAGGCGAGTGATTAAAATTTGTTTAAGAAGCAAACTGAATTAATTAAACAACTAACAGACAAACAAATTGTTCAAAATTTATACTTTACTCAGTGTTTACTATTAGGTATTTCCTTACTATTAGGGACATTTTTATTCAGTAATTTTCAGGAATTTCTGGATGTGCTGTCAATAAAAAATTATACATTTGCCCTATACGGATTAGGTGTAGCATTATTTGTTATCATTATTGATTTTACAATCGTGAAAGTTGTGCCCCAGCATTTAATTGATGATGGTGGGATAAATGAAAAGATTTTCGAAAAGAGGTCCATTCCACATATTCTTGTTCTGACTGCGATAATCGCTGTTTCGGAGGAGATATTGTTTCGTGGTGTGCTACAAACACATTTAGGGATTTGGATTGCAAGTCTCGTATTTGCGATATTGCATTTTCGCTATCTTTCAAAATGGCTTTTATTCACAATGGTCGTTTCAATTAGTTTTTTGTTAGGAATTGTGTATGAAATTACAGATACCTTATATACAACCATTCTTGCTCATTTTTTAATTGATTTGGTGTTTGCAATTCAAATTAGGTTGCAATATTTAAAAGGAGTGAATGAAGAAAATGAGTGAATTTGAAAAACGTACTGATCAAGCGGGAAATTTACGTGCGAAGATGATTGATGAGTATAAGGAACAGCATGGAGATTATCCATCACGTAGTGAAGTTCATAAAGATAAGGAGAAAAAGACAAAGCTAAAAATGAAATATCCTGTTATTAGTATACTAGCTTTGTTCTTTATTTTGTTACCAATTTTATTTCTATCCATTACTTTTTACTACGGTAGCAGTAGCAATCAATCTGCAAATGGCAAAAATTCTTCAGAAGATGAAACTGTTTTTATCTCTAACGAACACCAATCAGATGAAGAACTGGAAACTGAGACTGAAGAAGAAGGAATAGAAAGCGATACTCATGTTGAAGAGGAATCAGCTATTGATGAAAATGAAGAAATGACTAGCAACGATAATGAAATAAGCAAAACTGAATCAGAAGATATAAAAATAGAATCTGTTGATCAACAAGAGAACCAAACAAATGGTTCCTTGAATGATGCTTCTGAAAAATCAGATAGTGCTGAGTCTAATGAGTCAGAATATAGAGAAGTGAAAACTCACAAAGTTGCTGCTGGAGAAACACTTTTTAAAATAGCAATTAAGTACTATAAAAGTCGCTCTGGGGAAGAGATTATTCGTCAATATAACGGTATAGAGGCTAATAATATTTACGAGGGGCAAATATTAAAAATACCTTTAAAATAGCTACTTAAATATTATTAATTTTTAAACTCCGTTTCATATAAAGGTGGACGACTTCATACAATGTACTAATAATAAGTGTCGTTGATTGAGGGGAAGTGGATGTTATAGAAACGAGAATTCAACTGCTAAAAGATCATACGGATGAACCAACAAAAAAAATGCTTCATCATCTAGTTGAGCGCAAAAAAAAGTTTGAAACATATAAAAGTAAATGCTTCAAAGCGCAATTCATGACCTTTGTTTTGTTAATGGGGTTTATTGTCTACTTATATGCGTTCATTATTAAACCAACTGGTGGTCAACTAGAGATGGTCTTTCATTCGTTGTTTAATGGCACTTATCACATATTGATTGTATTGCTAATTGTAGGTGGTTATGCGACAGCTCAATATTTTAAAAAGAAAGAAGAAAAAGCTGAAACAGAATTTCATAATCTAAGATGTGAAGTAATAAGAAAAAGCACTGAATTATGGCCACAACCTACACAATGGCGAAAGCGACATGAAGTGTTTTCGATGATGAAAAATGAATTTGATATAAATTTATTTCATGAAAGTAAATGAAAGTTGTAACAAAAGTTTTTTATTTGCATTTCTATCCTTTTTTAAACTCATTAATTTACCCTTCATTTAATTGAGTAGAAGGGTTTTTTGCTATTTTCTATTTTGTGTTATAATCCATTTTTACTAATAGTGTAAAAATGTGTTTATTAATCGTATTGAAACACAGAAAGCCGAGGTGTTTTCTCTGCTACTTGAATTTATTATTTGTATGTGTTTGTTCCTTTTTTTAATGGTTGTTATCATGCTTTTCAATGCGAAAGAAAATCATTTATCAAAACATACTCTTACATTTGACCACTTTCCGAAAGGTTTTAACACATTGAATATATTTTTCATATCAGATATTCATAGAAGAACTATTTCTAATCAATTATTAGAGAAGATCCCGCCTTCAGTTGATCTTGTTGTAATAGGTGGGGACTTAACTGAAGCGGGTGTACCTTTTAATAGAGTTGAGCAAAATATAAGGCTTTTAAAAGAGATAGCGCCAGTTTACTTTGTTTTTGGCAATAACGACTATGAAGTAGGCCAAGAAAAATTGGAACACGTACTTAAAAAAAATGGTGTTACCTCTCTTAATAATTCATCATCTTCGCTGACTGCTAAGAATGGTGAAAAACTAATTTTACTAGGTGTAGAGGATATGAGCGAGGAGAGAGATAGGCTAGATTTAGCCTTGAAAAACTCACTTGAAGGGGAGTTTAAAATATTAATTAGTCATAATCCTGAAATTTATCAGAAGGTTTTAAAGAAAGATGGTATTTCATTGATCATGAGTGGACATACTCATGGTGGTCAAATTCGTTTTCTTGGTTTAGGACTTTATAAAAAAGGGAAAATTCACTTTCTTAATAAGGCAATACTCTTGATTAGTAATGGATATGGAACATCAGGTGTTCCACTTAGACTTGGTGCTCCTGCAGAAGCTCATTTTATTCAATTAAGACATAGCAGTGTACATAAATAATGAATATAACAATCACTATGATATTTAATAAACAAGAGACAGTATTTACGTTTTAACCATGCTAATCTTTAGCATGGTTTGTTCAATTTTTGTACAAAGTTTACTCATTTTAAACAATTCGATATAATTCTACTGTACGTCTTATTGCCTAAAGCTGACCAAGGCGCTTGCGCTTTTCTTATAGGGGGATTTACTATGTCTAGTCAAGAAGGCAAATATAATATAAAAGCAGTTTCTAAGTTGCTTAGTATTCAACCTGGTACTATAAGAGCATGGGAACGAAGATATAATATGATTGAACCTAAAAGAAACGAATCAGGTCATCGTTTATATACGGAAGAACATATTAAGATTTTAAAATGGTTAATAAATAAAGTAAATAAAGGCTTTACAATTAGTCAGGCAGTTAATCTGTTGGAAAAAAATCAAGTTTTCATCCATGAACAATCGATAATAAAAATAAGTGGTGAAGAAAGAGATCTTTCTGTTGTACTTATGGACGAGCTATTGCAATCACTTCTGAATTTTGATGAAAACCAAGCCCATGAACTATTAAATAAGGCGTTTAGTCTCTATTCTGTCGATAAAGTTGTGATCGAAATAATGGGGAATATTCTCAGTAAAATTGGTGATCAACGGGAAACCGAAAAAATAACGTCTGCACATGAACACTTTGCATATTCGTTTTTGCGTTCCCGGATTGGTATGATTTTGCATACTCTATCGACAGATGGATTATTACCAAAAGTAATTGCCGTTTGTGGTCCAGATGAATTGCATGAGTTGAGTTTGCTTATTTTTACGTTTTTTTTACGAAGTAAGGGATTTGATGTCATTTACATAGGTGCAAGTATCGAAGATAGTGATTTCGATATTGTCATTGAAAAAGTGAAGCCGGAATTTCTATTTTTTTTCTGTGCTTTAGTCAGAAATGTGAAGAAAACCTTGGATCTTGTTGATGATTTATCTTCAAAATATAATCAATTGCAAATAGGTCTTGGTGGAAAAGCATTTAGTAAAGTTTCTAGCCAAATACTTTCTCTTTACGAAAAAAATTTGTTAGGTGATAATAAACATCAGTGGGAAATTTGGTTAAAGGAAAAAATAGGTCATTAAAAACCAAGATTGTTTACTTGTCTAAATAGTATACAAAGTGTAAACTGTTTAAAAATATTAGAACCATCTCATATAAAAATCATATGATGATTGTATATAGAGCGTTCTGACGGCAGGAGGGTATGGGATGCGGCTAGAGCGACTGAACTATGACAAAATAAAAATTTTCTTAACAACAGATGATTTAAAAGACAGAGGACTTACGAAAGAAGACCTCTGGAAAGACTCATTAAAAGTTCACCAATTATTTAGAGATATGATGAATGAAGCAAGTGTAGAATTGGGCTTTGAGGCGCATGGATCTATCGCTGTTGAAGTGTATTCACTTCATGCTCAAGGGATGGTTGTAATTGTCACAAATAGTAATGAAATAGAAGAAATAGATGATGATTATTCAGATGATTATATAGAGATGCAGGTAAAATTAGATGAAAGTTTTGATGTTATCTATGAATTTGAAGCATTTGAAGACATCATTCAATTATCAAATTGTCTGTATCATCAAAACGTTCTCGACGGAATGGTCATTTTCTATCAAGAACGATATTACTTACTTTTAAGTGACGATCAGCCAGTTGATCTTGACAATTTAATAGCGATATTAGCTGAGTTTGGAAGTCCATCCACTTTAACTGTCCATAGATTAAAAGAATACGGAAAAATTATTATGGAAGATAAAGCGATTCAAGAAATCTATTTTCATTTTTGGAACAACGAAAAAGATTAGAACTTCTAATCGGGTATTCTTAATCTATTAAAAACGACATATTATAAAATATGTCGTTTTTTTGTATGTATTATATTATTTAACAAACGATAAGAAAAACTTAGCTTGTCGCCAAGTCGTAAGGCTAAAGCCTTAGTTTTTCTTATACTATCATCCTTAGATTATAAATACGTTGATAGTATAAAAAGACTCTTATTCATTATTATGATTATTGATAATAAGAATGATGTCGAGATTTGTGTATGTAAAAAATATAGATTCTGAAATCTGTTTTTTCTTCTTTGCATTAGCGTCTTGAAAGTGTATACTATGTCTGAAAGGTGGACAATCTTTCATTTAATGATTAGATTTAGGAGGTTAACTTTAATGGTAGCCGAGAAAAACACCGATGTAAAACATGATAAACTAGATGTGTTGAAATCAACACAAACAGTGATACATAATGCCCTTGATAAACTTGGGTATCCTGAGGAAGTATATGAATTATTAAAAGAACCACTTAGATTGTTGACTGTAAAAATACCTATTCGAATGGATGATGGTTCAGTTAAAATATTTACTGGATATCGTGCGCAACATAATGATGCAGTTGGACCAACAAAAGGTGGAATTAGATTTCATCCAAATGTAACAGAAAAAGAAGTAAAGGCACTTTCCATTTGGATGAGTTTAAAATGTGGAATTGTTGATTTACCATATGGTGGTGGAAAAGGTGGTATTGTCTGTGACCCTAGAGATATGTCATTTAGGGAATTAGAGCGCCTAAGTCGTGGCTATGTTCGTGCGATTAGTCAAATTGTTGGACCAACGAAAGATATTCCAGCTCCGGATGTGTTTACAAATTCACAAATTATGGCATGGATGATGGATGAGTACAGTCGAATTGATGAATTTAACTCACCTGGCTTTATAACAGGGAAGCCTTTAGTATTAGGTGGTTCGCATGGACGCGAATCTGCTACAGCAAAAGGAGTTACAATTTGTATACGTGAAGCAGCAAAGAAAAAAGGAATTAACCTTGTAGGAGCTAGAGTAGTTGTACAAGGCTTTGGAAATGCAGGAAGTTATCTTTCAAAATTCATGCATGATGCAGGAGCTAAAATAGTTGGTATTTCCGATGCCTATGGTGGACTACATGATCCAAATGGTTTAGATATTGATTATTTACTTGATCGTCGTGATAGCTTTGGCACAGTTACAAAGCTTTTTAATGATACAATTTCAAATCAAGAATTACTTGAATTGGATTGTGATATTCTCGTTCCAGCAGCGATTGAAAATCAAATTACAGAAGACAATGCAGCAAATATCCGAGCAAGCATCGTTGTAGAGGCTGCTAACGGGCCAACGACACTTGAGGCTACTAGAATTCTTTCAGATCGTGGAATTCTTTTAGTTCCGGACGTATTAGCTAGTGCTGGCGGTGTTACTGTATCATACTTTGAATGGGTTCAAAATAACCAAGGTTATTATTGGACTGAAGAAGAAGTAGAAGAAAAGCTTGAACATGTTATGGTCAAATCATTTAATAATATTTACGAAACAAGCCAAAGTCGACGAGTTGACATGCGTCTAGCTGCCTATATGGTAGGCGTCCGTAAAATGGCTGAGGCTTCAAGGTTCAGAGGTTGGATCTAAGGTTTTATATTTGCAACGAACCAAAAAATCTCCTATCATTACTGATAGGAGATTTTTTGGTTCGCAGGTTTATAGGTCATGTAAACTTATAATATCCAGTTTAAATTAGAACACGGGAGTGAAATATCGTGATTAAGGAAGAGACAATTATTGTCGGTGGAGGCCCATGCGGACTGGCAGCTGCAATTGCTTTAACATATACAGAAAATAAACCTTTAGTTATAGAAAAAGGGAATATAGTCGATGCAATATACCATTATCCCACACATCAAACGTTTTTTAGTTCAAGTGAAAAGCTCGAAATAGGTGATGTTCCTTTTATAACTGAGAATCGCAAGCCGTTTCGTAATCAGGCTTTAGCCTATTATCGTGAAGTAGTACGAAGAAAAGATATTCGCGTACATTCATTTGAGAAAGTTGAAAGAGTTGAGAAAAAAGGCCAATTATTTATTGTTTATACAAATCAACAAACTTATGAAGCAAAACAAGTGGTTATTGCAACAGGCTACTACGATCACCCTAATTACATGAATATACCAGGTGAGGACTTACCAAAAGTATTCCATTATTTTAAAGAGGGGCATCCGTACTTTAATAAAGACGTAGTCGTTATTGGCGGAAAAAATTCAAGTGTCGATGCAGCTTTAGAGCTTGTTAAAGCAGGTGCAAGGGTAACGGTGCTATATCGAGGATCTGAATATTCACCTAGTATTAAACCATGGATATTACCAGAGTTTGAAGCACTTGTTCGAAATGAAACGATTACGATGGAATTTCAAGCAAATGCCTTAGGAATTAATGAAGATTCAATAAAATATCAAGTTAACGGACAAGTGAAAGAGATAAAAAATGATTTTGTATTTGCGATGACGGGTTATCATCCTGATCATCAATTTTTAAAGAAAATGGGCGTAAATATAGATCCTGAAACAGGCCGACCTACTTATAATCCTGAAACAATGGAAACAAACATCGAAGGGATATTTATTGCAGGTGTAATTGCAGCAGGAAATAATGCAAATGAAATTTTTATTGAAAATGGCCGTTTTCATGGACAACTTATAAATGAAGCAATTCGTAAACGAATTTAAAACAAAAAAATGAGAGGTTCACTTATCAGTGTTTAACCTCTCACTTTATTTATAGTAATAAACATAATTAACTAATTATTAT
The DNA here is from genome assembly GCA_051750265.1 of Bacillota bacterium. Taxonomy (GTDB): domain Bacteria; phylum Bacillota; class Bacilli; order Bacillales; family Bacillaceae; genus Metabacillus. The sequence goes on along the minus strand of JBNJJO010000002.1, from coordinate 152,545 downwards.
ATAGAGAATATCTCTTCAAGATTTTTTCTGTCATTAGTCGTTTCTAATGCGATCATAAGCTTAAGTCTAGCCTTTTGACCATTTAATCCATTGCTGAAAATCATACCCAATTCCTTCAGGTGCCTTCCACCACCTTCATAGCCGTAAATATCTTGTACGATACCATTAAAGCAGCGCGATACAAGAACAATTGGAACCCCTTTGTTTAATAGATTTTTTAAGCTCGGGAGAAGCATTGGTGGTAAATTTCCTTGTCCTAATGCCTCTATTACTAATCCATCAAGCTGAAGTTGATCAATCGCCTGTAGAAGAGTATCATCCATGCCAGCAAAAGCTTTAAGTAAAAATACGTTTTTATCCAGATTAGCAACATGTAAAGGCTGGTTTACTACTGGCTTATGGTGAAAGAACACACCACTTTTATTGACGATGCCAATAGGTCCATATTGCGGACTTTGAAAGGTTGCTACATTGCTGGTATGAGTTTTTGTTACATTTTTTGCAGTATGAACCTCATCATTCATGACTACAAGAACGCCCATATTCTTAGCGTTATCAGAGGTTGCTACCTTTAAAGCTGATAAAAGATTATACAAACCATCTGAACCTAATTCATTGCTAGATCTCATTGCACCGGTTATAACAATTGGAATTGGCAATGATAATGTCACGTCAAGGAAAAATGCCGTTTCTTCTAACGTGTCTGTTCCATGTGTGATAACAACCCCATCAATATTGTTACTATCCACACTCCTTTCTATATATTTTTTTATTTGTAGCATGTCAACAGGTGTTATATGTGGTGATGGTAAATGGAATAGCTCTGTTGAAAAAAGGTTGATATCTGAAATGTTTTTAAGATGATCGACGAGAGGATTTTTTTCCCCTGGCTTAACTTCACCAGTCATTTCATCTTCTTGCATTGAAATTGTTCCACCTGTATGTATTAAAAGTAAATTTTTCATTTTAAGAAAACTCCTTGTGTGCAAGATTATTTGTGCTGTTTAAATGATGTTTACATTTTCAATTTTACGATAACATGATACGATTAATAAAGAGTAATTTCCTTAATAAATGTGGTAATTGTCATACTGATGGATTAATTGAATAAAAAGAAACAATTCGTCGAGATAAAGTTAGGTTTATAAGAAAAGTTAATGCTAGTCAATGGAAAGATATATAAGAAATGAGGCCTGTGAATGATTGCGATTATTTCTGCGGGCATAGCCCCAGGTCTTGCTTTATTAAGTTATTTTTATCTGAAAGATCAGTACGAATCAGAGCCTGTATATATGGTGCTACGTTCGTTTATTTTTGGGGCTCTGCTTGTTTTCCCTATTATGTTTATCCAATATGTAGTTGAAGTTGAAGGGGTTTTTTCTTCGAGAATGTTCTATACGTTTATTGCCGTCGGGTTTCTTGAAGAATTTTTTAAATGGTTCATTTTGTTTTTTACAATTTATCAGCATGTACATTTCAATGAACATTATGATGGAATTGTATATGGTGTTTCCGTTTCACTTGGATTTGCTACTTTAGAAAATATTATATATTTATTTGCAAATGGAGTTGAGCATGCACTTGGTCGCGCAATATTACCTGTTTCAAGTCATGCGCTTTTCGGTGTCATTATGGGATATTATCTAGGAAAAGGTAAATTCTCAAGCGGTGATAATCGTAAAAAATGGATATTATTTTCTTGTACAATACCTATCTTTCTTCATTCAATATATGATTCCATTTTAATTAGCTATATTAATTGGCGTTTCATCATGCTTCCTTTTATGTTGTTACTATGGTGGTTTGCGTTACATAAAGCAAAAAAAGCGAGAGCGAAAATAATTGATACAAAGCTGCCATAGTGCAGCTTTTTTTTCTATCCAGAATTTATATTCTAAGGATGATAGTATAAGAAAAACTAAGGCTTTCACCATTAGGACTTGGCGAAAGCCTTAGTTTTTCTAACTTTAAGCTAATGAAATTACTAGGACTGTGAATTAAAGCACTTTGCTTTTGTTTGTTGCCATGAATTGTTTAAATTGGCTGCTTTGTTATTTAGTATGAATAAAATGCCAAAGACTACAAAAAATACGTTTAAGCAATTACATCTACTTGAGGAGGCAGCAACATGAAAAACATGCGCATAATGTTGATGGTTGCAGTAGTGACTATTACTTCCGTCACATTTCAATTTTTTTCTATAGAAGTCCCTAAGGCACATGCTTTTTCTGAACAAACTATTCAAAGAGGTGCAACGGGTAGTGATGTTATTGAACTGCAGGCAAGACTTCAATATAACGGGTATTACCATGGAACAATTGATGGAGTCTACGGCTGGAGTACGTATTGGTCAGTAAGAAATTTCCAGCACATGTTTGGTTTAGAAGAAGTTGATGGATTAGTAGGTCAAAAAACAAAGGATATGCTAGTAAATTCCACCAAGTTTTACAAAGACTTTGTATATAAGCAAATTAATAATGGTAAACGATTTACACATTATGGTGGAGTTCCATTAGCCCAACAGTCAGCGCCAAGTGAACAACAGATTCAAAAGGCAAGACAAATAGCGGAACAAAGTAAACAACAGCTAGAGAGGAATTACAAGGCTCAAGCAAATCAGCAACAGCAGCAACAGCAGCAACAACAAAAACAGCAGCAACAGCAGCAACAGCAGCAACAGCAGCAACAGCAGCAACAGCAGCAACAGCAGCAACAGCAGCAACAGCAGCAACAGCAACAACAGCAGCAACAGCAGCAACAGCAGCAACAGCAGCAACAGCAGCAACAGCAACAACAAAAGCAGCAACAACAGCAGCAGCAACAGCAGCAGCAGCAGCAGCAGCAACAACAACAACAACAACAACAACAGCAGCAACAGCAACAACAACAGCAACAAAAAAATCAGCAAAACCAAAAAAATCAACAACAGAAGCAACAAAAACAAGCAAACCAAAAGGAATCGACTGCGGTTAATCTGCCAAATGGCTACTCGCAAAATGATATTAAATTATTGGCTAATGCAGTATACGGTGAATCAAGGGGTGAACCTTATATTGGTCAAGTAGCAGTTGCAGCTGTCATAGTAAATCGGGTGAATAGCTCTACGTTTCCTAATACAGTATCTGGAGTTATTTTTGAGCCTGGTGCATTTACAGCTGTTGCAGATGGACAAATTTGGTTAACGCCAAATGATACTGCCAAAAAAGCAGTATTAGATGCGCTTAATGGATTTGATCCAAGTGAAGAAGCTCTATATTATTTTAATCCGGATACCGCTACAAGCTCATGGATATGGGGAAGACCGCAAATAAAACGTATCGGAAAGCATATTTTCTGTGAATAGAAAGGGTGATAACACATGATACGTGGAATTCTAATTGGAATATTAACAGTTGCCGTAATCGGTACTGGTTACTGGGGTTATAAGGAACATCAAGAAAAAGATGCAGTACTCTTACAGGCTGAGAATAACTATCAGCGTGCTTTTCACGATTTAACGTATCGGGTTGACCAGCTTCATGATCGTATAGGAGCAACACTGGCTATGAATTCAAGAAAGTCCTTATCCCCAGCACTTGTAGACGTTTGGAGAATTACATCTGAAGCACAGTCTGATGTTGGACAACTACCTTTAACATTACTTCCTTTTAATAAAACAGAAGAATTTTTAGCTGGGATAAGCCAATTTAGTTATCGAACTGCGGTACGTGACTTAGATAAAGATCCGCTTTCAGACGAAGAATATAAAACGCTTAAATCCATGTATTCAAAGTCAGCAGATATTCAAAATGAACTTCGAAATGTTCAAAATTTAGTTCTTAAAAATAATTTACGATGGATGGATGTTGAGCTTGCATTAGCATCTGGACAAAAGCAAATGGATAACACAATCATTGATGGGTTTAAAACTGTTGAAGATAATGTGGAAGCATATTCAGAAGCTGATTTTGGCCCAAGCTTTACTACCATGAAAAAGAACATGGAAAAGGGCTTTGATAATCTAAATGGCAAAGAAATTAGTGAAGAGGAAGCAAAAAAGGTTGCAAAGGAATTTGTTCCGAATGATGTAACAGAGATTAAAGTAACAGAAAATGGAGAAGGATCACCTTTTGGATTTTATAGTGTTTCCATGCATGATAAAAAGAACAACAAAGATTTCAATATGGATTTAACCAAAAAAGGTGGCCATCCTATCTTTTTAGTGCAAAATAGAGAGATCAAAGAAAAGGATATTAGCTTAAATGATGCTTCAAATAATGCAAGAGACTTTCTAAAAGAGCATGGCTTTGAAAATCTTGATCTTTTTGAAAGTGCTCAATATGATAATATTGGGGTCTTTTCATTCGTATCAATAGAAAATGGTGTTAGAATTTATCCTGATGCTATTCGGATGAAGGTAGCCTTAGATGATGGTCAAGTAATTGGTTTTTCTGCGCGAGATTATTTAGCCTCTCATAAAAAAAGAGAGATTTCAAAACCAAAAATCTCTAAAGAAGAAGCAGCTAACATGTTAAACCCAAGTTTAGAAGTACAAGAGGATAGATTAGCCGTTATCACAAATGATCTTGGGGATGAAGTCCTATGCTATGAATTTCTAGGAACAATTGAAGATGACACATATCGTATCTTCATTGAAGCAGAAAATGGTACTGAGGAGAAAATTGAAAAATTGAAAAATCCAGAACCGATTTTTCAAGAAGTATAATAATTCAGGAAGTTAAACAAAAAAGAGGGTAGCCCTAAATTGAGCTTTAAGGGTTAACCTCTTTTTTTATTCACCGTTAAAACATGTTCCCGTTTTTGCACTCTTGCACATCGGAATGGTCCATGCTTTAATAAGTAAGAGAGCATTTAGAAAGAGTGATTTTATGCTGAATATTGGGGATGTCATAAATTTAGAAACGAAAGATGAAAAAGTAGAAACACTAAAATGCAAGCTTGTTGAAAGAAGTGGAAATCAACTGTATATTGATTATCCGATTAATGCAAAAACAGGGCGAACGACCTATTTGATGATCGGAACTGAGCTGATTGCTTCTTTTGTTAACAAAGACCAAAATGCTTTTCGTTTTCAAACAGAGGTTACTGGACGTGTAAAGGACAATATACCAATGATTTCTTTAACATATCCTGGTGATGAACAATTGATTCGTGTTCAAAGAAGACAATATGTTAGGATTGATACTACTTTAGATATTGCTATTCATCCAAGGAGTAATGAATTTCAACCTTTTACTGCAGTCACTACAGACATAAGTGCAGGTGGTTCTGCGATTATCCTTCCAAAGTCTACAAAATTAAAGCAAGGTCAAGAGATTCTTGTTTGGTTTTCACTTCCGTTTCAAAATGAAACAATTGAATATATAAAGATAAATGCAAAGATTATTCGTTTTATTGCTACAGAAAATGAATTATTCTTAAAAGCACCTCTACAGTTTATAGATATCGACGAAGCAACACGCCAAACGGTCATTCGTTTTTGCTTTAATCAACAAATCTTAATACGGAGAAAAGGACTTGTTACAGAATAATTTTTGGGATTTTTAAGCATACTAGTAAAAAAAATTCCGGAGTTGAAACAATGAAACGATTTGAACGAATATTAATCAAATTAATTGTCATTCAATTTGTAGCCTTAGTATGCGCTCAACTTTTAATTCAACAATCTACTTTTCAACCATACCTTTCACGTGTGGTTCAATATGAGGGTGTAAATAAATTAACAATTACAGAATGGCTTGAAACGTTTAGTCAATAAAGCTGATGCAGGTATACATTATAACCTGCTTCATTTATTTGTCCCGTCTAAATTAAGAATGAATAAGTAGCACCCATGAAGGGGAAATAGAGTTATACTACAAGGCACACTCCAATATGGCGGCGCGAACGATGCAAGCTCTATATTGAAACTACTAGATTAAAAACCTATTTGGAGGAAATATGAAACAAAAACTATCAATAGCAATCGATGGTCCAGCCGCTGCTGGAAAAAGCACGGTTGCTAAAATAATTGCTGAGCATTATTCATACATATATATAGATACTGGAGCGATGTATCGTGCATTGACATACAAAGCACTTCAAGAAAATATAGATCTTAAAGATGAGGACAATGTAGCAGATGTCCTATCAAACATATATATTGAACTCCATCCATCTGAAAATGGACAAATAGTTACGGTAAACAAAGACAATGTTACCGAGATCATTCGTTCAAATGAAGTAACTAATAATGTTTCGATTGTGGCAATGCATCCAAAAGTAAGAGAGGAAATGTTAAAACGTCAACGTCAGTTAGCAACAGAAGGTGGCGTTGTAATGGATGGTCGTGATATCGGAACTCATGTTTTACCAAATGCTGAGTTGAAATTCTTTTTGAGAGCATCTGTTGATGAGAGAGCTCGGAGACGTCATGAAGAGAATCTGAAAAAAGGATTTGCTTCTGATTTTGAGCAACTTAAACAAGAGATTGCTAATCGAGATAAGCTTGATTCTGAAAGAGAAGTTGCTCCTTTAAAGAAAGCAGAAGACGCAATCGAAATTGACACTACAGCTTTGTCTATACATGATGTCGTAAATAGAATCGAAGATTATATAGAAGAAAGGCTTTGATAACGTGTCATTATATCCTTTTGCAAGATCAGTAGTAGCTGGTATATTAAAACCAACTTATAGAATTAGAGTCGAAGGTTTAGAAAATTTCCCAAGAGAAGGCGGAGTTTTTATCTGTACGAATCATATCAGTAATTTTGACCCGCCAGTAGTTGGAATTACTGCACCTAGAAAAGTATTATTTATGGCGAAAGCAGAGCTATTCAAAGTTCCAATATTAAAGGATTTACTTAGTAATTTTGGGACATTTCCTGTAAATCGAGGCGGCAGTGACCGTGAAGCGCTACGTACAGGTCTTAAAATTTTAAAAGAAGGAAATGTTTTAGGTTTTTTCCCAGAAGGAACAAGAAGCAAAGATGGAGAATTAGGAAAAGGGCTACCTGGTGCGGGATTTTTTGCACTCCGTTCAACTGCTGCAGTATTACCGTGCGCAATAATCGGACCATATAAACCTTTTAAACCATTACGCGTTGTTTATGGTAAGCCGATAAGCATGGATGAATATCGAGAGAAAAAAATTACCACTGAGGAAATGACCGAGATTATTATGGCGGAAATAGGAAAACTCCTTAAAAAATAAAACTAAGATGAGTACTTACTACTTGACAAAAAGTAGCATTTATTAGAAGTTTATTAAAAGAGGTTTTTTTCATTTTATTTTTAAAGAGTAGAAATTTCTTTTTAATAAAATGAAATCTTACATATATTTAATCAAAAGTCGCGCAGGTTTTGACCAAGGAGGTAATTGAGATGGTAGAAGAATTAAATAGCGTACATGTTGAAACACCTGAGGTTGGAGATATTGTGAAAGGTATCGTGACAAAGGTAGAAGAAAAACAGGTTATTGTCGAAATAGCAAACTGTAAGCATACTGGTATTATCCCAATTAGTGAGCTTTCTAGCCTTCATGTAGAAAAAGCTTCTGATGTGACAAATGAAAACGATGAACTAGAACTAAAGGTAATTAAAGTTGAAGATGAAGCATTAGTTCTTTCAAAAAGGGCTGTTGATGCAGAAAAGGCTTGGGATTCTTTAGAGCAAAAATTCGAATCTAAAGAAGTATTTGAAGCAGATGTGAAAGATGTAGTCAAAGGTGGCCTTGTTGTTGATTTAGGAGTTAGGGGCTTTATTCCTGCATCTTTAGTTGAAGCTCACTTCGTAGAGGATTTCTCAGAATATATGGGAAGAACACTTTCTTTAATCGTAGTTGAGCTAGATCGCGAGAAAAACAGAGTGATTCTTTCTCATCGTGCTGTTATTGAGAAAGAACAAACTCAAAAGAAATCAGTACTTTTGGATTCTATTAAGGTAGGGTCTACAATCGAAGGAACTGTTCAACGCCTTACTGATTTCGGTGCTTTTGTAGATATCGGTGGAATAGATGGATTAGTTCACATTTCCCAGCTATCACATACCCATATTGACAAACCGTCTGATGTGGTTGAAGAGGGCCAAATGGTAACAGTTAAAGTTCTAGCAGTTGATCGTGATAATGAAAGAATATCTTTATCTATTAAAGAAACTCTTCCAGGACCTTGGGCTAATATTACTGACAAAGTAAAAATAGGAGATGTGCTTGAAGGGGAAGTAAAACGATTAGTATCCTTTGGAGCATTTGTTGAAATTTTACCTGGTGTAGAAGGTCTTGTTCATATTTCTCAAATCTCTAATAAACATATAGGTACACCTCAAGAAGTTTTAGAAGAAAAACAAGTAGTTAAAGTTAAGGTATTAGATGTTAACGAGTCAGAACAACGTATTTCGTTAAGTATTCGTGAACTAGAAGAATCTCCAAAAGCAACTGATGAAGATTTCCGTAATTACCAAGCTCAAGAAGAATCTACATCTGGCTTCCAATTAGGTGAAATGATTGGAGATCAATTAAAAAAACTTAAATAATGGTGATATAGGTGAGCAATAGAGCACAACGAAAAATAGAACATATTCAACATGCATTATCTACAGGTCAACAGCGCACGAGTGGATTTGATGATATTACATTTGTTCACCAAAGCTTACCAAACATGTCTGTGGCAAAAATAGATTTAACATCAAAAGTTGGCGAACTTATTTTAAGTTCGCCTATTTTTATAAACGCTATGACTGGTGGTGGCGGTGAAGATACGCTAATCATTAATGAAGCATTATCCAAGGCGGCAAGTGAAGCAAATATAGCTGTTGCTGTAGGTTCTCAAATGTCTGCTATTAAAGATGAAAGTGAAAGGCCTTCATATGAGATTATGAGAAAGGTTAATAGAGATGGCATAATATTCGGGAATTTAGGTAGTGAGGCAACAGTTGATCAAGCAAAAATAGCTATTGATATGATTGAAGCAAATGCTTTGCAAATTCATTTAAATGTTGTACAAGAGCTTGTTATGCCAGAAGGTGATCGTGATTTTACTGATGCCTTAACGAGAATTGAGCAAATTGTAAAGGGTGTTGACGTGCCTGTTATTGTAAAGGAAGTTGGCTTCGGTATGAACCGTGAAGTCGCGGCTAAATTAAATGAAGTAGGTGTTACTGCGGTTGATATTGGAGGATTTGGTGGGACGAATTTTTCAAAAATAGAAAATATGAGACGGCAAAATATGCTCAAGTTTTTTGATCAATGGGGAATTTCAACGACAGCATCAATAGCAGAGGTAAGTAGTATGGATGAAAATATCACTGTTATTGGAACTGGTGGAATCCAAGGGTCACTTGATATAGCAAAGTCAATTGCATTAGGAGCATCAGCTGTAGGTGTAGCAGGTTATTTATTGAAAATATTCATAGAAAAGGGCTATGATCGATTAGTGCAAGAAATAAAGCAAATGCTAGAGGATTTAACCTTTCTAATGACAGCGCTAGGGGCAGAAACGATACAAGAGCTTCAGCATACTCCTTTAGTTATTGGAGGAAATACACACCATTGGTTAACTGAACGAGGTATCGATACAAAACGATATAGCACGAGGAAAATGAAAAATTGAAAAGTTTAAGTGAAATGGCTAGTTGGTATTTAACCACCACTAGCCATTTTTTATTTTAATAAAAGGCTGTTTTCGCAAAGATTGTTGCTTTTCGTAAATAACTATACTTTACGGATATAGCCTATCTTCGTGCTCTTTTCGCTTATTTACTAAGTGGTACTCTCTTGAAATTGCTTATAGTTTCTACGATAAAAATCCAAAAGCAACAAACTTTTAGAAAAGAGCCTAATAAAATAAGTAAGTATTAGTTTTTTGTACTTTGTGTCTAGCTCCCGTGCCGTGGCCCCGAAACACAGGATGTGCAAATACAGTTTCAGCGACAGACGTCGCGTTCGTAACTGCCTATAGGGTATAGCCACACATGAATTGAAGGTAAAGAACACCTTCTATTCATGAGCGTCTTATTTGCTCGAGGCTGGAACCAAAGCACTTCCGCATTTCTTACATTTATTTTTTATTTCGTGCTCTAGCTGATTCAGGACCTTCTAATGTAGTAGCCCCAGGGTAGTTAAGTGATTGATCACGATCTGATTCTACTCTCTCGTTTTTCTTAAGCTTTTTTTCTTGGCGATCTTTTCCCATTTTTTAACCTCCTATCATGTGTATTTTCATTTTTTGTCTATTTTCTTTTATTCATAAGTGCTATTTTTTGTTAATTTTTCGATTAAAGGTAATTGGAAAAAGACATAATGGGAATAGTAGGAGGGGTGGAGAGTGGAAGGAATCTTTTTTTATTGGTTTATGTGGTTAGCTTGGATTGTTTCAACTTTTTTGATGAAAAAAGAGAAAATCAGAATGATGATATCGGTCTTTATCTTGATAAATATCCTGATTAGTGAATTTTATATGGTCGTTGATACGTTTTATGTTAGGGTTTCACTTCTTTTGTTTTTGCTATTAGGATATTATCTTGCTGTTAAACAAAAACATAGGAAATCAGTATCATTTTACATGACTACATTTACATTGACGTTTGCCTATGCAGGGATTTTACTTTTCCGAATATATGATCCAGTTTGGTTCGTGTTCGATTATCGTTTAATCGTAAGTACAATCGTTAGTGTGTTAGCTATTTATTTAGGAAAACAATCAATACAAAAGTACTCTCTGTATATCCTTTCAGTATGTCAAGGGGAAATCCTTTATTGGTTTATATTAGGGAAATTTCATAAAGGCTTAACGATTGGGACTTCTGCTTTTTTAGATATGGTGGTCATTGGTTGCCTAATTATCTATCTTTGGACATTGTCTCAAAATATCATCTTATATATTGAACAAATGTTACAAAAACCGGCAAAGGAGAAGCAGGGCTAATATGAATGAATATACAATGCCAGTACTTTTTGGCGTAATAGTAGGAGTGCTTACTAGGCTTCATATGCTTAGAACGGATTACAGGCAATATCCAACTTATTTACATGGGAAAATTATCCATATTGCTCTTGGGGTTATTGCAGCTGGGTTAGGTACAGTAGCAGTACCATCAATTATGGAAGAGGATTTTACTGCTATTACTTTTCTTACTTTGGCAGCTTCTCAATTTCGTGATGTTCGAAATATGGAAAGGAACACGCTTACCGTCTTAGATGGTTTTGAACTTGTTCCACGGGGAAGTACATATATAGAAGGTATTGCAATTGCGTTTGAAAGTAGAAATTATCTGGTTATTTTTACATCTCTATTAACTACGTTTGCTTATTTAGTTGTAAACATCTATGCAGCAATTGTAGTCGGGATTATTTGTTTTTTTATTTCTAGGAAACTTATGGCTGGAAGTAAAGTTAAGAATATCGTAACGATCGAATATGTCGAACCTCATTTTGAAGGAGCTGGTCTGTATGTTGGTAATATTTATATTATGAATATTGGGATACCAGATAAACAAGAGGCGATCTTAAAATATGGGATGGGGTTTGTGTTAACCCCTAAAAATTTCAATTCATCAACAACAATTGCCAATCTAGGCCAACGACAAGCAATCCTTCATGATGTATCAACTGCACTTGGTGTAGTTCGTGATTCTGGTGAACCTGCTTTAGTTCCATTGGCAAAAAGAGATCTGGATGATGGGCGACTCGGAGTGTTTGTTCTTCCACAAGATCGTGATATTGAAAAAGCGATACGAGTGATTGGTGAGGTTCCTACGCTTGAAAATGCAATAAGAATGCCATCTGAAGCGAAGGTAAACAGGCAAGGAGGAATAAAATGAGCAGTGTTCTTGAAAAGTATATACTTGCCATCATTACTACAGATGAAACTAGGGCTTCAGGGGGTACAGCGATTTTTATTTGTAAAACTCGAGAAGAAATGGATTTTTACGCGAAAAACCTTGAGGCTATACTAGACGGGATTGCTCATGGTATCGGTGATGATATGTATATTGTTGTAAAACACTAAGTTGAGTATTTGTGAAATGTCTGCTAATATATAAAAGTTAAGCCCTTCTTACATAAAAAATAGAAGGGTTTCTTTTATAGAGGGATTTTAGTTTGTACCTTCAATGATTTTTGAGTTACTCTTTTACATATTAACGGTGATCAAGGTCGAATCGTGAAGCTATACATTTAGTCATCTTGCTTTACCTTCAAAAAAAATCCTGTAATGATATGAAATGAAAATCAAATGCTAATGTTAGAGCGCTTTCTTATATTGAAAACTTTTTAACTTTTCATAGACTGTTGAATGTACAACTTCTCATCTTGTTAGGTGAGAAAAGACTTCTTCTCTCAGGCAAGCATAAATAAATTACGTAATGTAAAACAGGAAGGGTGTAAGACATGGCAAAACCAGTTGTTGCAATCGTAGGGCGGCCTAATGTAGGAAAATCTACAATTTTTAACCGAATCGTTGGGGAACGTGTCTCGATTGTGGAAGATATTCCTGGAGTGACAAGAGATCGAATCTATAACTCAGGAGAATGGCTTACGTATCAATTCAATATAATTGATACAGGTGGAATTGATATTGGTGATGAACCGTTTTTAGCGCAAATTCGTCATCAGGCAGAGATTGCAATTGAAGAAGCAGATGTCATCATTTTTCTAACAAATGTACGTGAAGGAGTAACAGCTGCTGATGAAGAGGTAGCTAAAATCCTATATCGTTCAAATAAACCGGTAGTGCTAGCTGTAAATAAGGTAGACAACCCTGAAATGCGAACTAACATATACGACTTTTATTCTTTAGGTTTCGGAGAACCTTTTCCGATTTCCGGTTCTCATGGTTTAGGACTGGGTGATTTATTAGATGAAGTTGCTAAGCACTTTAAAAATGTAGGTTCAGAAGACTATGATGAAACAACGATTAAGTTTTCCTTAATCGGAAGACCGAATGTTGGCAAATCTTCACTAGTCAATGCGATTTTAGGAGAAGATCGTGTTATTGTTAGTGATATCGCTGGTACAACACGTGATGCAATTGATACGGTATATAAATATGAGGGGCAAGAATTTGTTATTATTGACACAGCTGGAATGAGGAAAAAAGGGAAAGTATACGAAACAACTGAAAAATATAGTGTTCTTCGTGCTCTAAAGGCAATTGACCGTTCTGATGTTATATTAGTAGTGATAAATGGTGAAGAGGGAATAATTGAACAGGACAAGCATATAGCAGGCTATGCTCATGAAGCAGGTAAGGCTGTCGTAATTGTAGTTAATAAGTGGGATGCTGTTGAGAAAGATGAGCGAACCATGAAGGAGTTTGAAGAAAACATTCGTGATCACTTTAAGTTCTTAGATTATGCTCCTGTTGTTTTCTTATCAGCTATTACAAAAAAACGAATTCATACGTTAATGCCTAAAATTATTCTTGCAAGTGATAATCACTCTAGAAGAGTTCAAACTAACGTCTTAAATGATGTAGTTATGGATGCTATAGCCATGAATCCAACTCCGACACATAAAGGCAAGCGTTTAAAAATATTCTATACAGCACAGGTAGCGGTGAAGCCACCTACATTTGTTGTTTTTGTGAATGAACCTGAGTTAATGCATTTTTCCTATGAACGTTTCTTAGAAAATCGTATTAGAGCAGCATTTGAATTTGAGGGAACTCCAATAAAAATATTTACAAGAGAGAGAAAGTAATCTTTCAAACTTTTTGAAACGTTCTAATCCATCAAAATAGATAACAAAAGTGGAACTTTCATTATGAATGTAAAATTATTAAATCGTATGTGGAAAAACTATGACGAGGACAAATTTTATTGTACTTTTGTCTTCTTTTCTACAGAAAAGGGCGTGTTAAAATGGAACAAATTACAGTGTTAGGTGCCGGTAGTTGGGGAACGGCTTTAGCGATTGTACTTGCAGATAACGGTCACGAGGTGAAGTTATGGGGCCATCGTCCAGAATTAATTAATGAAATTAATAACGCGAAAAAAAATGAAAAATACCTTCCAGGTGTTGAATTGCCAAATAAAATCGTAGGTTTTTCAAATCTAGAACAAAGCTTAGAGGGAGCACGTACTGTTGTACTTGCTGTACCAACGAAAGCAATTCGAGGTGTTTTGAATGATATTTCAAAGGTGATTAATGAAGCAATTACAATCGTTCATGTCAGTAAAGGGATTGAGCCTGATACGTTATTACGTATTTCAGAAATAATTGAAGCTGAAATGCCTACTCAATTATTAAAAGACATTGTCGTCTTATCTGGCCCAAGTCACGCTGAGGAGGTCAGTCAGAGACATATTACGACCGTTACATCATCCTCAAAGAATATGGCTGCTGCTGAATATATACAAGATTTGTTCATCAATCAACATTTCCGTGTATATACAAATCCTGATATTGTAGGGGTTGAAGTTGGTGGTGCTTTGAAAAATATTATTGCCTTAGCTGCAGGTATAACTGATGGTCTTGGTTATGGCGATAATGCAAAAGCTGCTCTGATTACTCGTGGGCTTGCTGAGATTTCTCGATTAGGAAGTAAAATGGGTGGAAACCCATTAACGTTTTCAGGTTTAACTGGTATTGGTGATTTAATTGTTACATGTACAAGTGTGCATTCTCGAAACTGGAGAGCTGGAAACCTGCTTGGTAAAGGGCAAAAGTTAGAAGAAGTATTAGAAAACATGGGAATGGTCGTAGAAGGTGTACGTACAACGAAAGCTGGCTACCAGCTTGCTCAAAAATATGATGTGAAAATGCCAATAACTGAAGCATTATATGATGTGTTATTTAATGGACAGTCACCAAAAGTTGCCGTTGATTCCTTAATGGCACGTGTTAAGACACATGAAATGGAAGATCTAGTAAATATTATGGAGAATCGCTGATACAAAACGCCTATGGCGTACTAACGTCACCATCTCAAATGAAGGAAAGACTGAGTATAGCTACTAGCCCCACTCCATATGGCGGCGCGACGGAGCAAGCTCTAATAAAATTTATTGATATTAATTTGTCTAATTTCTAAATATAATGGCTATTCAAATAAATTAGTATAATTCCGGCGCCATTTCCTTCAAACAATTGGTGACAATCACACTTTAAGCAGCATATTATAACAAGAATTACACATAGGAAACAATATCCTATAAGGTCTTAAACTGCGTGCATCATACAGCGGATAAATTTGAAATTTTAACGATTCTCGTTTTCCAAGTGTAGCCTGATCAATAAACCTAACTTGTAAAGTTTACATGGCAAATCTAGGCATTAGAGGATACAAAACCATTTATATCCGCATAAAATGCAACGTAAGTCAAATAAGAGTTGTTCTTATTGTTGGGTACTATTTAGTCGTTCAATCTGGCTGGAGTAAAGTTCGTCCCCACTTTACTTCAGTTTTTTTCTATTTTTAACCTAGCGTTTCATTTTAGGAAATGTCCCATTTGGACAAGTGTTGTAAAGTATTATATAATCGACCATGGAATCCACCGTATATGTATCTAATTAATCATAATAAAGAATGTTTTGAAAAGTCATTTACATACTGTGTTAGCGGAGCTGAACAAAACGCTTACGCTTTTCTTGATCTTTAGGTGACTATAAATTGCTTATACTGTGGATAGATGCTTCAACATCCAGCTCCAGCGCCTAGCCTCTCGAGGTCATAAGCCACTGATGAATTGAAGCTAAGAACACTTTCAATTCATGAGCGTCTTATTTGCCCGAGGCTGATCAAGGCGCTTGCGCTTTTGTTCATAAAGGAGGAGTTATTATGAGTGCAGCCCTTATGAAAATGTGGATTTCATTTGCATCGATGGGGTTCATGTTTATTGCTATTTTGTTTATTTACTTAAGTCGCTTTAAATTAAAGGGGATTCTAAAAGTAATCATTACAATATTAGCCTATATTTTTATGATTCTAGCAGGAATTATCATTTTGTTCGTCGTTTTAAGTGGACCTGTTACCGAATAATTAAATGTAAAAGGAAGTTATTGCGGATGAAAATTTTTAAGATTTTGGTTATTGTCTTTGGTTGTATCCTTTTATCAGGTTGCCTCTATCCGGAAGAAAAATTGTTAGAAAATACTATACCATATGATGACCAAATCGCTGCAGTTCAAAATTCTGTCGATCGATTCCGAGAAGATTCAGGTGGTTTACTCCCTATAAAAACGCGGGATATGACAACACCGATTTATCAAAAATATCCTATAGATTTTTCAGCTTTGACACCTAAATATATGGCAGAACCACCCGGAACTGCATTTGAAAGTGGAGGAGTCTATTTATATGTACTAGTAGATGTAGAAGAAAACCCAACAGTTAAATTAATTGATTTACGAATTGCGGAAGAAATACATGAACTAACAATAAGGATAGATGTCTATCGACAATCTAATGGTTATCCTCCTTTTAAGGATCTTATTACAAATGATATTTATACGTTAGATTATGACAAGCTAGGGTACGATGAACCACCAACAGTTGAAAGTCCTTTTTCAGGTGAGCATTTACCCTTAGTAATAGATAAAAACGCGAAGATTTATGTCGATTATCGAATAGATTTGTATAAGGCGTTACAAGAAAAAGACCATTCATACAATCTCGGTGATGATATTCGGGATATATTAGTGAAGGATACGCATTTTGTCCCAGCTTATTCTTTGCCGTATACACTTGATGAAAAGGGCGAACCTGTTTTTAAAGTTGAGGAAGAATAGCCTCTCGATTATTGAATGTAAAGAACACCTTCTATTATTGGTTGCCTTATTCCCATGGCTGCGCAAGTAACTTGTGCTTTTCTATAATAATTTTCATAAATAAGTCATGAACCCTTCGTTAGAGAATAAACTCTAAAAGAAGGGTTTTTCTTTTTCGCTTTTTAGGGATTATCCAATAAAATCGCGATAACGAAAAAAATTTAGAAACAAAGTCATAAATAAATAGGACAACGTCATACATATATAGTGTCCTATAAGAAGACGGATAAGCTTTATCCCAATATTGTATGATCGGGAGGGGATCGCTTGGAAAAAGTAGATATTTTCAAGGATATCGCTGAACGAACTGGTGGCGATATATATTTAGGAGTAGTTGGTGCAGTAAGAACAGGTAAATCTACTTTTATAAAGAAATTTATGGAATTAGTTGTACTACCTAACATTGACAATGAATCTGACAAAGCTAGAGCTCAAGATGAATTACCACAAAGCGCAGCTGGTAAAACCATTATGACAACTGAGCCGAAATTTGTCCCGAATCAAGCAGTTTCCATTCATGTAGATGAGGGACTTGAAGTCAATATTAGATTAGTAGACTGTGTAGGTTACACTGTTCCCGGCGCTAAAGGTTATGAGGATGAAAATGGTCCTCGAATGATTAATACTCCATGGTATGAAGAGCCAATACCATTTCATGAGGCAGCAGAAATCGGAACACGTAAGGTAATTCAAGAGCACTCAACACTTGGTTGTGTCATTACAACAGATGGTTCTATTGGTGACATCCCACGTCAGGATTACTTAGAAGCAGAAGGTAGAGTAATTGATGAATTAAAAGAAGTTGGGAAACCGTTTATTATGATTATAAATACGGTTCGCCCTCATCATCCGGAAACAGAAGCCCTTCGCCAAAAATTAAATGAAAAATATGATATCCCTGTGCTAGCTATGAGTGTTGAGAGCATGAGGGAATCAGATGTTTTGAATGTATTAAGAGAATCTTTATACGAGTTCCCGGTATTAGAGGTAAATGTAAATCTACCGAGCTGGGTTATGGTATTGAGAGAAAATCATTGGCTACGTCAAAGCTATCAAGAGGCTGTTAAAGACACTGTAAAAGATATTAAAAGGCTACGTGATGTGGATCGTGTTGTCGGCCAATTTAGTGAGTATGACTTTATTAACAAAGCAAGTTTGGCTGGAATAGAGATGGGTCAAGGAATAGCTGAAATTGATTTATATGCTCCTGATAATCTATATGATCAAATCTTAAAAGAGGTTGTTGGCGTAGAGATTCGTGGAAAGGATCATTTGCTACAATTAATGCAAGACTTTGCTTATGCTAAGGCAGAATATGATCAAGTAGCAGATGCATTAAAAATGGTAAAGCAAACAGGCTATGGAATTGCTGCACCAGCTTTAGCTGACATGAGTCTTGATGAGCCAGAAATCATCCGTCAAGGATCCAGATTTGGTGTTCGTTTAAAGGCTGTAGCACCTTCTATTCATATGATTAAGGTTGATGTTGAGTCCGAATTTGCTCCGATTATTGGAACTGAAAAACAATCTGAAGAGTTAGTGCGTTACTTAATGCAAGACTTTGAGGATAATCCATTGTCAATATGGAATTCAGATATCTTTGGTCGCAGTTTAAGCTCAATCGTTCGTGAAGGTATTCAAGCGAAGTTATCTTTGATGCCTGAAAATGCACGTTACAAACTAAAAGAAACATTGGAGAGAATTATTAATGAAGGCTCCGGTGGATTAATTGCGATAATATTATAATTCGTTGACCTCTAATTAAGAGGTCTTTTTTTGTTTGTTTTTTCTTATGTCAATCATTATTACTATTCTGGAAAATTAATAACTTCAAAATAATACTAATTAGAAAAAAAGACGCAAAAATAAAATATATTTTAAAATAATAATTTACATATATGTAATTAAAATAGTTGAATTTCATCCGGAAAGGGAACATTTGTTCTTGTGTTTATGATAGATCCTTGATATTATTGGTTTTTTATTAGGATAAAACTTGATTCACTCGTTTTATTATGTTAATCTTTTTACAGAAATTATTTTCTCTTTTGGTCGATTCTTCCTTAAAAACCAATATTCATGATGAAAATCATTGAATTATGTAGAAAAATCATATAAGATAAGCGTGTTGATAGTAATATCCACGTTCTATCATGTATAGAAATTAACTAATCTGTGAAGAAATGAAGACTATTAAGAGTTCCATCCCTTTGGGAGGAGGTGAAAGGCATGAATAAAACAGAACTTATCAACGCAGTAGCTGAAGCTAGTGAATTATCTAAAAAAGACGCAACTAAAGCAGTTGATGCTGTTTTCGATACAATTTTAGATGCACTAAAAGATGGTGATAAAGTACAACTTATCGGTTTCGGTAACTTCGAAGTTCGTGAGCGTGCGGCTCGTAAAGGTCGTAATCCACAAACGGGTGAGGAAATTGAAATTGCTGCTAGCAAGGTGCCTGCTTTCAAACCAGGTAAAGCACTTAAAGACGCAGTTGCAGGAAAATAAGTTATAGTTTGTCATGTAATAACCATTACATACAACCATTCTTCACAGAAGCCCCTTTCTAAGGGGCTTTTTATTTGTCTTTTAGAAATTATAAAATTCTAGGACGATGGATAAGTGATCTTCATCCATCTCCAGCGCCGTTGCCGAAGCACAGAGCGTGCAAGTGCAGGCAAGAGATGAGGCCGCCCGAGTTTTTGACTGCCTCTAGGGTCTAGCCACTCAATAATAGAAGGTAAAGAACACCTTCTATTAATGAGTGGCTTATTTGTCCGAGGCTGATCAAAGCGCTTGCGCTTTTGTTCTTAATCTAGCCCTCAAATACATTCTATATTTTGCTTTTATCTCCTTACATATGCTAAAATCTGAAACAAATGTAATCGATCAGGAGGACAGAAATGGGACAAGTGAACTTTGAACAAATTGAACATGCGGTTAAATTAATTCTTGAAGCCATTGGCGAAGATCCTAAACGTGAAGGATTACTAGATACTCCTAAACGAGTTGCGAAAATGTATGCAGAAGTTTTCAGTGGCTTAAATGATGATCCTTCAGAACATTTTAAAACGATTTTTGGTGAGGATCATGAGGAACTAGTTCTAGTAAAGGATATACCGTTTTATTCAATGTGTGAGCATCATTTAGTTCCTTTTTACGGTAAAGCACATGTAGCTTATATTCCTAAAGGTGGTAAGGTGACAGGTCTAAGTAAGCTTGCACGTGCAGTTGAGGCAGTTTCAAAAAGACCTCAATTACAAGAAAGAATCACTTCTACAATAGCTGACAGTATAAATGAATCTCTTGAGCCACATGGTGTAATGGTTGTTGTTGAAGCAGAACATATGTGTATGACAATGAGAGGTGTCAAAAAGCCCGGATCACAAACAATTACATCTGCTGTAAGAGGGATTTTCCGAAAAGATGAATCTGCTAGAGCGGAGGTATTATCCTTTATTAGAGGATAAGTCATAGTTTATAAAAATGCTTTAAAATAAACTCAAGTTAATTGAATTTAAAGATAGGTTTTCTCAAGGCATAAATGGTATGATAGTGTTAGAACTTTTTTAAATATAAAAAAGATAATCTGTAAACAGGCAGGTGCAAGGATGAATCAAAAAAATGACTTTGTTGTCATAAAAGCAATTGAAGATGGCGTAAACGTGATCGGACTTACAAGAGGGACTGATACACGATTTCATCACTCTGAAAAATTAGACAAAGGTGAGGTAATGATTGCGCAATTTACTGAACATACTTCAGCCATAAAAATTAGAGGGAAAGCGCATATTCAAACGGGTATTGGAGAATTAGAAAGTGATTCACGAAAATAAGCAGGGTTTCCTGCTTTTATTTGCGTTTAAAAATAGTGTAAACTGCCCAAAGTAGATTAAACAGAACAAATATGTTTCATTGTGTTATAATTGATTGTGCTTTAACTATAGTACAGCATTATGATAAATAAACTTATATATTAAAGGTAAAAGATATTTAATCAAGGTACATATTATCTTACAAGGTTGAGGAGAAGCAACTTTTACCTACAATACATAAAAACTGTGGAGTATAGGTATAGACGAACACTTATAAAGTGCATATACGTCCCCTTTTCCACGATAATTACGTACCTTCGACTAGCGTTGAATTCTATATCGGTTTTTACATGGATTCAGCTAGTGTAATAATCAATAGGGAGAAAATGTTAATTTGGGGACAAGGGTGATATATTTGCAGGACATCTATGTAGAGTTAGCGAAACTAAAGATAGCGTTAGAGGAGAAACTCACTCATCCTTTTTTGGAAAAGTATTTAATCTCGCCAAAAATAGACGAGGATAAGCTATTGATCTTTTATGCAATTTTTAATGAGATAGATCTTTCAGAAGATTTAAAGGAAAGTTATATCATGACGGCTATGCTTGTACAAATTGCCCTTGATACTCATGATCATGTAACAACACAAAATGATATAAATTCCACTGACTTTGTGCAAAGACAATTAATAGCTTTAGCTGGTGATTATTTTAGTGGATTATATTATTTTATGCTTTCAGAAATAAAGGATATCAATATGATCCGTACATTAGCAGTTGCCATTAAAGAGATCAATGAACATAAACTAAGGCTCTATCACGATGTAAATGCTGATATACAGTCGATAATGGACAGTCTTTTTATCGTTGAAACAGTTTTATTTGAACGAGTAGCTGAACATTTAAAACTTGATCCATGGAAATTAATCTCTACAAGGTTTTTAATATATAAAAGACTATCTCATGAAAAATACAGTTGTGAGAACGAAACAATTAGTCCTGATAAACCAAAAAATAAAAGTCCATTCTCAAGTAACTATTTAATGAAAGCTTGTAATCTGTATTTTGAGGATACGGCATCTCTTTTAGAAACTAGTTTTTTTAAGACTCCTGCTATAAAAAATCTGCTACTTAAACGTTTGAAATCCATCCGTTTTCATGAAACATTACATTATAAAAAGACAGTGGAAGAAGGTTTGTGAAATGGATCAATCTAAAGAAGAAAGAGTCCATGGAGTATTTGAAAAAATTTATAAAAACTATGATCAAATGAATTCAGTTATAAGCTTTCAGCGTCACAAGGCATGGAGAAAAGAAACCATGAAGAGGATGGGCGTAAAGCCAGGCCAAAAGGCATTAGATGTTTGCTGTGGAACGGCAGATTGGAGTATAGCACTTGCTAATGAAGTTGGCTCAGACGGACAAGTTGTTGGACTAGATTTTAGTCAAAATATGCTTCAAATCGGTCACCAAAAGGTTGAACAGTTGGGATTATCAAATGTAAAACTAATCCATGGAAATGCGATGAAGCTACCTTTTGATGATCAAACGTTTGATTTTGTGACCATTGGCTTTGGTTTAAGGAATGTTCCTGACTATATGCAAGTTTTAAAAGAAATGAATCGTGTATTGAAGCCAGGTGGCAAGGCGGTATGTTTAGAAACCTCTCAACCAACAGCACCTGTATTTAAGCAATTTTATTATTTGTATTTTCGTTATGTTATGCCTTTATTCGGCAAGCTGTTCGCAAAGAGTTATGAAGAATATTCATGGTTACAAGAATCAGCACGTGATTTTCCAGGAATGAAAGAACTTGCTACTATGTTTAAAGAGGCAGGCTTTCAACAAGTGCAAGTAAAACCATTTACTGGTGGAGTCGCAGCCATGCATTTAGGTGTAAAACCAAACATTAAATAAAACTTGTTTTTTGACTACTTTTGTGTCTCGAAGTTTTAGAAGTATTGGAGAAATATGTTCGACAATAAGATGTATTAAGGTGAATAGTATGAAATTAAAAGCAGTGTATTCTTTTCTGAATACAGATCTCTCAATAATTGAAAAAGAACTAGAAAAGACAGCTCATTCCGAGTATCCCTTGCTAAGAGAAGCGAATTTAGAGCTTCTTCAAGCAGGTGGCAAACGGATTCGGCCTGTTTTTGTTTTACTTTCTTCCATGTTTGGTGACTATGATATAAATAGAGTAAAATATGTAGCCGTTGCCCTGGAGACAATTCATATGGCATCACTTGTTCATGATGATGTTATAGATGATGCTGAGTTGCGTAGAGGACAGCCTACGGTTAAATCAAAATGGGATAATCGCATCGCAATGTATACAGGTGACTACTTATTAGCACGCTCCTTAGAGGTCATGACAAATATTGATGATCCTTTGGCACATAAAATATTATCAAAAACGATTGTTGAAGTTTGCTTAGGTGAAATTGAGCAAATTAAAGACAAATATCGATTTGAACAATCATTACGTACTTATTTAAAACGAATCAAAAGAAAAACTGCTCTTTTAATTGCAGTAAGCTGCCAATTAGGTGCTATTTCTACCGGTGCTTCTGAAGAATTACATAGAAAACTTTATTGGTTTGGGTATTTTGTTGGTATGTCGTTCCAGATTACCGATGACATACTGGATTTTACTTCAAATGAAAAAGAACTAGGGAAGCCGGTGGGGAGTGACCTTCTTCAAGGAAATATCACGCTTCCAGTTTTGTTTGCATTGGAAAATCCAACGATAAAGGCCGAAATCGAAAAAATAACAAATAAAACGACACCAAATGAAATCCAACCAATCATAAATAGGATTCTAGATTCAGATGTAATTGAAAGATCTGCTAATGTAAGTGATCAGTATCTTCAAAAAGCATTTGATATATTGGAAAATTTACCGAAAAATCGCGCGAGATCGACCTTATTTAGTATTACTAAGTATATTGGAAAAAGAAAATTTTAATTAGTTCTACATTTTCTCCATCCCATTATTGCATAAAACTACCTACACATGGTATTATTTTCTTGAAGTATGAAAGCCTATACATAAATTTACAATGGGATGGAGAATATAATATGGAAAAAACATTCTTAATGGTCAAACCTGATGGTGTTCAACGTCAACTTATCGGGGACATTGTCAGTAGATTCGAAAGAAAAGGCTTACAATTGGTTGGGGCAAAACTTATGACTATACCAGTCGAGCTAGCTGAGCAACACTATGGAGAGCATAAAGGTAAACCTTTCTATGACGAACTAGTAAGCTTTATCACATCAGGACCAGTTTTTGCTATGGTATGGCAAGGGGAAAATGTTGTAGAACTTTCTCGTAAGATGATGGGTAAAACAAATCCGAAAGATGCTGAACCAGGCACAATTCGTGGTGATTATAGCATGTTTGTTAGTAAGAACATTATTCATGGATCTGATTCAGTTGAAAGTGCAGATCGTGAAATTTCACTATTTTTCAATCAAAATGAGCTTGTTAAATATGATAAATTAATTAATAGTTGGATTTACTAAAAGCTAGCATTTGCTAGCTTTTTGTTTTGCTTAAAACCTCGAGCTTCTACCTTTTTAATAACAAATCAACTTATAATTTCCAATTTAGATGTAAAAAAACTGAAAACTATGTATTTTCTTTAAAAATTGCGCAAATTCTTACAAATTTAAGATATACTATTAATTATTCTATATTATTTATCTGTATTGGGTTATTTAATAGGGGAGTTTTCAATGGTCGATCAGGATTATGAGCAGTTTATAAAGAAAATAAAACAAAAAACTGGTATTGATTTATCACTTTACAAAGAGGCCCAGATGAAGAGAAGGTTAATATCTTTATATGAGAAAAGAGGCTATTCTAGCTTTAGTGATTTTTACAACGGTCTTTGTAAAAAAAATGAATTATATTATGAATTTTTAGACCGGATGACAATTAATGTATCGGAATTTTACCGTAATTATAAAAGGTGGCAAGTACTTGAAGAAAAGATTCTTCCTAGCCTCCTAGAAAAGAATAATCATTTAAAAATTTGGAGCGCAGCATGTTCTACAGGGGAAGAACCATATACAATCGCAATGATACTTTCAAATCTAGTACCATCTTCAAAAGTGAAAATACTAGCAACAGATATTGATGAGAATGTTCTTGCAAGAGCAAAGCTTGGGATTTACCCCGAGCGATCATTATATGAAGTTCCTGATGTGATGAAGAAGAAATATTTTAAACAAGAGGGTACGAATTATAAGATTAGTGAACAAATTACAAATACTGTACAGTTCAAAAAGCAAAATCTACTATCAGATCCGTTTGAAACTCAATTTGATTTAATTGTGTGCAGAAATGTCCTTATTTATTTTACGGAAGAAGCGAAAGAAACATTATATAAAAAGTTTAGTGGTGCCTTAAAAAGTCAAGGAGTATTCTTTGTTGGAAGTACTGAACAAATTTTTAATGCTGACCGTTATCAACTAACATCAGTGGATACGTTTTTTTATCAAAAGTGTTAAAAATCTGCTATTTTTTTAATTATAGTTATGGTATATTTGTACTTAAAAGCGTTAGTGCGTTGAAGGGAGAGAGAACTATGAGATATTTAACAGCTGGAGAATCTCACGGACCTCAATTAACTGCTATTGTTGAAGGTGTTCCGTCAGGATTAAATTTAACTGCAGAAAATATAAATAATGACTTAGCTAGAAGACAAAAGGGCTATGGTCGTGGACGAAGAATGCAAATTGAAAAGGATCAAGTTCAAATATTAGGTGGAGTAAGACATGGTAAAGCATTAGGGTCACCAATTTCACTAGTCGTAGAGAACAGAGACTGGAAGCATTGGACAAAAATCATGGGTGCAGAGCCTATTACTCTTGAGGAAGAGCAAGAACTAAAACGTCAAATTACACGTCCTCGCCCTGGTCATGCTGACTTAGTTGGTGCGATGAAATATGGCCATCGAGATATGCGGAATGTACTTGAACGTTCATCTGCTCGTGAGACAACTGTTCGAGTAGCTGTTGGTGCATTAGCAAAACAAATCTTATCAGAGCTAAATATAAAAGTTGTAGGACATGTTTTAGAAATCGGCGGTGTAAGAGCTGAAAATACTGAGTACCGAGATATTGACGATCTTTTAGCAGTTTCAGAAGAATCTCCTGTAAGATGTTATGACCGTCAAACTGAGCAAAAAATGATGGACGCAATTGACCAAGCAAAACAAAATGGTGACTCCATTGGGGGAATCGTTGAAGTTGTGGTTGAAGGGCTTCCTGCAGGAATCGGTAGTTATGTACATTTTGATCGAAAATTAGATAGTAAGATTGCGGGTGCTATTGTCAGTATTAATGCCTTTAAAGGCGTAGAATTCGGAATTGGCTTTGAAGCTGCTCGAAAATTTGGTAGTCAGGTGCATGATGAAATTGAGTGGACAGAGGAAGCTGGCTATACTCGTAAAACCAATCGTCTAGGTGGGTTTGAAGGCGGCATGACGACAGGAATGCCAATTGTTGTTAGAGGTGTAATGAAACCAATTCCTACACTATATAAACCACTACAAAGTGTTGATATCGATACAAAAGAACCATTTACTGCAAGCATCGAAAGATCTGATAGCTGTGCTGTTCCTGCAGCTAGTGTTGTGGCTGAGTCAGTTGTAGCTTGGGAAATTGCGAATGCAATTGTTGAGCAGTTTGGTGTTGATCGAATGGATCTTATTAAAGAAAATATAATGAAGATGCGCGAATACACGAGGGACTTTTAATGAAATCAATATTGATCAATACAACTGACGCGACGTACCCGGTTTTGGTTGGCAATGATGTGATAAAAGAGCTTTCTAATCTTTTAAAAAGCCTTTCTCCATCAAAGGTCCTTGTCGTAACAGATACAAATGTTGACCAATTATATGGCGATGTTTTGGTTGACCTTGTTGGTCAAGAATATGTGACATATAAGTATGTCATTAAAAGCGGTGAGGCAGCAAAATCATTTGATATGTTTTATGAGCTTCACTCTTACGCATTAAAGCAAGAACTAGATCGAAAATCAGTCATCATCGCCTTCGGGGGTGGTGTAGTCGGTGATCTAACTGGATTTGTTGCAGCTACTTATATGAGGGGAGTACCTTTCCTACAAGTACCAACTACATTATTAGCACATGATAGCGCAGTTGGAGGTAAAGTTGCCATTAATCACCCTGAAGGAAAAAATATGATTGGTGCTTTTTATCAGCCAAAGGCAGTTGTATATGATAGTACCTTTTTACAAAGCTTGCCAACAAATGAAATGAGGTCAGGTTTTGCAGAGGTTATTAAACATTCTCTTATTCGGAGCGAAAGTCTGTATCAGTTTTTATTCTCGGAAATTCGTCATTTAGATGACATAACGACTGATAAATTGCAACGCATGATTCTAGAAGGAATCCAAATAAAAGCAGATGTTGTATCAAAAGATGAGAAGGAACTAGGACTTCGTGCGATCTTAAACTTTGGACATACACTTGGTCATGCAATAGAAGCAGAAGCAGGATATGGCAAGCTTTCACATGGTGATTGTGTTGCAATTGGAATGCTGTTTGCTACATGGTTAAGTAATAAAACACTTAATCTTACGCTACCATACCACGAAATAAAAACATGGTTTAAAGAGATCGGTTTTCCAACGGAAGTACCTATTACCCATTCAACTGATCAATTAATTAACAAAATGAAAAAAGATAAAAAAACAAAAGCAAATCAATTAACAATGATTTTATTAGAAGATATCGGTGTGACAACTTCTGCAGTTTTTTCTGAAGAAGAACTGTATTCTCTACTTGACGAGTGGAGAGCTGAAGAACGGGGTGAAAAGGTTGATTAGGGGAATTCGAGGAGCAACAACAGTTAACGAAAACGATGAAGCAGTAATGTTAAAAGCTACAGAAGAATTAATACATGAAATGATTAGTAAAAATAACATACAACCGGAAGATGTAGCACATGTTATTATGACCGTAACAGAGGACCTTACAGCTACATTTCCTGCTAAAGCCTTAAGAACACTTAAAGGATGGACATATGTTCCTGTTATGTGTATGCAGGAAATACCAGTTCCTAACAGTCTTGAACAATGTATTAGAATTATGATGACCGTGGAAACAAATGAAAAGCAAGAGAATATTCATCATGTCTATTTGGGGAATGCTGTAAAGCTTAGACCAGATTTGTCAATGACATAATTATGGTTAAGATTCAGAACTATTTGATAACAATCTTGACATTAATAAATGAATTGTAATAACATGATATAGAAGATTGATTAGTTAATGAGCAGAGTAGATTAGTATAGTATAGGGTAGCAGAGAATGAGTTAGTTTAGCTGAGGTGTTATTCGTAATGGCACAATTCTACCCAAAAACCAATGTGTTTTTGGGTTTTTTATTTTCCTTCTTAATTTTATGCTTTTAACAGTACAAAGCTGACATATCAACGATATTTGTGTCTGTCCTTGTATGTAGAGAAGGGAAAGTGTGCTTATACAATCTTCAAATTTTCATTACCTCCTAAATGCTCATTCTCCAAAATTTTATTGGAGGAGTGAGTCACTTTGAATTTTTCTTCTTTTACCACCTTTTGTGAAGATAGTAAGCATTACAGAACCATCCCCATTGTGAAACGATATATCGTTGATACATTTACACCAATTCAATTATTTCAGCTTTTTCAGGATGAAGCTGTTTACTTATTAGAAAGTAAGGATGCTGAATCAAGCTGGTCCCGTTATTCATTTATTGGGTTAAACCCGTTTTTATTTATTGAAGAAAACCATGGAGAGTTTTCGATCTTGAATGAACAAAGGAAAACTCTTTCTAAATCACAATCCATCACAACAATTTTTGAGAACCTACAAGACCATTTGGCAATTAAACTTCCTGATTTAGATATTCCTTTTGTAGGTGGAGCAGTTGGCTATATTGGTTATGATACTATAACGATTTTAGAAAAAGTTGAAAAAAACAAAACAGATGATCTTAATCAACAAAATTGCATGTTTTTTGTATGTGAAACTGTTATTGCCTTTGATCATCATGAAAAACAGCTCTATTTTATTCATTATGAACGTGTAAATGGTGATGAAGATGATGGACAACTTCAAGCAACATTTCAGCTTGCGGAAGCAAAAATGAACAAGTATGTAAGTAAGCTTAAGCAAAAAGATCAACCAGAACATCTGCCATTACCTGTCTCAGATCAATTTGATGTGAATTTCGATGAAATAAAATCAAATTACGAAAAAAGTAAGTTTTTAGAAGATGTTGAAAGAGTAAAGGAATACATCCGTGCAGGTGATATATTCCAAGGGGTGTTATCTCAAAGGTTTGAAATCCCAATTTCAACGGATGGTTTTTCATTATACCGTATTTTACGAATCGTTAACCCATCACCATATTTGTTTTATATTCGTTTTAACGATACAGAGCTTGTAGGTAGCTCTCCTGAGAGATTGATTTATATTCAAAATAAACATCTCGAAATCCATCCGATTGCAGGAACGAGAAGACGAGGCAAAACTCATGAGGAAGACCAATATTTTGAAGAAGAATTAAAAAATGATGAAAAGGAAAAAGCGGAACATTATATGTTGGTAGATTTAGCACGTAATGACCTCGGTAGAGTAGCGGAATATGGCACCGTAACGACACCAACTTTAATGGAAGTTGGCCGCTTTTCACATGTTATGCACTTAATATCAAAGGTTACTGCAAAAATGAGAGACGATGTTCACCCAATAGATGCACTGCTATCCTCTTTTCCGGCTGGTACTGTATCTGGTGCTCCTAAAATTCGAGCAATGCAAATCATCCAAGAATTAGAACCGACTGCAAGAGGAAGTTATGCTGGCTGTGTAGCATACGTCGGCTTTGATGGCAATATAGATTCCTGTATAACGATTCGAACAATTACGGTTAAAAATAACATTGCATATGTTCAAGCTGGAGCAGGGATTGTTGTCGATAGTGTTCCAGAGCTTGAATGGAAAGAAACATGTAACAAAGCGAGTGCGATGCTAAAAGCAATTCAATTAGCTGAAAAAGTATTTAATGAGGAGGTAAGTGGTGATGAAAGAACTACTAGCAGAATGTATTGAAGGAAAAACATTGACAGAATCGCAGGCTGAAGAAGTAATGAATTTGATCATGACAGGCAACGCAACACCTAGTCAAATAGCTAGCCTAGTATCGATTATGCGACTTAGAGGGGAAACAGTCGATGAATTAGTTGGTTTTGCAAAATCGATGAAAAGACATATGACTTCCGTAAAATATGAAAGCGATCTTGTTGATACATGTGGAACTGGTGGTGACGGAGCCTCTACCTTTAATATATCAACAGCTGCAGCGATTGTTGTCTCATCACTAAATGTAAAAGTTGCTAAGCATGGGAACCGTGCATTTTCTTCAAAAAGTGGTAGCGCGGATGTCCTTGAAACACTGGGGATTAATATACAAACAACACACGAGGAGGCTGTAAAAAGCCTAAATGATCAGAATATGAGCTTTTTATTCGCACCAATGTTTCATTCATCCATGAAGCATGCAGTTAATCCTCGTAAGGAAATCGGATTTAGAACTGTGTTTAACTTACTTGGGCCATTAGCTAATCCAGCTAACGCAAAAAGGCAAGTGATCGGAGTATTTTCTACTATTTATGCTAAAAAAATGGCAGAGGCGTTAAAACGATTAGGTGCAGAACATGTATTGCTTGTTACAGGACGAGATGGATTAGATGAAATTTCAATTTCAGCTGAAACAGATGTGGTTGAGCTTAAAAACGGTGTTATAACAAGATATGTTCTACATCCAACTGATGTCGGGCTTTTAGAAGGAAACATTGAAGAAATAAAGGTTTCAAATGCCCAAGAAAGTGCGGAACTGATCGAAAGTATTTTTAAAGGTGAGGCTCCAAAAAGTGCAGAAAATATTGTAGCGATAAATGCAGGTGCTGCTTTATATGTAGCGAATTACGTCCAATCATTAGCTGATGGAGTTATGTTTGCAAAAGAAGCGATTCAGAACGGTCTAGCTTTACAGCAATTAAAGGTGCTACGTCATCAGGTGGAGGAAAACTATGCTTAATAAAATAATAGAAACGAAAAAAGAAGAAATTAAAAAATTAGTATTACCAGATGACGAGAAGCTACCACGTCTTTCCTTCTACGATGCTCTAAAGTATCCAAAGCGAGAGCTAGGACTTATTGCCGAAGTGAAAAAGGCATCACCATCGAAAGGGTTAATAAAAGAAAATTTTCACCCTGTTGACATTGCTTTAGCATATGAAAAAGGTGGTGCAGATTGTTTATCAGTGCTTACAGATGCACCATACTTTCAAGGAAAACGAGAATATTTAACTGAAGTTAAGAAATCCGTAAACCTTCCAATATTAAGAAAAGATTTTATCATTGATCATATCCAAATCGATGAAGCAAAACGGATCGGAGCCGATGCCATTTTATTAATCGGAGAGGTTCTTGAGCCTTCCTTGTTAAAAGAACTCTATCAATATGCAACGGAATTAACATTAGATATACTTGTTGAAGTACATGATAAACAAACGCTGGAGCAGGTATTAAAGGTTATTTCCCCGAAAATTTTAGGAGTTAATAATCGAAACTTAAAAACCTTTGAAACAAATATTCAACAATTAGAGGATATGGTTTCTTATATTCCTAAAGAAACGTTGCTTGTAAGCGAAAGCGGTCTTTATACGAAGGAAGATTTAAACATTGTTCACCAATACGGTGCAAAAGCGGTATTAGTAGGTGAGTCACTTATGAGAAAAGAAGATCAATCGCTAGCTATTAAACAACTATTTGGAGAAAGTATCAATGCTTAAACCGTTATTGAAATTCTGTGGAGTACGAACGATTGATGATTTGAAAATCGTTTCTAGCTCACAAGCTGACTATATTGGCTTTATTTTTGCCAAGAGTAAACGTAGAGTTGATCCAGCATTGGTAAAAGGTTGGCTACAAGAGGTAGATATTTCCACAAAAAAAATCGTTGCTGTTTTTGTAAATCCTACTTTGGATGACTTGACAGATGTCCTAGCAAATGTGCCTATAGATGTCATACAATTTCATGGACATGAATCGATAGACGAGATTAAAACAATAAAAGAGACATTTGCAGGATCAGTTTGGAAGGCACTTCATCACCACCCTAAAACACTAGAAGAGATGGATTCTTATAAAGATGTAGTAGATGGTTTTGTTATTGATTCAAGGATCCAAGGACAATTTGGTGGGACAGGTGTTAGTTTTGACTGGTCATCAGTACCACGTTATATAAAGTTTTCAGTTGATCATGACAAGCTTTGCTTTATTGCTGGTGGTGTAAATGAAAGCAATATTGAAAAGCTATTAACTTATCATCCACAAGGTATCGATCTTTCAAGTGGAATAGAAGTAGATGAAAAGAAAAGTAAGGATAAAATAGAACAAATAGAAGGAAGGGTGTTATAGTATGTCAACATTTCCAGATGAAAATGGACGTTATGGAGATTTTGGAGGACGATTCGTCCCTGAAACATTAATGAGTCCATTAGCAGAAATAGAACAAGCACATAAAGAGGCAATGCAGGACCCAACTTTTATAGAAGAATATCACCATTTGCTAAAAGAATACTCTGGGAGACCAACAACTGTAACCTTCGCTGGTAATCTAACAGAAAAGTTAGGTGGGGCAAAAATTTATTTAAAAAGAGAAGATTTGAATCATACTGGTGCCCATAAAATTAATAACGCGATTGGTCAAGCATTGCTTGCAAAAAGAATGGGAAAGACAAAGATCATTGCAGAAACAGGTGCAGGACAGCATGGTGTTGCAACGGCAACAGTGGCAGCGAAGTTTGGTATGGAATGTAAGGTGTTTATGGGTGAAGAAGATGTCCGTAGACAAGAATTAAATGTGTTTCGTATGCAACTTCTTGGTGCAGAGGTAATTCCTGTAACAAGTGGAAATAAGACATTGAAGGATGCAACGAACGAGGCAATGCGTTATTGGGTTCAGCATTGTGAGGATCATTTTTATATCATTGGCTCTGTAGTTGGTCCACATCCTTATCCTTATATTGTAAGGGAATTTCAACGAATAATAGGTGACGAAGCCAAAGTACAGTTTCAACAAATTGAAGGAACCCTTCCAACTAAAGTAATGGCTTGTGTTGGTGGAGGTAGTAATGCAATCGGAATGTTTGCTGCATTTTTGAATGAAGATGTCGATCTAGTTGCAGTAGAAGCAGCTGGTAAGGGTGTTGATACAGACATGCATGCGGCAACGATAACAAAAGGAACGAAGGGTGTACTTCATGGATCTTTAACGTATTTATTACAAGATGAATATGGTCAAATTACTGAACCGTATTCCATTTCAGCTGGTCTAGATTATCCTGGAATTGGTCCAGAACATGCTCATTTAGCGAGCATTGGCCGAGTGAAATATGAAAGTGTAACAGACCAAGAAGCGTTAGATGCACTTGAGTTGTTAGCTAAAGAAGAAGGAATCTTAGCAGCTATTGAATCAGCACATGCACTTTCAGCTGCTTTTGAACATGCAAAGCAAATGTCTAGTCATGAAAGCATTCTTATTTGTCTATCAGGAAGAGGAGATAAGGATGTACACACGTTAATGTCTCATTACAAGGAGGGAAAAAGCCATGAAAACACTCTTCAAGCAACCACTTAAAGATAAATTATTTATCCCATTCATTACTGCAGGTGACCCTCATTCAGACGCTACAATTGACCTTGCCATTGCATTGCAAGAGGCTGGTGCGTCAGCAATCGAACTAGGGATACCGTACTCTGATCCAGTTGCGGATGGACCGGTTATTCAAAAGGCCTCTAGCCGTGCCTTAAAGAACGGGATGAATATTGTAAAAGCAATGAAGCTTGTGCCTGAAATGAGGAAAAAAGGCTTAAATATTCCGATTATTCTATTTACGTATTACAATCCTGTGTTACAATTAGAACAGGAATCCTTTTTCGCTTTACTGCGAGAAAATACGATTGATGGATTGCTAATTCCTGACATTCCATTCGAAGAAAGTGAAGAACTTCGCCAAAAATGCAAGGAACATTCCATATCATTTATTTCACTAGTTGCACCAACATCATCAAGTCGAATTAAGATGATTGCTGAACACGCGGAAGGATTTGTTTATTGTGTTTCTTCATTAGGTGTTACTGGTGTCAGAAAGAACTTTGACAACTCAATAACGTCGTTCTTAGATGAAGTTAAACAATATAGCAATGTACCTGTTGTTGTTGGTTTTGGAGTATCCTCTAAAGAGCAGGTTCAACAACTTTCAAGCATTTGTGACGGTGTTGTTGTAGGAAGTGCATTGGTTCGAGAAATTGAACGTTTGCAAACATCTCTATTGAATGAAAATACTCGTCAGCAAGCAATTGAAGAATTTAGAGAATACGCTCAAACCTTTGGAGCTTAATCTTGATAAAAATTGTGTTCAATAAAATAGATAGAATCATTATTTGATTGCTTTATTTAATAGAACACATTAAGATAATAAACAACAATTAAACAGAGGGGAAAACGTCCCTCTGTTTAAGTCTCATATAAAGTAGGAGAGGTGTTTTGCTTTGCAAGTAAAAGAGCAGTTATTAAAGTTAAAACCATATCAACCAGGAAAACCAATTGAAGAAGTCAAAAAAGAGTTTAACTTAACGAAAGTTGTAAAACTTGCATCTAATGAAAATCCGTATGGTTGCTCTACGAAAGCCAAACAAGCGATACTAGATGAACTTGATCAGTTAGCTCTTTATCCTGATGGATATAGTGCACTTCTTCGTACACAATTAGCAAAGCATGTCGATGTTAATGAAGACGAATTGATATTTGGCAATGGATCAGATGAAGTCGTTCAAATTATTTGTCGAGCACTGTTAAATCCACAAACAAATACGGTAATGGCTACTCCTACTTTTCCTCAATATAAACACAATGCGATTATAGAAGGAGCAGAAATTCGCGAAGTACCACTAGTAGATGGAGACCATGACCTAGATGCTATGCTCTCCCAAATTGATGAAAATACAACAGTGATTTGGGTTTGTACACCAAACAATCCAACAGGTACATATGTAAAAAAACAAGAATTACTTGATTTTTTAAGTAAGGTACCAAAGCATGTTTTAGTAGTAGTTGATGAAGCTTATTATGAATATGTTGTGGCTGAAGATTACCCGCAAACTGTTCCATTGTTAAAGGATTATCCAAATTTAATGATCCTTCGTACCTTCTCAAAAGCATATGGACTCGCTGCATTACGTATCGGATATGGAATTGCTAATGCTGAATTAATTCAAAAAATTGAACCAGCTAGGGAACCATTCAATACAAGTAGAGTAGCGCAGGCTGCTGCAATTGCTGCATTAGAGGATCCTGAATTTGTAGCAGAATGTAGCGGGAAAAACAAAAAAGGATTGCAACAGTTCTATAGCTTTTGTGACGAACTAAAATTAGACTATTACCTCTCAGAAGGAAATTTTATCTTAATTGATTTTAATAGAGATTCAGATGAAGTATTCCACGAATTACTTAAAAAAGGGTATATCGTGCGTTCTGGAAATGCACTTGGTTTTCCAACCCATTTGCGTATAACAGTGGGGTCAGAAGAACAAAATGCAGAAATCATTGAGATTTTAAGAGATTTCGTTCTTTAATAATTTCTACAGATACAAAAGTTCAGTCCTCTTTTCAGAGAGGACTGAACTTTATAAATATTTATCTTATAATTGGTTACATCTTTTGATCTTAAAGAAAATAATATCATATGATGTTCATTGCAAGTATAATATTCGGAATAGTATAAGTTCTTTCTTTATCTATGAATAGCCTCTAAGAATGATAGGCCGAAAAAAGGTGATTTTGATGGTGAAAAATATTTATATAATAGGACTTGGATTAATTGGTGGTTCTATAGCATTATCAATTAAACGAAAAGATCCTTCTGTACATATAATTGGTTTTGATATTAACGAAGATCAAGCCATGCTTGCAAAAAAGATCGGTGCTATTGATGAAATTTCAACATGCATGTTTCCAAATCTAACATCTGTTGATATTATTTTTGTTTCTACACCTGTACAGCAAACGATTGAAATTATTGAAAAATTACAAGGGGTAGAGTTAAAACAGGGTGTTATTATAACAGATGTTGGAAGTACGAAAGTGAAAATAGTAGAATGTGCAAACAAATTTCTAAACGGTAGAATAAAATTCATCGGAGGTCATCCGATGGCTGGGTCACATAAGTCAGGAATTTTAGCCGCTAAACCTCATTTGTTTGAGAATGCATTTTACATTCTAACCCCTTCTGAATATGTAACCTCACAAGATCTTGCTGTTTTAACGAAGGTCCTAGAGGGAACAAAAGCTAATTTTATCAAAATGACTCCTGAAGAACATGATAAGGTAACAGGGGTAATAAGTCATTTTCCACATATTGTTGCCGCAAGCTTGGTATACCAAGCAGAAAACCATGAAGAACAATTTCCACTTGTAAAAAGACTTGCAGCTGGTGGGTTTCGTGATATTACTAGGATCGCCTCAAGCAATCCATCAATGTGGAGAGATATTTTACTACACAATAAAGGCCCATTGCTTAATCTATTTGACGAATGGATTACAGAAATGGAACGTGTCAAAAGCTTTGTTGCAAATGGAGAAGCCGATCAAATATATACGTATTTTGAACATGCTAAGTTATATCGTGATGGGTTACCTAAAAAGCAAAAAGGGGCTATACCGTCATTCTATGATTTGTTTGTAGATGTTCCAGATTATCCTGGTATTATCTCTGAAATTACCGGATACTTAGCGAAAGAAGAAATAAGTTTAACAAATATACGAATAATTGAAACCAGAGAAGAAATTTATGGAGTATTAAGACTTAGCTTCCAAACTGAACGTGATCGGGAATTAGCAATAGACTGCATAAGTAAATATTCAGATTATGATACATTTATTATATAAAGCTGCATAAATAGGGCATTCCTAATTTAAAATCATTTTGTAATTAATAGAGGTGGAGACATGGCAGATTTAAAAAAGTTATCAAAGGTAAATAGCTTAGCTGGTACAGTTGAAGTCCCTGGAGATAAATCAATCTCACATCGCGCTGTTATGTTCGGTGCTATAGCCGAGGGGAGAACAGAAATCTCAAATTTTTTAATGGGTGCTGACTGCTTGAGTACGGTTTCTTGTTTTCGAAAAATGGGTGTTTCAATAGACATACTAGAAGGACTTGTTACTGTAGAGGGAAAAGGGCTAGATGGCTTAGTAGAGCCTTCAGAGATTCTAGATGTTGGTAATTCTGGAACAACGACACGATTAATGATGGGGATTTTAGCAGGAACTCCTTTCCATTCATGTATCATTGGTGATGAATCCATTGCGAGAAGACCTATGTCCCGTGTAACAAAACCATTAAAAATGATGGGTGCTACAATTGATGGTAGAGAAGATGGTCAATTTACACCTTTAGCAATCCGAGGTGGTGACTTACATGGTCTAAACTATGAATCACCAGTTGCTAGTGCACAGGTTAAATCAGCAATCCTTTTAGCTGGTTTACGAACAAATCAAGAAGAAACAACAGTGACTGAACCACATAAATCAAGAGATCATACGGAGCGTATGTTAAGAGCGTTTGGTGTAGAGGTAAAAGAAGATGCGACAACAGCTACAGTCAGAGGTGGACAAAGTCTTACAGCAACAAATATCTTTGTACCAGGTGATATCTCATCTGCTGCCTTTTTCCTAGTTGCAGGTGCAATTGTACCAAATAGTGAAATCACCTTAAAAAATGTTGGAATTAACCCTACAAGGACTGGGATTCTAGATGTGTTAAAAATGATGGGTGCTTCAATTGAAATAATACCACATGAAGAGGAAGCTTTTGAGCCAATTGCAGACATTCTAATTAAAACATCAACTTTAAAAGGAACAACGATTAGTGGAGACTTAATTCCAAAGCTTATTGATGAGATTCCAGTTATAGCTTTACTAGCGTCACAAGCTGAAGGGGACACAATAATAAAAGATGCAAGTGAGTTAAAGGTTAAAGAAACAAATCGAATTGATACTGTAGTCGGAGAACTATCAAAGATAGGTGCGACTATTAGAGCAACAGATGATGGTATGGTTATTACAGGTAAAACCAAATTAAATGGTAATGCAACTGTCTCCAGTCATGGCGATCATCGAATTGGCATGATGTTAGCAATTGCTTCTTGTATTACAGAAGAGCCGATAGAACTACAAGATGCTAATGCAATCGATGTATCATATCCGAACTTTTTTGAACATTTATCATTATTAACAAAATGACATGATCACTTTGGATTTTAGTTTATAGAAGAATGAAATGGTACAAGAATATAAACCAACTAGTTCTTCGTATAACATAAGAGATTTGCTTCTATTCCATGTTAGTATTTTCAACCAATAAGGTTTTGATATTAATAAGGTAATGAAGCAGTCTCTTTTTTAATATATTCACTTCAGCACACCACAACAAAGCTGTAGACCGATAAATTCAGTTTAATCCCGAAATTGCTCAAGTACCGTTCTGTACAGGTAAATGGGTAGAACCTCCCAGTATGTCTTCTCTTATAAAACAAACTCAAATTAATATCCATTTATGGTAAGTACTTAAACAATGAGCATAATTCACCGACTTGTCTCATAGCTTGTCTTAAGAGGATGGAAGGTGGGGAGTGTATTTTGAGTTATATCATTGACAGAGCAAGTGTACTTAAGGCAGATGGAATTAAGAAGACATCATTATTAATCAATAACAACAGAATTGAATTTATTCGTCACTCTATGGAAAATATCCGTTATATGAAAATGGATATGAGCTCATTTTTATTAACCCCAGGGTATGTTATGCTTGATTTTTCTCTTCAATTAACACTTCATTTTCAGGAATTCAAAGAAAATATCATTCAGCAATACTTAAAAAAAGGATGTACGTCACTTCTTACAGTGGTAAATGTCCATTATGAACAAGAACTAACTTCAAAATTAAAGCAAAGAAGACAATTAATGATCAATTCACCGATTGATTATTATATTGGTGTTAAGCTCCCATTAAAATCATTAACACCTTCAATTATAAGAAAATGTAAACAACAAAATATATCAGTTGTTTTTGTAGAAGTTGACTATGATTATGAGCTAACATCTAAATCATGGGGCTGGATCAGAGATGCTATGTTCTCTACTCCCATTACACTTATCCCCTATCCGCAAGATGGTTTAAATTCTGTCAATAAAAAGAAAAAACTCTTGCAAATATGGGAACAAATAATGAAAGATAATAGACTCTCTTCCATCTCAACTTATTTAGAAGAAAAAGAACCATTAAAAAAAGATGTGTTAATGAGATTAGGCATTTATCCTGAAAAAGGAGATATTCGAGTTGGTGGACAAGTTAATTATAATTTGTACAAATTAGACGCTATACGTTATCATACCGATGGTAAACCAGTTATTCATTTTGATAACCACTTACCTACGTTTACAGTCCACCAAGGAAGACTAATCAATGTGAATGGAGAAATCTCTTTTATTCCAGGAACTGGCGAGGAATGTTTTATTCCGATTTCAGGTCGTTTCATACCACAATCAGCCTCTTTTTGATGTATGATTAAGATTATAGTAAAACATTAGAGAATTTAAAAAGATTTTTCATAAATAATCCAAATAATGGATTTAAAGGAAAGGAATCAATATGTTTAATTCAGTACTAATCGAAGCAATTAATTTGGTAAATAAAGGTGAAACAGAAAAAGGTTTGAATCTATTAGCAAACATACAACCCACACTTCATGATGAAGAGAAACTTCAATTAGCAGAAGAATACTATCAGTGGGGAATCATTGATAAGGCACATGAAATTATTGAAGAACTTCATTTTTTATACCCTGAGGAAACACAAATCACACTATTTTTAGCTGAGATCTTTTTAGATTTAGAGAAAGAGGAAGAAGCGATTAATTTATTAAATACAATTACATCTGATCATGAAGCATACCCTCAAGCTCTTCTTCTTTTAGCCGATCTATATCAAATGCAAGGGTTAGCTGAAGTAAGTGAGCAAAAATTGCTAGAAGCAAAGCAGCTATTACCGGATGAGCCAATTGCTGATTTTGCATTAGGGGAATTTTATTTTCACCAAGGTCAATATAAACATGCAATACCTTATTATAAAGATATCGTGAAAGATCAAATGTCTATTTCTGGTGTGTATATTGACCAAAGATTAGCAGAGTGTTTGAGTGCAATTGGGGAGTTTGAGGAGTCTCTAGACCATTATAAACAAGCTATAATCGAGTATGAGGATCTTAATACGCTTTTTGGATATGGTTTTACAGCTTTCCAGGGAGGCTTTTATAAAATGGCAATCCAGCAATTTACTAAGCTTAAAGAAGCTGACCCTCATTTTACTTCTCTTTATTTATATTTAGCAAAGGCTTATGAGCATGAAGGACTTTTATCTGAAAGTCTTGAAACGGTTAAAGAAGGTTTAAAAGTTGATGAATATAATAAAGAATTGTATTTGTTTGGCGGTAAAGTTGCCATTAAGTCTGGACAAATGGAAGAAGCTGAAAAACAATTAAGGGAAACACTTGCAATAGATCCGGGTCATATTGAGGCTGCCATAACATTAACTCATATCTTTCTTCAAGACGAGAGATACGACGATGTTATTGATTTAATATCTGAAAGCAAAAGATATGGAGAAGAAGATCCACAGTTTGAATGGAATTTAGCACGAGCATATCATCAAAAAGAAGAGTATTCACAGGCATTAAACCATTATCAACTTGCATATAATTCTTTCAAGGATCAACGAGAATTTTTACATGAATATGGTTACTTCTTAATAGAAGAAGGTCGAAGAGGGGAAGCTAAAGAAATATTTGAGCAAATTCTTAAGCAAGACCCCTCAAATGTCGAAATTGGCGAGATTTTGCTACAATTAGAAGATGAGTTTTAAGGTATATAAGAAGGATATTATTTTTGTTTTGTGGAATTAATTAAATAAGATAACTGAACTGCAGAGGAGGGAATTGTATGGTGGCCCCTGTATCTGTCCACGAAAAGAAAGATTTTGTCAGGTGGTTTTTAAACCATTATCAACTGAAGAGAAGAGAATGTGTTTGGATTTTAAATTATTTAATGAGTCATGACACCTTAATGGAAAAAGTTCACTTTGTGGAACAAGCACAGTACTGTCCTAGGGGTATTATCATGTCAACGCACTGTGTTGAAGAGGTTCCTTTTCGTTTTTATAAAGAAAACGTAATGACAACAGATGCAGAAAAATCATTCCATGATATACGTTTAAATAAAGATGAAGAACTTTTTATTCAACTTAATTTTAGATCTGTTTATCAATCACCACAGTATGCCGCTGTTCTAGAAACAAACCCGTTTATGCCTGAACATTTACATGAAAATGAGAAGGATCGTGAAGTTGCTGAAAAAGTGCTTGAACATTCCCTTCAAACCTTTCAAAAGGAAAAGCTACTCCAACTAATTGACGAGGCTCTTGATCGTCAAGATAAAGAAGGATTTCAAAGGCTAACTCAGCAATTGATAATCTTGAAAAATAATAATAGCTAAAATAAAAGAGGTTGACTCAGATAGCAAAGTGTCATACCCTCATAAAACGTATAGATATGGCTTTGGCTAAATAAAAAGCTATAAATATGTTTTAAAGGGTAAGACATTATGAGTCAGCCTCTTTTTTGTGCTTCTTATTTAACAATTAGAAAGACAAGCTTTATAATAGATCTATTCTTAATTTAAGCAGGGAGTGGAAAAAGTTGAAGTGGGTTTTAAGTGATGTTAATGTATACAATCAATCAAAAGAGTATGTAGATACTGCCGTAGTACCGCTAATACCGGTTTCTTTAGAATCGGATTTCAAAGGTACTGTATCAAAAGGTGAGTTTATAACGTATGTTTCAGTTGAGCTTGAGAGACAATTAAAAGGAAGAGTTTTCTTATTTCCTTCATTTTCATATCTTAAAAAATCAAATAATGTGATTGAAAATGTTATAGAATGGAAAACTGAAATACAACGGGAGTTTAAACATGTTATTTTTCTAACCAGTGATGAAACATTTAAACAGAATAAAAGTGAAAAGTTAGAGGAACAGCTTATTTGGTTGCCTTCCGTACCGTTTGAGCATATGGATGAAAACTTAACGAGAAAGCTTTTGCAAGATCAAGTCGAACAAATTTTGAACATTTTATTACAATCTTGGAATAAATGATAAAAACCTTTTCTTTTCCAAGATTACAAAACAGGATTTTATTGACCTCATGGGAAGATTGATATATCATGAGTATGTCCTAGTTTTATATGTCATTTCCGTATGTCCTAAATGGACAGAGCTTAAGATAGAGGGGGGAAAATGATGAGCGAGAAAAAACATCGAGTTTCTAGACGTCAATTCTTAAACTACACGCTTACCGGTGTAGGCGGTTTCATGGCCGCAGGTATGCTTATGCCTATGGTTCGCTTCGCACTTGACCCTGTGCTCCGACCAGCAGAAGAACAGGATTTAGTACAAGTTGTTAAGGTTGACGAAATAAC
The DNA here is from genome assembly GCA_051750265.1 of Bacillota bacterium. Taxonomy (GTDB): domain Bacteria; phylum Bacillota; class Bacilli; order Bacillales; family Bacillaceae; genus Metabacillus. The sequence continues at coordinate 110,309 of JBNJJO010000002.1, read as the reverse complement.
GGAAGAACCTCAACGCTTTGACTTTAAAATCAAACAAAAAGATGCTTGGTATGAATCAGAAGAAACAAGATCAGCTTGGGTTTTTAAAAGCGGTGACAAAATTACGGCTTTATCACCAGTCTGTAAGCATTTAGGCTGTACAGTCGGTTGGAATAACGATCCAGCTAACCCAAACCAATTTTTCTGTCCGTGTCACTATGGCAGATATGAAAAAGATGGTACAAACGTTCCGGGAACACCGCCTATTGCACCGCTTGATGTTTATCAGCACGCAGTTAAGGATGGCTATTTATTCTTAGGTAAAGCAAAACCACGAGGGGAGGCGTAATCTATTGTTTAACAAAATTTATGATTGGGTTGACGAACGTTTAGATATTACGCCGATGTGGCGCGATATTGCTGACCATGAAGTTCCTGAACACGTAAACCCTGCACACCATTTTTCTGCCTTTGTATATTGCTTTGGCGGACTAACATTCTTTGTTACAGTTATTCAAATTCTTTCTGGTATGTTTTTAACAATGTATTATGTACCAGATATTAAGAATGCTTGGGAATCAGTTTTCTATTTGCAAAATGAAGTAGCTTTTGGGCAAATTGTACGTGGTATGCACCACTGGGGAGCTAGTCTTGTTATTGTTATGTTGTTCCTACATACATTGCGCGTGTTCTTCCAAGGAGCTTATAAAAAACCTCGTGAATTAAACTGGGTTGTTGGCGTACTTATCTTCTTTATTATGCTAGGTCTTGGTTTAACAGGTTATTTATTACCTTGGGATATGAAAGCATTGTTTGCAACAAAGGTTACATTACAAATTGCTGAATCGGTACCACTTATTGGACCAACAGTTAAGACACTATTATCAGGTCATCCTGAAATAGTAGGTGCGCAAACACTTACACGTTTCTTTGCTATACATGTCTTTTTCTTACCGGCTGCACTTTTCGGATTAATGGCAGCTCACTTTATTATGATACGTAAGCAAGGTATTTCAGGTCCTCTTTAAGAATTAATGTTTTATATAGAAATTTACGATAATCGTTTTGATATCTGAAACCACCTTAGTAAGGAGGGGAAATCATGCATCGCGGAAAAGGTATGAAATTTGTAGGTGACTCTCGTATTCCTGCAGAGAGAAAGCCTAACATTCCGAAAGACTATTCGGAATATCCAGGGAAGACGGAAGCATTCTGGCCTAACTTCCTTTTAAAGGAGTGGCTAGTTGGTGCTGTTTTCTTAATTGGATTTTTATGTTTAACAGTAGCCCATCCATCGCCGCTTGAGCGTGTGGCTGACCCTACTGATGCTGGTTACATTCCATTACCAGACTGGTACTTCTTATTCTTATACCAATTGTTAAAATATTCTTATGCATCTGGCCCATTTACAGTTATAGGAGCAATTGTTATTCCAGGTCTTGCTTTTGGTGCTTTAATGTTAGCTCCATTCTTAGACCGTGGACCACATCGTCGTCCGGCTAAGCGTCCTATTGCAGTAGGAATGATGATTCTTGGTGTAGCGGGAACATTTTACTTAACTTGGGAATCTGTTGTGACTCATGATTGGGAAGCTGCAGCTGAACAAGGTAAGATTCAAGTGCAAGCGGAAATTGATAAAGAATCTGAAGGTTATGCAATCTATCAAGAACAAGGCTGTATTTCATGTCATGGTGATAATCTAGAAGGTGGAGCTGCAGGTAAAGCTCTAGTTGATAATGGGTTAGCACCTGATGAAATAGCAGACGTTGCTAAAAATGGTCAAGGAAGTATGCCTCCAGGCGTCTTTAAAGGCACTGATGAACAATTGAAAGTACTATCAGAGTTTATATCTGGTGTTACGTCAAAATAAAAAGCTGACATATGTCAGCTTTTTTTTGCACGTTAAGAAAATATAAATTGGCAGTGGAGTAGAGGATTCGACGTAGTGGCAAATTTAAAGTATTAAGTATAATTTGCAACTACGAATCACGCTTCGCCTTTACAGGTTTGCCAGTCGGCGAGTTTTCTTTATACTATCAGAATTTATATATATTAAGGATGATAGTATAAGAAAAACTAAGGCTTTTGCCATTAGGACTTGGCGACAAGCCTCAGTTTTTCTAATAAAATACTATGAGTCTGGTGAGTGGGAAAAATGAAAATATTTCAATATGTTTTAGGACAGAAACCAATTCTAATGATCATGTTTCTTATTAACTTTTTCGGAACATTTTATGGATATTATTGGTACCGATATCAACTGTCTGATACTCCAGCACACTTTTATATCTTTGTTCCTGATAGCCCTACAGCAAGCTTATTCTTTTTAATTGTTTTGCTAGGATTTTTAATACGTAAAAACTTCCCCCTTATAGAGGCGTTAGCAATTGTTACTCTATTTAAATACGGTATATGGGCAGTTATAATGAATATACTAGTATTAATAATAAATGGTAACTTACCTTGGGAAGGTTACATGTTAATTGCCTCGCATTTCGGTATGGCCATCCAAGGATTGCTTTATTCACCTTATTATCGCTTTAAGGTGTGGCATTTAGTAGTTGCTGCTTTATGGACTTTACATAATGACGTGATCGATTATGTTTTTGGCATGATGCCACGATATAGTCTCTTAATGGATTATATCAATCAAATTGGCTATTTTACATTTTGGTTAAGCATTATTTCACTCTTGATAGCTTATGGTTTAGTGTTAAATAATCGTGCTTACCAATTAACCTTACCTAAGTCTAGTTCTAAAAGCTAGGCTTTTTTCTTTGTACACATTTATGAAAAAAATGTTTATTAGGATGAAATATTTTGGTCTAACCTTGTCCATTTCTACATACTTTTTTTAATAGAAGTTCTAGGGGGGACAAGAATGAAGAAATTGATAGTCGCACTTTTCATTGGAATGTTGCTGATTTACATTAAACCAGCACTTGCAGAAGAAACCTATGACTGGGAATCGTTAAATAAGATTTCTGATACAGCATTACAACTAGCAAAGCAAGAACGCTTTAGCGAGTCTGCCCAATTACTAGAATATTTTGCTGTTAAATTTGAAGATATTCCGATTGATAGAGAGTCCATTTCACTTGACCACTTTCGAACGATTACAAGCACTCATAAAAATGCACAAAACGTTTTACTAGATGAAAAGGTAAGTACTGACGAAAAGGTTCGCTCTTTAACAAAGTTCCGCCTTGTTGTTGATGCCATGGTATCAGAGCATCAACCATTATGGGGTTCAATGGAATCTTCCATTATGGCAACATTTTCTCAAATGAAAAGTGATGTAGAAGAAGGTGACAAACAATCCTTTCAACATGATTGGAATCAATTTTTATCTTTATATGAAGTGATTTATCCTAGTATACAAGTTGATTTAGATATACAACGAGTTAAACGAATGGATGCCCATATTTCAGTTGTGGAAGACCGCTTGTTTCAAGAAATTCCTGAAACTAGTCGTGTAAAGCAATTAGCAATAATGGAAGAAGAATTAAAAGCACTTTTCGAGAGAGTAAAGGAGGATGAAGCAGATCCATCTTTATTATGGGTAATTATTTCAACCGGAAGTGTAATATTACTTTCGTTATCATATTCAGGCTGGAGAAAGTATCGTGGCGAAAAGGAAAAAGCAGCGAAAAGAGAAAAAAATAAGCAATAACAAAGAGAGGTTAGATTTATTTCTAACCTCTTTTTCAGAATAAAATATTCGTTATCCCAACGGCAGTTAAATAAAGCATTCTGTGTTATGTAAAACAAGAGTGACTAGTTTTCAATTAGAAGTTCTACCTTTGTAAAGGCTTTTTATTTTCATCTAATGTAAAGCCCTCACCTAAGACATCGTGTACATCACTAACAGCAACAAATGCATGAGGGTCAACTGACGTTATCACATTTTTCAGGCGGACGATTTCATTTTTTCCTACGACACAATACAAAACATTTCGATCTTGTTTAGTAAATGACCCCTGTCCTTTTAAAACAGTCACTCCACGATCCATTTCTTTCATAATTCTTTTTGAAATTTCTTCAGATTGGTTTGATATAATGGTAGCTCCTTTTGCTGCATAAGCGCCTTCCTGCATAAAGTCAATAACACGTGCACCTACAAATACAGCGACAAGGGTATACATCGCTTCTTTATAAGATAGGTAAGTGATCCAAGACAAAGTAATCACACATAAGTCAAATAAAAACATGGTCTTACCCATACTCCAACCTATATAACGATGAGCTAATCTAGCGATAATATCGACTCCACCTGTTGTGCCTCCATAACGGAAGATAATCCCTAAGCCTACTCCAATTGAAACTCCTGCAAAAAGAGCTGCAAGTGTTAAATCGTCATTTAATGGCATTTCAATTTGATAGCGTTGAAAAATCCATAAGTAGACAGATAAACTAACCGTTCCAATCATTGTGTATAAAAAAGAGGTTCTACCTAACACACGCCAACCAATAATAAACAATGGTATATTTAATAATAAGTTGGATATAGATGGATCAAACTGAAAGAGGAAAAAAAGCATGAGGGTAATACCAGTAAAACCACCCTCCGCCAAATTATTCTGCATATTAAAATGGACAAGACCAAATCCAAATATGGCGGACCCAATTAAAATAAAAAATATGTTTTTTATTTGTAGTTCACCAAACATATTACACCCCCAAAAATAGAATCATGGCTTAAATATTATAGTTGATAGAAAGTCAAGGTGCAAATTTTGAAAAAATGATGACGAAATAATTGTAAAACTTAATTGTATTAGCTAACATTGAATAGAAAAGTTAATGAGGTGATACAAATGGAACATAAGACGATGAAGGACCTTCAAAAAGAAGTGGATCAATACATAAGCGGGTTTAAAGAAGGTTATTTCTCTCCATTGGCAATGATGGCTCGAATTACTGAAGAAACTGGAGAGTTAGCGAGAGAAATCAATCATTATTACGGTGAAAAACCGAAAAAAGCATCTGAAAAAGAAAAGGAAATAGAAGAAGAACTAGGTGATGTCTTATTTGTTCTCATTTGCCTAGCAAATTCATTAAATATTGACTTAGAAAAAGCCCACGATCTTGTTATGAATAAATTTAAAACCAGGGACAAAGATCGCTGGACGAAACTTGATAAATAAAGGAGATTAAAGATATGGAAGAGATTAAAATTGTCATTGCTGGTGCCCGAGGTAGAATGGGAAGTGAGGCTGTTAAGCTTGTTGAGGATACAACACATTTCAAACTAGTTGCTGTTGTCGATCATAAGCATGAAGGAAAGAGCTTAAAGGAACTTGATGGCTTTGACGCTGATGTACCAGTTTATACAGATATTGATAAATGTTTTTTTGAGACAAATCCAGATGTACTAATTGATTTAACAACACCAGAAATTGGGAAAATACATACGAAGAAAGCATTGTTAAATGGGGTCAGACCTGTTGTGGGGACGACTGGTTTTTCTGAACAAGATTTAAAGGAGCTTCAAGAATTAACAACAGAAAAAGGGATTGGAGCTATTATTGCACCTAACTTTGCAATTGGAGCTATTCTTATGATGAAATTCTCCCAAATGGCAGCTAAGTACTTCCAAGATGTAGAGATAATTGAACAACATCATGATCAAAAATTAGATGCACCATCTGGAACTGGTTTAAAAACTGCGGAAATGATTTCAGCTGTTAGAGAAGAGAAGCAACAAGGTCATCCGAATGAAAAAGAAATCATTGCTGGAGCACGTGGAGCTAATGTTAACGGAATTCGTCTTCACAGTATTCGTCTTCCAGGTTTAATTGCTCACCAAGAAGTAATGTTTGGTGGAGATGGGCAAACATTAAAAATTCGTCATGATTCATATAATCGTGCTTCGTTTATGTCTGGGGTTAAACTTGCGGTAGAAAATGTAATGAAAATAGATTTACTAGTATATGGCCTTGAAAACATTATTGAATAAAGGGGATATTAAAATGAAAATTGCCTTAATTGCTCATGATAAGAAGAAAACAGATCTCGTTCAGTTTGTTATGGCATATCAACCAATAATTAAAGATCACGAACTATTTGCAACCGGTACGACAGGGTTAAGAATTCAAGAGGCAAGTGGCTTATCTGTTCATCGTTTTCAATCAGGTCCACTTGGAGGAGATCAAGAAATTGGTGCTCTCATTGCAAAAAATGAAATGGATATGGTTATTTTCTTTAGAGATCCATTAACTGCTCAACCCCATGAGCCTGATATTACAGCACTTATACGTCTCTGTGACGTTTATTCAATTCCTCTTGCAACAAACATGGGTACAGCTGAGATTTTAATACATGGTCTTGAACGTGGTGATTTAAATTGGAGAAACGTGATTCATACAAAAGATAAATGAGGATTCACTCACAATTTAAATGAATGAAAATGAGTCAACGTAATTCCGGCTACATTTCCTTCGTAAAGAAAAAGGAGAGGAAAATGAGTAAAACATTAGATATTCTCGCAATAGGTGCTCATCCCGATGATGTTGAAATTGGTATGGGTGGAACGATTGCTAAATATGTGAAAAAAGGTTTTAAAATAGGTATTTGCGATTTAACTAAAGCTGAGCTATCCTCAAACGGTACAGTATCTATTCGTCAAGAAGAAGCAAAACTAGCAGGGGAAATTTTGGGCTTAACGAAGAGGATTCAATTGTCTTTGCCAGATCGTGGACTTTTCATAACAGAATCCACTATTAAATCAATTGTAACAATCATTAGAGAATATCGACCTAAAATTGTTTTTGTTCCTTATTTTGAAGATCGTCATCCAGATCATGGTCATTGTTCTAGATTAGTGGAGGAAGCAGCTTTTTCAGCAGGAATCCATAAATATAAGGATGAGCTTGAACAGCCTTCACACCGAGTAGAATCCATTTATTATTATATGATTAACGGGTTTCACAAACCGGATTTCGTTATTGATATATCAGATGCAATTGATCAAAAAATAAGAAGCCTACGAGCGTATAAGAGCCAATTTGAAAAGTCAGAGGACTTTACTGAAACCCCACTAACAAACGGTTATATTGAATCTGTTGAAAACAGAGAAAGGCTGTATGGAAAAGAGGTTGGTGTCATGTATGCTGAAGGATTTAAAGCGAAAAAACCAATTTTACTCTCAGAAGATTTAATAGGTGAAGTACGATGAAAAAAAAATTAAAGATCGGCATAACCTGCTATCCTTCTGTAGGAGGATCTGGAGTTGTTGCAACTGAGCTAGGCAAACTTCTTGCAGAACGAGGTCATGAAATCCATTTTATTACATCAAGTTTGCCCTTTCGATTGAATAAGGTATATTGTAATATAACGTTCCATGAGGTTGAAGTGAACCATTATTCTGTATTTAAATATCCACCATATGATTTGGCTTTAGCGAGTAAAATGGCTGAGGTTGCGAAAAGAGAGCAATTGGACTTATTACATGTACATTATGCGATTCCCCATGCAATTAGTGCAATTTTAGCTAAACAAATGGTTAATAATGACCTCAAAATTGTTACAACATTACACGGTACGGATATTACTGTTCTTGGTTATGATCAATCACTAACAGATTTAATTCGATTTGGAATTGAATCATCAGATAAAGTAACGGCTGTTTCTAATTCATTAGTAGATCAAACCTATGAGTTAATTCAACCAAAAAAACCAATCGAAACTGTTTATAATTTCATAGATGATCGTGTCTACAATAAAAAAGATGCAACACACCTTAAAAGAGAATATGGAATTCATGAGGATGAAAAAGTCATCATACATGTATCAAATTTCCGAAAAGTAAAACGAGCTCAGGATGTAGTCTATTCTTTTCAATTAATACAAAGAAAAATAAACGCTAAACTACTACTTGTAGGTGATGGACCTGAAATGACGTTTGTAAGTAAGCTTGTACGAGAATTAGGTCTTGCTGATAAGGTTCTTTTTTTAGGGAAGCAGGATAATTTGGATGAATTATATTCTTTAAGTGATCTAATGCTACTATTATCAGAAAAAGAGAGCTTTGGATTAGTTCTATTAGAAGCTATGGCTTGTGGCGTTCCCTGTATAGGAACAAATACTGGAGGAATACCTGAAGTGATCGTCGAAGGTAAGACAGGATATTTATGTGAGGTTGGAGATATTGAGCAAATCTCTTATTGTGCCATTCAGTTATTATCAAATGAAGAATTACATAAGAAAATGTCAGATCATGCTAAATATACAGCTAGACATGCTTTTCATTCTGATATAATCGTATCACAATATGAGTCGATCTACTATGACTTGATTACAAAATGAATTTGACTTATGCAAGCAACAATTTAAAATGAAGGGAAAATTGAGTCTTACTACAAGCCTACTCCGATATGGTGGCGCGAACGAAGCAATCTCTATATAAATTTATTGAAGCTAAATTCGTCTAATTTAGAATTAGGATGGTATATTAATAAATTAGCGTAGTTTCGCCCCCATTTCCTTCATACATAAGGAGTATAAAAAATGGAGTCTCCATTTGTTGAAGCAAAGCCTATTTTAGAAAAACTACATAGCGCTGGTTATGAAGCCTATTACGTGGGAGGAGCTGTTCGGGATTACCTCTTGAAGCGTGATATAGGAGATGTTGACATTGCGACTTCTGCAAAGCCTTTTGAAGTACAGAAGTTGTTTGAAAAGACGATTGATGTAGGGGCGGAGCATGGAACAATAATTGTCTTGCACAATGACACGCCTTATGAAGTGACAACCTATCGGACTGAATCAGAATATGAGGATTTCCGTCGCCCAAAAAATGTAGCATACATTACATCCTTGAAAGAGGATTTAAGGCGGAGAGATTTTACCATTAATGCAATGGCTATGAATGTAGATGGTTTAATCCAAGATTATTTTAATGGAAAATCTCATTTGAAAGCAAAGCTTATACAAACTGTTGGTTCTCCTTCTGAAAGATTTACAGAGGATGCGCTAAGAATGTTAAGGGCAGTTCGATTTGTTAGTCAGTTGCAGTTTACTCTTTGTTCTGAAACAAGAGCAGCTATTAAAGAGCATGTCCAACTGTTAAAAGTCATTTCTGTAGAGCGAAAAACAATAGAGATTGAGAAGCTACTTAAGGGTGTAAACCAAAAATGTGCACTAGAAATCATTGTTGAAACGAATATGAATACCTATTTACCAGGATTAGAAATGAAACAGCAGGAATTGACTAAGCTTTCTAACTACAACCTGCTATTGCTGGAAACAAAAGAAGAGGTTTGGACTTTATTTACATATTTTATTGCACCAACATCCATTCAGTATTTCTTAAGAAATTGGAAATTACCTGTTAAACTTATCAAGGCAGTTGAAAAAAATATAAAATATTTATATATGTTAAATAAAAAATCTTGGACTGATCTTTTACTATATGAAGCAGGTCATGGAACAGCTGTTTCGGTAGAACGGATTCGTTCAGTTATTACAGATCCAATCACAGTGGGTGATAATGTAAAAAGGATTGAGAAGGCCATTCTTCAACTACCTATTCAAAGCCGAGATCAGCTTGCAATAACAGGACATGACGTGATTCAGTACATGAATCAAAAACCAGGTCCTTGGGTCTCCAAAGCGATTAACGAAGTTGAGAAAGCAATTGTTACTAATAAGCTAGAAAATAAAAGGTTGGCAATAAAGGAGTGGCTAATGAGATGCAAACAGGACTTCGAACAAAATTATTAGAAGCCTTCTCAAAAGCGGATGGAGAGTTTTTATCAGGTCAAAAAATTAGTGAATTTATTGGTTGCTCCAGGACGGCCGTTTGGAAACATATAGAAGAGTTAAGAAAAGAAGGATATGAATTAGAGGCTGTTAGAAGACTAGGTTATCGCATAACAAAAAAACCCGATAAAATAAGTAGTAATGAAATTCAACTTGGGTTAAAAACGAAAATGATGGGACGTCAGATCCATTTCGAAGGGTCTGTTAACTCCACGCAAAAAATAGCACAGGGCTTAGCAAATGATGGTGTACCAGAAGGAACAATCGTTGTAGCTGACCAACAAACAAATGGTAGGGGAAGAATGTCTAGAACATGGTATTCTCCTAGTGGAACAGGTATTTGGATGAGTATGATTATTCGTCCGAACATTCCAGTTAACAATACACCTCAACTTACACTCCTTACTGCTGTTGCTGTTGTACAAGCTATTGAAGAGCTAACACCTCTTAAGCCTGATATTAAATGGCCTAACGATATTTTGCTTAACGGTAAAAAAGTTGTCGGTATTTTAACTGAATTACAGGCTGAGGCAGATCAAGTGCATTCAGTCATTATTGGAACGGGTATTAATGTTAATCAGAAAATAGAAGATTTTCCAGAGGATCTACAAAATATTGCAACATCAATTCATATTGAAACAGGAACAACGTGGGAAAGAGCACAATTTATCCAAACCATATTGTTAAAATTTGAAGGGCTTTACTCTTTATACTTATCTCAAGGATTTAAACCAATTAAGCTTCTATGGGAAGGATATGCAATTAGTTTAAATAAAAAAATGATTGCAAGAACACTTAACGGATCTGTTGAAGGAAAAGCTATCGGTATAGACGATAATGGAGTTCTGTTAATTGAAACGAACAATGATGTGATTGAAAGAATTTACTCTGCAGATATTGAATTAATGTAAATCCACTTTAGTTGAAAATGATTTGCATTATGAATGAAATTGTGATTTCTTATGATAGTAATTAGTGGGATATTCTGCTATACTTTCACTTGGGTAGTATCTTAGTGAACTACACCAGTAGTGAAATATTTAATTCATGAAGCATTCTACTTTAGTAAATAGTAAAAGTAGAACGTTAGACAGCACATATTTGAAATTTAATTCTGCCTTGATCCATAAAGGACTAGGACAGAGGGATGAAAACCGATAGTAGTATGCCTTCAAATCCTTCTTTCTCTGTCGAAAAGAAGGATTTTTGTGTATAAAAAATTTTTCATTTCGGTTATTTCATCTCCTCTCCTAAAAATGAAATATTGATTTTGAACCAGTAATTAAAAACATACGGAGCGAAAGACGTAGGGGAATTCTTTTTGATTATATCCTTATTGCTCTATTTACAATTGGAGGGGAACATATGAAAACTAGACTTGATTTTATGAAAATGAAGCAAAATAGAGAACCAATTACTATGCTTACTGCTTATGATTATCCGAGTGCTAAACAAGCTGAGCAAGCTGACGTCGATATGATTCTTGTTGGTGATTCTCTAGGCATGGTTGTATTAGGTTATGATTCTACAATACCTGTCACGATTGATGATATGATTCACCATACAAAAGCAGTAAAACGTGGTGCTAAAGATACCTTTGTTGTAACGGATATGCCGTTTATGTCCTATCACTTATCCAAAGATGAGTCTTTGAAAAATGCAGCTCGACTTATGCAAGAGGGTGGAGCTGATGCGGTTAAGGTTGAAGGTGCAGATGGTGTAACACATATAATTGAAGCCCTTACATTTGGTGGTATTCCAGTTGTTGCTCATCTTGGTTTAACTCCACAATCTGTTAACGTACTAGGTGGTTATAAAGTCCAAGGAAAGAATGCAGAAGCAGCAAGAAAACTAATTAATGATGCAATGAAATGTCAAGATGCTGGTGCAATTGCACTTGTATTAGAGTGCGTACCACAGCAAATAGCTGAGGAGTTAACCAAGCTCTTAGATATACCGACAATTGGTATAGGCGCAGGGCCTCAAACTGATGGTCAGGTGTTGGTCTATCATGATTTAGTTGGCTATGGTTCAGGGTATGTCCCTAAATTCGTGAAGCAATATGCTTCAATCGCAGAAACAATTGACTCTGCAATTAATAAATACATTTCTGATGTCAAAAATAGAGCATTCCCTGAAGAGAAGCATTCTTTTAATATGAAGGAAGAAGAGCTCCTTAGCTTATATGGAGGGGTAAAAAAATGATCGTAGTGACAACTAGGAAAGAATTAAAGAAAAAAATAAATGAATACAAAGAAAAAAAACAAACAATTGGATTTGTACCCACTATGGGATTTTTACATGAGGGGCATGTAAAATTGTTAGAGGAAGCAAGAAAATCAAACGATGTAGTTGTTTTAAGCATTTTTGTTAATCCTTTACAATTTGGTCCAAATGAAGACTTTGACTCTTACCCAAGAAATGCTCAAAGAGATGAAGAGTTAGCAAAATTAGCTGGTGTTGACCTAATCTTTTCTCCAGATGTGATGGAAATGTATCCAAATAAGCCTTCGTATACAGTTACGGTTCAATCGCGAGTAAATGTTTTATGTGGGAGATCAAGAGAAGGTCATTTTGATGGAGTAGCAACAATATTAACTAAGCTATTTAACCTTATCGCACCTGACCGTGCATATTTCGGCATGAAAGACGCTCAGCAAGTTGCAGTCATTGAAGGTTTAGTAAATGAATTTCATTTCCCAATTGAGTTAGTATCAGTTGCAACAATTAGAGAAGAAAATGGTCTTGCTAAAAGTTCAAGGAATGTAAAATTAAATGACAAAGAACGAAGCCAAGCGCCAGCTATTTATAAAAGCTTATTAAAAGCAAAGGAAGAAATCTCTCAAGGTGAACGGAATAAAGAAAAAATTAATCATCTCATTTCATCTATCATCTCGCGTGAAACAGATGGAAAGATAGATTACGTCGAGTTACTTTCATATCCTGAACTTGAGGAAATAGAGGTAATTAACGGTAATATCATAATTGCAGTCGCTGTCAAGTTTACAAATGCAAGGCTTATTGATAATATAACGATTGTAGTTGAATAAACAGTACTTATATTTTACTAATTAACAAACTATATATAGATTTAGGATTCGGAGGAGAGCAAATGTTTCGTACAATGTTAAATGCTAAAATTCATCGTGCTCGTGTGACAGAAGCAAATCTTAATTACGTAGGTAGTATAACAATAGATGAAGATATAATTGATGCAGTAGGAATGGTAGCGAACGAAAAAGTTCAAATTGTTAATAATAATAATGGCGCAAGGTTTGAGACGTATATTATTGCTGGTGAAAGAGGTAGCGGAGTTGTTTGTTTAAATGGAGCAGCAGCACGACTAGTTCAAGAAGGAGATGTCGTTATCATCCTTACGTACACTCTTATTGCAGAAGAAAAAGTTTCTTCGCACAAACCAAAAGTTGCAATTATGGATGAAAATAATAAGATTGTTGATATATTAGGACATGAACCAGCTGCAACTGTTATGTAAATTGACGATTTACTCAACTATTTTACAGTAATATAATAAAGGGTCTGATTCTCAAAATACTGAATTCCATTTATAGTCATGTTGCTTTTCACCATGAATTCAGTTTTTTGAATGAGTCAGTCCTTTTTTTATTCGATCAAAATTTATATTTTAATGATGATCGTATAAAAAACTAAGGCTTTCACCATTGGACTGGGCGACAAGCAAAGTTTTTCTAATTTAATCCATATGATATAGTAAAGATAAGAATTTAGTATGCTAATTGAGTGCATTGTACGATTAATTTTATCATGAAAAAACAATACTTATACCATATTAACTTCAATGAATAAGAGCTTTACTTAATAATTGAGGTGTCACAAATGAATGAACAACGATACGTTGTAATTGACTTAGAAACAACAGGGAATTCCCCGAAAAAGGGAGATAAAATAATTCAAATTGCTGCAGTTGTTATTGAACAGGGGCAAATTATAGATCGTTATATGAGCTTTGTTAATCCTATGCAAAAGATTCCACTTTTTATCGAAAAATTAACTGGTATTACAAATGAGATGGTTAAGGACGCTCCTACCTTTGAAGAGATCGCAAAAAATCTTATAACATTGATATCAGATTCCTTTTTTGTCGCACATAACGTCTATTTCGATTTGTCATTTTTACAAGAAGAGCTAAAGAGTTGTGGATTTCATTTCACAGGTCCAATTCTTGATACAGTTGAATTGGCAAGAGTGGCTTTTCCCACTGAAAAAAGCTATAAGCTATCTGATTTAAGTGAAGAATTTAATATGCTTCATGAAAATCCACATCGTGCAGATAGCGATGCAGAAGTTACTGCCCTTCTTTTATTACGTATATTTGATAAACTAAAGGCTTTACCGGTTATAACCCTCCAACAACTTTCAAAGCTTTCAAGATCCTTTATAAGTGATATTGAAGAAATAGTAGAGGATGTAATTTCCGAAAAATTAGTGAAAATTGAGCAACAAGATAATAGGAAAGATTTAGAATTAATAAGGTCATTAGCCATTAGAAAATTTAATGCAAACAAGCATGAGAAGAATCATGACTATTTAGAACAAAATCTTAATATGGAAGAGTTTATCGAGCTTTTTCTCAATAAGAATGGTAAGTTAAGTGCTATACTTCCGACCTATAACGTTCGTACAGAACAAATCAACATGGTGAAGGAAATTTTCGAAGCTTTTAATACTCATCAACATGGCTTAATCGAAGCAGCGACAGGTAGTGGGAAAACAATCGCTTATTTAGTTCCAGCCTTATTTTATTCTAAGAAAGAACAAAGACCGATAATAGTCAGTACGTATACTACGAATTTACAAACACAAATAATGGAGAGAGATATTCCTTTTCTTAAAAAACTTTTCCCATTTGATTTCACTACGACGGTATTAAAAGGTCAACGTCATTATTTGTGCTTACAAAAATTTGAACAGTCTTTAAAAGAAACAGAAGATAACTATGATTTCATCTTAACTAAAGCACAGCTTCTATTGTGGTTAACCGAGACAGTAACAGGTGATGTAGATGAATTAAATATGCCGTCTGGTGGAAAGGTCTTGTGGAATCAGCTTCATGTAGATCGTTCGTCTTTAAAGCGAAATTCATTTTCTACATATTGCTTTTATCAACGTGCAAAAGAAAAGGCATTGAATGCTAATATCATTATTACGAATCATGCAATGCTATTGTCAGATATTCAAAATGATCACAAGATTCTACCAGATCATCACGAAGTAATTATTGATGAAGCACATCATTTTCATCGAGTTGCAAGTGAACAGCTTGGTGTAAGATTTTCCTATCTAGATGTACATGGCATAATTAATCGATTAGGATTTTTTTTAGGAAATGGTCTATTAAAGAAGTTCACACGTATAAGAGAAGAATTTGGAGTCCGAAATCATATAGAATTGCAGGATATGGATGTATTCTTAGTTCAATTACAAGAGGAATGCCATCAGCTTTTTTCAGGGATCCATTCATATGTATCAAAACGTAAAAAGGAATCCCATTTAAATCGAACATCTTATAAATATAATACTGAGAAAGAAAATAATCGTACGTGGGACTCAATTTTAGAACTTGCTAAAAGGGTAAAGTTTAACATAAATGATTTGGTTGGATTAATGGAAAAATCTTTACAGGTTTTGGACATAGTAAATGAAGAAGAATTCTCAATGAAAAATAAACTTATATTTGAAGAGTTTAAACGCGTACTTATCGTGTTCAAGGAGTACAAAGAAAAAATTGAGTATTTATTTTTCGAAGTTGATGAATCCATTGTTACATGGATTGAAATTGATTCGAAAGGTGCAAAAAACGCAGTCTCAATCTATGCGCAACCTATTCAAGTTTCAGATTTTTTAGCAGATGAATTTTTTGCGAAAAAGCAAAGTGCAATTTTAACATCAGCAACTTTAACTGTAAAACAATCTTTTTCATATATCATTGAAGCAGTTGGCTTAACAGACTTTTATCCAAAGCAATTACAACTCAAATCTCCTTTTCAGTATAAGAAGCAAGTAAAGCTGTTTATTCCTAGTGATATGCCATTAGTTAATGAAGTCTCTCTTGATGAATATTCAGAAGCAATCGCAGCAAATGTAGGTAGTGTGGCTCAAATAACCGATGGGAAGATTCTCGTGTTGTTTACGTCTTATGAGATGCTTAAGAAGACATATCAATTGTTAAAAGAAGATGAGACCTTAGATGACTTTATGATTATGGCACAGGGTACAGGTAGTGGAAGCAGTTCTAGATTAACAAAAAACTTCAGACAGTTCGAAAAGGCTATTTTACTAGGTACTAGTAGCTTTTGGGAAGGCGTTGATTTTCCTGGAGATGAACTAACTGCCTTGATGATTGTCCGCTTACCTTTTGCTTCTCCGGATGAACCAACAGTTGCTGCTAAATGCAAACAGTTAGAAAATAATGGTAAAGATGCATTTTATCATTATTCACTTCCAGAGGCTATTTTACGATTTAAGCAAGGCTTTGGTCGTTTAATACGAAATGAAGCAGACCGTGGAATTTTGTTTGTTTTAGATAACCGAATTGTTTCAACTAAGTATGGAAAAGAGTTTATTGATTCCATACCTGAGCTTGAAATAGAAAAGAAACCTATGCATTTACTAACACATTCCATTGAAAACTGGATAAAGTAAAACTCTGTGAGTCAACTTTTTAAAAAGTGGTTGATTCAAATTCCTATTATAAGGAAATTGAATCAACCCAAGTATGGTGTGAGTTAGGAGAATTTTATTATCACGCTAAATTGTTTTCACCTGTTATAATGAATCATAGTACAACAAATGTGATGTTGTTGTAATGTTATTGTGTCCAGACTAAACAGACATATAAGTTACAAAATTTGTTTCGTGTAGGAG
The DNA here is from genome assembly GCA_051750265.1 of Bacillota bacterium. GTDB lineage: Bacteria > Bacillota > Bacilli > Bacillales > Bacillaceae > Metabacillus. The sequence goes on along the minus strand of JBNJJO010000002.1, from coordinate 93,662 downwards.
GAATATATCCATGGAAAGTAAAATAGAAATATTATCAACAGTAACAGTTGAGCATTCAGACGACTTATATAAAATTGTTGACTTATTAAACCGAACGTTAAAAAGAAATGATTTAATGTTTGGTCTAGCACTTGAGCAGGAAGACCAAAATAAAGCGGTATTTACAATTTATAGTACATAAGGAAGTAATTAAATGGGTAAAAAGACAATCATTTCGTTAGTAATAACAGTCGTCATTCTTATTGTTGCTATTTGGGTATTTGGTTCAGCATATAGTGTCGCTAGAGAACAATATCTTGATGGTCATGAAAAGTCAAAAGAGTTAGTGTTAAATAAAGGGGAGTTATCTTCAATTCAAAATGTTGAAACATTTAATGGGAATATAAAATATCACGTTATGTCAGCGGAAAATGCTAAAGATGAGAAGGTTTATGTGTGGGTTCCACAAACTGAAAAGAATGAGAAAGTGATAATAAAAAAGCAGTCTTCTGGAATTACCGAGGAAGAAGCAATAAGCAAGGTAAATCAAGAATATGATCCAATTAAGATTGTTGATGTAAAATTAGGGATGGATGAAGGAATCCCAATATGGGAAGTAAAGTATAAAGATCAGTCTGATCGTTACACCTTTGATTTTGTGAACTTTTATGATGGTGAGATAATTAAGCATATGGCGATTAAGAATGAAAAGCATTCTTAATTTGATTAACGTTATTAACTTGTGTTTGTATCTACCCAGCGTCGTTGCCCCGAAGCATAGGACGTGTAAATACAGTTATTGCGAAAGGACGTCGCTTTCTTAATTGCCCAAGGCTTATCAAGGCGCTTGCGCTTTCATTTGAATCGTTGCTACACAAGTTAAAAAAAAGTATAATAATACGTGGTTAGTACATAAATGATTTAGACATCGGAGCTTATGGAGGGAATTATTAAGTGAAAACAACCATAGCAGAAGTAGGTAAATTTGTAGGACAAGAAGTGACGATTGGAGCTTGGCTAGCAAATAAGCGTTCAAGCGGAAAAATCGCGTTCCTACAACTAAGAGATGGAACGGGATTCATTCAAGGTGTTGTTGTAAAGGCAGAGGTTGAAGAGGCAATTTTTCAACAGGCCAAATCGATTACACAAGAAACATCGATCTATGTATCAGGAATCGTTCGTGAGGATGAGAGATCACCATTTGGATATGAACTTGGTATTACTAATATTCGTGTTATTTCAGAGTCAGTTGATTATCCGATAACACCTAAAGAGCATGGTACTGAGTTTTTAATGGACCATCGTCATTTATGGCTTCGTTCAAAACGCCAGCATGCAGTGATGAAAATTAGAAATGAAATCATTAGAGCAACATTTGAATTCTTTAATAAAGAAGGCTTTGTAAAGGTTGATCCACCAATTTTAACTGGTAGCGCTCCTGAAGGAACGTCAGAGCTTTTCCATACGAAATATTTTGACGAAGATGCGTACCTTTCCCAAAGTGGTCAGCTTTACATGGAAGCGGCTGCTATGGCCCTTGGCAAAGTATTTTCATTTGGACCAACGTTTAGAGCTGAGAAATCAAAGACACGCCGTCATTTGATTGAATTTTGGATGATCGAACCCGAGATGGCTTTTTATGAGTTTGAGGACAATTTAAATGTACAAGAAGCATTTGTATCTTATATTATCCAAAGTGTGCTTGAAAACTGCTCATTGGAATTAAATACTTTAGGAAGAGATACATCTAAATTAGAGAAAATGAAAGCTCCATTCCCACGTATTACGTACGATAATGCGATTACATTCCTTCATGAAAAAGGGTTTACTGAAATCGTGTGGGGAGACGATTTTGGTGCTCCTCATGAAACGGCGATAGCAGAAGCTTATGATAAGCCAGTATTTATTACTCATTATCCAACAAGCTTAAAGCCATTTTATATGCAACCAGACGCAAATCGTGATGATGTAGTATTATGTGCTGATTTAATTGCACCTGAAGGCTACGGTGAGATTATTGGAGGCTCTGAGCGGATTCATGACGCAGAATTACTAAAGCAGCGTTTAGATGAACATAAATTGGATAATGAAGCGTATAAATGGTATTTACAGCTTAGAGAATATGGTTCTGTTCCACACTCTGGCTTTGGACTAGGACTTGAAAGAACTGTAGCATGGATTAGTGGCGTAGAACATGTACGTGAGACAATTCCATTCCCGCGTTTACTAAACAGACTTTATCCATAATATTAAGAAACTGACTCTTTAATAGCTTTCTAAGCCTATGAAGAGTCGGTTTTTTATTTAGGACTTAGTTTTCGTGTCTTAGCTACAACGCATGGGCTAAATCGTAAATGACGTGCAAGTGCAGGTATAGCGACAGGACGTTTCGTTTTATGTCTGCCTCTAGGGTCTAGCCGGTCATAAATTGAAGGTAAGTACACCTACTATTCATGAGCATGCTCATTTGCCCGAGGCTGACCAAGGAGCTTCCGATTTTCTATTGGCAAAAACAACCGAGACTGATTTTATACAATCTTGCGTGGTGTCATGTTATACTTGAAGGTGAGGTGTGTTTTATGAACAAAGAACAATTTATTTATATGCAAGAGACTGGGAGTGTTTCGATTCCTGTTATTTTGTTTAATTATTATGCAAAATTAGGCTTAAATGAAGAGGAATTTATGATGGTTCTTCAAGTACAGAAATTTAAGCAAAATGGCAATCAGTTCCCAACCCCAACTGAGCTTTCAGAACACATGTCAATCACTACTTCAGCATGTACTTCCATTTTAAGAAGTTTAATTCAAAGAGGTTTTTTAACAATAGAAGAATGCGAAGAAAATACGATTCTTTTTGAAAACTACTCATTAAAGCCGTTATGGGACAAGTTATATTTGCATTTAATGCAGGAGAATAATAAAAAAGAGCAGGAACAAAGCAAGCAAGAGGATCAAAGTTTATATACAATTTTTGAGAATGAATTTGGACGTCCATTGTCGCCATTTGAGTGTGAAACTTTAGCGATATGGATTGATCAAGAAGATTACGATCCAGTTATCATCAAAGCTGCTTTAAGGGAAGCTGTCATGTCAGGTAAGTTAAACTTTCGATATATTGACCGAATCCTTTTTGAATGGAAAAAGAATGGGATACGTACCATTGATCAAGCCCGAAATCATGCTAAAAAATTCCGTCAGCATCAAGGAAACTCTTCTACTAAGCAAGTGAGTAATGAAGAGTATCAACGAAAAGTACCTTTTTATAATTGGCTTGAGAGCTAGAGTTTTAGCTCTCTTTTTCTTGAATACAAAACACTTATGATTTTTTCAGGTCACCATTTAATAAGAATAAATGAATATAAACAGAAGGTGAAAACATGCTAACAAAAGTCCAAATTCGTGAATGTTTAGATACATTTGGAACTATGTTTCCAGACGCACATTGTGAATTGGTCCATGATAATCCGTTTGAGCTTGTCATTGCAGTGGCCTTATCTGCACAATGTACAGATGCACTTGTAAATAAAGTAACAAAAAATCTTTTTCAAAAATATAAAACGCCAGAGGATTATCTCGCAGTTCCATTAGAGGAATTACAATCAGATATAAAATCAATAGGATTGTACCGAAATAAGGCTAAAAACATTCGTAGCCTATGTGAGACGCTACTGCAACAATATAATGGTGAAGTTCCCACGGAACATGAAGAATTAATTAAGCTAGCTGGTGTTGGTCGGAAAACGGCTAATGTTGTCATGTCGGTTGCTTTTGGTGTTCCTGCTATAGCTGTTGATACACATGTAGAAAGAGTAAGTAAGCGTTTAGGGATTTGTCGTTGGAAGGATTCTGTTTTAGAGGTTGAAAAAACACTAATGCGAAAAATTCCACAGGATGAATGGTCATTAACACATCATAGATTAATCTTTTTTGGACGATATCACTGCAAAGCACAATCACCAAAATGTGATGTATGCCCTCTTTTACATTTATGTAGAGAAGGACAAAAGCGGATGAAAAAGGAGAAGTTCACAAATGCAAGATAGCAATAGAGATGAATATCAAGTTCCAGAATCATTTCTATATTCACCTTTTTATGCAAAGGGAACAATGTTTAAACGTCATAATCATGATTTAGATTTTGAGGATATCGTAAGAAAAGAGCCATTTTATTTTGATATGTTATATTTGTTGAATGTAGAATTAACAGAAGTACCTTGGGAAAATTCAGAGAGATCTGTTCCATTTGTAATTGAACAATGGAAGGAGCTAAAATCTCAACTGTATGGAGGATTTACTCAAAGAAAAACAAATAAGCAAAATGAATCAGCTCTTATTTATAGTCTTTCACTTTTTATCATATGTCTATTTTGGACAAATGAGGCTCCAGTAAAAAGTTTGCATGTAAAAGATATGATACTTTTTGATTTAAAACGAAAGCCAGTAAATTGCGAAGAACGCTTATTGTTTGTTATCAATAAACCTACTCAATACCATTCTTTTATACAACTACAACAATTGTTTGAGGAACTAGAAAAAATCTATTATAAAGCTCAAGCAGTAATGCGAAGTTTAAAATGAAAAAGGGATTACTCTTAATGAGTAATCCCTTTTTCATTAGACTTTTTTCAAGAAGAGGAGAGGGAATAATAACTATTGTTCTTCTCCATCATCGCCAGTTTGTTCTGTATCTTCTTCTTCTTTACCAGTATTATTCTGAGGTGGGGTACTAGCATCTGTAGAAGGTATCGTTTGTTCACCTTCTTCATTTTCTTCTGGGATAATATCAACCCCATCTTCTACTTTAGGGGTACTACCATCCTCATCTTTGCCATTACCGTTATTATCCTTATCTTTTTCTTTTTCTTCATCACTTTCTTCATCATCTCCAGGAAGCTCAGGTATATCTACTTCTGGCTCTGGTACCTGAATCTTAGTTGCGGCAGCATTACTTTGATTGCTATCATCACTATCACTCACAGCTACAACTTGGAAGGAATAGATAGCACCTGGGATAACATCTGCTATCTCATAAGCCATATTTTTTGATTTATTAACAACTTGGTATGGTCCCTCATCAATCGACTGACTAACCACAAAGGAGACATTATTTAATGCACCCTCATCATAATTCCAATTAACACTGATAGAATTTGAAACTTGATCATAGTTAATATTTAAATTAGACGGTTTATTAAGCTTTTCGTATTTTTTCGAAACCTTTGAAGGCTCATAGCCTTTAACAAAATATTCATAAGCAATTCTATTTGAAGGAGTATAATCACTTGCTAATACAGCCTCCATTGAACCTATTTCAACTGCTTTTTTCACAACACTGTTAGGTTGCTCAAAATCTGAAGTGTCTCCTTTTGCAACTTCAGAAAAGACCTCTTTAAACATTGCCCTTGCAAGCTTTTGATCTGACGAATCTAGATAAACTTTTTCACTATCCTTAGTAATATTATATCCAGTCCAAACAGCGGCTGTGTAGTTTGGGTTATATCCAACAAACCATGCATCCTTTGCAGCACCGGAAGGGACATTGTATCTCGCTTTATCATCCTCAGTAAAGTTCGTTGTTCCGGTTTTACCTGCAATATTTATGTTATTCATATAAACAGATTGACCAGTTCCATACCTAACTACTGATTTCATCATGTCCGTAATCATAAATGCTGTGTAATCGCTCATTGCTGCTTCAGGCTCAGGTGCAAGACTTATTTCAGTACCATCGCTTAAAACAATTTTTTTAACGGCATGTGGCTCAATATAAATACCGTTATTACCAAATGCACTAAAAGCTCCAGCCATTTGAAGAGGTGATACCCCATTTTTAAAGCCGCCAATTGCATAAGACTCGTGAATTTCTGGAAGTGGAATACCAAGACCTTGGGCAAAAGCTTGAGCTTTTTCAAGGCCAACTTCTTGTAAAGCCTTTAAAGCAGGTATATTTCTGGAATCAGCTAATGCTTGACGGATTGATATTTGTCCCTTATAGCTTCTATCCCAGTTGTTAATAGGTGTTTTTCCATCACTATATGTGTATGGCTTATCAACAACTTGATGGTATGTAGACTTGTATTCTAAATGTTCAATAGCAGGACCATAGTCAAGAACAGGTTTGATTGTTGATCCCGGTTGACGTCTAGTATCAGTTGCGTAATTATATCCACCAACAGGCTGATTACGACCTCCACCAATCGCACGGATCTCACCAGTTTTTGTATCAATTAACGCGATCCCAGCTTGAAGCTTATCATCTGGAAAGTTAAGTGTATCACCATTTAACACATTCTCTACAGTATCTTGTGCTTCAGGATCTAATGTGGTATAGATTTCTAACCCAGCTGATCCTGCATCAATATCAGTTTTTTCCTTTACTTCTTCAATAACTTCTTCAACAAAGGCATGATAAGGGTTGGCTTTTTCTGTCGCTTCAACTAGTGTTGATTGAACTGGTATTTTCTTTGCTTCATCAGCTTCAGCTTCAGTAATGAATCCATGCTTTGCCATTAATGTTAAAACGATATTACGTCGCTTCTCAGCATTCTCAGGATTTGTTTTAGGATTATAGTTGTTCGGACTTTGAGGAATACCAGCAATCATAGCTGCCTCATGTAGCTCAAGCTCACTTAAGTCTTTTCCATAAAAAGACTCAGAAGCTTGGGCAACACCATATATATTTCCAGGAAAGTAAATTTTATTTAGATACATTTCAATGATTTCTTGTTTTGAGTAATTTTGCTCTAATTGAAATGCTAACCATAATTCTTGAACTTTACGTGTAATTGTTTTTTCAGTCGTTAATATTGAATTTTTTATTACTTGCTGAGTGATTGTACTACCACCCTCAGCACCAAATCCTTCTTGGACATTTGCAACAAATGCTCCACCAATACGGATAAAGTCAACTCCGTTATGTTCGTAAAAACGTGCATCTTCTGTTGCTAGCACTGCTTCTTCAAGAACTTTTGGAATATCATCATAAGGGACATATGTCCGTTTTACATGACCAAATTCCGTAATTTCCTCACCGTTTATATCGTATATTTTTGATGAGAATGAATCCTTTAACTTTTTATCATCTAAAGGTGGTGCACCGGCTACGATAACAGCAAATGTAATACCACCAGCAACCATTCCAACGATACCAATTGCCAATAAGGTTAATAGTACTTTTTTCCAAAGAGGTGCTGATTTATTATTTTTTGTCTTTTTCTTTTTTTGTTTTGTAGTCTGTTGATGTTGAGCCTGATGTTTTTTTCGTTCTTCACGACTTTTATATTGATCTGACATATAATTCCAACCTTTCATAATAGGCTTTAATTAAAAAGCGTTATTATAAGTTTCCGTCTTTTTTATTAAAGTATCTTAAAAATATAGTTTATCTATAATCTTAATATAGTCAATCCTAGCTTGATAGCCTAAAGGGATTTTATAGCCCTTTTCATTTAATTCACTCATTGTTATTGACTTTCTTCCCCCAGTTTCTTGACGATTCCAAAATGTTAAGAGGTGCTGTGCCTCAAGGAAGTAAAAATTATTTAATGCTGACAAAATAACAAAGCATATCCCACCTTGTGTTAATACATTTTGCATATGTTCAATCTGGTGAGCATGGAAATTTTGTAAAGGAAATGACGTTTTGTTTTTTGTTTCCTTTGCTTCAAAATCAATGTATTTACCTCGATAAATTCCATTATAATCAGTTGTTGAGCTTTGCTTAAAATAAGCCTCCTTAATAACGGCCGCACTTCTTCTTGGGTAGTCAACATTTACAATTTGTACAGGTGTAGGCTTCTTATGTATAACAGCTAACTTGTTTTCTAGATAGTATTTGTTCGTTTCATTTAAATCTTCTTCAAGTGTCATTCCTCTATTGCTATACGTGATTGATTGCTGCTGTTTTTGTTTAAACTGTTCCTTTGGTTGATAAGGTTTTCCGTTCGGGTAACGAAAAATCATACTTAACCTCCTCAATTAAAACTACTACCTATCATACCAAAAATATCAAGAAAGGTATGATAAAAAAGTTTCAATTTTGTAAATGTGTACATTCTTAATGTTTAGGAGACGATAATAGGTATGAGGTGGAACAATGTTTAATCGTACAAATTTACTTGGAAAAAAAACTGAAATCTTAAAAAATGATGATGAGATCATCACATATATAGTTCATACGACAAAACTTAAAAATTACGACAATATCTCTAGAACAAAAGCATACGAGGATTTTTATTATCACCATCCTGAAATTAAATGGGCGTACCTTGCGAGCATGGTTTCAAGAAACGCTGGTTGGAGCATGACAGACCTACAGGGAAAATGGCTCCGAAAGAGTTTAAGTATCGAACAAAAAAGTTTACTTTTTATGACATATGAACGAGCAAATTGGACGATTTTTCATGACGCATATCCACAACTCCTAATTTACGAGTGGTCAAAACGATTGAATAAACCACTTTTTCATCTAATGAAATTTTTTCAAGTTTCTCGTTTTATGGAGAAGGAATGGAACTATTTTTGGCAGAAAAAACATACCGATCGACTTATGACCGCCCTTATCATAAATGAGCAAAATGTCATTCAACTTCCTGTAATAAATAATAAACAGTATAAAAGTCATGTTTTTAAGACTAATCCTTATAAGATTCAAGATATATTTCATTTTAGTACTGTTGTTTTTCCTATTCTAAACGGAAAGCTTTTTGGTTTTTCTGTATATAATTTTAATCAATTGACAAAGAGAATCGAACTCGGTAAGCGATTAGCTTGGTTGCTTTTCTATGCTGGTTTATATGATCAATTTTTAGCTTTTTCCACAACGGTTCCACACACTGGATCAAGGTATGATTACGAAAAATACTTTCCCGAAAAAAGAAAAAGAGAAACACCCTTATTACGAACAACTTATCCAAAGGTTTCACATTCAATAGACGAAAAAAGAAAAGATTGGTTTCATGGTCAAAATACAGAAAGGTGGTTTAAGGAGAGAAAAATTCCAAAAAACTATGAATTAACAGAGTGGTTTAAGCACAAACAAGACCAGCTACATTTACTTACATTACTACAAGAATATTGGAAAAATGGATAAAGAAAGCAAGGACGGTGGTCCTTGCTTTCTTTTTTACAGTCATTAACTGCTTCTAAGTAACAGAATTTCACTAGAAATTAACCTAATAATGTAAAATTCTCTTTTACTTTGCTTAAGTTGACGGACGATTTGGACCATCTAACTTTTTATCGCCAGTACTGCGTGCATTATTTTCAGTTGCTTGTTGTTTGCCTTTTGGTTTTTTAGCCATTTGTAGCACCTCCTATTTTTTAGTCTTTACAAACCTATTTGTTTCCATGCAAGTCGAACATAGATGTCGAAGAATGGACATTTCCACTTTCTTTGACGAATAGAAACTAGTTTTGTCAAGCGTGAAGGTGAAGACGAATGATCATCGAATAATAAGCTGTAAGAGGAGGGAGAAGGATGAAAAATATCATTGAAAAGTGTGTAATCGAGGGAAAATTGGCTGAATTAGAACAAGAGCTTCTGGCACTAGAGGAAGCATTTTTGGTTAAAGTTTCGACTAATAAGATGGAGCTTCAATTACAGGAGGATGCTTATCATATTGATCAGCAATTAACTGAAATGGTTTCTTGTTTAGGCACAGAAAGAGAATCACATCACAAGAATGATAACTATCAATCACATGCTTCCTGCTTTCCTTTTGTAGCAACAAATATGTAATGGGTTTGAGTTTCTGCTAACTAATGATATTCGCTTTGCTGCGATAAGTTGAAGGATCTGATATGATAAGTGCAGAGGTGAGCTTGTATGAAACTTATCATATCTTCAAAAGAGCTGCTACAGCTTATGGATGATTGTAAGGTTAGATTTGAATTAATTAATCAAAAACCAGAAAAAACGGAAGCTCTCTTTTTTAACGAAGTTAAGCCCACGTTTGAGTTGGTAATGAATCATGTAAAAGCATGGAAGCCGTTAGCAGAAGAATGGATAAAGGAACAAAAACCAAAATATATACATCTTTCACAAATTGAATCTACAATTGACAATATAGAACAGGTTATTATGCAATCATTTTATAAAGATGTAAATAACCAAAGATTTCACAATTTACATCATTCTGTAGAGTATATCATAAATAGTATCCTTACAGAAATTGATGAAAGGGACTGACTCTAAAGCATTGAGACAGTCCCTTTTGTTTGTTTAGGAAATGAAAAAATTCTTATACTGTGGATAAGCGCTCGGCATGCAGCTTCAGCAGTCCGACTTTGTTAAAAGTCGGATGCCAAGCCCCGAAGAACAGGATGTGCAAGTGCAAACAAGAGATGAGGTCGCTCGAGTTTATGACGACTGCCTCTAGGGTCTAGCTACTCATGAATTGAAGTAGAGAACACCTTCGATTCATGAGCATCTTATTTGACCGAGGCTGATCAGGCCGCTTGCGCTTTTGTTCTTAAACGCTTACTTTTCTTCCTTAAACGTAACTGGAGGATTACTTTCGCTTGCGACGGATTCAATAGCGTATCCAATATCCTCAGTTTGCTTTGCTGGAACTTCTTGACCATGATTTGGAATTGTAGGCTCATGTCCTCTTTCTTTATGATTAAAATGTTTCCCTCTAGCCATCATAAAAACCTCCTTATGTGGTTTCCCTTCTAATATGAGCAAATCTGTCTCCAAACATGTATTCAATTATCTCTTTCTGTTTCACCCAATAGGCATATGCATCATATAATAAAACAACTAGGTTTCGATTATTGGGAGGAGGAATTAAATTGAATCAACATTATCCGATTCATAATAGAAGACCACGGAGAAGGCAAAATGGATACCATCAACCATTTTCTTCCTTTAATTTTTATGATCAACAGCTATCTGATTTTCAAAGTGGTCAAAATATGAATACTACAATGTACCAACAGCAATATCAAAACCCATATCAGCATCCTTATCAGCAGCAATTTCAACAACCCTATCAGAACTCTTATCAACCTTTATATGGAAGCGGGAGTAATGGTAATCTAAATGGACAGTTTATGAATACACCGTACCCCACACCATATCCAAAGCCAGCACCTTATTTAAAACAACAGCCTTCAGGCATTCAAACGGTTATTTCACAATTCAAGAAATCAGATGGTCAATTAGATATTAATAAGATGATGGACACTGCAGGACAAATGATGAGTGCTGTAAACCAGATGGGAGGCCTTTTTAAAGGGGTCACCTCAATGTTTAAGTAATTGAAAAGCGCAAGTGCCTTGTTCACCTCGGGCAAAGCAGACGCTCAATAATAGTAGGCGTTTTTTACCTTCTATTAATGGGCGGCTAGACACTAGATATAGGCAAAAACTCGGGCGGCCTCATCTCTTGCCTGCACTTGCAGGTCCTGTGCGATCTAAGGGGCTGGAGCTAGAGCTAGACACAAACACTATGTACAAAGAAAAGAGCAAAAAGAGGAAGACCTCATTTTTGCTCTTTTAAAAACTTTGATCCAAGTAGCTCTTTGACTTCATTATAGGACAAACCTGATTGGGCGTTTAAGCGCTTGACTTCTTTCACATTTGTATCTGAATATTTTTTCGTACTAAAAGGTTTCATCATACTCTATCCCTCGATGTTTATCTTCCATTCTTTCTTTTCTTACCCTTAGAGCAAAGTTGGCACTTTGTAAATTTGTGATTGCAATTGAATTTTCTGGACAGGCAAATTCACCATTTTGGTGCGATTTCAGCTTTTCAACAAGCACTCCAATTACGTCTTCGACTTGACAGCCATTTACACCCTCATTATCTATTGCACCTGTTTGGAATTTGATATTGATGTAATGATTACTGTTTCGATTCATATTGTCCCTCCAAACTTTATAATCCATTTAGATTAACAGCTCATAAACCTCATTTAATTGATTGCCTCTAATAAAATCTTGTTCATTAAATGCATATTTAATTTCTTCTGGTAAAACATTGTTTAAAAATTGAACTTCATCATCTTCTAGTTGTAATACAAAATCTCTTTCAGTTTTAAACTGTCCTTTTTCTAATTTATCGTTAATTCCTTGACATACAGAACTTCTATCATAATTTGATAATGCTTCTTTTAAATATCCTAATGTAAAATCCATTCCAATCAGTCCTTAAAAAAGTTTTTAAAATCAGTAGAAGACTCACTCTTATTTGAATAAGGGTTGTCTTTATCAATATCTTCACTATCAAGATTTGTTTTGATGACAAGAGATGGGGATGTTGAATGTTCTGCGATTACTCGATCATTCAGTTTATTGAAGTCAGGTAGAGCTGTTTTCTTTTTGTCCATTTTTTACACCTCCATGCTTATTGTTTGATGTGAATGATATTTCTCTCACGACAATATTTGGATTTTTTACTCGAGATAAAATTTCCTCAAAAGTAGTGTAAAAAATAGATCTTGTGCAATAATAATGACGGGGTGATTAAGTGGACATAAAAAAACGTCAACAATCTCAAAAAAATGAAGTGACAGAATCAGCAAAGGATTTAGCTAAAGATCCAACTCCTGAAGAAAACCCTAAGTATGGTAGTAAATCACATAAAAACAGTTAAGGTCAGACACAAGTGTCTGACCTTTTATCGTTTATCATTTTATTTATATTAAAGAAGTCTTTAAAAAGGACATGTTAAAAAAATTCAGTTATAATAATTTATTGAGTATCTGTTTCATTTTGAATTCCTTTGAATTCTTTTGGTATCGTTACAATTAAGGAACTTTCTTTAAAAGTTGTTTGAATTTCATGTTCTTTAACAGGATAAGGTAGAAGAATTGTTCTTGATAAATTATCGAGTGATGTATAAGAACTAAATGTAGATGAGTTTTCATTGAATTCTTTAATCTCTTCTTGATTCGTTATCGAAATCGTTAAATACTGATCAAAAAGCTCGAGTTTAACCTGTTCTTTTTTTTCAGGTGGAATTTTTATGTCAATTACACAAGTTTTGTCCGTTTCATACGTATTCACATTTAGATGATGGTGTGGAAATGAATCCTTTAACTTCGTATCAAATTCCTCAATAAATTGCTTTAAAGGTTCTGATCGAAAAAACTGATCAACAATTTGGAAAAAATCAAGTTGTTCGATTGATTGTTCATAGGTGTTATTCACCAAATCATCTTTTTTTCTCATCGTAACCCTCCTAATATAATTTCAAATTATTATATGATGAGTTAGAAAAAAGGTTTATGCTACTTTTAGTGAGGGGTAGAAAAACGATCAAACGATCGACTAAAAAGAAAGTTTACGGGTAATTTAGAATAAAAAGATTCTGTAAAAAAAGGGGAGTACAGTATGTTAAAATCATTATTTGGTAAAAAAGAAAAGGTTACGAAAGAAGCTATTTTTGCTCCACTAACTGGAAGGTTATTAGATTTAGAAGAAGTTCCAGATCCAGTTTTTTCTCAAAAACTAATGGGAGAAGGAATGGCAATTGAGCCAACTGAAGGTGTCGTTGTAGCCCCGATTGATGGACAAGTTATTCAAATATTCCACACGAAGCATGCGATTGGTCTTCGATCTCAATCCGGACTTGAGTTGCTCATCCATATCGGTCTTGAAACTGTTAACATGAATGGGGAAGGCTTTGAAGTACATGTTAAAGAAGGACAAAGAGTAAAAGTTGGTGAACCATTAATTACTGCTGATCTTTCATTGATTAAGGAGAAAGCTGAAAGTACAATTACACCTATTGTTATTACAAATTCAGATATTGTAGAAAACGTTACAAAAGTTTCCTCAGAAGATGTAACTAGAGGAACTTCTTACATTCTTGATGTAAAAGTTAAGTGATTTTTAAGGACTTACCTATTTGGGAATTTATCATATTTCAATTAAAGCAGAAAATATTTCTGCTTTTTATTTATTTACGAACGTTTATTCGATAAAATGGAGTAGTACCGTCCACAATAGTTGGGTATAAGAAGTGAGGTGTAGATAAGATGGAATTTCGAAAATCATTAACAAGTCTTCTTCAATCATTAAAACAAGATAATGAATTTAGTGAACAAATTGTTCATTGGCATACAATTCCATCTAAAGAGGCGGAAACTGTTAATCTGCCAAATGATATAGATAAACGCTTAAAAATTGCTTTGCAAAGTAGAGGTATTTCAGAATTGTATTCTCATCAAAATGAGGCCTATCAGTTTGCAAAAAACGGCTCACACTTTGTAGCAGTCACACCAACAGCTTCAGGTAAAACATTGTGCTACAATCTTCCCGTTTTACAGCAAATTTTAAAAGATGAAACAAGTCGTGCATTATATCTTTTTCCGACAAAAGCACTTGCGCAGGATCAAAAATCTGAACTAAATGACATTATTGCTGAAATGGGTGTTCAGTTAAATTCGTATACATACGACGGTGATACTTCACCTGCAATTCGTCAAAAGGTAAGAAAAGCGGGACATATCGTCATTACGAACCCTGATATGCTCCATTCAGCCATTTTACCTCATCATACAAAATGGGTATCTCTTTTTGAAAACCTTAAATATATTGTTATTGATGAACTTCATATATATCGCGGAATATTTGGTAGTCATGTTGCAAACGTTATAAGGCGTCTTAAACGAATTTGTCAATTTTATGGAAGTAATCCACTTTTTATTTGCACATCGGCAACGATAGCGAACCCTAAGGAATTAGCTGAGACGTTGACAGGAACATCGATGGAGCTAATTTCAAAAAATGGTGCACCATCAAGTAAAAAGCATTTTATCTTTTATAATCCACCAATTGTCAACAAGCCCTTAAATATTAGAAAAAGTGCAACATTAGAAGTAAGAAGGCTAGCAGGACATTTTCTAAAGCATAAAATCCAAACAATCGTTTTTGCTCGAAGTCGTGTAAGAGTTGAGATTACTTTAACGTATTTGCAAGATTTGATAAAAAATGAACTCAAGCAAAAATCAATTCGAGGCTATCGAGGGGGATACTTACCAAAGCAAAGAAGAGAGATTGAACAAGGACTAAGAAATGGTGAAGTGTTAGGAGTTGTAAGTACAAACGCATTGGAACTTGGTGTTGATATCGGACGATTGCAGGTTTGTATTATGACGGGTTATCCCGGAACAATAGCGAGTGCATGGCAGCAAGCAGGAAGGGCGGGAAGAAGACAAGGAGAAGCAGTAATTATAATGGTGGCGAGTTCTAGCCCGCTTGATCAATATATCATTCAAAATCCTAGTTATTTCTTTGAGCAAAATCCTGAAACTGCAATTATTAATCCAGACAATTTAGTTGTACTAGTTGACCACTTGAAATGTGCTGCCTTTGAGCTACCATTTAGAGATGGGGATATGTTTGATGGCCTTGAATTGGAGGATATTTTACAATTTTTAGCAGAAGAGCGGGTCTTATATTATAACGATAATACGTACCATTGGATGAATGATTCCTTTCCAGCCCATAATATTAGCCTTCGCTCCGCATCTCAAGAAAATGTAATTATTATTGATCAATCCGATATTGCTAAAGTTAAGGTTATCGGTGAAATGGATCGATTTAGTGCGATGACGCTATTACATGATGAAGCGATTTATTTACATCAAGGTGTTCAATTTCAAGTGGAGAAGCTTGATTGGGAAGAGAAAAAGGCATATGTAAGGGAAGTAGATGTTGATTATTTTACAGATGCAAATTTAGCCGTGCAGCTTAAAGTGCTTGAAGAGGATATGCTCCATGTGAATGAATGTGCTGAGTATGGATTTGGAGATGTAACGGTTCAAGCAATGGCAACGATCTTCAAAAAGATAAAATTCGATACACATGAAAATATTGGTTCAGGTCCGATACACCTACCAGAAGAGGAGCTTCATACAAATTCTGCATGGATGAGTTTACAATCAGTTATGAAAGAAGAAATGACAGAAAAGCGCCTTGAAGAATCATTAATTGGAGCTGCACATGTTCTTCAACATGTTGCACCTTTGAAGGTCATGTGTGATCCATCTGATCTACACGTGATTGCTCAAATAAAAGCTATTCATAATAATAAACCTACTATTTTCTTATATGATCGCTATCCTGGTGGTGTCGGATTGTCAAAAAAAATCTATGAAACTATGAACTCTGTCCTTTCAGAAGCAATCCAATTACTAACATCTTGTCCATGTAATGAGGGGTGTCCATCTTGCATTGGTACAGAAAGTATTTCGAATTCTATAAAAATAGATACCCACCTTCTTCTTACAAAATTGCTATTGCGTAATAACGCCACCATTTAATATGATGGAAAAACGGAGTAGTGCTACAATCCCCACTCCAATATGGTGGCTCGAACGGAGCAAGCTCTATCATAATTTATTGCAACCTAATTCGTCTAATTTGGAATAGGATGGTTATGTTAATAAATTTAGCGTAGTTCCGTTCCTATTAAATAAAGGATGAGGCAAATGTCGTTAAAAAATAAATTAAATCGTTTGAAAAAACATGTAATAAGAGAAGAAAATGAGCCTATAACAAAAGAGGTAGTTCATGATCCAGTTGAACAATTGTGGAAGGAGCATCTAACAGCTGTTTTTTCATATGATGATCAAAAGTGTTTAATAAGGGAAGTGTCATATCCATTAGATTTTCAGCATGGGCATTATCAGCTTGGGGAATTTCATCGAATTGTTTCTATGTGGAATGAAAGTGATTCAACCCATCCTTTATCATGTAAAGGCCATGCAGCTAGTGATTTGTTCTTCTTCGATACTGAAACGACAGGGCTTGGTGGGGGAGCTGGGAATACAATCTTTCTATTGGGTCAAGCCCAAGTCTTTCCTGATCGAGTAGTGGTTAAGCAGCATTTATTGCACAAGCCAGGGAATGAGGTGGCATTATACCAAAGCTTTTTACAAGGGATTAATAGTAAAACACTTGTTACTTATAACGGTAAAGCGTTTGATTGGCCACAAGTTAAAACACGCCATACATTAATACGAGAGTCTGTCCCAAGTCTTCCTGCTTTTGGTCATTTTGATTTGTTTCATGCAGCAAGAAGGCTTTGGAAGAATGAACTTGAATCTGTAAGACTTTCAAATGTAGAAACGGAAATCCTTAATATAACTCGTGAGAATGATATTCCTGGCTTTTTAGCTCCAATGATCTATTTTCAATTTGTTAAACAACAACAACCAGAGATCATTATGGGTGTTCTGAAACATAATGAAATTGACGTTTTATCACTAATCACTTTATATATCCATGTATCTTTAAAGCTTTTAAAAACAAACCATGAAGCAAGTGAAGCAGAGCACTTTGAAATTGCTAGATGGTTGGATTATGTTGGTGATAAAAAATCAGCTTTTACCGCATATCAATCATTAATGGAAAAAGGGACAGATAAAGAGGCTGAAGCAAAGTTCGCACTAGCTATACATTATAAAAAACAAAAGGAATGGAATAATGCTATTGCAGCCTGGAAGGAAATAATAAACTCATCGAGTAATGAAGATACATCAAGAAAGGCATCGATCGAATTGGCTAAATATTACGAGCATAAGGAAAAAAACTTTGAATATGCGCTTTATTATAGTGAGCTTGTGTATAAAATGATAAAAGAACGTGAACATGTTTCACTTATTTCTGAGATGATTGATGTAGAGAAAAGAATAACTAGATTGAAAAGGAAATATTCCGAAAATATTGCCCGGGGAAGCGCAAAAAGTGAGTGAATTCGTCAAAAAGATGACGAAATTATTAAATTATCTTAATCCTACAATAAACAATTGTAGAATTGTGTTGAACGATGTAAAATAAGTGACTGTACAAACTTATAAAAGGGAGAAGAATATCGTGTGCAAAAGCATTTTATACTTATTTTTCATCGTTATCTTTCTAACGATCTTTATTTTTACAAACTTTAAAGAAAGCTTTTATGCTTTTCTATAAAAATTAGGTACTTGCATTAGTACATGTATATCCCTTTCATCATAGGCTAGAAGTGTAAGGCATGATAAATGATAGAAAGGAGATTGACATATGCATTGCAGACCGAAAGTAATGGCACCTATTGTACACCCTACAAAATGTTGTGTTCAAAATAATTATTCTGAAACGATCGTACCACAGATCCATCCACAACACACAACAATTGTAAATCATGACTTTTATAAGCATCAACACTATTTCCCGCAAACTCAGTCCGTTGTGAATGAAGTAACACACCAACACTTTAACGTGTATGGTCAACCACCAAGTCCAGGATTTGGATTCGGAGGTCCAAGACCTCGTCCAGGATTTGGCCCAGGTCCATTTGGTCGATAAAAGGAGATTAATTAAAAGGAGCTGATGTTTCAGCTCCTTTTAATTATGCTGTTTAAATCATTAAAAATAGTTATTTTTTTACGTAATGAATATTTATCGTTATAATGAACAGAGATATCTCGTATAATGATAAGGTGATTAATGTGAAGGTATTAACAATCTCCGGATATAAATCGTTTGAGTTAGGGATTTTTAAAAATGATGATCAAGCCGTACACTATATAAAAAAGGCAATTGAAAAATCGCTAGTCGTTCTGGTGGAAGAAGGACTCGAATGGGTCATTATTAGTGGGCAAATGGGTGTGGAATTGTGGGCAGCAGAAGTTATTTTCGATCTGCAAATGCAGTACTCAGAATTAAAACTTGCCATTTTAACCCCATTTTTGAATCAAGAAAGCAAATGGAATGAAGCCAACAAAGAGTATTATGAGTTTATTTTGTCGCAGGCTGATTTTGTTGATAGTATTACAAAGAGAGAGTATGAAAGCCCTATGCAATTCCGTCAAAAGAATGAATTTCTTGTAAATAAAAGTGATGGACTCCTACTTGTCTATGATGAAGAGAAACAGGGCTCACCAAAATTTTTATTAGAAACTGCAAGAAAAAGGGAAGAATCAAGTAGTTATTGTATTGGCATCATCAACTTTTCGGACTTACAAGTAATTGTTGAAGAAGAAAATATGAAAAATAATGACTTTTGGTAATCTTAGTAAAATTTTTATCTAAACAACGTATAAATGAAATTGACAATTATCGAGATTTCTGAAAAAATATAGGTTGATGACTTCGCTATGATGAGGTGAAAGATATGCTTTCAGATAAAGTAAAATTAACGGCTAAAGAAATTTTAGAAAGAGAATTTAAATCTGGAGTAAGAGGCTATAAACAAGAGGAAGTTGACAAGTTTTTAGATCTCATTATAAAAGACTATGAAACATTCCATCAAGAGATTGAAGATCTTCAACAGGAAAATCTTCGTTTGAAGAAACAATTGGATGATACATATAAAAAACAACCACCTGTTCAAACGAACACAACAAATTTCGATATCTTGAAACGATTATCTAATCTAGAAAAACATGTTTTTGGAAGTAAGCTATACGACTAAGATATCCATTTTTTTACACTTGTTTTATTAAAAAAACTTATGTATACTTAGTCTTGTTGTTTCGTTAATAACGTTCAGGTAATCGCTGCAGTCTTTAAGGATTGTAGAGGAAAGTCCATGCTCGCACGGTGCTGAGATGCCCGTAGTGTTCGTGCCTAGCGAATTCATAAGCTAGGGCAGTTCGGGCTTTGGCTCGGCTGACGGCAGGGAAAAAGCCTAAGTCTTCGGATATGGCTTGACTACCTTGAAAGTGCCACAGTGACGGAGTCTTACAAGAAATTGTAAGAGTGGAACGGGGTAAACCCCACGAGCGAGAAACCCAAATAATGGTAGGGGCACCTTCTTGGAGAAAACGAACGAAGAGAAGGACAGAGGCTTGTACTAGCTTCTGTAGATAGATGATTACCACCTGAGTACGAGGCGTAGCCGATTGTAGTACAATGGAACAAAACATGGCTTATCGGACGTTATTAATTAGTATGAAAACATATGCTACAAGGGGCTGATCAATTCAGCCCCTTTTCATTTACATAACAAGTCGAATATGATGTGTTCACGTCACTACTTAGTATGAAGAACTTGGCGATGTTGTACTTCTACACCACTTAATATGGCGGCACGAACGAAGTTAGCTCAGGTATTATCTTATTGAAGCTAAATTAAAGTTATTTTTGAAATAGGGTGGAAAATAATTTGGCCCAGTTCCGTCACCATTTCCTCAATATAATAGGATATAAAGTGTTAAAATAGACCATGATGATAGAGAAAAATGCTCGTTTCGCTATAAGCTGAAACTATTGATAGAAACGGTGAGGTAGGGTGAAAAAATGAAGAAATTATCACTTATTGCAACTTCAGCAATGGGTTTAGAGGCAATTGTTGGAAAAGAAGTAAAAGATTTAGGGTATGATTGTACAGTTGAGAATGGCAAAGTAACGTTTGAAGCAGATGAATTAGCGATTTGTAGATCAAATTTATGGTTGCGAACCGCTGATCGTATCAAAATTAAGGTTGGAGAATTTCAAGCAAAGACCTTTGATGAGCTTTTTGAAAAAACAAAAGCATTAAACTGGGGCGATTACTTACCTGTAAATGCAGAATTCCCTGTAATAGGAAAATCAGTGAAGTCTACCCTTGCAAGCGTTCCTGATTGTCAGGCGATCGTAAAAAAAGCGGTAGTTGAAAAATTAAAATCCCATTATAAAACAACTGGTTGGTTTAGTGAAGATGGACCACTGTATCGTATAGAGATTGCACTGTTAAAGGACATAGCAACAATTACGATTGATGCAAGTGGCTCTGGACTACATAAGCGTGGTTTCCGAATTGACCAAGGGGGAGCCCCGATAAAAGAAACACTTGCTGCAGCTCTAGTCTTATTATCAAGATGGACACCAGATCGTCCGTTCGTTGATCCATTTTGCGGGTCAGGTACAATTCCAATGGAGGCAGCACTTATTGGACAAAATATAGCACCTGGCTTTAATCGCGAATTTGCTTCAGAAAAATGGCATTGGATTGAAAAAGAAAAGTGGGAGCTTGCAAGACAGGAAGTTGAGGACAAGGCAAATTATGATCAGCCTCTTGATATACAAGCATCCGATATTGACCATAGAATGATTACTATTGCTGAAGCAAATGCTGAGGAAGCAGGACTTCGTGATCTTATTACCTTTAAGCAGATGCAAGTGAAGGATTTTACAACAACAAAAGAATTCGGTGTTATTGTAGGTAACCCTCCATATGGTGAGCGTCTTGGTGAGAAAAGAGCAGTTGAACAAATGTATAAAGAAATGGGACAAGCATTTGCTTCTTTAGATACATGGAGTATCTATATGCTAACTTCTCATGAAGGCTTTGAAGGACTGTACGGAAAACCAGCAACAAAAAAGCGCAAACTTTTTAACGGATTTATTAAGACAGACTTCTATCAATATTGGTCAAATGTACGTCCACCTCGTAAGCAAGAATAGATAAACAAGAAATGATGAGGATAACTTATTAATGTATGACACTTTGCGTTTGAGTTAAGCCTTAATACTTACTTTATTATTTAATAAAAATATAAATCGTCTAAGTTTTAGAGGATAATACTTGATATAATAAAGTATAAAGGAGGTGGATGGTGTGTCTTCAATTCTTGATCAGCTTGGACCTAAATACTTTGCTTTAGAAGCAGCGCGTGTAGATGCTAGCCCGACAGAAGTAATCATAACGAATGATGAAGGTAATACATATTATATTGTTACACCTGAAGTGCTAACAAACGAGTTACTAGAACTAGGATATAAAAAAGTAGAAGGCGAAGAGTAACTATTTCTCTTCGTTTTTCTAATCGTTTAAAAAACACTTTAAATAATTTGAATATCAAACAAGGGTTAAACAGGATTATACAATTGATCCTTCTTTTTCTACATCAAAACACTTCTACTGCCTTCTATAGTACTTATATTGTTATTCAAATTGATTGCGAAAAGGGATAATTTTTCGCGTATAAAATCGATATGTTTTGTGAAATATAAGATCATACCTTAAATATGCTCTTGTTCGTATTTTAGAAGGGTGGATTGATTTTATGTATGAAGATCAGCAATTTCAACTTATTTCAAAGGCGCTAAGTTCCACACAAAAATCATTAGAAGAACAAATTGGATTTGAATCTCCTGCTATTCTTCAAATTGGAAATGCAAAAGAAGACATGATAAAAGCATTAGCACATGCAACAGCCATTGATCATCAGTTAATAATTGAAACATTATTTGATAAATAAATTCACAAAAAATGGAGTTGCCATAAAGGCTAACTCCTTTTTAGTGATTCCCTGATGCTGAGCTGGCACTTGCACTTTTCTTGACATCTTGTCTAATAAATAAGATAATTATATATTGTGGATAAATTAGAATTTGAAAATATTGGAGGAAGCGTACATGGTAACATCACGTTTGCCTTTTACCATATCAAAGGATGAGAGCTTTTACCAAGCCTTAAACAATTGGATTGGGGATGTATTTTACGATATCCTTCCTGAAAAAGGCTTAGAGTTAAGAGATGAACAAATTTTCATGGCCTTTCAATTAGAAAGGGCATATCAAGAGAAAAAGGTCATGTTTGCTGAAGCAGGTGTTGGTACGGGGAAAACAATCGTATACCTGCTGTATGCATTATCTTATGCTAGATATACAGGTAAACCGGCAATTATTGCTTGTGCAGATGAAACATTAATTGAACAGCTTGTTAAACAAGAAGGCGACATTGCTAAGTTGTCCGAATTTCTCGACTTAAATATGGATGTACGTCTAAGTAAAACACATAGTCAATACCTTTGTTTAAATAAGTTAGATGCAGTTATTCAAAAAAATGGGGATGAAAAATACCTGGATTTATATCAATCTTTACCAGACTTCGTTCATGAAAAGGCTGGTATGCAGCATTTTTCAGCATACGGTGATCGTAAGGAATTTGACCATCTTTCTGATGAAGAGTGGGAGCAAGTGGGGTGGGATTCCTTTCAAGATTGTTTTACATGTTCACAAAGACATCGTTGTGGTTTGACATTGTCTCGAGACCACTATCGAAAAGCTACTGATATTATTGTATGTTCACATGATTATTATATGGAGCATGTATGGACATATGAAGCTAGAAAGCGTGAGGGGCAAATGCCACTTCTACCTGAGTATAGTAGCGTTGTATTTGATGAAGGACATCTTTTGGAATTTGCTGCGCAAAAGGCTCTAACATATCGTGTAAAGCAAAGCTCATTACAAATCTTTTTAGAGAGATTGCTACAAAATCAAATTCGTGAAGAACTTGCGTATTTAGTTGAAGATGCATTGGCTATTAATGATGAATTTTTTGATGATATTCAGGAAAATACAACTGTAGTAGAAGGTTCAAATCGACTGAAAATTAACAATAAAGAAAAGCTTCAAAAGACTGCAAAAACTCTTCAAAGTAAATTGTCTGAAATTAGTGAAGCACTTGTATTTGAAGGTGAACTTTTTACTATAAATGATTATGAACTGAAAATTGTAGAAGAGTATATTGATCAAATAGAGTTTTCTCTTTCGCTGTTTAATCAAAAAAATAACGCGGTTAGCTGGGTAGAGGAAAAAGACAATGATTATAGTCTTGTGATTATGCCGCGAAAGGTAGAAGAGGTATTAAAAGAGAGAGTTTTTTCGAAGAAACTACCATTTGTTTTCTCTTCTGCTACTCTTTCAGAGAGTAAATCATTTGATTTTATTGCGAACAGTTTAGGAATAAGCGATTATTTATCACTTTCTGTTGAATCTCCGTTTGACTATGATGAGCAGATGAACCTTCAGCTTGTTAATGAAGAAGATAGAACAAGAAAATTCTCGAAAACTCTAGAAGAACTAAAAAGATCTGGAGGAAGAGGACTTATTCTTTTTTCTTCACAATTTGAATTAAAATGGTTCAAAGAAAAACTGGTATCAGAGACAATAGAGTTCCCAGTGCTTTTTGAAGGTGATAAAGAGATTAGCTCATTAGTGAGGCAATTCCAACAAATTGAGGAATCTGTGCTTTGTGCTGTGCATTTGTGGGAAGGACTTGATATACCAGGACCATCTCTTTCAAATGTCATTATTTGGGCTCTTCCTTATCCACCTAAAGATCCTGTATTTGAAGCTAAAAAATCAGATAAGAAAGATCCTTTCAAGGAAGTTGATTTACCTTATATGCTTTTACGATTGAGACAAGGGATGGGAAGATTAATTAGAACGAGTGAAGATAAGGGATCAATTACGATTTTCCTCGCAGAAGATGATCAGTCTATTATTGATCAAATAAAGTCTATTTTACCCGTAAAACCAGTTGCTGGATAGGCAGAAGCTTTTGCTTCTTGTTCTATCCTTCTTTTTTATATACAGGGATGCATAATTATTTTTAATGGCATGATTAGGAATTTGATTGACATTACGGTTACAGCTAGATACGCTTTTAATGAATAAACAAAGGGAGTGAAATGAATGGTTCAAATTGAAAAGGATTTTTTAGATTACATAAAAAAAATGCAAGCATATGACGAAGCGATCAATGTTATGTACTGGGATATGCGAACAGGAGCACCTAAAAAGGGGATTGAACAACGATCAGAAGTAATTGGTATGCTTTCTACTGAAGCCTTCCAAATGCTTGTATCAGATCAAATGAATGAATTCTTATTATCATTATCCCAAGAAGATGTATACCAAGAGCTTAATCCAATTACACAAAAAGCGGTTGGGCTACTTAAAAAAGAATATCATAAAAACAAGGTCATTCCTCCAACGGAATATCAAGAATATGTCATTCTTTGCTCAAAAGCTGAATCAATATGGGAAGAAGCGAAAGCAAAATCTGATTTTCAATTGTTTGCACCTTATTTAAAAAAGCTAGTTGACTATAACAAGAAACTCATTACATATTGGGGTTACGAAGGAAACAAATATAATACACTGTTGAATGAATATGAACCTGGAGTCACAGTTGAAGTGTTAGATAAAGTATTTGCTCAAGTGCGTGAGAAAATTGTCCCACTTGTTAAAGAAATTGCCGAATCATCCCATAAGCCTTCAACAGATTTCTTGTATCAACATTTCCCTAAAACGAATCAACAAAAGTTTAGTGAATTTTTATTAAATGAAATCGGCTATGATTTTAATGCAGGTAGATTAGATGAAACGGTTCATCCTTTTGAAATTACGCTTAACCGGGGCGATGTAAGGGTAACCACAAAATATGATGAGGGAGACTTCAGAACAGCTATATTTGGTACCATTCATGAATGTGGCCATGCTATTTACGAACAAAACATATCAGAAAAGCTTGATGGTACATTTTTATGCAGTGGAACTTCAATGGGAATTCATGAATCACAATCATTGTTCTATGAAAATTTCATCGGCAGAAATGAAGGGTTTTGGCAGCGCTATTATCATCAGCTTAAGGATTTTTCACCAAAGCAATTTGATGGAGTTAGTCTTCAAGTCTTCTATAAGGCAATAAATGAATCAAAGCCTTCTCTTATCCGCATTGAAGCAGATGAATTAACCTATGCTCTTCATATTATGGTTCGCTATGAAATTGAAAAAGCTCTGTTTAATGATGAAATTACTGTTGAAGAGCTACCCCGTTTATGGAATGAAAAATATGAAGAATATTTGGGGATTACACCCCCAAATGATGCAAAAGGTGTATTACAGGATGTCCATTGGGCAGGAGGAAGCTTTGGATATTTCCCTTCCTACGCATTAGGATATATGTATGCTGCTCAATTTAAACATGCGATGCTTAAAGATTTACCAGATTTTAATGACCTTATTGAAACTGGACAATTCGAAAAGATTAAAGGCTGGTTAACAGAAAATATCCATCAATATGGGAAAACAAAACAACCTTTAGAAATCTTGCAGGATGTAACAGGTGAAGGGCTAAATGCTCAGTATTTAATAGATTATCTTGACGAAAAGTATAGAAGCATCTATCATCTATAAAATACAAAGCAACCAAAAGGAAGCGGTAATTACTGCTTCTTTTTTAATTTCACGAACATTCTTAATGTGTTTCATTAATAAAGTTCGTGTTTTTCGAGAGGAATATTTGCAATTCATTTGTTTATTGTTATAATTCTTATTAATTACATAACCACTCATATAATCGTGGGGATATGGCCCACAAGTTTCTACCGAATAACCGTAAATTATTCGACTATGAGTGAGGTCATATGTGCAAAGAGCTAAGAAAAATGGTTGAAATAAAGGGATATGACGGTTAGAGTTGAGTTGTAGTAGATACTGATGTTTTTATTGGCGCTTGGTTTGACAATGAACTAGAATCCAAAGAAATGATTGAATTGATAATGATCGAAAAGTGAATCTTCTTTTCTCTCAAAATACAATTGGTGAGTTAGTTTATTTTACTAAAACTTTGCTAGACAATTTGATAAATCTGAAGAAAGAAAGATAGCCTTAGCTCATATAATGGATATTTTTTATCACTCTCTTTCAATAAATACAATCAATCATAAAGAAGAAATAACTGTACGCTCTCTAGATCCTTATTATTAAGGTTGATTTAAAGACATACGATTAATTTCCTTATAGGTTTTACAATCCTTCCCTTTACATGCTTATGAATTCCTCATAGTTATTTTTATCATACTTCTATGAATCTTTTTTTCTATGTTCGAAAACACTATTAACTAATCTTTTTGCCCAACCTTCAGATAAAACACATTTTTACTTGTACATTCATCTGTAAATTTTAGAAGTACATATTATAAGCAATTGTAGATTTTTTAATGTACGGCCTTTAGATAGGTTTCAAAAAGATACCTTCATTTACTCAAATTCGCTTAAATGAAGGCATTTTTTTATTGGCATTTCATACCTATAGTTAAAATAGAATTTTAAATTTGATAAGTATAGGAGAAAAGACAATGAGAGTAAAAGAAATGAAATTAACTAAAAATCTAACAGTTACAAAGTTGATAGAAATGACTGTAACCGCAAATAAGTTTGAATCTCAAATTGATATTGTAGGAAAGAATTATAAAGTTGATGCTAAAAGTTTAATGGGATTATTGGCAACGATTAGACATGGAACTGAAGTGACAATCATTACAAGAGGTGAAGATGAAGAAGAAGCGATCAAGGAATTTATAAAATTATTGATATAATGTAAGTTTTCATATCTCATAAGTGTCTGATCCCCTCCAAACAATACCTATATATGCTTTTTTTAGTCAAAGACGTATATATTCAGTTTGAGGGGTCTGACACTTTGCTTTTGAGTTAGCTGTTTAAATCACACGAATTTGAATCATTTAACTCTCTAAAATTCTTTCTTTTTGTTCTTGATACTCTTCATCTGATAAAATCTCCAAGTCAGCTAACTCTTTTAATTTTTTCAATTTATCAAAATTGTCAATTGCCGAATCAGCTCTTTGTCCTTTTATCTCTTCGATTTTATTATCAATATTTTGCTTTAAATCAAACGCAAGTTCTTTTTCATTTTTTGAAAATTCAATTGTATTTTCATGCTTTTCAATTTTGTTACGATTGTTTCCGCAATCTAACACAATGCTGCCAGTAGAAGCAATACCAGGATTTTTAAGTGTAACACTAGCGATATTCTTGAATTGAATCAGCTTAACTTTATTAAATTTACCTAAAAATCCGTGATGTATGATTTCGATGCTACTTTGATACAAGTAAATAGTTGTTTTACTACCTTTTTTGAATATATATTCTTTAAATGCTAACTCAGCCATAGTAAGCTCCTTTTCAATTAATACTAGTAGATTAAACTCTTTTTATTTTACATAAATTTCAGTCAAAAGTTAAGGTCTAGTTAGTAAAAAACCAGCTTGAGAGGGTTATATGTGTTAAATTTAATATTTGTAATGTTCATAACATAAATAAAAAAAGAGTGATAAAATCACTCTCCTGAAACTTTCCATGTATACAACTCTTCAATTGTGCAATTTAGTTCCTTAGAAATTGTCATAGCATTATTTAAATTCATAACCTTACTATCTAAATAATTTGTGAGTTGTTCCTTTGGAATTTTAGTGTTAGTAGCAAGGATGTCAAGATCGGTGTTGTTTTTTAATAAAAGTTCTTTAAAATTACTTCTTTTAGCTTTATAAATAGCCAATTTTTAACACCTCTCTTCTATAGATAGGATAACATAGTAGCAGGTTAAAGGAAAGAAGTTAAAAATTTATTACTAAGGAAAAGGCTTAATTAAACCTTAATTTGTACGCATTTGTGTCATTGTATAACTGATTAATAATAAGCTTAATTTAATATCGTACTAATAGTTTTTTCCGTTACATTATATGTCCAATGGGAACAATTTAATCCACGTGACCTTTAGTTATCGTAATTAGGCTCACGTTTCAATTTATTTGAAATTTAAGAACATGCCCTTGAATATGGGGAATGTTCTTTATTTTGGTTTAAATTATCACCTCATGATACATATTAAGGAAAGGCTGTTTTCGCAAAGATTGTTGCTTTTCGTAAATAACTATACTTTACGGATATAGCCTATCTTCGTGCTCTTTTCGCTTATTTACTAAGTGGTATTCTCTTGAAATTGCTTATAGTTTCTACGATAAAAATCCAAAAGCCGATTTTTATAAGTCTAAAGCAACAAACTTTTAGAAAAGAGCCTAAGGAAAAAAGAGGTGATGATTATTAATTTTATAAATGCTATTTCAGAATGGAAGCAAGCTAGATATGAAAAAGTGAAAACAGAAATGGAATCTTTAGGAAGATGCCCGGATTGCAGAGGTAGAGGATTTACATCATCATTAACAAGTGTTTATACACCTACTTACGATGCGGTTTTTGACTGTCCAGGGTGTAATGGCAGTGGACAGTTTACTGATTGGAACTCATCCATTTAACAACTTCAATAGATTTTTTCATAAGGTGAAACTTCCATCAAAGGTGTTTTCTTTCACCCTTTCTGATGGTTAGCTGAACTGTGGGATAATTATGTGTAGTTTGCATAAAATAGATGTGCTTTTGAAAAAATGTTTGGGGAGTTGTTAGGATGAAATGGCAAAGGTTATTACTTTCTAAGTTACAAGAGCGTAAAGATAAAAAGATTGCCCTTGCAGTAGACACATCAACAAATCAAGCAAAAACAATTCTAATCCAAAATATTATTAAGTTGTTTGGTGAGGTGTGCCCTCAAGCATTATTAGTGCAAGCAGACTTTAAAATCAGAAGCATTACATCCATAAAAGACGATCAAATTAAATATTATACACATGGTAAATCGTCTTATACAGAAGTGTTAGAATGGGCAGAAAAGGAAGATTTAGACACTCTTTTTTACATTACAGATGTAACTGGATATTTTTATGATGAATTAAAAGTTAAAAAAGAAGTATTTTGGTTAGTTCCAGATGAGTTCGTTCCAAAAGTACCTTTTGGCAAAGCAATTCGCGTTGCTTAGTAGAACAACTTTAAGAGGTTGACTCAAATCAAAGTGTCAGACCCCTCAAATCGAATATATATGGCTTAGAATAAGTGAAAGTTCTATATATAGGTATTACGGGAGTGGTCAGACACCTATGAGTCAGCCTCTTATGTTGCTTTAGCCTATGAATAAAGAGATGGAAATACTCCCATGTTCATGTATTTTAATAGGAATTGTAAGTGAACGCTCATATAATTCAATTTGTAAGTCTGGAAGAAACTTTGGAGGGGATATATCAGTAGTAAGGCCATGATTCGATAGAAGTGTTGCTAAGTTTCCTGTAAGCATATTTGCAAATTCACCGATAAATGATTCTAAGAATTCGCCTGTCATAGGCATACCGAACATTCCTTCCCCAATGTACCTGTATACAGTTGTCTCACCTTGAATAAGGATTGCTCCAGTACATTCGCCATTTAAATCGATTTGAACAGGGTGTAAAAAATTAACGCTAGGAACTGATTCAGTTATTGCCTCAATTGAATAGGGAATCGTAAGTAGCATTTTAATTGATGCCATTGTTCCATCTAATAATTGATCTCTCACATCGTTTCTCATCTTTTCTATTAGTTCCTCCAGCCTATAATTATCACTTAATATTAGCATAAATCAAGACTCGAGTAGTACGTTTTTTGTTAAAATAAATGAAGAGACTGTTATTACCCAAAAGGATCAAGTTAAAATTAATCGACAATACCATGATGAGATTTTTAAGTTGTTTATTTTCATTAAGTAACATGATTACCAAAATTTCTTAATGATTAAAGGTAGAAAATGCGATATAATAATAGTGCACAACAACAACTTCTTTAAAACGTCTAGCTTTTCCCAAATGGGAAAGGCTTTTTTTCATTCTACTTAACCCAAACGATCTTTACTCCTGCAGCATCACCAAATGACCAAACTTTCTTAAAATATTCCTTCTTTGATCAGTCTTTTTACATGGATAATTATTCATAAAATTGGTAAAAGTAACCTTAATGAAATTGAGGTGAATATTACGTTGGCTTATATTTTATCTGTAGGAAAAGCTATTCCACACAATGAAATGAGTCAGGATACTACTGTAGAGTTTGCAAAGGAAATTTTTCAAGACTCTTTTAAAGATATAGAACGATTATTAACTGTTTTTAAAAATGGAGAGATTCAAAAAAGGCAGTTCGCTGAACAACTTGATTGGTATAAAAAAGATCATACGTTTGAAGAAAAAAACCGAATGTATATAGAAAAAGCAGTTCAATTAAGTGTTGAAGCAGTAAAACAATGCCTTACAAACCAGAAGCTCTTACATCAATCAATTGATTATGAAGAAATTGACGCGATTTTCTTTATTAGTAGTACTGGTATTTCAACACCAAGTATTGATGCGAAAATTATGAATCAGTTACCCTTTAAAGAAACAACGAAGCGGATTCCAATTTGGGGGTTAGGTTGTGCAGGTGGAGCTTCTGGGGTATCGCGTGCTTTTGAATATTGCAAGGCTTATTCAAATTCACTTGTTCTTGTCATTTCAGTAGAGCTTTGTAGTTTAACATTCCAACATGATGACCGATCAAAGAGTAATTTGATAGGAACATCACTGTTTGCGGATGGGGTTGCCTGTACATGTATAGCGGGGGATTCATTTAATTGGCAAACAAGTTCAAAACTAGATGCACTTCCTCATATCAAAGCAACTAGATCAACCTTCTTGAGAGACTCAGAGGATGTGATGGGGTGGGATATAAAAAATAATGGATTTTATGTTGTGTTTTCACGGGATATTCCAACTATTATTTATAAATGGCTTCGACCTCAAGTGTCACTATTTCTTGAAGAGCATGGCTTAGCTTTAAATGAAATTGCTCACTTTATTGCACATCCAGGAGGGAAAAAAGTCCTTGAAGCTTATATGGATGGATTGGGCTTTTCTGATCAGCATTTACATATTTCCAAGGAAGTATTAATTGATCATGGAAACATGTCTTCTGTAACTGTTATGTATGTTATCCAAGAATATTTAGAACGGGAACTTGGTATAGCGAATGATTATGGATTAATCGGGGCACTCGGTCCAGGGTTTAGCTCTGAAATGCTTCTCGTTCAATGGGAGAGTAAATAAATGTTTTATACATTATTTTCCCTATTAATTGTTCAAAGAATAACAGAGTTATTTATTGCCAAGCGAAATGAAAAATGGATGTTAAACAGAGGAGGAGTTGAACATGGAAGAGAGCATTATCCATTCATCGTTGCGCTCCATGTTTTGTTTTTACTTTTTCTCCTATTAGAGGTTAGTATCTTTAAAAAGGAGTTAACGGAACTATGGTACTTCCTCGTTCCAATACTGGTTTTAACACAGCTAATTCGCTATTGGTCTGTATTTTCGTTAGGTAATTACTGGAACACAAAAATTATCATTGTTCCTAATGAGCAAGTTGTTTCTAAAGGACCTTATCAATATATGAGGCATCCTAATTATGTTGTTGTGGCAGTTGAGATCTTATTAATTCCTTTATTATTTCAAGCGTACGTGACTGCATTGTTGTTTACGTTACTGAATTTCGTAATGATGACAATTCGTATTCCAACAGAAGAAAAAGCTCTTCAGAAACATACAAATTATCATGAAGCGTTTAATTTGAGGGCAAGGTTTGTACCTAAAAGATAAATATTTATTATAAGTGTTTTTGTACTTAGTGTTAGTATCTAGCTCCAGCGCCTTTGCCTCAGATCGCATAGGACGTGCAAGTGCAGGCAGTGCGACAGGACGTCGTGTTATTGACTGCCTCAGGGTCTAGCCACTCATGAATTGAAGGTAAAGAACGCCTTCTATTCATGAGCGTCTTATTTGCCATAGGCTGACCAAGGCGCTTGGCTTTTCTAAGTTTTTTCTGAAAAATGTGAAAAAGCATATTGAAAATGATTATCATTGATGATACAATTACTTTGTAGTGAAAAACATTCTCATTTCAAAGGTTGGAGGTCTGCTGCGAATATGACAATGCTATTTGTGGGTTGTACCGTTGTTGTCTATAGTGTATTAATTGGTTACATATTAAAGAATGTAAATGCCGGGAAGGCATAATTTGTTGCTCACTTTAAGTGGGCTTTATTTTTTGTACTATCAGAATTTATATTCTAAGGTAGATAGTATAAGAAAAACTAAGGCTTTCGCCATTAGGACTTGGTGACAAGCCAAGTTTTTCTCATCAAAATGTATATTAATGGTACGGTACCAAGACAAAGATACTACTAATAAATTAATATTGATCATAAAGGAGCTAGCCGGTGGCAATAGCTCCTATTTGCTTATCTTTAATTATTGGGAAAGTCTAACTATGTTTGCATAGCAAAATTCAAAAAGATTCTGTAAAATAAAATTAAACGAAAGCTAAAGAATGACAAAGGGGATTACTATGACAGCTGCTGTAAAAACCGATCAATTAATGCAAATGTTAATAAAGCTCCATGAAACGATTAAGACAAATGATGAGGATAATGCTAGTAAGCTTGTTGAGCTAGTAAATAAACTTTACACTGATAAGCTTTATGTTGCGTTTGCTGGACATTTTTCTGCCGGTAAATCATCAATGATTAATAAGCTTTTAAATGAACAAGTATTACCTACGAGCCCAATTCCTACAAGTGCTAACTTAGTCTTATTAGAAAAGGGACAAGAACAGGTTACTTTATATTCAAAAGCTAAAGAAAGTATCGAGCTTGCTGGAGACTATTCCATTGAACAAATAAAGGAATATTGTAAACAAGGCGACGAGATCGAAAGAGTATACATTAAAAAGCCTTATAACAATCTAAATGAGAATGTAGTGATTATTGATACACCAGGAATTGATTCAACCGATGCTGCACATAAATTATCTACAGAATCTATGCTTCACATTGCAGATGTTATTTTTTATGTCACAGACTATAACCATGTTCAATCTGAAGAAAACCTTTCATTTGTAAAGGAAATGAAAGAAAAGGATAAAATGATTTTTCTTATTGTCAATCAAATTGATAAGCATAAAGAAAATGAAGTTCCCTTTTCTGAGTTTAAAAAACAGATTGAGGGTTCATTTGAAGAAATTGGGCTTCACCATCAGGACGTTTTCTTTACAACATTAATGAATGATGATCATGAGCTTAATCAATTGAATGAGATTAAAGATATTATACATGTGATCGTGAATAATAAAGATAACTACATGGATAAAAATATTAAAGCCTCTGTTAATCAGTTGGAAAAAGAGCATATTGAAAAATATGAGGACCAATTAGATTTAACAGGCGTTGATAAAACACAAATTCTTACTCAATTAGAGGAGTTTGTTAACAAAAAGCACACGTTAAGCGATCAACTAGCTATAGAGGAAAAAAAGTTAAAAGATTTATCAACCGAAATAAATGAAAAAGTTTCGGCAATCTTAAAAAGTGCGAATATCATACCGTATGAAACAAGAGAAAAAGCATCTGCGTTCATTGAAGCAGTAGACCCTACATTTAAAGTTGGCTTTATTTTCTCAAAATCTAAAACTGAACAAGAACGAGACAAAAGGAAAAGTGAGCTTTTTGAAGTCTTGAAAAACAATGTTGAAACACAAATCACATGGCACTTTACACCCTTATTAAATGAATATCTACAGAAATATGAAATACATGATGCGACATTACTTCATCAGGTCCAAACGTTTTCTATTGCGATAACAGACCAAATTATTGTTGATGCATTAAAACCTGGAGCTTCATATAACAACCAATACATTTTGACATATTCTTCAGATGTTAGTGATTTAATAAAGAAGCAAAGCAAAAATGAAGTCATGATTGTATTCAATAAAATGATTAACTTTATAGAATTAGATCGTCAGGAAGACATTGAAAAACTTACACACGATCTCAAAAAATGTGAGAGTAAGATTATTCATTATGAAGCAATTACTGTCAAATTTGAACAGTTACTTCACTATAAACATTCTTTGCAAAATATAATCAATAACACAAAAGAAGCTTACAAAAATAGTAAGCAATGGATTTTTGAGAACCAATTATATACACAACGGGTTCAGCACACCTTAATCATTGAGGATGCACTTAAAAAGAATTATAAGCGAAAGAAAGAAGGATCAGAAACAAAACATGTGGCAAAAAGCATAAATAACAAAGAGCATTTTATTAAAGAGACTCAAGAAATGATAAATCGCCTAAAAATGATTCGTGGATTTAAACAATTTACTGATTCATTAGAGAACAAAGTCAATAGTTATAATAATCGATCATTTACGGTAGCTTTGTTTGGGGCATTTAGTGCTGGAAAATCATCCTTTGCTAATGCTATGATTGGTGAGCGACTATTGCCATCCTCTCCAACTCCAACAACAGCTACAATTAACAAAATTGCCCCTCCAACAGAAGATAAGAAACATGGGCTGGTAGAAGTAAAATTAAAAACAGAAGAAGCAATAGTAAAGGAAGTTGTTGAAAGTGTCCCTTCACTAACGAACAAAGATTACACTTTCGAAGAGTTAGTTGGTGTTCTTAAGGGATTAGGTGGAAAAGATCAATCCGAAACAGATAGTATTAAAAAATATAGCAAGGCTTTAATAGACTATCAAAATCTTACAAACAACGGTCTGCTTATCACTTCAACAAAGGATACATTTAAGGACTTTGTTGCAAAAGAAGAAAAAGCATGCTTGGTTGAAGAAGTTATCGTTTATTATGATTGTCCAATAACAAGATCTGGAATTACGTTAGTTGATACTCCTGGTGCGGATTCTCTGCACAAAAGACATACTGATGTTGCCTTCCAATATATTAAGAAGGCAGATGCTATTCTTTTTGTAACGTATTATAATCATCCCTTTTCGAAAGGTGACAGAGAATTTCTTCGCCAATTAGGACGTGTAAAGGATTCCTTTACATTAGATAAAATGTTTTTTATCATCAATGCAATTGATTTAGCAAAGGATGAACAAGAAGTAGAGCTTGTAAAAGAATACATTAGTGAGCAACTATTACAGCAGGAAATTAGAAACATCCGATTATTTGGTGTATCAAGTTTAAATATTCTATCAAACAAATTGGAGAACGAACAAGATTATAAGCAATTTCAAGAACAATTTAATCATTTCATCAAACAAGAATTGACAAATACAACAATAGTCTCAATAAATGAAGACTTGAAACGCTCTAATGAAAGATTGTTATCCCTCATTGATGCTGCTGAGAAGGATGAAGCGGAAAAAGAACAAATAAAAAATACCCTTATGGTTGAAAAACAGAAGGTAAATCAAGAGCTGTCAACATTGTCTAATACTCATATTATTAAAAATGTTATACAGGAAATCGAAGAACTTACGTTTTACCTGAAACAACGATTGCTTTTGCGTTTCAATGATTTCTTTAAAGAAGCCTTCCATCCTGGGATGTTTTATCAAAATAATAATCCCCAGCAAGCTTTATTAGCTTGTTTAAAGGACTTAATAAGCACAATAGAATTTGAATTAGTTCAAGAGCTACAAGCTACTACTTTAAGAGTAGAGAGCTTTATCCAAAAAGCCCTAGATGATGAATTCATGAGAATATCACAACTTATTAAAAAGCAATCTCAGTCTGTAACATTGACTAAGCTTGATAATCCAGAAATACAAACACCGAATATCAAGGTCGAATTTTCAGTTGAGATGGTATCAAATTTAAAAGCTTCATTAAAGCTGTTTAAAAATACGAAGTCATTTTTTGAAAAAAATGAGAAAAAGACAATGAGTGAAGATTTATTAAAACGCTTTGATGCACCAGTTTCTGTGACAGCAGAGCATTATTTTGAGGAATTTTCAATTTATTATGAAGATGTGATAATGAGTATACATTCTAGTCTGGTTAAAACTACTCGAAGTCAAACAGAAGAAGGCTTTGAAGCGTTACTTGATATACAGTCAGAAGATACAGAACATCTAAAGCAAGAGCAGGTTAAGTTAAAAGCAGTAATAAATCTTCTTAAAGTATGATATATAAAAGCTAAACATATGTTAAAATCAAAAGATATGACTAAACCAATTAGTAGCATGTAATGTAAGGGAGGAGCTAGCATGGATCCTAAAACGTATCGAGTATGTGCTACCTGTGTTCATTTTCAAGCGGTACGAGTAGATCAAAAAATGACCTATCTATGTAACCGTCTAAAATATGAAACAAAGCCATCTTATTCGTTTCAGTGCTGGAGTCCTAAGGAACATGTTATAAGGTTAATGGAAAAAAGAGGTGACCTAAATGAGTAATGTACATGAAGCAATATCACAGCATAGTAAAAAACAGCATAATCACATTCAATCATTTTTAAAGCTAGAGGCTAAACGAGAAGCCTTAATTGAAGAAGCCATCCAATTATGTGTAAGCTCCCTACCTTTTGAAGTTGAACGGATTAATCAAGTAACAGGAGAAATGAATCGTTTAGCGTCGGAAGGTATTGTTCCAACTCGAAAGACTGTAACGAAGCAAATGGTTCAAGATTTTGTCCGAAAAAAATACGGCAAATAATAATTCCGTACTTTTCCAACAACCTTTTACACCTTTCAAAGATTTAAATTGAGGATGAAGTGGAAAACTAAACTCGATAAAACTAGAAAGGTGTGAAGGAAATGGGACGTACAAAACTTGGAAATGCAAATGCACAACGTAACAATAATAAGAAGAAAAAGAATGGTTTTAACACTGAATTTGCTTCATATGCACAGAATGAAGCCCAAAAAATGAGCAGTCAAAATAAAGACTAAGCCACTGGCTTAGTTTTTTATTTTACATAAATGTTAATAATGAATGTAGTAAAAGAATACTCATTTTATGGCTTGAAGTACCAAACCATCCATAGGCTATCTATGGTATGATACTATTAGTATTGAGTGGAGAGGGGAATTTGATGAATAAAGATAATCATTTATTAATTGTTGACGGTATGGCACTATTATTCCGTTCATTTTATGCTACATCTGTTTATGGACAGTTTATGATAAATAGTAAGGGGATTCCAACAAATGCGGTGACAGGTTTATTAAAGCATCTCATTGCGGCAATTGATTATATCAAACCATCTCATGTAATTTGCTGCTGGGACATGGGAAGTAAAACATACCGCAATGAACTTTTTACAGACTATAAAGCAAATCGACCGGAAGCCCCTGTGGAGTTAATTCCTCAATTTGACCTTGCCAAGGAAGTTGTAGATGCATTGGATATTCCTAATCTTGGTATTGAGGGGTATGAAGCAGACGATTGTATAGGTACTTTAACGAAAAAGTTCGAAAACGAAATGAAAATATCAATCTTAACAGGGGATAAAGACATTTTACAGTTATTAAATGATGATGTAAGTGTCTTAATTTTTCAAAAGGGGATCGGAAATTACAAACATTATACAAAACAATCGTATATGGAAGAGTTCGAAATTGAGCCACATATGCTTATTGATGTGAAAGCATTGATGGGGGATTCTAGTGATAATTATCCTGGAGTTAAAGGGATCGGAGAAAAAACCGCTTTTAAACTGATTAATCAATATAAATCAATTAACGGCATACTTGAAAGTCTTAGTGAGTTAACAAAAGGTCAAAAAACGAAAATTGAAAATGATTTGGATATGCTCCATCTCTCGAGGCAGCTTGCAGAAATTAACTGTCAAGCCCCTTTACAATGTTTAATAGAGGATTCGATTCTTAATGTTAATGAAGAAAAAGCATATGGAATGATAAAAGATCTGGAGCTAAGAGGGGTTCATACTTTATTAAAGAACATAACGGTTGTAAGAGAGGCAATTTAAAATGCCTCTCTTTTTATATAAGATAAGAAAGTTTAATTTTTGTACTAAGTTTTTGTGTCTAGCTCCAGCGCCTAGCCCCTCGAGGTCATAAGACGCTCATGAATTGAAGGTAAGAACAACCTTCTATTCATGAGCGTCTTATTTGCCTGAGGCTGACCAAGGCGCTTACGGCTTTTCTTATTTAGTATTCTTCTTTTTTGCTGCATTTTCAAGCTTGCTTTTTGGTTCAGTTGAAAATTCTACATCTTCTCCAAATCCTTGTGGATTGACACTTGGTGCTTTTAGACCACGATTATTACCTCTTTTTTCACTGCTCATAGAACATGTCACCTCCATTGGTAGTATGACCATTTGCTTATGCTATCATCCATTAAGAATATAAATGCTGCTGATCGTACAAAAAACGATAGAATTTATCGACAAATTTCGCTATCATCTTTATATACTGATTAATAAGGATGGATTACAAAGTGGCAAAAACGGTGAAAACAGTAACAGATTATGTTGAATATCTAACTAGTAAGGGATTTACATTTGGTGCGGATGCTAACGGTTTTATTAAGTTTGGCCAACACTATACAGATACACAGGATGAAATAGTAATCATTGCAATCGAGCTTACATTAAAAATACAAAAAGAATTTGACGGTTCCTTTTTCATATCTTTGTTAGAAATGTTTAAAAAAGAAGCGATAAGCAACAGGAAACAGGCAATTAATCAAGCTCAATCGTTACATTTAATTTAAAAAGCCCGGTCAATCCGAGCTTTTAGATGCTTGTGCTTGTTTTACATTAGACCATTTTATCTGTTTAATGTCTGGTAGTTCAGTAACAATCATTGCAATAAATGAATAAGCAACCGATTAGTCCATTTCCGCTTAGACGTTCATTTATGACGATAAAAGCAGTAACTGCAGCAAAAACTGGCTCCATTGCAAAGATCAGTGCAACTCTTGCGGCAGTGGTAAACTGCTGAAATTTAGTTTGTATCAAAAATGCAATCGCCGTTGCAAAGATGGATGTGATTATTAATGCAATAATAACTTCTTTTTTTAATAAGCTCTCAAAAGAAAAAGATGATCTTTCAAAATAGTATGAACTTAAAAAGCTTAGAAAAGAAACTGTTGCTAGTTGAACGATTGTTAATGGCAACGCATGATGCTTTCCTGAAAATTTACTAGTAAATATAATATGAAGAGCAAATGCAAGGGCACAGATAAAAACGAGGAGATCACCGATATTCATACCTGTCATGTCTCCAATAGAAAATAAAGTCCAATTGTTCCAATAAAAGCTCCTAGAAATACAATGGATCTAAACTTATTTTTTAATATCCATACGGATAATATCGGAACAATCATTACACTAAGTCCAGTAATAAAACCAGCCTTTGACGAAGTTGTATACTGTTTGAAAAGCATAGCCTAGATACAAAAAAAATCCTAAAAATATGCCGGATTTAAGTAAGTGAATTGAAAATTTTATGGCTGATATCTTTTTAATAAAGAGTGTTAACAATAAAGCTGCTAATAAAAATCTAGTACCATTAAAAAAATGAGGGGGGAGAAATTGTATCGCCTTTTGTACAATAACGAATGTAGCCCCCCATATAAACGCTACAAATAATAAACTTCCATCAGCTAAAAATGTTTTTTTCATTCTTTTCACATCTTTCTTCTCTGTCTACAATTTATGTTTTTACAATAGCATTTCTTGCAAGATGATCTGCTACTTTATTTTCTTTGCTAGGAATCCATTTTATGAAGAATAGTTCAAATTGTTTAGATAAATCTAAAACACGTTCAAGTAAAGGCGCGTAAGAAGAATTCTTAACAAATTGTTTTTCTATTGCACGATCAACAAGTTGAGAGTCTGTACGAAATGATACAATTTGATAACCTTTCTCGATACAAATTTCCATGCCTTTAATTAGTGCATGATATTCAGCTTCATGGTTAGACATGATCCCGAGAGGAAGTGAATACTTTTCGGCACTTCCATGGCCTTTAATAAATACCCCTGCACCAGAAACACCAGGATCACCAGCACTGGCACCGTCTACATATACCTCAATCATATAGGAATTAACCTCCTAAAAATGTAAATTGTTTTACTAAAAGAGAAACGATGATAAAATAGGGTGCATTGGCTATTAAATGAACAAATAATAAAATAATTAAAACATTATTTTCATACATAATAAATAACATATATATTACATTCGTTTAAATGAATAGAATGAATCAAAATAATGGTAAATCGAATATGATTATAGCACATTGATAACATTAGTAATTATAAAGTAATAATTCCATCGCTAAAACTTTTTCACCTCTTTATGTAGAGGAAGTGCAAGTAAGACTACTATTGAAGTTATTGTCTAAGTAGGTACGCAACTTCAAGATAAGCACAATATCATGTTCAGGAGTGAAGCTATTGAAATATAAAATTGAATGGACATATCAAACGAAAAAAAAATTACAAACAACTGTGTCGACAGAATTTCTTTCACTTAATGAGACAATTATATTTGCAGAAGACTTTATGCAAACTGGTAGAGTAAAACAGCTTCATTTTTCATCAGAAGAGGGACAAACTTGGACGTTAAAAGAACTCAAACGATTTAAAGATATTGTTAAGGATGAACCACATGATGTTGTTGCCTACTTTGATGGTGGTTACCAAAAGGTCACAAAACTTGCTGGCTTCGGAGCAGTTATTTATTATACTCAAAGTGGTGCCCGATACCGTATAAGAATGAACGAAAAAGTAGAAGAGATAATGTCAAATAATGAGGCAGAGTATGCTGCATTTTTATTTTTGGTTAATGTGCTTGAGGAATATGGGATTAAACAGCAAAGTATTTTATTTAAAGGTGATTCACAGGTAGTATTAAATCAGCTTTCAGGTGAATGGCCATGTTATGAAGAGGAATTTACAGTTTGGTTAGATCGAATAGAAAATAAACTAAAAACGCTTCATATTACCTCTAAGTATGATGCAATTTCAAGGAAGGATAATAATGAAGCAGATAAGCTTGCAACTCAAGCAATGAATGGAGTAGTAATTAGAAGTAAATTGATTATAAATGAGGAAGTTGACGAACATGAGTAAAAAACAAACTTTACAAGAGCTGAGTGAAATATTAGATACTTATTGTGTTAACTGTTTACTAAAAAAGCATTTTAGAGAAGAATATGGAAAGCGATATGCCCACTCCTTTTGTATTAACCAATGTACTGTCGGTCAAAAGATTAAAGAAGTAGGAGAAAAGTTAACGTAATAAAAAAATCCGCATAATGCGGATTTTTTTATTGTTTTGCTTCAGATAATTGATGCTCACATTGTTCTAGGAGTTGTTGCTGTTTAGATAAAAATTCTTGGTCAACGTCTGTCTTGGTAGACCTGTTCATAATATCTCTAGCATCGCGTATCGCATTTTCTGCATGATGAATAGCCTCTGGATCTAACTGCATAGTAGCTGAACCAACCATTTTTTGGGCAGCCTTTACTGACATTTCAATCTGACTTAATTCATTCATTCCACTTATTAATCCAGTATCGTTTATTTGTTCCAATGAAAACACCTCCAATATATAGCCTTTGATTTTTCTTGAAAAATATTCGTTAAAAAAAACAATATTATATATATATCGAAAACAGAAGTTGCATGTTAAAATGAAGAAAAGAAGTCGCCTATGTAAAATTATAACACTAATATGTAACCTTTTGACTAGATATTCGTCAAATCACTGAATAGAAGGAGTGGAAATTGATATGGTAAATGAGCAATTAGATTCAACGATCAAAGAAGCGTTTTCAGAAATTTATCGAGATCTTGATAAGTTAGTCTTTATAGCGAACAACGCAAACGTTTTTAACCACCATGAGGTAAGCAGAATAGAAAAAGGCATTAAGCAAAATGTAAAAGCGATAGAATATTTACTTGTAAGTCAAAAATCTAGTTCCTCTCGTTGAAGGAGAGAGGCGGGTATTTATTTGATGTTTAATCAATTATGC
Source organism: Bacillota bacterium (assembly GCA_051750265.1). Classification (GTDB taxonomy): domain Bacteria; phylum Bacillota; class Bacilli; order Bacillales; family Bacillaceae; genus Metabacillus. Next base: position 51,452 of record JBNJJO010000002.1, on the reverse strand, counting down.
TTTCACTTAATGATGATTAGGATCATCATTAAGTTATTTTAGGATTTCAAACAAATAAAAAAGAGGTGGAGAAAACTCCTGCCTCTGTAAGTTCAAGTTGTTTATGGTTAAATCACAAGAAACTAAAAACTTGTGATTATAACTTTGTAACGTTAGCTGCTTGAGGTCCGCGGTTACCTTCAACGATTTCGAAAGAAACTTCTTGACCTTCCTCTAATGATTTGTAACCATCCCCTTGGATAGCTGTGAAGTGAACGAATACATCGTCTCCGCCTTCAACTTCGATAAAACCGAAACCTTTTTCGTTGTTAAACCATTTTACTTTACCGTTTTGCATAGTACTTAATCCTCCTAATACTGTAGCACAGGTGGTGCTAAAAAAAATTTTATCATTAACGGAATATGATATGTACAAAGATGTGTAAATACAAGGAAGTTATAAAATATACTCAGTAAATGATGATTTAACTATACACTAATTTCGCAAGATGCGTCAAGAATAAGTAGAATATTTTAACAAAACTTTCAGAAACTTTCCATATAAAAAAATTAGGTATGATAAATACCCTCGAATACTTGAGCATATAATGGTTAAAAAGCTTGGAGAGGATATTAATGCTTAAGTTACAGATTTATGGACAAGATATTTTAATCACCTGTAGTCGAAGGATTGATGAAGTTGGTTTTGCAAGAGCATGTGAATTTGTAAGGAGGGCATATATTGATATATTAACGCTGAAGAAGGCCTCCATCATTATCCTTCAAGATCAACAGCTAAATTCAATCGTAATTGAACGTTTGAATACAGATACGTTTACTTTGCACGTTCAATATGAAATAAACTGTAATGAAGTAATTCAAATTAACTAAAAAACAATTTGATTTCCCACTATGTTCTTAGAAAAATAGTTCCCTTTTTATAAAAAAAGTTTATAATAATGGTAATAACTATTAGTAGCTTCATGTACAGTTGCAAGTGAATAAAGAGAAATATACATAATCAATATTCATCATACAAAAAATAACAGAAGCTGCATTGGCTAAATTGGAAGGAGAATGTTTAAAATGGTAGAAAAAACGTTTAAAATTACAAATGAAGCAGGGTTACATGCTAGACCTGCAACTGCATTAGTAAACGCTGTTAATTCATTCACATCTGATGTAAATCTTGAAACGAATGGTAGAACAGTGAATTTAAAATCTATTATGGGTGTTATGTCTTTAGGGATTTCGAAGGGAACAGAGATTAAGATTACGGCAAGCGGTAGTGATGAAGAAGCAGCACTTGAAGCTGTAGAACGTGCTATTGCAACTGAAGAACTAGGAGAATAATCTGGTAATAAAAAGAGGCTGACTTGTCAGCCTCTTTTTTATACTATCAGGATTTATTTTCTAAGGACGATAGTATAAGAAAAACTAAGGCTTTCGCCATTAGGTCTTGGCGACAAGCCAAGTTTTTCTAATTATGTTTTTTTGATTTTTCCACTTGGTCTTTGTTTCGTTTATTCCCTTTGCTATTATCACCATGGATGTGATCTTGTGCCAATTCCATTTGATATTTTCCATTTTGAGCGGAGTTTTGATTTTTACTTCCTTTGTTCATTTTCTTAGTCATAATGTCCTCCTAAAAAGTTGGTAACTGATTATGGTTGTTTGTAACTTGATGATCTAGATTACTTTGAATGTAATTTTGACCATCTTTACCTATGAAGGTATTTACTTCTTTAATATTCCATTTTGCCCTTCTCTTAATGCATCCTTATACAATAAAATTGCTTGGGTTTATCATTATTTTTTTCATGTTAAGAAAGTATAAATTAGCAGGGAAGAGACGATTCGACGTAATGGCCAAATATAAGGGCAACTACGCCTCTATCTTCGCTTATACAGGCTCGCCAATCGGTAAGTTTTCTTTATGGGTATTTATACTAAAGAAAGAGGAAAGCAGTTATCGACAAAAAATGTCTGATCCACAACATTAGTCGTGTTCAGACATTTTTTCGAAGTAGAAAACAACAAACAGTTACAAAGGCATCATTCGTTTATTAGTCGGGTACAGTTTTTCATGTAGATTTCTAGAATGATGTACCCATCCAGTGTAGGAAGATATGATATTTTGTTCCCGATCAAGTTTGACGATTCCTATATAGGGATAATGATTTTTGTTACGAAAACGTAAATCAATCCAACGGACCTCAGAACCTGATGGGGTTGGAAAGAAAAGTGCGTGGGTATGTTTCGAATTTGCTAAAAAATGTTGAACATTTTCATCAGACAATGAAGCTTTGATGATGTTGCAGTTAGGATCATGTCGATCGAAATAATGTATCCAATTAAGATTTTTACCATTTAAACATCCGACCTGATAAGTTGATTTAGTTTCAAGTACAATATCCCATCTATGTAACCACATGGTTGGAATAATTGTATAGATACCTTCTTCCTGAGTTTCATTCATAATAAAAGATCGTTTCCGTTTAGATACGAAATACCTAATAGCTAAATATATAGCTAGAATCATATATCCATAGAAAAAGACGATTCCTGGAAAAAGCCCAATTAACCACAAGGTAAATCCAATCACGTGAATTAAAATAATAATTGGATCAAATAACGGAATAAAATTTAATGCGAGCCATTTTTTTGTAAAAGGTCTTCCGGCCTGTGTTCCATATGCGTTCATAATGTCAAAACCTACATGTAAAATAACAGCTAAAAAAGTCCAATAGAAAAGCGGTAAAAACGATACATCACTAAAAAACAAGAAAATAACTCCGGAAACAGCTAATGTCCAAATAAAGAGGGCAGGTATTGAATGAGATGCACCGCGGTGGTGTTCGGTATACATTCCATTACCTTTTAAAAGCTTTATGGCATAATCAAAATCAGGTGCATTTGAACCGATAACCGTTCCTAATAAAATGGCATGAACAAGCTCTGGATTAGAAGATACTGCAGGATCTAAAAAGCTGAGACCTGCTAATCCGAATCCTATTGTAATATGTGTACTTGTATCCATTTTGACCCTCCAGGTAATGTAAGTTAACCCTTTTCACCCTGAAAGATAGTTAATAGTTTACGGAGCCAGCCATAATATGTTTATCTCTAATGAAAGAAGCTTCCTTAATGATATCTTCTACTATTAATTCAGCAGATTTTGGAACATGAAGCTTCTTTATGTTCACTTTCATCTGTTCTAATCGTTTTTCATCTGAAAGTAGCTTATCGACTTCTTCAGCAATATCCTCAATTTGATTAACAATTATTGCTGCGTTATTATCTTCAAAAAAATGTGCATTTTCCTTTTCTTGACCTGGAACTGGTTTGAATAGAATAACAGGTACACCTAAAGCTGTAGCTTCTGTTAATGTTATTCCACCTGGCTTTGTAATCATACATGATGATATACGATAAAGCTCATCAACTCTTTCAACATAACTTAGAACTTTAAATTGCTCTGGATTGCTACTTGCGAGTGGTTCAAGACTTTCTTTTAAAAGTGTATTATTCCCACAAATAACAACAGTTTGCATGGATTCATTCTTAGAAATAAAAGATTGACATAGCTCTTTCACGTTTTTTAAAACACCATGTGCACCAGCCATAATAAGAAGAGTTTTCTTATTAGGATCCAAGTTGTATTTATTATATATTTCACTTTTATTTAGTTCCTCTTCAAATTGTGAACGAATAGGAATTCCAGTAACTTTTACAGTACTCGGATGAATTCCTAATTGGACAAGCTTTTCTTTTACATGGTTTGTTGCTACATAGTACTTATCTATATTTTCGTGAACCCATATTCTGTGTAAACAAAAATCAGTTAGAACGTTAAAAGTTGGAATGACTGTACCAGTTTTTCTGCGATATTCAGGAACGACAATCATTGGGAAAGTATTAATAATCATATCTGGCTGTTCAGTAGTTACAATCTGATGTAACCGTTTATGTCCCATTTTAAAATAAAGATTCATCATTCTTTTGTTATAAATTTTATCCACACCATAGTAAAAAAGGCGATAAAACTGTTTACCGATTGAGAAGCTTTTTAAATATAAATACTGAGTAATCTCTGAAAATACTGGAAAAGATTCTGAGTAAAGATTACATACAATAACCTTTTCAAAACCAAGCTCTTTACACTGATTCTCTAATGTTTTGGCCACTTGGACATGACCATTACCATATTTGGCTGTTAGAATTAACACTTTTGAATTGCTCTTCAACATTTTCACCTCAAATCTAGTCAGAAACGGATCCAAACAACAAAAACAGTTCTTCTGAATAAAATATATATAAAAAGATTGAACTGAATTTGTCTTAAAGATTACCACATAATTGTTACTTTTTTATAAAGGAATTATTAAGTATTTCTTAAGATGTAAAATCGTTGTAAAAATATTGAATGAAATACTGTCAAACTCTTCTTTTCTTTCTTCCTTGATCTATATAGGGTAGAGGAGTTGGTTAGCTATACCCTATTTAGCCAGAATGATTAGTAATAACCCCTAATCTATTTATTGTGGAAGCGAAAAAGATCTTTTCAATCCCAAATATAAGGAGTTTCTTGGTAAACATAATAATTTAGCCAGTTAACAAAAAGGAGGTTAGCATGTGATCTCCAACAATGGACGGGTTTCTTTTTAGGATCATTGTCTTTAAAATAATTTTCTGGAACATCGATTGCGATTCCTTTTGCTAAGTCTCTTTCGTACTCTTCTTTAAGTGATGTCAGTTCATATTCAGGATGACCAGTTAAGAAGATACGCTTTCCATCCTTTGACATCACTAAACAAACACCAGCTTCTTCTGAATAAGTGAGAATTTGTAGTTCTGAAACAGATTCGATCTCTTCTTTTATTAGATCTGTATGTCTTGAATGTGGGACATAATATTGATCATCGAACCCTCTTAATAATTTTACAATGGGATTGACAATTTCATGCTTAAAAATACCAAAGCATTTTTTTTCCAATTGGTATTTATTTACGCCATAGTGATGGAAAAGTCCTGCTTGTGCTCCCCAACAAATATGTAGAGTTGAGGTAACATTCGTTTTAGTCCAATCCATGATTGTTTTAAGCTCAGTCCAATAGGAAACCTTTTCAAACTCTAAATGTTCAATAGGTGCACCGGTTATGATCATTCCATCAAATTTCTTATGTTGGATGTGTTTAAAGGTCGTATAAAATTCTTTTAAATGTTCAATAGCTGTTGTTTTTGATGTGTGTGTTTCAGGTCTTAAAAATGTAATGTTCAGTTGGAGAGGGGAATTCCCCAATAATCTTAATAATTGAGTTTCTGTTTTTTCTTTTTCAGGCATAATGTTTAAGATTAGGATATTTAAAGGACGTATATCCTGAGAATAAGCTCTTTTTTCGTCCATAATAAAAATATTTTCTTGTTCTAGAATTTCTTTAGCTGGTAAATGACTAGGTATGTTAATCGGCAAAAGAAGCACCTCCGTGTATTTTCTTATTGTCTAGTAATTATAAAATTCAATTCTTGCATTGTGAATGACTTTTCGACATCCAACTCCTGCACTTTTTTTATAACTGATTCTTTATTATAGAAAGTTTAGAAAAATAATTCAATTCGAACTTTCAGTTAGTTTACGTCACATAAGTGGAAAGAGAGATTTACTGTTAATAATTATGATCGAAACGAATATAAGCTACTATCCACTACTAGAAGTTTATTATATGCGTATATGGTAAAATATTCTGTAGGATAAATCTAGCAAAGTGAGGAAAATATTGTGAACAGTAACAAGAAATTTAAGTCAGATATCGAGATTGCACAGCAAGCATCACTTTATCCTATAAAACAAATAGCTGAAGATTATTTAGAGCTTCATGAAAATGAATTCGAATTGTTTGGTAAATATAAAGCAAAACTTTCACTACAGGTGCTTGAGCGATTAAAAAATAAACCATCGGGTCATGTCATTCTTGTTACCTCAATAAATCCAACTCCTGCAGGGGAAGGGAAATCAACTGTTACGGTTGGCTTAGGGCAAGCTCTTAATCAATTAAACAAAAAAGCAATCGTTGCGATGCGAGAACCTTCACTAGGTCCAACGTTGGGAGTAAAGGGTGGAGCAACAGGCGGAGGTTATTCGCAAGTACTACCAATGGATGAAATTAATCTTCACTTTACAGGAGACCTTCACGCAATAACAACTGCAAACAATGCATTAGCTTCATTTATAGATAATCATATTCATCAAGGAAATGAACTTAAAATAGATCCAAGGCGGATCGTATGGAAGAGAGTATTAGATTTAAATGACCGTGCGCTAAGGAATATTACAATTGGTCTCGGAGGTCCCACAAATGGAGTACCACGAGAGGATCACTTTGACATAACGGTTGCTTCAGAAATTATGGCTATATTATGTTTAGCGGATAGCCTGGCTAATTTACGAGATAGAATCGCAAAAATGATAATTGGTTATTCCTATTCAAATAAGCCAATCAGTGTTGCTGACTTAGGTTATGAAGGTGCTCTTACATTAATTTTAAAAGAAGCGATAAAACCCAATCTAGTTCAAACGATTGAGCATACTCCAGCTATTATTCATGGAGGCCCATTTGCAAATATTGCTCATGGCTGCAACAGTCTTTTAGCGACGAAAATGGCAGCGAAGCTAGGTGATTATGTTGTTACAGAAGCGGGTTTTGGTGCAGATTTAGGTGCGGAAAAATTTCTTAATATAAAAGCACGAATTGGTAAGATTAAACCTTCAGCTGTAGTGATTGTTACGACAATAAGGGCTTTGAAAATGCATGGTGGTATGAAGAAAGAAGAATTGCAACAAGAAAATACATCAGCGGTTCTTATAGGCATTGCGAACCTTAAAAAGCATATTGAAACGATAAAAAGCTTTGGGTTACCTTATGTTGTGTCAATCAATAAATTTATAACAGACATGGATAATGAAATAAAAGCAATTTTAGATTGGTGTAAAGAAGATGCGCACCCCGCTACTCTTTGTGAGGTATGGGAGCACGGAGGAAAAGGCGGTGTTGATTTAGCAAAGAAAGTTCTTTCAATAATAAATCAGGAACAAAATCAATTTCACTACTTATATGACATTGAGGATTCTATAAAGCAGAAAATATTTAATTTAGCAAGTAAAGTTTATGGTGCAACAGGCGTGCAGTATACAAGTAAAGCGGAAAACCAAATTCGAGAGTTTGATCAAGTAGGCTGGAGTCAATTACCTATCTGTATGGCGAAAACACAGTACTCATTAACAGATGAAGCTAATGTTTTAGGAAGACCTGAAAATTTCACCATCACTATTCGTGAATTAAAAGTATCTCTTGGAGCTGGTTTTATTGTTGCTTTAACTGGAAATATAATGACAATGCCTGGATTACCAAAAAAACCAGCTGCTCTAGCAATGGATGTAAAAGACGACGGTCTTGCAACCGGATTGTTTTGAGGAGGTTATGATGTTTGATCCAACTGTTTTTGATAACCTAAAGGTAATTGTTGAAGGGTATATTTATGATTTGGATCTTGAGAATGAGATTTCTGTGACCAATAGAAGTGATAACGTTGATTTAGCTACAATGTCTAGAAAATTCACTATTACATTTTCCGAGATTAATAAGAGGGATCCGTCTGTGATGATCGAAATTGAGATGAGGCAGAATCAACTAGCTGGTGAATTGCTTCAAACAATAAAAAAACCAGGATGTCATATTAATGTGATCCTTCAAGAGGAGTTACAGAGTCAAGAATATAACCAACTTCTATTTAAGAAATTAAAAAGAAGCTGGGGGGAGGAGCATACGATAAAGCTCTTTGTGACGAAAGAAGTAACATCGAGCTTAAACGTATTTCACCACAGTTATCAAGTATGCTTTCAAACGAAATTTGGAGAAGACGATATTGATGAATTATTACATATTGTGGATCATTCCATATCACTGTTACGAATGATGTCAAAAGCTTAACATCTAAAAAGTTGAACAAAGATAGGAGACTATGGGATGATCGTGTAAAGGAGGGGTGTAAATGAGTATTTATGATGTTGAAGTGGAAACCATAAAGGGTGTAAAGAAAACACTGAGAGAGTACGAAAATAACATTTTATTAATTGTAAATACAGCTAGTAATTGTGGGTTTACGCCACAATACAAAGAGCTTCAAGAACTATATGAAGAGTATCGTGATCAAGGGTTTACTGTGCTTGGCTTTCCTTGTAACCAGTTTATGGGGCAGGAGCCAGGTGGAAATAATGATATTGAGAGTTTTTGTGAGATGAATTATGGAGTAAACTTTCCGATGTTCTCTAAAATTGATGTGAATGGAGAAAATGCTCATCCACTTTTTGTTTATTTAGCAACGAATGCCCCTGGATTATTAGGAAGTAAAGGAATAAAATGGAACTTCACGAAATTTTTAGTTGATTCAAAAGGAGAAGTCTTAAAGCGTTATTCTCCAAATACAAGTCCAAAACAAATAAAGCCAGATATTGAAACCCTTTTTAAAGAAGTCTTATCATAAGGCTTCTTTTTTAATAGGAATTGAAGGTATCACACCAAATGATTTTTTTAGAGCACCAAAAAATATTGAATTTGATTTGGTGGTAGGGCTGTAATAGCATGTATACGGTAACCAATACTTAGTAACTGTGATAATGTTTCGGCACAATTGCGACGTGCAGGCTCAATAGGTGCATGGTAGCTTTTATATAACTCATTCAATTTGTTATTTTCTGTACAATGAAGTAAGACAACATGCCTTCCTGTCCATGCTTGCCCTATAATCGGTTGCGGTTCTCTTTTATTTCTCATCATGACACACCCTTACTATTTGATATGATAATATATGATGAATGTCTAGTCCGTTGTTCTTAAATAATCAAAATTTGATATGAAAGGAATTCGAATAGTGGAAGAAAAGTATGTTATTAGCAAGGTGGAAGAGTATGTGTATCAAAGACTACATAAAGAAGGTAGTGGCCATGATTGGTGGCATATAGAACGTGTTCGAAAAAATGCATTACATATAGGTGGGTATGAAAAAGCTAACGTTTTTGTTGTTGAATTAGCAGCATTACTACACGATTTAATTGATGACAAGCTTCCGGAAAATATAAAGCTTGATGTCTCGGATGTTGAAAGCTTTTTGTTGGAGATGGGTATTGATGAAGAAGACATTGCAAAAGTTGTGAACATTATTCAAGTTATAAGTTATCGTAAGAAAACTCCGGTTAGTCAGTTAACGCTTGAAGCAAAGGTCGTTCAAGATGCGGATCGACTTGATGCAATTGGAGCAATTGGTATTGCAAGAACGTTTACTTTTGCGGGTTCAAAAGGAAACCTTATCTATTATCCAAATGATAAAGATAGCACAGATGCTATAAGCCATTTTTATGATAAATTACTAAAGTTAAAAGATTTAATGAATACAAGTACAGGGATGAAGCTTGCAGAGGAGAGGCATCAGTTTCTACATTCTTTTTTAGAGCAATTTTACAATGAGTGGAATGGTGTAAAATAAATTTAAGGTCATAATAGTCGTAATAAGCTCACTTTATAGACAAGTTGAAACTCTGCAAATAGTACTTGTTTAATAGGCTATGTTACAATATAAATACGAATGAATAAAGGAGTGCTCTTAATGAAAATAAAGTCGATTGAACCTACTCCTAGTCCTAATACGATGAAGGTGCTTTTATTAGAAGAGCTTCCATCTGGAAAAAGCAATAATTATAAAAAGGAACAGGCTAAAGAAGCTCCTAGTATAATTGGAGATATCTTACATATTGAAGGCGTTAAAGGTGTTTATCATGTAGCGGATTTTCTCGCTGTAGAAAGAAATGCAAAATATGATTGGAAAGACATATTAGCACAAGTACGTCAGGCGTTCGGTGAAGATGTAGAAGAAGGAAATCCTAAAGCTAGACAGCAAGAAGAAGCATTTGGTGAAGTAAAGGTATTCGTTCAAATGTTTAATAATATACCGATGCAGGTTAAACTAACTGATGGGATGACAGAAGAGCGTTATGGTTTGCCTGATCGATTTAAAGAGTCTGTATTAGCAGCACAACAATCAAATGAAAACGTAGTATTGGAACGTCAGTGGAAAGAGCATGGCGTAAGATACGGTGACCTTGCTGATATTGGAAAAGAAATCGTTGATGAATTAAGTGCATCCTATTCTAATGAGAGATTACAAAGGCTTGTTAAAGCTGCTTCAGAAGCTAATCATAAATCAAACCAACCAATAAAAAAATCATATAAAGTCACACTTTCTATGTTAGATGATGAGGATTGGTCGGTCAGGTTTGCACATTTGGATCAAATGGACCCATCTGAAGACGACCTACCAGTTTTGAAAAAGGCTCTAAATGATGAAAAACCATCAATAAGAAGGCTAGCAACTGTTTATTTAGGGATGATTGAAAAAACAGTTGTATTACCATTGTTATATCAAGCATTAAAGGATAAATCAGTTACAGTTAGAAGGACAGCGGGAGATTGTTTATCAGATATTGGTGATCCAACTGCAATGAACGCAATGATTGACGCATTAAAAGATAAAAACAAACTTGTTAGATGGAGAGCAGCCATGTTCTTATATGAAGTAGGAGATCATACGGCATTATCTAGTTTAAAACAGGCAGAAGAAGACCCTGAATTTGAAGTTAGTATGCAGGTGAAAATGGCAATAGGACGAATCGAAGGTGGAGAAGAAGCTAAAGGTTCTGTTTGGAAGCAAATGACCGAGAGTAGAAATGGGAAAGCATAATTAATATAGAGCAGTCAATAATAACGATTGCTTTTAATTTTTATCATATAAATTGTTTGAATATTGTTGCAAAACTCATAAATTCGAACTATAGTATTTAACAATAATAATTTTTGGAGGTTCGATCATGACCAAGGAATTAAGAAATGAAAGTAAAGTATTTGATGGTGCATTAAGAGCACCTAACCGAGCAATGCTTCGTGCAGTAGGTTTTAACGATGAGGACTTCAAAAAGCCAATGATAGGTGTAGCTAGTACATGGAGTGAAGTAACACCATGTAATATACATATAGACAAGCTGGCGATCCAAGCGAAAAAAGGTGTAAACGAAACAGGTGGAGCAGGACTTATTTTCAATACGATTACTGTTTCAGACGGAATTTCAATGGGAACAGCTGGGATGAGATATTCATTACCAAGCCGTGATGTTATTGCTGATTCAATTGAAACTGTTGTTGGTGGAGAAAGCTTAGATGCAGTTGTGACAATTGGTGGCTGTGACAAAAATATGCCAGGCTGTTTAATTGCACTTTCTCGTATGAACTTACCAGCTGTATTTGTTTATGGTGGTTCAATTAAACCAGGTAACTTAAATGGCAAAGATATTGATATTGTTTCCGTCTTTGAAGGAGTAGGACAATTCAATGCTGGTAAAATTGATCAAGAAGAATTACGTCAAATTGAATGTCATGCATGTCCAGGTGCAGGTTCTTGTGGCGGAATGTATACAGCTAACACAATGGCTTCAGCGATAGAGGCAATGGGAATGAGCTTACCAGGAAGTTCTTCAAATCCTGCTGAATCCAATGAAAAATATCAAGATTGTTTCGATGCAGGTGAAGCCGCATACAATCTTCTTGAAAAAGGAATTAAACCAAGAGATATCATGACGAAAGAAGCTTTTGAAAATGCAATTACTGTCGTTTATGCTCTTGGTGGCTCAACAAACGCTGTCCTTCACTTACTAGCAATTGCACATGCTGCAGATGTTGATTTGACGATCGATGATTTTGATCGCATTCAAAGACGTGTACCACATTTAGCTGATCTAAAACCAAGTGGAAAATATGTAATGAACGATTTACACGAAGTTGGCGGAGTTCCTGCAGTAATGAAGTATTTATTACAAGAAGGCTTCCTTCACGGTGATTGCTTAACAGTTACTGGTAAAACAATTGCCGAAAACCTTGAAGATTGGGCTGACTTAAAAGAAGGCCAAAAGGTTATTTATCCAGTAGCAGAAGCGAAACGTAAAGATGGTCCATTAGTAATTTTACGTGGAAACTTAGCACCAGAAGGAGCAGTTGTTAAAGTATCAGGTTTAAAAGTATCAAAATTAACAGGTCCTGCAAAAGTGTTTGAAACGGAAGACGCAGCTTCAGAAGCTGTTCTTTCAGGTGAAATTCAAGCAGGAGATGTTTTGATTATTCGTTATGAAGGTCCAAAAGGTGGACCAGGTATGCCTGAAATGTTATCAATCTCAGGTATCTTAGTTGGTAAAGGATTAGGAGAAAGTGTTGCTCTTCTTACCGATGGTCGTTTCTCTGGTGGTTCACATGGATTAGTTGTAGGGCATATTTCACCAGAAGCACAAGTTGGTGGACCGATTGCCTTTGTCGAAAATGGAGATCTTGTAACAGTTGACAGTGAAAAGCGTGAGCTTACTGTACAATTAACAGAAGAAGAGCTTGCTGAACGTAAGAAAAACTGGACAGCACCTAAGCTTGTGGAGCGTGGAGTATTAGCTAAATATGCACGACTTGTATCAAGTGCATCTAAAGGTGCAGTAACAGATTTATTCGAGGAAGTAAAAGAAGTCGTTAAAACGAAATAACATTATTTGCAATGGTAAATTCCCTATAGTATTCTTTAAATACATGTGAAGATATGGAGGGATTAAGATGTCAATGGCATATGATGAATATATGAAGCAAATTGTAAAGCCGATGAGAGCAGAGCTGGCGAATGCTGGATTTGAAGAATTAACAACTGAAGAAGAAGTAGCAGATTTCATGAAAGATAGAAAAGGTACAACCCTTGTTGTAGTTAACTCTGTATGTGGTTGTGCAGCAGGATTAGCAAGACCTGCTGCAACTCAATCTGCTTTAAATGCAGAGAAAAAGCCTGATAAGCTTGTTACTGTCTTTGCAGGACAGGATAAAGAGGCGACTAGTAAGATGCGTGAATATTTTAAAGGATATGAGCCTTCATCCCCATCAATGGCGCTTATAAAAGATGGTGAGGTTGTTCACTTTATACCACGTCATGATATTGAAGGAAATTCGATCGATGCTATCATGCAGAATTTAGAAAGTGCATTTGAGCAATACTGTTAAAAAGGATGCGAGTTTGCATCCTTTTTATTTTGGTTTAATAAGAACAAAAGCACAAGCGCCTTGATCAGTCTCGGGCAAATAAGACGCTCATTAATAGAAGGTGTTCTTTACCTTCAATTAATGAATGGCTAGATCCTAGAGGCAGCCAAAAACTTAGGGCGGCCTTATCTCTTTGCCTGCACTTGCTCGTCCTGTGAGATCTAAGGCCACGCATCCGACTTTTCACAAAGTCGGACTGCTGGAGCTGGATGAAGAGCACTTATCTTTTGTCCTAAAATTTTATATTTTCCTAAACGACAAGAAAGTGGAGATTAAAAATGATTGTTACAACTTCCGGAAGACCAGATGCTCAGTTAATACGTACAGCGCAGGAAATCGCCATTGAGCTTGATGGTACATTTTCGAAGCGAAATAAAAAGGCTGTTGAAGAACTAAAAAATGTTTATAAAGAAGATATTCTTGTTGTAGGGAAAAATCGAATAGAACTGCACTTTTTAACTCATTTAAGCCCGCTGTTTTTTCACCCTAATTCAGCCATGTTTAGAATCAAGAGGTTACTAAAAGGTGAGAAAGATCCTTTTTGTGAAGCATGCAACCTTAAAGAAGGTGATACCTTTTTAGATTGTACTCTTGGACTAGCATCAGATAGTATTATTGCAAGTTACGTTGTAGGGGAACAAGGATTGGTTAAAGGTATTGAAGGTAGTCGGAGTTTGGCTTATATCGTAAAACAGGGATTGCAACAATGGGAAACAGGATTGTCAGTTTTAGATGATTCAATGAAACGCATAGATGTTTCAACAAATGAACATTTATCTTTCCTACATAGCTGCCCTGACAAATCTTATGACATTATTTATTTTGATCCGATGTTCGAGGAAACAATCGATGAATCAATTGGGCTATTACCATTAAAGAGTATTGCAAATTATACATCACTTTCAATTGAAGCAATAAACGAAGCAAAGCGTGTTGCTAAAAGGAGAGTTGTTTTAAAAGATCATTGGAAAAGTACTCGTTTTGAACAACTTGGTTTTACTGTGAATATCCGAAAATCTGCAAAATTCCATTATGGGGTAATAGAAATACAAGAATAGCGAATGATAATATTGTGGAGGTGTTATCATTATGACAAAAAGAAAAGTAGATCCTTCAAGAGAAGTACTTGGCTCTCCAAATGTGGAGGGACAAGGAACGACTATGAGTGAAACAAACGGCAAGCAAGTTGATTCTGCTAGGAAAAAAACAAAACGAACGTAAAAAAACGGGTGCTCACATTTATAAGTGTGTGCACCTGTTTTTTTACAAATTTATCCCTACTACCAACTATTAGTAGGATATAAAAGACAACTCCCATTGATGGAAATTTCATTTTATGTATTAATCAGTAATTTCTACATAAATAAAATATGCAAGAGTAACGAAGCATCCAATGAAAAATAAAGTATCATAGCCCATCTTTCAAACCTCCCATAGTGTTTTCAATAATATGTGTATGTAATCCTTATTTTAACCGTTTTTGCTTATCTTTAAAAGAATTTTCCTCTTTTATATACGTATTGTTTCATCTAATTTGTAATAAAATTGATATACTATTACCCAAAACTGTATGTTAAGATATTAATATTATAGTATCTTTGGAAGGAAGACATGCTATGAATAAATGGTTAAGAAAATCGCTTGTCATTCTATTCTCTATGGCAACCTTTGGGCTTGTAACACCTCCTGCAACATTAGCTGTTCAAGATAAGTCATCAGAAGATTCCGTTTCTAAATCTTCGATTACTGATGTAAATATAAATCAAATTGCACCTTCTAAATTAGAAGTTGAACAACTTCCATTATCTAAGGAACAATTTTTAACTAATTTGCTTTCAGAGGCTGAACAAAAGTCTTTTGTTAAATTCGGGGATAAAATTGGTGTTGTGATTGAGGATGAATTTAAAGAAGTGATTTTTCCTAAAATGGAAGAAATCATTACATACTATGTGGATGTAGAGGATGACGCACTTTTCCAACAACTGGAGATCTCAAAACCTTCAGGTGGTATTGGTGAAAAAATCTTTCATATATATAATACACAAACAGGTGAAGATGTATTGCGTTTCCATGTTCGAAGAGAAAACCGTCCATTAGAAGGATATTGGTTCAATTTTCATTATCATACGTACCATGACTCTTTTCAGTCGCATAAGGATTTAGGAAGTATCTATTGGGATAAAAATACCCCACCAAATTGGATGAGTTATCATTAATTCGTCGTTTTGAAAACGCTGTTTTATATAATGTACTTTACGAGCACGCAACTAATTTGCGTGCTTTTTTCTATAGGAAAAAAGGAGAGAATCTACACAAAGATATTCGTCTAACAATCATTTCATATTTCTTACTAATTTTTATTAGAAATTAAGATCAAAAATACCATTTCAATAATCTTTAAGTTTGAAAGAATTCTATTCCAATTCATACGTTGTAGAAATCTAGTTTAATATGTCTATTTATGTTATTATAGTAGTATTATAGTAGTAGGAGATTCAAAATTTTAGTTCTTGTTGATCGATTAGATTTTTTCAACAGAACTAATATCGATGATTCGCTTTTGCATTGTCCACAGCGAACCATCATTTAAAAATCTACTTTTGTAATTTTTACTTAATCATCGAGAGGATGTACATCATGAAAAAGGGTATTATTTTTCTACTAATCTCTCTTATTTGTATCCCCTTTTATCATTTGGCTAAAGCATTACCTGAAGGGATTTCACTATCTACATATCAATTTAAGTCGACAGAAGTAACTTTATCCAAACCAATACTTGGGGAAATGGTTTTTTTACCACACACATCTTTTAAAGAAGAAGATGCTATTTTTATGATTAATAATTTACAAAAAATAGATCAAAATATCTTAATGATTGCTGCAGATCAAAATATACAAATTAAACTTTTTAATGGATCGTTAACAGATCAAAACGAATTAGGTAGTTTGCGGGAGAAAAAACCAAGAGGGTACGCTGATTCAGCTCCTAATTGGGATCTTGTTCCTGGTATGAGTAATAATAGAGTTGTTTATGCCAAAATTGGACATAGTGAATATGGAAAAGGTCATGGCTCCGTTTCGCTAGAGTTGCATGAAGTTGCACATGCAATTGATCGTTATGTCTTTAATTATGTACGTAACGATCCAATGTTTATTAATATTTGGAAACAAGAGGTAGAGAAATTATACCCCCATCGAAACTATTTTATCAAATTTCCTGAAGAGTATTTTGCTGAAACATTTGCAATGTATTATTACAGCGAGGAAACCAAATTAATGCTTGAAAATAAGGCACCGCTTACATTTTTGTTTATCCAATCATTAGAAAAACAAGCTGCTAATCAAAAGAATAAAAGATATGTGAATTTACATCATTAATGGTGTAAAATACATGGTGGAGTCTAAGTAAGGGAAGTGTCTAAATGAAGCAATATATAGAATTATGTAAGCATGTCCTCGAAAATGGAGTAAAAAAGGAAGACAGAACAGGGACAGGTACAATGAGTACTTTTGGTTATCAAATGAGAGTCAATCTTCAGGATGGATTTCCATTAATCACAACCAAAAAGCTTCATACAAAATCTATTTTCCATGAGCTATTATGGTTTTTAAAAGGAGATACAAATGTAAAATATCTTCAGGATAATGGTGTAAGGATTTGGAATGAGTGGGCAGATGAGAACGGAGAATTAGGACCTGTTTATGGCCATCAATGGAGATCTTGGCCAACGAAAGATGGATCAACGATTGATCAAATTTCTAATGTTGTGAATCAAATAAAAAATAATCCTGACTCTAGAAGATTAATCGTTTCTGCTTGGAATGTTGCAGATGTTGAAAATATGGCTCTACCTCCTTGTCACTGCTTTTTTCAATTCTATGTTGCGGAAGGGAAGTTATCTTGTCAGCTTTACCAGCGTTCAGCAGATGTTTTTCTAGGTGTACCATTTAACATAGCTTCTTATGCATTACTCGTTCATATGATGGCTCAAGCGACAAATTTAGAGGTTGGTGACTTTGTTCATACATTTGGTGATGTTCATATCTATTCAAACCATCTTGACCAAGTAAAAGAGCAATTACAGAGAGAGCCACGTCCTTTACCAACTTTAAAAATAAACAAAGATGTTACATCTATATTTGACTTTACATTTGAGGATTTCTCAATTGAAAACTATGATCCACATCCTCATATTAAAGGAGCTGTTAGCGTTTGATTTCCTTATTGTATGCAATGGATAAAAATCGTCTTATCGGAAGTAATAACCAGCTTCCATGGCATTTACCTCAAGATTTAGCGTATTTTAAGCGCGTCACAATGAATCATAAAATTGTTATGGGGCGGAAGACATTTGATTCAATTGGAAAACCATTACCTGGCAGAGAAAACATTATTATTACAAGAGACAAAAATTATTCATGTGATGGATGTAAGGTAATACATTCAATTGAAGAATTACTCGACCTATCCAGGAATACAGATGAAGAAATTTTTGTTATCGGCGGGGCTGAAATCTTTAAAGAAATACTACCTTATAGTGATCGTTTATATATAACATACATTCATCATGAGTTTGAAGGTGATACATTCTTTCCGCCAACGAATGATTCTGAATGGAAAATGATTTCTAAAGAACCTGGCATTAAAAATGAAAAAAATCCATATGATTTTGATTTTGTCGTTTATGAAAAAAAAGAAAAATAGCACAAACTTTCTATGACCAATAGGGTCAAAATCCATACACATAAAAAAGCAGACTAAATAATGAATGTTCTCTCACTTGATAAGCATCTCAAGTGTGGAGTAGCGCTTCATTATCTAAGTCTGCTTTAACATTATGGTAATAGGTAAAACAAAACGGAAAAGAAGTGTAAGACAGTTCCTGCTAGCACAAAGACATGCCAGACTGCATGGTGATATTTAAATCCTCTCCACACATAAAAGATCGCTCCAATTGTATATAGCACACCTCCGATTACTAGTAAAATGACACCATTTAATGCAACGTTTTCAGTAATGTGATTCCATGCGAAAACAATTAACCAGCCCATGATGACATACATAACTGTTGAAAAAAATAAATATTTTTTCACAAAGAATGATTTAAAAACAGTGCCACCGATTGCAAGTCCCCAAACGATTCCAAATAATGTCCACCCAATCCAGCCTTTAACGGCAATAAATAAGAATGGGGTGTAGGTACCAGCTATAAAAAAGTATATGGCTGAATGATCGAGTACTTCAAATACGTCCTTTGCTTTTCCAGCTGGAAAACTGTGAACAAGAGTGGAAGCGGTGTATAAGATCACCATAGTTACTCCAAATAAAGTAAAGCTGACAATGTGCCAAGCTGTTCCGTATAAAGAAGAAAAGACGATTAAAATAACAAGCCCTGCCATACTTAATAATCCACCAATTCCATGAGTAATTGAATTGGCGATCTCTTCGCCTTTTGAAAAAGTATGTGTATTTGACATGTGAGTCTCCTTTCAAGTTAACAATATTTTAATTCTTATTTCTGGTAAGGACCCTGAAAAAATTGTCAATCTGTTTTTTTACTTAATATTTTCCTTAAGCGAAAGTAAAAAATCTAAACCTTCTAGCGTGATTTTCGTGCCAGCTCGACCTCTTCCTTTTGTTACATATTGCTGTTTTTCTAGAAAATCTAAGCGATGTCTTACTTGTTGTGTTGTTAATGGGCTTGGTAAGGATTTGCTATTTTCAGTAATAACTCGTCTACTTGCTGGCTCACCTTTTTCATTTTGTTGTTTAATTTCTTCAAGTATAAAAGCATATTCTCGTTTGTCCATCATTGTTAATTGAATCGGATTTTGTTGTGGTTTCTTCTTTGTTTGTTTTTCAACATGAATGATACCTTGAGGTAGGTCATGTAATTGAATAGATCTACCATCTGAAACAGTTAGCATATAATCAACAGTGTTCTTAATCTCCCGAAAATTTCCAGGCCAATCATAAGCAATTAATGCATCTTGTACTGCTTGGTCTATTCTAATGGTGCTACCAGCTTTTTTTAGGAAATGTTGAATAAAGAGTGGAACATCTTGCTTCATATCCTTCAATTCTGGTAATTTTATGGATAGTACATTTAGACGGTACAATAAATCGTCTCTAAAGTTACTTTTGTGATCTAGCTCTTTAGTTGTAGCAGAAATGATTCGAGCATTTAGAGGCAAAGGTTTCGAACCATTTATACGTCTCCATTCTTTGTTTTCTAGTACGCTTAGAATCTTAGTTTGTAGCTTTGGTGGTAATTCACCTATATTATTAAAATAAAGGGTACCTCCATTTGCCAAGTCTAATAAACTAGGAGAAACGAGAGCATTTTCTTTGTAACCAAAAAGTTCCTCTTCTAAAAAATCCTCATTTTGTTCGTTACAATCAACAGTAACAAATGCATCATTTTTACGAGATGAATGACTATGAATGGCATGAGCAAATAAATTCTTACCAGTGCCTGTTGCCCCTTGTATAAGTACAGGGAAATCAGTTAAGGATATTTTCTTTGCAATCTGGATATTCTCCAATAGGGTGGGGTGATTTGTAATAATGTCTTTAAAGTTATATAAAGATTGATAACGGGAATTTGCTTTTGTCAGTTCTTCATTGTCTTTTTCTACTTGGCTCCTATTGTTATATGTAAGATTATCCACCCCGAATAAGTCGAATAATTGCTTCGTAATAATATCTTTTAATTGTTCATTATCAAATATAAATTGGTTGCTTTTTGTACTCAAATAAATACCTCCGAAGGATGCTATAGATCCATTGTAACACCCAATTAAAACTAAAAACACCCAATTAAGAAAAAATTATTATCATATTTGACTTTTGCGTGTCTAAAAAGACGAATGTTTCTCCGGAAATTTATTTTTGAGAGCCCTTACATTTAAATTTTCTGTAAAACTTTTTGATATTACCTTTAAATTTTGAATATTCATGATATAATTTCAAATTAACAAGCAGTTGAAAGGGTCGTGTGACGATGAAGCAAACTATCAATGATTTGCATAATGTATATGTAGAAGATATTTTAAAGGCACATCATCTATTAAGAGATGTTGTGACACATACACCTCTTCAAAAAAATGAACAGCTTTCTGATAAATATCAATGTAATGTTTATTTAAAACGAGAAGATTTACAGGTTGTTCGATCGTTTAAAATTCGAGGAGCTTATAATAAAATTAAGCAGCTTGATGGAGAGCAAACAGTCAATGGAATCGTTTGTGCTAGTGCAGGAAATCATGCACAAGGTGTTGCATATTCCTGTAGACAATTAAAAATTCACGGGAAAATTTACATGCCATCTACAACACCTCGCCAAAAAGTCTCACAGGTTGAATTATTCGGCAAAGAATATGTCGATATTATTTTAACTGGAGATACTTTTGACGACGCATATCAAAAAGCTGTGGTTTGTTGTGAGGAAGAAAATCGCACATTTATTCATCCTTTTGATGATGTCGACGTAATTGCTGGGCAAGGTACAGTGGCAGTTGAAATATTAAATGATACGGATGTAGATATTGATTTTGTTGTCGCAAGTGTAGGCGGCGGCGGTTTAATTTCTGGTTTAGGTACTTATTTTAAAAGTATTTCTCCATCTACAAAAATGATTGGGGTAGAGCCAGAAGGTGCACCTTCTTTATTTAATTCTAGAATAGAAGATAAAGTGATTTCACTAGATGAAATTGATAAATTTGTTGACGGAGCAGCAGTAAAAAAAGTCGGTGATAAAACCTTTGAAATTTGTAAAAAAGTTGTTGATGAAGTTTTGCTTTGTCCAGAGGGCAAAGTCTGTACAACCATCCTTGAGTTATACAATGAAAATGCGATTGTTGCTGAACCTGCTGGTGCGATGTCCATTGCTGCACTCGATTTTCTAAAAGATCAGATAAAAGGTAAAAACGTAGTCTGTATCGTTAGTGGTGGTAATAATGATATTGGTAGGATGCAAGAAATTAAAGAGCGTTCAATGATCTATGAGGGCTTACAGCACTATTTTATTGTAAACTTCCCTCAACGTGCAGGTGCTCTTAGAGAATTTTTAGATGAAGTACTTGGTCCAAATGATGACATTAGCCGTTTTGAATATACAAAAAAGAATAACAAAGATAACGGTCCTGCCTTAGTAGGAATCGAATTAAAACAAAAAGAGGATTATGAACCATTACTTCAAAGAATGAAGAAAAAAGGATTTTTCTATACAGAAGTAAATAAAGACAGCAATCTATTTCATTTACTGATCTAGTGAAAAAAATCTTTTGTGGTGACATATTTAGACAGACTTCTAAAAAAAATTGGGTTATAATATAGGAAACGGGTAAAAAAGAGGATTGATAACTTGTTATTAAAAAGCCTAGAGTTCAAGCTGATGAGTGGACAGAAGGTAAAGATTACTGATATCCCAGTATTGGAGGAAGATAACAAATACCGTTTCATGCTTCAAATCCGTTTACAAACATTTTTAACAACTATTTACGCCCAAAAACAACCAAAAAGTATTTACTCATTTAAAGATTATTTAAAAAAGGTGATAAAATGGCCAGATTATGAGGCGATTTTCGGATCCAATATCTTAAAAAATAATGCATAACACTCAATGGACCAGAGGAATCTGGTTCTTTTTTTCGTTTAGGAAATGATAAAATTCTTGTAATATGGATAACGTTTCAACACCCAAGGTCAACTTAGGTCTAATCAATCACTTTACGGTGAAGTGAATAGAATGGTGACTTATTTGCTCGTTTAGAAAGGGATGTTCCAGAGGAAGCTAAAAAATTTAGTTCAAGCCTATATCACATGATAACAAGGATAAAGTTATTCACCAATAAGTTCAATACCAGTTAGACCTGCTCCACCCACAACGAAAGTGGCAACACTTTAGCTTGGTGTTTGGATATATTCCCGTTTACACATGTAGATTCAAAGTCCATAAACTATTTGGAAACGCTTCATAATCCTGAAAATAACGATCAATTTCTATGTTTCCAAATAATTGTTTTCGCACCAAAACCTCTCCTATTATCTAAACAATTTTGTTTTCATCCTAGTATATATTTATATATATCTACCTGAAAATTAATAATATATTAAAACCAGCTTCACATTCTTAAAATAGTATATTGCTACCTATGAAATTAATCTTCCGAAGATAGTTGATGCTTTAATCAATCGTGCAGCAAACGGGGTACAGGTTAGAATGATTGCTGATGCCAAAGGGGCGAGCGATCCCGAACACGATGAACGCTACGAATTAATGAGGCTTTATCTTGAAAAACTTCTTCGTGGAAAAGACGGAGTGCTAAATACCACTGATGACACAGTAATTTTATCCGACTCAGCCATGTTTGCGGTAGAAGACTCTGTTAAACGGCAGCAATACGGCCTACCATCGGAAGGTTATAAAGATTTTACACAAAAAACGGTAACCATCGACTCAATCAGTCAAACCGGATATTTTATGGTTGATGGAGAATCAAAGTCGACAAACGCTTATTATTCTCCTGATAACCAAATGCATAACAAATTTGCAGTAATTGATGATGCCTGGGTATTTACAGGAAGTTGGAATTTCACCACTTCTGGCCTTTATGGAACAGATGAAAATCGGGAAGCTGGCATTTTGGACGGAAATACCAATCATTCGATTGAATTCAACTCACCAGAACTTTCGACGATTTATGAAGCAGAATTTAATGAAATGTGGGGGAGTACAACTATCTCACCTAATCCAGGTGTTTCAAATTTTGGATCCAGGAAAACAGACAACACCCCTCACACCGTAACAGTTGGTGGGAAAACGATCGAAATTTATTTCTCGCCGGGGGACAGCGCTGTCCCAAAGATGGTCAACTATATTCAAACATCAGCTAACTTAAATACTTACTTTAATATTTTCGCCTGGTCTGACCAGCCGCTAGTAGATGCATTAAAAGTTAAATGGGAAGGATCTGACCAAGATTTACAGGGAACGCTTACAGGATTTGAGCTAAAAGGTGTATTTGATGCTTCTTATTGGAACATGTGGTGGTCTGCATCAGTGGATATGACTGGACGGACAGCGAGCCAAACAAGTACAAATAATCCAAACACGAGGTGGAAAAATCCAGCACCCGTGTATATGGACAATGAAGTACGAAAACTACATCATAAATATATGATTGTCGATGCAGATACCACAAGTGACCCAACAGTGATTACCGGATCAACCAATTGGAGTACAAATGGAAATGATGTAAATGATGAAAACTCACTATTTATTCATGATGCTAATATTGCTAATCAATTTAAACAGGAGTTTCTTGCCAGGTATCAGCAATCTGGAGGAAATATCCAATAATCGAAGCTAGGGAAGGTAATATCACAGTAAGAAACAAAAGTTCACTTGCATGATACCATTTTCATTAATAAAAATGATAATAATGCTTTTCTCATGTTTTTTAGAAAAATGTCGAATTAAGATCGGATTTTGTAGAATAATTCCGAAAAATAGTTATAGTGGACTAGGATAACGCAAATGTTTGTTCAAAGACGTTTACATCTTTATTTACAATATATTAAAAATTTATTAATAACTTAACATTAAATAAATTCCTCCCATTTACAAAGACCATAAATCTCTTTAATACTGACTTAATATTATTAAAATAAACTTTTCATGTGAGTTACTAAACAAACTAGGTCAAGAGGAGCGAGTTAAATTATGGATCGACGTAAATTTTTAACTTATATGGGAAGTGGTACTGCGGCATTAGTTGCAGCATCATCAGGACTTGGAGCATTAGCACCTAAAGCAAATGCTATGACAGCAAATCACTTAATGAATGGTCAACCTCAAGGACAAGGTAAGCCTCTTACAGCACCTTTTAAAGCGATTGGACGTACATGGGAAAATGAACTAGTACTTCCAGAAGGTTATCACTATAACATTATTGCTTCATATGGCGATGTGATTAATTCAAAAGGCGAAAAGTTTGGAGACGCAGCTGATCTTACTGTTTATTTTCCAATTGATAGCTTAGAAGGTGGAAATAGTTCAGAAGAAGGCTTAATTTGGGTAAATCATGAGTTTCCTGAACCAGGAAACTATTTAGAAATGTTAGGGATCAACCCGGCTTCATATAATAAGTCTAATCTTGCACAATATCCTAACCTATTAGCAATGCAAAAAGAAGCTGTTGGCGGATCTGTCATTCACGTTAAAAAGGAAAAAGGCGAATGGAAATTAGTGAAAAATGATAAATTTAATCGCCGTGTAGATGGGACAACTCCTATTCAATTAACAGGTCCTGCAGCTGGAAGTAACGCAGTAAAAGGAGCAAAAATCGTCGAAGGGTCACTTGGAAACTGCAGCGGTGGAAGTACTCTTTGGAATACAGCTCTTTCTTGTGAAGAAAACACGTTTTATGGAACAGATTATGGCTGGCCAAACTTTACAGATGAGCACTACGGCTGGGTAATGGAAGTAGATCCGTTTAACCCGAATGCACCTGTTCGTAAGCATACTGCTCTTGGACGATTTGCTCACGAAAATACGGCCTTGGGATTAACAAATGACGGCAAGGTTGTTGTTTATATGGGTGATGACAAACGTGATGAGTGTTTCTATAAATTTATCAGCAGCAAGAAGTTCAACCCAAATAATCGTGAAGCAAACTTTGATATTTTAGAAAACGGAACATTATATGTTGCAAATCTAGGGCAGCAAACATGGATCCCGTTAGACTATGCAACTAATACAAAACTACAAAACTATCAAAAAGATGGAAAAAAATTATTTAATAGCCAGGCGGATGTACTAACTTACGCCCGTGATGCCGCTCGTGCTGTTGGCGGAACACTGTTAGATCGTCCGGAAGACGTAGAAATTCATCCTCATGATGGAAGTGTATTTTTAGCTTTAACAAACAACTCTAATCATGGAAACTTTCATGGTCAAATTGTCCGTTTTGCTCCTGCTGAAGGTGATCATGGAAGTGATAAGTTTACGTTCCAAGTATTTGTTGCGGGTGGACGTCAAAGCGGTATTACTTGTCCTGACAACCTTCACTTTGACAGCAAAGGAAATCTATGGGTAGTGGAAGACTATGGTGCTACTGAAGATAACGTGTATGCAGAATATAAAAACTGCGGTGTGTTCATGATTCCAACAGACGGTGAAAATTATGGAGACCCGTTCCAGTTTGCATCAGGTCCAAAAGGTTGTGAAGTAACTGGTCCTTGGTTAACACCTGATGAACGTACCTTATTCTTAGATGTACAACATCCTGATACATGGAATCCATACCCTGGCTACACTTTCGGACGATCTTGCTTGGTAGCTGTTCAAGGTGGAGCATTTAAATAAGAAGGAATCTAAAGGCAAATTGTATAAGAGGAACAATAAGAAAGAACCCAAACTTCTTTATAAAAGAAGTGGGTAAACGGCTATGTTCGTTTACCCCTTCATTTATTTTAATAAGTACGGGAGGAGCATTTTTACATGATCATAGTTTGTAAAAAACATGTTAACAAAGGTTTGAAAATGATTTTTCTTCCACATGTACAGCAAATACCTACAGAATTAAGTGGGAATTTCAAATGCCAAATCTGTGCTCAGCAAGCCGATTTTAAATTATATAATTTTGTAGCGCAAAGGAAACAAGCTGTTAAAAAAGCTATGTAAATGAAGGAGGTAATGTAAATGTTGCAAAATATTGGAATTCCAGGTTTAATTCTTATACTAGTTATCGCGTTAATTATCTTTGGTCCATCGAAATTACCAGAAATTGGACGTGCATTTGGTTCTACACTAAGAGAATTCAAAAAATCAACTCGGGAACTAGTTTCAGAAGATGAACAGAACAAAGATGAATTAGGGACTAAAAAAGAAAAAAAGGTAGTTTAACTAAGATAATTTAGAGTAGATGTAGGTAGATGTTTTTTGCTTGCATCTTCTTTTTATAATCAGGAGGTGACTATGATGGAAAACAGAGAAATGAATCTTATTGATCATTTAAGCGAATTACGAAAACGTCTAATTATCGTTCTTGGCAGTTTTATACTGTTGTTAATTCTGTCCTTTATTTATGTGCAAGATATTTACAATTGGTTAATTGAGGATTTACCAATGAAGCTCGCTGTTCTTGGTCCAAGCGACATCCTATGGGTCTATTTAATGCTGGCTAGTATCATTGCCATTGCAGGTACAATACCAATAACCGCCCATCAAATCTGGCTTTTCGTCCGACCTGCATTAAAAGATAAAGAAAGAAAAGTAACATTGGCTTACATTCCCGCCTTATTTATTCTTTTTATTTTAGGAATTTCCTTTGGTTATTTTGTCATTTTCCCAACGGTATTTAACTTCCTGCTTTCATTGACTGATGATATGTTTATGACTTTTTTTACTACGGAAAAATATTTCCGATTTATGATTCATATCATACTCCCATTTGGATTTTTATTTGAACTTCCTGTGATTATTATGTTTTTAACTAGTCTTGGAGTGCTAAACCCTTACCGCTTACAAAAAATGAGGAAGTATTCTTATTTTACTTTAATCTTAACTGCCGTTCTAATAACTCCACCGGATTTTATATCAGACATTTTAGTCGTCATTCCACTGCTGTTTTTATACGAATGTAGTGTATTATTATCTAAAGTGGTTTATCGGAGAAAACAAAAGCTAGCATTGACAATCTAATTTTTTTAAGACAAAACCTATTAGATAGGCACATAGTTAAAATTAAGTACGGTAATTTATTAATTGGAAGAAAATTTAAGAATAATAGTTATGAAACGTAAAAAAGCAGCTTTATTAGCTGCTTTCAGACTGTGGACAAATCCGAATCGGATTTGTCCACAGTCTTTTTTGTATAGTTTAAGGAAACAGATTTATTTGAACAGATTTTTTATCGTATCTTGAAGGAAGCGACGGAGAAAAAGTTGGTTAGCAACTAGCACAACTTTATTGATTCTACGCATGTAAAAGCGAGGCGAATAAGCATAAATTCGAGAAGAAAGTGGTTCGTAAAGAAACGAAATCTTAACAAAAGCGTCTTCAAGAGGAGATTAATGGTGACCGTTAGATTTTTTAAGATTACTTAATGATAGAAGTTGGATCTACGAAAGAAGAAATCTTGCAAAGAGTTGAAGAAATTCGTAAAAATACAACCCTATACATTACTGTAGATACCCTAGAAAACCTTGTAAAGGGAGGAAGAATTGGTAGGGGAAAGGCTTTAATAGGTTCACTGTTAAATATTAAACCAATTGCTAGCCTCCAGGATGGTGTATACACTCCAATTGGGAAGGTAAGAAGTCATTCACAGGCAATTAAATATTTAGCAAAGCAATTTGCTGAAGGTGTTAAAGGTAAAACAGTTAAAGCGGTAGGAATAGCCCATGCAGATACATTTGAACTAGCTTCAAAGCTAAAACAAGCCATCCTCGACATTAGCCCGAATTGTACAGTCGATATTTCATTTACAACCCCGGTTATATCTACCCATACAGGACCAGGTGCAATAGGATTTATGTTTTTTGCAGAGTACTGATTAGAAAAGCCCAAGCGCCTTGATCAGTCTCGGGCAAATAAGACGCCCCTGAATAGAAGGCGTTCTTTGACTTCAATTCATGAGTGGCTTATGACCTAGAAAAAAAAGGGGTTTGTTTTTTCCCTCGAGGAGTTAGGCAACCGACTTTTCACAAGTCGGGCTGCTGGAGCTAGACACCAACACTAAGTACAAAACTTATACTTTCTTTTTAAAAGGGACTAGCTATATTTATTGCTTGTCCCTTTTTAATTGTAAATGATAGTGAAAGTAAGATTAGGACTACATATTAAATAGTAAAAACATAAAAAGTTGTAAGAAATGACTTTTGAAATAATTGGTTAATAATGACATATAATTTAAATAACACAAATATGGTGAAGGTGGTGTGGTGTTATCGGCAAAAAGGTTCTATTTATCGGAGACTTTGGAATTGATGATATAGTCGCGTTGCTATTTGCTTATAGTAAAGAAATTGACATTGCAGGAATTGTTGTCGATTATGGAAATATCTCGAAAGATAACGCAACTAGGACGGCTTCATTCATCCGAGAAATAACTAGCTTAACAAACATCCCGATTATCGGTGGTGCTGTTCGTCCATTAACAGGAGAGGATCCTACTTTTTTCCCAGAAATACATGGTGAATATGGAATGGGTCCTATCATCCCCAAAATAAAACAAGAACCACCTTCTGAATTTGAAAATTTCCATCAAATTTCAACCGTTATTAATCAATACGAAAATGAACTTGCTATTGTAAATGTAGGAAGATTAACATCATTAGCTACTGCTGTTGTCCTATATCCTACGCTAATGTCAAAAATAAAAGAATTATATATTATGGGAGGTGCATTCCTATTTCCTGGTAATGCATCCCCTGTCGCAGAGGCTAACTTTTATAGTGATCATTATGCAGCGAATTTAGTTCTCACTTACGCAAAGGGCGTAAAAATCTTTCCATTGAATGTCACCAATTATGCAATAATTCCAGAACAAACAGTAAATAATTTAGATCAATATTTTAAGCAGAGAGACGACAATGTTGGTAAATTAATAAAACCGATGATTGATTATTATTCAAATTGGTATAAAAAAAGGGATCCATCTATTTCCGGAGGTCCAATGCATGACCTTTTAACATTATGGGCAGTTGTAAATAATAATTCATTTCAATTTATAGAAAAACCAATAAAAATTGTCACATATGACGGTGAGGCAAGAGGACTGAGTATTGGTGATTTTAGACCTTATAAAGAATTAGAAGAATACCCCAAACATACAATTGCGATTGGTTTTGATTATGAGTATTTTGTAGCAGATATCGTTAAAGGCTTTGCAAACGGAACAACTTTAAATGGTCGGATTTCATAAAATCTTCACATGCTTTACCTTTAATTCCATAAGTTAATTTGATAAACTTTTCTTGTGAATGAAAAATAGAAGGGTGAAGATTAATTGAAGAACATTAAACATGTATTATTATTTTCTATATTAGCTAGCGTGCTATGGTTAAT
The DNA here is from genome assembly GCA_051750265.1 of Bacillota bacterium. Lineage (GTDB taxonomy): Bacteria > Bacillota > Bacilli > Bacillales > Bacillaceae > Metabacillus. The sequence goes on along the minus strand of JBNJJO010000002.1, from coordinate 22,231 downwards.
AACAGCCTGTGGCAATTCATCTCCAATACAAGATCCATTAAATTATCAGGTTCAGCCCTTTCAATACACAAATCAAGATGGAGAAAAGGTTTCATTAGAGGATTTAAAAGGTGACGTTTGGGTTGCTGATTTTATTTTTACTAGCTGTGAAACAGTTTGTCCGCCGATGACGGCACACATGACTGAATTACAGAAAAAGATAGAAGCAGAAGGTCTTGATGCAAAAATTATTTCCTTTAGTGTTGATCCTGAAATTGATACACCTGAAAAACTAAAAGAGTTTGTTCAACCTTATTCTATCTCATTTGCAAATTGGAGCTTTTTAACAGGCTACACACAAAAAGAAATAGAAAATTTTGCGATGAAAAGCTTTAAAACCATCGTACAAAAGCCTTCTAATAATGATCAAGTTATTCATGGAACAAGTTTTTATTTAATTGATCAAAATGGGGTTGTTATGAAGGACTATAGCGGAGTTGATAATCCACCGTATGATCAAATTATTACAGATATAAAAGCTTTAGTAAATTAATTTTAGATAAGAAAGATTCCAGATGGAATCTTTTTTACTAAGATCAAATCTTCAAAAAATGTTATAATTTTTCCTTAGACTAAATAAGGGTGATTTAATGATTCGTAAAATTTTAATAACATTTATTTTATGTTTACTTGTTTCAGGATGCATGTCCGAAACAAGCTCAAAGCTTGAATCAAAGCCTGTAACATTGACGAAAAAAGAAGAACCATCTAAAGATTTTGTTCCGAAAGCGATAAAGTTAGTAGGGATTGGGGATTCATTGACTAAGGGAGTTGGAGATGAATCTGAGCAAGGTGGATACGTTGGTATGGTTAAGGAGAAATTAGAACAACAAGATAATATTAAAGAAGTATCAGTAGCTAATTATGGTGTTAGAGGACATAAAACAAGCAATCTACAAAAAAAGCTTAAAGAAGAAGTAGTAATAGCGAGTATAAAAGATGCGGATATGATCCTTATGACAGTCGGTGGAAATGATATCATGAATGTTGTACACAATAATATTTTTTCTCTTGACTTTGACTCATTTCGCAAAGAACAGAAGAACTATGAAAATAGATTGATCGATATTTTTTCTACAATCCGTAAATATAATTCTTCAGCATATATTGTATATGTTGGTCTTTATAATCCGTTTAAATATATGCTCCCTGAATTAACTGAAATAGATACGGTTATTGATGAATGGAATTTAGCTTCACAACAAATGATAAAAAAAGACGAAAAAGCTGTTTATGTATCAGTAGATCATATTTTTTCTACAGAAAGTGACGAGAAGCTTCTTTATAAAGACGAGTTTCATCCTAATGAAAGTGGGTATTCATTAATAGCAGACAGAGTATATGATGTGATAAATGAAATTGAGCTTTATCGGGATACAAAAGTAAGAAAAGAGTGATTGTTACATGAATAAATGGAAAGTATCGTTTTTTGTATTAGCAATAATAAATCTTTTGTTTATCATTTTAGTTGCAACCTTCTTGCTATTACCAAGTAATAGGCCAACAGTAGAAATGAAAACGAAAGAAAATGGTGAGGAAGTAACGATACCTTTTCTTATTAGTACAGAAAAGAATTCGTTGACAGATTTAATTAATCATTACTTGGAAGAAGAAACAGATCAAGAAAATTTACAATATCAAATTGAGTTGAAGGAAAATGTTAACGTTTATGGTGTTATAAAAGCATTTAATAAAGATATAGATATGACTTTAGTTCTTGAACCAAAAGTAAAATCCGATGGAAACATGCAATTACTTGTAAAAGAATTATCAATAGGTCAATTAAAGCTACCGGTATCATATGTTTTGAAATATATGAATACTTATTATGACCTACCCAGTTATGTAATCATTGACTCTGGTAAAAAAGAAATTGATATTCAACTTGATAAACTTACGTTAAAGAACGGTTTAAGTGCCAGAGCTGAAAGCTTTAATCTTAAAAATGATGACATTACGTTTACACTGTATGTACCTTTACCTTAAAAAAATACTAAGTATAGGTGTCTGACATATGCTTTGTTAGACCCTATTTTTTTAACCGAAATAGGTTTTAACTCATATTCATAAAAACCGCATGTAGTAAAAATGGTCCGAATTACCCTCCATCGAAAAACTAGTATGATAATGACGAAACATGTATACTAATAGAATATGTCGAAAAACTTTGAGAAACAGAATATGTAAGATTGAAAGATTGAAAGATTGATTGTTTTATGTGGGATTTAGGTAATAAAAACACTAGATAGTGTGCTCCGAGGAGGATTTCTTCATGTTTTGTACAAACTGTGGAGCTAATCATTTAGAAACCAATGCTAATTATTGTTCACATTGTGGAAAAAAACTCGATCATAATGTTTTAAAAAATAAAAAAATAAAAATGGTACAATATCTCTTACCAATTATTAGTTGCTTTGTTGTTATTATTTTGCTTTTTTCAACCAATGTCTATGAATCAAGAGTGAATGCAAAGGTACTTGAACTTCAAGAAAAGGCAGAGAAGTATGCACTGGCAGGTGAATATGATAAAGCATTAGAATATATAGAAAAAGGCCTCTCATATCGTAATGATTACGATGTATTACAAGATGAAAAAGAAATAATTAAGTCAATAAAAGATCTAAAGGAAGATCTTAACATTGTAGAAAAGAAAATTATGAACGAACAGTTTGATGATGCACAGAAAGAGATTAACTTGATTAAGAGACAAGTTGATCTCAAGCGCTATCCGCTATTTGTCACACTCACACATGAAATTGAGCAAGTAGAAACAAGTGTAAAGGTTGGAGAAATCAAAGAGGAAATTAATAAACTTACGACAATTGATGAGCTAGCAGAAAAGCTATCCACTCTTTATTCATTAGAACTACAGGAATCATCTGAAATAAAACAACAAATCTACACGAAAATAGTGATGATTAGTTCTACAGAAGCAGAACATAGTCTTGAGGAAAAACATTTTAATCAAGCTATTTATGTTGTAGACGCAGCACTCCAATATGTGGTGAACAATGAGAAGCTCTTATCTTTGAAGGAGAGAATAATTGAGGCAAAATCATCGTTCGAAAAGGCAGAGCAAGAACGAATTGAGAAAGCGTTGTTGGCTGCAAAAGAAGAAGAAGAACGTAATCTCACGAAAGCTGTGCAGTTAACAAGTATTAAATTAAAGGTTGATAAATATGGTGATGCCTATATTGATGGTAAGGTGAAAAATAGTGGAACAGAGTCTGTTCATTCGATCATCGTCGAGTTTACTGTATTAGATGAAAGCGGGAAAAAGATAGAAGAAGGAAAAACGAATGTATTCCCGAATAAACTAGAGCATGGTGAAACCGGCGAATTTGAGCATGTTACGTATTCTGCGAAAGAAAACGCTAAAGTTGAAATAAATAATATTTCGTGGCTACTAGAAGAGAAGAAAGGGTAATTTATGAATAAAAAGTTAATTTTTAGTATCATAGTATCCGTTCTAATTTGGATAAGTGGTGGAATTGGTTTTGTTTATGTGAAAAACAAAACGGCTGAAAGTATATTTTCTGAGTCAGCTATTCTAAAAAATAATGATGATAATACTAGCTATGAACAAGTAGCTCCTGATTTAAAGGAAATCATTCGTGAAGCTCAGAAAAAGGTTGTAATGGTTGAACTTGATGATGGTTCAGTTGGTTCAGGATTTTTGTATAACGAAAAAGGTGATGTCATAACAAATGCGCATGTTGTTAGTGGTGCAAAAACGGTAAAAATCAGAACGACAGATGCGAAAGGTTTTGACGGCGAGGTTATTGGGATCAGCACAGAAACAGATGTTGCTGTAATAAGGGTTGAAGGTTTAAAAGATACTGAGCCGTTGCTTCAATCTCCTAATGAGGAGCTTGAAATAGGTGATGAAATTTTAGCTTTAGGTAGTCCGTTAGGCTTCCAAAATACTGTGACAACAGGAATTATTAGTGGAATTGACAGAGAATTAAAGGTTGAACCGTATACTTATGAGAATGTGTACCAAATTTCTGCACCGATTGCTCCTGGAAATAGTGGTGGTCCCTTAATTGACCGTAAAACTGGGAAGGTAGTTGGGATAAACTCTGCACGAATTGAACAAGGAAATATTGGCTTTAGTATCCCAATAAACTCTGTGATATCACTTGTTAATAGTTGGTCTGAAACACCAATGGAAAATCTACCAGCTACATCAACTGTTGACGTATCAACTGAAATAGACGAAAATAAAATGTTAGAGACATCTGATTATCTTGTAAGCTATTTTATTCAAAGTATTAATTTTCAAGACTTTGTCACTGCATATTCTCTTTTAGGCAGTAAATGGCAATCTAATATTGATTATGATACATTTCGAAGTCAATATTTGAATATCATTTCAATAAGTATAGACGAATTGAAGACAGAGAAAAAAGATGATCAAGTCATTGTCGAGACTGTTTTAACAGCAACAGAACGAACAGGCCAAGAGCAGGTAAAAAGAACCTATAAGATTAGCTATGAAGTTGCTTATGAAAATGACCAGGCCAAAATAATAGTAGAGACAAAATGAAACTGATCAATTTCATTTACTTCATTTTAACGTTTAATTGTTTTAACAACCTATTTTTTAGGGGTGTTTATCCTAAACTTTGAATAAAGAGTTTGGGTAGTTGTAGACTAAACAATGAAGATGTGGGGGACTATATATGAAAAATAAATTTGTTATTTTTGGTATTGTAGCGATATTAATTTCACTAGTTTTTGGTGGAGTTGCTTATCAACAACTTGTTGCAGAAAACATGGATGAAGTATATTTAAATATTGGATATAGTACATTGTTTTTAAGTGTAGCAGTATATTTGTGGCATGTGAAAGACGAAAAGCAAAAGGAAAGTTAAAAAAATGAGAGGATATACCTCTCATTTTTTGTTTTAAAATTCTAAGTATTTATTTAGCTTCTTCTTCAGTTGTTTCTTCTTCAGCGCCTTCTTCAGTTTCAGCGCCTTCTTCAGTTTCAGCGCCTTCTTCAGTTTCAGTGCCTTCTTCAGTTTCAGTGCCTTCTTCTGTTTCAACGCCTTCTTCTGTTTCTTCCACGTTTGTATCCTCTGCGTTGTTACATGCAGCCATTAAAAATACAGCAAGTAATGATGCTCCAACTTTTAATAATAAGTTTTTATTCATTGTTTATTCCTCCCATGTAACGATTGAGTGATCACTTGTGAACCAGCCTGGCTTAATCTAATAATAATAGAAAATTCGGGCATGTATACTCTTTTTACAAAAACAGTACATTTTCTTTATAATTTTAAAATGTAGTTAATATATGTTAATTTTCTTTACAGTAAATTATTGTAAAGATAGGTGAAAAGAAGGTTTCTATTTATGATAATCGGTAAGTAGTCTTGTTGTGATATTATCCTATGAAGAAACTCTTTCTGTCATCACTACACATATTTTTTCACACAACGGACAGAATGATGATGAATCTAATTAGGAGGGAAAGAATAGAATGAAAAAAAATCCTGAAAAATCAAGCTATGAATCAGATGGCAAAATGGGTAATCAAAAAAAGACTAAAAATCAGAAGGATCAAAGAAATGAAGAAGCTATGTTTTTTAATACAACGCAGAACAGCGAATGATTGTAAATAATTGAGGCTAAATTCAAAGGTTTTGTTAGAGAGGTCATACACCTATGAGTCAATCTCGCATCCTCATTTAATCATCCTAACTAATTTTACAAAATCTATATTTACTTATCACTCATTGTTTTTTTATTGAAATATTAATAAAAAATAAAGTAGTTACTGAAATGATTTGAGTTCATAAAAAATGTTTGGTACGATTACCGTTGTAGTGATAAAAGTAAACATATGAACTCGGAGGGTGAATGATGGAGCGATTTACTCAAAATGTGGGAGATAATATGATTTCTTACTTAGACCAGGGGATTGGTCATTGTGTTGTGTTAATTCATGGCTTTTGTGGTAATCACAATTATTGGAAGTATATCGTTCCACATTTAAGAAAAAAAAACAGAGTTCTAACAATTGATTTAAGAGGACATGGGGATTCAAGTACCCCTAAAAATGATTATGAAATAGCTGATATGGCAGAAGATATTGCGATACTTTTAAATTCGTTACAAATAGATCGAACAACTTTAATCGGTCATTCATTAGGTGGTTATATTAGTCTTGCCTTTGCAGAAAAATATCCTGAAAAACTTTCTGGATTGTCTTTAGTGCATTCAACATCCTATCCAGATACTGATGAAGGTAAAGCAAACAGGGACAAGGGAATTCAAAGGATAACTAATGAAGGAATTGTACCTTTTGTTAATGATTTAGTACCTAAGCTCTTTTCTGAGAAAAATTCGAAAGAGCTGTCCAACCAAGTAGATTTTGTGAAATATATAGGTTATAAAACATCGGATTTTGGTGCGATCGGTGCGCTTGAAGCAATGAAAAATAGACCAGATCAAAATGAAGTGTTAAAAGGTCTGCAAGTTCCAGTTCTATTAGTGGCAGGGAGTGAAGATCAAATTATTCCATTAGATCGTGCTTTTTCTGCTGAAAAGATGAACATTAACCGAACTGTAATTGAAGATTGTGGACATATGTCAATGCTTGAACAGCCTGATAAATTATCAGAAGTTCTAATAAGCTTTTTGCAAAATATTGTGGATAGCAAAAGGTAATAAAATAGTGACCCCTCAGGAACATTTGCATTTCATTACAGGAGGGGCAACAGGTCGTTTCTTATTGATTAAGTTGGGCTCTTTTAATAAATGTAAGCTCATCCTCGATTAGACCGCATGCACCGCATTGTACCTTATAAGTAGGTCCTTTATATGAAATGTGGAATGGGTCTAAGGTAGATTGTTCAAGTTCTTCTATAATGTCTCCTGTTTGAGGATTTAATTTGACTGACTTTGCATGTTGTTCAATAATATTAAACCGAGTACGATTTGTTTTGCAATTAGGACATAAATATGGTGTTGACATAAGGTTTTTCACCTCCGAGTATTTATATTCTATCGTGTGCGAAATTGCAAAAAAATATGTACAAAAAGGCTATAGAGTGTTGACTGGTATACTTAGAGTGAATTAATCTAAGAATAAGTCAGATTCTATAGCCTTTCTTTATATAATTAACTGAGTACTTTATGCTTTTAATAGCTTATTAAATAAAGATATAAAGCTTTCAATATCTTGGTCAGTAAAGTCATTGAATTTTTCTAATAAGAAATCTGTCTTCTTTTTTTCAAATAACTCTAATGTAACTTTACCTTCTTCAGTTAAATGTATATCAACAATTCTTCGGTCTTGAACAGATCGAACTCGTTGTATCCATTTTTTTTCAATAAGAGAATCTGTAACTGCAGTAATATGAGAAGCAGATACACTTAACATTTTAGATAAATCCGAGGATTTTTTTGATCCTTGTTCGTAAAGAGTCTTTAGTATAAAAAACTCATTTCTAGACATTTCATTATCATAAACATGGTTCATTTCTTGTCGTGTTTTTTTATAAACATGGCGCATAAGTGCTTCCATTTCATACATTTTTTCTTGGCGACTTTTCAACCCAATTTCCTCCGAACCTACAATTTATTCTTTTTTTAAGACTAAGGAATGTTTATAAAAGTGTCAAGTTATATATATGAGTACATTTTAGTAATAAACTGACTTTCATTGTTTTTATATCATGCTATATAATAAGGACAACCATTACAGTAGGAGGCGTTACATAATGAATAAGGACAAGATAGAGCTTGCGACTTTTGCAGGGGGATGTTTTTGGTGCATGGTTCAACCCTTTGACGAACTTCCAGGTATTGTGAGTGTTATTTCTGGCTATACAGGTGGCGAAAAGGAAAATCCTACATATGAGGAAGTTTGTACACATTCAACTGGACATCTTGAAGCGGTTCAAATTACGTTTCAGCCTGAAATCTTTCCTTATGAAAGACTTTTAGAATTATTTTGGCAACAAATTGACCCCACAGATGCAGGTGGTCAATTTCATGATAGAGGAGAATCTTATAAAACAGCGATTTTCTACCATTCAGAAGATCAGAAAAAGCTAGCAGAAAAATCAAAACAACAATTAGAGGAAAGTGGAAGATTTACTAGACCAATTGTTACAATGATACTTGAAGCGAAACCTTTTTACGCTGCAGAAGACTATCATCAGAATTTTTATAAAAAAAGTACTGCTAGATATAAGCAATACCGAACAGGGTCTGGTAGAGACAGATACATTGAACAGCATTGGAAAGGGAAAGAAAGGGTAGTTTTAAAAGAATCTTTGAGTCCAATCCAATATGAGGTTACACAAAATAACGGAACAGAACCACCTTTTCGTAATGAGTTTTGGAACCATGAGCAAGAAGGTATATACGTTGATATCGTTTCTGGAAAACCGCTATTTAGCTCAAAGGATAAATATGATGCTGGATGTGGTTGGCCAAGCTTCACAAAACCAGTTCAGGAATTTGAAGTCGTTGAGAAAATGGATACAACTCATGGGATGGTTAGAACAGAAGTAAGGAGCAAGACTGCTGATATTCATCTTGGGCATGTTTTTGATGATGGTCCAGGGCCTAATGGACTCCGTTATTGCATCAATTCTGCAGCACTTAAGTTTATACCTAAACAAGATCTTGAAAAGGAAGGGTATGCGAAATATACTCATTTGTTTGAATAAGATTTTAATGTAGCTTAAGGGGATGTCCTTTTCGAAGACATTTTGCTTGAGTGTGTAAAATACACTAGACTAGACTATAAAAAACAAAAATAGAGGGAGAAAATGAGATGGCTGTTATTGGATTTGAACACGTAGGAATACAAGTAGCTACTATTGAAGAATCGATTAAATTTTATCAGGAAGTAGTAGGGCTAACGTTAATAGATCAATTTTTACATACTGATGGGGATAAGAAGCTTGCTTTTTTAGGTGTAAATAATGAAATTATTGTTGAGTTTATCGAGGGCTATAATCCTAATCTACCTGATGAAGGGAAGGTTCATCATATTGCATTTAAAGTTGAAAATATCGAGGATGAACAAAAGAGGCTTGAAGAAGTAGGCGTTGAATGGATTAATAAAGATATAACTGTCCTTCCGAATGGAGGAAAATACATCTTCTTTAGAGGTCCAGATCAGGAATGGATCGAGTTTTTCGAAAAGTAAAAGTAAAATCACGTTTTAATTGATGTATCTCCTTTTGTATTTTTAAAAAAATTATTTTACCTAAAAATGGGCGAATGTCCATACCATACAACCCACCCATGACATAAAGTAAAGGGAAATCAAAATTAGGTAAATAAGGAGTGGATAAATATGCATTGCCACTATGATCATGGATATCCTTATGGAAACGTTGGGTACGGTACTGGTAATAGCTTCGTTTTAATTGTTGTCCTTTTCATCTTGTTAATTATCGTTGGTGCAGCTTACGTACGATAAACAAAAGTAATGGTTGAGAGCTCCATATCGGGGCTCTTTTTTCATTATTATGAACTATTAGTATAGTGTTTTAAATCCTGTGAACGATATGTTAACCAGGTTTATAAAACAGTTGACAAACTGACGGTTAATTATTACCATTATTTTATCAATGATAATGGGGGAATGAGGATGAATTGGGGTTTATTAGCTGATGAGGTAATTAAAGGTAGAAGAATTACGGAAGAAGAAGCTGGATCAATTTTACAATGCCCTGATGATGATTTGTTGTTGCTTTTAAATGGATCTTTTAAAATCAGGAAGCATTATTATGGGAAAAAGGTCAAGTTAAATATGATTATGAATACAAAATCTGGTTTATGTCCAGAAAACTGTGGATATTGTTCACAATCAATTGTGTCAAAAGCACCCATTGAAAAATATAGAATGTTAGATAAAGAGACCATTTTAAAAGGAGCAGAGCAAGCGCATCAATTACAGGTAGGTACCTATTGTATTGTAGCAAGTGGTAGAGGTCCTTCTGATAAGGAAATTGAACATGTTGCATCGGCTGTAGATGAGATAAAAAATAAATATGGACTAAAGATTTGTGCTTGTTTAGGGATCTTAAGACCGGATCAAGCAAAGAGGTTAAAGGATGCAGGAGTTGACAGATACAATCATAATGTTAATACTTCTAAGGAACATCATTCTGCGATTACAACAACACATACTTATGAAGATCGAATAAAAACAATTGAAACAGTGAAAAGCAGTGGAATATCACCATGCTCTGGAGTCATTGTTGGGATGCGCGAAACATTTAATGATGTAGTGAACATGGCTTATACTTTAAGAGAGTTAGATGCTGACTCAATACCGGTTAACTTTTTACATGCTATTGACGGAACACCTTTAGAAGGGACAAATGACTTAAATCCTAGATACTGTTTAAAAGTATTGGCTTTATTCAGATATGTAAATCCGACGAAGGAAATAAGAATATCTGGTGGACGTGAAGTGAATTTAAGGTCATTACAGCCATTTGGATTGTACGCAGCAAACTCAATTTTTGTTGGAGATTATTTGACAACAAAAGGGCAAGAAAGTACCGATGATCATAAAATGCTTCAAGATTTAGGCTTTGAAATTGATTTTCAATATGAAGAAACTAAGGCCTAACTCCTTTTTTAATGCTTACATTTTTTCCTTCTTTATCATTACTTTGGGAAAAGCAGGAATTTAATTTTCTAAAAACAAAAAGAATCAGTGTTTTAGGTTTCATTCTTCCAATTTACAAGCTATAATATAAAAATCTTGTCGCTGGGGGAATGAGACATGAAGTCCTTTTATCATTTTTTAATGAAATACCGTCATCCTAAGCCAAAGGATGATATATCAAAATTTGCAAATAATGCATATCTTGATCATAGTTTTCCTAAAGGCTCTGATAGCTATGATGAGTTAAGCTCGTATTTAGAAATGAATGGGCATTATTTAAATAGTATGTCAGTTTTCGATGAAGCATGGGATCGATATCAAAATGAGATCCTAAAACGTTTATAATGATCGGATACAAAGTGGTATATGAAGAATTAGGAAGACATGTAGGAACTTGGACAAGATTCCTGTATGTCTTTATTTTTGATCGTACATACCAAGCTCTTATGATCATCCTCTTTTTTATTTTCTACATTATTTTAGTGATGGGTTGAATACACCTTAGCGATTTTTTATGAACTAACTTATCAATTCTATATTCCTCACTAGAAAGTGCCCATGACGAATTTTAAAAAACAGCATATACTATCCTATCCTTCATAATCACGACAAAGGAGAGATGGGCATTGAAAAATAATAATAAACCAAAATTTAAAATAGGGGACATTGTCGTGATTATTATGTATGGTACAGTTGGTATAATTACTAAGCTTCATCAAATTGATCAACATTTTGTATACGAGGTTAATCATGGTGAAATATTGTTCTTTGAAAACGCTCTACAATTATTTTCTGATTATGACGGTACAATTATAGAAACGGAAAAGATAAGCATTGATGTTCTCTATCAAATTGGAGACATTGTATTGGTTAAAGGATATGGTAGTTCTTTATTCCGGATAGTCGGTATTAGAACAGAAATTTGGAGATATGCTGACGATGGGTGGGAGGAATTAACATATGAATTAACAAGGATGTCCGATGGAGAGTGGCTTGAAGCAACTGAAGACGAAATGAGCCTAATGATAAGTAATCAAGAGGCTGAAACGCTTATGCAGCAACTACATCTAAAAAACACGGTATTAGATGAAAGTAGATATTCTAACTCTATCATTAGCAACCAAATTAGTTCTGATGATACTAAGGCATCGAAAGAGATACAGGACCAGAAAGAAATGATAGACGAATTACTTGATATTTATAATGACTATAAGGCATTGTATCAAATGTTTGGAGAACCTGAATACAAAGATATGATGAATTTTATAGTAAAAAGCTTAAAGCGATATCGCGATCCAGATCTTAATCTTTAAAAAATAAACGTAAATAACATGTAGCAAAAATAAGGTATGCAAAAAAAGATCATCCCAAAATATAACCCTTTAAGTAAGAATTGTAAAAGTTGATCAAATCCCGGACCATCTATGAACTGAAGAATGCTTGGATTTGCTTTTCTTTCTTTACCGATCATTTCATCGTGATAAACCTCTTTTAACATATCATTCACTCCTAATTAGTAAGCTTGTCCACTTAAATTATCTATATGAGCGCGATCCTGCATTATGCCTTTTTCTTAAAATATCCTTCTTTCAAGTTAGTTTTGTAATACTTTCTGAATTTAAGATGATAGTATAAGAAAAAAATTTATTTCAATGACATATGTCCTTTCAGATGGACATAAACAATAAAAGGGGGGCGATATTGTGAAGGAAATAGAAGTAATTATTGATACAGAGGAGATTGCGGAGTTCTTTTACAATGAGCTCACAAAAAGAGGCTTTGTGCCAGGTGAAATTGAGCTAGAAGAACTAGCAGATATTACGTTTGATTACCTTCTTAACAAATGCATTATTGATGAGGACTTAGATTTTGAGGACTAGGATTAAAAGTAAATGTCATTGAGGTTGACTTAAAAGGTAGGCGTCTATAACTTGAGGCTGACTCATAAGTATCTGACCAATCAACAATACCTATATATTGAGCTTTTTGTTTAGGCAAAGCTCTTTATAATCGTTTTGTAGGGTCTGACACTTTGCTTATGAGTCAGCCTCATTTGTGTATTCAAATTATTATCAAAATTAGTTACTATCTATCTAATTTTTAATTTTTATTAATGTCATTAAAATGGTTAGATCGCGTTTTACTCTTTTGTGATATCTGCATGTTCTAATAACATTCCTTTTTCAAAATTCATAATTTGAGCTAAATCTGTAAACCAATCTTGTTTTGAAGGGAATTGATGAGAAAAATTTTTCCAAGCATGTGGTAATGAAGGACTATAAATTTTATGAGCGTGAGGGGTATTCTTTGAAAAAAGGTGTGGCCAATAATCACTTCTTGAACCCGTATGGTTATAGTCATTGGCAAATCTTATGATTGAATCGTAGTGTTGTTTAGAAAAAAGAATCGAATAAATTTGTTTTCCAATCTTGATTCGTTCAAGTACCGAAGAAAATTCATGAACCTCAATTCCTGCTAGTGAAACGGACCTTAAAAAAGGATAACGTTTATATGGGAAAGTCACATGTGTTAAGTCCAACTTTTCCTGTAAAACATATGTAAACGTATTGAAAATTGTTTCCTTTGTCGTTTTCATAGACTTTAAATGCTTTTCAACATAATATTGTTCGTTTGTAATAATAAGAGCTAATGTTAATAATGTTGAATTAGTAGATAACAAAAAATGCTGCCAAATTGGAATCATAAAATTTGAAATATGAAAAGCGGACGCTTTTCATATTTAGGTTATAATATATTTATAATTTTATGAAAAAGTGAAACTTTTGTTCTTTAGAGTCGTATATATTACCATAATAACCGAAAAGAGGGATCATATATGCTACGCAAAATCTTAAAATCACTCCTATCAAATAAGCACTCCCATCACCGCCATTACAGCTCAAGTGATTTTAAAAAGCGGAAGTCTGTAAACCATCATCCATCCAAATACGGGCATCAGTATTATAAGAAAAAGCATAAATCAAGTGGTTTCTTTAGCTCTTACAGTAGTTAAATGAATACGATTTTCTCAAAACTGATTGAAATGAGTGAAAAACCTTTAAAAACTACTGAAATTGTAGGTGGAAAATACAATATTTACGAAATGTTAGGTAAGGGGAGCTATGGGTATACGTATTTAGTAAAAGACCAATGCGATAACATTTTTGTATTGAAACAATTACGGAAGTATAAAATGCTTGAGGAGACAGGGCGAAATGCTTTTAAACGTGAGGCACACATCTTAAATGCATTAATCCATCCAGCATTTCCAGCATTTTTTGAACAATTTGACGAGAATCAAAAACAGTTTATTGTGATGGAATATAAAAAGGGTAGTACATTTGAGGATTTAATCTTCAAAGAAAATATTTCCTACTCTGAATCTCAAGCGTTTAAAGAATTATATAATATTTTACTTTTAGTTAAACATATTCATGGAAATGGCTATGTTCATCGAGATTTAAGAATACCAAACATATTAAAAAATGAAGAAGATTACTATATTATAGACTTTGGACTAGCAAGAAATATAAATGATCAAAATAGTATGAAAGAAGAAAAAGTAAAGCATGTGGAAAAAAGGTTATATCGGGAAGTTGCCTTTAAAAGCGATTTTTACGCTTTAGGACATTTTTTGTTATTCTTACTCTATTCATCCTATGAACCAACTTCAAAGAAACAAAGGAGCTGGGAGGAAGAGTTACCAATTTCACTTTCCGCAAAAAAAGTTTTACGTAAAATGCTTCAAATTGATAAACCATACGATAAGGTAAATCTACTAATAAATGATGTGAAAGATTGTATGTAATCGGAGGAGAGTTTATATCATTTTTTAATAAAATTTTAGCTAGTATCGGAATTGGACCAGCTAGTGTTGATACAAAACTTTCACAATCTTCTATTAAAGCAGGAGATGAAGTAGAAGGGATTGTTGAAGATAAAGGCGGTAGCATTGAACAAAATATTGATGAAATATATCTAACGATTAATACAAATTATGAAAAAGAAGAGGATGATAAGGTCATTCACAAACAAGCGGTTATTTCTCCGATAAAGTTTAACGAACCGTTTGTCATTATGCCAGAAGAAACCAAAACAATTCCATTTAAAAAATTCAAATACCAATAGATACACCGATGAGTTAAAAAATAACCTCTTGGTAGAATAAGAGAGTCCGTCGCTTGGAGGCAAAAAGGACAAACTTATAAAACCAGGAGGCTATACAAATGAATTATAACCAAAACAATAAGATTGCTCAAATTACTTCTCAAACACTAATAATAGGTGTTGATATTGCGAAACACAAGCATGTGGCACGTGCGCAAGAGTCTTTTTTGCTCTTTAGGTCCAATTTTTTCCTAAATAGAGAATACAAACCTAATTTAAAACCTATCGTAATCAAATTAGTATGAAAACCTGAGAAAACGAGAGAAATCAGAAGAATTCACTTTCTATATTGAAGGAGGTAAGTTGAAGAAGGAATTTTAATATCTGTAAGATCTAAAGAGACAAAATACGAATATGAGATGTTGAAAGGAATGTCCAAGAACATTCTTCTTTTTTATGACTGGGGATAATAAACAATCATAGTTAAGTTTGTCAGTTCTTTGCCTGGATTTGAATAGGAATGAGAGTTGTCTGCCCTAAATTTAATTGAATCTCCAGCGTGAATGATATGTTCCTTATCTTGGACTTCGTTCATTATGACTAACGGGTGCTTTACTTTAATAAAGAGTAAAGCATTTTTCTTATTTAAGTAACTAAACAGATATAGTTCAAATAAGGATAATTTAAAAACGAGCTGAATCCAGCTCTTTTTTTTCATTACTCTACTTTTTCCCCGAAAGCTGCTTGTACTACTAGGGTTAATGGCTTTATTATTACTATTAATTCAAATTCAAAAAGGTAATTAAGGTTATTTTCATCTTCAACTAAAAGGGGGGGAATTGATTAAGCAGGATTAACGTCTTTTATTTTTATTTTATTAAAGGCACTTGGATTTAATTATTCCATTACAGTAGAAACTATCTTTTATACTTATGTTTTAATGTTTTAAGAAGTTTATGTAGTCAAATATTGAAAAAAAGTATATAATCACATTAATATTTGTACCTATAAATATAATATATAATAATGAATTTAATAAGTTGGTATAAAAAAGGAGGGTTTATAATGAAGTTTCCACATGATTTTTTATTCGGAGCAGCTTCTGCTTCTTATCAAATAGAAGGAGCATGGAATGAAGATGGTAAAGGTAAAACGAATTGGGATGTCTTTTCAAAGATTCCGGGGAAAACGTATGAGGGTACAAACGGAGATGTAGCCATAGACCATTATCATCGATACAAAGAAGATATTAAATTAATGGCAGAGATGGGACTTGAATCGTACCGGTTTTCCGTTTCATGGGCACGTATTTTGCCAACAGGAGACGGAGAAGTTAATGAAAAAGGCTTGGAATTTTATAATAATGTCATTAATGAATGTTTAAAATATGGTATTGTTCCATTTGTTACGCTTTATCATTGGGATTTGCCTCTGACGCTTGAACAAGATGGAGGATGGACGAATAAGCGAACAGCTGTAGCCTTCGTCAAGTATGCAGAAATTTGTTTTCGGGCATTTGGAGACCGCGTCAAACATTGGATTACGTTTAATGAAACGGTTATGTTTTGCGGATTAGGCTATTTAAAAGGAGCGCATCCGCCTGGTATTCAAAACGATGAGAATAAATACTTTCAAGCGACACATTACGTGTTTTATGCACATGCAAAAGCCGTAGAAGTCTATAAGGAATTGAATCATTCCGGCGAGATTGGTATTACCCATGTTTTCTTACCAGCTTACAGCGTAGATGATAAACATGAGAATGTATTAGCTGCTCGACATGCCAATGAATATGAAACTTTTTGGTATTATGACCCAATTTTAAAAGGTGAATATCCGACTTATGTGGTTGAGCAATTAAAGGAGAAAGGCTGGACGCCAAGTTGGACAGAAGAAGAACTAGATACGTTAAAAAGAAATGCGGGAAAAAATGATTTTATTGGACTTAATTATTACCAGCCCATTCGAGTAGAAAAAAATCACGAAGCTGTTTCATCCACGGAACATTCAAGAGAAACATCTACTCTAGCTCCAGGCAACCCGTCTTTTGATGGCTTTTATCGGACCGTAAAAATGGAAGATAAAACATATACAAAATGGGGGTGGGAAATCTCACCTCAAGGATTTTTAGATGGGCTGCATATGTTAAAAGAGCGTTATGGTGATATTAAAATGTATGTAACAGAAAACGGACTTGGTGATGAGGATCCGATTATTGATGGTGAAATAGTAGATGTTCCTCGTATTAAATATATTGAGGAACATTTAAAAGTGATTAAGCGTGCAATCAAAGAAGGCATTCATTTAAAAGGGTACTACGCATGGTCTGTCATTGATCTATTAAGCTGGTTAAACGGGTATAAAAAGCAATACGGATTTATTTACGTGGATCATCATGATCGTTTAAACCGAAAGAAAAAGCTGTCTTTTCATTGGTATAAGCAGATTATTGAGACGAGAGGAGAAGAGCTGTAAGTAAAAAGAAAACCTCTTGATTTTAATCAAGAGGTTTTGTGTATAATAGAGGCAGTAAATAATTGAACGAATAATAGGGAGATTATATGGCTGTAAAATATAAAGAAATAGCTGATTGTTTAGAACGGGAAATTCTGGATGGGAAATTTGATAAAACGAAAAAGTTGCCGACAGAAGAAGAATTGATAAAAAATTTTGAAGTGAGCCGAAATACTATCCGAAAAGCAATTAATCAGCTGGTCAATCGCGGCTTTATATATCAGGTGCAAGGCAGTGGAATGTTTTTAAGGGAAAAATCTGTAACAGATTATATAAATTTAGGCAGTCTTAGAGGATTAACAAAAGATTTGACTTCAAAAATAATTGAGACGAAAATTCTGGCTTTACATGTGCTAGAAGCTGATGAAGTAAAAGCAAAACAATTGCGTTGTGAAGTGGGAACAAAGCTTTATTATATTAAGCGGCTGAGAATTATAGATAAAGAACCCTTCTCAATTGAAATAAGTTACTTTAAAAAAGATATTGTGCCATATTTAAATGAAGATATTGCATCGAGTTCTATTTATAGTTATCTTATAGAGGACTTAAAATTAAACATTGGTTTTGCTGACAAAGTAATTAACTGCGAAAAAATCGATGAAGCAAGTGCGAGAGTGCTGCATGTTAATGCGCTAGATCCAGCATTGATTATTGAAAATACAGTATGCTTATCTAACGGAACCATCTTTGAATTATCTAAATCAATATTTCATTATCAAAAGGCAAAAATCTTAAATCGAATCAATTTTAAATAAAATAAGAATGAACCGGTTAAGACTCCTGTTCTAATTGGAATTGCACAGTGTATCTTTTGTCCTTCATAAATTTGTTAGTGATTTATGTAAATAATCAAAGTAACTTTTTGTTATTGTTGTTGCTGATAATATAGCTAATAAAAATATTATTAATATAAGGGGCGATACTTTGACAAAAGTATCGCCTTCTTTATATCTGATTACAAGTAGATTGTGAAGAATTGTACTTAAACAAACGGGTGCGTGTGCGGCCGAGCCAAGGTCGTTTCATATAACGGGTGGGATTCCCGTCGAGTAAGAACTAGTCATTCGCTCGTAGCGAGTCTTGGAGGGCTAAAGGTAACTTTAGTCTTTAAGCGTAGACAGTTAGGTGGAGCAGCCGTCAAGGCTGAGAATCTGATGGAGTGAAAGTCTCCTGTCATCAATTGGTCGATTCAGATGACTAGCATATCCAATGCGTGGGGAGGTAACAAACCACGTTCTGCTTGGAAGTAGAAGTCACGGCGGCCTGTTCTACACAGAGGGAACAGGGTCGGAACAGCCTGCGTGGCGAGCAAACACAGAGGCCAGAAGGCTTTAACGAATACTGCAGTCCCGAAATCTACGCTCCTCATTAGAAGCTGTTGGAGGGATTGTTGCTTAGCGTCGACCTTTGTCTAACGGGGGTAGACCGATGTCCTACAGGAAGAAACGATCAAAAGCACTGTAGGAGCAGCTGGGATACGGGTTCTAGCATCTGTGGAAAGATTTTCAGAGATAACGACGGGAAGGTCCTACTTCAAATTGAGAAGGTACTTATCAATAAAGACTTTCCATATAAGAGGCAAAATAGAAAATGGGAAGATGATTTAGGACTGGCGCATGAGGTCGTAGTAGCTATGAGGGAAGGGTAATGTCTTCTTAAGTATAAGTAAATTATACTCCTAATCAAGGTAACACCTCTGATAGGGCAAAGGGCCTCTGGGCACTTGGAAAGTTCGAACATTATAGACACTGAGCTATACAAGTATGTTCAGAACTAGCCTACTAGTTAACATACAAACGATGGGGGAATATGTGTACCAACATTTAATTCTGCGGTTGGATGGGAAGGCTTGTATGTGATTATCCAAGGTCAGAACCGGACTCGGGAAATCCGACCGTCCGGGATCGTAGGGGGCTTTAGGAAACGTGATTCAATCGAATGCGCGCGCCTATTTTCTACCTACGATTGTCAATGACAACAGCTTGGTATATGGATGAAGGAATACGACCTAATACATTCGGAGATTAGGCAAAACTGGAAGGCGAAAGAAGTAAATTGCAAGGTTGGCAATTATCGCTTCTCTCAAAATGGCATAGCAGTAGAGAACCAAAAGAGATAATTAGCGTAATTAGAAGTATAGTTCCCGAATTTATAAAAACTCATAGGAGTTTATGTGAAAAACTTGGGATTGAAGAGAATCTTGAATGGGTTGATGAAATTTTAGAAATGGTTTTCGAATGATGATTAACACCCATTCTTGGGTGTTAAATTATTTTCCTTATTAAAATACCCAAGCAAATAGATTAGCGATCTTCAATAATCGGGCGTTAACCCATGTTGTTGTTTAACTTGCCCATTGTTTCAAAACTTGTTCTTTTGCAATTTGATAAACTTCTCCTTCTGATTTGTTTTTGTTAGCTATTACATTGGTTTGATAAATTTTCCCCTTGAATGTTACATTGATTGTATACTTGTACATTTTGTTCTTCTCCTTCCTTTATAGCTATATTGTAAATGTGATTTTTTAAGTTTTGATGGATTTTATGTAAAGGTTTATTAAGGTTTATTACGGGCGCTTTAATGGAGTAAAGGTCACAGGAATGATCAGAAATAATAGGGCACTATAGTTAAATTAACGGGATTTAGTAATCAACTTCTTACACGAGTGATTTCTTGAAAAAAAATTTGTACAGAACAGGAATTAAAAAGTAAATAAGCACTCAAGTTTTTTTATTACGATCAAAAGGTTTATAATGAAAATAAGCGATCTTGTTATGCAATCTAACCAGAATAACAAGGTCGCTTACCCTATTTCCTTATTCATTATTTTTACTACCCTTTCATTGCTACAGAACCTTATTTTAAGGGGGGAAATGTTAATTCATAACTAGAGTTTTAAACCAAACTAATGCCAAGTGTAAATATAAATACGTCTTTACCTTCCGTTTAGTTCGATCGTATCACCCTCTTTTCTAATAGCTGTAGCTTGTAATTATCATATAAATTTTTTAAGTATCGAAAATTGGTGAATTTTCAAAATAACAATTTTATGGGGATAAAATAACCATACTAGAAAGCCAAACTATTACCCAGGGTATACATAAATACGCCTTAGCCTTTCGCTATTCTGGTGGTATCACCCTCTTTTTTTTATATAAGCTATAGCTTGTACTAATTATATAAAATAAGCTCCATGTTGTAAATGCGAAATATTATAAATATTCAGAAAAATGAATTTTTGTAGAAAAATGACTAATTAGCACTTTCTTTGTCCTCACAGCAAATCCTATCCGACTTTCTTTTTGTTCATAAAAGTACGAGTTTTGGAACAAATAATAAAATGTGTGCTTTTTTAACTTTGTTCAGCAATCGGGCCAGTTTAAGGAATAACACCTTTAAAGAAAATTGAATATCTATGGTTTCTTGTTCAACTGTAGGGTGCTTTACTTTAATAAAGAGTTAAGCATTTTTTCTTATTCAAGTAACGGGAGGATAGTTGAATAAGAACTATTTCACGTCCAAGAATTGTAAAGTCAATATTACGAAACTTTTGTACTAGACAAATTCCATTTTCGTCTAGACTCCTACTCCCACCGAGTATTCTAGCAAAATCTTGACAAAGTTTTTTTAACTTGTCCCAACTCATCATGTATCCTCCCTTCTCATAGCTTTTTTCATTAAAAGGCATGATTTTGCCCTTTACTATTAAACTATGATTTACCCTTAACTTTGAATGGACAAAGGTAGAGGACAATAGTTGAATTTGAATGAAAATGTGTCCTTATCCCTTACTTAAAAGTATCTAAGTAAACTAATTTTAGTAATTCAAGCAACAGATTAGGTATAAAAATGTCCCAATAGGGTAAACCCTATTGGGGTATTTTGGTTTTTGACCGTATGACGTATTCTAAAATATAAATTAAAATCTAGGTACTTTAGAGCGAAAAGTACTTATTGATCCTAAGGTGTATTTATTGAAAATAAGTTGTTAAAAAACGCCAGCAATGTTGTTCCATTAAATGGGTGCGTTTGTTGAAAAGATATAAAAGGATCATACATATTAGTAAGGACTAATATGTATGATCCTTTAGTTGTTATTTACGCAAAATAAGTATTGAAAAAAGTGTAAAATAAATATAAAAGTTACAATAAAAAATAACTTCAAAATATAAGTGTCTAGAAGTTACAACTTTTATACAAATCTTATTTAGTTGTAAAGGGAAAATAAAAGGAGTAATTTAAATCATTTAATTTTCAATCTTTCCAATAGACATTTCTAATGAAATTTAGAAAGTACACTTTTACGAACTTTTTTGATAGAGGAGTAGGAAGGAAAGTAGAAAGAGGATTAATAAAATGGAGGTTCGTAAATTCAGTTACATACGAGTCAGTAGCAAAGATCAAAATGAAGGTTGACCATTAGAAGCCATCAAAAAATTAGGAGTCGATAAACGAGGCATCTTTTTGGACAAACAGAGTGAAAAAGATTTCAATCGAGTTCAGTACCAATTTTTGAAATAAGTTATCAGTAAAGGAGATATTCTTTATATTCATTGCGGATCTTGTTTTACAGATTCTATCGTGGATGGTACATGAAGAACGAGATCGCATTCGGAAACGGCAGGGAAGGGATTGATGTGGCTTTGCGAATTGGCACAGCTTTTGGCCGACCGAAAGCTACTGTTAAGGAAAATAGTTTAAAAAAGCCAATGATCGTGGAAATCAGGGGAGATGACAGCTGTGAAGGCTATTCTGGAAGCAGGGGTAAAAAAGACGAGTTTTTATAAGCTGGTTAGTGAGTATGAAAAATGGTTGCAAGAATAAACGTATATATATAGGAAACACGTAAGAAAAGAAGCATCAGCCTATTGAAAAGATTGCAAAGGATACGGATCGTGATTGCTTTTTGAGCGCAGAAGG
>JBNJJO010000001.1:0-716497 GCA_051750265.1 Bacillota bacterium | reverse complement strand
TGAAGTACTCGCTACTTTTTGACTTAACCACACGCACAACGCTATTAAATCTTTGGCTTGGTACTCCTGAAACCTCGTGACACATAAAAAAACACCATCCTTTCTACATATTACAGAAAGAATAGCGTTTTTTTCGTTTTTGGGGTAATGATTTGCCCTAGCTTGATGGGCATGTGGCGGTACCTCTATTAATATAATTAAACGATCAATATAAATTTCTGAATTTTCAGTCATATTAAAGTTGTTTAATAAAAGAGTTTAAGCGATTTTCATTGGGATTAACTACTCAGTTTGTTGATAAAGATATCTCGTTTATCTACGCCTATCTCTTCGATGGCTTCAAGTGTCGCCTTTGATATGTCCGCCGTTATAAATTTACCAAAAAAAGCAAAGATGTTTCAATAATTCCGTTCGAAAAAGTATACTTTGACGAACGGGTTATTTTTGGTTTAAAACAGTCGTTTTCAACGTTCATAAAAGTGTAAAATACATTTATGAACGTTCTTTGTTTTGCGAAGAATTTTACGAACACTGTTTATAGAATAAGAAAATGATTATCCAAAATTAAAGAGAGACCTTCGACAATTTGGTTACATACTAGTTAGCAGCAAAGATCATGCCTTTTTTTAAGTACGAACCTACAAACCCAAAAGAAGAAATGTCCCATGTGAAAAAGAATAACACCCTTATTAAAAAAATTCCTTCAATTAACTTCCTAACCATTTAACTGGCATCAATGAAATGTCAGGTACATAAGTAGTGAGTACCAGCACCAAAATTAAAATAATAATCTGTGGAAATAGAAACTTAAACATTTGCGGAACTTTAATTTTTGCAATAGCAGCTGACACGAATAAACATACACCTAGTGGTGGTGTTACCATTCCAATCGTTAAATTAACCGCTAAAATAATCCCAAAGTGAATAGGATCGATTCCCGCAGCCAAAATTAGTGGCAAAAACAGCGGAGTGAAAATCGAAACGGCACTGATTGTATCAATAAATGTACCTGCTATCAACAAAATCACGTTTATGATAAGAAGTAATAAAAATGGGTTTTCAGCAATGCCACCCATCATTTCAATAAGCTGATTTGGAATTCTTTGAAAGGACAAGAACCAAATAAAAAGTGAAGCATTACCAATGAGAAAAACGATAGTTGCTGTCGTTTTAGCAGTCGTTAATAGCGTGGAAATCAAGTCCTTAAATTCTAACTCACGATAAACAAATTTCCCGATAATGATAGCATAAACAACAGCAATTACACCCGATTCTGTCGCTGTGAATATCCCTGAGATGATTCCTCCAATAATGATAAGAGGCATCAATAATGCTAAAATAGCATCTTTCAGACCAACCATAATTTCTTTTAGCGATGCTCTCTCCGCTCTAGCTTTATAATTATGTTTTCGACCAACATAGTAACTGTAGATCATTAAACCGACTCCCATTAATATCCCAGGAATAACACCAGCAATAAATAAGTCACCAATGGATACACTAGCTATGACTCCGTACAAAATTAAAACGATACTAGGGGGAATAATTGGGCCAATCGTTGAAGATGTGGCCACCAAGCTTGAGGAAAAGCGAATGTCATATCCTTGCTTATTCATCGCTGGAATCATCATGCCCCCAATGGCTGCAGCTGCCGCAATAGCCGTTCCGGTCAAAGCGGAGAAGAACATACTTGCAAGTACAACGACCATCGCCAAGCCACCAGGTAAATGGCCGACAAGTGTTTGAGAAAAGTTGACTAATCTTTTGGAAATGCCGCCTTTTGTCATGATCTCACCGGCAAAAATGAATAAAGGAACAGCTACCAGTGTAAAACTATCAATTCCTGAAAAGATTTTTCTTGGTACATTCGTTAATAGATTAGGGTCTGTCAAAATAATACCTATTACCGAAACAAACCCAAGAGCGTAGGCGATTGGAATTCCAATTAAAATTAAGACCAGTAATAATGGAATCAACCAAAACATTTAATCACCTTCTTTACATGAAAATAGAGCATGAAAACCCCACTGATTGGCAAAGCCATATAAACATAGGCTTTTTTGATGGGTAAAACGCCCAAAATCTGTCCAGTTTGTAAATTGTCTTCTACTAAGTTCCACCCAAAATAAATTAAAATAAAAATCATAAATCCAACAATGATGAATTCTACAATACGAACAATGACTTGGAGCCACTTCGGTCCATTCTCTAAAAGGTCTACTTGCAAATGGCCATTTTGTTTAATAGCAAGCGCCGCTCCAAACAAGACACTATACACAAATCCAATCATCAGAACTTCTTGAGACCACGTAATAGGCTGCCTTAATACGTATCGGAAAATAACTTGTACAAATGTCAGAATAACCGTGATTGATAAGCATGCTGTAATAATGATTTCAAGTGCTTTTCCCAAAAAAGTGTCCACTTTCTCCATTGTTTCACCTCTTATAAAATCAGATTAAAATAAGATTCCGAGAGAGTAGTACTCTCTCGGAATAGTACCAATAGATTACTCATCCATTTTTTCAATCAATTCTGCCGGCACCTGGTCACTTACTGTCTCTCTGACTTTTATAGTGGCTTCTTTGAAAGCATCGCGATCTGGTTCTGAAATGGTGACATTGTTATCTTTAAGCGTTTGTATAATCTCTTTTTCCTGCTTTTCCAAATAATCACGTTGATACATTTTTGCTTCTTTCACTGCGCTTTCAACTATTTCTTTTTGTTCATCGCTTAAACTATTCCATGCATTCTCACTCATCAAAACAACACCGGGTGTATACGTGTGTGCTGTTAATGACACTTGCTTTTGCACTTCATAAAATTTCATTGAATTAATCGTAGCAAGCGGATTTTCCTGACCATCGACCACACCCTGATCTAATGCTGAATACAGTTCATTAAATGCAACTGGAGTTGGACTGGCGCCAAGGGCTTTTATATGTGATTCCCAAACAGGTGCAGGTTGAACACGAATTTTCATTCCTTTAATATCTTTGGGTGTTTTTACTTCCTTTTTGCTGTTGGTCAAATGACGAAATCCAACTTCCCAGTAATCCAATCCTTTCATTCCCTGCTGATTTACAATCTCCAGCAGTTCTTTCCCTACTTCATTATCAAGTTTGTTATAAACATCTTCACGATCTTCAAACAGATAAGGAATGCCAAAAATGTTCATCTCAGGAACTGTGTTAGCGAGGTTACTGTCAGCTGCAACAGTCGTCATGTCAACTGTTCCATCCATTACCTGCTCAATCACTTCTCCCTCACCACCTAATGTAGCGTTGCTGAAGATTTCAACCTGGATCTGATTTTCAGATTTTTCGGCAACCAACTCTTTAAATTTCTCAGCAGCAATGTGGTACTGATGCGTTTCTGAACCAGAATGAGCAAGTCTAATTGTTACTTTGCCATCTGAACCACCTCCACCATTACTCTTTTCACCGCCACCACACGCAGCAACAATGACTGTTAAGACTAAGATCATTAGAAAAAATGAGATTTTTTTATACATTATTAAAAACTCCTCTCATAATCAAAATATCAGCTCATTGACTGTATCGTACTTCAAACATAACGCAACCATCCGTTGACTTCCACGGACCATGTTGCATTCCAGGGGGACGTGAAGCGACCATTCCTGCAGTGAATATCTTATTTAAGGTTAAATCAATGACAGACCCTTTAACGACATATACCTCTTCCCAATAATGATGCACTTGAACTCCATTAGGCGTTGTGTCCGTACCGGGTGCGAACTCCAAAATGCGAACCATTTCCTGTGTTGACGAATTCTCTGAAATAACCCTTTGTGACAGACCTACTACCATCCCATCAATGGGTTCAAGTTTAAAATTTCTATAGTCTGTAAATTCAATTTCCGGTCTCGACATTTTCTTCACTCCGTCCAAGAAGAATCTTCAGTTGAACTTATAAAGTGATGGTACACGACTGCTAAAGATCGGCACATCTTTTCTGGCATGCGCCACCTTCTCTAAATCAAGTGTTTCAATCAATGTTTCCTCATTTTCCGTCCCTTGCTTCAACACATCTCCCCATGGATCAATAATCATTGATGTGCCCGCGTAATCTACTTCATCACACGTGCCAACACAATTACTTGATACAACATACATTTGATTTTCTATCGCCCTTGCCACCTGTAATGCCACCCAATGATTTTTTCGGGCTGTCGGCCACTCTGCGACAACGAATAATACTTGCGCTCCATCAAGCGCTAATGAACGAATTAGTTCAGGGAATCGTAAATCATAACAAATGATCAACCCCATTTTGATGCCATTCAGCTCAAAGGTTTCAGCGGATTTTTGGCCGCCTTTCAAATATAAATGTTCATTTAACATTGGCACTAGGTGAATCTTGTCATATTCATGAACCAGTTCCCCCTTTGCATTAAAAACAAAGCTGGAATTGTAAATATGACCGCCTTTATTATTCGCGACTGACCCACCGACAATGTTAATCTTATGCTTTACAGCCTGTTCTTTTAAAAATGCCTTTGTTTGCTCTCCCTCTTTATCCGCTAATTCATGTAAATCAGTCAATGTGTAAGAGGTTGTCCACATTTCCGGAAGTACCACTGTGTCCACTTTCCCCGCTTCAGTGACTTCCTCTATCCACCGCTTTACCTTTTGACGATTTTCTGCTGGATTCCCAGGGATAACTTCCATTTGATAAATAGCAAAATTCATATTTATCACCGCCTTATCCAATTAAATTTTTCACAATATATTCAAAAGAGATGATATCTTCATTTACTGGGTTACTTAAATACATCCGGTAACCCCGCCCATATTTAAATCCATCAACCAGAGGAACCGTTCCCGAGAAAATAATGGTATTTTTCATTTCAACATTCTTCTTTTGTAAAAACGCTATAATTTCATCCAGCGGAATGATCGCACTTAAAGTCTGTTTTTGATAAAGCTCCCAACCTTTCTCCGTTTTTACATCAGTCGCTAATTCTAATTGATCCCAGTTTTTCCTAACATCCCTCAACCGCCACGCCTTTGCTGCGAATGGCTTATCACAAACATGTTTGGATTTGTTAATATCGACCGTTTCCAACCCACGATCTGTATGATCGCTCCCAACTGTAACGTAAACTTCATCTTGCTGATCACCAAAGACCAAGACAATTTCAGCCTCGCCCGTTGACTCATTCCCAATTACTTCAATCAGTTTCCCTTGTGTAAGACTGCTTGTTCTGATCGAATAAAGAGAAGGAATCTCATCTGGTTCCGGAATCCCTAACTCTGCCAATTCTTCAATATGTTTTAGTGTCATTTCTTTATTCCTACCTGTATAACCAATACAATAGCAAGATTTGAGCAGCACCGTTTCTTCTTGTCCATCTACATCAAGTGAATAAAAATTTCCGTTCAAACCAATCGCTCCTCTTCTAAAAAGAATTTCAATATTTGAAACCGTTTTGATTATTAAGAAAAATTATTTTGTTTCTTCTATATTAGATGTTCTTTCCATCGTCTTCAGCAAATGTGTAGTGATACTCTCGCTTACCATTGCCATATCTGAAGCTGGATCCTCTGGATACGGAATTACCGATTACTTCTATTTATGGACATTGAATGTATGGTTGCAGCTCCTACCCTTATCCCAAAACGTTCAGGCGATCGAGTAAAAACAGATAAAAAAGATGCAATTAGATTAGCTCAACTACTTCGTGCTGGAGAGCTTACTTCTGTATGGGTTCCAGACGAAGACTATGAAGCATTGAGAGACATAATTCGTGCTCGTCATGATGCTCGTGAGGATTTCAAAGTTCTCGTCAGAGACTTGTTCACTTCTTGCTTCGCCATGAATTACGTCCCCCTCAAGGGGTTCGAAATTTATCTCTCAAACATCGTGAATGGTTAAAACATTAACATTTGAAAGAGCTTCCCAACGTGTTGTGTTTCAAGAATATCTCCACCGAATCATTTCTCTTGCCTTAGTAGGACTCATTGTCATCAATGAACGTATCAAGATCCCCTCTATTCTTATTGGAATAACTTAGGAATACCGTTTATTAATGTGTATTCATACATATCCTGTCAGCGTTCATCTATAATACTACCTAAATTTAGTGGACCCTTCAAAGAGGTCACTAATCCCCCATGCCGAGACTCGATAAAATAGCCACTCGAGTGTGCTCGATATGCTCTAACACAGCCACTTTCGCTTTTTCAAATTCTTTATTTTTTAAACACTCAATTATCGAGGCATGCTCTTTTAATGCTTGTTCCGTCCGATTCGGTAAATTCAAAGCACTGACACCAAACCATCTAATTTGATCACTTATGGTACCCATTAAATTTACCAGGCGGCGATTTCCACTTAGATCAGCCAAATAAATATGGAAATCTTTATCTACTGAGATAAATTGTCCACTGTCTTGCATGTGCTCAAGCTGTTTCACATAAATTTCATAGAGCTGTTCAATGTCCCCCTCTGTAATCTTGGGACTCAGCAGTTCGATAACTAAAATCTCAATCGCTCTTCGAATTTGAATTACTTCTTCAACATCCACAGCCGTTATTTGACTAACAAATGTACCTTTTCTCGGTATGGACTTCACCCACCCTTCCATCTCCAACAGTGGAATCGCTTCTCTCACAGGGGTTCGACTAATTCCTAAACTTTCACTCAAATCCCTTTCAAATAAGGAACCACCAGGTGGAATCTGGTGAAAAATGATGGCATTTTTAATTCCTTCATAAGCTTGCTGCTTAAGAGAAAGGGACTGCTGTACTTTGAATAGACTCATTCTTTATTCTCTCTCCTTCCACTGGCATGTGGCATCCCAGTTGTTCTTAATTTTCAGTATATTCACTCTTCTTCCATTTGTCAATATTGTATTAATCGATCGATTCGAGAAATAGTAGTAATAAAGATAATCTTTTTATTCTGAATACCAATGGAGATATAGTACTTTAATTTCTTTACACCTAGTTGGTACAGAAAAACGGAGTAGATAAACTCATATTAATTCTATGAAATTCACTTAAGGATTTGCAGATTAACAAAATTTTATAACTGATATAAAGTAGATGAGGTTTATGATTTTAAAGAATTCACTTGATATAAGTAAGAGTATCGATCCACTATCGCAAGGATATCTTCGCATTGACAAAGAATAAAAGTTCTCTGATCCTGATGTCATAAAAGTCAGCCAACAATTAGATATGAAAAATTACAATGTGGGCGTCTAGGTTGGGTAGAACCAGCAATCGTGACACGAAGCGCAATTTATCTAAATAGTGGAAAAAGAACCGACCCATGCTTAAGAATCGGTTCTTTTTATTTGAAAGATTCATTATAGAGCCAGTCGTTGACCCAGATCCATGCGAAACTCACTGTTTGGAAAATCTAAGAATTATTCAACAATCGCGCCCGATAATGGAATAACTAAAACATGTGGGCCTCAAGATTTTACAATCAATCATTGAAGCTCCTTTATTAATTTCGTGAGCTCTTTAAATCTAAGATCAAGCTCCTCATATTCTTTATTATTTGGAGTCATAAAGCTAAGCTTCCCTAAAACTTCTTGTCGTTCTGTTTCAAGCGTTAAACGCAATTCCTCATTATCACCTCTTTTTGGTGACGATTCTTTCTCATTAAATTGCTTATATATGGTATTATTTGAAAAAACGAGCTTAATGTTTGTTGTTCTTTCAAGAAAATAACGATCGTGTGACACAACCAATAGAGTGCCATTATATTGTTCTAATGTTTCTTCAAGTTGCTCCCTGGAAGGCAAGTCTAGATGGTTCGTGGGTTCATCTAGGATGAGTACATCTTTTTCTTCTAGAATATATTTCATTAATTTACACTTCACACGCTCACCCATGCTCATATTCCCAATAGGCTCTGTCCACTGAGAATCCAGGAATCCTAAGTGCTTCATTAAATTTCGTACGTGCCCTCTCTCTTCAAATGACTCTTTATCAAATAACTGTTCGGGAGTTTGATCAAGAGGCAAGTCAAATACGTCTTGAGTTAAATAGCCGATATTTGCTGATGGGGAAACCCAGATATCGCCTTTGGTAACTGTTTCTTTTCCGGCTATCATATTCAAAAAGGTCGTTTTACCACTACCATTTGGACCTGTAACTGATATCTTTTCGCCATGCTGAATGGTAAAATTACCACCTTTAAAAAGTATTTGTTCTTCAAAAGACTTTTCTAAATTTTTAACTTCTAAGAATCGCTTCCCTACTTTATGATTCGATTTTAATGTGAAATTCACTTGGTATTCAGCCTTAGGCGCATCAACTTTAATTTTTTCAAGTTCCTTTTCGAGACGCTTTTGTTTTGATTTTACTTGCGAATCCATTCGTTTAGCTTTTACACGATAGTATTCTTTAGGGAATTCCTGTTTTGTTGATTGTGTATGAGCTGATTTTGACCATGATGTTAGTTGGTTCATTTGACCTTCAATACGTTCTATCATCTTTTGTTGTTGCTCATATTCACGTTGTTGTGTAAGTCTTTTTCTCTCACGAAATTTCATATAACTAGTGTAGTTACCGCTATGACTAATGAGTGTTTGGTTTTCAATTGACCATATTTTGGTGACAACTTTATCTAAGAAATAACGATCATGTGATACGAGAATAATGGTACCTTTATAACTTTTAAGCTGCCTGATCAGGAAGTCCGTACTCTGTTCATCGAGATGATTTGTTGGTTCATCCAACAATAAAATGTCCGTTTCTTTGGCTAGTCCTTTGGCAAGTCGTGCTTTTAATCTTTCTCCTCCACTTAAATTCAAGAAGTCACGGATTGGAACATTCCACTTCTTGAATAAGGTTTCATCTTGAGAAGTCACCTCATCAAAAGAATATGACTCGGTTTCTTGTTCAACCATAGTTATATTAAGATCATTCTCCAAGTGTCTAATATATCCTTCTGTTGGCTGAAAGTTACCGTTCAGTAATTGTAGCAAAGTTGATTTACCAGCACCATTTTTACCTATGATTCCGATAATATCCCCTTGTTGTACATTCGTATTTATATTTTCAAAAATAGTTTGATCTTGAATTTCAACATTTATATTTTGTAACTGCATTAGTTCTAACAAAAAGAATCATCCCTTCTTTTTTTGGGAGAATAAAAAATCCTCCCAAATAATTTTGGAAGGATTAGTCAAATCGCATTTTTGCCGTACGCAAATAAGCTATTTAGCATCGCAGCTATATAGTATATAGAAAAATGGGCAGACTAATCCTAAGTTTTATTATCTGAAATATACTATTTCAAATGTTAAAAATTAGGTTAGTTATCCATTGTCCACCCATCATTCCTTTCGTTTAATAGTAAATACAATTTTAACACTTTACCGAGTGTTATTCAACAATCTGGCCCGTTTGTTGAATAACAATCACCTGTTCCAGTAAACATCTTTTTTGTTCTTATTCAATTCTGAGTATGACCAGTCGGAATTACCCCAACGGAGTAAACATGTTCGATTTATCCCTCAGTGTTTTTCTGGGGGATAAATCAGGACATGTCGGATAAATCCGAGGATTTATCCGAACCCTGACAGCCCTAACGGAGGGCGATCGATAAGTATCACCCTCCGTTATTTAGCTACTTACCTCTTGGGCGGTCGAGCCGGAATCCGGATCGGATCGCAGGGCTTCGGCTGCTCGGGATTCTTCGTCATTTGTGCCTCTTTCTTTTTGTTTCCGGTAGGGACCGCCCCCCCAGTAGGGGGGCCGGTGTCTAAGTTACTTCTTCTTGTTGTTCTGGTTGTTCTGAATCTCCTTCTGTGTCTTCTTGCTGAATTAACGCGCCTTTTGTAGAAGATCATCTTGTATAGACCGTTCTCGTTACGTTATTGAGTAGTTCCGTCCAGTTCTGCACAATAAAAAAGCCAGCATTATTTTTGCTGACATCTGATTCTATGTTTAATTGTAATACAATATAAAAATAAAAAATTTTTAGATGCTACTCAAACCAAGTAGAAATGCACCATTAAAAGTAAAAAACTTATGCCCACTTTAGTAACCATTTTATCTAACACACCCTATCCTCAATAGAATATTGTTGTCTTCATCGTTACAATTTAAAGTTAACATAATTATATTTTGCTAATGTTAATTGATTATAAATACTTTATTAATTCTGCAAACACGCCGATTGTTGAATAAACTAGTTTTTTATGAGACTGAGTTAATACGATTTTAAATTACTTAAATTTAATTTTTCACAACCTTATTTGTTTAAAAATGACTCAGCTGTGGAAATTTCTACCCCTTGGTAATAATACTTAACTATATCTTTATAACTCTTTCCTTCTTTTGCCATACCATTAGCACCATATTGGCTCATACCAACACCATGGCCATAACCACGTATTGTAAAAATAAGATTCCCGTCTTTTTGTTGTATTTCAAAATCATTGGAGGGAAGCCCAAGAGCTTTTCTTACTTCTACTCCTAAAAATTCTTTATCACCTATTTTTATTGTATCTACTCTCTTAGTTTCTGTAAGTTTTACTTCTCCAATATTCTCTAAATTCGGATTTAATTGAATGCCAAGCGCTTTTTCTACATCTTCAATTATTAGTAATTTTTGGTCTTTAAATTGGGGGGATTCTTTATCCCAAGGACTTGCTACACTTCTTAAGTAAGGAATATTGTTTTTCCAAACATCCTCTGAGTTTTCTGTATAACCATTACTAGTCGAAAAGAAAGAAGGATCAATTGGGTTTCCATCATAAGTTAGAATTTGACCTTTTGTAGCGTTAACTGCTTTTTGAATTTTATTGATATTTGATTTATAATTTTCTCCCCACTGCTTAGCCAATTCATCTTTATTTTTATAGACTTGATGGAAGGTATGATTATCACTGATGTCACCATCAACATTGTCGGGTATACCAAGGGGTTTAGAATCAGAAAGCATCTGATTAACTATATATGTTCTGCCTGCTAGAGATTGAGCTTTTAGGGCTTCTAATTCAAGAAATTGGCATTTCAGAAGCTACAACGCCTACAACATATTCTTCTAAAAGTACTTTTTCAATCTCTTTAGCGCTTGTCCTATATACAGACACTTCGATTGATGGCTCAGGAGAACTATTATTGTTTTTATTTTCTTTAATATTGGTAGATGCTACAATCTCCTTTGTATTGCTTGAAAATGAAACTACTAAAATAGAAGGTACAATTAAAACTAATAGAAATATTGTAAAAACTATCCATAATAATGGTTGTATTTTTTTCATCGTTCCTCCTTAATTAGGTCTTTTTTTAAGATTATGAATAATACAGAATACCTATTACCAATTTTTACAAAACAATTAGAACCTTCTAGTTGGGGATCTTCCAGCAAAACGCTGATTTATAACGTTAAGGATATTCCAATATGCTTTAGCAACAACGAAAGACTCTCCAAAAAGGAAAACTCTACACCCTTCACAACGTTTTTTAATTTTTGTTGATAAAGAGGAAATTTTTAATCCATAATTCAATAAAATTTTCTCGTATATTTCCATTAGCTCTGGAGGTCCCTCCGCAAATAATCCTAGCTTGCCTTTTAATAACCACTCTATATCACTATTTCCATTTTCATACACATTAAGGTATTTCTCGAAGGGAACTAATCCTTGTGTACTTTTATTATGCTGTAGATACAAATCAGCTACGATTTCTTTTATATTTAGGGCTTCACCTTTAAAAAACAACTTACTAGTCCTTTTCTTATAATCCCATAAATAATAATGATCATCTAAAACTTCAAATTCTTCAAAATCATAAGATTCCAGTCTGTATTCTTCCATCCCTATACAGGTAACCTGCCACTTTTGAATAGGGTAGTCATAGTTATCTAAATATAAAGAGAACGTCAGAATAATATCTCCATTAGATAAATCAAAACTGGTCAGCGTAAAAAAAATATCGGATTCAAATATCTCTTCTTCAATAGCTTTTTTCATCTTGTGGACCATAGTATACAGCCTCTCTTCAAACGAATATTAATATAAATATTCTCTTAATATTGGTTGATGTCCTTCTTCGGACTGTTCTATTACTTAGTTCAAAAATCTTTATTAAACAATCTGATCCAATTCAAAAAGGACGTCTTCTTATTTAAGAATAGCGCCCGATTGTGGAATATTGGAAAATATGAAAAAGCTGTAAAAATGGCATCTCAGTTATTTTACTAAAGCACCCTTTGAACAATATCACTTTATATTACTTTCTTTATTCTTCTTTTCTATATATATCCAGATATAATAGATTATCCAAAAAACAATAGGAACTAGAAACACAAATGGTCTATCTCCTGCTGGAAGATAATATAACAAAAAAATACCTAATATTAGTGCAGGCAGTAATAGATAAAATACTTCTTTTTATGCACTTCGACTCACCTTCCTTACTTACTCATATTACCATAATAATCCAATCCCTTATTCAACAATCCTACCCTATTGCTTAATACCAATTAATTCAAAATCCGGTGTTTAACTCAATCCTTTATTTCATTAAAAAAAGGGGACTTACCTTATTTCGGATAAGCGCCCGATTGTGGAAGATCATTTATGTTGTCTTATTGAAGGAAAGCACCCTATATTTTAAGTACATTTTTTCACAATTAAGAAATATAAGCTGATTTTGTTGATTAAGCAATCATTAAATACAGCCACCTTATTTAAACACACGTTTTCTTTCGTGATAAAAACAAGAGGAGCTAATAAAAACTCTTCAAAGGTTTATTTTTTTTCATGAAAAGCTAAGTTTACAGCTAAGGCACCTAAAACAGATGCCATAAACCAGCGTTGAATTTTAACCAAAAAGGGTCTTCTTCCAACCCAAACCGCGACCTGCCCAGCAAATAAAACAATTAGTAAATTTACAGCAAAGCTAACAAAAATTTGCACCGCTCCTAATTGAGCAGTTTGAACAAGCAGTGAACCACTATTAGGATCCATAAATTGAGGTAAAAGTGAAACATACAAGACCGCAATTTTTGGATTTAACAAATTTGTCATAAGTCCCATAACATATAGTTTTTTTGGTGACTCTACAGCTAAATGCTGTGGCTCCAGGATTGAACTTGCTCCTGGTTTTATTCTTTTAACTTCAGAGTTTTCTTTCATTCAAAAATTCAATCAAAGTATTAGTAATTTATCCCCAACTGAATGACTTGTAATTTACTAATATACCAATGATCGCTCCTTAGTTTTTGGACTGCTACTATTAATTTCATCTGGAAAGTCTATATCTTATTTAAACCATTTGCCATTTTATGAAGAAGCTCGATTTTTCCCAGTTACTTTACTTTTAACAACTTTCCTGTAATGTTTACAATTATAAAATGTACCTATACAAATTCATGTGACAGGAAATGTATGGTTCTACTCCTAGGTTCAAAAGTTTATATCGATCTTTCATGGTTAACCCTATTTAGCAGTCCAAAATAGGCCCAATCCTAATTTATTCATTTATAAATGTCCCATTCCTTTTTTGTAGTAGAGGTAAAGGGATTATGTCACTTGAAAAGGCCAACAATAATAACTGGC
Source organism: Bacillota bacterium (assembly GCA_051750265.1). Lineage (GTDB taxonomy): Bacteria > Bacillota > Bacilli > Bacillales > Bacillaceae > Metabacillus. The sequence goes on along the minus strand of JBNJJO010000001.1, from coordinate 702,942 downwards.
TTCTTACTTATCAGGTATCAAACGGGAACAAAAAAAATAGGGAATAAACAACAGATTGTTGATTTTATTCTGTATAAAATCAATTGATAAAGATATATAACACAAGAAAAAAATTTCACTGGCTACTATAGATATGCAATTTTTTTATTAAATAATATAGAATAAGTCCCCGTACACCTCTCAAAAATGAACAAACTAATTAATCGACAATATTTTAATCTGTAAATTAATATTTTTCATTAAATTAGGTAAACCTAAGCAAGTTAAAATAAACTAAAAAGGAGGTTTTCAAAGTGACAAAGAAAAAACAAACACCATCTCCAGAAGTTGATCAAAAGCAACTAATAAATGATAAAGTCGAAGCTCTACGTGAAAACAATTATGAAGATGACCATGTTCGTAAAGTGACTGTAAGTGGCGCAGACGGACAATGAATTTTAGCACCTTAAACACATAGTTTAGCTATATAGTTTATGATTTTATGAAAAATAGCCATCTCATGAATGTTCATTTCATGAGATGGCTATTTTTTCACTTACTGTTGTTTAATTCACCTACTAATTCTTTCACCCAATTCTCCGACTTTTTCTTTTCCTTCAATAATTGAACCAGCATTTAAATCAATATTTCGACCATTTTCTCAGTGATTGATGTGTACCTAGATTAATTCTCTCCTATCAATAACTATTTCACAGCTGATGGACGTTCCTTCGCTTTATCTGATTCACCTGCATTTTTAGAAGCTTCTTTCCGATTTAGGGCCATTTCTTCTACAGATTTCACCTTTAGACGTGCTGCTCCTTCATATGCCTTTGTAGGTAATAGATTACCAGAGGCTAGTCGTTTCTTAGCTTCCTCTATTGCTTCTTTATACTGTGGTAGCCATTGTTCTTGAGCTACGAGCATTTCGTCTGTCATTTGCCAAATTTCCTTTGGATTACATACTGCTCCTACAAGTGGATCCATCATCATTGCTTGACGAAGAAGGAAATCATCTCCATTAATAGCAGCTTCAACAGCTAATCTTTGGACTGAAATACTTACATTACAGACTGCTGCACAGCCAAGAGGCAGGTCACCTACATGCGGCATACTTATTCCGTTTCGATCAACATATCCTGGCACCTCTATAATTGCACCGTCTGGCAAATTTGAAATGACACCGTTATTTACTACGTTAAAGTGACCTCGATAAACACGACCTGTTTCAAGTGCTTCAATTATATATGAACCATGCTCTTCTCCACGGTTTTCCTGCTTATATTCCATTGCTGGCTCTTTTAGCCAATTTGGAAAGTCTGTTTGGAACCAGTTTCTTCCTTCTGTACATACGCGTAAATAACCACCTGTTTCACCATTAATCCACGTACCGAGGTCAATCCATTCGTTAATTTCCTCAGGTCGTTTGCGATACCAAGGTACATATTCACTTAAGTGACCATTTGATTCTGTTGAATAATAACCAAATCGTCTAAGCATATCAATACGAACCTTTTCAGTCTTACTAAACTCAGGATGATTTTCGAACGCTTCAAGTAGTTGTCCTGTCATATCCTCACCGTTGTGCTTCACGCTAACATACCATGTTTGGTGATTGATCCCTGCACAGATAATGTCCACTTCTTCTTTTTTCAATCCTAGTACATCAGCTATTTGTCTGTGACCACCTTGGACTCCGTGGCAAAGTCCTATTGTTCTTACACCACCATACGTATTACAAGCCCATGTTAACATAGCCATTGGATTCGCGTAATTAAGCAATAAACAATCTTTTTCTGCTACTTCACGGATATCTTTACAAATCTCTAGCATTTCAGCAATCCCGCGCTGTCCGTACATAATCCCTCCAGCACAGAGCGTATCACCAACACATTGATCAATACCATATTTTAATGGAATATCTACATCATGTTGAAACGCCTCAAGCCCGCCGATTCGAACCACTGAAAATATGTATCTAGCATTTCTAAGCGCTTCTCTTCGATTCGTTGTTGAATAAATTTTAATATCTAAACCATTCTCGTCAATATCACGTTGGCAAAGCATGGTCACCATATCAAGATTTTGTGAGTTAATATCTGTAAAAGCAACTTCTATTTGAGTAAATTCTGGCACAGCAAGTAGATCTCTTAAAAGTCCCCTTGTAAAACCTATACTTCCTGCTCCAAGAAATGCAATTTTAAATGACATTAGACAGCTCTCCTTTGATCATTTATTTATAATAAAATCTATGTTTATTGTATCAACATCTTAATGAATGCGTTTACAAATTCATAACTTTCTTTCATTAACTTTGTATAAAATCTTAACTTTTTACTTTCGAATTTCAAATTCCAAAAAAAACAGCGGTAATTTACCCGCTGCTTCTAAATGTTAACTACTATATTTTACAATGTTTTGTTTGGCAGATTTTCGATATTCTATTGGGGTTTGACCAGTGTATTTTTTAAAGAGTAGGCTAAAATATTGCCTGCTATTTACTCCAATATAATGTGAGATTTCAATAACTGGTATATCAGTATCTTCCAGTAACATCTTCGCTTTTTTCATTCGCAGTGTTGTCAGATATTCCATAATGGTACAGTCCATTTGTTTTTTGAAAACCCTGTGAAGATAGCCAGGATGTAGATTTACAGCTTGACCAACATCTTTTACTTGAATATCACAATCATAGTTTTGGTGAAGATATTCAATCGTCTTTTTCACATAAACATTTGCCTGTTGGTGCTCGCTATCTTTCTCCCGCTCCTCGACGACCATTCTGGCTATTTGAATGAGTAATTGTGCTAAAAGGAGCTGGACCATTACTTCTTTTTCTGAATCTTTTTTATCCATTTCTAACACAAGATTTTTAAGTGAATGGTAGATTTCGTTTGGGTCTTTTAAGACTACATATGAACGAATCAATGCTAATAGTTGGTTTAGGCTTAAGTTTTCGGCCGCAAGATCCTTTATAGATGGAAAACATCCTTCCCTAATAGTAAAGGAAAACTCAACATTTAACATTCGACAAGGAATGCCTTTTTCTACGATCAGACGATGTGGTACGTTAGCATCAAGTAATATAAAGTCTCCTTTTTTCATCGTAAAAGATTCTACCTCTGTATCAACAGTGCAATTGCCCTCAATCACATACATGATTTCCACTTCTTCATGTGAATGAAAATCCATGTGATGACTTTCCCATTGTTTAAAATAATAAGCATTTACTTTAGGGTGATAATGATCTGCTAATAATTCACATTGGTATAGACTGAAGCTGTTCATTGCACCCTCCGAATTAGTAAGAATAATAATCAACAATCTCTGGAACTACCATTTCCAACATTTCTATTAAATATGACGGGGTTAAGACCATTTTGAGTCAGCCTCTTTTATATTATTTAACGCCAAATCTATATGCCTCTTGAAGATAGTATCTAAACAGGTCCCAGGATTTTTTTCTATAATTGGTTAAACACCTTATCAAAACCAATTTTTGAACGTCTGAAAAGCTCATCGGCTGATTGTGTTGGTACACGCGGTGTAAGAACTTCCTGTGCAACAGGTCCGCTATAACCAGTTTGTTTAATACTTTTCAGAAACAAGGATAAATCAATAACCCCTTCCCCTGTATATAAACGATCATTATCTTTTAGCTCTTCAACAGGTAGGTCGGAAGCATCGTTAATATGTACATAGACAATTTGATTTTCTGTTAACTTTGCAATATCCTCGCTCGTTAAACCTGTTGTATACCAATGATAAGAATCAAGTAATAGACCAACGTTTGGTAATCCAATTGCATCTATTAACTCCAATGTTTCATCTTGTGTCCAAATAAATGGATTTTTCCAGGTTTCTCTTAAATGATGAGGTCCAACATACTCTAAACCTAATCGAATCCCATACGAACCTAAAACTTCAGAACAAATTCTTAACCGCTTTACTGCAAGGCTCATCAGACTTGCTGCTTTAAGGTCAGTTGATGGTAAAATATACGTACAGCAACGTGTACATCCTAACTCTGCCGCAGCTTTAGCAGCAGAGGCAAGATTGGTTAACCCTTCAGTAAATGCTTCTGTTGAATGACGCCATTCTACCGGAAGTCCAATGGATCCTATTACAATATCATTTTTTTGTAATATCTCCCTAGCCTTTTCTATCCCATATTCTTCTATGTAACTTTTCGCATCAAGATCCACAGATTGAAACCCATATTCTGCAGCTAATTCAATGAACCGTTTATCATCTGTGTTATTCCCTAAACCTGCTTTAGTTATACCTCTTAACATATTCCAAACACCCCTTCAATAGTTAATAACATCATAATTAGTCAATTGAAACCCATATTCCAGCTAGTAGAAATGTAAAGTTAAAACGGTACCCCTGAAAGGATACCGTAAAAATATATTAAATATTCCAATCTAACACAACTTCGCGTCCAGTTTTGGAAGATTCATAGATGGCGTCAAGGATAAGATTATTTGTTAATCCAGTCATTGCTGATGTTATCGGTTGCTTTCCTTCACGAATACATTCAATAAAATGTTTACTTAAACGAACACGGTCTTCTTGTTCATTTTCAGCTGGAGAGAGGTCTATATCAATCGCACGGTCAAATCGTTCTGTTAAAATTTTTGCGCTATTACCGTTAAGGGATGCACCACCCTTAGAGCCCATTAAGTGGATAAATGGTTCATTACTTGTGTCCATATGAACGGCCCAGCTTACATCAAGAGATAACGTGGAACCATCCTCCATTTTAATTAACGCAGTAGCCAAGTCCTCAACATCATAATGTCCATCCCAATTCGGTGTTCCCCATGTACCGATTCCTTTTTTCTTCGGTCCGAATTCAGCATATGTTGAGCCGTAAACAGAAACTGGCTTAGGATTCCCCATTAAATATAGTGCTAAATCTAGCATATGAACTCCGATATCGATTAATGGGCCCCCACCTGCTTCTGACTTCTGAGTAAACCAGCTTCCCCATCCAGGGATACCCTTTCTACGAAACCATCCTGTTTTGGCATTATAAATTTTACCTAATGATCCTTTTTCAACTTGTTCTTTCACTTGTTGAAATTGCCATTGCCATCTCATTTGATGCCCTACCATGACAACACGACCTGATTCACGTTGTGCTCTTACGATATCCCTTGCGGCTTCACTATTAATTCCCATCGGCTTTTCAACAAGTACATGTTTCCCTGCCTTTAATGCTTGAATTGCTAACGGGGCATGCCATTTGTTTGGTACCCCGATAATGACCGCATCTATTTGTGGATCATGAATCAATTCCTCCGCACTGTTAAACACTCGATTTATTCCATATTCCTCTGCTCTTTGCTCTGCTAAAGGTAGGTATACATCTGTTATGCCTTGAAGGACAACATCTTCTGATAATTTTATAAACGTATTTAAGTGAACACTTCCAATAGCCCCTGCACCTATCATTCCTAATCTGATCTTGTTATTTTCCATCATAATCACTCCACTTTATCTATTAATCTCTGACTTCCTGGGTTATATTAGACTTTTTCCTGTTTCTTCTGTTGATCATGAAATAAACTAATCCCCTTTAAGAATGTAAATTTATAATAACGCTTACATTTATGATAAAATAAATGCAGGAAAAAAGCTGTTCAATTTTTCAGCTATTTATCCCACTTTTTCTGTTAAGGAGGAAACAGAAGCAATGACAATTTTCCCTATGTACTTATCTAAATATCCTAATATGGATACAACATTCCCGTTTCACCTATCTGTTAACGAAATAAAATCAACCTTTCCTTCACATCGCCATGATTATCTAGAATTTTCATTAGTAATTGAAGGTAAAGGTTTTGAAGTCATTAATGGAAAGAAACACAAAATGGAACCTGGAACCTTTACATTTATCCTCCCTTACCAAATTCATGAGATCGTTGCTGAAAAAGACAGTCCATTATCATTATTTAATTGTGTTTTTGATTTAGGACTCATCCATAATATTGGCCTACAAAATTTATTATCTGAATCAGGAGAATTTGAGCTAGAGCCTTTTATTAAATTAAATGAGGAGCATTTCTGCATTATGAAACAGAATCTACATGAAATGCTTGATGAATACAGGAGTAACAAACCATTTAAGGAAATTATTTTAAAAGCGAAAATGGCAGAAGTATTTGTTTTATTTGAAAGAAATCGACGGAAAGATCACCCGACTTCAATTACAAATAATCGAACAGCAAAAAAAGGCATCATATGGGATATTATTCAATATATCCATCTTCACTATGACGAGGATATAACATTATCAAAAATAGCTAAACAATTTCATGTAAGTGTTCCCTACTTAAGCGAATTATTTAAAGAACATGTTGGACTTAACTTCGTACATTTCTTACATGAGGTACGGATTCGCCATGCTTGTAGTTTATTAACATCTACCACTATTCCAGTCACAGAAATTGCATTAGAATGCGGATATCAGTCTTTCCAAACCTTTTCTCGTGTTTTTCGGGATCAAAAGAAAGTTACACCAACGGCATATCGTAAAATACATAACGGGCAAGAATTGAAACTAGATAGTAACATATAAAACAAAGGGTCAGACCCCTCATACCTAATATGTATAGCTTAAACTAAGTTAAAGCCATTTATATTGTTGTTGGAGGGGTCAGACCCTTACCAATTTTAGGTAATGTTTCTTTTAAATACTTCATACTAATTTCGATACTTTCGAAAGGAGAACGGTTACATTTATCTTGTTCCACAACCAACCATTGAACTTTTGCTTCTTTACTCTTTTTAAGAACTCCCTCAATATTGACTCCACCTGTTCCTAATTCGGCAAAGGTTCTTTTATCATCTGTTGTCATATCTTTCAAGTGAATTAATGGGATACGACCTGTATATTTTTCCATCCATTGTAGTGGATCTTCACCAGCTAGCGTTAACCAATAAACATCCAATTCAGCTTTAACATACTCTGGATTTGTTTCAGCAAAAAGAATGTCAAGATAAGATTTACCATCACTTTTTTCAAGTTCAAAATCATGATTATGATAGCTTAATAAGATTCCTTCCTGCTGACTTCTTTCTCCAACTTTGTTTAAAATTTTTGCTAACTGTAGATAATCTCCACGTCTATCCTCTAGTAAATATGGACATACGATATTTTTACAGTCGATCGTTTTTAAATATTCTAATTCAGCTTCAAGATTATCTTCCATTTTTTCTATTGGCACGTGGCTGCTTACTGCAGTTAGGCCTAATCGATCAAGTGTTGCCTTTAAATCTTCTGCTTCTTTTCCCCAATATCCTGCTAATTCAACACCATTAAAACCTAATTCAGCTACTTTTTCTAACGTCCCATAAAAGTCTTTTTCACATTCTGCTTGTAGAGTGTATAGTTGTACAGCGATTAAGTTGGTCATTTATGTACTTCCTTTCCCATAATAAGTAGTAACAGTGTAAGCATACCAAAATATCCTTTGTTCTCATTAATTAATTGAAAGCGGTTATATTTTTGAAAATTCATTTCCTATTTTGCAGTGATTTTGACAGTTCTACTATGTATTGGTGTCTTGTGAAATGCTTCTAGAATCCCATGCTTCTTCACTAGAACTTTAGGAACTTTTCTTAAATGAATAGAAAGTTCAAATTCGCCTGAAAAAGGAAACGGTTTTACGATTATTTCTTTCTCACTTTTCCATACAACATTAAAGTTTCTTTCTGTGAAGAACGAAAATGGTTGAGCTAGGCCATTTTTAAACCAATTATGCATAGATTCATAAACTGCTCCCGCCTCCTGCATACATACAAAGAGGGATATGTTATCACAAAATTTAAGCAAGTTATAATGAAATACTAGATTATTATCAGTTTCAACTAGGTTTAAAGCATTTAAAAGACGCTTTTGTCTTGAATGCTCTTTGTTTACATATTCGAAAATTCGATTTTCGTCTGTTATACCACTAAAAAATCTAGTATAGTGAATGCTACAAAGTAGAGCTGCATATGGGTTTTGCTCTTCTATCTCATCAATTCCTATCCTATAAAAATGTAGCTTCATTGAGATCGGAAAATCGATAAAGGTAAAAGGCTTATTCGTTTCGTCGTTCCATATAGGTGACTCGTCAACATCGATCCATGAACGATCATGTTGAGCAATTGCATATAAAACCGAATCTCTCATATCTACACCATGAAAAAGTGTATCTTTCCAGTGTTGTGCAAAACCTTCTGATAGCATTGCATGCTCATGCTGTTCAGTCATTATAAATGATGCATTGTCCTCGTAAACAATCATAGTCTCCCCCCACTTTAAAGTAGAAATTACTTCCATTCATTATTTTCTCATAAGAAAACATTATAAAAAGTTAATTCGATATCGACTAAATACATACCTTTATACATCTAATGAACTTAATTATTTTTCAATGGTTAAAAATTTTACTACATGAATTAAATAATTAAAGCGAATTATAGTTATGTACAAAAAGAAATGGAGGGAAAAATCAATGCAGAATCAAACGCAAAACCAAATGAATCAGCAAGGGATTCAACAATCACCTAACATACAGCCTAAAATGAATCATGGTGGACACGAAATGTTCGATTCACATGAAATACTATCAGGAATGATCAATATTTTGGATCAATACCAAATGTATGATCAATTTATTAAAGATCAAGAACTTAAAAACATACTTCAACGTCAATACACATTCGTTAATGATTTATATAATGTGATGGTAGAAGCATTTTCAACAGGTAATGATCCATCACATCCAACTCAATCGTATAAAATGCAACAAAGCAATGATATTGTTTACGGCATAAAACCATCACAACCAAAAAAGCCAAACCAATCTGTGGACCAGCAAAGCGAACAAGGTCTTTCTGCGTACATGCTTGGTCAATGTAAATCAATGGCTGGTTTATTAGGAATGTCCGCATGTGAGATAACTAATCCTGTTTTTCGTCGGGTAATTGGAGATAGTGTTCCTAACTTTATTGAAATGGCCTATGAAATATTCTTATATCAAAACAAGCACCATTACTACCAGGTTCCACAACTTCAGCAGCAGGATATGAACCAAATGTTAAATGCTTATACAACATCTAAAAATGCAACAATGAACCAACAACCTAAATTTATGCAATAAATAATATTAAATTCCATAGATCCTTTAAAAACCATAACACACTACAAAAAATTGGTACTTTACGTGCATAAATCATTGTGTTACTGTATAAATTAATAATACTCCTTCCGAAACATTCGCTTGTTGCGGGACACTTAACCATGTACGGATCGGAAGGGTCAGTGTCTGATTTTTAATCAGGCACTTTTTTTATTTTTTGCTACTGTAGTCTTCACCATATTCTCTAGGTGAAATTGAACGATTTTCGCACAAACTTGTAGTGCTTATCTAGGTTTTATCTGCTATTATTGGAGGAGGATTTCCTTTTTACAAATGTATTAACGCTAAAACTCTCACTAACTAAAGACATAAAATTAAGAAGCTATCAAAGTGGGGGTTTCGTGAACAGGTAAAAATACTTCCCAAGCAGTAAAAAGAATTCATTAATTAATGATTATTCCTTACGTTTATTACTAATTGGTGCATTTCTAGGAGGAGCTACTATGTTACGTACATATGAATTTGTTTATCTCCCAACAGATGTTGGGACAATTCGCCTTGATATTTACTATAAATATAATATGTTTCATGTTCAAGCTGAGTTAAATGATTTAATGACATCGTCTTATGATCGTAGAAAAGTAGAAGCAGTCAAGAAATCTTTGCTCCTCTTAGCAAAAGAACACCATGCTTTTGGACACCAAGAATAGTTTTCATCTTTATCATGCTTGTGTATAATAAGAATGAGATAAAATCATTGAGGATTTCTTTTCATCCCCAATGATTTTTAGTGAATTTATCGATCAATTAATTTCGGGCAGCTAAACACCCTCTTCTAACACTTTTGGTACCGGAAGTCGGCGGCTAACTGCCCGTTAATATGGTTCGATTGTAAGAGGTGAAAGATATGTTAGAAGGTTGGTTTCTGTGGTTTATCATGTTTTGGGTTGTTTTTCTAATTTCGATGATAGCGATCGGCGGTTTTTTCATGTTTCGAAAATTCCTTCAAAGACTGCCAAAAGAAGATGGCAAATCAGATTTAGATTGGCAGGATTATTATCTTGAAAAAACGATCCATCTTTGGAAGCAGGAAGAAAAAAACTTATTGGAGGATCTTGTTGAACCAGTTCCAGAGCTTTTTCGTGATGTTGCACGAGCAAAGATAGCTGGTAAGATAGGACAACTTGCCTTAAATGAAAATGCGTCAAGTATTACATTAGATTTAGTCATTCGGGGATATATCCTAGCCACTCCGAAACGAGATCATAAATTTTTGATGAAGAGATTGAATGAAAAACAAATAGACTACTCAGCCTATAAAGCACTTTTTTAAAAAAAGAGACAAACTCTAAAGCAAAGGGTTAGACCCCTCAAACCGAATTTATATGGCTTTGACTAAGTGAAAAGCCCTATATACTAGGTGTTGATGGACTGTTTAGCCCTAATGAGTTAGCCTCTTTTTTTATATTATATTGTTCGAATATTTGAGGACGATTCTAGTTTATCCTGTACCTTTCTAAAGGAAAGGAACATCGCGATTCTCCATGGAACAATCATCCCAAACGCAAGAATCCAGAACATGCCACTCAATTCACCAATATCAATGGTATTACTTAAATACGATTTCATGATAATTCGAATGATTAATAAACCAATTAAAATAAATGCAAATGCCTTTGAGCGTTTAAGATATATTTTATTCTCTCTAATTTCAAAATTGGATGTTTTGATTAAAAGAATTGAAAAGATCATACCTACTAATAAAGCCTCAAAAAATTCAGCTACTGTTACTCGAAACATCGGATGAATAAACATAAGTGCACCTGTGCTCATAAAAATTGGCGGCAAAATGATTTTTTTAGCAGTAGCAGGCTTTTTTGCGGATTTTATACGAATGAATAAAACAAGCAATGCCATAACTATTGCAATAATTGAAGATATAATTGTGATCAAATAAATCAATCCTTTACTCGACAGCTACTAGTCTTAGTATAAACGAAATTAGCAAAATTACCTACTTGAACTTTTCATGTATACAAAATATATATATAGCTCTTCCTCTCGTGCGAAGAGCCCTATTCTAATTTGTCAACATACTTGTCTAAATTTTTTAGTAGCTTCTACTCCTTTTCTTCTCATCAAAAAACCATTTAAGAAAAATCCTAAATGGTTTGCTCTATCAATTAACCTAGAACACGATTGATTGCTTCTATGACGCGATTTTCATCAAAGGGCTTCACAATAAAATCCTTAGCGCCTGATTCAATCGCTTCAACGACCATTTTTTGCTGGCCCATAGCTGAGCACATAATAATTTTTGCATCAGAAAACTTTTGCTTTATCTCTTTAAGTGCCTCAATGCCATTTTTTTCTGGCATTGTAATATCCATGGTAACTAAATCAGGCATTTCTTTTACATAAAGATCTACAGCTTCTACTCCATTTTCTGCTTCTCCGACGACCTCATGGTTCGCCTTTATTAATATATTTGATAACGTCATTCTCATAAACTTGGCATCATCAACAATTAATATTCTAGCCATACCTAGTTCCTCCTCAAAAATGATAAAGGAAGCCTGATGATAGTTCAAACTTCTTATGTGAAGGCGATTGCTAGTTGACTTAATGGAGGCCCTTACTGACACTAGCCTTGCAACAAAAGCAATATCTATCACTCATACCTTCATTATAGCAAAAAAATTCACAGAATATAGTAAAAAATGGCTAAAAAAGTTATTTCTCATCAATTCTTTAAGGACTAAAATCCTGTGAAACCTCCAAAAATTTGTGTTAAGAAAATAATTATAGATGTCATTAAGTCAAAGAATAGTAAAATTCCCATTCCAATCATAAGATAGCCACCAAATTTCATTATCTTCAAATTGTGCTTTTTTATCCAACCAAGTTTACCTATGAAGAAAGATAAAACAAGGAAAGGAACGGCAAAACCTAATATATAGGCTATCATATATATCATCGCTGAGCTAGGGTTTGTTGCTGCTAACCAAATAACTGCAGAAAGGATTGGTCCAGTACACGGTGTCCAACCGGCTGCAAACGCCATACCAATTAATGATGAACCTATGTATCCACCAGGACGATTTTTAAATTCAAACCGACGTTCTTTCATTAAAAATTCGGGTGAAAATACTCCAACAATCATTAATCCAAAAACGATAATTAATATCGCACCAATTTGACGAATAAGATCCTGATAATTTTGAAAGATTTCTCCAACAACCGAGGTACCGAATCCAAGTGCAATAAATATGGAAGAAAAACCTATTAAAAAGAATATCGTATGCAGTAAGCTTCTCTTTTGTAGTAAAGCGTTTTCTGTTTTTAATTCTCCGACAGAAACGCCTGTTATATAAGATAAAAATGCCGGATATAGTGGTAAACAGCACGGAGAAATAAACGATAAAAATCCCGCTCCGAATGCTAAAAAAATATTTACATCTGCCATGTTACTCCTCCTATAGAGAATGTCTTCTCTATTCTAGCAAATATGACCTATCTTTATATGTATTATAGTGTGACATTTTTATGTCAATTCAATAACATCTTACTATTTATTCTTTTCTTTCTACATATTATGCATTTATAATAGATACAATGCTGTTTCTAGTATATTCCTTTGAAGGTATTCCAAAAAAAGGGTATAATTTATCAAGTAAGATAAAATAGCAAAGAACTATAAACATCTAATAGAAAGGACAAGTTCTCGTGTCTAAACAAGAAATGCTTAAAATAATTGAAAAGAAACGAGCCGAGCTAATTGAGATTGTCCTAAAAAACGGGCTTAATTCAACAATTTCTATAAAATATAGCCAAGAGTTAGACATATTATTAAATCAATATATTAAAGATGATCTTACACAAAAAAAGAGTGTATACTATTCTTAATAATTATACTTAATTAACCCTATCAAGTTGTTTAGTAAAGGTTAATCATACACATTAGTAACACTAAAACTAAATCCATGAAAAAACAATAGTACGTATGGTAGCGTGCTATTGTTTTTTCATGGATAGTCCATGTTTTTTTAAGATGTGTGCTAAAAAATATTATCTATCTTTGAACATTTATCGTAAAAATGTCGGCACTATATACGAATAACGGGACTTTATTTCATATTGCCATTCATCGCTTTTAACATTTAATTGAGTTTGTTTTGCGAAGGTTTCATACCCATTTGCATCAAATGCTTGATATATAAGAGTTTCTTTAACTTTTCCGCCCACTTTTTCTGTTAAGAAAAATATACCTTATATTCTTCTATTTGTCCATATTTAAAGGTGGTATTCTACAACTCTATATTCACAAATATAATCCTCGAATCCGTACTTATCGAGATTTCTTTCTATTTCAATGTGATTTCCAAATGATTGTTTAAATACACATTCGTTTCTTATTAAATTTATAGAATTCATTCCATGCCTTAAAGAGAATCTAACTACTGTGAATCGTTCATCTTTATCATTAATGGATTCAATTTTTTTTTGGCACGTAATGGAGTAAAACTTAATTCTGTCTTTCTTATATCCATTAGATAACTTTTTCATAGGGTCTAACTCTTCAAGTGACGCTTTTTCAGCTAATTGTTCATCAGCGTCATTCATTCTATCTCGTAATGTAGTGAAGGTTGTACCGTCTGCTTTTACTCTCGCTTGTGCTGCTTCAACACTTGAATCTTTCTATTACTACTTGATTCAATTGATCTTGTACACTATTTGCAGTATTTTAGCCTCTGTAGAATTTGTTTCAGCTGTTGTTGATTTAGTTAATGCCGTTGATGAATCAGTTATGGTTGTATCAACATCTTTTTCTACAATATCTGTACCAGGATTCCACGTATTTCTCCAATTACTTTTCTAAATTCCTAGCTATTTCCACTGTTTTGTCAAAGTCGTACATTCTTCTCATCTCCCATTCGTCTAAATTTAAACAAAATAAAAAAGCATCGAAAGGATGCTCAACTTTACATAATTGACATATTTGAAGCAAATAAGACATATAATTTATTAACCTCATAGGAAGGAGGGAGAACCATGGATAATCGGATTTTCTTATTCCTTGCTACGATCTTAGCTGGTTTTGCACTTATTAAAGTTCCTTTTGATGGTACATTTTTAGAAAGCGTTTCACCAGTTGCTACAGTGGTTGGCATTTTAACTGTTGTAGTCTTCTCACTCGTAATGATTTATGATGGCGTAAGAAGCTTGTTCAGTAAATAGGCTAATAAGGAAGGCACTCTATGCAGGGTGCTTTTCTCGTTTTCACATTCAAAAACACAAAAATAAAAAACAGCCCCGAGATTCATTAATAGTTCTAAACATTTCTATTTCTCTTTCATGGACACTAATCATTATTTCAATCTTCTTCTTAATTGCAAAATTTATCAATTTCGCCTTATTAACCAAGATTTGTATTTCTGATTGATCGATTCTACTTAAAGAAGTTCTTTCTAATAAGTAAGACTTTTCTTCAGGAACACTGAACAGATCACGTATGTTTTCTAAATGGTGCTTTAGAATTGGTCACCTCCCTTTCTTCCAATCATTAATTTGTAGTAGCGGACAACCTAAGAAGTTAGCTAACTGTGTGTTCTGAACGTTGTATACTGTACAAAACGCATGCATTATATCACCCCTTTGACTAATTATTAGTCAATGTATTTATGATGAATTTATTTGTATTTTTATCTTTCTCTAATTTCAAGATAAAATTGACTTTTTATTTAGAGGACTCACAGATAAAGTAGGAGGATAATGGAAAATAATCACCGTCTTACTTTTGGTCTGTCCGTATGAATTATTTAGATCTAAATCCATATATCGTTAATATTTTTTCCATTAATTGTATATACTGATCTAAAGGCACATAGCAGAGAATCCACATCCTCCTTAGACCATTGATTGTCATCTGACTATGTGCCTGACTTAACATTTGAACATTTTATGAATATTTTGTTACACTCTTTTGTGTTCTCGACAATATAAGAACGTGAGAAAACCTAACATTTAAATGGAATAAATTGTGTTTCTAACCTATTATGAAGTCACAATATTATACAAAGGAGTGTATTCAATGAAACGATTTGTCTTTTCTATTGACTCTGAAGAACTTGTAATTAATGCAAATAGTATTCTGGAAGCTGTTGCCGAAGTAAAGCAATTAATGAAAGTTGTTGGGGAAGATCGTAAGCTAAAATTCGTAGGAGTTAAGTATTAATTTTCCTTCTTTATCTCTCACTAACTTCTAGACACTAAAGGGTGCAAGGTTGTTCCAAACATCCTCATTTGGTTATTTTACGACAACCTTGTGCCCAATCCCCCTGAGAAATCATAAAACAAATACTTACACTCTCTTCTCTATGACTAAAAAAAGAGTGATTATTTTTACTCTTCAATAGTTACTTTAGATATGTTAGCTGGTACAATCGGAGGTAAACTTTGTAAGATCGTAAATGATTCTGATAACTAATAGCTAATTATTTGCTTTTGCAAAAACTCATCTAATTTTGCTCCATCCTTAAACTCCAATCATAATTCCTCGTCCTTTTTCATACCCAGAACCTTTGAATCCTCCGTAAGTTTTATTAAGATATCACGTGTTGTTCTCTTTTGTTTATGATCTACACCTATCACACCATAAATAATATGAATTATCTTCTTTTTCGTCTTGCTAGGCAATGATAGATATACTTTTTCATTACATCTTCTAACAACAATAAATAAACCACCTTTTCTGCTGAATTTTTCAACAGAAAAAGTGGTTTTGAGTTTGTTATAAGAAAGATTAAGCAAATTAAGATAAAAATGACAATGAAGGATTCACCAACCTCTATATTTAGAGAAGGCGATTTCATTGTATAATTTGCTTAAAACCTTATTATATCAAGCGTTATTTGCCCATTTGGCCATTCATCGCTTTTAACATTTGATTGATTTTCTTTTGCGAAGGTTTCATACCCATTTGCATCATCATCATTTTTAACATTTGTTCGTTGATTGGTGGATTTTTCTTAAGGTAAGTCATCATATATTTACGCGCAATGAAAAATCCTAGTGCAACTCCAGCAAGTAGTGCTAGAATGCCTACTAGAATAACAACCCATAATTCCATTATATTTCCTCCTTCGTGTTGTCTATCTTACAGTGTACTAAACCCTACAGTATTATACAACATTTGCTTTATTATTTCTTCATTTTTAACCAAAATTTCTTTCTTTTATAGGATTTAACCAACCGTATCTTTCTCCTTGTAAATCCATTGCTAAAAAACAAGGATCAAATTTCCTTAACACTTCGAAGAAAATAGTTTCTGCCTCATAGCTTCCATCAGAGGTAAGTTCAAGGTGACGATCTTTTACAATCAACGTGGCATTTCCACGATTAGCTTTAAGTTCTAATTTATGTATATGATGAACCTTTTGATAGTCAACGCGATTTGCCAAATGTGTATCAAGAAGCTGATGTATAAATAAAGTAGGTATGGGCTTAGTAATATAATTAATTTGTCTTTCTAGTGTAGCTACATGATTTGAGCAAACTGTAGTCCAGTGAAAGTCTTGAAACAGGTGATAAATTTTAGACTCACGACCAAAGTAGTGACTAGCAAATTCCTCTTCTATTAAGTAGATATAATAGTGTCTCACCATTTCACTCCTCCTCTATCATCCTATTCCTCTAATTATAAAAGAAAGAGAAAGCAATAATTGTCTTAAGGCGGAGAAAGAAGCCACTATTTTTGTCGAAGAGTTTAACATTTTCATTTTTTAAAATTCAAAATGATCAAAAAGCAGAGAGAATCTCCCTCTGCTTCACGCAACAATTAGTGGAGTAGAGCTTTAACTCTTGCAATTACATTTTCAACCGTAAAGCCATATTCAGCTAATATCTTTTCCTCTGGTGCAGAGGCCCCAAAAGTGTTTATTGCTAATATTTCTCCGTCATCACCTGTATAACGGTCCCAGCCAAGTGGTGAAGCCATTTCAATCGCTAATCGCTTCTTAACTTCTTTTGGCAGTACAGAATCTTTATATTCAACTGACTGTGCTTCAAAACGATCCCATGATGGCATACTTATTACAGAAATATCAATTCCCTCTTTTACTAACGCTTGCTTCGCATCAACAGCCAATCCCACCTCAGAACCAGAAGCTAAGAGAAGGACATCTGCTATTTCTTTCGTAGCCGGTGAGATGACATATGCTCCTTTTTGAACACCTTCGTATCCAATACGTTCCGTATTTTTCATTGTTTTTAAATTTTGTCTTGTTAAAACTAAAACAGTTGGAGTTGAAGTTGACTCGATTGCTATTTTCCAAGCTGCTGCAGTTTCGTTTGCATCTGCAGGACGAATAACAGATAGGTTTGGCATAGCCCTAAGTGATGAAAGTTGTTCAACTGGCTCATGTGTTGGACCATCTTCCCCAACTGCTATACTGTCATGTGTAAAAACATATGTTACAGGTAGTTTCATTAGAGCAGCTAGCCGAATGGCTGGTCTTAAGTAATCAGAGAAAACAAAGAATGTTCCAGCAAAAGCATGTAAGCCTCCGTGTAACATCATCCCATTTAACGCTGCACCCATCGCAAATTCACGTACGCCAAACCATATGTTACGACCTCCATAATTTGCACTAGAAAAATCCCCACCATCTTTTATCATTGTTTTGTTTGAACCTGCTAAATCTGCTGATCCGCCAAAGAAGGATGGTAGATTTTTTGCTATTGCATTTAATACTTCACCTGATGAAGCACGAGAAGCTAGACTTGTTCCTTCCTCATACACAGGAATATCTTTATCCCAACCTTCTGGGAGTTCTCCACTAATCGCATACCTTAATTGCTTAGCTAATTCCGGAAATTCTTGATGGTATGCTGTTAATAATTCGTTCCACTCACTTTCTTTCTTTTGGCCAGATTGTTTAATCTTTTCATTAAAATGTTCGTACACTTCAGCTGGTACATGGAAATCCTCTTCAAAAGTCCATGCATACGTTTCTTTTGTTAATTTTATTTCTTCAGTACCTAAAGGAGCACCATGAACAGCAGATTTTCCAGATTTATTAGGCGAACCATAACCAATAGTTGTTCTTACTTCAATTAACGTTGGATGTTCTTCATCATTCTTAGCTTCTTCTATTGCCTTAGAAATTTCAGCTAAATCATTTCCATCTTCAACTCGTATGTATTGCCAATGTTTTGAAATAAATCGCTTCTGTATATCCTCAGAAAATGATTTATGTAGATCACCATCCAATGAAATATCGTTTGAATCATACATGACAATAAGTTTTCCTAACTTTAAATGTCCTGCTAGTGATGCAGACTCAGATGAAATACCTTCCATCAAGTCACCGTCACCACATATAGCGTACGTAAAATGATCGACAATATTGTATGATGACTGATTATAGGTTTCTGCTAAATGGCGCTCAGCCATTGCCATACCTACCGCCATCGCAATACCTTGGCCCAGAGGGCCTGTTGTTGCATCAATACCTGGTGTATGTCCATATTCAGGATGACCTGGCGTTTTGCTTCCCCATTGTCTAAATGATTTTAGATCATTCATCGTTACATCAAAACCTGATAAATGGAGTAAACTGTATAAAAGCATTGAACCATGTCCAGCCGATAACACAAAACGATCTCGATTAAACCATTTTGGATTTTCTGGATTAATATTCATATATTTCGTCCATAGCGTATATGCCATAGGCGCAGCCCCCATCGGCATCCCAGGGTGTCCAGAATTAGCTTTTTCAATAGCATCAATTGATAGCGTACGTATGGTTGCTAATGATAATGACTCTATAGTATGTGACATATTTTCCTTCCTTCCTACTATTAACTCTTTATGTTCCTTCAGTGATGAAGTAAAAATGAAACACCAATTGTAGTATGCACATAAAAAAAAGAATAAATCATAAAGATCTATTCCTTTTATTAATGGAGATTTTTCTTTTTTTCATCTTTTAATTTTTGAGGTGTAACATCATTTCCGTTTGGATCTACAACTGTTACACCTTTTAATGTATTTTTCATTGAAGATCGAAAAGCTTGTAAATATTGTTGGCGTAATGATTGTTGTTCTTTTTGTTCCCTTAAAGTTAAGCCTTCTGATTTTGATTTTTTTGATAATTCATTTATACGATTGATTTTGTTTTTTGGTAACATAATGATTTCATTCCCCTCTCAGCTATTCATGTCAGTCGACCAGCTTTATATTTTTATACTAATAATAGATAAAATAGAGCCTTTTGCTAGGTTTTAATCCTCAACTAGCTTGATTCCTGTCAACAACCAAAAATCGAAATCAACATACATGTCATATTACTAAAACGAGGCACGAATGACAACTCCAAAGCACTTACAATTTGCTATTACATGTTGAAGTGAACCTCTCCACCTAAACCAGAGAGTATAGGTGGAGCTTCTTAAAAAAGATTTTCCTGCTTCAAAGACTATTGCCATGTCCATATGAACTTGGTCTTATATAGTCTCCACAGGCTTAGTTTATACTGTTCGGGCGGGACCTCGACCTACATACAGTTTATTTGAAATAGATTTAAGTAGCCTGCATGAGATCAATTTGGAATATGAGTTCGAACGGAAAGAGTTTTTTTTACAACATTACCGCAGCTTGAACTGTTTTGACTTTTATCATGTGTTTCACTTTTACTAATATGCCACCACTTCTTTTATATTTGTAAATTTAGAAAGAACGAAATATACCCCAATCAGCACCATGAATAGACTTTGCCAAATGTCGGTTTTTGACCATATTTTTCGATGAAAGTCTATATCAATTAATCCTAATCTAGAAATCTGAAGTTTCCCACCTTTGCCGAATGAAGCTGCACGACGAATTAACTGGCGTTTTGCTTTGCCAGTTTTTTTGTTATTAACTGTTTCTTGCCATCCCAAATTGAGTAAAAGTAATAGAGTTATAGTCTTTTATTTCTCCAATTTAGGATAATTTCACTTCTCCACGAAAAAACTTTTCGAAGGCTTTTTCCAAACGAAAAAGACCTCTTGTAAAGGTTGTGATGGAACTTCTTTCAGAAAAGGGTAATTCTATTTATCTGTGTTTGAATTTTTTGTAACTCTGTACGTTTTAAACCTTTTTTGTGCTTTTTATAATAATTTTGTTAATCCAAAAGAACAGAACTATACGTTTGACGACAAATGTTAATCCATTTCTTCAATATTTCACTTTTCTCTTCGCTTGGATAAATTTCGAATTTATAATTTAATATTATCGTTACCAACTACAAACATATGTTTCTGATAATATAATACCAAATTCCAATACCTTTGATATAATTTTCCACCTAAAATACAAAAAAGCGATTCATCTCCCACTAAATCTGTAGATTATAGAGGGAGATGAATCGCCTGAGTAAGTTAAATTTATGAAACATATTTAATTACTATCATGATTGTCTATCTTTTTACTTTCAACATATTCTTTATACCTTCTATGAACAGTCGCTTTACTAACATCATAGCCTACACCTCTAAGAGTAGCAGCGATTTCATGAAAAGTAAGCTTTTTACTGCGAAGCTTAAGTATATCCTCGATCGGAACATCAATTTTACCTCGCCCGCCACCTTTATCTATATTAGATAAGTTATCCTGTGGTCTGTATCCATTTTCAATTGCTCTATTCATACCTCTTTTGATTTTATAGTTTACGAGTTTTCGTTGAAATTCCTCAACCGCTGCAAGAATGTTTAATACCATCATATCACTTTCAGATAATTCAGGTTCTCCTTGCTCATTTAGTGTAAATACCTTTGCATCTAATTTCCTTATTTCATGTAACAGAGCTATTTTAGCATGTCCGCGTCCTAAACGAGTATCATCCTGAATGAGAAGCATGCTAGCCTGTTTATCTTTAATCAAAGCCAGTACTTCAACCATCCCATCTCGATCAACGTCATATCCACTTTGTCGTTCTTCAATGATCCTAACCACATCAATATTATGTATAGCAGCAAGCCTTTCTAATTCTTCTCTTTGCCTTTCGATTGAGGAGTCCTGCGTCTCTTTATCTGTACTAACTCTGCAGTATATAATTGCCTTCATATATTCAATCTCCCTAGCTGTCTAATCAACTTCCCTCTATTATATAGAACAAGAAAGCAACATTTAAAAATTTATTATTTACTTGCAACCTGTTCAATTTGATATAATTGTTCTTTCTCTACTGGTACAAATACTAAATCACCTGGCTTAATAACACCTGAGTGAATATTATTTTTATCTTGTACCCATTTTACAAATTCTTGTTTAGATATTTGGGTATTTGCATTGAATTTTTCTGCAATACTCCATAAGCTATCGCCTTCTTCAATTTTCACTTGATGAAAGTTTTCTAGATTTTCATTTTTACCAGTATATGAAATAGCCCCTGTTATAGCTATTAACACAACAAAAAAGGATAGGATGTAAAACATTGTTTCTTTATTCAATACTACCACCTCATAGGAATATTTGTTCGTATCTATAAGTTTAGTATAATACGAACAATCGTTCTAGTCAATGGTTTTTTTCGAACTTATGTTTGTACTAAAAGGTAAATGATGCTATAATAAACACATATTACAGGAATCCGAGGTGTCACAAAGGATGACGAAACTATCAAAAAGACAACAAGATATATTACGTTTTATAAAAGATGAGGTTCAAAAGAAAGGCTATCCACCTTCCGTACGTGAAATTGGTGAGGCAGTTGGTCTAGCTTCAAGCTCTACTGTCCATGGTCACTTAGCAAGATTAGAATCAAAGGGGTTGATTCGTCGAGATCCAACAAAGCCAAGAGCCATTGAAATCTTGGAGGAGGAGGATTCACTTCATATCCCTAAAAGCAATGTTATAAATGTACCTGTAATAGGTAAGGTAACGGCTGGTCTACCTATTACTGCAATAGAAAATGTTGAAGAATATTTTCCTCTTTCTGATCGGTACATAACAGACGATGAACATGTCTTTATGCTAGAAATTATGGGTGAAAGTATGATAGAAGCTGGTATCCTGGATGGAGATATGGTTATTGTAAGACAGCAACAAACTGCAAATAATGGAGATATCGTTGTTGCAATGACAGAAGAAGATGAAGCAACTTGTAAACGATTCTTTAAGGAGAAGGATTATATTCGCTTACAGCCAGAAAACTCTACTATGGAGCCAATTATTTTACGTAATGTTAGTATTTTAGGAAAAGTAATTGGGGTTTATCGGACAATCCATTAAAAAAGCTTGCCAATTGGCAAGCTTTTTTCTGTCTCTCCTAGCTAAAAACACTATGTATATAGAACCCGAAACTAAGTTCGGATTTTAATATATCTTTATTTTTATTTCATCATTCTTAAAAAAGGACATTTAGGCAATTCGTATTCATCGTCGTGAAGAAAATATTGCTTCCATTCATAATTGTCATTATGACCATAACTTTTCAATGAATGATGAATTTCCGTAGTGTCATAATTCTCTAGTCTGTTTCGAATTCTCTGTTTTATTTTTCCTGAAACTTTCTCATTCGTATTGAACCTTTGAAGAACCCATCTCGGGGTTATAGCCATCATCATACACGGAAAGTACCTACTTCTCCTTTGTGAATGAGATGGTGTAGCACAAAACATAAAGTATTTTTCACCATGAAAACTAAACTCCCATTTATTATCTTCTGGATCCTCTGGAATATCTTGTGGCCAATCTTTATCATCTAAATCATGTAAATTACTAAGCTGTTTCCAAAATAATTTTTCATATTCACCAACATGGTCATTTTTCATTAAGTCTTCTGACGTATAAAAGAAAATAATTAATGAAGTATAAAAACCGTATTCTCTACTACTTTTTGAAAATTCTTTTAATAATGAAGCTAATTCGATAGATGTCTTATATTGTCTAGGATCACCTACAAATCCATACCGTAAATGCCCAAATGAATAAGCTTGAATAGCAGGAATACAAGGAAATGGACTAACCCTATTCGTCATCATATTTTTAAAGTGTTCTACTACCTCAAGTTGCCATTTCAGTAAGCCAGATTCTTTAGTTTGAGAATTTTTTAATAACAATTTCATGTACTAGACACCCTCCTTCTTGCCCTACTATTTAGCATATAAATTAGAGCAAGATAGGTGAATGTCCACCATTATTTTTTTATGAAGTGGATTGCGTTATTTTGCTTGATGATATATATTTGGTGACTGCTTACATTCTATGAGAAAGATAATACCAGTACCGTCTATATTCTGCGGGAAAGAAAAAAACCCTCAACACTAATTGTGTTAAGGGTTACCTTATTAATACATTGACATGTATTGTTCTCTTTCCCATGGGTGTACTTGTGTACGGAACATATCCCACTCGATCTCTTTTGCTTCAATGAAATGCTCGAATAAGTGCTCACCTAAAGCATGCTTCATTGTGCTGTCTGCTTTTAGTAAATCTAACGCTTGAGCAAGAGTTGCTGGTAGATCTACGATACCATTTTCAATACGCTCTTCTTTAGACATTACATAGATGTTGCGATCGATTGGTTTTGGTGCTTCTAAATTGTTTTTTATTCCATCAAGTCCAGCAGCTAAAAGGACGCTCATTGCTAGGTATGGATTAGCTGCAGGGTCAACGCTACGTACTTCAACACGTGTGCTTAAGCCACGAGATGCTGGAATACGGATTAACGGACTTCTGTTTTGTGCAGACCAAGCAACATAACATGGTGCTTCATAGCCTGGTACTAAACGTTTGTATGAGTTAACAGTTGGATTTGTTACTGCAGTAAACGCTGGTGCATGTTTAATAATACCTGCAATAAATTGTCTAGCAGTTTCACTTAATTGAAGGTCACCGTTAGTATCCAAGAATGCATTTTCACCATTACGGAATAATGATAAGTTACAGTGCATACCAGATCCGTTTACACCAAATAAAGGTTTTGGCATGAATGTAGCATGTAAACCATGTTTACGAGCAATTGTTTTAACAACTAATTTAAATGTTTGAATATAATCACATGCTTTGATTGCGCTAGCATATTTGAAGTCAATTTCATGTTGACCTGGTGCTACTTCATGGTGAGATGCTTCAATTTCAAAGCCCATTTCTTCAAGTTCTAAAACGATATCACGACGGCAGTTTTCACCTAAATCTGTAGGTGCTAAATCAAAGTATCCACCAGCATCGTTTAATTCTAAAGTTGGTTCGCCTTTTTCATCTAACTTGAACAAGAAGAACTCTGGCTCAGGTCCTAAGTTGAAATCAGTGAATCCAAGTTCTTCCATTTCAGATAATAGTCGACGTAAATTGTTACGTGGGTCTCCAGCAAATGGAGTTCCATCTGGATTGTAAATGTCGCAAATAAAGCGAGCTACTTGACCTTTTTCAGCTGTCCAAGGGAAGATTACGAAAGTATTTAGATCTGGGTATAGATACATATCAGATTCTTCAATACGTACAAACCCTTCAATTGAAGATCCATCAAACATCATTTTGTTGTCCAATGCTTTATCAAGCTGGCTAACTGGGATTTCAACGTTTTTAATTGTTCCAAGAATATCCGTAAATTGTAAACGGATGTATTTAACATTGTTCTCTTTAACTAGACTTAGAATATCTTCTCTTGAATATTTAGACATCGAAAATCTCCTCTCTTACAGCAAAAAGTTTTTATAATAAATTGGAATTACTCATATTTAATGGAAAAATCTTGTCATGTCACCTTGTCTTAATGTTGGCCTATTAAAACGACCGGCTTGCATTAGTTCTGATTTCAAAAGCTTCCGCAGCTCTGCATCACTAAGATCTGGCTTTTCTACAGTTTTAGGTTGCTCTTGTTGGCCTTCATTATGCGTCATTTCTTTACGGGAGAAAATTTGTTTAATTCCTGCTAGATTAACACCTTGTTCAATTAATGTGCGAATCTCTAATAACTTATCAACATCATTAAAAGAGAAAATCCTTCTATTGGTTTCAGTTCTAGCTGGAAAAATTAATTCATTCTCTTCGTAGTATCGAATTTGTCTTGCAGAGAGTTCTGTGAGCTGCATAACAATTCCAATTGGAAATAGGGGCATTGAGCGTCGAATATTATCACTCATTGTATTCGCTCCTTTTATTTAACTAATTCCATTATAATCCACGTAATATTATGTGTCAATAATATGGTAGGACTTGTAACATAGTTTTAAAAAGTAATTAGTAGTTAACTATTTAATGAGATTAGTTCTTGAGCTAGTAGTGAATCGACAGCAGTACATATCGCTATTTTCACATGGGAATATGTTAGTCCACCTTGAACATATGCAACATATGGTGCTCTTAAAGGTCCATCTGCGGATAATTCTATGCTCGCACCTTGGATAAACGTACCTGCGGCCATAATCACATCATCTTCATAACCAGGCATATAGTTAGGATACGGTGTTACATGTGAATTAATTGGTGATGCATATTGAATAGCCTGACAAAATGCTACCATCAACTTCGAATCATCAAATTGAACCGATTGAATTAAATCTGTTCTTGGACTATTCCATGAAGGATTCGTCTGCAAACCAATTTCTTCTAGGAAGGCTGAGGTGAAAACAGCCCCTTTTAATGCTTGTCCTACAACATGTGGCGCTAAAAAGAAACCCTGATACATTTCTTGTAAGCTGTATAAGGAAGCTCCCGCTTCTGCTCCAATACCAGGTGATGTCATTCGATATGAGCATGCTTCAACAAGTAATTGTTTCCCAACAATATAACCACCTGTTTTAGCGATTCCTCCACCTGGATTTTTAATAAGTGAGCCAGCCATTAAATCTGCTCCCACATGACATGGTTCAAGTTCTTCTACAAATTCACCATAGCAATTATCTACAAAAATAACAATATCTTCTTTTAATTTTTTTACAAAAGTAATCATCTCTTGTATCTCTGCTACAGTAAAAGAAGGACGTGTTGCATAACCTTTTGAACGTTGGATACCGATCATTTTTGTTTTTGAAGTTATGGCTTTTTTAACAGCTTCAAAATCAACTGCTCCGTTTTCTTTCAAATCAACGGTTTGATAGTCAATCTGAAACTCCTTTAACGAGCCGATACCAGTTCCTCTGATCCCAACTATTTCCTCTAGTGTATCATATGGTCTTCCTGTTATGTAAACGAGTTCATCTCCAGGTCTTAAAACACCGAATAATGCAATTGATATAGCATGGGTACCTGAAATGATTTGGGGTCTAACTAAACCGGCTTCTCCTCCAAAGACATTTGCATAAATTTTTTCTAATGTATCTCTCCCTATATCATCATAGCCATACCCAGTAGTAGGAATAAAGTGGGAATCACTTACCCGATGCTTTTGAAAACTTTGAAGGACACGGAATTGATTTGCCTCACTTTGTCTGTCTATTTTTTCGTGTACAGCTCGAATCTTTTCTTCTACTTTTTGAACTAGCGGTGCGAGCGTAGCACCGTGATTTAAATAATTAAACATAATCCTTACCCTCTTCATTATACTTCTCTAGCTGTCCATTAATTGAATGTGATGGCAGGACAAAACCTTCAATCTCATACACTTCATCATTTTCATTAAAAATCAAGGTGTTAATTAACGATTCTGTTTTTAATTGAGAAATTAATCTTCCTTCTCCAGCTGGTACTTTTACAAAATAATGATTCATTGCATCTTTGGCGAATTTTTCCGCATTACTCATCAATTTGTCTAAATCTTCTTTTGAAAAAGCAGTAATTTGGATATAATCTTCATTCGGTGAAGGAACAAAAGAAGCAGGAGTTTTATCTTTTTTATTATAAACAGTCAGTATAGGTATATCAGTTACTTCCAACTGCTCGAGAAGCTTATATACTGTTTGCTCATGGTTTGCATAATCCTCATTTGAGCTATCGACTACATGTAAAATCAAATTTGCCTCTTTTACTTCTTCTAGTGTTGAACGAAAAGCCGCAACAAGCGTTGTTGGAAGATCTTGAATAAATCCAACTGTATCTGTTATAAGAGCTTGATAAGTAGATGGCATTAAAACCTTACGTGTCATTGGATCAAGTGTTGCAAACAATAAATCTTCTTCAAAACTTCCCGCTGTTGTTAATCGATTAAAAATCGACGATTTACCAGCATTCGTATAGCCAACCAACGCAATTTGGAAAGCTTGATTTTTTTTACGTCGCTCCCTATATCGATTTCTGTGACTAACAACTGTTGCAAGCTGCTGTTTAATTTCATGTATTCTATTACGTATATGTCGTCTATCTGTTTCAAGTTGAGTTTCACCCGGTCCTCTTGTACCAATTCCCCCACCTTGCCGTGATAAAGAAATACCTTGTCCCGTTAGTCTTGGTAATAAGTATTGTAGTTGTGCTAATTCAACCTGTAGCTTACCTTCCTTAGACTTTGCACGTTGCGCAAATATATCTAAAATTAATTGTGTCCGATCAATTATTCTTACATCTAGAGTTGACGATAAATTTCGCAATTGGCTTGGTGACAACTCACCATTAAAAATTACAATATCTGGTTCAAGCTCTTCAACCAGATTCGTTAACTCTTCAACTTTCCCTTTACCTATATATGTAGCAGGGTGTGGCCTATCTCTTTTTTGAACGATATTTATAAGTACTTCACCATTTGCTGTTTTTGTTAGTGAAGCAAGCTCTTCCATAGAATATTCAAAATGATCATCCAGCATCGTTTGAAGCTGACAACCAACTAAAATGACTTTTTCTTTTAATACATCTATTGTGTTATTCAATAAAAAACCCTTCCCTTTCCCTATTTTAGCAATCTAATCATATCAAACATTTGGATATTTCTCTAATTATTTCTTTAGTATAGACAGAATGCAATATGTTAATCTATACACAAATCCTATTTGAAGGTATTTCTTGTTAAGATGTATCGTTATTGATAATCACTCATGTTTCTACTTTATTAATTACGAAAAGAATTCTGCAAGCCATCGTACTTCGATAACAAATGAGATTAGTCCTCAAAAAAACATTGACCTTTTCAAAAGTGGGCTTTAAAATCAAATTCGACTATAAGATGGAACGGACATGGGGGATTCATTGATATGACGTGGGAAGTTTTGAGTATAATTGGTACTATTGCTTTTGCAATTAGTGGGGCAATTGTTGCTATGGAAGAAGAATATGATATTTTAGGTGTTTATATATTAGGTATTGTCACAGCATTTGGTGGTGGGGCCATTCGAAACCTGTTAATAGGTGTGCCAGTTACTGCTTTATGGGAGCAAGGGTTACTGTTCCAAATTGCACTTTTTTCGATGACAACGGTTTTTCTTTTTCCAAATAAGCTATTAAAGCATTGGGATAAATGGGGCAACTTTACCGATGCTATCGGTCTTTCTGCTTTTGCCATTCAAGGAGCACTTTATGCTGTTAAGATGGGCCATCCAACAAGTGCAGTTGTTGTTGCGGCTGTACTAACAGGAAGTGGAGGAGGGATTGTCAGGGATTTGCTCGCAGGTCGTAAGCCATTAGTACTTCGAGCTGAGATTTATGCGTTTTGGGCAATCATTGCGGGATTACTGATTGGTTTTAAAGTTGTACAACAACCTATTGAACTATACGTTTTATTCGTTGGGATCGTCGTGCTCCGTGTACTCTCCTATACATTAAAATGGAGATTACCTAATCGAGGTCTACAACATTCATCCAAAGTGCAAACCTTGTCAAAGTAGTGTAAATTCGCTCATTAATGAAAAAAGAGAAACAAACACAATCCTGTGTCAAGTTTCTCTTTTTTTATGGATGTAATTAGGCCTGAGACCTATTAACTTATCATTGAAAATTACTTTGTAAAACATTAGCTGATTTTTTTAAGTGTCTGTCTTGATTTGTTTAATTTACATTTAATATATGTTTGAGTTGTATCAAACATATCAGCAACAAACAATGTTGCTCCGTAGTATGTTTTTTCATGTAACATTTCTTCATTAACTATATAATCATATATTGTTGCCTCTATATCATTAAAAAATGGTAATAGAGTTTGATTTTTTGCTAGTATTTGATAAAGCTGAACAATTAAAAACGGGCTTTTATTAAATCTTTCCTGTAATTGTTCGATTACATATTCGTTAAGTGACAATTCATTTTCAACAAGATATTTAAGCTCTTCTAAAAATAATTTGTTATCACTCATCCTGATCACTCCTTCTATACTCCGTATTTTATCATCGCCACCACTATATTGAAAGCGTTTCCAATTTGATTTTTATAGCTTTTTTCGATCGAATATTATAAGTTTAATGCTGTTTGTGCATCACTCTACATATTTATTCATAATAATCTATAAATAGTAATAACTCGTCCTATTGAACACTGTTTATACGTGGCCAAATACCAGCAT
Organism: Bacillota bacterium; assembly: GCA_051750265.1. Classification (GTDB taxonomy): domain Bacteria; phylum Bacillota; class Bacilli; order Bacillales; family Bacillaceae; genus Metabacillus. The sequence continues at coordinate 673,421 of JBNJJO010000001.1, read as the reverse complement.
TTTCGCAAGGTAAACCAAGAGATTTCCTTTATTTACAAAAAAGCTACCTTTGGTTATTTATACATTTCACAAGGTGATTTTTTATTCATGTTTTTGTAGAACTTCAGATAATTTGGCAAGTAAATGGCCCTGATCATAACACATGAAGTATTTATAAAGTTATAAAGAATATCTATTCTATAGTCTCACGGTTTAATAAGCAACGAATACGATATACTATATGATCCTATGGAAGGGTGTGATTAATTCTTGAAATGGAAAAATTACGGATTATGGGTGTCAATAGCATCTGTTCTATATTTGGTCTTTAAGGACTTAGGGTTACAAATTTATTTAACGCAGTGGGACACATATGTTACCGCAATATTAGGTATATTGGTGATATTAGGGGTCATTTCAAATCCTGAAAACGGTAAGGGATTTTTCAATGCCAAAACACCTCCATCATCAACTGAAATTGCACCTACAACTCAACCCGATTTATCAACTGATTCCCCTTATGTTTTAAATGAACTCAATCGATTAACTGATCAAGCAGTGAATCAAACACAAAATCCCCCAAATAATCCAAATCAGTTGGTCCACTCTTCTGATACTCAAACTACACAAGAAATTGTTCCTGACCGAAGATATCCACCTTATGAAAAATAAGACGATCGAAAGAGGCTGACAAATTGTCAGCCTCTTGTTTGTTATCATTACAACAAAAAACTAGAATAAATTGAAATAAAATTGTCTAACTTTATCATTAAGCTTTTAGCTCTTACTGTTAAATCTTATTTTTCATTTCTATTAATCCATTTTCTCTATTTTCACAAGTCCATCTACATGATTTTCAGGTTCAACATAAGCAAGGATTTTATCATCCACATTAATTGTATCTGTAATAGGATATTTTACATTTTCACTACTAAAATAAATTTTGGTTTTTCCATCTATTGATTGACCATAATAGTCATTCCCACTAACTTTAGTAATTATATAAGTAAGGGTTTTATATGACTCTATTGTTTCTTCTTCATTTCTAGGTTGTTTCGTTTCTAATTTTTCCAATGGCACAGTTAAATAAATCGTGAGAATAAGAAGTGTACTAAGTAGAATAAATAGAATGATAATTTTTGCTTTCATCATAACCTCCAGAAAATTGAATCTGATATATCATGTATGATGATTGCGTGAAAAAAAGAACGGCGAATGAGTAGAAACCATAAAATAGAACTTTTTTCATAGTAGAAAAGCGAAAGCGCCTTGTCCAACAGGCATAAGCCGCTCCATAAAAGAAGGTGATCTTTTCCTTCAATGATGGAGCGGCTCGATTATAGATAGGATAGGCGCTGGGGCTGGATACGAAAACTAGGTTAAAAAACTTCTCCCTAACTATTTAAAAGCAGATCACATTCGGCATCGAGAATCATGCATTCTTCTAAATAGAAAAATACATATTGTCTGCAAATTACGTTTTATTATCGGGTTAGCTCATTTTATTATCTAATTTTCTTACTATAATGTCCGGAATCAAACTAATTTCAGCCGAAAATGTAATGATATCGACCATTGGACAAATACAACATACTTTCCAACATTCATTCACACCACTCTAGGCGCTTTACTGGGTGGTGAGCGCTTAGCCACAGTTCTAGAATTTAATAATTTCCTAAACACCAAAGAAAACTGACTCAAAACGATGAGTCAGTTCCCTTTTTTAAACAGCCTTTTCATCTGATATAACTAAATCTTGGCTTTTAATTGTTAAAAGATCTTCACGGTTATATTTATCTGTAAGTAATAATCGCATTGCTTGCGAACGAATCGATTTTTCTATGATATTTCGTACATAACGGCCATTACTAAATTTTGCTGGATGTGTCACCGTTTTTACGTACAATAAATGTTCCCTAAGCTTTAGTGTTGCATCATCATTAAACCGATATTCACGCTCAGACATCATTCTGTATGATATTTCCATAAGATCTTCTACAGAATAATCGGGAAAATTAACAACCATTGGAAATCTTGACAATAATCCAGGGTTAAGAGATAAAAAATTATCCATTTCTCGTGGATAACCAGCGAGGATCAAAACAAAATCGTGTTGTTTATCCTCCATATGCTTTACCAAAGTATCTATTGCTTCTTTTCCAAAATCCTTTTCTCCACCCCTTGCAAGTGAATAGGCTTCATCAATAAACAATATCCCCCCAAGTGCTTTTTTAATTAACTCTCGGGTTTTTTGAGCAGTGTGGCCAATATATTCTCCTACAAGATCTGCTCTTTCGGCTTCAATGAGGTGACCTTTTGAGAGCACATTCATTTGAAAAAACAATTTTCCAACTAATCTAGCTACTGTTGTCTTTCCTGTTCCTGGATTACCTTTAAACATCATATGGAGAGCTTGTTTACCTGCCTTTAAACCTTGTTCCTCTCGCTTTTTATTAATAAAGATCCAAGCATATATTTCTTTTATCATTTGTTTCATTTCATTCATTCCAACTAGTGCACTCATTTCGTCCTCAATTTCTTTAAGAATAATGTGCTTACTCTCTACTTTTGGAATTTTTAAGTCGTAAGAAGACGAGCTTACTTTTTCATCGATTTTATCCTTTGTTTGATTATTTAAGATGATATTAATCTGACCATTTGTCTTATATGTGACTGCTTGATCTCGTTCCAAAGATGGTTCACCTCACAATCTATTACTCATTATACGTGGGCTTTTTTACATTCGTGACAAAAGCCTAAAATGAAGATGTATATTGTTTCTACATACTTTTACAAACATATGACGAATTCGCAAGAAAGTTGTTGGTTTTTGCGCTTTCCCAAGAAATATTCATTCTTTTATTTATATTCATTTATTAAAAATTTACCACCATCGTAGGGATTTTTTTAGGAGAAGATGTAACCGAGGAAAAATAAACGGAGCTGATGGTAGTTAAACCATCAGCTCCGTTCATTTTTTCTTATTCAAGTTCTAATTGTATGTTTTTTTGTGGTGAAAAAGTTGAAATAGCATGTTTATAAATAAGTTGTTGTTTACCTTCTGATTCTAAAAGAACTGTGAAGTTATCAAAGCCCTTTATTAGACCTCTTAATTGAAAGCCATTTAGTAAAAATACTGTAACAAATGCACCGTCCTTACGGAGCTGGTTAAGAAATTGGTCTTGAATGTTAATCGATTGTTTCATGTTTCGTCCTCCTCTTTTCTCTATACCTTTTTAATTCGATTTAAATTGAAGCTTTCCTGCTATATATGTAAAAATTTCATCAACCATTTCATCATGCTTTATAGGCGGGGTCATGTCAAACCAATTGACATCCATCTTATTTCGAAACCATGTCAACTGACGTTTTGCATATCTTCTTGAATTCCTCTTTAACATATTTATCGCGTCATCATATGTTATTTTCTCATCAAAATAGTCATATAACTCTTTATAACCAATTGCTTGGATCGCTTGGGTATTGCGAATCCCTTTATCATAAAGCTGCTTAACCTCTTCAATTAATCCTTGGTTAACCATAAGATCGACTCGTTGATTGATGCGGTCATACAACACCTCTCGATCCATTGTTAATCCAATTAATGCTACATCATATAGAAGTTCCTGTTCCTGACTACTAATGTATTCAGACATCGTTTTGTTAGTACAATGGTAGATCTCAAGTGCACGAATAACTCTTCTACTATTGTTCGAATGAATTTTACTTGCTGCTTCAGGATCGACTTTTTCAAGTAATTGATGAATAGCTTGTTCGCCCATTTCCTTAAGCCCCATTTCAAGACTAGACCTAAATTCAGGATCTGATGGGTTTTCTGTAAACTGATAATCATATAAAACAGATTGTATGTATAAGCCTGTACCTCCAACAATCATCGGAGTTTTCCCTTGATTCGTAATTTTTTCAATTAAAGGTCTAACAGTTGACTGAAATTCAGCTACTGAATAATCTTCATCAGGATTTTTAATATCAATTAAATGATGACGTATACCATTCATTTCATCCTCATTTATTTTCGCTGTCCCGATGTCCATCCCCTTATAAATTTGCATTGAATCACCGCTAATAATTTCCGCGTTTAAGCAATGGGCTAAATCAATACTTAATTTTGTTTTTCCAACTGCTGTTGGACCAATGATGACGACGAGTTTCCTTTTCTCCAATAACAATCACTCTTTCACAACCAGATAGATTCTACGATCATCATCTTATCACGTGAACTACATGAACACCAGATTATTGTTCCCTTTTTAATCTAATTGTAAACATTTTGCATTTCGATTCTTGTCTTTTATTTCCCTAATTTTTAGCTTTTGATCTAGAGAAAAACTCGGTCATATAATAGTTTCTTTATGAAATTTAACTTTTATATTTTTTCGGTTATTTTGTTTACATAATATTATTATGTAAACAACGTCCTTTCCGCATAAATAAAAAGACACCTTATTATGTTAAACCGATCTCTTTTGAGGTACCCGTATAGGGGAAAACATATATAAATACCGATTGTAACCCTTATTCTATTAAAAATAAGTTTTGGAATCGGTAATAAGGTAACGGGTGCTTGGTTCAAAGAAAACAATTGCAAAGCATATTTCTACGTAAATATAGCTGTTTCCGTCTCCTCTAGCTGCAACCAAAGGTCTTTCATGAGTGGAAAGCCTTCTCCTTATCAATTGAATAAAAGCATCTGTTAAATTATAATTCACATCAAGAAGCATTTTTGCCAATTCTTCAGGCTTATAAGATGAAACAACGGTTTTGCAATTGACTGTATGAAAATCCAGCGTAGTGCGATTTCTTATGCAAAATGCGCTACTTTTATACATATTTTTATATATGCGTTTACTCCAAAAGAGAACTGCTTATTATTAGGTAGCCTTACTTTAATTTATTTGCTTTTAAAACTTCCTTCTGTTTTAAGCCTTTCTTAGAAAGGTAATTATTTTTCCAACCTGCATACAGAAAATAAAAGCCAGATCCAACAGCAATTAAATCATTGATTAATTCCTCGGGGATTGTTTGATAGCCTAACATATTTAAAACGGAATTCAAAACAGCTACGATTAATAAGATAAAACGTGTCATACTCGGTTTGTCCAATTTAAAAACCCTCCTTGTCAACTGATAAATATAGGTATAAAAAATGTATACCTCACTAATAATTCGATCATTAAGCTGAATTATTTTGGATAAGGGACAAATCTACTGTTATATCTTTTATATTCGATTCTGCTATAGCTAGACGTGTTTTTACGTCTTTTTTTAAGATACAACGATTTTTATTTCAACTCTCGGATTTCTCTCCCTACCCCTTTAAAGACAAAATAAAAAGTCCTCACCAGAGGACTTATATTCTTCTATTTTGTTTTTTTACTTTATCTACTAGCTTGATGTATTTTAATAACAAATCGAAAGGCCAAAATAAACTAGTTAGGACGACCTCATAACGCTTTAACTCATTGACTTTATATACTGAATACACTACACCAATCATCATATAAATCAGAAGTATAAGCATAAAGATGTTCCTTTCACTTTTTGTTATTGTATTCAAAATATCCTATTTGGTTCTACAAGTAAAGGAAGCCTTTTATGTTGCTAGCTCGAGTTTGAGAAGGATTAGAGATATGAATACAAAATAAATTAACGGTAAACCAATAATGATTAATGATATACAAGCATAGAAGAAAAATAGTAGATAGGATTGATGGAAATAGTGAATGAACATATACGTAATAATGTAAAGCGCTTTGAGGGATTTGGGACACTTTATGTTGGAAACCAACCTAGACCTCCGCAAGAAGTTTTGCAGATCGTGAAAAAGTACTTACGAAGTAAACCACAAACTGTTTAGATGTGGGATGTGGCACAGGTCTTTCTATATTCTTATGGTTAAATGAGGCGAACTGCATTAATGAGATTGACCCCAAATGATGAAAAGAGAAAAGTGGCACTTGCATAATGGCAAGCGATTGATAAGCCTCCGAACATTCAATTTGTAAAAGGATTGTCACATCAATTAGAGTTAACAACTGAATCTGTGGACGTTGTGACATGCTCTCAATCCTTTCATTGAATGGAACCACACAGTACACTGCAAGATTTTTCCAATGTGCTTCGTCTAGGCACTATTTTCGCTGCCTATGGTTGCGACTGGCCTCCTACCTTTGATTGGGTGGTTTAGGAGCTATACAAACGGTTGATTTCTCTTTCCAATAATAGATTATTACAATTGGCTGCGAGGGAGGAACAACCTTACAGATGGAAAAAGACCGAGCATTTACAGAAAATCCGCGAGTCAATCTTATTTCGTTATTCTAAAGAAATGTCTTTCATCATTGGGAAAAATGTGATGCAACACGATATGCCAACATTGCTTTTAGCAATGGCGGATTCCAAACAGCGCTCCAATTAGGCACTGACGACTAGTATGAAGCGGTTAATGATTTCAAAAACACAAAGAGTCTATCGCTGGTGTAGTGTGAGACGTTCAATTTAGCTATCGGATGCGACTGGTAGTTAAATAATGGAGTTGTTTGTCTATAGACATGATCCTTGGTATACCTCTCAAATTTCCTAAAACAATAAAATTAAATTTTGTAACAAGCAAATAAGGCGTTATTTATGAATAGTTTCTTAAATAACGCCTATATTATTGATGTAACTAAATACTCAGGTAACTTCACATAACCCGCTTAAACATCTTTTCCATCTCATATGTCGAGTAATGCACAATAATCGGTCTCCCATGCGGACAAGTAAACGGATCTGAGCTTTTTCTTAAAGTTTCTAGTAAAGCAAAAATCTCATCATGACGAAGATGATGATTTGCTTTGATGGACGCTTTACAGCTCATCATGATTGCTGCTTCTTCACGAAGTTTTTTAATATCAATTTTTTTCTCGTCTAGGACTTGTTGAATGATTTCTTCAATCGTTGTCACTTCATCGCCTCTTGGAAACCATTGTGGATGTGACCTTACGATATAGCTGTTTCGACCAAAGGGTTCTAGGAAAATACCAACTTTCGCAAGAGTGTCCATATGCGCTTCAATAATCATCACTTCATCATTTGAGTATTCAAATGTTAGCGGAACTAAAAGCTCTTGAACCTCAGAATGAATCTCTCCTACTTTTTCTCGAAAAAATTCGTATTTAATTCGTTCTTGTGCAGCATGTTGATCAATAATAAAGAGACCACGTTCATTTTGCGCTAAAATGTATGTTCCGTGCATTTGTCCAATTGGATATAAAGGTGGTACTCGATCATTTGTTGATATCAGTTCTTCGGCTACTTGTTCAATGTAGGGATCTATTTCAACCTGTTCTTCAACTAGCGATATTTTTCCCCGGTCTTGCATAGTCTTTTCAAGCTCTACTTCTTTAAATGGATCAACATCATTTTCATTAATCTCAACTTCAATCGCTTCAGTCTTTTGAGCAGGTATTGATTCTCTAGGATTCTCTTTTACAAATGTGTTTTGATCCATTTGGCTAAAAATCCGCTGCGCCTGCTGTTCACTTTCTGACGAGTGATCAAACGTAAATTGTTGCTGTTCATCGGTTGCCTTTACTCTTTGGACCTTAGGAGTTTCGACAACTGGTATGAGCTGTTGCTGTCTAAATACATCCCTAATACCATTTGTAATGAGCTCATTTAATTCTGCTTCTTTACTTAATCTTACTTCAAGCTTTGATGGATGAACATTGACATCTACAAGGATTGGATCCATTTTTATTTCCAAGAAAACAATTGGGTAACGGCCAATCGGCAGCAATGTGTGATAGCCTTGTTGGATGGCTTTCACAAGTGAATAATTCTTAATAAATCTACCATTAATAATCGTAGAAGTATAATTTCTAGATGCTCTTGTTATTTCTGGAAGGGCGATATACCCATTTACTTCAAAATCTAGGGATTCTAACGAAATCTTCTTCATTTTTTTGGCAATCGACATTCCATAAATAGCAGCTAATACCTGACGCACATCGCCATTTCCATTCGTGTGTAATAGCTTTTTGCCATTATGAACAAGACGAATTGAGGTATCAGGATGTGCAAGTGCAATTCGATTCACGATATCTGTTATATTTCCAAGCTCAGTATGAACGGTTTTCATATATTTTAGGCGTGCTGGAGTGTTAAAAAATAGATTTCTAACCGTTATATCTGTGCCTTTTCGGCTTGCAGTTGATTCATGTTTTTCAATTTTTCCACCGGTTAAAACGAGGTTGGTTCCTGCACCACTACCAGTGCTAGTTTTCATGTCTAATAAAGAAACAGATGCGATACTCGGTAGAGCCTCACCTCTAAATCCCAATGTTCGGATGCGAAACAGATCATTTTCATCTTTGATTTTACTTGTAGCATGACGATGAAAAGCATTTAGACAGTCATCTTGTTCAATTCCATCACCATTATCAAGGATTCGAATTTTACCTAAGCCCGCTTCCTCAATTTCAATTTCAACAATTGTACTATTGGCATCAATTGCATTCTCTAAAAGCTCTTTGACAACAGAAGCTGGTCGTTCAACAACTTCGCCAGCTGCAATTTTATTCGATAGCTGGTCATCAAGGCGAATAATCTTTCCCAAGAATCTCACCTCCAGGTATTTATTTTACTTTTTTTTGTAGCTGATACAGTTCATTCATCGCATCAAGTGGTGTCATTTCTAACAGATTCATTGACTTTAATAATTCAATGACTGCTTGTTCTTTTTTTGATAGGGAAGGAGCTTTTTTAGGTGTTGGCTTTTCTTCAGTGAATAAAGAGAGCTGTGAATCGGTAAATGATTCTTCTTTAACAACTGTTTTCTTTACCACTGACTTTGCTTCGATTTTATCTTCTTCTAATTCGGTAAGAATTTCCTTAGCACGCTTAATTAGTGACTTTGGAAGGTCAGCTAACTCTGCAACATGAATTCCGTAACTTTTATCTGCGGCACCTTCTTCAATTTTGTGTAAAAAGACAACCTTACCACTCTCTTCAATTGCCTTAACGTGAATATTTTTTAACGAGCTCAATTGCTCTTCTAGTATCGTTAACTCATGGTAATGGGTCGAAAATAGAGTTTTAGCACCAATATGCTCATGAATATGTTCGATGATCGCTTGTGCTAAAGCCATACCGTCATAGGTTGACGTGCCTCTTCCAATTTCGTCAAAGAGTATTAAACTTTGTGACGTTGCATGTGCAATTGCATTTTTGGCTTCAAGCATTTCCACCATAAACGTACTTTGCCCCGAAATTAAATCATCCGCTGCTCCAATTCTCGTAAAAATTTGATCAAAAATTGGTAATACAGCCTCTGAAGCAGGTACATAACACCCAATTTGCGCCAAAATCGCTGTTAGGGCAATTTGACGCATGTATGTGCTCTTACCAGACATATTCGGACCTGTAATAAGCAGCATTTGGCGATCTTCGCTGAAATAACAATCATTAGGAACATATTCCTGTGAGTCCATGACCTTTTCTACAACTGGGTGACGGCCGTCCTTCATGAAAAGCTCGTCAGTTTTTGAGAACTGTGGCTTGCTGTAATGACGGTTTTCACTAACTGTCGCAAAGCATTGCAAGACATCGAGCTCACTTAAACGCTTTGCTAATACTTGTAATCTAGGAATATAATGCTTTACCTTTTCTCTTAAATCGACAAATAACTGATATTCTAGCTCAACAATCTTTTCTTCAGCTTCTAATATTAGTGTCTCTTTCTCTTTTAATTCAGGTGTAATAAATCGTTCTGCATTCGTTAAGGTTTGCTTCCGCTCATATAAGCCTTCTTGTAATAAATGGAGATTTGCTCTTGTCACTTCAATATAATAGCCAAACACCCGGTTATAGCCGATTTTTAATGATTTAATTCCTGTTTTTTGACGCTCCTGCTTCTCTAATTGAGCAATCCACGTTTTACCATTGCGACTCGCATCACGATATTGATCGAGCTGAGAATGAAAACCGTCCTTAATAATATTTCCATCCTTCACAGACAGTGGAGGATTTTCAATAATGGCTTCATCTAAAAGATTAGCTAAGTCCTCACACGGATCTAGTTGCTCTGATAGATAGACAGCGCTTTGTAATGACTGACATAGCTCTTCAATGGCTGGAACTTGTAGAAGTGATTTTTTTAATTGAATCAAATCTCTAGCATTCACATTTCCAAATGCTACTCTCCCCGCAAGTCTTTCTAAGTCATATACCTCTTTTAGAAGATTTCGCAAATCTTCGCGTTCAAAATAATTTGCGATAAATGTTTCAACCATTGTAAGTCGAGCTTCAATTTTTGCCCGATCAATAAGAGGCTTGTCAACCCATTGCTTTAACAATCTTCCGCCCATCGCTGTTTTCGTTTCATCCAATAGCCAAAGTAACGATCCTTTTTTCCCTTTTGATCGGATTGTTTCTGTTAGCTCTAAATTTCGCTTTGAATACAGATCAATTTTCATTGAATCTTGTAAATAATACACGTTTACTTGCTGTAAATGATCAAGACTTCGCTTTTGCGTTCGTTGAAGATAGGATAAAAGTCTTCCAAAGGTTTCAACTAGGCGTTCGTCTTGTAATTCCTCGATGATTTCTATAAAATCCGGAGTTATCGACGTCTGTGTTTCGTACGATAATGTTGCTTGGCATCGATCAATAAGCTGCTTTTTCCATTCATCGGGAAAATTGCTTGAAATCACAACTTCCTTTGCTCCAACTGAATAAATTTCGTTTAAAAGTTCATCAAAGTTCGAGCAAATTGCCACAAGGTTTTCACCTGTTGTTAAATCACTTAAAGCTAGTCCAATCTGTGAATCAAATGCTGTAATAGATGCTATATAGTTATTTTCTTTGTCATGAATTCCTTTTCCATCCATCACTGTTCCAGGTGTAATAAGCTGAACAACCTCTCTCCTCACAACACCCTTTGCTTGCTTTGGATCCTCTGTTTGTTCACAAATTGCTACTTTATGTCCTTTTAATATGAGTTGTTCTATATAATTAGGTGCAGAATGATATGGAACTCCACACATCGGAATTCGCTCTTCTCCTCCACCATCGCGACTTGTTAATGTAATTTCTAGTTCCTGTGATGCTTGAATGGCATCATGAAAAAACATTTCATAAAAATCTCCTAAACGAAAAAATAAAAAGGCATCTTGGTAATCTGCCTTAATCTTTAAATATTGCTGTATCATCGGCGTGTAAGTAGCCATGTTTATCCCCCAATATCACCTTAACGTTCTTTAAAAATCACCTTTCATTATATCATATATCGACAAAGCCTTGTGATATTCGGATTAGGTAAACATAGGAATCTTACAATGAGGTACCTTTTACATTAGAAAAACTTAGGCTTTTGCCAAGTCCTAATGTCGAAAGCTATAGATTTTTCTAATACTGACATCCTTAGAATATAAATTCTGACAAAAGAAAAACTAGGAGAATTTTTCCTCCTAGTTACTCTTCCACATCTCCAACTAAAAATTCTGGGTTTAAATCTTCAAATTCATCATCTAATTCTTCCCACTCTTCGTCATCATCACAGCCATTTGAGCTAACATGTACACACACTTTCGTTTCACCAATTACTTCTGCAAGATGCTCACGTTCTGCCTGAACGATGATTTTATTGCCATTTGGTGAGATTGTCACTTCTAAGCAGTTTGGTTGTTGTAAAGCTTTACAGATTACTTCATGCTCATCATCAATAAAGTTGTCGTCTTTATATCTTAATTTGATGACATCTACATATGTGACTCGCTCAGTTACAACCTCTGTTTTTGTGTTTTCATTGTAGGAATACCAAACGTTAATATCGTAAGTACCTTCTACCTCAACTGTTCTGCCATTCTTTTGAGCATCATAATTATGGTTAATAATCCAGCCACCTAAAATGCTCGCAGGTTTTTGCGATGGTGAAATCGTATGTGTGCATTGTGAAAATAAACGTCCTTTCGCTACTACTGCTTTTGTAATTATTTCTCTGAATTCAGACATTCGAGCATACCCTCCTCAATGAATCTTCATTTAATCCTATGCTAGGCTAGTAACAATTGTGCTAAATAATTGACTGATATAATGACATGTTACGCCAATACATGAAACCGTATAGTTCATTGTATGCTGAGGTAAATAAATATGTGCCTAAAAAACAAAAAAGGTGCTTGTTGCAGAAAAAAATTAATGCCCATTCTACTGGTTTATAGTTTGCTGTATTTTGCAAGTGGATAATAAAGAAAGAATACGGTCCATTTCATCTTGTATGATTGAGAAGTCTTCAAAGTCAACTTCACTTCATTTTTTTACTGTTTAAAAATGATAACAAAGTAAAGTTTCAATCAAGGTTATCATCTACAAAGAAATTTATGACAAGTTAGTGATAAATATGCATTTATTGAAACTTTCATTCGAGTTTTATTCAGGATTTTAAAAAAACGAGGCTGCTTCAAAAGCAACCTCGTTTTTTTTCTTATTAAGAGCAGCTTCCACCAGGTGCATTTTGGACCTTAGATCCTGTTTCACCTGCTAATAGATCGCCACCTGTAGATGTAATAATTTCATTCGTCACTTTGTTTGAAATTGTGTGAGAGACAAGTTGAAGTAAGTCATTCACTTCAATTTGAGATTCTTGAAATTCTTGAATTATCGGAATTTCATCTAGTTCACTTTGAATTTTTTCAATTTTAGCTTCAACCTGCTTTAACGCTTCGTGTTTCCCGTAATGCTGGAAATTAACAGCTTGTTTTTGAAGACTTTTAATACTTGCAATCATTTCACGTACCTTTTGGTTCTCATTGATTTGTGCCTCTGCGCGTTTAAAGAAGTCAACTTCCTTTGATTCAGAAATCATTTGTGCAAGTTCACGAGCTTTTGTCACGATATCGTCTTTTGTATATAATGTCATATTAATTCACCTCAACCGATTCTTCTACCATTTCTCCATTAAGCGTCCATGTTTTTGCTTTTGTAATTTTCACCTTTACTATTTGCCCAATGGCAGATTTAGGTGCTATAAAGTTAACTAGCTTACTTTTTTCAGTATAGCCAGCTAAAACATCAGGATTGTTTTTACTTTCACCTTCAACAAGAACATTTACAATCTTGCCCTCGTATTCTTTTAATTTCTTTGCAGATGTTTCATTTACAAGAGCATTTAAACGTTGAAGTCGTTCTTTTTTCACTTCCATTGGTACATTATCCTGCATTTTTGCAGCTGGTGTACCTTCACGAGGTGAATAGATAAACGTATAGGCGCTATCAAATTCTACTTCACGGTATAATGATAGCGTTTCTTCAAACTGCTCCTCTGTTTCATTTGGGAAGCCTACAATAATATCCGTTGTAAGAGATGCATTTGGCATTGCTTCTTTAATTTTACGAACGAGCTCTAAATAATGTTCACGACTATATTTACGTGCCATGATTTTCAGTACCTCTGTGCTACCAGATTGGACTGGTAAATGAATATGATCTAAAAGATTTCCACCTTTAGCTAACACTTCAATTAAGTGATCATCAAAATCACGTGGATGACTTGTTGTAAAGCGAAATCTTGGAATATCAATTTTAGAAATTTCATCCATTAAATCGCCTAAACCGTATTCAATGTCCTCGAAATCCTTACCATAGGCATTTACGTTTTGCCCTAGTAGTGTTACTTCTTTATAGCCCTGTGCTGCTAAATGGCGGACCTCTTGAATAATTTCCTCTGGACGACGGCTACGCTCTTTTCCACGTGTGTAAGGAACGATACAGTACGTACAGAATTTATCACAGCCGTACATAATGTTTACCCATGCCTTAATATTTCCTTTACGAACTTTTGGAAGGTTTTCGATAACGTCACCTTCTTTAGACCATACCTCAACAACCATTTCTTTTGAAAGATAGGCTTCGTTTAAAATATTAGGTAAGCGGTGGATATTATGTGTACCGAAAATCATGTCAACGAAAGGATGAACCTTTAAAATTCGATTTACGACAGATTCTTCCTGTGACATACAGCCACAAACCCCTAATAATAAATCAGGTCTTTTCTTCTTTAATGTCTTAAAGTGACCAAGTTCACCAAACACTTTATTTTCCGCATTTTCACGAATCGCACATGTATTTAGTAAAATAACGTTCGCATCTTCCACTCCATCAGTAGGCTCATAGCCAAGTGCCATGAAAATCCCAGCCATAACTTCTGTGTCATGCTCGTTCATTTGACATCCATATGTGCGAATGTAAAATTTCTTACCTTGTCCCATTCCTCTAAACTCTTCTGGAATCGAAAAACCATCATACATTACTTCTTCTTTCCCACGCTTTTTAGCATCCTTTAATGAAGGAGGCATATACACTGCTTGGAAATACTGGCTGTAGTCCTTATCGGATTTTTTGTCCGAAGGGTTTACTTGAGTACTTTCCTTACGCTGTTGTTCATTCATGTGTGATTCTCCTTTCAAACTACCCTGTTAACAAATAATTCTTAAACACCCTATAAGGTTAGATACGATCGTCTTAAAATCTGTTGAACGTAAATGAGATTTATCTATTGGTCATGTATCTCATTATCGTAATATATAGAAACGTACAACTTAATAGTATATCGATTATATAGAAGGAACACAATCATTTATACATTCTGTAGAAAATTGTACATGTTTTTTAAAAAAAATGCGAATCTAGTTTTTGGATAAACTGCCTTTAAAAAGAAATTGTATTTTTCCTTCTTTCCACTCTATCCTCGCATCAAACGTTTTTTCTCCCTTTTTAAAACCTTTAATTACATTTGAACTCCCATCACTTAGTAGCTTTTGAACATTACTCTGTGAAATCTTTTTACCTAGTATCTTTTTAGAAATGGTGAAGTTGCACTTGTTTGTTTTATAGTTTGCACATCCATAAAATTCACCTTTATCAACTACATCACCATCACATAGCTTGCATTTGCCGACATTTTTGCCCAATGTGTAGCGGGATGACGTACGCTGGATTGATTCCACTTTTAATCCTTCAAAGCTCCAATTTGGTGAAACGGATATGGCATCAGTGACAATCTTATTGGACAGCTTTTTTGTTTGTTCCATAAATACAGATGGAGATGCCTGCCCTTCACCTATTTCTGAAAGCCGCTGCTCCCATTTTGCAGTCATTTCTGGAGATGCTAAAATGTGATCACCTATGGCTTCGATTAGTACCTTCCCTTTGTCTGTTGCAAACACCTGGTTCTTTTTAATATCAATATATTTTCGATCCTTTAACATTGTGATAATACCAGCCCGGGTTGCTTCAGTTCCTAACCCCTCTACTTTGCTTAAGACTTTCTCTAATTCGTCATTATCTAAATATTTTCCAGCCGTTTTCATTAATGTTATTAATTGACCTTCCGTATATCGCTTTGGAGGCTGTGTTTTTCCTTCTTTTGTCTCAACTTTATGAACATGGCCATTATCACCTTTGTTTACATTCGGAAGAAGCTGATCTTTTTCTTTATCGTCCTGGAAAATGACTTTCCGCCAGCCCTCTTGAATCTGTTGTTTTCCTTTAGTGATAAATTCAGCACGACCGTCCACTAATGTCGTTAATGTTGAATAGTCAAAAATCGCTTTTTCGTAGTGAGCGGCAATAAGCCTACGTACGATCATGTCATACATTTTTTGTTCATCAGCAGATAATTTATTAGGATCCTTCACCTGCTCTGTAGGAATGATTGCATAGTGATCTGTTACCTTTTTTTCATTCACATAGCGAGTATTGTTAAGAATTGATGATATGGGTAACGGAAAAAACTGCTTATAATCATCAAAAGCACTTAGTTTCGCTAATATATCAGGAAAAAGCTCTGCTTCTCCTTTTGTGACATAGGTAGAATCACTTCGGGGATAAGAAACAATCCCTTTTTGATAAAGTGACTGAACAATGTCTAACGTTTTTTTAGGAGAAAATTTAAAGGCTTTATTTGCCGTTGCTTGTAACGCAGACAAGTTAAAAAGAAGCGGTGGTTGATATTCCTTACGCTCAGTTATTAATTCATTAATTTCAGCAGGCTTATCTTTACAAAAAGCTGCAATTCTATTTGCAAGCTCCACATCCATTACTCTTGTTTGCTGATCTTTTTGCCATTTACCTTGATATTTCATCCCATTAATTTGAAATGTCACAACGATTTCCCAAAATGGCTCAGGTTTAAATGCATCAATCTCCTTTTCTCTTTTAACGATTAATGCGAGTGTTGGTGTTTGAACACGTCCAGCTGAAAAAACATCATTCATCCCCTTTTCCTTTAATAAAAGAGAATAAACCCTTGAAGCATTCATTCCTACTAGCCAATCAGCACAAGCACGAGAATATGCTTCATAATAGAGATTTCTCGTTTTTTCGTCATCGAGTAATTGACGAAATCCTTCATAAATGGAAGCGGGAGTAAGAGATGAAATCCACAATCTTTTTAATGGTTTTTTCACACCAGAAAGTTGGATGATATTTCGAATAATGAGCTCTCCTTCACGCCCGGCATCACCTGCATGAATGATTTCATTTACTGCTGGGTTTTTTAATAGCTGTTTTACAATATTGAATTGCTTAGCTTTTGACTTTGTCACTTCATATTTAAATTTCTCTGGAATAATAGGCAACATTGATAATGACCATTTTTTCCACTCTGACTTATAGGCTTCAGGTGCACTTAATTGCGTTAAATGGCCAATTGCCCATGTACAATAAGCCCCATTTGGAAAAAGTTCATTTGGTTTTACTTCAAAGTAGCCATCTCTTTTAACCCTTTGAAATTGCGCACATAGGGTTGAAGCTTGATCAGGTTTTTCTGCGATTATGACTTTCATCTATTTATCACCTATATTTTATTTCAAACTATATTTCTCTTTAACTTCTTTTAGTTTACTTGATTTTGCTTAAGAAGAAAAATGGAGAAAAAATAATTTTGTTGTTTAGGAGAAACTTGTTTGTAGCATTAGTAACTTAATGAAGCCAAATAAAAATAGGCCACATTGTGACCTAATTAAGAGCAAAGAAATACAATTTTAATTAGATTCCCATAATACCATCGTACCTACATCCTTGTCGATTTAGTTTTCTTATGTAATCATGCATTAATTGTTCTATAAGTACCGGTTGATATACAACGAGAATATGTGGACTTAAAAAACTTGGATTTTGGAATCTTATAACCAGTTATCTAAAGCTCCAAATTTTATCTTAAGCGATACAACCTTTAAACTGTTTTTCTAATTCCTCTTTATTTAAGTCCTTACCAATAAATACAAGCTCACTCATTTTGTTTTCATCTTCCTTCCATTTTCTATCTGCTTTTCCGGCAAAAAGCATATGTATCCCTTGAAAGACTACACGTTCTTTCATATCTTTAATATGGAGAATTCCTTTGTAACGCAGCAAGTCTTCTCCTTTTTCTTGAACAAGATAGCTCATCCACTCATCTACTTTTTTCATATCAAGAGCTTGCTCTTCCCTAAACGCAATGGATGATATCTTATCATCATGATGGTGGTGATGATGATCTTCTAGAAAATGAGGATTGATTGTAAGCTTATGATCTAAATTAAACGTGTTAAGCCCTAATATATCTTTTAAATTAACACGGCAGTTTTGAGCATATAATCGTTTTGCTGTTGGGTTCATCCTTTGAATTCTTACTTCCAAATCAAGCAATTCTTTTTCAACAACCAGATCAGTCTTATTTAGAATAATAACGTCAGCGAATGCAAGTTGTTCTTGAACTTCATCTTGCTCATTTAAATGCTTTGTTACATGCTTACTATCAACTACTGTTACAATACTATCTACTTCAAATTTTTCAGCTAGTAATTCATCCATAAAGAATGTTTGAGCAACTGGTGCCGGATCTGCTAAGCCAGTTGTTTCAATTAACACACGGTCGAATTTCACTTTTCCTCGTTCCATCGAAAATACCAGGGTCCGTAGGATGCGAATTAAATCACCTCGTACAGTGCAACATATACATCCGTTATTCATTTCTAGTACTTCTTCATCTGCATTCACAACTAATTGATTGTCAATTCCAACTTCACCATACTCATTGACGATAACAGCTACTTTATGACTATGCTTCTCTGTTAAAATACGATTTAAAAGGGTCGTTTTTCCAGCACCTAAATATCCAGTCAAAATCGTAACAGGAATTTTTCTTGATTTCATTAATACCATGATCTTTTTCCTCCACTTAAAGTATTTTAGAAACTTTAGTAACTCTCTCTCTATCTTTATGTATTCCAGTTACAACCCCGGGTAGTCGCTCAAAACCCTCTCCTGTATATATATGACTTACTTTACCAGTAAGGTCCTTATCGTTCATAAGGGAGTCTATAAACAACTCAGCATCTTCCGGGTTCAAACCTTTATACCAATCACCGTTTGGATATGCGATAGCAACACATTTATCATGGCATCTTCCGTTACAACGCGTACGCGTTGTATGTATAACTTCATCTAAATTCCGATTAGAAATCTCATATCTGATCTCTTGAGTTAACTCCTCTGCTCCTGAGCGATTACAACTGCTACCGTTACAAATTAGAACATGATGCTTTGTTTTATTTAAATCCCAAGTAGCCATAATTAGAACCTCCCTATTTCATAAATCGTAACTATTTCGATTTATAATTTATTATAGTCTATAATTTTTACGATCATACCTATCAAATTAGATTCTTATGGCCTGAGGTTTCCAGTGGATTAATGCAGTATGGTATTGATAAGTATATTCATAGGTTGATTCCTTTGCCTTTACATATCTTAAAATAACCTTTTCAATTTCTTTCGTATTAATATCTTTCGTTAAAATCTTAGTTGTAAGCATCCTCATTAAATCCTCATAGTTGTTGAATTTTATTGTTTTTGAACAAGGAATTAATTTACAATTGGCATAAACTCCAAGTTCCCATAGAATATTTATTATATGAATATATTCTTTTCGTAGGAAGTTAACGTTGTATCCCAATTCATTGTAAAGATCAATATAATGCGGTAATTCAGATTCAGTGGACATACCTGCTATAACTAAACGCTTCGCCGTATTATTCATATTCCATAGCGCATGGACAATGTTATGCGTGCGAGAAAAGCAGTTAATACCAATTACAACATCATAACTCTCCTTAAAAATAGAATACTCCCACTTTTTTTGTACAAATTCTATATTGTTAAAACCTCGTCTTTCTGCTTCACCTTTTAAATACTCAATAATACTCTTCGAACAGTCAATACAAATTAATTTTTTTACCTTTTTTGCAACCTCAAACGAATAGTTACCCCAACCTGAACCAATTTCAGCAACACTCTCGTCTCCTCTTATTAGTTTCAACAACTCCGTTTGAATCATCTTAATACTCTCGTTATCATTAGAATTGAAATTCCTCTCGTTAAGGAAATTCTTCCAATGCTCATCTTCTACTTGGTCATTGAAAATTCTTTTGGCTATTCCATTCCATTCATTCATCCCTTCTTGCCATAGTCTTACATGGTCACTCTCATATACATGACTTATAATATTCATATTTTCACCATCATTTCACTTTCGTAAAACGTAATAATTACGATTTGTAATTTATTATAAACTAAAAGTTCTATAAAAAGAAGTAAAAAAATGAGAGTTATTCGCTTATTCTAAAATATTACCTGTATATTACAACTTTGATTCAATTCTAATTCAATCTGTTTACAGCCTTTACTTTATTAGTAATATGATCTAATATATGTCTCAAATCGTAATAATTACGATTAATTCTAGAAGAAAGGTTGATTAAATTGGCAAAAAAGTCAAAAGTTGCAAAAGAAAGAAAAAGACAGGAGCTTGTTGCACGTTATGCTGAACTTCGAAGAGAATTAAAAGAAAAAGGTGACTATGAAGCATTAAGAAAACTTCCAAGAGATTCTTCCCCTATTCGATTAACGAGAAGATGTGAAGTGACTGGGAGACCACGTGGCGTTTTACGCAAGTATAAGCTTTCAAGGATAGCATTTAGAGAGCTAGCTCATAAAGGGCAAATTCCTGGCGTGAAAAAAGCAAGTTGGTAAGAATCTATTAAAGAGAAAAGATGTATAAAAAAACAATAGTTCCTCAAACTTTTTAATCGATATTCAACAAAAGAAACATCTATGGGTAAACATATGGGTCTTTAGGAGGCTGAATTTTCTCTAAGCTACTTACATTAATAACTGGTACACGTAAGTGGTCATCTTTTTTCACACTCAGTACTCCTTTAATTCGGACCCATGCATTTTCATGAATTTCAAAGGAAGCTCCGTTCTTGATGACTAAGCCACTTGCATGAGCGTCTGCAACACAGTGCGTGACTAGGAACCTTGCAATAACTGTATGCTTTTTTGAAAAAAGTTCATCCTCTACTATAAAACCCTCCAATTCAATTTGCTTCCCTATAAAGACCTCTGGATAAGTAGTAATAATACCTATGTAACTAGCAAAACTCTCCTTATTAAAATAAAGTACAGGTTTATTCATCATTTCTTGTACTCTATTATTTAGATGATAAAACATCTTTTGTTCATCTGAATGATTATGGACAATTCCAGAATAGCTAATTCCTCGTTTAAGAGCTTCTTCAGCACCAAAAATTTTATAGGGGATTAAAAGCCCGGTTAGTAGTGGTAACGTAATAATTCCAATTGAAAAAATTGATTTCAACGATAAATTGTCTTCTTCCAAGTCATGGTTACAGCCCCAAGGACCGCACTGGCTATGATCGTTTTTTGTTTCTAATGATCTAAAAATACGAGGGACTTGAATGAAAAATAGAAACAAAAAGATAACTGAAGCTATTTGGCTGAAGTAGAGATAACTAGGATGTATAAATCGAGTAATCTCACCAGACTTCTGTAAAATAAAAATAAAAGCAGCAAACATTAATAAAATCAACGCCTTTATCGCTTGTCTTAATTGAATATACATGAAGGCTACTCCCCTTTTTATATCCATGGATGAGCTAATAGTAAGATGGCTAATACAGTAGAAGTAATAATGATCATAAGAGTAATAACGAAACGAAACTTAAATACAGACATCATCATAATCGTATTTTTCAAGTCAAGCATTGGACCATAAATTAAAAATCCAAGGATCGATGTTTTCGGAAAGAGATGACTGAATGAGGCAGCAATAAATGCATCTGCTTCAGAACACAAAGAAAGTATGTATGCAAGACCCATCATCACAAGTGTTGAACCTAGAAAGCCTTCTCCTAAACCAAGAATCGATTTTGTTGATATAAAAGTCTGAACAAGCGATGCTAAAATCGCTCCTATAATTAAATATTTCCCCATGTCAAAAAATTCATCAATCGCATGCTCAAACATTGCTTTTATGCGTTTGTTTATTGGTTGCTTGAATACATTTTGCTCTTCAACTTCAAAAGAGCTTTTACTTCTTTTTAATTGATTGTTCTTAAAAAGCACACAGATTGTCCCTGTTATAATTAAAGCAATGAATAGTCCAAGCCCCATTCGTAAGAAAGCTATTTTTACATCTTCACCAAATGCCATATAAGTAGAGAATACAACTATTGGATTTATTAATGGCCCTGTAAGAAGAAACCCTACTCCTGCAAAGAGAGGAACTCCTTTTCCGACTAATCGACGAACAATCGGTACAATACCACATTCACAAGCTGGAAACAAAGCACCTATAAAACAGCTCATAAAAACTGCTAAGAATTTGTTTTTAGGGATTACCCTTCTTATATGGTTTTCCGTTACAAAAACTTGGATGATTCCCGCGATAAGAACACCAATTAAAACAAAGGGTATCGCTTCGATCAATATACTAATGAAAATCATATTAAATGTTAGTAAAGACTCAGAAAATAGAAATTTGCTCAATGTTAACCTTTCATTAAAGATTAGTAGCAACAATGCTATTCCTAGAAAAATAAAACCAATTATTTCACTGAAATTTTTTTTGACCCTCATCTGCATTAGCTTATAATCCTCCATCTTCTGTTTATTAAACTATATGCGGACAAGATTTATTCATGAGTATAAATCATAATGATTACGAAATTACTTGTAGGTAAATTGATAAAAATTCGCATAGCATATTGTGTCTATGACAACTAAAAAAGGTCTGACTCAATCTTGTCAGACCCTTCCAAGTTTATGTTTTCACTTTTAAATCCTTTTATATATGGAATTGTGAAGAAATGAGATACGATCTATAAGTTTAACTTTTCACTAAAAAACATGATTTAATCTCTTACGATTACATTCAGTTCTCCTCTTTTACTATTCATAAAGCACTTGATTTCTGTGCTATGTATTCCCAGTCCTGTTTAATCTCTTTTTCATTTAGATTAATACCAATCATCACTAAATAATGGTTTCCACTATAATTCGAAGGTTCCCAATTTACTCGTTTAATTACATGTTGCATAAGATATGTGCCATCACTAAGAGATAAATATCCTTTTGCTCGAAGAAGATTGGACTTCCACTTAGTTAAGAAGCGTTCAATTTCTTGTGTACTTGTTTGTGATGAAATTGGTAATGTAATGCTCTTAATACGAGAAAATGAAGGGGAATGAGTATGAGCCTTTTGATCTTGTTTTTCATCTTTTCTTCCGATTCTTAGCCTATACTGGTTCGATTTTAGGTTATCGAATAAAGCACATAAATCGACCTTACTGTAAGTTGAAAATATGATCTCAGAAGATGGATTTTCTTTTTTTAATAGCTTTTTTATTTTTTGCTTTTTTGATTCAGAAACTAAATCAATCTTATTTACTATAAGTAAGTCAGCAACCTCTAATTGTCGTCTATTGGTTTTAACAAGCTCACGATCTGATTCAAACAAACTATTATAAGAAAGAAAATTTTCAGCATCCACTACCGTAATCACTTTTTCCAAATAAATTTGATTAATCAATTCAGGTTCTGTTAATGAGTCAACCACTTCCTCAGGGTTTGCCACCCCAGTCAGCTCAATGAAGATAACATCAGGTTTTCGATTGAGGAGTTTTTTAATACACTGAACAACTTCACTTTTTTTGTTGCAGCACATACAGCCATCTAGCAACTTTTCCATATTTCTACTTTTATTTAATTCATAGATACTTTCACCATCTGTATCGGTTTTTCCTATTTCATTCATCAGCACAGCGGTAGTTAACTTCTTCCCAACGCATTCTTGAAGTAGCCTTTTTAACAGTGTCGTCTTCCCGCTTCCTAAAAAGCCACTTAATATAAAGACCGGTACCTTGAACATATTTAACCCCCTAATATAAGATGCTTCTTTATATGTATAATTAATAAAACGTAATTATTCCTATTTTAATATTTTCGTTAAAAATAAGCTTTTTTAGCGTTTCATTTTAGTATTCAAGGTTAACATATATAAGTAAGAAAAAATGGTAAATAAATGGAGGGTTTAAGATGGTTCAAGAACACCATATTCATGAAATGCATACACACAAGCATAGTGTAGCCTGTGGACATACAAAGATTAAGCATGATGATCATATCGATTACGTACACAATGGTCATCTTCATCATGAACATAACGGTCATTGGGATGAGTGTAAAATCCCTGTTACCGAGAACAATCCTGATCACTGTGCTCCAATGAATTGTGGATGTACTCATGAAGAAGATTGTGGGCATGAACTAGTTCCACATGGCGATCATATGGACTACTTAGTTAATGGTAGATTACACCATGTTCATGGCGATCATTGTGATGATCACGGAGCAGTTGGGATTCTAAGTGTTCAGTAGTAATTGTATGAGCAAAGAACTTAATAGTCTTACGACTTTTAGTTCTTTGTTCAGATAAAATTTAGTTTTTCTAATTAAATTTAAACAGATTTTCTGTCCTATAGCTAATTTCTTTAACAAAATACTTTCCATATCATGACAATAAATAAAGTAGTAACTACGGATGTTATGGCTTGCTTCGAAGCAATTTGTAACGCAACAGATTTACTAACATCCTTCCCAATAGCAAAAAGGGTTACAAGACAAGCCGACAACGTAGAGGCTATATACACAAGAATAAACAATTCCATTGCAGTTAATCCAGCGAGAAGCTGTCCATTCCCCTCATTAAAAAGTAACATTCCATCCTTTCTTAGAATAGAAAATAGAATACCAAGACTTGCGTCTGCAGGTAAAGAAAGAAATGCTAATATTGGGCCTATCACTTTAGAGATCATCTCAAGAATTTTATACGTATCAAGTATTGAAGCGATGACACAAATTACTAGAAAAATTGGCATCGCTTGAAAAAAGAATTGTTGAACCGTTTCTTTAACATTGCGTATAACAGCAACAGAACTAAGCTTGCGAAGAGATTGCCTATTCCTAGGTACAGCATGTTGTAAATGATGTTGCTGTGGGTACCATATTTTTGTATGAATACTCCCAATAATCGCTAGAATGACTATGTATGGGAAGAACATCCATGGCTTTCCTGCAACACTGAATAACGATAAGGTAGCACCAACTTGATAACTGCAAGCCGAACCAAATGAAATCATTGAAAGACATTGCTTTCTTGTACAGGCTGAGCAGCCTCTACTTTGATAAACAGCAACTACATTACACCCATAACCACTAATAATAGGGATAATATCTCTACCTGTAAGACCTATTTTCCTAAGCCAAGGATCTATTGCAACAGTCACTTTATCTTTTAAACCGATATCATTTGTTATCGCAATAGAAATTCCAACAAGGACAACAACTGGAAAAGCCCAAATAAATGAATAGATTCCTAATGTTAATAAACCAAATGGACCAACAAAAATTTGATTTATTAAGGTAGGAGCCGAAATAAATCTCGCTTCTATCGGTATAATGAAAAGCATTTCTACAATCGGCTCAACAAAAGTAGCTATAAGATATGCAGCATAAACAGGTAGTCCGTACATAGCAAAAATAATGAGTAAGTAACCGAACTTCCCTAAAACATTAGTAACATTTACATCTGGCATTACCTTACGTTTCCTTTGTTCCTTTACCTGTAGCATTTTATTAAAACATGCTTCACTTGAAGCCACCCTTTCCCTTAATATAAAGTACATATACCATTAATTAACAAATACACTCATTTCCGCAGCATGATAAATCATCAAGAAACATATTTGACCGTCGATAAAACTCAATCAACT
The DNA here is from genome assembly GCA_051750265.1 of Bacillota bacterium. Classification (GTDB taxonomy): domain Bacteria; phylum Bacillota; class Bacilli; order Bacillales; family Bacillaceae; genus Metabacillus. Next base: position 648,264 of record JBNJJO010000001.1, on the reverse strand, counting down.
CCTCACTCACCTCGATTTCTAGACGATCACATATCTCTTTGGCTACTATTGCAAACCGTTGCCTAAACTTATAGATAAAACAAAAGATAACTTGTTCATGACGAACTTGGGGACCAACTAAAAACAAACCTTCTGTAACAGCTGACTCGTCTAACTCTGTTAACTCAACATGATTTTCTTCATCCCAATTAAAATGTTCTTGAATCATTGATAGACTACTTTTAAATCCCGTAGCCAAAATAGGCTGGTTAGAGCTTTCTAATTTTTCTCCATTAGAAAGATAAATATGAAAGTGGTCCCCTTCTATTTCTACCTTAACCACTTCCGCATTTTCTCTTAATATAAGCTGGTCAGAATCGAACAATTCTGCAAGTCGATCGCATGTAAAAGGAGATAAAGAAATACTTGGATCAGGACTATCATTGTTCCAAGTCGATTCTCTAGCTAATACTGTCACGTCTTTACCTACTCGACAAAGGTGTATTGCAGCATCTATCCCACTTTCATATCCACCGATAATAAAATGCTCATCTCCTTCTAAATCCTCCCATGAGGTGACTTTACTATTATGAAGACATAATTCTCCACCTGCGAATGGTTGAAGATTAGGATATTGGAACTCTCCACCAGCCCATACAACATACCTGCAAACAAACTCCCCTTCATTTGTGTTCAAGATAAATCCATCTACAGTTTTATTCATTTCTTTCACATCGATTCCAAGCTTTATCGGCAATTCGAAATGATTTGCTATAGCTTGTAGATATTCTCGATATTCCTCCCCACTTAAATGCTCAGATTGATATGAATATCCGGGAGATGTGTCTGGTACAACTGCATTTAAGTCAAGCAGTCCAAAACCATGACCAGGAAAAGATGGTGTTAATAACTTCATTTCTTTTGGCCATTTAGTAAAAGTACTTCCAACTGAATTTCTCTCTAGTATGACAAAATTGCTCAAGCCCATTTGTTTTAAAGTTGAACCTACTCCAACACCTGCTGGACCCGCACCAACAATGACAACATCGTATTCTTTTTTCACTACTATTTGTACACCTCTTCCAAATCAATTCGTAACGATTACGATTATCAATAATAATATATACTAAGTTCCATTTTGTCAAAATATTATTATTGATCCTACGAATAAGCTCATGAATAAAGTTGAGTTTGTACATGCTCATAGAAACATTCTTGTATTATATCAAGCAAAAAAAAGACACCTTAAAAAGTTGTCTTCGTTTGCTTCTATAGTATTCATTACTTTTGTAGGGCAAGTAACTCCTGTTCAATTTTACATTTATCCAACTGCTCACCTATGAAAACAAGTACTAGACTATACTGTTTTTCAAATGAAAAACGTTCAAAAACTGGCTCACCGTAAGCATAATTGAACAAAAATAACCCTGGTGTCTCTGTTAAAAATATAAACCCCTTTGCCCGGTGAAGTTTTCCGTCAAATTGATTTAACCAGTGTATAAATTTCTTACGATCAATTGGATATTTAATTGGAAATGATATCGTACTTAAGTGTAAGTGATCGTGAACATGAGATTCATAACTTTTGTCACGTATAGTTGTTCTAGAAATGCTTGGAACATTTACATTATCTGAAGAGTAGAGTGTGGAATAACTGATTTTTCCAAATTTCACACTTTGAATCGACGCCTGATTATTAATCTCCTTCAAACTATTCTTGAGTGAAACTTGAACATTCTCTCTAATTAGATCCGTTTTATTGATCAGCACAATATCTGCATACTTCACCTGTGCAATTAATAGTTTTCTAAGCTTTATACTTATTTTATTCTCATGCCACTGTTTTGCATTTACAACTGTTATGACTGCTTTTATGTTTACATAACCAGCTATTACAGGGTGTGTACAAGCATCCACAACATCTAATGGATTTGCAGCACCAGTTGCTTCTATATAAATGACGTCTAATTCATATTCTTCTAGAAGAAATTTAAGTTGTAAGCTTAACTCGCCCTTAATGGAACAGCAAATACAGCCATTTAGCATTTCCTTTAAAGGTGTACCGTTAGGTATGATAGAGGAATCAATACTAATAGTACCTAATTCGTTCATTAATACCCCTATCTTTCTACCTCTATTTTTCTCTAAATGGATCAAATCTTTTAGCAACGTGCTTTTTCCACTACCCAAAAAGCCACTTAATATGAAAATATCTACCTTTTTATCGTGCATGATCCCACTCCTTATAAGTCCTTTCTTATTTCTCGGATAACATGTGCCAATTCAGGTAAAATCAACTTACTCATAGCTAAATTTACTGCCCCACTGGACCCTGGCATAGCAAATACTGCCGTGTGATTACTCACACCTGCAATCGCACGACTTAACATAGCTGCAAACCCAATATCCTCCGTATAACTAAGCATTCTAAATAATTCTCCAAAACCAACAATTTCTTTGTCTAATAATTCTGTAACTGTTTCAATTGTAACGTCACGGTACGCTATACCAGTACCTCCATTTAATAAAATAACATCTATTTCCTGAGAGTTAATTCCTTTTTGAAGAGCATTACGAATCTCTCGGTCCTCATCTTTTACAATTTCATAATCTTCAATTGAATAACCTTTATTCGTTAATAATTTAGTAATCAACATTCCACTTTTATCTGTTTCATTCGTACGAGTATCGCTTACGGTTATAACTTTACATCTTACTTGTTTCGGTGCTTCCTTTTTATGTTGTATAACGCTCATAAATAAATACTCCTTTTTTAAGATTTATATCTTACATTAACTAGTATTTTATACCTTTATAAGATTCTACTTCTTGCAAAGCTTTATCCAAGGCCTGCCAAGCCATTAAAGCACAATTATGGCGGGCTCTTAGTTTATGTACTCCCTGTAATGATAAAGCATCACCTAAATCGATATGGTCATTTGATTGCTTCCCTTCTCGTATTAATTGTTCAAACTCTCCCCTAATTGATGAGACTGTTTCAAGATCATTACTTTTGATTAACTCGGTCATCATTGATGAGGATGCCATACTAATGCTACATCCTTCACCTTCAAAGGTTGCATTTTTTATTTTCTTTCCTTCTAATAGGAGATAAAGAGTAATTACATCTCCACATGTTGGGTTTTTATAATGAACTTTCCGTACCTCATCGCCTTCAAGTTTTCCATAATTCCGTCTGTATTTTGCATGCTCCATTACAATCTTACGATATAAATCACTTAGCATTTAAACAACTCCTCCTTTTACCGATTCTTAATCTTAAATAATAGTTTACTAGCATGTTTTTAAATCGTAGTTATTACGATTTATTTATTGTATATGATCCGTTTAATATGATCAAATATAATTCATTGTAATGGCGCCTTTATTAATTGTTAAATGACGAAAAAAATATGATTAGCAAACCCTTGGACAAAATTAGATAATAATAGATAGAATAATTCCGCAAGCTTCTAATGGTTATATGATTTTCGGGCAATAAATCTAGTAAGGTAGTAAAATGTACCATAAAAAAAGATCACTCAGTATGCAAAGTGATCTTAGTTTCTTTCCTAATCTGATAACCTATCTCCCCACGTATCCTTATATATTAGTTTCTTTAATAACTGTCTTTTTTCCCAGTTAGAAGTTTCTAAAAGAGGAGCTTTAGGATATACATCTGTGTATCCTATTGAAATTAAAGCAACTGGATCAATATGTGGTGGAATATTTAAAATGTCTCGAATATCTGACTTTTTATAGAAACTTACCCATCCCATAGCCAATCCTTCAGCACAAGCTGCTAACCACATGTTCTGAATGGCACAAGCGGTTGACATGATATCGGTTTCTGGAATTGAATTACGCCCTAGTACATGTGATCCACCTCTTGAAGGATCACATGTTACACATATAGTTAAGGGGGCTTCTTTTAATCCCTCAATCTTAAGATTTAAAAATTTTGATGCTCGATCATCTTCTTCATAATGAATCGCAAGCGCTCTTCTTTCTTTATCTGCTGCCCAAGCCAATTGTTTTTTTACTTCATTCGATTCAATCAAGATAAAATTCCATGGTTGCATAAACCCAACTGAAGGAGCATGATGAGCAGCTTCAAGTATACGACCTACTGCTTCTTTTGATATAGGATTAGGTAAAAAACTTCGAATATCTCTTCTTGTTGCAATGACTTTATAAATTGCTTCTCTTTCTTCATTAGTAAACATAGGGAACACCCCCCGAATTTAGATTAAATGAATCAAATATTATTTTAAAAACTACTTAAAGGTACTATTTTGAATTTATTATAATAATAAATTGGGACTATCTCAGTTTTATTAAACATCCTGGACACCTGTAAAAGGAACTCATTCAAGTTAGGGATAAAAGGATCAAACAAGATACCCAATACCGTTCCACTATGAGCTACTATAACCCCACCCTGGCACATCGAAGTTAGTCTTTCAATTTCATTAATATATTGCTTTTTTAAAATTTTTTCATTTATATGAGCACTAATTGTGGTGGCCCTACATATAAGGGATAGATCCTTTTTCCTAATTCCTAACTTAACAAGCTCATACGCCTCTAAAAACGCATTTTGATCTCGCCAATCATAGGGTTTCGGTCGTTGATTAAATTGAATTGTATCTACCACTCCACCAACATCAAACCCAATTATTCCAAAAGGAGGTAACGAACCAAAACATTCAATGAGCTGGCCATTGATATAATCATAAGCAACAATAGCTTCATACATAACACCATCTGTTGGTTCAATTTCACTAGCAATATAAGAGATTATTTCTTCTGTTATAGGTAATGAGTAACTATCAGCAGTAGCTCTCATAGCAGCTACAATATCAGCCGAACTGCTTGACATCCCTTTTCCGATTGGGATATTGGAATAAATATGGAGACGACCTCCTTTTTTTACGTCAAACAATTCTAAAAGTTTTTTACAAGCACATATTGCTTTAGTTTTTAAAGGTTGCCCAATGACTCGATCATTTGTTGGATTTGGTACAAAAGTGGCGTTACTTTCTAAATTCGGGATAGGTAGTGTCACTAAAAAAGGACGTTCATCTAAAACGCCTTGTATAAGCTCTCCGAATGTTCCCTTACACCTACCCTTTCCTATTCGCATAGAGAAAACCCCTGTTCTTCAAACGAATCTTCACAATATAAAATAGCTAAACAATAACGATCTAATCAAAAATATTAAAACACTAATAATTGATGTACCTTCATAATCTGTAACGTTAGTAAATTATCATTTGCATCAATTGATCGGTTTCGTTCCCCCATTTTTGTATGTTGTGAGGCCACCCCTTGATAAAAATACTTTCTTGCTGTTAGTAGATCTCCACCATGTTCATACTTTTCAATCCAAGGCACTAAAACTCTATTCCTTTCACAGCAGATACCCCTTCATTATAATAATGCTTTACGTCTTTCATTTCTGTTACTAAATCCGCACAAGAGATAATTTCTTGTTTTGCTGATCTCCCCGTAATAATGAGGTGCATCGCGTCTGAACGATTGTGAATCAACGCTATAACCTCTTCTAAAGGAAGAACATCGTCAATCGGAAATTTTTCAATGGCAAGGGCATTGTTTAACTCATCTAATATCACCACATCGTAGTCACCTGATGTAACCTTTTCTTTTGTAAACGTCCAAGCTTTCCGAAGTGCCTCTCGATGTTCTTCGGGTGTTTTTGTCCAAGTAAATCCGATTCCGACTTGGTGCATTTCAATTCCGATTCGATCAAACATTATTTTTTCACCATACGTTCTTGTGGGGGATTTAATAAATTGAATCATTAATACCTTCAAGCCTCGTCCTGTTGCACGTATCGCAAGACCTAGGGCAGCGGTCGTTTTCCCTTTTCCATCGCCAGTATATACTAGTAAAAGTCCACGTTGTTGTGATTTGCTCATCGTTAGTTCCCTCTTTTCTTTTACAACCAAACGGTTTTTGCTTCGAAGGATGTTCGAGTAGGTGTTTTTAGCTTTTTCATTGCTTCTACATCCGGATACCCAATAAAAAGATTACCAACAATTTTTTTATTTTCTGGTGAACCAATAAATTGAAGCATCCGTTCATCACGAACAAGTCCAACCCCCCTTGTTCTCCAAACAAATCCTAAACCAAGTTCTTTTGCTGCAAGCCACATTGAATGAATGGCACAGCACACAGCGTATTCGTTATCTAAAGTGGCCTCAGCATCCCCTGAAACAATGTCGGCTGTTACGACAATATGAACAGGTGTATTTTTTAACACTTTCAAAGAGCTCTCTACTAAGTTCGGTTTTGACGGAAACCGTTCTTGTAAATAGTCCTTTGCAAGCTCTTCATAACATTTTTTTGCTTCGCCTTTAATAATATAGAAGCCCCATGGCTCTCTCATCCGATCATTTGGCGCCCATGTAGCTGCTTCTAGTAACACTTTTATTTTTTCATCTTCTACCTCACGTGGAGCATAATCACGAATCGCTCTACGATTTTTTAATTCCGTAATAATGGACATTTAAACTTCCTCCTTTAATTAAGAGTTTAATCCTTCAAACCATTTGATTTTTTCTCGTAATTGAACAACTTCACCGACTAGTACAATAGCTGGATGATTTATTTGTTCGTAAGCAGCCTTCTCCTCAATTGTTGTTAAGCTTCCAGTTACTACCTTTTGATTTTCCATTGTACCCCATTGTATTATTGCAACCGGTGTATCAGGGTTTTTACCATGTTCTATTAACTGTTTACAAATTGTATTTAAATTTCCTACACCCATATAAAAGGCAATCGTATCTATTCCTTGTGCAAGCGCCGACCAATTGATGTCATCTTCTTGTTTTTCAGCGCGACTGTGACCTGTGACAATCGCAAACGTAGAAGCATAATCTCGATGGGTTACAGGAATACCTGCATATGCCGGCGCTGCAATACCAGAAGTAATACCAGGGACTATTTCATAGTGAATGCCTTGTTCTACTAATACCTCTGCTTCTTCACCGACACGTCCAAATACACAAGGGTCCCCTCCTTTTAAACGCGTTACTATCTTTCCTTCTAATGCTTTTTTCACTAACAGCTCATGTATTTGTTCTTGAATCAACTCATGTTTGCCTGGTTGCTTTCCGCAAAAAATCAATTCTGCATTCTTTTGAGCGTACTGCAACAGTTGATTATTCGCCAAACGGTCGTATAAAACAACATCAGACTTTTCAATACATTCTTTCCCATAAACTGTGATTAGTTTTGGGTCACCTGGTCCTGCTCCAACGAGGTACACCTTTCCTTTTGTCATATACACTCACCTCTTTCCATTACTATTCTTTATTTTAAATTCCAGCTGAAGTAAATGTCGCCATTTCATTTACCTCCCTAGACTTTCAGGTGGCTTTGTTAACATATCAATGTAGGTAGACACTTTTTGGCTTATTTTTTTATTTGCAGCTGGTATTGGATCAGTATTTTGTTCATTGTCCTTTCAGTAGGTCTACCTGCTCCTTCAATTACAAATGCGTTCTATGTATTGGATAGAGTTGTTAATGATTAAACGGATCGTTTTAAACCCGTCCAGGGCAAAAATTCAACAAAACGCAGTAACGATTACACTTTTTCCAGTATCAGAATGGGTACCTTGAAACAATTGGCAGAGCTTTAGTCATATGCTTTAATCCCCTTGCATTGCTTTATCCAATTCTCTACCATTTCTGGACATGAAGCAAAATGAAAATGAGTATACCCCGCTACTAGGTTATGTTTCAAATACCCTTCTTTCTTCGTACCACGCATCCCTTTTGTTTCGTATGCGTACTGTATATCACTTTCAGAATGGAAGGTTGAGTAATGAAATTCATGACCTCTGGCGTTTTGGTTCTCACCGATAAGGAAATTATTTTTTTGTCCACTTATTTCTCTGTAACCTAATGCAGCTCGTTTTGATTGCATTATTACTTGACCGGAAATGATTCCTACCATTTGATAGCTGATTTTTTGAGTCGTCTCGATTGACTCAGTCAAGTACATAAAGCCACCACATTCAGCAAGGGTTGGTAATCCTTGCGCAATCGCCTGTTTTATTGAATCTTTCACGATATAATTTTGAGAGAGCTCAAGAGCGAACTCTTCTGGGAAACCGCCACCAAGATAAAGTCCATCGACATCTTTTGGTAATGCTTCATCTGCTAATGGAGAAAAATAAACAATTTCTGCACCGTAAGATTCCAAGATTTCTAGATTCTCAGGATAATAAAAATTAAATGCAGCATCTTTTGCTACCGCAATTCTAACTAACTTTTCTTTCTTTTTTTCAAATAGTGATGATGTTTGTGTTACATTTAGTAGTGATGCTTTAGATAATTCAAATAACTTATTAATATCAACAGTTTCAAGAACAAGCTCTCCTAATTTATCAAAAAAAGGATCAAGTTCTCCTCTTTCAATAGAAGGGATTAGTCCAAGATGCCTCTCTGGTATTTCAATATCAAGCTCTCGTTTCAAATAGCCGATAACAGGAACATGACATTCTTGTTCAATCGCCGTCTTCACTAGTTTAAAGTGCCCTTCGCTTCCGACTTTATTCGCTATAACTCCTACGATCTTAGGACCTTCTGCAAACATTTGAAACCCTTGGACAATGGCAGCCGCACTTCGAGCCATACTGGCACAATTCACAACAAGTATGACAGGACTTTGCGTTATCATGCTAATTTCTGCTGTACTGCCTTGATTCGTTTTCGGATTTTTCCCATCAAAAAATCCCATAACCCCTTCAATAATCGAAATGTCTGCCCCTTGGCTTCCATGAATGAAAATATCTAAAACTGTATCTTTTGTTAGCATCCAGCTATCCAAATTACGAGAAACTCGATTTGTCACTGCTGTATGATAGGATGGATCAATATAATCAGGTCCACATTTAAACCCTTGTACGGTTAACCCTCTTTTTTTTAATGCTGACATTAATCCAATTGTTAATGTTGTTTTCCCGACACCACTACCAGTACCAGCGATCACGATTCTTCGATCTGTCACCTACTATCCCACCTCTCTAATAGGAAATAACTGCAACGGATATCGTTACATTACCTGATTTTTTCTTACTAATAGACAGGAACTCCGCACCACTATACAAACGGGCAGCGGGTTCACTAACACCATATGCACCAGTAAATTTAAACACCGTCTCAGAAGGATTATCAATTTGAACACAATTTAGTTCGTCTGCGGAATAACATGTGAAATCCCAATTGTATTTTTGAGATACAGCAAGTAACCCTTCCTCATCTTTTTTAAGATCAATTGAGCAAATGGCTTTAACACTTTTGATCGAAAATTGCAATTCTTCTAATGTATCATGAATAACTTGATCAATTTCTTCCATTGGCGTGCCTCTATTACAACCAATACCTATAACGATTACCTTTGGTCGATAGAGAACACCATTAGATAAAATTTCTTTTTCATCCTCGTTCAAATTTCTGTGAGTAACAACGAGAGCCGCATTAGGTTTTGCGTTTATTGCTTCTTTAATCGTTTGATAAACTTTGATCGTTTCCGGAAGAGGTCGGTTGTAATTCCACCATTCTTTTTCTCCAGATTCCTGAATAACAGCAACCTGTTCTTCATTTACGACAGATGCACTGACTGGAGTTAGTTTATCAGCACTTTCCCACACCCAGCCAAACCTACTGCCAAATAAATCAACAGGAATCGTTTTTTGAACATCAGATGCTGTTGTAATAACAGGTGTAGCCCTTAGTAGTTCAGCTACTTCTTTTGTTAATTCATTCGCCCCTCCTAAATGACCAGATAACACACTAATGACATGGTTTCCTTTATCATCAATAACGACAACGGCAGGATCTATCTTTTTATCTTTTAATAAAGGTGCAATCATACGAACGACGGCACCTAGTGAGATGACCATAATGATTCCTTTATACGATTGAAAAAGTGATGGAAGAAGAAGACGCACATTTCCTTCAAAAAGTGAAATATTCCTTCGTTCTTCATCACCCCTTTCAAATTTACTCATATAAAATAAATCCGTCGAATGGAATTTGGCATGTAAGTTTCGAGCTAGTTCAACACCGTGCTTTGTAATCGCTACGATTGCATATGTTCCCTTTTGTTCAATCGATACGTTCTTCCCTTCTTCTAAGACGAGTGTCATTCTTTCACTCCTTTCCGAAATCCGTGAGTGAATGCTTTGTCATAAAGCTTTGACCTAAATTCTTTATTATGAATATCTTTATCTAGTGCCCACCCTGCCAAAATCATTGCCTGTTTTCGGATTCCGTTAACACGCATATCTTCATCAAGATGTTCAAGTGTTGACCTTACTACTTTTTGATCAGGCCATGTTGCTTTATAGACCACCCCGACTGGTGTATCTTTACTCCAACCAGCCTCCAAAAATTCTCTTACAATCTTCTTCGTAAGCGTGGCACTTAAAAATAATGCGACTGTACAATGGTGCTTAGCTAGATCTCTCAACTTCTCTGCATCCGGTACAGGTGTACGTCCTTCAGCTCGTGTTAATATCACTGTTTGTGTCAGTTCAGGAATCGTAAGCTCTGCACCTAGGGCTGCTGCTGATGCAAAGACAGAGCTTACACCTGGAATAATTTCAACACTGACGTCTTTCTTATTTAGAATGGCAATTTGCTCCATAATCGCTCCGTAAATAGCAGGATCTCCTGTATGAACGCGCACTACCTTTTTCCCTTCTTGGACTCTATCTACCATGATCTGAACCATTTCCTCAAGGTGCATACCCGCAGTCTTAATGATCTCTGCTTCTGGCTTAGCTCGTTCTATCAATTCTACACTTACTAATGAATCAGCATACAGTACGACATCGGCTTCTTGTAGTAACTTTAGTCCCTTTACAGTAATTAAATCCGGATCACCTGGTCCTGCCCCTATTATTGTAATTTTCATTATTTCCTCACCACCATTAGCGTTAAATATTCCAATTCTGCTCTATCCAATTCATGAATATCCCAAATGATTTCCTCATCAGAAGTTACCTTTGTCACAACAGAAGCTTTGTCTAATAAATCCAGTTCTCGGAGGATATTTAGCATTAAATCCATCACTTTAGCGACCTTTATAAAAATGATACAGTCGTTCTCAATCATTACTTTTTTCATAGCTTCATAGTCTTCTCTTGCAGGAACAATTGCGACATGATCATCCCCTTCTGCAAGGGCAATACCAAGTCTTGAAGCTGCACCGTTAATTGATGAAATCCCAGGGACCGTTTGAATCTTAACTTCTGGATAGCGCTCTTTTACAAGATTCATCATATGGATAAACGTACTGTATAAAAGGGGATCACCTTCTGTTACAAACGCGACATCCTTTCCTATCTTTAGCTTTTCCCAGACGAGATCCACTGTAATTGACCATTCACGTTCAAGAATTTCAGGGTCCTTTGTCATTGGAAAAACAAGACCTAACATTTCTTTTTCTCCTGGAGTTATGTACACATCAATAATTCGCTGAGCATAGCTTTTACTACCCTTTCTTTTTTTAGGGTATGCGATCACTGGAGATTCTTTAAGCTTACGAAAGGCTTTTACTGTGAGCAGCTCCGGATCTCCTGGTCCAACACCTAAACCGTATAATGTTCCTATCATGATTATTCCCCTTCCTTATGTTTTGCTGAAATAATATAGATCGGATTCAATGCATCAAATCGTGTAAGGTTTAAAATAGGTTTACTTCTTGAAACTTGAGCAAGTGTAATTTTTGTTTCAAACCCTCTGCTTTTAAATCCATCAACTGCTTGCATTAAATTTTCAATTGTGACTGCATTTAATACAATTCTTCCACCTTTTTTTAAACGAGAGCAACAAACAGTCAGAATGTCATCCATACTCCCAGCAGTCCCGCCAATAAAAATCGCATCAGGATCTGGAAAATCTTCTAAATGATTTGGTGCTTTTCCTTGAATGACCGTAAAATCAGTTCGGAATTTTGTCATATTTAAACGACAATTTTCAAGATCATATTCATTTTTTTCGATAGCAAAAACCTTTCCTTCTTTCGCAATCATGCACGCCTCAATCGCTACAGAACCTGTACATGTTCCAATATCCCAAACAATACTGTTTTCTGTGAGCCTCAATTCACTTAGGCTAAGCGTACGAATTTCTTTTTTTGTCAGTAACCCTTTTTCTGGCTTTCTTTGATGAAACTCTTCATCATCAATACCAAACTGCCACGTTTTAATCTGTGATATCTTTTGCAAGATGACCACGTTAAGCGGCGAGAATTCAATGTTTTCCATTTCATCAAGTTCATAAAAAGCACATCGTTCATTTTCTCCACCTAGATTTTCAGCGACAAATGCTCGGTACTCAGTCATACCAAATGAACGTAAATAACGTGCTATTTCGGAAGGACTATTATTAGCATCAGTGAGGAGTGCTACTTTCTCACGTCCATTTATTCGTTGGGCAAGTCCTTTCATGCTTCTCCCATGAACACTAAGTACATTTGCGTCTTGCCAACTCGCATTCATTTTTGCAAATGCTAGTTGGACCGAGCTTATATAAGGATAAACCTCAACATCAAGTTTCTCAGCCAAATAACTTCCAATGCCATAAAATAAAGGATCACCAGATGCTAAAACGACAATTCTCTTTGTTTCTTGGCTCAAATATGTAACTAACGAAGGTAAACTACCTTTGATGGCCACTTTTTCACCTTGATAATCTTTGAAAAAAGATAATTGCCTTTCGCCTCCTACTAGTATTTCACTCTCATAAATCCATTTTTCATAGATAGGAAGAAGACTCTGTTTTCCGTCATCACCTATTCCAATTAACTTAACCTTCTTTGTCATTTTTCCCTGCCTTTCCAAGTAACGTACCCTTCATCGAGTACAAACTTGTTTCAATCGAAAGCCCACCGCCAACTTCTTTTAAGCCAGATGTACAGCAATATTCACAAAGAATCGTAAAAAAGTCGTTATAACCATTCTCAAGTAAGAGATCGCCTACTTGTGACGCTGTGTTAGCATGTCGGACCGTTTCAACTAGTTGTTGGTCTTTTACACCTGCTTCTGAAGCCACACTTGCTAAAAAGTTAAAATCAACTGGTGCACTTTTGGAATGGACCATCATAACACCTTGTGCTACTTTCGAGAATTTCCCCATCATTCCAACTAATGACACTTTCTTTACCCCTTGACGTTTACACTGTTTTAATGTAAAACCAACGAAATCACCCATTTCAATAAATGCCTCTTCGGAAAGCTCTGGATATTGATGCATCCCGTATTTTTCGCTTCGTCCCCCAGTGGTTATAACGACGTGGTCACAATTACTTGCTCGTGCCACACTAACAGCTTGAACAATACTAGCCATATAAGCAGAACTAGAAAAAGGAATAACAGTGCCTCTTGTCCCTAAGATTGATATTCCACCAATAATCCCAAGGCGCTTATTGAGCGTTTTTTCTGCCATTTTTTCACCATCAGGAACAGATATAACGATTTTGATCCCTCTTGTGATTCCATGAGTGATAAGAACTTCTTCGGCCGTTTCACAAATCATTTTACGAGGTACAGGATTTATTGCTGCTTCTCCAACTGGTACAGGAAGTCCTTCCTTTGTAACACGACCAACTCCAACACCACCATCAAGGGTAATACCAGGCTTTTCACACCAAGTAACAGTTGATTTAATTAAAGCACCGTGTGTGGCATCAGGATCATCACCAGCATCTTTAATCGTTCCAGCTTCAGCAAAACCAGGCTCAATGATACAACTATCCATTTCAAAAGTGGCAAATTTCCCAACCGGTAAATAAATCGTTGCATCAGCTTGTGGTTTACCTGTTATTAACGCCATCAATGCCGCTTTCGTCGTAGCCGTTGCACATGCGCCCGTAGTATAACCCGAGCGCATCTCCTTTTTGTCTTTCTTTTTAGCTTTTCCATCCATCGTTTAACCCTTTTCAGCTAAAAGTGAGATTGCATTTAACGCTGCAACCGTGATCGTACTACCGCCTTTTCTTCCTACATTTGTAATAAAAGGCACATCTAATTTTGCTAACTCCTCTTTTGATTCAGGAGCTGATACAAACCCTACCGGAAGTCCAATGACTAAACTAGGCTTTGCTTCTCCTTCTTTAATAAGTCGAATCAATTCTAGTAACGCTGTTGGTGCATTCCCAATTGCAAAAATTCCAGCGTCAAATTGCTTGATTGCTTTCCTCACTGAAATAATCGCACGAGTTGTATTTAAACGTTTTGCTTCTTTCATTACATCGGGATCAGAGATATAAACATTCACGCTTCCACCATGCTTTTCAATTCTCCCTTTACTAACACCACTAAGTATCATTTGTACGTCCGCATATACTTGTTCCCCATTGCGAATGGCATTTATCCCTGCTTGAATCGCTTTATCATGAAAAAGCATACTGTGACCTAATTCGAAATCAGCCGAAGCATGAACAACACGTTGTACAACCTTATATTGATGTTCGGTAAATTTATGTTCACCAAACTCTGAATCAATCATATTAAAACTCATTCCCTCAATTTCTTGAGGTTGTACGGTTAATGGCTTAAATTCTGTACGAAAATCCATCATAAACTCCTCCATTTTGTCAATCTTTTTTAATTTTTTAGAGCTTTATTAATATGAGTCAGAATAGCCGAAAAATCAGAATAAACATTTCCATAGTTAATCTTAGGTCTTGTTATCATGATCGTTTCAATGCCAAGTTCGATTGCAGCTTCTAATTTTTCGTCAACTGATCCCGCTTTCCCGCTTTCCTTTGTAATCATTGTCGTAACCCCATATTGCTTATAAAGTGCGAGATTAAAGTCTTTTGTAAATGGACCTTGTATAGCTACGATGTCTTTTTGCGGAAATCCTAACTGCTCACATTTTTCCATATTGTCTTTTCGTGGAAGCATCCGCGCAATCACACGAGTGTCAGGTTGATTTAGTAGTTTACGAGTGAATATTTGCAAGGTTTTGCTACCTGTTGTTAACATAATAACGCCTTTTTTTTCAGCCGCTCTTTCTGCTGCTTCTTCATAGCTTTCGACCATCGTTATTCCTTTATCTTCATAGGTAAGTGACTCTCGTTCATAGCGAATGTATGGGATATTGGTTTCTTTTGCTCCTAAAAGTGCATTTTTACTTGCTTCTTCTGCAAAAGGGTGACTCGCATCGACAACTGCCTGAAATCCTTGTTCTCTAAGAACTCTAACAAAGTCCTCACTTGTTAGACGCCCAACATAGACATCTAATCCAGCCTTCCTCATTTCCTTTCCAGCATTTTCTGTAACAACAGTCGTTAGTAGATTATATCCAGCTTCTTTGATCTTAATTGCTAACGCTCTTGCATCACTGGTTCCAGCTAAAAATAGAATCATAGTTTCTGAACCTCTTGATGATGGTGTTCATGGTCATGGTCATGGTGATGATCATGATGATGGTGGTCATGGTCGTGATGATGGTGATGATCAATGTGCTCCATTGCTTCAATACGGTAAAGGCACGTATCACAATTCATTTTCACGCTTCCTTGTAATGCTTCTTCAATCCGGTCTTTCAAAATTGTTTTTAATCTTGAATGGAACCCAAAATATCCGGCAAGCTTGAATTCAATCCCTGGATGATCATGTTCGAATTCTTCTATCATATTCTCTAGACGTTTAATTAAAATGCCGGTGAATAAAAAGTATGGTAAAATAACAATCTTTTTCATACCCAATTTAATACAACGTTCCACACCTTCTTTAATTAACGGATCAGTTACACCCATAAATGCTGGTTCTACTAACCTATAATTTAATTTTTCCCATAATAAGCGAGCAATTTTATATAGATCACTATTCGCATCAGGATCGCTACCGCCTCGACCTAGCAAAATCACAGCCGTATCTTGTTCAGGTTCGATTATGTTCTCGCCAACTTCTTCTAAACGATTTTTACAAATTTCCATCGTTTCCTCGTGAATTCCGAAAGGTCTTCCGTATGTAAAGTTAACCTCTGGATATTTCACTTTTGCTTCGTCAATGGCTGCTGGTATATGAATCTTTGAATGTCCAGCTGCTAGCAACATCATTGGAATGATAAAAACACTCGTTGCTCCCTTTTCAACACATGTTTGGATCCCTTGCTCAATTGTAGGTGTTTCAAACTCTAAGAAGCATGTTTCAATTAAAAGCCCCTGGTCTAGCTGTGGTTTTAGTTCGTCTATTGTTTGTCTTACTTGCGCATTTCCTTCAGGATCGCGACTTCCGTGTCCAACTAGTAAAACAGCTTTCATATGATTCTCCCCTATCTTTTTTTATTAGTCTCCACATGGAGCTGGTTCGATTTCAATCTTTGGTGTCATGTCCTTATATGTATAACCTTGAATATTTCCTACTCGTTTGAAATACTTAAAGAATCTTTCATTTGGATGACCTTTCTCTTTATATTCATATATAATATTTTCAATTACCTTGACTATTTTGTCCGGCTCAATTCCTTCAGCAACAGGCTGTCCGGGATGAGCTGTTCTGCCAACTGTTTTTGCACCTAAAAACAAATCAAACTTTCCTTTTCTAAAAACAATTCCAATGTCTTCATTTACCGCGCCAAAACACGCCATTCCACACCCATTGAAGCCTACCTTCAACTCTTTAGGCAATTCGATACCACTTAATTTTTGATGTAACTCTTCTGCATGTGGAATCGAATCCTTTTTCTCACCATCGCAGAAATCACATGCTTTTAGTTGAAAAACATCACCAATAGGTTCTAATAAAAAACCTACATCTCTTAATTTCCTAGTAATGACTTCAGGACTAGTAGTTGGAATCTTTAAATAAATTTGATGGTGTGGTGTGTATTCCATCGTCCCCTCACTTCCGACTACCCTTGCTAGAGTTATCATTTGCTCTGGCGTAAACTTCTTATTTGCAACACCTGGACTAACAGCTAATTCAAAGATCGAGACAACCGGATTACTTACAGTCATGTTATTTTTAGAAGTGTTGATTGGCCTATCTTCTACTTTACTAAGAGCTTCTAAAGCTAGTTGTAAGGAAGTATCAGTATCACTTTTTGTTTCCACCACTGAACTATGATCAGCCTCATTCTTGCCTTGATGAAGAGCCCATGGTTCATTTTCATGTCTTAAACGCTCATGCGGTTTTAATCTTTGTTCAGTAGCATTTAATGTGTATTTTCGTTGATATCCCCTGGGTGTGATAATTTTATTGTCGTAAAGAAATGTTGATGAATTCCCAATGACAACAGTTGTTAACATTCCGATATCGTAATCAAGCATATGTTCAAGATCTGTAATGACAATCTTTTCTCTATCACGATATGCACTCTTCACTAGCCCAACTGGTGTAGCTGGTGATCGATAGTGTAATAAAATTCTTTGTGCCTCTTGAATTTGTCTCGTCCGACGTCCACTCTTTGGGTTATAAAGAGTTACAACAAAATCTGCTTGTGCAGCGGCTTCAATTCTTTTTTCGATTAGATTCCAAGGAGTTAAGTGGTCACTTAAACTAATCGTACATGCATCATGCATGATTGGTGCTCCTAATAGTGAAGCACAAGAATTAATGGCAGATATACCAGGGATGACCTCAACACTTACCCCTGTTTCTTCTTTCCAACCTTTTTCAATCAACACTTCATAGACAAGGCCTGCCATTCCGTACACCCCAGCATCACCACTGGAAATGACAGCAACTTTTTTTCCTTCTTCAGCAAGACTAACAGCCGCTTGAGCACGACTTACTTCCTCTGACATTCCTGTACTAATAATATCTTGGTTGGTTAATAAATCTTGAATTAACTCAACATATGTTTTATAACCAATGATACAGTCGCTCTCTTGTATGGCTTCTTGTGCTCTTTTCGTCATATGTTCAAAACTTCCAGGTCCAAAACCAATTACAAGTAACTTCCCTCGCAATTTACACTCCTCCTTTTATAAGCTCAATCAACATATAAAGTCCTAAACCAACACTATACATACCGGTTAGCAAGCCAAGAACGATGTAAAGGATTTTTTTTACCCTAGCTTTTAAAAACCCCCATGATAGTAGAAAAGTAAAAGCTATTGTTGAAATAAGTAATCCAAAGACAAAAAGAATAAGATGCAACGTAGCAGCTGTTATATTATCAAGACCAACTGCATTTGAAATAATAGCAATTTGAGTTGGACTTTCAACTCCGATCCCATGTATCAATCCAATAATGAATGCACCTAAGATTCCTAATGTAAATGGTTTAGATGTCAGCCTTTTTCCTTCTTCTCTACTTGTCAGCTTCTCTAAAAATCCAAAAACAATTGAAATACGACTTTTGTACTCATACTCATGTTGGTGTTTTATGACAGAATGGAGAATTATGCCCCCTAATAAGATAAGTGTGAAGCTTACGAGCAATTCTAAAATCCCATAGGCTCCTTCTGGTAATCGAACACCTACATAAATTGTTAGCAGTCCGATAATTAATACAATTAAGCCATGCCCAACAGAATACATAACCCCCAATGAATATTGCTTTAATTTTTGCTTTTCCCTTCCGATCATATCAGCAAGAGCAGCAATATGATCACCATCCATTCCATGTCTCATCCCAATGAGAATAGCTAATAAGCTAAAAGTAAATAATTCCAATCTTATCCCTCTTTCTTTTCGTATTTCGAAATACCACGAATTCGATCACCCGTATTCTCAGCGTTCATTTCACCATTTTCAAAGTTATAAATAAGAGATTTTTCTAGATTAACAGAAGGGTCTAGGTGGTTCTTAATAATAGAACGTCCGATTTTTGTTGAAGTAGCTGAATACCAATTCCCCTCAGGATAAACAATGACAACACATGCGTCTTTGCAGCGTCCATTACATCTAGTTCGAGATGTATGAATTTGTTGATCTAATTCTAAATTTTTTATTTCTTCTCGAATGGCTAAAGTAATCTCTTCCCCTTCCTTTCTCATACAGCTAGATCCATTACAAATTAGCACATGTTTTTTTGTACCAGATAAATTCCAAGTAGTCATACGTGTTGTTCCTCCTAGTCTTTTTCAGTGAAAAACTTAGCTTAACGCCAAGTCCTTATGGCGAAAGCCTTAGTTTTTCTTGTACTATCATCCATTAAATATAAATTCTGAAAGTAAAATAAAAATGCACCTCCATCAATAGATAGAGGTGCAGAAATGGCATACCTAAAAAAGTAGCAACTATTCTACACTTCTCTACCTATAACCCGTAGGTATTGAAGCAAATAACAAAGGCAGGTCTCCTGACTTAGGTTCATCATTTCATTGCGTCTTCCCGAATATTCAGTGACATACATACAATGAAATTCCCCATTACAGTGGCGGGACCGTGACGGATTTACACCGTGCTTCCCTTTTAAGCACAACTAGCAGTTATGCACCTTTGTTTGTTTCATTAACATTAGAAAAACTTGGCTTATCGCTAAGTCCTTATGACGAAAGCCTTAGTTTTTCTTATACTATCATCTATAAGAGATAAATTTTGATAGTATAAAAAAACCTTAACTTCATCTCGAAAGTTAAGGTCAAAGGCATGTCCAAATAAGAGTTCTATTTTAATAGATCTCTAAAATTTGTTCATCCCATACCTTCCCTCCGAAAGTTGGTAATAAATGATTAAAAGCAGGTTTCCTGGCTCGTGTCTAGAGCTTACTTTTGTCCCTTCCTAGAGTATCTCCAGTGGTTTTGACAATTTCATCGACACATACAGTAGCGGGGGCTGCATCAGACTCTAACTAATTTCCCTATTATCTCAAGAGGTAATAACCCTAAGCACTTTTAATATCCACTGTCTATTTAACTATTCTTTACTATATTTCGCAAGCATAAAATTTAGTACAAGTATTTTTATAAACTCTATAATGAGTAATTTTACTTCATATCAAATAGTGACGTGACAACATTATTTGAGTTTTTAAAACGGGCTTTTACCCGTGGCTGCCTGATGAGGAAGAAGTCAAAATGTTATCAATTATTCTCGTACAGGCTATTCATGTATGCATGCAGAAATGCCCGAAGACCCGGAAATATTCAAAACTAAACCTGGCTGGTTTTTCACAAGGGAAAAGAACCGTGATACCGGCAAATGGGAAAAGAAGCAGAAGAAAAAATCCTTTCATTGCTGGTTGATAAACTTAAACTCCAGGCAGTGCGGTAATCTTTTAAACGGTACAATGTCCCTGTTGAATTTGACGTTTCATATGGTCCGACTCCAATTCAGGAACATAACGGAGAGCGTCCTTACTTCTCTTATCTGGTACTTTGTCTGGAAAGGAAAAACGGCCTGATTCTGCACCAGGAATTTATCGAGCGGGGGAAACTATGAACGAAATGTTCAAAAAATCCTACTAACTTTAGTCCAGAGGCCAAACGGAATCCTGAGGGTAGTTTGGGTAAAAAATGACTTGCTGCCAGTTATTAAACCTATATCCGAAAAACTGCAAATTAATATTATAGCTGTACAGCATTTGCCACTTCTTAACCGGTCCCGCGAAGAAATGTTTGCTTTTTAAAAAAGGCTGTTTTCGCAAAGATTGTTGCTTTTCGTAAATAACTATACTTTACGGATATAGCCTATCTTCGTGCACTTTTCGCTTATTTACTATGTGGTACTCTCTTGAAATTGCTTATAGTTTCTCCGATAAAAATCCAAAAGCCGATTTTTATAAGTCTAAAAGCAACAAACTTTTAGAAAAGAGCCTTAAAAAAACAGATAAATCAGGAATAGCAAGCCTCCTGCTTTCCCCGCAGGAGGCTTGCTATTCCTGATTACAGGTTGTTCCTCACGTTCTTATTAAGTTTATTTTTTTGCCTCTAACGGGGATCCCTTTCCTCCCCGGAATTTATGTCAATAACTTTAACCGGATTTTGCGGTGCGGCTACAGTCATACTGTTTGGAGCTTCTTTTTTGTTCTCCACCCAATCAACAAGCAGATCAAAAGCTTGATGGGTATAAGGCAATAAGGGTTGAAGCTCTCTGTCCGGATCTGTTGCTTGATTCCAGACCAGGCTGTCCACATGATTACCTTTATCGATCATGTATAGACGGTGCAAATGATCTTTTCCTGCTTTTTTCACAAGTTTTCTGTATCCTTCTGCATGAATCGCAGGAAAAATGAGAGAATCCAATGAACCGGTTATGCTGATTAAAGGCACGTCAATATCACCGGTATTCGCTACCTCTTTAATGTTTTCTTTTATACTTTTTGGACGTGATACGTATTTATAATCTTCAAAGATATGATCATAACTGCGGTCTCTTGCCCCATTCACAAAATTTAAATAGTTTTTCCAGTTAATTCTTCCTGGTGCGTCAGGATCAAAGTGATCGCGGTATATATTTAAGGTTATAAACCAATATACCTGGTCATGATAGGCCCATAGTTTTTCTGATCCGTGTGGAAGACCTGCTTTGTACATTTCCTTTACTGCTTTGTCCCGTTCTTTCCCGCTGCCGAAAATGGCTTCATCGGCATTATTGACTACAGTTGTCAAAGAGCTAATTAAGTTCGGAGCCTTGTCTGTCCATAACACCCCTTCCCAATCAACTCCGCCGTCAAAAAGACGCGGCTCTCCTGTTTTTTCCGGTCCATCATTTTCAAGCGCATAACGGACAACATAGCCTCCGTTTGAAATTCCCAGAGCGTATGTAGGCACTTTATGGTCTTCCTTTATTAAACGGCTTGCAGGGTTTGCAGCATCATTCGGTCGAATTAGCTTATCAGGGTAATGCTTGCTTAAATAGCTTTGAGCCGATTTTGTCACCTGGCGGTAGCGCAGATGCCATTCTGCTACACTATCATCCGCGCTGATTAGTGCATTTTTTACCTTTGCAAACGGATCAGTGGGATCGCTTTCCCCCTGTGTCCCTTTATCAATCGCCGCAAATGCAAAACCTTTTTCTAACACAAAATCACTAAAGAGCAGGTCTGTCGAAGTTTCATTCCGGGTGGCAGGTATACCGGAAACGACCAGTTTTCCATTCCAGTTCTCTGGTACGCGAATAACGAATTGCGCATCGTCAAAAAATCCAGTTACCTGTGTCCCCTTAATTTCTGCAGGCTTATACATCTGATACCAACCGGTACCTTCGGTCGAATCCCCCCAATTAAAAGGAGCCAAACCGAGGTTTCCATATACAACTGCTTTTTGATATTGCTGCGGATTTTTCGTAGTCAGCCAGTTTCCATTTGCCCCATCAAAATAAATTTCAGACACATCATGTGCCCCGGGTATTAGCTCATTCATTTCTGAAGCATATGTTTGCTCCATCATTTTCCCTCCAGGATAAAATGTAAATAGCAAAGACGAAGATAAAGCAAGCGCTAACAATTTCCCTTTCAGAAAATTCATCTCCCTTCTTCTTTATAGAAAATTCACACATTTCCAACAATACTATTGTACTGTTTCATTCTTCTAAAATCACGGGGCTATTGTCGCAATTTACCCATTAATTTCCTCATCTTTCATTTATGAGTCGGTTTTCTATTTAAACCCGTGGATTTGACGTATAATCGACCACTTGTTCAAGTGCCTCTTTTAAGGCTCTTTTTGCTTCTGCCCTTTTGGACAAACACCAACTTCACTTGATTCTGCTCTTTCTTCTGGGTGCTTCCATCTTCATCACCTCGTCAATAGACGATATCCAGCATTAATCTTCTCTCATACGAATTTTAAACGGGTTCCTTTTACAATCGTAATACGAAACCACATTACGCTTTGGTAGTCTTTTCGTTTTAATCTTCACTTCTAAGATCTTTATATGCCACTTTTGCCACAGCTTCCATAACAGATTGATAAAAGTCCGAATCATGGAACAGCTTTTCGAATAATGCATTGATTTTTCATAGTTATCTAATGCGCTTTTGTGAAAGAAATCCGGAAAATACTTTGTTCAAAAATTTGAGAATCATTATTTTTAGCAGATGTTTTAAGTTTTTTATCTTGTTTTACTCCTCTGTACAGGGTTTCGACAATTACTCTGTCACCATCGCTAAAAATTCTAATCCGGTAACAAATCCAGAGCAAGACACGTCAACAAACCAGAGTAGTTTACCAAGAAGACTTCAGACTTTCCAAATCGTTTTATTGGTGTATGTGTGATAATTTTATTCGATCTTGTTGTTAGCGTTCCGACTATATCCTGTATTTTCAGCTTTCGTCCAAATGTCACCGACCGGTTTCTCGTGGAGTGCTCAAACAATGCCTTTCACATTTGGAATTTGCTTAATTTTCTCAAGTGAAACGGTCTCATTTCCTCTTCCATACCATGTTCATGAGAACAGCTACTTTTTTTTGATTATTCCTATATAATCTTTACAAAGCTCTACAACGGCTTCTTTTCCTCCGCTGCGAAAGGCTTTTGTTAAATCACTTCCTACACCTACTGCAAATGCACCGGCATCTAACCACTCGGAAATATTCCCTTGATGAACTCCACCGGTTGGCATAACTTGCACGTGCGGGAGCGGTCCATTTACTGCTTTTATAAAAGAAGGATCTACATTATTTGCCGGAAATAATTTCACCACATCGCAGCCACTTTCTAAAGCAACCATTATCTCAGAAATAGTTAAGCAGCCAGGTAGATACGGAACAGAGTACCGATTGCATAATACGCTAATTTGTTGATTGAAATGAGGACTTACGATAAATTTGGTACCATGAAGTATCGCATGCCTTGCTGTCTCCGCATCCAGCACCGTCCCTGCTCCAATAAACGCTTGCTCATCAGCTAATGTATCAAATACTTGCCCTACATTAGGTGTTGTGTACGTAACTTCAATGGCTTTAAATCCACCCTCAATGGCCGCTTTCGAAATGGAAATCGCTTCTTCTGCATTCTTTCCCCGAATGACAGCAACAACTTTCATTGTCTCTAACGATTTGAGTACTTCAAGCTTCTTTATCACGTGTTTTCCTCCTACTCAAACTCAATGAGTGCTTTCCTGACGATGTCTGGATTTTCTTCAACGAATGTAAAAGCTTCCTGTACATCTTTTAACGCAAATTTATGGGTAATTAATCCATTCGATTGAAGTTTGTTTTCATTGAATAAAGTAACGATTTTCTTAAATTGATCGGTTTGCAGGCGAGAGCCTACTATCGTCAACTCTTTCTTCGTTATTGGCAATTGGGAAATCGCCGCCGGTCGCTCATCAAACCCTAAAACAACAACCGTACCTGCAACAGAAGCTACTTTAAGCCCCAATTCAAATGTAGAAGGTAGACACACTGCGTCTATTACTACATTGGCTCCTTCACCTTTCGTAAATTCCATGATTTTCTCTTCAATAGCCTCATTTACTGCGTGAATCACTAAATCAGCTCCATTATCTTTCGCAAAAGCTAAGCGTTCTTCTTTCAGATCGCTCATCATGACGGTTGCACCTGCAAGTTTCGTCATTTTCAAAATGCAAATGCCAATTGGGCCGCAACCTTGGATGAAAACGGTGTCTCCTTCTCCAACATTCCCACGCCACACCGCTTGAGCACCGATTGTATATGGCTCCGCTAAAACAATTTCGTCCCAATCAAGTGATGAATCGACAGCATGTAATTGTTTTTCAGGAAGGACGATAAACTCTCGCATCCCTCCATCTTCATGGACGCCAAATACAGATAGTGATTCACATACATTGGGACGGCCTTTGCGGCAGGCATAGCATTCACCACAATAACGAATCGGTTCAACTACTACATGGTCCCCAGGTTTCAAATATGACACAGATTCACCAACTGCGACAACTTCTCCTGCGACTTCATGACCCACCACTCGAGGATATGTAGCAAGTGGATTTGTTCCGTGATAAATATGCATATCAGATCCGCAAATGCCCACTCGTTTTACTCTAACAAGCACTTCATTTGCTTCGTTAATAACTGGTTTATCTACATCCAATAAAACTAACTCCGTCGGCTTTGTAATTCTAA
Source organism: Bacillota bacterium (assembly GCA_051750265.1). GTDB lineage: Bacteria > Bacillota > Bacilli > Bacillales > Bacillaceae > Metabacillus. The sequence continues at coordinate 623,295 of JBNJJO010000001.1, read as the reverse complement.
CAGCTTTCATCTTGACACCCCTTATTCAAATAAACTTGGTAAGAACAAAGTAACTTGTGGTACAAAAGCAACGATTAATAATACAGTCAAACTAACACCAATAAATGGAATAAGCTCCCTTGTAGCTGTCCCAATCGATACTTTCCCAATCTGGGAGGCAACGAATAAACAAACACCGACTGGTGGAGTGACTAGACCAATGACTAAAGTTAACACCATCACGACACCAAATTGGATAGGGTCCATTCCTATTGTCGTCGCAACAGGTAATAAAACTGGGAACAAAATGACTAATGCTGCAATCGTTTCCATAAAAGTACCAACAAATAGAAGTAACACTATGATTAAAAGAATAACGATAACAGAATTAGTTGATATTCCTAAAATAAGATCAGCTACCATTTGAGGAATTTGTTCACTAACCATAATCCATCCAAACAGATTGGCAAACCCTACGAGCAGCATAATAGAAGCCGTAGAAATCATGGTAGAAAGCATAATTTCTGGAATCTTTTTAATCGGTAATTCTTTATAAATAAATATTCCAACAATTAAAGCGTAAATGACGGAAACAATGGATGCTTCAGTCGGTGTAAAATACCCTCCTAAAATTCCATACAAAATAATGACCGTCATTAATAGTGCCCAAAACGCACCAGTGAAGCTTTTCCAAATTTCTTTTAAAGATTTTCGTTCACCTTTTGGGTAGTTTCTTTTGACTGAAATGAGATAAGTTGGGATCATTAAGCCTAAACCAAGTAAAATCCCTGGTATTGCACCCGCTAAAAATAAATCTCCAATTGAAAGAGAAGCTAGTGTTCCGACAATAATCATTGGAAGGGATGGTGGAATAATCGGTCCTACCGTTGAAGAGGATGCCGTAACCGCAGCAGAGAAACCTGCACCATAGCCTTCTTTTTTCATAGCTGGAATAAGTATAGCCCCGATACTCGCTGTATCTGCAAGTGCAGTCCCTGAAATACCAGCAAAACCCATTGAAGCACCAACGTTAGCTAATCCCAACCCACCGCGAATACGGCCAAGAAGATTGTTAGCAAACTGAATAATCCTGTCTGTAATTCCACCTGCATTCATTAAGTTACCAGCAAGGATAAAGCCCGGTATACAAAGTAATACGAATGAATTTAAACCACCGAACATTTTTTGTGGAATAATGTTTAGCGGAATATCAGCTACAATTAAATAAATGAGGGACGAAAGACCTAAACCAAAAGCAACTGGTACGCCTAAAAAGATCAAAATGATAAACGAGACGAACAATAAAAGGGCCATTAGATTTCTCCACCTCCATCTACTTCATAAGGATTCTTTTTATTGCGAATTAAGAAGCCAATTTTGATCAATGAAAAGATCAATAAGAAAATACTCATGATAAATATGGATGCATGTATAACAGACATTTGAAATGGCATCGTAGCAGAAGATTGACTTTTTCCCAATTGCATAAAGGCATATCCTTCTTTCACCATAATTGCACTTAATATTAAAATCGTTAGATAGATACCAATCTCGTAATATCTTTTCACTGTCCCTGAAAATCTGCTTATAATTAAGTCCACATTAATAAATTCATTTCGAAGTAATGCAAGTGGTGCTCCAAAACAAATTGCATATAAGAAAAAATAACGCGTTAACTCTTCAGTCCAAATGAAGGAATACGGGAAATAGCGAGACAATATTTGAATCGTAACTATAATAATAACCCCTGCAAAACTTACAATCGTTAAAAACGATAGTATTCGAGTTACCCATTTTAAAAGATTCATTTGTCGGTTGACTCCTTTCTAGAGGAAAGGCACTGTTGACTTACCTATTGTCAACGGTGCCTATCTATTTTATTACTCTGCTGCTAAAATTCTTTCATATAAATCGAATTGTTCTTCTGAAAGAGATGATTGGATTGCAGGGGTCATCGCTTCCCGGAAAGCATCTTGATCCACTTCAACAAATTCCATGCCCTCTTCTTCCAATTCATTTTCAATTGCACCAATTTCTTCATCATATAATTTAACTCCAAAAGCTTGAGCTTCTTGAGCTGCTTCAAAAACAGCTTCACGTTGCTCATCTGTTAAAGATTCTAATTGCTTATTTCCTACTAAAATATAAATCCAAGAGTATACATGTTCTGTTTTATTCACATAATCTTGAACTTCATATAAACCACCACTTTGAATTAAATCTACAGGGTTTTCTTGCCCATCAATAACACCTTGTTGTATTCCAGTAAACACTTCGTTAAAGTCCATTACTTGAGGTTTTGCACCTGCTGCTTCCCATACATCCAAGAACAATGGAACGTTCGGAACACGCATACTAAATCCATCTAGATCTTCTGGAGACTTAATGGGCTCAGAAGATGTTAAGTTACGTGGTGCACGAGTATGGTAATAGAGAGGTGTTAACTGAGCTTTCTCTTTAATTTCCGCTTCGATTTCGTCACCAATCTCACCTTCAACAACCGTTTTAACATGTTCTAAACTTTTGAACGCATACGGAGTTGCCATTAAAGCCGCTTTCGGAGCCCAGTTCTGCAATGTTTCACCTGAAACGACAAGATCGGCCGTTCCTGCTTTAATTGCATTGATTGTATCTGTTTCCCCACCTAATGAGTTATTTGGGTATAATGTAATTTCAATTTGTCCATCAGTTTTTTTATTCACTAAATCTGCAAATTCTTGAGCTGTTTTATGCCAAATATGATTTTCATCAGCTAAATGTCCTAGCTTCCACTTAATTACTTCACCTTCTTGTGCATTTCCACCGACTTCTCCACCTGAACTACACGCTCCCAAAAGTAACATAACAGAAAGAATGGCTGATAATAAACTTATTTTTTTCATTATAAATTCCCCCTTATATTTTGATTATTTCATTGATACTCCCATCAGTTATTTTTCTACCACGCACCACCCCTTTCAAAGAAACCTCAGATTAGGCGGTTGAACCTCTATATTAAGATCGTTTTATTTGAGTTTGTTAAATAGTGATGAACCGTTGATGCGATAGAAATGCCATGTTCACGATTCAATTCTTCATTCCTTTGTTCGATGTCCCCAGGAACAAATACTTGTGAAAACCCAGGTGCTGGCGGTGCATTTCGCAGCTCATCCATCATTTGATCCATTTGCTCTAAAAATACAGCTGTATTCGTAAAGTACGCAGGGTTAATGGCACAGAAGTAATAACCTAACTTCCTTTTTTGTTCTAGATCACCATACATTTTAGTAATATGTGGACCAAATGCCGCACCTGCTAACAGCCCGGAGAAAATATCAACGATAAGTGATAGCCCGTAGCCTTTCTGACCTCCAAATGGGGAAAGAGACACCACTTTTGTTGGATCCGTGACATTTTCACCATTTTCATCCACTCCCCAACCAGGTGGGATGTCTTTTCCTCCTTCTTTGTATTGGATAATTTTTCCAATAGCGGCATTTGAAGTTGCCATATCTAATATAAACGGCTTATTCCTTTTAGCTGGAACACCAAATGCCATTGGATTTGTTCCTAAAAATGATTCTTTTCCACCAAATGGAACAACAATCTTATCTGTGTGAGACATCGCCATTCCAATTAAATTTTGTTCTGCTGCTTTTTGAACAAAATAACTAAGAACACCGCAATGACTGCTATTCGTGACTGTTACCATTCCTATTCCGTTTTCTTTTGCCATATCGATTGCGTGCTGCATGGCAATGTCACCAATGACATGACCAAAACCATCATCGCCATCGACAACACCAGTTACTGTGCCTGTTTTATGAAAAGAAATAGACGGGTTTGGGTTAATACCACCTGCTTGTAAACGATTAACATAATGTTCTGTTCGTAGCAACCCATGTGAATTCACATTTCTCAAATCCGCATGAATAAGAATTTCAGCTACTTTCTCGGCATGTTCACTGTTTAATCCAGCATTCGTTAGTTTTTGTATGACAAGTTTTTTAGCTTCTTGATGTGAAATCACAATACTAGGCAATTGATCCTCCTATTCTAAATTCGTATGCTTGTTTTTCATCTCTTCTTGTGAAGTTGATTTTCCTAAACTATCAATAATGGCTACATCTAATAGACATGTGCTGCTTGGTCAAACTAATTTCCTAAAGGCTGTATCGTCGAAGACTCATTCGGCTATCTATATTTTGTTGCTGCTGGGATCTGTAGGCCAGCATTGCACCATTTACTTATAAAAACTTCCCGATTCTTCGTAACTAAAAAAACATGGACACCTAACAAAGAAGCGCTTTCACAAATATGTACGGTTTGCTTTGTTTTACCTGAACCGAAGAGAACGATTAACGCATCCGCGGCTTCTAATGCTTGAGTAGTCGTTTATCCTATGACATATACTTTTTTCCCAGCATTCATGAAGCGCATAGCAATTGCCTTTGCTACTAACCCAGTGCGTCCTTCTCCGGTAAAGAAATTTCTATCTTTCTATCAATGTTTTTTCTCCTAATTGAATAAGAACATCATCTAGATAAGGTAATCCTTCATTATCTCCTGAAACGCTTACAACCATTGATCCGATAGTGTTAGCGAATGCTAACGCTTTCTCTAGAGGCCAATCATTCAGAATGCCGTAAATAAATCCTGCATTAAATCCATCACCGGCTCCAACTGTATCTACTACTTTTTTGGGCTTAATAGGCGGTACTTCGTGATATACATTTTTGTGAAAACCAACAGACCCTTTTTCGCCACGTTTAATCGCAATATACGAAATACTGAATTCTTTACACTTTTCAATAATTTCCTTTGGACTTTTCACTCCAAACAGTAGCTCAGCTTCATCTTCTCCAGTTAATATAATGTCAACGAAAGGAAGAAACTCCAATAAAGTTTTTTTTGCTTGTTCCTTACTCCATAATTTCAGGCGAATATTGGGATCAAAGGATATAAGCAAGCCGTGTTTTTTGGCCAAGGAAATGGCATGTTTTATAATATCGGTGTTCTTTTCATCAATGGCCGGGAACACACCTGTAATATGAAGCAACTTGGTGTTTTGAAAATAGCTCTCGTCTAGGTCTTCTGGTGTTAAAGTAGTAGTTGGAGAGTTGGCCCGATAATAAAATGTTTTATTACTTCCATCCTCCATAATTTCCTTAAAATTTAACGAGGTTGGAAATCCATCCACTAACTCCACCTTTGAAATATCGATACCCTCTCCCCGAACAAAATTTTTGATATATCTCCCAAATTCATCATTTCCTAAACGACTAATCCAGCCCGTATTTAATCCTAAACGGGCACAGCCAATAGCGACATTTAATTCCGCACCGCCTACCTTCCGATCAAATGAATGAACAAATCTCATTGGTCCTGTAGAACTAGGGTTAAAAGTAATCATTGCATCACCAATCGTAATAATATCATTCATCCTCCACCACTCCCCTTCCATATTTCTCCTCACCTCTAGCAAAAATGACCGGAAATTCCATTGAGAGAAAATTATACTCCGGAGTAAGCCATAAAACCTCCATCGACCGGTATAGTAATCCCTGTTACGAACCCTGACATATTCTCATCAACTAACCAAATTAATGTTCCCAATAGATCCTGTGGTTTACCAAACCGTCGCATCGGAGTGTGAGATATAATTTTTTGAGACCTTTCAGTTAACGTTCCATCTTCATTCGTTAATAGCTGCCTATTTTGTTCTGTTAAAAAAAAGCCTGGGGCGATAGCATTTACACGAATTCCTACCTCAGCCATGTGAACGGACAGCCACTGTGTAAAATTATCAATAGCTGCTTTTGCTGCACTATATGCTGGAACTTTTGTCATAGGACAAGGAGCACTCATTGATGACATATTAATCACAGTTGAACCTTTTCTATTGATCATTTTTTTTGTAAATACTTGTGTTGGAATAAGAGTTCCAAGCATATTTAAATTAAATACAAAGCCAAAACCTTCATCACTCAAGTCAAAAAATGTCGTAATTTCGGTATTCATTAAATCTTCTGGTTTTAACGTTTCATTTGTCGTTATGCCTTTTGGATGGTTTCCGCCTGCCCCATTGATCAGAATGTCACAAACACCTAATTGCTCGGTAATGATTTCTTCCGCTCTTTTGACACTTTCAACGTGTAACACATTACAAGCTATGGCAATGGCTTCACCACCCGCTTGTCTTATTTCTTCTACTACTTTTTCACCTTTTTCTGCGGTTCGATTTAAGATTGCAACCTTAACACCTTGTCTACCAAGCTCTCTAGCCATTTCACCGCAAAGGACTCCGCTTCCGCCAGTTATAACGGCAACTTTACCTTTTAAGTTTTCGTTTATTCCTAGCATGTAGTTACCTCCTGTTTAGATACAATGACCTCCTGCTTAGCTCTTTCGAACGCATCCCACGCACCCCATAAATACATAATTCCAAGAGCTCTATCATAAAGCCCATATCCAGGTCTGCATTCTTCGCTCCAAATGTGTCTTCCGTGGTCCGGTCTTGCATATCCTGTAAAACCATTCTCGTGATAAGCTTTCACAATATCACAAATGTTTACTGAACCATCACAAGTTCGATGGGATGTCTCAATAAAATCGCCGTTTTCATAGATTCTCACATTCCGAATATGCGCGAATGGAATTCGATTTGCAAATTCCCTTACCATCTCTGCTACGTTGTTATCAGGATTTGCACCTAAAGAACCGCTACATAGGGTGACACCGTTGTATGGGTTATCAACAAGGTTTAACAATCTTTTAATGTTCTCTTTGTTCGTCATAATTCTTGGCAATCCGAAAACAGGCCAAGGCGGATCATCAGGGTGAATCGCCATTTTAATGTCGTTTATCTCAGCGACTGGAATAATTTGTTCTAAAAAGTATTGAAGGTTATTCCATAAATCTTCTTCTGTTACATTTTTGTATGCTTCAAAAAGCTTCGAAAGATGCTCTAGTCTCTCAGGTTCCCATCCAGGCATTGTAAACTCTGGGTTTTTCGCTATTTTTTCTACTAGATCAAGAGGGTTCATATTGTCGATCTTCTCTTTTTCATAGAAAAGTGCTGTAGAACCATCTTCTAGTTCTTTATGTAAATCTGTTCTGATCCAATCAAATACAGGCATGAAGTTATAGCAAATAACTTTAACCCCAACCTTCGCCAACTTCTCAATTGTTCGTTTATAATTTTCAATATAGTCATCTCTAGTGGGAAGTCCGAGCTTTATATCCTCGTGAACATTTACACTTTCGACTACATTTATATTTAATCCATACTTGTCACCTAGTTTTTTAACTTCAACAATTTTCTCCATTGGCCACTCTTTACCTGTAGAAATATCATGGAGCGCCCAAACAATTCCCTCAACACCAGGGATTTGTTTAATCTGATCAAGTGTAACGCTATCATTACCCTCGCCGTACCATCTAAACACCATTCTCATCGCTTAACCCCTCCAAAATCTTTTCTAACTTGTTTATTCAATAGTAAGAGAACTTCAATATTTGAGAAATCTCCTTAAAAGGAAATTATAGTAATAAAAGCTACAATAGCTAATATCCTAACACTTGTGAATTTTCTCTAGACTTGCAAAATATAACTTTTAATCGAGAGATCAATAAAGGTAGCGCTTACAAAAAACTACAAAGAATTAAAGATAGTTAAATTACTATTTCTTCAATGTTCTATTTCATTCTTTTTAAAGATTCACTTAAAATAACTAGGGTACTCTTTTTTAAGTTTTTCCTTATCAAAAACAACCATTGTTAAGTGTTCTTGTATAACCTTTACAGCTAATTCTGGATTTTTATTTTTAATTGCCTCTACAATCATTAAGTGTTGATTATAAATGTTATCCCAATTAAAATCGGTTACTAATCTTAACATACGGATTCGATTAAAAGACATGTTCATCTGTTGAATAGCAAACCAAATATTGCTTTTTTTACATTCTTCAAAAATCATCTGATGAAGCTCTTCATCAAGTTGGAATAACCGTTCGTAATTTCTTTCTTGCATACACATTTCTTGTATTTTTAAATTCATCTCTAGTAAAAATAGTTTTTCCTGTGAAAAATTTTCGCAAGCTAACTTAATAACAGCAATCTCTAAATGCTCTCTCATGAACCTTGCTTCTTCCACACGATTTAAATCAATTAGCGAAACGCATGTCCCTTTTTGAGGAAAAATATCTAATAGACCTTCTTGTGATAACTGAAGAAATGACTCTCTAACAGGTGTTCGACTTACTTTAAATTTCTCTGAGATTTCTTTTTCGGAAATTTGATCACCTGGCAAAAGAACCAATTTCAAAATTTCTTCTTTTAAAAGAGAATAGATATGATCTCTTGTTGACAAGGCTTTCATTTTAGAATTTATTTTCAAATTACCCACCCACTTTGCTTAATGCACTACCATACAAGTATGTTAGCATATTAGTATTCATTTGAAAAGATTAAAATACTTAGTTTTATTAAAATATTGTGTTTTGATTCTGGTGCAAGTAATTCCTACAATTAAATAGTAAGATTACATCAATTTTTCCTATTGATTAAACAATTCTTATTCCATTAAATGACCCAATACATAAAGACACCTTCTTATTAAAGAAAGGCGCCCGTTTGCGGAAGAAAAATTAATTTCTAAACATATGTAATACTTTTTCAAGATCATGTTGGAGATCCTTTTTTATTGCCTGTAACATCTGATTATCAATTATGTAACCCACATTGCCACCCATCAGGACGGCTTTTTTGCTTCACTAATCAATAAAAAAACTTCAGTACTCGTACTGGAGTTTTTTAAGGAGGGTTATTATGGTTATGTCGGATTCGGATACCCTATATTATTACTCATAAAGGAAATTGGTGCTCGTCCGGGAAAAAAATAATCTTTATATGGGTTCAGTGACAGGGTGTGTCATAAACCACAAAGTATTACTTTGGGACTGATCATTTCCTGTGAGCTATATGTAGGTATTGTTGGAGAGGTCAGACTTATTAGTCAACCTTTATCTGTATGAGAAATTATATAATGTTTAATTCTTTACCCGCTTTCTCAAAAATAGTTAATGCCTCTTGCAGTTCTCCTTTTGAATGCTCAGCAGTAACGATTGTTCTTACCACGTGCTAGCCCTTTTGCAACTGTTGGGAAAGCAATACCTTGTGCAAATACCCCGTATTCTAATAACTTATCAGAGAATTGATGTGACAATGCTTCATCACCAACTATAATTGGTGTAAATGGTGTTTCACTTTTTCCTGTATTAAAGCCTAACTTTCCAAGACCTTCTTTAAAGAACTTTGTATTGTCCCAAAGTCGTTCGATTAATTCTGGTTCTTCTAAAAGCACATTAATGGCTTCAATACAAGCTGCAGTAACAGCTTGTGGATGTGATGTAATAAATAAAAATGGACGACCTTTATGAATTAAGTAGTCGATCAGCGTTTTTGAGCTCGCTACATAGCCACCTAAAACACCAACAGCTTCACTTAAAGTACCGACTTGGATATGAACACGTCCATCTAATTCGAAATGATTAACTGTTCCTCGACCATTTTCGCCTAATACACCTGAAGCATGTGCATCATCGACCATCACTAGCGATTCGTATTTTTCTGCTAATTCAACGATTTCAGGTAGTGGTGCGATATTTCCATCCATTGAAAACACACCATCTGTCACGATAACTCGAACCCTAAAGTCTTTTGATTCTAGTAAGGCTCTTTCAAGGTCTGCCATATCAATGTGCTTATACACTTTTCTTTGAGCCTTAGTTAAACGAATCCCATCGATAATTGATGCATGGTTTAATGCATTTGTAAATATTCAAAGCCCTTCATTTTCATTCCTCCTATTAAACTAGTAAGAAAAGCGGAAGCGCCTTAGTAAGCCCCGACAAGCATAAGACGCTCATGAATAGAAGGCGTTTTTTGCCTTCAATTCATGAGTGGCTTATGACCTCGAGGGGCTAGGCGCTGGAGCTAGACACAAAACTCCATATAAATACCTATACTTTTAATGATGGAAGACAACCTTACCACAGTTGCCTTCCATCATTAGTCAAAACCTTTTTCAAATTCTTCGAGTGAAAAGTGATGTGTAATGATCGGTTTTACATCAACTTGCCCTGAGTGAATTAATACAGATACTTGTTGCCATGTTTCAAACATTTTTCTACCTGTAATCCCTTGCACGGTTATTCCTTTGAATACAATGTCATTTGTCACATCAAACTCAACTGGCCGTACAGGTAAACTCAAAATTGATACCCTTTACCTCATCCTCGTTTATTTGAGGAATCTCAACTGTTTGTATTTGGGCACCATAGCCTCGATGATGCTTAACAATCGCTTTCACTTTTCCGTTCATGATGAACACACCTTTGATGAAAACCCTTTCATAACAATGTTTTAACACGGTATTTTTAAAAGTAAATAATTGTGTCCACCAGGAACGAACAAATAATTACGAACAGAATAATGTTTTTCTTTGTATTTTGTAAGGTTAAAACGTCAAAAAGGACTGATGGATTTTCCATCAGTCCTAAGTGACAAAGTAAAGAATGTAAAAGTTCTTTGTACATAGTTTTAGTGTCTAGCTATTACATAAATTCTGCAACTAGTTTATTAAATTCTTCTTCATTAATCTCTAACTCAGCTTCTGATAATGGTATTTCACTGTAACCATTAAGCAGATCTTGATATGATTTTTGCTCAGTATTTTGATAAATTAATCCTGTTACTAAGCCTTTATGCTTCATAAGAGTCTGCATTGCAACTTCTTTACTGTTTGCATCATATCCTTCTACATCAGCTAGCTTCGTTAAGTTCTCTTTAAACCATTCATACGTGTTCACCTTGTTGTATGTTACACAAGGACTAAATACGTTTATTAGAGAGAAACCTTTATGGTTAATACCTGCTTCGATTAGTGCTGTTAAATCCTTAAGATCTGTTGAAAAGCTTTGTGCCACGAATGTTGCACCAGCTGTTAATGCCATTTCCATAACAGATAGAGCAGATTCGATTGAACCTTGAGGTGTACTTTTCGTTACAAATCCTGCATCACTACGAGGTGATGTTTGACCTTTTGTTAAACCATAAATTTGGTTATCCATAACGATATACGTAATGTCGATGTTACGACGAATTGCGTGGATCGTGTGACCCATTCCAATCGCAAAGCCGTCCCCATCTCCACCTGATGCGATTACTGTTAAGTCTCTGTTTGCCATTTTTACACCTTGTGCAATTGGCAGTGAACGACCGTGAATACCATGGAAACCATACGAATTGATGTATCCAGATATACGTCCAGAACACCCGATACCAGACACAACAGCAAGATTGTCTGGTTGTAGACCTACATTTGCTGCAGCACGCTGGATCGCAGCTTGAACAGAGAAGTCACCACAACCAGGACACCAGTTTGGTTTTACGTTATTACGGAAATCTTTAAACGTTGTTGTTGCCATGTTAGATCAACTCCTTGCTTCTCGTATGAATTTCATGAGGTAGGAATGGATTACCGTCATATTTTAATAATGATGAAATTTTGTTAGCATGCCCGACATTCATCTTTAAAAGACTTGCTAGCTGACCAGTTGCGTTGTTTTCAACAACAATGACCTTTTTAGCAGCTTCTACTAATGGAAGCATTTCCTCAGTTGGGAATGGATGGATTAGGCGAATTTGTGCATGATTTACCTTTACACCGTCTGCTTCTAGGCGAACCATTGCTTCTTCGATCGTTCCTCTTGTTGAAATGAAACCAACAAGTAAGACATCTGGATTTTCATGTTGGATGTTTTTATGAACTGGATTTTTAAACTGTATGTTATTTAGCTTTCTTAAACGTTTATCCATCTGATCAATACGATTTCCTGCAGCCTCTGATGGCTTACCAGTTTCATCATGTTCAACACCTGTAACATGGTGGATTCCATTTTTCGTTCCAGGAATAACACGTGGTGAAACTCCATCTTCAGTTACTTCAAAACGTTTAAAGTAACCTTTATTCTCGATTTCAGGTAATTCTTCCGTTTGAAGCTTACCACGACGAATTTCGATGTTGCTATAATCTAACGGTTCGACCGTTTGTTTTCCTAATGAAAGCTGTAAATCTGTTAAAAGAATAACAGGGCATTGATATTCTTCAGCGATATTAAATGCCTCAATCGTGTCATAGAAAGCTTCTTGAACAGTACTTGGAGCCATTACGACTTTAGGAATTTCACCATGTGTTCCATAAATCATTGCCATTAAGTCTGATTGCTCCTGCTTTGTTGGTAATCCAGTACTTGGACCCCCACGTTGTGTGTCGATGATAACAAGTGGTTGTTCCGTAATACCCGATAGGCCGATTGCCTCCATCATTAACGATAAACCAGGACCCGCTGATGCTGTGAATGTACGAGCACCTGCATAATTTGCACCAATTGACATTGTACAAGCAGCAATTTCATCTTCTGTTTGGATAACCGCTCCACCGAATTTAGGAAGTTTGTCAATTAAATATTCCATAATTTCTGAAGCTGGTGTAATCGGGTAAGCAGCCATAAAACGTGAGCCACCAGCTAATGCACCTAATGCAATCGCGTCATTCCCAATCATGAACATACGTTTTTGTCCATCTGCTTTTTCGAGGTACATATCCTGACGATCAAATCCAAGCTCATTTTTTAAATACTCGGCACCCTTTTTAATCGCTTGCATGTTTTTCTCAACAATCTTTTCACCTTTGCGGCCATAAGTGTCATTCACGACTTCATGGTACCCATTCGGATCTATATCAAGGATTGCACTTGTTGCACCTATCGCGACCATATTTTTCATTAATGAAGTACCTAACTCAGTTGCAATTTCTGTAAATGGAACTGAATAAAGTGTTACATTTGCTTCATCAGAAATGGTTGGGTTGAATTTTGAATCAGCAAGAACAATCCCACCATTTCGTAGCTCATGGAAATTCACATCGATTGTTTCTTGGTCAAAAGCAATTAAAATATCAAGATCGTCTGAGATTGCACGAACTTGTGTTGTGCTTACTCGAATTTTATTGTTCGTGTGGCCACCTTTGATACGTGACGAAAAGTGACGATATCCGTATAAATAATAGCCTAGTCGGTTTAATGCAATAGAGAATACCTCACCAGTACTTTCAATACCTTCTCCTTGCTGTCCTCCAACTTTCCAGGAAAGTTGACTTATCATGTATTTACACCCCTCTAAAAATGCAATAATTTTAATTATATATGTTTTTAAATATTAATTAACAGTGTACCAATAATCTCGTCCAATTTCATTACTATTCTTCTTCCAACCTATTAAAAATTGTCCATTATTTATGAGTTCGAAAAAGCAGTTCATTTCAATAAAACTGAGTAATTTGATTGGAATTACACTAAACGTTTATAATTGTAGACCTTGCAAGGAAAAAAAACAAGAGTTTCGCTCAAAATATTATGCGTTTTTTTCTTACAATTCCTATAATTCTTATTATTTTAATATGAAATGTGGTCTATAAAATTTTGATAGACAAATTTATTTACCATTTTTTGAGGATAGTAATTTAGTAAGTGATTAACAAAATCGTAATAACATGAATAATCATCTAGTCCTGTTATCGTTTCTTCAATTCCGTCAAAGTCTGATCCAAATCCAATAAGGTTTTCTCCACCTAAAGAACAAAAATAATCTACATGTTTAAGGACATCTGAAATTTTCGGCTGATGACTACTGGTAGTAAAAAAAGGAACAAATGTTACGCCAATCATTCCTTTCTTTTTAAACAAAGCAACAATTTGTTCATCCTTTAAATTGCGAACATGCGGACAAAGCTTATACACATTTGAATGCGAAGCAATTGGATAATCTGCGATGTCAAGAGCCTCCCAAAAGCTCCTTTCACTTGCGTGAGATAAATCAGTCCACAGTTTTTGTCCATTTAAATAATTGATGACTGTCCTTCCAAAGTTTGTTAGTCCACCATTTCGCTTTTCATGTGCTCCGTCCGCAACGAGGTTCGCAAAATTCCATGTTAAACCAACAGAACGAACTCCTAAATGATAAAAAAGCTCTAAATTTTCAAGTTGATCTCCAATAGCATCACAGCCCTCAAGAGTCAAAATTGCCCCGATTTCATTTTCAGCTAAGTTTGTTATATCTGATTTTGATTTAATTAATTTTACTTCCGGATACCTTTTTAGCACCTTTTGATAAAACAGATTAATTTGAGAATGGGCAACAGTTAATCGGTTTATAAACGGCACATCTTCTGGAACAAAAATCGCAAAACATTGTATGTTTTTTTTCAATGTTTTTAGTTTTGAGATTGACACATGTAAGCTTTTATCATCGTAAACATCAATTTTCGGATCTTTCCAAAGCTTAAATAGCATATCACAGTGAGCGTCAAATACGTTCATAACGAAACCCTCCCCTTTCAATCATTTAGGCTCTTTTCTAAAAGTTTGTTGCTTTTAGACTTATAAAAATCGGCTTTAAGATTTTTATCGTAGAAACTATAAGCAATTTCAAGAGAGTACCACTTAGTAAATAAGCGAAAAGAGCACGAAGATAGGCTATATCCGTAAAGTATAGTTATTTACGAAAAGCAACAATCTTTGCGAAAACAGCCATCATTTAAAACCCTATACATAAACAAAGGGGTAACTCAAGTGTTTGAGTCACCCCCTTATCGTGCATATGACTAACCTTTGACGTAAATACTAATTAACGAGGCTCGACAATTAGTTTAATTGCCGTACGTTCTTCACCATCTATTTGAATATCAGTAAAAGCAGGTATACAAATTAAATCAACACCACTTGGCGCTACAAAGCCCCTAGCAATCGCTACAGCTTTAACAGCTTGATTAAGTGCCCCAGCTCCAATTGCTTGGATCTCAGCGTTTCCTCGCTCTCTTAAAACCCCAGCTAATGCACCAGCGACAGAATTAGGATTAGACTTTGCTGAAACCTTTAATATTTCCATTTCTAGTTCCCCCTTAATTTTCAATGAATCCTTGAGTGTTCATTAGAACAATCATTGGCATATCTTGTTTAAAAAGGCTTCCCCTCATATCCTTTCTAAACAGTGTTAGTTCATCATCCATTGATACTATATTCACTAGAAATGGAATGTATTCCTGCTTGTTCGCACATTATTTCGAAAAATTGCATCTATATTCATTTTCTGTAATTAATAAAAGCTTTACTCGAAAAACATATGATCGTCGTTTATGAGAACTCTATCAATTTTTTTCGCTTTCCCTGTTTTATCGTCAATGTCAACAACAACTGCACTTAATTGTGTGCGTCCTTCTGCAACATCATGACGAACAGGTAGACTTGTTAAAAACCTTTTCAAGATCATATCTCGATTAACACCCAATATGCCATCGTATGGCCCTGTCATCCCCACATCAGTTATATATGCAGTTCCTTTATCTAAAATTCGTTCGTCAGCCGTTTGGACATGTGTATGTGTGCCAACAACAGCTGATACCTTACCATCTAAATACCATCCCATAGCTTGCTTTTCACTTGTAGCTTCTGCATGGAAGTCAACGAAGATAACCGAAGTGCGTTTTTTTGCTTCAGCAACAAGCTCATCTGCTTTCTTAAAAGGACAATCAGAAGGTGGTAAAAACGCTCGTCCTTGTAAATTAATAACCGCAACTTCTTTTCCACCGATTGTTACAAATGTCATGCCTTTCCCAGGATTTTCATCTGGAAAATTAGCAGGTCGAATCATCTTGTTTGCACGATCAATAAAATCAAAAATTTCCCGGTTGTCCCACGTATGATTTCCCATTGTTATGACATGTGCTCCACTTTCAATGAACTGCTGATAAATTTTCTCTGTGATACCCTTACCATGTGCAGCATTTTCTCCATTAATGATGACAACATGTGGGTTATACTTCGTCTTTAGTTTTGGCAAATATTCCTTAACCATATCTCTTCCAGGTGAACCAAATATATCTCCAACAAACAATATTTTCATAATTGAAGCCCCTCTATTTTAAGTAATCTTTTTGCATCTTTTGACCTATAAACTTTTTTATCAGCTAAAGGTTTTAAATATGTATCATAACTAGTTTTGCATAAAACTTTTTAGGAAATCTAAAGCTTTCACCAAGTCCTAACGGCGAAAGCCTTAGTTTTTCTTATACTATCATCCTTAGGATAAAAAGCCTCGGGCAAATAAGACGCTCAATAATAGAAGTCGTTCTTTGTCTTCAATTATTGAGTGGCTTATGACATCGAAGCTGTTACGAACGCGACATCCTGTCGCTGTAACTGCACTTGCACGTCCTGTGCGATCTGAAGCCTCGACGCTGGAGCTAAACACTAACACTAAGTACATTAAACTTATACTTTCTTATCTTTTAAAAAATAAAGTGGCGCATTTCTGCACCACTTTATTTCGCATATTCAACTGCTCTTGTTTCACGGATAACCGTTACTTTTATGTGACCAGGATAGTCGAGTTCTTCTTCAATTCTTTTTCGGATGTCTCTAGCCAAGCGATGTGCTTGTAGATCGTCAATACTATCTGGCTTAACCATGATACGTACTTCACGACCTGCTTGAATCGCAAACGACTTCTCAACACCTTCATAAGATTCAGAGATTTCCTCAAGCTTTTCAAGGCGACGAATGTAATTTTCAAGCGTTTCACTACGTGCACCAGGTCTTGCTGCTGATAATGCATCTGCTGCTGCAACAACAACAGCAATAATTGAAGTTGGTTCTGTGTCACCATGGTGTGATGCGATACTGTTGATAACAACAGGATGCTCTTTATACTTCGTTCCAAGTTCAACACCTATTTCAACGTGACTTCCTTCAACTTCATGGTCAATCGCTTTACCGATATCATGCAGTAACCCTGCTCGTTTAGCAAGTAACACATCTTCTCCAAGTTCGGCAGCCATTAAACCCGCTAAGAATGCAACCTCCATAGAATGCTTCAAAACGTTTTGACCGTAACTTGTTCTGAATTTCAAACGACCTAGAATTTTAATTAAATCAGGATGAAGTCCATGTACACCAACCTCGAACGTTGTTTGTTCACCAACTTCTCGGATGTATTCATCCACTTCACGGCGAGACTTCTCAACCATCTCTTCAATTCGTGCAGGGTGAATACGACCGTCCTGAACAAGCTTGTCTAGCGCGATTCTTGCCGTTTCTCTACGAATTGGATCAAACCCTGATAAAATAACTGCTTCAGGTGTATCGTCAATGATAAGATCTATACCCGTTAATGTTTCTAGAGTACGAATATTACGTCCCTCACGTCCAATGATACGACCCTTCATTTCATCATTTGGAAGATTTACAACAGAAACTGTAGTTTCAGCTACATGATCTGCTGCACATCGCTGAATAGCAAGCGACAGGATTTCTTTAGCCTTCTTGTCAGCCTCTTCCTTCGCACGATTTTCGCTTTCCTTAATCATTATAGCGGTATCATGTGTAAGTTCTTTTTCAACCTTTTCAAGAATGATCGATTTTGCTTCATCTCGGGTAAGGCTAGATATGCGTTCAAGCTCTGTTTGCTGTTTACGCACCATCTCGTTCACTTTGCTTTCCATCTCTTCAATATGCTGTTGTCTTTCATTCAGAGAATCTTCTTTTTTCTCTAGGATAACTTCACGTTTATCTAAAGACTCGTCCTTACGGTCAAGATTCTCTTCCTTTTGTAATAAGCGATTTTCTTGTTTCTGAAGCTCATTTCGTCTCTCACGAACTTCCTGCTCTGCTTCTGTTCGCAACTTATGAATTTCATCCTTTGCTTCAAGAAGTGCTTCTTTTTTTGTTGCTTCTGCATCACGCTTAGCGTCTTCAAGGATCTGCTCAGCTGCATGATTAGCACCAGCAATTTTCGCTTCGGCAATGGATTTACGAACAAAATAGCCAACAACTGCACCGACGATTAGGCCAAGCAAAATGGAGATGATTAATAATACGATGTCCATCATTACACCTCCTCTTGCTATGAACTTGTTTTTTTCTAGATTAAAGTGTCGGCATGTACATTGTTCAATTTTAAGTTGTCAACATACAGCACAAAGCTTAGTTTTCATGTTGAACTTTGCGTCTTATTAGTCATTTTTTAGGAAGACAGAATCAAGTACCAACATTTTTGCTTTCAAAATGCTTCAATCATCATTCTACAAAATTGTAAAATATACATCCTAATTGTAAATCTGCGAATTTTTCTTGTCAAGCCCGGCATTATAACGATTGTAAGCACTAAAGTAATTAGTAACATTGAGTACCCTATCCGAAATCGAGAAAACAAGAGTTATTTTTGTAGAATTATGTCATATTATATTTGTATTTGATGATAATTATAAAGATTATAACCAAATATGTTATCTAAATATACTCTTTATAGCGAATTTAAGTATTTTTCTACTTTTTTTATAATGAAAGAATACAAAAAAACTATTTTTATATAAGAGTACCGTTAAAAAAGATTTAGATGTTAGTAATCATAAGGTATAAAAAAAAGGGCAAAGTGCCCTTTTAATTAATCATTTAGTAAATTTAATTCTTCTTGACTCTCGTCTGGAGCAAGTACTTCTTTATCCAAGCCGTAATGCTTGCGAATTTTCTCTTGAATCTCTAAACGAATAGCTGGATTTTCTTTAAGGAATTGTTTCGCATTTTCACGACCTTGCCCTAAACGCTCCTCATTATATGAATACCAAGAACCACTTTTTTGCACAATATCAATATCTGTTCCTAAATCGACAATTTCTCCCTCTTTAGAGATACCTTCTCCGTACATAATGTCTACTTCTGCTACTTTGAACGGTGGTGCAACTTTATTTTTCACAATTTTGATTTTCGTCTTGTTTCCGACCATGTCGTTTCCTTGTTTAAGCGTTTCTGCACGACGAACCTCTAGACGAACAGACGAATAGAATTTTAACGCACGTCCACCTGGTGTTGTTTCAGGATTACCGAACATAACGCCAATCTTCTCACGAATTTGGTTAATGAAAATAGCAATTGTTTTTGATTTATTAATAGCACCTGACAGCTTACGCAAAGCTTGTGACATCAAACGAGCTTGAAGACCAACGTGTGAATCGCCCATCTCACCTTCAATTTCCGCTTTTGGTACTAAAGCAGCGACTGAGTCAATTACTAATATATCTACTGCACCACTACGAACAAGAGCTTCTGCAATTTCAAGTGCCTGCTCCCCTGTATCAGGTTGTGATAGTAATAGCTCATCAATATTAACACCTAACTTTTGGGCATAATCTGGATCAAGTGCGTGCTCAGCATCGATAAAAGCCGCTTGACCACCTTGCTGTTGCACTTCTGCAATTGCATGGAGAGCAACAGTTGTTTTACCAGAGCTTTCAGGACCGTATATCTCTATAATTCTACCACGAGGATATCCACCTACTCCTAATGCAGCATCAAGAGCAAGTGAACCACTCGGTGATGTTAAAATCTTTCTATCTGTTTGTTCTCCTAATTTCATAATTGAACCTTTACCGAATTGCTTCTCTATTTGTTTTAACGCCATATCTAAGGCAGCTTGACGATCACTCACAAAATTTCCTCCTTTAATTGAATCTATATTAAATATAACGTTTTTTTTATGGTTTAACAAGTAAAAAATCGAACATTTATTCGATTGTTTTTAGTTGGAAATCTACCGAGAATTTCAATTTTTAATAGCAAAAAAATTCATTAATAGATATAAAGTCCATCAAACAATCGAATTTTAAGCATTTTTCCGAATAAAAATATCTTGGTTTTGCCTCTTAATCTATCACTCTACCTTTTACTGTAAAATGAACAGCATAAAAATAGAGGCTGACCCTTTGAGTCATCCCCTATTTCCGTCTCTACAGCTAGTAATCATTGGATAATAGACACTCAAATGATCAACAGAGTTAATTATATCATTCTATTTCTTTTAATAGTTTGACTAAATTATGATATCCATACTTTATCGTTCGAACACGAATGCCTTTTCTTGATCCAGCAAAATTAAACCTATAAACTTGAGTTTCTTTATCCTTCATTGAAATACCAATAAATACTGTACCTACAGGCTGTCCCTCATGTGGTTTTGGGCCAGCGACACCTGTGAAGCTAATACCAATATCACTATTTGATAATTTACGTACTTGGTCAGCCATTTCCTCTGCACATTGCTCACTAACAGCCCCATATTCATCGAGTGTATGATTTGAGACATTTAGTATTTGTGCTTTCATTTCATTCGTATAGCAAACAATGCTTCCTTTAAACAGTTGTGATGCACCATCTAAGGCTGTTACTTGTTCGGAAAACATGCCGCCTGTTAAACTTTCTGCTGCGGAAATCGTTTTTTTCTTGTCTATTAACAGCTTTTTAAGTTCTTGAGCGAGAGTCGTTTGTTCATAACCGTAAAAAAACTCACCAACACGCGCATTAATTTTTTGCTCAAGTTCGTTTAATAGTTGATTCGCAACTTCTTCATCTTCATGCTTTGCGGTTAATCGTAAAGTTACTTCTCCTTCAGCTGCTAAAGGTGCAACCGTAGGGTTTACCTGTTCATCAATGATGTCTTGTATGTCAGTCTCAAGCTGTGATTCACCAATTCCAAAGTATCTTAACACTCGAGAAATAATCTTTTCTTGAAAACCAAGCTGGTTTTGAAAATATTCTCGACCATAGTTTTGAAACATTGGCTTCATTTCACTTGGAGGACCAGGTAATAGCATATAAATCGTTTTATCAACTTCCAAGGCCATTCCAGGTGCCATTCCGTAATCATTCTTCAATATAAATGACCCTTCTAGAACAAGTGCTTGCTTTTTATTATTTTCAGACATGATTCTTTTTGTTTGAACAAAGTATTGTTTAATGCTTTCTAATGCATCCTGATCAAACACAAGCTCTTTACCAAGAGCCTTTGATATTGTTTCTTTCGTTAAATCGTCCTTAGTAGGCCCGAGACCTCCAGTAAAAATAATGACATTTGAACGTTCTTGGGCAATCTTAATTGCTTGATCAAGTCGTGTCGGATTATCGCCTACAACTGTATGGTAATAAACATTCATTCCAAGCTCTGCTAGCTGAGTAGATAAAAATTGAGCATTGCTGTTTACAATTTGTCCAAGTAATAATTCAGAGCCAACAGCAATGATTTCTGTACGTATATTCATTAGGTATTCCTCCAGTAGCTTCAAGCTCACTTCGAGTTAATAAAGGCCTGTTTATTTTTACTAAAATAGTCCCAACCAGATATCACGGTAAAAAAGGTAGCAACCCATAATGATATCGTTGCAAATGGAAGATGGATAAATTCAAATGGTAGGTTATGTAGTAGTAAGCTTGAGATTGCGATGATTTGTGTCCATGTTTTAATTTTCCCTAACATGTTCGCTGCAACAACCTCACCTTCACCTGCTAAAACAAGCCTTAATCCCGTAACTGCGAACTCACGGCTAATAATAAGGATTACCATCCAAGAAGGTGCCAGTCCAAGATCTACTAAAATAATTAATGCAGCAGACACGAGTAGCTTGTCTGCTAAAGGATCCAAAAATTTCCCAAGGTTTGTAACTTGGTTAAGCTTCCTTGCATAATAACCGTCAATCCAATCTGTTGTGGATGCAATAATAAATAGAATAGCACCAAAAAAATGAGTAACTAAAATCGTTTCAGATCCGAAAGTTAACTCACCCCAGTTAAAAGGAACTAGCATAATAACCATGAAAACTGGAATTAATAGGATTCTGGAGATCGTTATTTTATTAGGTAAATTCATGTTCAATTTCCTCCATGTTTCTTTTTTATAAGACAAATATATCGTTATCAGGTCACTGTGAATGGCTTGGATAGAATATCATAGCTTGGCATTACTCGTCCTTATTCCTTCTAAAAGATACCCAAATGAGCGTTCCGATCCATTTGTATAGCCATCCATTAAGTTGTTAGATGATCATTCAGCATAGCAAAAGGGGACGACTCAAAATAAAGGTCTGAAACCTCATCCGAACATATATAGCGCCACAATTACTATATATGTCGGGTGAGGTTGTCCGACGCATTAACCTGAGTCAGTCCCTATTCTTTGCTATAAATAATAGTAATGTTTTGAGTTGTTTTCTCAGATGGATCAACTTCATATTTTAATGGCTCACCATTGATTTTCAAATCAGTACCAGGCACATTTCCAATTCTGACTGTGATTTCTGATTCTGCTGTAAGATCAGTTACTTCTGACTGACCTTTAGGAATTTCAGCGCCAAAGAAGCTTTTACCTTTACCATTCTTAATACTTACCCATGTCCTACCTTTGGCAATTACCTCTAGTTCGAATTTATCTGAACCGGTGAGCTCATAGGTTGTTGTATCACCTTTAACCTCTTTTACGGTTAGTGCTTGAGCAGGTTCTTCTTGCTCTTGCTCAACTTCTTTCTCTGCTGCATCCTGCTGCTCTTCTGCCGGAGCTTCTTCCTCGTTATCACCAGTAGATGTGTTTTCTACATTATTTGTATATTCATTTTCGTTTTCAACTGTCGTATTATCATTACCTTGATTACTTTCTGCTGCATTTTGCCTCCAGAGCCAGAAAACGATCGCAATAATAACAATTATTGCCACAATTAACAGTTTAGGCAGTAGATCAATAAATTTAGAAGCAGATTTAGGAAGTTCCTTATGTGTTTTTACTCTTGATAGTTGTTCAGGTAAATCTTCATTATATGTACTCGGTACTTCATTTTTATATTCTTCAAAGATCATATCTGGATCTAAATCCACCGCTTCAGCATATTGCTTTATAAACGCTCGAACATAAAATTTACCCGGCATCATAGAATAATTACCTTCTTCAATACCAAGTAAATAGCGTTTTTGAATTTTGGTTATTGCCTGAAGGTCGTCTAAGCTAATGTTTTTTTCTTCCCTTGCTTGTTTCAGTCGATTTCCTAGTTCACTCAACCGTAACACCCCATAATTAAAAGTCAAAGCCTGAAAGACTTGAAGGATCAAACATCATTTGAGGTTCTTCAACATCTTTATAGGTAATTTCCTCATCAGGCTCATTGCGAATTTCTATTATATAATCAAAATCATCAATTGTATATTCTGAATTTTGTACAAAAATATCAGGATGCTCAACTACTTTTGTTGCAGAAAGCCTCATAATTTCTCTTACAAGCTGAATATGTTGCTCAGAACCTCTTCTTGTAGAAACAATACCATCGATGATAAATACGTTATCTTCATTGTACTCATCAGCAATTAGCTGACTTCGAATTGTTTGCTTTAACAAAGTTGAAGAAACAAATAGCCACTTTTTGTTGGCACAAACACTAGATGCTACAATCGATTCTGTTTTACCTACCCTTGGCATCCCGCGGATTCCGATTAGTTTATGACCATCCTGTTTATATAATTCTGCCATAAAGTCAACTAATAATCCAAGCTCATCACGTACAAATCGAAAGGTTTTTTTATCATCAGCATCTCGCTGTATGTATCGTCCGTGTCGAACAGCTAACCGGTCGCGAAGCTTTGGTACTCGAAGCTTTGTAACAGTTATATTGTCCATCGTTTTCAGGATTGATTCAAGTCTACGTACTTGATCATTACTTTCACATTTCATCAAGAGTCCACGTCTGGAATCATCGACACCATTGATTGTGATGATATTAATCGATAACATCCCTAATAAGGATGAAACATCACCAAGGAGCCCGGGACGATTTTTTTGAATTTCATATTCTAAATACCATTCATATGGCAAGTTAAGTCCCCCTTTAAAACAACCACTATTATCTATAATAAATGATTTATCCAAAAGAAGAAAGAACAATTAAAGCGGAAGCACCTTGTTTAGCCCCGGAAAATGTATATTTCTGATAGGTAGTTAAAATTCTGTTTAAGTATAATAAATGATGATATTGAAAAAGAGAGGATATCTCCTCTCTTCTTAATGTGAACCGTTATTTTGAACAAGCTTTACCATCATACTCGCAATAGCATGTTGTTCTTGTTCAGATGCTACACTCCAAAGATCTGCCAACACTCTTTCTTGAGTGTTTTTAGGATCTACTTGCTTTGCTAAGTACTCACCAACTTCAAACGCTAAGTTATTGACAACTTGTTCATTCATTCCTTGGGTTTGAGCATGATTTAAACGATCTCCAAGAAAATTTTTCCACTCATCCCAATTTTCTAAAACAGACATAGGAGTACCTCCTTTTTAATTGTTACAAATTTATTGTTCCTTTAGAAGAAATTTTTTATACAATCTTATAAAAAATTCTTTCAACTGTATTAATACCAGCCACCATTCACTGATAAAACCTGTCCTGTCATATAAGTGGAGTTTTTTGAAGCTAAAAATGAAACGACATCTGCAATTTCATCAGGATGTCCTAAACGACCAAGTGGGATTTCTTCTTCCAGTTCTTTTAATTCCTCTGTAGTAAAATTTGAAAGCATTCGAGTTTCAATGGCACCTGGAGCAATCGCATTTACACGAATTTGACTTGGAGCAAGCTCTTTTGCAAGAGCTTTCACAAATGAGTTTTGGCCCCCTTTAACCATCGAATACAGCACTTCACAAGATGCCCCAGTTATTCCCCAAATCGATGATATAACGATGATGTTTCCCTCTCGTTTGCTTATCATTGAAGGAATAAGTTTCTGAGTTAAACGAAAAGGACTTGTTATATGTAAGTTAATCATTTGATCAATATCATTATCACTCATATCTGTAACTAAGCCATAAAAACTCATGCCACTATTTAAAACAAGTAAATCAATTGGCATTTTTATTTGATTAATAAGGTTTTGTACATCCGTTTGCTTCGTTAAATCTGCTTGGATTGGAATGACCATACTATTACTTTGCTCTGTAGATTGGATCAGCTCATGAATTGCTTTTTCATTTTGATGATAATGAACATATACATGATACCCATCCTCTATAAGCTTTTTGGCAATGGCTGTACCAATTCCACCACTAGCACCCGTGATTAAAGCGTACTTATCCATTTTAGTTTTACTCTCCTCAAAAAAGGCCTGACGATTGTCAGACCTTTACACGATTATTCACAAAGTATAGCATAAAATTGAATCTTTTGTTACTTTGGTACAACCTGACACACAGAGAATAATTCTTCTTCAACAGATTCCTTGAGATTTGCCGTGATGTCTTCTTGTGTTAGCGATTCTAGCGTTGGCACAACATCAAAAAGGTTCATATCGTTAAAGGCATAACGTGTAAATTGATTTGCGATATATTCAGGTGAATTAATGGCTCTTAAAAACGCGCCAATTTTTTTATTCTTAGCTGCCTCAAAGGTAGAAAAGTCAACACCTTCATTTTTAGCCTTAAATAAAATTTGTTTTATTTGTTCTGCCAACTCATCTGGTTTTTCTGTATCGCCACCGATCATCGCAAAGCCAAAGCCGTTTTCTTCGGTATAATCATAACTAAATGTATCGTCAATAAGTCCCTCACTATAAAGATTTTCATAGTACTTAGAACTTTTACTAAATAACATATCTAAAATAATGTTCATAGATAGCTCGTATTTTAATAAATCTTTCCCGGTGCGATTTGGATTTTTCGCTTTTAATCCAACTAAACATTTTGAACTTTGGACATTCATTTTTAATTTTTCAATCTTTTTAAATACTTCTAATTGTTCATTAGGAAATTCCCTTTTAATTTCAGATTGTGCCGTAAAATCTTTTTTCTGTTGATTTTCTCTTACTTGCTTTAAAATCCCTTCTGGTTCTACAGCTCCTACAATAAATAGAAGCATATTGCTTGGGTGGTAGAACGTTTGATAGCACTCATATAAGGAGTCCTTCGAAATCTTAGCAATTGAATCAATTGTACCTGCAATATCAATTCTTACAGGATGATTTTGATAAAGATTTTGGATTAGTCCAAAATATAAGCGCCAATCAGGATTATCCTCATACATGTTAATCTCTTGACCGATTATACCTTTTTCTTTTTCAACAGTTTGTTCTGAAAAATAAGGTGTTTGAACAAAATCAATTAATGTTTCAAGATTTTTCTCAACACTACTTGTACTTGAGAACAAATATGCGGTTCGAGTAAATGAGGTAAATGCATTTGCAGAAGCTCCTTGTTTACTAAATTGCTGAAACACATCTCCATCTTCTTTTTCAAATAGCTTATGCTCAAGGAAATGGGCAATTCCATCTGGAACAGTCTTCATTTCTTCTTGATTCAGTGGAACAAATCTGTTATCAATTGATCCATATTTCGTTGTAAAGGTAGCATATGTTTTGTTAAAGCCTTTTTTAGGTAATACATAGACATCAAGACCATTTTCCATCTTTTCATAATATAGTTCTTCCTGAAGCTGTTCAAAACGAATAGGATTTGTCATGCATTTCCCCCCATTCCTTTTAAGAAATATATTGTATCTAACTCTACTTTATCAGCTACTTTTATAACATCTTCTTTTGAAACATCTTCAATTCCTTGTAAATACTCGTCAAAGGAACGATTCTTTTGAGCAATCACATTATGATACACGATTTCGACTAGACCATATGCGGTATCAATTGTTTCTAACAGTTGATTCCGAATAACTGCCTTCGTTTGCTCAAACTCTTGGTCTGTAAAATCTCCATTTTTCATCGCTGCCATTTGTTCCCGAATAATGGTTACTGCTTGTTCATAATTCTGGACCTCAATACCTGACATAACCATAAGCAAACCTTTATGGCTCTCTACTCTTGATGCAGCATAATAAGCTAAACTTGCTTTTTCACGAACATTGATAAATAGCTTAGAGTGAGAAAAGCCTCCATAGATTCCATTGAACAATTGAAGAGCATAATAGTCATCATCACGATAGGTACTATTTGTTCGATAACCAATATTTAATTTACCTTGTTTTACATCCTGCTCTTCTATCACTTCATTTTCTTTTATTTCCTTTTTAGATGACGCTTCTGAAACTGGTTGATGAGTATTATTAAATGAAAAATACTGTTTTACATACCCTTCGACCTCTTGTTGATTTAAATCACCAACAACATATAAATCGATTTTATCGGAACCAATCGCTTTTTGATAATAGTCATATAAAGATTTTGCAGAAATTCCTTCTACATCGTCTATCTCCCCATTAACATGCAATGCATATGGTTCACCCTTACACATTTCTTGAACGAGACGTAAATTAGAATATCTCATCTTATCATCATACACAGACTGAATGCGTTGCTTTAATGTTCGTTTTTCTTGAGTCACAATTTCTTCTTTAAATGCTTCACCCTCAAGTACAGGATCTAAAATAATTTCAGATAATAGCTTCATTCCTTTTTCTAATAAAGGTGTTGAATCTGATAAGAATTTTTCATTTGCAATTTCCATACGGAATGAAATAATTTGATTTTCACCTTTTTTGGCAAGATCAACATGAAGAGTCGCACCATAAAGTTCATCTAAATGCTGTCTAAGACTCGTACTAGATGGAAAACTCTTTGTGCCTCTTTGAAGTACATATGGAAGTAACGCTCTATATGTAACATCCTGTTCATTTAATGGTGCAAGAAGCTTTAATACGATGGTATTTGTTTTAAATTTAGTCGTTGATACAGTATGCAGGGACAACCCATTGACATCAACAAGCTGTTCATTAATATATGACATTAAAACCCTCCTTTATGGCTATTAATTTCCATGTATTTACTTGTAATTATATCAATACGAGGATAATAAAGGAAATAATACACTTTTTTTCTCCCATCTTATTCTTTCTTTAAATAATTGTCTATATACACGAAGAAAAAAGAGACTGAAATAAAGGCTTGTCCCCATACCATCAGTCTTCTTAAGCTAGCTTTGGCATATGTTTTGTGTCAGGATCCTCTTGTTGATCATTTTTAGGCTTGATGAATAACAGAACGATCATGACTCCCAAAAAACTAACTCCTCCAGAAATATAATAGATTAGATGCTCTGAAACAGTCATAAAATAAGCATAAGCTGGTGGACCCGCTGCAACCCCGATAAACCGCATAGAACTATATATTGATGTAATCGTCCCTCTCTCTTCTTTTTCTATTCCTTCAGTTATTATTGCATCAAGGCTTGGCAAAGTAATTCCAATGCCAATTCCTGTAATCACTAAAAAAGCAACTAAAAAAAGAAAGGAATGTTGTACTCTTAATGCAATAAAAGATACTGTCACTAATCCCATCCCAATAACGATCACTAATTTCATTAAATTTTTGTTTTGTCCAATTTTTTTACCAGAGATATATGAACTAATTGAAAGAGCTAATAACGGGATAGCTAAAACTAAACCCTTTTTTACACCATCAATATTATATTGCTTTTCAAGCATATCTGATAAATAAAATAACACCCCAAACAAAACAAACATAATAATACAACCAACTGAAAAGATAGCGAAAAGCCATTTTCCGTTTTCTTTAAAAATACCCTTTACACAATGAGCAAATTCTTTAAATATTTGTTTCTCCTTTTCCTTTTTCTTAGGTACTTTCACAAGAAAAAAGACAAGCAATACACTTATTGAACTAAAAATGGGAATAAACCAGAAAGGCAAAAACCAGAAAAAAGCGGCTAATGTAGCCCCTATTATTGGACTTATGACTTTCCCAGCAGTATTAGCTGTTTCTATTAAACCTAAACCAGCACTTATTTCTTCATCCTCTTTAAACATATCTCCAATTAACGGCATTACAACTGGTGCTGCACCTGCAGAACCTATTCCCTGCAATACCCGACCTAATAAGATGATCATAAAAGGATCATCTAACTTCCAAGAAGCCCAACCTGAAACGGCTCCACCAATACCTGCTATAATTAAACATGGTACCATCACAATTTTTCTACCAAAGCGATCTGATAAATATCCAGCTATTGGAATCAATATAATCGCGACTATTGAATAGACAGTTATTATTAATGACACTTGAAAAGAATTTATATTTAATTTTTTCGAAATTAAAGGAAGAACTGGAATTAACATTGAATTTCCTAATGTCATTACAAGTGGAACAGATGATAGTGCTAACAAATCGAGCTTCTTTCGTGCTTCCATCTTTTCTTCACCTTGTCTAATTATTTTTATATTCAATTACATTTTGTGTAGATTCCATCTAACATATACTGGAATTTAGTAACAATAAAAAAAAGCGCTAGCGACTAGTTCAATTTAGGGCAAATAAGACGTTGACAAATTCTATACAAAAAAACTTCCTCAACAAAGGTTGAAGAAGCCATGAATAGTTCTTATTAACGTTTCCCTTTTTCATAAGGTGTACCAGAAGCTTTTGGTGCATCCGCACGACCAATAAATCCTGTGAGAGCGAGTATTGTTAATACATATGGTAGGATAAGCAAGTAAACTGTTGGAATATCCTCTAAAAACGGAATTGTTCCTCCAATAATACTTAAACCTTGTGCAAGTCCAAAAAATAAAGCTGCCCCCATTGCACCTAGTGGATGCCATTTACCAAAGATAACAGCCGCAAGTGCCATAAATCCTTGACCACTAATTGTAGCATGACTGAAATCCCTTGAAATAATCGTTGCATAAACCGCTCCACCGATTCCAGCAAATGCACCACTAAGCATAACACCAATATATCTCATTTTTGTTACATTAATCCCCATAGTATCTGCTGCCATTGGATGCTCCCCAACTGAACGAAGACGAAGACCAAATGGTGTTTTGTATACAACATACCAAACAATAACAGCTGAAAGAATCGCAAGGTAGGACGTAATATAACCACCTGAAAAGAATATCTTACCGATTATTGGAATATCACTTAAAATCGGTATATCCATTTTATTAAAGCTGATGCTAATCCGGTCTGTTTGACCTTTTTCATAAATGTTTTTCACTAAAAACAATGTTAAACCTAATGCTAAAAAATTTATTGCCACACCACTTACTACCTGATCTGCTCTAAACGTAATTGAAGCAACTGCATGGAGTAAAGAGAAAATAGCCCCTGCAACCATTGCTGCCAAAATCGCTAGCCAAGGTGTTGCACTTCCAAATACATCTACAAAAGTCAAATTAAATACGATTCCAACAAACGCACCAATAATCATCAAACCCTCAAGACCGATATTTACTACACCTGATCGTTCACTAAGAACCCCACCGAGTGCAGTGAAAATAAGTGGAGCGGCAACAAACAAAGCGGTTGGAATAATAATTTCTAAAGCTTGTAAAATGCTCACTTATTTCCCCTCCTTTTTAAAACGAAGTAAAATCCATCGAATAAAATAGCTTGAAGCTACGAAGAAGATAATAAGCGCAATAACGATTTCAACAAGCTCATTTGGAACTCCAGCTTCTGAAGGCATATTTAATGCTCCAACTTTCAACCCACCAAATAATGCTGCAGCAAAAATAATCCCAATTGCTGTGTTTCCTCCGATTAAAGCTACGGCAATTCCATCGAATCCTATACCTGTAAAACCACTCTTAACTGAAACATACTCAAATGTACCTAAACCTTCCATCGCTCCTGCTACACCAGCAAATGCACCTGAAATAACCATTGATAAGATAATGTTTCTGTTTACATTCATACCCGAGTAATGTGCTGCATCATGGTTAAACCCTACTGCACGAAGTTCATATCCTTTTGTTGTTTTTTCAAGTAAAAACCACATAACAAATGCTGCAATAAGTGCAATAAAAATACCATTGTGCATTCGAGAAAAATCAGTTATATTTTCAAAGAATTCAGAGCGTAATGATGCAGTTGGAAAAACTTTTTCCGTTTTATCAGCGTTGTCAGTAATAACGTCTCTGATTAATGCATTCGTTACGTAAAGTGCAATGTAGTTCATCATAATTGTAACAATTACTTCATGCACTTTAAATCTTGCTTTCAAAAATCCAGGTATAAATCCCCAAAGGGCACCCGCTAATGCTGATACGATAATAGTAAGTGGAAGGTGAATGATCATTGGTAACTCAAATGCAACGCCAACCCATACGGCAGCAAGCCAACCAACGATAACCTGTCCTTCAACACCGATGTTAAAAAGACCAGTACGAAAGGCAAAAGCTACTGCTAGCCCTGTTAAAATGTATGGTGTTAATTGTCTTACTGTTTCACCGATATAATATGGTTCACCGAAGATTCCATACCATAATGCACTATATCCTGCTATCGGATTATAACCACTAACTAACATAATGATTGCACCGCAAGCTAAACCTAATAAAATAGCAATTATTGGAATCAACAAATTCATATAACGATTTAAATTCATGTTGGCTCACCTTCT
Source organism: Bacillota bacterium (assembly GCA_051750265.1). Classification (GTDB taxonomy): domain Bacteria; phylum Bacillota; class Bacilli; order Bacillales; family Bacillaceae; genus Metabacillus. The sequence continues at coordinate 591,996 of JBNJJO010000001.1, read as the reverse complement.
TTCTGACGCTTACTACCAGCCATTAGTAATCCTAACTCAGTATCCGTTGTTTCTTTAGGATCAACGATATCAACTATTTTGCCTTCATAAATAACAGCTATTCGATCACTAACATTCATGATTTCATCTAATTCAAAGGATATAAGAAGTACAGCTTTTCCGTTGTCGCGTTGTTCAATAAGACGGCTATGAATGAATTCAATTGCTCCAACATCCAGACCACGTGTAGGCTGCGCTGCAATTAATAAATCCGGGTTTCGATCAACTTCACGACCAATAATAGCCTTTTGCTGATTTCCACCTGATAACGCCCTTGCTAAAGTTGTTGAGCTTGGTGTTCTCACATCAAATTCCTTAATTAATTGCTTAGCTTTATCATAAATGGCTTTAAAATTTAATACACCACTCTTTGAAAAGGGCTTTTGGTAATATGTTTGTAAAACCATGTTTTCACCAATAGGGAAATCAAGAACAAGTCCATGCTTGTGACGATCCTGCGGTATATGGCCAACACCTGTCTCTGTAACTTTCCTTGGATGCATATTTGTAATGTTTTTATTATTTAATTTAACAGTACCAGAATCCACTTTTCTTAGTCCTGTAATCGCTTCAATTAATTCTGTCTGACCATTGCCATCTACACCAGCAATCCCTACAATTTCACCAGCACGTACGGATAAGCTCAATGAATTAACCATTGGAACTTGGCGATTATCTTTCACAACTAAATTTTCAATTGTTAATACATCTTCTTTTGGGGATGCAGGAATTTTTTCAGTTTTAAATGAAACCTCACGACCTACCATTAATGAAGCAAGCTCATTCGGATTTGTATCAGCTACATTTACTGTTCCAATTCCTTCGCCTTTACGGATCACTGTAACCCGGTAACAAACTTCCATAATTTCCTTCAGCTTATGTGTAATTAAAATGATCGATTTCCCTTCACTAATTAATGTTTTTAAAATTTGTATTAACTCTTTAATTTCCTGAGGAGTTAAAACTGCAGTAGGTTCATCAAAGATAAGAATTTCTGCTCCACGATATAATGTTTTTAAAATTTCTACACGTTGCTGCATACCTACAGATATATCCGAAATTTTAGCAAGAGGGTCTACAGCAAGTCCGTATCTCTCAGATATTTCTTTTACTTGCTTTTCAGCATCTCTTAAATTGATGGAAGTACCTTTTTTCGGTTCATTCCCTAAAATAATATTTTCTGTAACAGTAAACGTATCAACGAGCATAAAATGCTGATGAACCATCCCGATTCCTAGGTCATTTGCTATGTTAGGATTCGTGATATTTACCTTTTGCCCATTCACTCTGATTTCGCCTTTTTCCGGTTGATAAAGTCCAAAAAGTACATTCATCAATGTTGACTTTCCTGCCCCATTTTCACCTAATAACGCATGAATTTCGCCTTTTTTAACTTGTAGAGTTATGTTATCATTTGCTACTATGCCAGGAAATTCTTTACGAATATTTAGCATTTCAATTACATATTCCAAACTTGTTCACTCCTTTTTCCTGAACAACATGAAGTTTTTAAGATATTCATTTTTGTAAACTTAAAGCACTATTGACCAAAAGCTTGCTGGTATGAAAATCACCATATACAAATCTTCTAAATAGTTAGAAGATTTGCATTTACCGATTTTCAGGAATAAAGGGGTGACTTTAAATAGCACAGACCTCTCTAACAAAAACTACTATAGGGCAAATCGCACTATAATCATTTAGTTAGAGGGGTCTGACCCCTATCATTAAGTCAGCCCCTTTTATTTTCATCTTATTTTGTAGGTACTTCGATTTCACCTTTAAGAATTTTTTCTTGATATTCTTTTACTTTTGCTTTTACTTCATCTGTTAAATATTGATCGTGTGGAGCAGGTGCAATACCAATTGCTTCTTCTTTAATACCGTATTCGATAATTTCACCACCTGGGAATTCACCAGCAGCACCTCTTTCAGCAAGGTCCTTAACAGCAACATCAACACGTTTAACCATTGATGTAAGAGTTACGCTAATCTCGTCCTCAACAATACCTTCAGCATATTGATCCCTATCAACACCAATTACCCAAATTTCACGATCTTTATCTGCCTTTTTTAAGTCAATTGCTTCTGAGAATACACCGTTTCCAGTAGCTCCGGCTGCATGGTAAATAATGTCTGCATCTAACCCATACATACTTGAAGCAATTTGTTTTCCTTTTGCAGCATCATTAAAAGAACCAGCATATTGTACTTCAACTTTAGCATCAGGATTAACAGCCTTTACACCTTCAATAAATCCAACTTCAAACTTTTTAATTAAGTCACCTTCAACACCACCAACAAAACCTACTTTGTTTGTTTTTGTTGTTAAACCGGCAACAACTCCCACCAGGAATGATCCTTCATGTTCTTTAAATGTAATACTTGCTACATTAGGTTGTTCTACTACACTATCTACTATTGCAAAGTTCGTATCAGGTTGTTGTGGAGCAATTTCCTCAACCGCACCTTGTAACAAGAATCCAATCCCATAAATCAAATCAAATTTCTTACGAGACAAAGTGTTTAAATTTGTAGCATAGTCAGCATCACTTGTAGACTGTAGATAGGAATATCCTTCATTACCTTCCTCAAGATTATTTTCCTTCCCATATTCTTGAAGACCTTCCCAAGCGGATTGATTGAATGATTTATCATCTACTCCACCAGTATCAGTTACCATTGCAACAGTAAAGTTATCTTTTGAACCTTCACCGCCGCCTTCTCCACCAGCTTCTTCGTTTTTATCGGCACCGCCACATCCTGCTAATAATGTACCAGCAGCTAATACAAATGATAATGCTAGTCCATGTTTTTTCTTCATATTTATAGCCCCCTAAAAAAAAAATAGTCATATAAGTATATAGCTATAACCTAAAACTGACTTACTCGAGCACGATCACCTCCTTAAAGTACAGATTATACTTAGGTTCATCATAAACAACACTTAGGAGATAAGCACTAAATCGTGTAGATTTTCTTACAAACATTATGTACAAATTATAGGAAATAATGTTTAACTTACAATTCTTATCATTTACCTATAATCGTTTTCTTACAACATGAAAACTAAAGTGATCTGCTCTAAAATAGTTTAATGAGTATAAAACTGGGCGGTCTTGATTATCAAAATGCATTTGCTTTAACAAAAGTAAGGATGTTTCGGGATCACACTCTAAAATAGGAGAAATTTTCTCGTGATAGCCTATCGGGTCGATATGTGTGACAGCATAGCTGATATATATGTTTGCTTTTTCCTCTAATAATTTAAATAACGATTCCTGCTCATGATCAAACGTCTCAGGTAAAATATGTGTCGGAATTTTATCTACACAATATACAACTGGCTCACCATTTGCTGTACGTACTCTTTCTAGTAAGAAGATTTCCTCATCTTTGTCACACTTAAACCTTTTCACATCATCATCTGTAGCACCAGTAATCGAGGATGAAAAAAATACAGTACCTGGTATAAGATTTGCTTTTTCAATCATTGCTGTTACACTATTCAATTGTTCAATACCTGAAGTGAACCGTGGTTTTGAGTTTACAAAGGTTCCAACACCGTGTCTTCTTATGATAACGTTTTCTTCTTCAAGTATGCGGAGAGCTTCTCTTAATGTGGCTCTACTGACACCTAAACTTTTAGAAAGTTCAAATTCAGATGGTAGTTTTTCTTTTTCCCTGTAAGTGCCATTTTCAATATCTTCTTTAATTTTATCAATAACCTGTAAATACAAGTGACGATTGTCAGATTTTATGGTCATAGGTCCGCCTCACTTTATCCGCTATGTAAAAGAGATCAGACATCTGATGTTATACACCTATCTCTAATCGAAAATACTATATCATGTTTTTAGTTAGAAATAAATAGAAACTAATTAATTTTGTCGAAATTAGTAGAAAAAACAAAAATAATTTTGTTATCTTTACTTTTTGTTGTTTGTGGATGACTATATTCAATATAAATATATAAAAAAACTAAACAGCATTTATGTTGATTAAATCTCCATACACTGTTTAGTCTTATCGATTATGAAGTTAGTTCTTCATGTCTTTCCTTTGAGAGAAGGACCTCACGAGGTTTGCTTCCTTCGTATGGACCAACGATTCCTCTTTCTTCCATAGCATCAATCAATCTCGCCGCTCTCGTATAGCCTATGCGGAAACGTCTTTGAAGCATAGACACAGATGCTGTTTGCATGTCAGCAACGAGCTGTACAGCATCATCATATAAATCATCCTGAACTTCGCTTTTCGTTTCTACTACTTCTGATGGTATCATCTCTTCTTGATATTGTGCCTTTTGTTGATCAATAACAAATTCTACAGTTTGCTCTACTTCTTCATCAGATAAAAATGCCCCTTGAACACGAACAGGTTTTGAGGCTCCAACAGGTAAAAATAACATGTCCCCTCTCCCAAGAAGCTTTTCAGCTCCTCCCATATCTAGAATTGTTCTAGAATCTGTTTGTGATGATACACTGAAAGCTATCCTTGAAGGAATATTTGCTTTTATGACCCCTGTGATAACGTCTACTGAAGGACGTTGTGTAGCAATAATTAAATGAATTCCTGCTGCACGCGCCATTTGTGAAAGTCTGGTAATTGAATCCTCAACATCAGAGGAGGCAACCATCATTAAATCCGCTAGCTCATCAACAATGACAATGATATAGGGAATTTCTGGCTGCTTCGCTATTTCCTCTCGATTATTTCTTCTAATAATCTCGTTATAGCCCTCAATGTTTCTCGTACCCGTATGAGAAAATAGTTCATATCGACGTTCCATTTCATTGACAACTTTTTTTAAGGCTTGTGATGCCTTTTTTGGATCGGTTACAACTGGCGCTAGTAAATGTGGAATCCCATTATAAACATTAAGCTCTACCATTTTTGGATCAATCATCATCAGCTTGACTTCATGTGGTTTTGCTCTCATTAATATACTTGTGATTATCCCATTAATACATACACTTTTCCCACTACCAGTTGAACCGGCAACTAGCAAATGTGGCATTTTGTTTAGTTCTGCTAATACCGCATCTCCAGAAATATCTCTTCCTAAGCCTATTAATAGTTTTGCATCAGGTCGATCATTAGATTTCGAATCTAAAACCTCTCTAAGTGAAACCATTGCAATTTCTGAGTTTGGCACTTCTATACCTATAGCGGATTTCCCTGGAATAGGAGCCTCAATTCGAATGTCCTTTGCAGCTAGTGCTAAAGCTAAATCATCACTTAAATTTACAATTTTACTAACCTTAACACCAACATCTGGGTACACCTCATATTTTGTAACAGCAGGACCTAGATGTACTTGAGTAACCTTTGCTTTAACACCAAAGCTATGAAATGTTTTTTCAAGCTTCCGAGCATTTTCATAAATATTTTTCTTATCAGCACTTTGAGAGTTATGTTTCGGTGCTTTTAATAAATCGAGTGGAGGCAATTCATAGTCTTTGTTCTCTACCTCCACAAACGCAATAGGCTGAAGAACCTCTTTCTCTTGTGGTGTATCTTCAGCTATTGATTTTTCAGCTCTTTTTTTATTAAATTGCTCATCAGAAGAATCTACTTTTGTATTAGCGTCCATCGTATGAATAACCATTTCTTGTTTATCAGGTTCTTCACGATCAGAAAAACTAGAGATTATCGGTTGAAGAACCTCACCATCAAAAGCTTCTGACTCTTTTTCATTAGCCCTCTCTGCTTTCTTTTCCATCTTTTTCTGTTTTTGCTCTTCACGCTTATCTTTAAAAGCTCCTGGAAGGCTTTTCATATCCTCGATAAAACCTATCGCCTGGTTTTTCATAAAGCTTCCAAGAGGTACTAAAATACGAGCTAATGTTGCCTGTAGAGATCTACCTGTGATTAATATGATTCCAATAACGATTAGTACAATAGCAATTATTTTTGATCCAGCTTCTGCAAATAAATAATAGGAAGCAGCAAAAAGAAGAGCTCCTAGCATCCCACCACCTAAATCGACCGTGCTTACTTCCCCCCTTACATCCATCCAAAATAATTGGAGTGTATTAGAGAGAACGCTTGGTGTGGCAAATGTACCATTATGTGAAAGCATTTTGAAAAGCGTTACATGACTTAGTAGCAATAGAGAGGCAGTTACACAATAGATACCTATCATTTGTCTGCTAAATAACGTTGGTATCTGCCGCTTCCATATTAAGTAGAGTGAGAAAAGAACGATCCCGATTAGGAATAACATGTACCATTCTCCACTAAAAAAGCGGAATAAATGCACAAACGTAGTACCTACAAATCCAAGCTTTGAAATAGCAATGAGAGCAATCGCTAGAATAATTAAGCCTGATAGCTCATATTTTAACGTTTTTTTCCAATCTTCCTTTGACTTTCTTTGTTTTCTTTTTCGTTTTGCCATTAGCATCACCTATATAAATATGTCCTTTAATAAATTAGAAAAGCGTAAGCCCTTGGTCAGCTTCGGGCAAATAAGATACTTATGACCTTACATCAAAAACTCGGGCGGCTTCATCTCTTGCCTGCACTAGCACGTCCTATGCAATCTAAGGTCACGGCGCTGGAGCTAGACACTAACACTACGTACAAAAAACTAATATTTCTTATCTAATGAGAAAAGCAGCCGAAACTGGCTGCCTTTCTCATTACTACCCTATTATACCATAATTACCCTCATTGGTAGAAATGGACATTGTAATTTTTTGACCCGGACAATATTGTGCATCGAGATAATGACGCGGATCACTACTAAGAATTCTAACAATTTCATATTGGGATGTTGCCGTGGTTTGTACGAGAAGTTGAACGCCATTCATTTCAACAACTGACTGCTTTTTAAAGTCTTCCTCTAGAGTTGGAAACATAAGCTCTTCTGGCATCAACGTATAAAAGATCATTGTAGCACCTGATCTTCATCTGACTTATCAAGGAAACTATTCAACTTTTGAATAGCTTGACCAACTCCGCCGACTTCATCAATTAATCCGTACTCTACTGCATCAGCTCCAACAACATTTGTCCCAATATCTCGAGTTAAATTTCCTTTTGATAACATGAGCTCTTTGAATTTTTCCTCACTAATATTGGAATGCTTCGTTACAAAGTTGATAACACGCTCCTGCATCTTATCTAAGTACTCAAAGGTTTGAGGTACCCCTATGACTAAGCCAGTTAACCGAACAGGATGAATAGTCATCGTAGCTGATTCAACTATAAATGAATGATCACAAGAAACAGCGATTGGGACTCCAATCGAATGCCCCCCACCTAAAACAATTGAAACAGTTGGTTTTGATATCGATGCCAGCATTTCTGCAATTGCTAAACCTGCTTCCACATCACCACCGACTGTATTTAAAAGCACTAATAACCCCTCAATATTAGGATTTTGTTCAATTGCTACAATTTGAGGAATAACATGTTCATATTTCGTTGTTTTATTTTGAGGAGGAAGCTGAATATGGCCTTCAATTTGGCCAACAATCGTTAAACAATGGATTTTTGAATCTTGTCCCATTTGTGGTACATTGGTTTGTCCTAGTTGTTGAATCTTATCTACGATTGAAGATTCTTTTCCTTCTTGTTTCGGAGCGCCTTCATTTTCTTCATTACCATGTATGTAAAGATCATGATTAGTCATGTTTTCCATCCTTTCTATTTTCATTCTGTTTGTAGTATTTACAACCTTGTATATTTCATGCGAATGAAATATACAAAAGCGCAAGGTATGTTCAGCCTTCGGCAAATAAGATGCACATGGATAGAAGGTGTTCTTTACCTTCAATTCATGTGTGACTATACCCTGGAGGCAGTCACAAACTCAGACGGCCTCATCTCTTGACTGCATTTGCACGGCCTGTGCGATCTAAGGTCATCACGCTGGAGATATACAACAAAACAGTCATGACATATAAATTCTTTGATTATGTAATAAAAGCATTGATCATATGATCAATGCTTTTAAATTAATTTCTATATATTTACCTTACAAACGTTTTCATTGGACTTAGAAGTATTTTCATTTGAAAATAATTTAAATTTCCATAATAATAGGTAAAATCATTGGTCTTCTTCTTGTTTTCTCATAAAGGAATTGATTGAGAGCCTCCCTTATGCTTAGCTTTATAGCGGACCATTCGATTGCATATCCCTGCATACTACGATCAACGATATCGGCTACAACCTTTGTCGCGTTACCTATTAGCTCCTCTGACTCTCGAACATAAACAAAGCCTCTTGTGATAATTTCTGGACCAGAAATTATTTGTTTTGACTTTTTATCAAGAGTCACAACGACGATTAATATTCCATCCTGAGATAATAAGCGACGATCACGAAGAACGATATTTCCAACATCACCAATTCCTAGTCCATCGATTAATACATTACCTGATGGTACCTTTGCACCTGTATGTACATTGTCTCCTTTGAACTCAATAACATCACCTTTTTCTACTAGGAAGATGTTTTTGTTGTCTAACCCTACTTGCTTTGCTAATTTTGTATGAGCTTTTTGCATTCTATATTCACCATGAATCGGAATAAAAAACTTTGGCTTTGTTAAGTTAAGCATCATTTTAAGCTCTTCTTGGTGACCATGGCCTGAAATATGTATTTGCTTTTGTCCGAATACAACATTTGCACCTGCTCTAAATAACAAATCAATTGTTTTTGAGAATACAAGCTCATGCCCAGGAATTGGGGTAGCTGCGACAAGGATCGTATCCCCTTCTTTTACATTTACTTGTTTATGAGATTGCTTTGCCATTCTGGATAATACTGCTAATGGATCCCCTTGATTGCTTGTTGTTAAAATAACAACTTCATTTAAAGGATACTTATCTATTTCATTAACAGATATTATTAATTCATCTTCAATATCAATATATCCTAGATTGATAGCTAAATTAACGATATTTCTCATGTTTTTTCCAACAATAGCTAATTTTCGATTATTTTTCACAGCAGCATTAATAACTTGTTGTATTCGATATAGATTTGATACAAATACCGCGACGATTACCCTTCCTTGAGCATTATACATCACGTCAGATATTTCGCTGCCAACGATTGCTTCTGAACCTGAATAACCAGGCTTTTCTGCATTGATACTATCCGATAATAAGCATAACACGCCTTCTTCACCAATCTTAGCAATTTTACCAATATCCATTTGATTATCCCCAACAGGAGTTTGATCAAATTTAAAGTCTCCGGTATGGACAATTGAACCCATTGAAGTAGAAAAGCTAATCCCTACTGAATCTGGGATGCTATGATTTGTTCTAAAGAACGTTACTTCTGTACTCGAAAAAGGTAAAACAGTTTGGTTATCAATTTCTTTGACTAATACTGTTTGTTTCATACGATTTTCTTTAAGTTTTTCACCGACTAAAGCCAACGTTAGCTTTGTCCCATAAATAGGTACTCTTAAATTATTAAGAAGGTAAAAAACCCCACCGATATTTTCATCATGTCCGTGCGTTAGAAAAATACCTTTTACACGCTCTTTATTTTCCTTTAAATACGTAATATCAGGTATAACCATATCAATACCTAACATTTCCCATTCAGGATACATTAACCCTGCATCCACTACAAAAATATCAGAGTTAATTTCAACTACAAACATATTTTTACCGACTTCACCTACGCCACCTAAAGCGATTAATTTAATATTTTCTGTCTTTTCCATGATTTAAAAAATCCTCCCTACTGAGTACCCGTTCACCGTCACTTAGAAACATTATAACTGAAGAAAGAAATGGAATACAAGGAAATTTTCGCGGCAAAACGTCACACTACCATTAAAAACAAATAAGGGGATGACTAAAAGCAAAGGGTCAGACCCTAAAACCAATATAAAGAGCTTTAACTAAGTAAAAATCTCTTTATATGATTTGGAGACTGACCCTTATGCTGAAATGGGTAAAGCTTGTTTACTTTCGCCCTTTATTAATATGTTTTTATTGTAAACTGTTGTTAATAACTTCCATTAAATCACTACGTTCTGAGCTTGTTAAAGGGATTAATGGTAAGCGTACAGAACCAACATCTAATCCTCTGACTTGTAAAGCTGTTTTTATAGGTCCTGGATTAGGAACTGCAAAAAGCTGCTTCATAATTGGCAATAATGTGCGATGTTGTTGAGCAGCTGTAACATGGTCGCCACTAACAAATGCTGATATCATTGCTTGCATTTCTTTTCCAATAATATGTGATGCCACAGACACGACACCAGCCCCACCGATCGATAATACTGGTAAAGTTAATCCATCATCGCCTGAGTATAGAACGAAATTATCATCTGTTTTAGCGATAATCTCTGCCATCGCATCTAAATTCCCACTAGCTTCTTTAATCGCAATGACATTAGGAAGCTCTGACAGTCTTACAATTGTATCGACTGACATATTGACTACACTTCTGCCTGGGATATTGTAAAGCATGATCGGAAGCTTCGTTGACTCCGCAATAGCTTTAAAGTGTTGATATAATCCTTCTTGGCTAGGTTTATTATAATAAGGGACAACAAGCATGATCGCATCAACGCCTGCTTCCTCAGCCTGTTTTGTTAATTTTATAGAAGCAGCAGTATTATAACTACCAGTCCCCGCTATAACAGGAACTCTTCCATTTACTTCTTTCACTGTGTGTTTAATTAGCGCAATTTTCTCCTCTGTACTTAATGTAGGAGATTCACCCGTAGTACCTGTAATAACCAATGAATCAGATCCGTGGTTAATTAAATAGTCAATCAATGTTGATGTTTTTTGAAAGTCGATATTTCCGTTTTTGTCAAACGGAGTTACCATCGCTGTAGAAAGTTTACCAAAATGACTCATATCACACTCTCCTTTTGTTGCATTCTAACTTTGAAAAGCGCAAGCGCCTTGGTCAGCCTCGAGCAAATAAGATGCTCATCATTTACTTATTTTGATAGATTAAACGCTTCGTGTAAAGCATTAACCGATTTTATCATATCCTCTTCTTTCACTAAAACCCAAATAGTCGTATGACTATCTGCAGATTGTAAGATTTGGATTTCTTTTTCAGAAAGTGCTGTCACTATTTTTGCTGTTACACCTGGTACGCCCATAATACCTGCTCCAACTGTTGAAACTTTGGCGCAATGTCTTTTAATCACCGGTTCATATCCAAGCTTTTCTAAAATTTCAACCGCACGTTCTGTAACCTTATCGGTAACTGTGTAGATAACACCCTTCGGCGTTATATTAAAAAAGTCTACACTTATACCGTCCTTTGCCATTGCCTTGAATACTTCTTTTTGGACATCATATTGTCCTTCTTTTGCGGCCACTTTTATTTGAGTGACATTAGAGACATGTGCAATACCTGTTATAAGACGTTCACAAACATCGCTACCTCTTTTTGTAGAATGATTGGATGTCACGAGTGTTCCAGGGGAATGAGAGTATGTTGATCGAACACGAATAGGTACTTTTGCTTGCATTGCAATTTCAACAGCACGTGGATGGATAACCTTAGCCCCTTGATACGCAAGATTAACAATTTCAGTATACGTAACAAGAGAAAGTGGTTTAGCATTTTCTACTATACGTGGATCTGCCGTCATCACACCTTCAACATCCGTAAAGATATCAACAAATTCAGCGTTTAATGCTGCTCCAAGTGCTGCAGCAGACGTATCACTTCCACCCCTGCCAATTGTCGTAACATCTCCGTTTATAGTCGATGCTCCTTGAAATCCTGCCACAACTACAACGTCATGAGACGCGAGAATTTCAAGCAATCGGTCACACTTCATTTCAAGTATCTTTGCATTTGTATGTTCTTGATTCGTTACAAAACCAGCCTGAGCACCGTTTAAGGCAGTTGCTTTTATGTTATTTTTATTTAACATGCTTGAAAATACAATTGATGAAATCACTTCTCCGCAAGATAGAAGCATATCCTGTTCTCGATTCGAAATATTATCAATACTCCCATATAGTAAATCTAACAATGTATCTGTTGCGTATGGATCGCCTTTTCTACCCATTGCTGAAACGACAACAACGACCTTATAGCCTTCCTCGATTGCATCTTTTATATGCTTAAAGGCCATATTCCGGCCATGATCATCTTTAACAGATGTACCTCCGAATTTTTGAACTATAATTTTCATTGTAACACCTCTACTATAGACATGAGAGAAGAGAGCTGGTTATGAACCATGCTCTCTTCCTTAAGAAGGTTAAACTAATTGTAATTTCACTAAACTCTCCGCTATTTGAACTGAGTTCCATGCTGCACCTTTTAAAAGGTTATCAGAAACGATCCACATATGGAAACCATTTGTACGATCTAAATCTTTACGAATTCTACCTACGAACACATCGTTTTTCCCTACACAATGTGCTGGCATTGGATAAAGTTGCTCTAATGGATCATCTTGAAGTGTAACACCATCTGAAGCTTTTAATAGTTCTTTAAGTTGTTCGGAAGAAACATCATGTTGATCAATTTCAACATATACAGACTCTGAATGTCCAGTCTCAACTGGTAAACGAACACAAGTTGCCGCTACATGTAATTCTGGCATATTCATAATTTTCTTTGTTTCATTGATCATTTTCATTTCCTCAAATGTAAAGCCATTATCTTGGAATTTATCAATCTGGGGAATGACATTAAATGCTATTTGATAGTGTTTTTCATCACCTTTTACAGGTAGAATTTCTGGTGTGTATTCTTCACCATTAAGGATGGCTTTAGATTGTTCTTTTAATTCATTTATAGCTGCTGCGCCTGCTCCAGACACTGCTTGATATGTTGATACAATCACTTTATTTAAGCCATATTGCTGACGAAGTGGTTCAAGTGCTACAACCATTTGAATAGTAGAGCAGTTAGGGTTTGCAATGATACCATTATGATCTTTTAGAGCTTCCTCGTTTACTTCAGGCACTACTAGTGGTACATTTTCATCCATACGGTACGCACTTGTATTATCAACTACGATTGCTCCGCGTTTTACTGCCTCTGGTGCATACTGTTTAGACACACTTCCACCAGCACTGAATAATGCAATTTGAACTCCTTCAAAGCTATCTGGAGTTGCTGCTTGAACAATATATTCTTCGTTTCTGAACGTGATCTTTGTACCTGCAGAACGTTCAGAAGAAAGCAAAGTTAGTTTAGAAATTGGGAAATTACGTTTTTCTAGAGTCTGAAGCATTTGCTGCCCCACTGCTCCTGTTGCTCCGACTACTGCTACATGATAACCTATTGCTTCCATTAACACTAGCTCCTTCCAGCTATTTCAACAAATCTGTTAATATAGCTTCAAATCTTTTACGTATTATTCTATCACATTAATTGTCGTATGGATTGAAAAATTTATCATTCTTTTATTGAATTTTTAAATTATTTCTCTAAATCTCGATATTTTTCAACAACAACAGGTTGAAATTGCTTACCTTCTAATGCTGCTAACACTGTTTCAAGTAAAGATTCCATTCGTGCAACCATGGAGTTAGGTTTTTTATCAGGAGCATCTTGACCGAAAGGAATAAAGTAGATATCCTTCGTTGCCATTAAACGCATAAGATTCACTCCATTTAACCCTAGAGCATCATTTGTTGAAATACCTACTACAACAGGTCTATGAGTTCTTAACGTTGCTTTTGCGGCCATTAGAACAGGAGAATCTGTCAGAGCATTTGCAAACTTACTCATTGAATTTCCTGTTAATGGTGCAATTATCATACAATCAAGTGGGAGCTTTGGCCCTAGTGGCTCTGCTCCAACAATAGAATCAATAACTTTATTACCTGTGAGCTCTTCAATTTTTTCTACCCACTCTCCAGCATCCCCAAAGCGAGTCGTCGTATTTTTCACTGTATGTGACACTACAGGAATCACTTCAGCACCTTCATTTAATAGAGACTTAATTTGCGGATACACCTCTTCATATGTGCAATGAGAGCCCGTAATTCCAAACCCTATTCGTTTTCCAGTTAATTTCATGAAGAAGACCCCTTTCCTTCAATTAATAATTCATTCAAAAGCTGTGTGAGAACATTCGCTACAATTTGGCCTGCTGTTTTCGGTGCAACAATACCAGGTAACCCTGGTGCCAAAAGTGCTTTAATCCCACGTTTTTCTGCATACCGAAAATCAGTCCCACCCGGTTTTGATGCCAAATCAACGATTAAAGTGTGAGCAGGCATATTAGAGATGACCTTTGCTGTAATAATTAAATGTGGAATTGTGTTAATACACACATCTATTTCTTCCACTTCATCTTGAATATTTTCTAAAGAAAAAGGTGTTAAACCCATTTCAGTAATCCTCGCTAAGTGTGCAGTGTCTCTCGCTCCTACCTTCACTTTTGCTCCTAATGCGGCGAACGTTCTAGCAACACTCATCCCAACTCTTCCAAGTCCAAGAACGGCAATTTTAGAGCCATGAATCGTAATATCAGTGTGTTGAATGACCATCATAATCGTTCCTTCGACAGTTGGAATTGAATTGTAAATTGCTACATCATCTCGTTCAAAAAGCTGAATTAAATTTCGGTTCGTTGATTGAACAATATTATCTAAGTAAGAATTAGAAATACCTGAGTAGATGACACAATGTGGAGGGGTTTTTATTAGTAAATCTTCCGTCAATTTAACCTCTTCATTAGAAAACACTGTATCAACAAGTCCCTCTGGATTTGTACCGGGGATTGGCAAAATAATTGCATCTATTTCTTCAAATTGAACATCTTCTATCTTTACTTTCGTAGCACCAGTAAAACCATGGTCTAGCTGATCAAAACCGATGAGAAAAAGCTTTGCATCGAGTTCAGTTAATTTACGGATAACCTCTAGCTGCCTTGCATCGCCACCGATAACAGCTACGTTTAATCCTGTTAACATGTTGAAAGATCACCTTCTTTTTTGGCAATGTTATCTGTTTTGATTTCTTTGATTTCCTAGAATAACTTACTTCAACATACTATGTAGAGAATGTGGTATGGGTGATTAAACAAGAGGAATTTTGAAATGCGGAGGTGCCTTGATAAGTCTCGTTGATAGCTGGCAGTCAAAAACGCAACGTCCTGTCGCACTGACTGCTCTTGCACGTCCTGTGCTTAGGAGCTAGACACAAACACTAAGTACAAATACAAAAAAACTTATACTTATCTAAAAAAAAAAACGATTGGCTTAAGCCAATCGAATACAATTATGATTCTATTTTTCCAATCTGTTCATCAGGAATGTCAAGAATAATCATATCTGTCCCGATCTTTTTAATATGCTGCCAAGGTACACGAATTTCTTGCCCTTGTTTTCTTAGACCAAACCACTTCAATGAAGGGATAATTAAGGAAGTAATTTGGCCTGTTTGTTCATTGATTTCAAGATCTGTTTGTCCTAGCACCCCCAATCGTTCTGCACGTTTCACATCGACAATTTCTTTGCCACTTAACTCACTTAATCTCATGTCCATTCCCCCTTTCTATTATCTTATCGTTTACCAACATAAAAAAATGCCTACAATTTTAAGTAATTGTAGGCGTTTTGTCTTTATTTATGGCTCTTTTCTAAAAGTTTGTTACTCTAGGACCTGTAAAAATCGGCATTTGGATTTTTACTATACTCTTTAAATCCATATTAAAAGAATATTTGGAAGTAAATGAGCGAAAAGAGCACGAAGACAGGTTAAATACGTAAAGTAGAGCTATATACGAAAAACAACAATCTTTGCGAAAACAGCCTTATTTATAAATAACAAGAAGTATAAATTTTTTGACGAAGTGTACGTATCTAGCTTCTAGCTACAGCGACGTGGCTTAGATCGCACAGGACGTCGCGTTCGTAACTGCCTCTATAGTTACCACTAGTAATGAACACCTTCTATTATTTAGCGTCTTATTTGCCTGAGGCTGAACAAGGCGCTTCCGCTTATAAAATTATCTAAGCTTTTCAGGAAGCTCTCCATCTGGACTAATTAGTGCTACTGAATAAGAATCAGTAAATAATTGGTTTGCAAGGGTATTGACACTTTCTTCGCTAACTTCATTTACCTTTTCGATAATAGAATCAAGTGAACGATGACGTCCAAGCAGAAGTTCATTTTTACCATTTCGACTCATTCTGCTATTTGTACTTTCAAGGCTAAGCATTAAGCTTCCTTTCATTTGTTCCTTACTATTTACCAATTCTTTTTCAGTAATACCCTCTGCTTTTAATGTAGCTAATGTTTCTTGAATTGTTTCAAATAAAACATTTAATTGATTGCTTCCAGTTCCACCATAGATCGTAAGTAATCCATTATCCTCAAAGGAGGAATGATAGGAAAAGACAGAGTAAGCAAGACCTTTTTGTTCCCTAACATCTTGGAACAAACGGCTACTCATACTTCCTCCTAAAATGTTATTTAAAACAATTAAGCTATAAATGTTTTCGTGGCCTACCTCTAAACCGTTGAAGCCAATACAAAGATGAGCTTGCTCAGTATCCTTTTGTCTAGCTAGCTTTTGATCCTTGAATTCTGGCTTTTCAAACTTACGCTTAGTAGAACCAGTTTCATAGGCACCAAAATGTTTTTCAACCTCTTTAATAAATTCCTCAGAAACATTACCTGCAACGGAAATAACGACATTATCAGGTGTATAATGACCATTCATGTATTCTCTTAAAGTATCTCCATTAAAAGTTGCAAGCGTTTCTTCAGTACCTAAAATAGGGTAGCCTAATGGGTGATTACCATATGTAGCTCGACTTAAAACGTCATGAACAATATCATCTGGTGTATCATCATACATTTTAATCTCTTCATACACCACATTCTTCTCTTTTTTAAGTTCTTCTTCATCAAAGGTTGAATGAAAGAACATGTCTGCCAATACATCAAGTGCATATTGTGCATGATCATCAAGAACCTTTGCATAATAACATGTATATTCCTTTGAAGTAAAAGCATTAACTTGACCACCAATACTATCGAAGGACTCTGCTATTTCACGGGCAGTTCTTGTTTTCGTTCCTTTAAAAAACATATGCTCTAAAAAGTGGGAAACTCCATTGTTTTGTTCATTTTCATTTCGTGAGCCAGTTCCAATCCATACTCCAATAGCAACTGAACGGACAGTTGGTATGTTTTCTAAAACAATTCTTACCCCATTTTGACAAGTATATTTTTTTATCAAACTTGTTCCTCCTTCATAGATGCTACGATTCTTCATTCGTTGCTTTTTCATTATTTTTTTGTTGTTGATAATCTTTCTTCATCTACAAGCATGGAAACAGAACCGAACGAATACCCTTTTTGCTTAATAGATAAAATAAGTGTTTCAAGACTTTCTGATGTTGAAGAGGTTGGATGCATTAATATTAAAGCCCCATTGTGAACTTTACTCAAAACTCGCTCTACTAATACATGTGGTTCAGGACGCTGCCAATCAATTGTGTCAACACTCCACATGACTGTTCCCATATCCATTTCTTCTGCAATTTTCACGACTTCATCTCTGAAACTTCCACTTGGTGGTGCAAACCAAGTTGGCGTTGAGTCTGTCACTGACTTAATTACTTCATTTGTTTTCACAAGCTGCTCTCTGATGTTTGATGAAGATAATTGACTCATGTCAGGATGTGTATAAGAGTGATTACCAACTTCGTGTCCTGCATCAACAATCATCTTTGCCATTTCAGGATTTTCCTTAGCCCATCTGCCTTCTATAAAGAAGGTAGATTTTACATGGTATTTATTTAACGTTTCTAGCATATCAGGAATATACTCATTTCCCCAAGCAACATTAATTATGAAGGAAACCATAGGTTTATCTGGATGCCCCCGATAAATTGGCTCAGCAGGTAAATCTTTTAAGTGAACAGTCGGCTTCACTTGACGAAAAACAAGGAGACTTTCATCAAAAACACCCTTGCCCTTCATCTTCTTATATGATTCATTGACATCTACCTCTAAGCCATTGTAGCCTGGTGTGGCCTTCCATACCCTATGTATTTCCGCATTTTGAGCAGGGATATAATATTCTTTTGCTTTTGCTGCAATTTCTTCATATAATGAATCCTGATGCGTAGAGACAGTGATACTAGCATGCTTCATTTGATCAACATAAGAAGATGTATATGGATTTTCTAAAAACCCAATGCTAACCGTTAAGATTAAAATAAATCCAACGAAATGAATAATTTTCCTTTGCATTATGTATCCCCCTTTTTACTAAAAAATATGTAAAAAGAGGACAAGGTAGAACTATAAAAGCGGAAGCGCCTTGAACAGCCCTGACAAGCATAAGACGCTCATGAATAGAAAGTGTTTTTTACCTTCAATTCATGAGTGGCTTATGACTCGAGGGGCTAGGCGCTGGAGCTAGACACAAAAACTAATTCCAAAGCTTATTAATTCTAAGGACACTTAGAAAAAAAACATTTTACAGCAAGTGGTCTATGAGTTATTATCCCTGATGACGAAACCGCTCTCTACCAACAACCTTCTAAAATCTAAAAAGAAGCCCGGTTGCCCCGGCCTCCACTATTATCCTTATTGCTGGTCTGTTTGATTTTCTTTTTCTTTTTGTTCTTTTAATACAACTTTTCTTGATAAGTTAACGCGACCTTGCTTATCAATTTCAGTTACTTTCACTAATATTTCATCACCAAGTGAGATAACATCCTCTACTTTACCAACGCGTTCCTCAGCAAGCTCAGAAATATGTACTAATCCGTCTTTGCCATTGAAAATTTCAACGAATGCACCGAATTTTTCAATTCGTTTCACTTTACCAAGGTACATTTGACCAACAACGACTTCACGAACAAGATCTTCAATGATTTTCTTCGCTTTTTTATTCATTTCTTCGTGAACAGATGAAATGAATACAGTACCATCTTGTTCGATGTCAATTTTTACGCCAGTTTCCTCAATAATTTTATTAATTTGTTTTCCACTCGGTCCAATTACATCTCTAATCTTATCTGGTTTGATAGCCATCATTAAGATTTTTGGTGCATATCGAGAAAGCTCTTGCTTTGGTGTTGAAATCGTAGCAAGCATTGATTTTAAGATTTCGATACGACCTTTTTTAGCCTGTTGTAATGCTTCTTCAAGGATTTCACGAGAAAGTCCTTCAATTTTAATATCCATTTGTAAAGCTGTTACGCCTTTTTCTGTACCAGCGACTTTAAAGTCCATATCCCCTAGTGCATCTTCCATACCTTGGATATCTGTTAGTACTGTATAGTGCTCGCCAGATTTCACTAGCCCCATTGCAATACCAGCTACTGGAGCTTTAATCGGCACACCAGCATCCATCATGGCTAATGTACTTGCACAAATACTTGCTTGAGATGTAGAACCATTTGATTCAAGAACTTCTGATACAAGACGAATTGTATATGGGAAATCCTTTTCAGAAGGGATAATTGGTTCTAATGCTCTTTCACCTAATGCACCATGACCGATCTCACGACGACCAGGTCCTCTCATTGGTCCTGTTTCCCCAACACTGAATTGTGGGAAATTATAATGATGCATGAAACGTTTTGATTCTTCAATACCTAGTCCATCTAAAATTTGTACATCTCCAAGTGCTCCTAACGTACAAATACTAAGTGCTTGTGTTTGTCCACGAGTGAATAAACCAGAACCATGTGTTCTTGATAACAAGCTAACTTCGGAGGAAAGTGGTCGGATTTCATCAACACCACGGCCATCAGGTCTTACTTTTTCTTCTGTAATCAGACGACGTACTTCACCTTTAACAAGCTTTGAAAGAATTTGCTTAACCTGTTTTAGTGTTTTGTCATCTACTTCTTTTTCCTCGAATTTTGCTAATACAGTATTTTTCACTTCTGTGATAGCAGCTTCTCTTGCATGTTTTTCTTGAACTTGAATAGCTTGTAATAAGTCCTTCTCTGAAAGTTCACGAATTTCTTTTTCTAATTCTGCATCTAATTCAAAAAGCTCGATTGTTAATTTCGCTTTTCCGACAGCTACTGCAATTTCTTCTTGGAAAGCGATTAGACGTTTAATTTCTTCATGTCCAAACATAATTGCTTCCAACATCGTTTCTTCAGGTACTTCCTCTGCACCAGCTTCAACCATGTTAATAGCATCCTTTGTACCTGCAACAACTAAATGGATATCACTTTTCTCAGTTTGTTCAACATTTGGATTAACAATGAACTCATTATTAACTCGTCCAACAGTGACACCAGCTATTGGTCCTTCAAATGGGATATCTGAAACACAGAGTGCTAGGGAAGATCCGAACATTGCTGCCATTTCTGATGAACAATCTTGATCAACACTCATTACGATGCTGATAACTTGTACTTCATTTCTAAATCCGTCTGCGAATAATGGTCTAATTGGACGGTCAATTAATCGACTAGCCAAAATAGCTTTTTCGCTAGGACGACCCTCTCTCTTAATAAAACCACCTGGAATTTTTCCTACTGCATATAAACGCTCTTCATAATTAACGGTTAACGGAAAGAAGTCAAGAGGCTTCGGTTCCTTTGAAGCAGTTGCTGTACTTAATACTGCTGTATCACCGTAACGAATGAGAACAGCACCATTTGCTTGTTTAGCTAGTTGACCTACCTCAACAGTAAGGTTTCTACCAGCCCAATCTATGGAAAACGTTTGCTTTTCTTGTCCCATTACTTAAAACTCCTCTCTTATATATATACTGCGATGTTATGTAATAGTATGATCCATTTAAATTCAACATATCAATGTTGTTATTGTATGTAAATAGGTAGATAAAAAAACGTGTTTTTTATTGAAGTAAATTATTTAGTGCATCTACAATCATTTACCTATTTGATTTTACAAATTTAAATACACTAAAAAAGCGGGAAAAATCCCGCTTTTGAAGTAATTATCGACGTAAACCAAGCTTTGTGATTAACTCACGATAACGAGTTACGTCTTTATTACGTAGGTAAGTTAGTAAGTTACGACGTTTACCTACCATTTTTAATAGACCGCGACGTGAATGGTGGTCTTTTTTGTGAACGCGTAAGTGTTCGTTTAAGTTATTGATGTCCTCTGTAAGGATAGCAATTTGAACCTCTGGTGATCCAGTATCAGATTCATGTGTTTTGAAACTAGCGATTAGTTCGTTTTTACGTACTTGTGTGATAGCCATCCTTTTCACCTCCTTAATTTTCAAAAACCCCAATTACCGAGCAACCGTTGGTGAATCGATTTGCCAAGCAATGGTTTTAAGTTACATCAATTAGAATACTATTTTTCTAATGATTTTGCAAGGGCTAAACTGTTTTTTGTCCAAAGAATTGTTCAACAGCAGCTTTATCTTTTGCAATTTGCCTGATTAGCTCATCTACATTATGAAACTTTTGTTCACTTCTTATACGCATAAACCAAGAAACCGAGACTTTTTCACCATAAATTTCTCTTTGGAAATCAAAAATATGAACTTCAATACTTGGTTTGGCCGTTTTTTCTTTGTTAAAGGTAGGTTTGTAGCCAATATTACAAATCCCTTCGTGCTCCTCGCCATTGACAATTATAGAAACGGCATAAACACCAGTTGGGGGTAACAAGTAGATATCTGCCACCTCAATATTAGCAGTTGGAAATCCTATCGTTCTCCCTCTTTTATCACCATGAATGACTGAACCTGTAACGGTATGTGGTCTTCCTAAGAGGGTGTGTGCGTACTTTACATCACCACTTCTTATAACCTCACGAATTAGGCTGGAGCTAATCTTCCGATCATGGTCCGTTTGTTTTTCTACCGTGGTTTGTAAAAATTGTTCTCTAGAATGAAATGGCAAAGTTTCCATCGTGCCCTTTCCTAAATGACCATATGTAAAGTCGAAGCCTGCAACTACGTGCTTAACATTAAAATTTATTATATACTCATCTACAAATTGCTGTGGCAATAAAGCAGCAAAATTTTTCGTGAATTCTACAACAAACAATATATCCACATCAAGTTTCTCAATTAAGCGGATTTTCTCTTCAAGAGGTGTAATATAATCAATATCCTCTTGTTTGCGAAGAACGACAAGTGGATGTGGATTAAATGTCATAACAGCACTTTTTAGCCCGAGTTGATCAGCAATTTCTTTTGCTTTAAAAATCACTTTTTGATGGCCTTTATGTACACCATCAAAATAGCCTAATGCTAATGCCATTTCATCGAAATCTTGTTTCTTAAAATCATGTGGTTGAGACAGTTTTATTAGTTTCACAGTCAACTTCACCTTTTTCTCACTTAAAACATCTTAAGTTTCATTCATTAGCACTTTCGTTGGCTTCATGAGATGTTGTTTGGTTGGATGCTTAGCATAAATAGCTATACAGCCTCCATCTTCGCTGTATACAGCAATTGGAGAACCAACTTCAAGCTCTTGATATTCCAAAGGCAACTCAAGTACAGCACCATTTTTCACTTTCTCTGCTAGAGTATCATGGATAATTAGTTTCGGCAAATTTTTTAATGCTTCACCAATTGTAAGTAACGCATCTTGAAGTGTTCCACTTTCAATCGCTTCTTCAATTTCTTCAAAGGTTAGACAATTTGCTAATTCGAACTCTCCTGATTTTGTACGGATAAGATGAGACATATGGGCAGGATATCCAAGTCTTTCACCAATCATCACGGCTAATGTTCGAACGTATGTACCTTTTGAACATGTGACACGAAACCGAAATCTTGTTAGGTTTGCATCAAACGTAACTTCACTTAAAAGTAGTAATTCACTAATTGTAATCACTCTCGTCGGCCTCTCTACCTCTATACCGGCTCTCGCATACTCGTATAGCTTTTTCCCTTTTACCTTAACGGCTGAATACATCGGCGGAATCTGCTCAATTGAACCAAGCATTGAATGTAATACTTGTTCAACTTCTTCCTTTGTTATTGGAGGATTTACGCTTTTTCTTTCCACTTCTTCTCCTGATGAATCTTCAGTAGTAGTAGAAAAGCCGATTGTTACTTCTGCTTCATATGTTTTTGAAGACGCGGTTAAGTATTCAACAATTTTCGTTGCTCTTCCAAGACAAATTGGCAATACACCTGTCACATCTGGATCTAGAGTACCTGTATGACCTACTTTTTTTGTTTTAGCAAGCCTACGCATTTTCGCTACACAGTCATGAGATGTCATACCAACAGGCTTGTTTAATAAAAGCACACCTTCCATTTATAAAAACCTCCATTAATGTATCATGAACATAAGCGCAAGCAGCTAGACCCTAGAGGCAGTTACGTACGCGACGTTTTGTCGCTGTAACTGTATTTGCACATCCTGTGCTTTGGGGCTTGGCGCTGGAGTTGGATGCAGAGCGCTTATCCACAGTACAAGAATTTTATAATTTCCTAAAACGATTAGAAAAGGGATAGACGAAGGTGTCTATCCCTTAAAAAAAGGAGTTATTCCTCCTCTTTATTTTGAGCATTTAACTCGTGAATAAGTGTTTCAATTCGATTCCCATAATCAACTGATTCATCAAATTCGAATTGAATCTCAGGTGTCTTTCTTAGTCGAATTCGTTGACCAATTTCCGAACGAATAAACCCTTTAGCCTTTGCTAAACCTTTTAACGTGTTTTGTCTTTGCTCTTCATCTCCTAAAACAGAGATAAACACTTTAGCAATTTGCAAATCACCTGATACACTAACATCTGTTACTGTTACAAAGCCGATACGTGGGTCTTTTATTTTTCGGCCAATAATTTCGCCTAGTTCTTTTTTCATTTGTTCACCGACACGGTTTGCTCTTAAGCTCATGTCATCACCTCTTCATCTAAAACCATTCAAACATAGTCACTGTTCGTTCAATCTCCGGAAATGAATCAATAAATTGCAATACGTTTTGCAATTCTTTTTCAGTTTGAACTTTCGAGGAGGTGATGGCAACAATACCGAATTTAGTACGCTGCCAAGTATCCTGAAAACCAATTTCTGAAATTGAAACATTATATTTTTGTTTAATTCTTGTTAGAACCCGTTGTAAAACTGCTCGTTTATCTTTTAACGATTGTGAATCATAGATCATGCATTCACAATCAACATATCCGATCATTTGCGCTCAATTTCCTCCATCACATATGCTTCAATAATGTCGCCTTCTTTGACATCGTTGTAGTTTTTAATTGTGATACCACATTCGTAATTTCTAGCTACTTCCTTCACATCGTCTTTAAAGCGTTTTAATGTATCAATTTCCCCTTCAAATACGACAATACCATCGCGAATTAGTCTTATACCACTATCGCGTGTAATTTTACCCTCTGTTACATATGAGCCAGCAATAGTACCAATTTTAGATACTTTAAAGGTTGTACGTACTTCAACTTGCCCAATTACTTTTTCTTCAAATTCTGGGTCAAGCATACCTTTCATTGCTGATTCAATTTCTTCAATTACTTTATAAATAATACGGTGCAGGCGAATGTCAACTTCTTCAACATCAGCTGTTTTCTTAGCACCATTATCAGGTCGAACATTGAAACCAATTACGATAGCATTTGAAGCAGCTGCTAAGATAATGTCAGACTCAGTAATCGCACCTACACCAGTATGGATAATCTTAACACGAACACCTTCAACATCAATTTTTTGTAAAGATGCTGCTAATGCTTCAACTGAACCTTGAACATCAGCCTTTACAATTAAATTAATATCTTTAATCTCACCTTGCTTAATTTGCTCAAACAAGTCTTCTAAGCTTAGTTTAGAACCTTCGCTACGTTGTGCATCAATTTGCTTTTGAGATCTTGCTTCCCCTACTTGACGAGCTTGCTTTTCATCTTCAAATACCATGAATTGATCACCAGCTAATGGAACCTCATTTAAACCAGTGATTTCTACAGGAGTAGATGGTGCAGCTTCTTTGACACGGCGTCCGATGTCATTAACCATTGCACGTACACGACCAAAAGTACTTCCTACAACGATTGGATCACCAACGCGAAGGGTACCATTTTGAACAAGAAGTGTTGCAACTGATCCACGGCCTTTATCTAACTGTGCTTCAATTACTGTACCAGTCGCACGTCTATTTGGATTCGCTTTAAGTTCTTCTACTTCTGTTACTAACAGGATCATTTCAAGAAGCTCGTCTATTCCATCACCAGTTAATGCAGAGACAGGTACAAATATAGTATCTCCACCCCAAGCCTCAGGTACTAGACCATGTTCTGTTAATTCTTGCATAACGCGGTCTGGATTTGCAGTTGGTTTGTCAACTTTATTAACAGCTACAATGATTGGTACTTCAGCTGCTTTCGCATGGTTAATTGCTTCAACTGTTTGAGGCATTACACCGTCGTCAGCTGCAACAACTAAGATGGTAATATCTGTTACCTGCGCCCCACGAGCACGCATTGTCGTAAAAGCAGCATGACCAGGAGTATCAAGGAAAGTAATCTTTTGATCATTTGTTACAATTTGATATGCTCCGATGTGCTGTGTAATACCACCAGCTTCACCTTCTGTTACTTTTGTATTTCGAATTGAGTCAAGAAGAGTTGTTTTACCGTGGTCAACGTGACCCATGATTGTGACAACAGCTGGGCGAATTTTTAATTCTTCTGCACGATCTTCTTCTTCATACTTCTCGAATTCAGTCTTTTCAAATACAATTTCTTCTTCAACCTCAACCCCATATTCACCAGCAATTAATTCAATTGAGTCTTTATCAAGTTCTTGATTAATTGTAGCCATTGTACCAAGTAGAAGAAGCTTTTTAATAATTTCAGATGGCTCTTTACCAAGCTTTGAAGCTAATTCACCTACTGATAAGCTACCAGTAAACGTAATTTTGCTTGGTAGTTCTTTTTTAGGCTTTGGTTGTTGTTGTTGCTGGAAATTACCTTTACTTTTCTTATTGTTATTATTATTATTTTTTTTCCCTTTATTTTGGTTAAAAGGTTTATTATTTGGTTGGTTTGGCTTTTTGTTATCACGATTTGTGTTATTTGGAGCTTGCTTCATTGGTTTATTGTTAGCAGGCTTTTCTCCACTATTCGATTTAACAGCTTCTGAATTGTTACTTACATTAGTATTATTCACTTGTTTCCCCGGTTTCTTAATTGATTCGTTACTTTCATTACTATTATTTGATGTTTTAAATTTTTGATCAAGCTTAACAATCACATTGTCTTCGATTGTTGACATGTGGTTATTAACTTCAACATTCATCTCTTGTAACGTAGAAATAATGTCTTTACTTGATACATTTGTTTGTTTGGCATATTCATAAACTCTCATTTTTGTCATACGTTCACCCCCAAGAATATTAATCGAGCAAGGTTTTTAACTTTGCAGCAAAGCCTGCATCATTTATCGCTACAACGACTCTCGCATCTTTACCAATTGCCTGACCTAATTGGTAGCGATTTTCGACTGTTATAAAGGGGACCTGATAAAACTTACATTTATCTGTTACCTTCTTCATTGTATTAGCGGATGCATCTTGTGAAAGAAGAACAAGTTTAGCTCGTTGTTGTCTAACTTCTTTAACAACAAGTTCCTCTCCCGAAATAACTTTTCGTGCTCGATTTGCTAAGCCCAATAAGGACGTCCATTGTTGCTGCTGATTCATATTATTTATTGTTTCTCCTTCTCAGCCAATTGAAGCAACTCATCGTACAAAGTATCTTCAATTTTTGTCTTTAAATGATTGGCAAGAATATTTTTCTTTTTGGCTTGCAGAATACACTCTTTATCAAGCGTGATATAGGCACCGCGTCCATTTTTTTTGCCGGTTAGGTCGACAGAAACATCGCCTTCCTTTGATCGGACAACTCGGACAAGTTCTTTTTTTGTTTTCATTTCTCCTGTTGCAACACATTTACGCAAAGGAATTTTGCGATTGCTCATGTGATCTCACCTCTTATTCACTAAGCTCTGGTTCAGGTAAACTTGTTAAAAGTGGTTCATCATCAAGATTGGATTCAGACGCTTGTAATGGGTATATTCCAGCTTTTTCTGCATCTGTTTCACTTTTAATATCTATTTTCCAACCAGTAAGTTTAGCTGCTAAACGAGCATTTTGTCCTCGTTTCCCAATTGCTAAAGATAATTGATAGTCAGGAACAATAACTGTCGTAGCTTTATCTTCTTCATTAACAAGAACCTCAACTACTTTGGAAGGACTTAATGCATTAGCAACAAATTCGATAGGGTCCCCGGACCACTTTACAATGTCAATTTTTTCGCCTTTTAATTCATTGACAATTGCTTGTACACGTTGACCCTTTGGACCTACACATGACCCCACTGGATCTACTTCAGGATTATCGGAATGAACAGATATTTTCGAACGATCTCCAGCTTCACGCGAAACCGATTTAATTTCAACAGTACCATCATAGATTTCTGGAACTTCGATTTCAAACAATCTCTTTAACAGACCAGGGTGTGTTCTTGATACGAAAATTTGTGGGCCCTTGGTTGTTTTTTCAACCTTCGTAATAAATACCTTGATACGGTCGTGTGGTTTATAAGTTTCATTTGGCATTTGTTCACTTACAGGTAAAAGAGCTTCAATTTTACCTAAGCTTACATAGATAAATTTAGAATCGATACGCTGTACAATTCCTGTCATTATATCTTCTTCTCGATCAATAAACTCACTATAAATAACACCACGTTCAGCTTCACGAACACGTTGTGTCACAACTTGTTTAGCTGTTTGTGCTGCAATACGCCCAAAATCTTTAGGTGTTACTTCCATTTCAATAACATCGTTTAGCACATAGTTTGGATTGATACCTCGTGCTTCACCAATGGATATTTCAAGACGGGGATCATATACCTCATCAACAACATCTTTTCTTGCAAAAACTTTCATCGTACCTGTTTCACGATTTAAATCAACACGAACATTCTGTGCTTGATTAAAGTTTCGTTTGTAAGCAGAAATTAATGCAGCTTCAATTGCATCAATAATAATTTCTTTGCTAATGCCCTTTTCCTTTTCTAAAATTGTTAAGGCATCTAATAATTCATTACTCATTTTAACGGCTTCCCCCTTAAAAGATAAGCTATATGCAAATTTCTATTTTGCCATGTCCTTCTTCTTCAATTAAGGTATTAGCTTGGTACACTTAAGAAGTAAGAGGAGAATTATAATGGGATTTTCTAGAAAAGCGCAAGCGCCTTGTTCAGCCCCGACAAGCATTAGACACTACATAATAGAAGCCGTTCTTTGCTTCAATTATGTAGTGGCTTATGACTCGAGGGGCTAGGCATCCGACTTTTAACAAAGTCGGACTGTTGGAGCTAGACAAGTAAACTCAGTTTTATCAACAATCCCTTAGAGACTATTATCATTCGATGCTAGTTGAATGTGACGGCTAATCGAGCTTTCGCCACTTTATCATAAGGGATTTCAACCAGTTTTTTTCTAGTCTTAATCGTTACATTAACAGTAACCGTTTGACCGTCAAAATCAGTTAAGACACCTTCAAATAACTTTTCTCCATTAATAGGTTCATACGTTTTAATATGCACCTGTTTTCCAATTGCTTTTATTAAATCTGCCTCTTTTTTAAGTGGTCTCTCAGCACCTGGTGATGAAACCTCTAAAAAGTAGTTATGTTGAATAGGATCTAGTTCATCAAGCTGCTCGCTTAATCGCTCACTTACTACTCCGCATTCTTCAATATCAATACCTTTTTCAGAATCAATAAATAATCGAAGAAACCAATTAGAACCTTCCTTTACATATTCAATGTCTACCAATTCCAAGTTCATATCATCTAAAATTGGCTTCACTAATTGTTCAATGATTTCCGTAACTTTTTTGCTCATTCTCTTCCTCCTTGCTAAGAAAAGCGCAAGCGCCTTGTTAAGCCTCGGGCAAACAAGACGCTTATCACAGAAAAGTGATTTTTACCTTTCAGTGAATTGGCTTGCGACCTCGAGGCAGTCAAGAGCACGACGTCAATCGCTATGCCTGCACTTGCACGTCCTGTGCGATCTAAGGCTCCGGCGCTGGAGCTAGACAGTTCTAACAGAAGCAGTTTGACACCTTTTAGTTGCTGAAAAACCCTGCCTTTTGAGCAGGGAATAAGTATGTACTATACTATCCGAGTGACGAGGGCGATTACAATACGAAAGAGTGGGTTTCCCCACTCTTTTCCTCTGCTTATTGTTAGCATTTCCATTAAAAGCATAACATAACCGTAATTTTTATGCAAATTTCTAAGAAAAGCGGAAGCGCCTTGCTCAGCCCCGACAGGCATAAGACGCTCATGAATAGAAGGTGTTCTTTACCTTCAATTCATGAGTGGCTTATGACCCCGAGGCAGTTACAAACGCGACGTCCTGTCGCTGAAACTGCACTTGCACATCCTGTGCTTCGGGGCAGCGGTGCTGGAGCTAGACATGAAAACTAAGTATAAAAACTTATACTTTCTTTCCGTTTAAAATAGCGACAATTGGTTTTGATCAGGTAGTTCATCTAAACAGCCATGAGTGTTTAGGTACTCAATAATTGTTTTTGATACTTTACCTCGTTGTTGTAGGTCTTCTTTAGATAGAAATTCTCCATTTTCTCTTGCTTTTACGATATTGATCGCTGCGTTTGTTCCTAGTCCAGGAATGGAATTGAATGGAGGAATAAGCGTATCTCCATCAATGATAAACTCAGATGCACTAGAACGATATAGATCTACTTTTTGGAAGGCATATCCTCTTTCACACATTTCTAATGAAAGTTCTAATACAGTTAGTAAGTTTTTCTCTTTTGGTGAAGCATCTAATCCCTTTAAATTTATTTCATCAATTTTTGCTTTTATTGGTGTTGATCCCTTTACCATTGTTTCAATTTCGAAATCATCTGCTCGAACTGTGAAATATGCTGCGTAATATAAAAGTGCATGATGAACTTTAAAGTAAGCAATACGTACTGCCATTAATACATATGCAGCAGCATGGGCTTTCGGGAACATATATTTGATTTTTAAGCAGGAATCAATATACCATGCTGGAACCTCTTGTTTTTTCATTTCCTCTTCCATCTCATCCGTTAAACCCTTCCCTTTTCGAACAGACTCCATAATCTTAAAGGCAAACGAAGGCTCTAACCCCTGATAGATAAGGTAAACCATAATATCATCACGACAACCAATTACTTCACTTAACGTACAAATATTATTATGAATTAACTCCTGAGCATTACCAAGCCATACATCCGTACCATGTGATAATCCAGAAATTTGGACTAGCTCTGAAAAGGTTGTTGGTTTCGTATCTTCAAGCATTTGACGAACAAAACGTGTTCCGAATTCAGGAATCCCTAATGTTCCAGTTTTACACATAATTTGTTCTTCTGTAACCCCTAATGACGCTGTTCCGCTAAAGATTTTCATTACCTCAGGGTCATCTGTTGGAATCGTTTTTGGATCAATGCCACTTAAGTCCTGGAGCATACGGATAACGGTAGGATCATCGTGACCAAGAATATCTAGTTTTAACAGGTTATCATGAATTGAATGGAAATCAAAATGTGTTGTACGCCATTCCGATCCTGTTGCATCAGCTGGGAATTGGATAGGTGAAAAGTCAAAAATATCCATATAGTCAGGGACAACAATAATCCCTCCTGGATGCTGTCCTGTTGTTCGTTTAACACCGGTACAACCTTGGACGAGACGATCTACCTCTGCACCTCGAAGGATTAAATTATTATCACCTGCATACCCTTTTACATATCCATAAGCTGTTTTTTCCGCAACTGTTCCGATTGTCCCTGCACGATATACATTGTCTTCACCGAAGAGCACCTTTGTATAGTTATGCGCCGTTGGCTGGTATTCACCAGAGAAGTTTAAATCTATATCTGGAACTTTGTCTCCTTTAAACCCTAAGAACGTTTCGAAAGGTATATCATGCCCATCCTTTTGATAGTGTGCTCCACAATGTGGACACTCTTTATTAGGCAAGTCAAAGCCTGATCCTACCGATCCATCATTAAAAAATTCAGAATGCTGACAATCTGGACACACATAATGTGGTGGTAAGGGATTAACTTCTGTTATTTCTGTCATTGTCGCAACAAATGATGAGCCGACAGATCCACGTGAACCTACTAAATATCCATCATTAAGAGATTTCTTAACTAGCTTATGTGAAATTAAATATATAACTGCGAAACCATGTCCAATTATACTCTTCAGTTCTTTTTCTAGTCGTGCTTCTACTAGCTCTGGTAGATTTTCTCCATAAATACTTCTTGCTCTTGAATAGCTCATTTCACGAACTTCTTCATCTGCACCCTCAATTTTAGGCGTGTATAGATCATCTTTTATTGGCTTGATATCGTCGATCATATCTGCTACCTTATTTGTGTTATCTACGACAATCTCTTTTGCCTTATCTTTTCCAAGGAATGAAAAACAGCTCATCATTTCATCAGTAGTTCGAAAATGAACATTCGGCAATTCATGACGATTTAATGGATTCGCCCCACCTTGAGAGTTAACTAAGATCTTACGATAGATTTTATCAACTGGATTTAAATAATGAACATTTCCTGTTGCTACAACTGGCTTTTCTAACTTTTCACCAAGTTTAACGATATTGGTGACAATTTCTTTTAAAGCTGTTTCATCCTTAACATAATCTAAAGTAATTAGGTGATTGTAAACCTCTAATGGATGTACCTCTAAGTAATCATAATATGCCGCAATCTCTTCTACTTCTTCAGGAGATTTTTGCATCATCCCTTCAAAAACCTCACCTTTGTCACATGCTGATCCGATAATGAGACCTTCTCTATATTTATTTAATTGAGAACGTGGAATTCGTGGCACACGATAAAAATAATTCATATGTGATATAGATACAAGTTTAAATAAATTCTTCAAACCCGTTTGATTTTGAGCAAGTATTGTAGCATGATATGGACGTGAACGTTGGTAAGCATTACCTTTACCCATATTATCATTAAACTGATTGTGATTTTCAATCCCCTTCTCTGCAGCATCCTTTAGCATCTTGATAAGCAAATATCCAGTTGCTTCAGCATCATAAATCGCACGGTGATGTTGAGTTAAATCTATATCAAACTTTTTACAGAGCGTGTTAAGACGATGGCTTTTAAGTTCAGGATATAGGAAGCGTCCTAGTTCTAACGTATCTATAACAGGATTCTTTGCTTTATCCACACCTAAAAGTCTCTTATATCCAACATTCAAAAAGCCCATGTCAAAGCTTGCATTATGGGCAACAAGAATATCATTTCCAATCCAACCTTTAAATTTTCTCAATACCTCATCAACATTTGGTGCATCTTTAACAAGGTCGTCTGTTATGCCTGTTAAATCAATCGTAGTAGCTGATAATGGATGATGAGGATTAGCAAATGATTCAAAGCGGTCGATAATTTCTCCTCCGCGAACCTTAACAGCAGCTAACTCAATAATTGTATCGTAAACGGCTGATAATCCAGTCGTTTCCACATCGAATACAATGTATGTTTCATCAGGTAAAAAACGATCGTCATCATTGTAAGCAATAGGTACGCCATCATTTACTAAATTAACTTCAACCCCATATAAAATCTTTATCCCGTTCTTTTTACCCGCTGAATATGCTTCTGGGAAGGACTGAGCCACTGCATGGTCAGTCAATGCAATTGCATTATGTCCCCATTTCTTTGCTTGCTCAATATACTTACTAACAGATGTAACTGCATCCATTTGACTCATTGGTGAATGAAGGTGGAGTTCAACTCTCTTCTCATCTTCTGGAGATTGATCTTGTCTCTCAATAGCTTTTACTTCATTAATATCATTAGCTATCATGACAAGGTCTCGTACGAAAGTGTCATTTTGAATGCTACCACGTACTTTTAACCACATACCTTTTTTTACAGCTTGTACTAATACTGCATCCTCTTTATCTCTAGCAAACATCTTAACAAGTATGGAACTAGTATAGTCAGTAATTTTAAAGGTAAGGAGTGTTCTTCCACTTCGTAGCTCTTTCGTTTCAGCATCAAACACATACCCTTGAATAGTGGTTCTTCTTTCTTCATCTTCGATCGAAACTAGAGTACGTATTTCTTCATCATTTTTAATTGTATAGCCTATAGTTAAAGGACCAGTCAATTCAGGTGTACTAGACTCTTCCCTCTCAGCATTAACCATATCTTCAAGAGCTTTTAACCCTTTTTCTTTATCCTCCTGCAGTTTTTGTTCACGGAATTTCTGTATTTCCTCTTCCGTAACAGCTACAGTTGTATCCATTTGAAATGCAGGAAATCCAAGTTGCTGAAAGCTTTCTTGAATAAGAGATGCATATTTGCGCTTGATCGTCATTGCCTCGGTATCATTCTTTGTTTTGACGATGACCTTTATCCCCTGGACGGCTGGTTGTTGCTCATTTAATAGTGCTAGCATTGGGGGTGAGATCCCATCCATTTGCTGTATACAGATTGACCAATAATCTTGAACTAGCTTTTCATCAAAAGATTGGTCCTTCGTTTCAATTGTAAAAGTCACATCAGCAATATGTGAAAAAGCCTTTGCGAGCTTTGTGTGAAACAATCGAAACACGTCAAATGGAAGAATTTTTTCAAATTGAAAATGGAAATGCCACTTTTTTGTTTGTTTATGAACGATCAACTTGGCAATTGAACCGTTTTTAAAATGGATGACAGCTGCATCTTCTGTTAAATTTATTTGTTGGAGCAGGAGTTGAAATCGCTCAATTTGGTTAATTTGCATGTCCATTTTTTTACTTTTCTCCTCTCTCCTTGATTCTTATCTATTTTATAAAACTAACGAATATAATGTCACTTTTTAAACAACTGAAGAGGCTGCCTCATATAGACAAAGCCTTTATATACCACTAGTGTATATAAAGGCTTTGTCCAATTCTTTCGAGTCAGCCTCTTCTCGTTATTTCTCTTCATCTATTTTATCATGAAATTTATTACTTGTAGTAACCTTTTTTAGTTACCAAGTATTTGCTTAATTTTTTCATTAAGCTCTTCTACTGCAACTTCATATGATTCACCTGATTTGCGAACTTTCACTTCGACGATTCCCTCATCTGCTTTCTTTCCAACTGTCACTCGTATAGGTAAACCAATTAAGTCAGAATCTGCAAATTTAACTCCTATGCGCTCTCCGCGGTCATCAAGTAACACTTCATATCCGTGTTGGGTGAATTCAGCGTAAAGTTTTTCTGATAAATCTTTTTGTGAATCGTTTTTCACATTAACCGGAATAACATGAATTTGGAATGGCGCAACAGCATCAGGCCATACAATTCCATTTTCGTCATTATGTTGTTCAATGATCGCTGCTAGTGTTCGTGATACACCAATTCCGTAGCAACCCATAATCATTGGCTGTGAACGACCATTTTCATCCAAAAATGTCGCATTCATTGCTTCACTATATCTCGTACCTAGCTTAAATACATGACCAACTTCTATCCCTTTGGCAAATTTGATCGTACCTTCACCGTCTGGAGATAAGTCACCCTCTTGGATAAAGCGGAGATCAGCAAATTGTGAGATCTTTGCATCGCGCTCAACATTAACTCCTTGGAAATGGAATTGTTCTTCATTTGCACCACAAACTCCATTTACTACTGTAGAGACTGCATAATCTGCTACAACTTCAACGTTTTCTGAAATATTAATAGGACCAACAAAGCCTGGAACACAATTTATAGTTTCCTTTGTTTCCTCCGCTGTTGCTAATTCTACTAATGATGCACCAAATAAATTTTTCACTTTAATGTCATTAACCTCATGATCACCACGAACTAAGACTAAAACGAATTTATCATCAACCTTGAATAATAAAGATTTAATGCAAGATTCCTTAGATACATTTAGGAAAGCTGAAATTTCTTCAATCGTTTTTTGATTTGGTGTTTCAATTTTTTCTAGTTCTTTCAGATCTTCATCGCTTTTTTCATATGTAGCAATTACAGGTGCCATTTCAATGTTAGCAGCGAATTGAGAAGTATCAGAGTAAGCAATTGTATCTTCACCTATTTCAGATAAGACCATAAATTCATGTGTATCCGTACCACCCATTGCACCTGAGTCAGCAATAACCGCTCTAAAGTCTAGACCACAACGAGCAAAAACATTTTGATAAGCTGTAAACATTTTTTCATACACTTCATCCAAGCTTTCATGTGTAGCATGAAACGAATATGCATCCTTCATAATAAATTCTCGACCACGTAAAACGCCAAAACGTGGTCGTTTTTCATCACGGAACTTAGTCTGAATTTGATAAAGGGAAAGCGGCAAACGCTTATACGATTTTATTTCGTCACGAACTAAGCTTGTGATCATCTCTTCGTGTGTAGCACCTAAAGCAAATTCCCGATTATGGCGATCTTTTAGTCTCATTAGCTCTGGGCCATATGAATACCAACGTCCTGATTCTTGCCAAAGTTCAGCTTGTTGCAGCGCTGGCATTAAAAGTTCTGACGCTCCAGCATTATTCATTTCCTCGCGAACAATTTGTTCGATTTTCTTTAACACTTTATGTGCCAATGGTAAGTAGCTATATACACCACTTGTGTTTTGTCTT
Source organism: Bacillota bacterium (assembly GCA_051750265.1). Lineage (GTDB taxonomy): Bacteria > Bacillota > Bacilli > Bacillales > Bacillaceae > Metabacillus. The sequence continues at coordinate 556,413 of JBNJJO010000001.1, read as the reverse complement.
GTAAATCCCGCTCGTAGCATTAACTGATGGCTTTTCACTTCAGCATCAGCTGGAATTTCTCTAAGAGTAGGAATAAAAGTCATACTTTGTTTCATTACGAGCACCTCTACCTTATTTCATACTTGAAATCAAATTTGTATTAGATTTAAAACACTGCTTATAGGAATAAACGCTGAATGTCATTCCATGTTACTACAAGCATTAAGAGCATTAATAATGAAAATCCAATAAAGTGAACAATACCTTCTTTTTGTCGATCAATTGGTTTCCCTCTTAATGCTTCAACGAATAGAAATAATAAACGTCCGCCATCTAAAGCAGGTATAGGCAATAAGTTAACAATTCCTAAATTGATGCTTAAAAGAGCTGCCCATCTTAGCAAGTTAATCGAACCAGACTCTGCAACCTGATCTGTCATATCATATATACCAACTGGACCTGATAGCATATTAATAGAAAATTGACCTGTTACAAGCTTTCCAAATCCAACTAATATTTCTTTTGTCCACGTGTATGTTTCAACAAATCCATACTTAAGGGAGCTAGAAAACGATTTGTCTACCGGATTATAGGCACCAATTCGTCCAATTGTTTCCTCTCCTACTTTTGCGGAGTCAGGCACAACTTCAAATGACAGGATTTCTCCGTCACGTTCTACTTCGAATGTTAATTCTTTTTCTGGATTATCTCGAATGATCGTTACTACTTCTTCCCAAGAAGAAGTGGACTGACCTTCAATCGTACGAATAACATCACTTTCTTGCAATCCAGCTTCCTTTGCAGATCCGTCATCAGTTAGACGCCCCAACTTTGGATCATCTATAGGAGCACCTTGAATAAATCCTAGAGAAAACAAAATAACAAACGCAAGAAGGAAATTCATTAATGGTCCAGCAATAATTGCTGCAATTCGCTGTCCTACTTTTTTGGACTGGAATTGACGGTTATATGGGGCAATTTGGATTTGTTGACCATCGACAATAAAATAAGATGTTTCACAAACATCAAATCGCTTAATAAAATCTTCTTCGCCATGTTCATAACCTGAAATAAACATGTTATGCTCTAAATCTGCGTTTTCTACCTCAATAATACGTGCCTGTGGGTATTTTTCTTTATTATTTAAGATAATCTTAACAACTTTATTTTCTTTATTAAAAAGTAATCCTACATTATGACCAGGTTTTACCTCAATTACTTCGGGATCCTCCCCCGCCATTCTAACAAATCCACCTATAGGTAATAAGCGAATTGTATAAACTGTTTCATTCTTTTTAAAAGATAAGATTTTCGGTCCAAAACCAATTGCGAATTCACGGCATAGTATTCCCGCTCGATTTGCAAAGATTAAATGGCCCAGCTCATGAAAAAAGACAAGAGCACCGAAAATGAGGATAAATGCTATCACTGTATTCATCTTGTATGACCACCTTTATGAGATTAATGTTTGTACAAAATTTCGTGTTAGTTGATCCACTTCTTGAATTTGCTCCAAACTTGGATGTGCGATGCTCTCATGTTTATCCATCGATCTCTCAATAAATTCTTCAATTTGAAGAAACTTAATATCTCCTTTTAAAAATGCTGCTACAGCTTCTTCATTTGCAGCATTTAAGACAGTCGGCATTGTCCCACCTATTTTACCTGAATCATAGGCATATTGTAAGCATCGAAATCTTTTAAAATCCGCTTTTTCAAAATGTAATTTTCCAATTTCCCAAAGCTCAAGTCTTTTAGCTTCTTGTAATGGTAATCTATCAGGATATGTTAATGCATATTGAATCGGTACTCTCATGTCTGGTGTTCCTAGCTGTGCAATAATGCTTCGATCATGAAACTCGACTAAAGAGTGGATAATACTTTCTTTATGTAATAAGACATCAATTTTTTCATATGGAAGATTGAATAACCAGTGTGCTTCAATTACCTCTAAGCCTTTATTCATCATTGTAGCAGAGTCTATCGTTATTTTTGCACCCATTGACCAGTTAGGATGATTCAATGCTTGCTCTACGGTAACGTCTACTAGGTCTTCCCTTTTTTTATCACGGAAACTTCCTCCAGATGCAGTAACGATTAAGCGGTCTATCGATTTTACATTCTCACCTTGTAAACATTGAAAGATAGCAGAGTGCTCACTATCGACTGGCAAAATATCAACATTGTATTTTTTCGCATGCTCTGTCACTAAATGGCCAGCGGTAACAAGAGTTTCCTTATTAGCAAGTGCAATCGTTATTTTATTTTCTATGGCCTTCAAAGTAGGAATTAATCCTACACTTCCAACAACTGCATTAACTAAACAATCTACTCCATCATAAATAGCAGCTTCTATGAGAGCTTCCCCGCCATAGCCCAATTTAACATCTTCACTAGAAAACTCCTGCTTAAGACGTTCATATGTTTCTTTATCTTTAACTGCAACAAATTGAGGTTTGAACTTCTTAATAATTTCGCCTCCGGATTGATAATTTCTTCCGAAAGACATCGCTACAAGCTTAAACTCTTCTGGATGTGATTCAATGACATCTAGAGTTTGAATTCCAATTGATCCTGTAGCACCTAACAAACTAATTTTTTTCACGAAGTCACTTCCAATCAAATTAAGAAATGCTCAAGAGCCTTGTTCAGCCTCGGGCAAATAAGACGATCATGAATAGAAGGTGTTTTTTACCTTCTATTCATGAGTGGCTATACCTTAGAGGCAGTAACAAACGTGACAACTGTCGCTGTAACTGAACTTGCACGTCCAGTGCGATCTAAGGGTGCGGCGCTGGAGCTAGACACAAAACTAAGTATAAAAACTTATACTTACTTAACCTTTAAAAGAGTAATCTCAAGAAATGTAAAATTGGTAAAACAAATAACAAGCTATCGAAACGGTCTAATATTCCACCATGACCTGGAAGTATTGTACCTGAATCTTTTACTTGGTAATGGCGTTTTAATGCAGATTCAACAAGATCACCTATTTGTCCAAAAACAGAAAGGAAGATGGTCATAAATGTGACGATTATATAGTTATCAAGAACTCCTGTGAAATAATGATAGATCCATGAAAAAATAACCGCAAATAAAACACCGCCAACTGCACCTTCAATCGTTTTATTAGGACTAATTTCAGGCCAAAGCTTGTTCTTTCCCATTGCACGCCCAACAAAATAAGCACCAGAATCTGTTACCCATATCAATATTAATGCGTAAAAAACAAGATCTAGACCACCAATATTTCTCGTTTCAATGAGAAAATAAAATCCAATTCCTAGATAAAAGATCGCAATAACAACAAAGCCGACATCATCAAACGTAAATTTATTTTTCGTTACAACAGTATAGGTTAATAACAGCAGCAACGCCAATAATGCAAATTCAGCCTTTGAAAAATTAACACCGTCTAATATTGTTATATAAGAAGTTGGAATTAATAGAACCCATAGAATTAATAAACTAACTAGGCCTGGTATACTAACTAAAGATATGTTTTTCATTTTTAATAACTCATGTAAAGCAATTGATGCTAATAAATAAACAAATATTGTGAACGGGAGTTCCCCGTAAATAACAAATGGAAGAAAAAGAGCTGCGGCCAATACTGCAGTTAATATTCGTTGTTTCATTGCTTTATTTCATCACCTTTTATACGCCGCCAAATCTGCGTCCTCTTTGTTGGTATGTATGAATTGCTTGTAATAAGTTTTGTTCGTTAAAATCTGGCCAAAGCACGTCAGTAAACCAAAATTCAGTGTAAGCTAACTGCCATAGCATAAAATTACTTAGTCTTATTTCCCCACTAGTACGTATTAATAAGTCAGGGTCATTCAATGACTGTGTCATTAAATAATTAGAAAATAATATTTCATCAATAGAAGACTCTTCTATTTGCCCTTTTTTCACATCTATAGCTATTTTTTGAACAGCAGAAATGATTTCTGCACGACTTCCGTAGTTTAAAGCAAAATTGAGTATTAGACCCTCGTTGTACTGTGTATCTAGCATCGCTTTTTCGATTGCTCTTAAGGTATGTGGAGGCAGCCTATCTTTATCACCCATGATGCGAACTTGTACATTTTCCTCAATCAGTTCTGGTAAATAGGTATTCAAAAATTCTTCAGGTAGCTTCATTAAATAGTCTACTTCTGTTTTAGGTCTTTTCCAATTTTCAGTTGAAAAAGCATAAAGTGTAAGTGCTTTAACATTTAGTTCATTTGCTTGTTTTGTAATTTTTCGTACGACTTTCATTCCTTCATGATGACCAGCTATTCGTGGAAGAGCACGTTTTTTTGCCCATCTTCCATTTCCATCCATAATGATCGCAATATGATTAGGAATTTCTCCCTTTAAAATATCCTCTTTGATAATCAGTTGTGCGTTAGAAGGTTGAGGACTTCCTTTCCATTTTTTTAATAAGTTGAGCATGTGATTCCTCCATCACCCAATAATTCATGATCTCTTTCTACCATGATGACGTTAACAGTATTAACAAAAAAACCCCCTGTAAACATTAGAGGGTCTTTCACTTATCTATTGTACCTATTTTTTCATTAAACTTCCATAATTTCTTTTTCTTTATCTTTTGCAACATTATCAACTTTTACAATATATTCATCAGTTAATTTTTGGACATTCTCAGTGTTGCCTCTTAATTCGTCCTCAGTGATATCACCATTTTTTTCTAGTTTTTTCAAGTCATCATTGCCATCACGTCTAATATTACGAACAGCAACCTTTGCTTCTTCAGCATATTTCTTAACTAATTTCACAAGCTCTTTACGTCTTTCTTCTGTTAAAGCAGGAATAGACAAACGAATAAGTGAACCATCATTTGAAGGAGTTAATCCTAAGTCAGACTTAAGAATAGCTTTTTCGATATCACCTAATACAGTTTTGTCATAAGGTTGAATAACAAGAAGACGTGCTTCTGGTACACTAATCGATGCAAGTTGGTTTACTGGTGTTGGGGCACCATAATATTCAACTGAGATTTTATCTAATAAATTTGCACTTGCTCTACCAGCTCTTACAGATGCTAATTCACGACTTAATGATGAAACTGCTTTTTCCATTTTATCTTTTGTATTTGCCAATACTTGTTTAGCCAAGGTTATTTCCCCCTAACAATTGTTCCAATATTTTCACCAGTTACTGCACGTTTAATGTTTCCTTCTTCCATTATAGAAAAGACAATTAACGGAATATCATTATCCATACATAATGAAGATGCGGTTGAATCCATTACAGCAAGACCTTCTTTTAGTACGTCTAAATAAGATAATGTTTCATATTTCACAGCATCTTTATCAATTCTAGGATCAGCGTTATATACACCATCAACATTGTTTTTTGCCATTAAGATTACGTCAGCTTCGATTTCAGCAGCACGTAATGCTGCTGTTGTATCTGTAGAAAAGTACGGATTCCCTGTTCCAGCTGCAAATATAACGACGCGTTTTTTCTCTAAGTGACGAATAGCTTTTCTTCTTATGTAAGGCTCAGCAACCTGTCTCATTTCAATGGAAGTTTGAACACGTGTTTGAATTCCTTGCGTCTCAAGACTGTCTTGTAATGCTAGAGAATTCATTACAGTTGCAAGCATTCCCATGTAGTCAGCAGTCGCACGGTCCATACCCATTTCACTTCCGATTTTACCACGCCAAATGTTTCCACCACCAACTACTACAGCTACTTCAACATCTAACTCTGCAATTTCCTTCACTTGTTTTGCGATTGATTGGATAACTGAAGGATTGATTCCGAAGCCATTTTCACCTGCAAGTGCTTCACCACTTAATTTAAGTACAATACGTTGATATTTAGGATTACTCATAATTACCTCCAACTTTATTACGTTACGAAATCTGAAGAAAACTTCTTTAATCTCTAAGAAAAGCGTAAGCGCCTTGGTCAGCCCCGACAAGCATAAGACGATAATGAATAAAAGGTGTTCTTTGCCTTCAATTCATGAGTGGCTAGACCCTAGAGGCAGTTACGAACGCGACGTCAATCTCCATAACTGCACTTGCACGTCCTGTGCTTCGGGGCCAAGATGTTGGAGCTAGACACCAAAACTAAGTACAAAAACTTTTACCTTGTTTACTTGTAAAAGAAGGGAACACAGCCTGTGCTCCCCTTTTCCATTTTAAGAAATGTATCATCATGTAGAAGCTGACACTTTACTTTTAGGTCAGCCTCATATATAACAAAAATTATTTTTTAACTTGGCTCATTACTTCTTCAGCAAAGTTGTCTTGGCGTTTTTCGATACCTTCTCCAACTTCATAACGGATAAATGTCTTTACAGTTCCGCCTTTAGACTCAACAAATTGTTTCACTTTTTGATCTGGGTTTTTAACGAAATTTTGATCTAGTAAGCAAATTTCTTCAAAGTATTTACTTAAACGGCCTTCAACCATTTTAGCTACGATATTTTCAGGCTTACCTTCATTAAGAGCTTGTTCAGTCAAAATTTTACGCTCATGATCAGCTTCTTCTGCAGAAACTTGATCACGTGAAATATACTTAGGATTTACCGCAGCAATATGCATCGCAACATCTTTCGCAGCATCTTCTTCAGTAGTACCTTCTAATAATGTTAGGACACCAATACGTCCTCCCATGTGTAAGTATGCACCAAATGCATCGCTATCTGATTTAGAAACAATTGTAAAACGACGAAGAGTGATTTTCTCACCAATTTTTGCAATTGCAGAGTTGATGAAATCTCCAACAGTTGAGCCATTATCCATTGTTTGTGTTAATGCTTCCTCAACATTAGCTGGTTTTTGAGCTAATAAGTAATCAGCTAAACCGTTGATAAGCTCTTTAAAGCCTTCGTTTTTCGCAACGAAGTCAGTTTCAGAGTTAACCTCTAAAATAACTGCATCATTACCATTAACTTTTACTAATGAAGATCCTTCAGCAGCAATACGGTCAGCTTTCTTAGCTGCTTTTGCGATGCCTTTTTCGCGAAGGTAATCAATTGCTTGATCCATTTCTCCGTTAGTCTCAGTTAACGCCTTTTTACAATCCATCATTCCAGCGCCAGTTTTTTCACGTAGTTCTTTTACCATTTGTGCAGTTACTGCCATAACGGTATTCCTCCTTAGGGTCAATTGAATTTTTCATTGAGTTGAGAAAAATAAAATCCTTAAACTATGGATATCACTTTGACATCCAGTTCCAGCGCCGTTGCCCCGAAGCACAAGACGTGCAAGTGCAGGCAATGCGACAGGACGTCGCGCTTTTAACTGCCTCGAGGTCATAAGCCACTCATGAATAGAAGGTAAAGAACACCTTCCATTCATGGGCGTTTATGTCTGTCGGGGCTGATCAAGGCGTTTCCGCTTTTGTTCTGTATGTAACTCACTTTAAAAAAAGGTGATAAAAGGCCAATTCCCCTTATCACCTTTTGCAGATTAAGCAGGTGTTGTTTCTTCACCTTGTTTAGATTCTAAAATTGCGTCTGCAATTTTTGCAGTAAGAAGCTTAACAGCGCGAATTGCATCATCATTTGCAGGGATTACGTAATCAATTTCATCTGGATCACAGTTTGTATCAACGATACCAACGATCGGGATGTTTAATTTACGAGCTTCTGCTACCGCGATACGCTCTTTACGAGGATCGATAATAAATAATGCATCTGGTAATTGCTTCATGTCTTTAATTCCGCCTAGGAATTTTTCAAGACGCTCAAGCTCTTTTTTAAGTTGTACAACTTCTTTTTTAGGAAGTACTTCAAAAGTTCCATCTTCCTGCATTCTTTGAATATCTTTTAAACGTTTAATACGTTTTTGGATTGTTTCAAAGTTAGTTAATGTACCACCTAACCAACGTTGGTTAACAAAGTACATTCCAGAACGTTCTGCTTCTTCTTTAACAGAATCTTGAGCTTGCTTTTTTGTTCCTACGAATAGGATTGTACCGCCTTCAGCTCCAAGTTCTTTAACGAATTTGTAAGCTTCTTCAACCTTTTTAACTGTTTTTTGAAGGTCGATAATGTAGATACCGTTACGCTCAGTGAAGATGTAACGTTTCATTTTTGGGTTCCAACGGCGTGTTTGATGACCGAAGTGAACACCAGCTTCAAGCAATTGCTTCATAGAAATAACTGACATGTGTTTGTTCCTCCTAATGGTTTTGTTCTCCTCCGCTTATATCATCTTTAAGCATAACTGTTTAAGCAACAGCACCAATGCTTAAATCTACAAGCGTGTGTAATAACACCAAAAATTAATATACCATATTGAAATATGACAATCAAGCTAATATTGACTACTTTTGACGAAATTTAAGAAGAAGTTCAATCTCTGTTTTCCCTCTGATCAATTTTTTTGCAATCTGTTCAACAGTATGACCGTTTTTATACAGATTTATTGCTTCAATTTCAAAAGGTAGATATTTCTCCTGAGTAGAATGATTAATTTCAATAATATCTTCTACTTTATTAATCCCAGTTAAATAATCGGGAAGATCATCTAGAATCGTAGAATTAGCATAATCATTTATGGCAATATCAGATGGTTTAGATTTAGGCATAACTATTTCTTCTTCCCTTGTCTCTGGATCTTTTACAGTCTGAGGATAAGGTGCTGGCTGTGGAAAAGATGCTGGGCTTTTTTTCAGATTTTGAATAAGCCTTTCATTTTCATCCTTCATCTCAATTAAAAAACTAGTCATTGAATATTCTGTTTCTTCTAGCATTTTTCTTTGAGAATCTGAAAGATCTTTAACATTGGAATACTTCATATATAATACGACGATAAAATAAAAAGCTACTACATGAAGTAGTAAACTTATCAATAGCAATATTGTAGTCATAGATATCCTTTCTTAACCAAAAAAATCAATATTTTCCCTTTATAGGGATGGTCAGGATTCTCATCTTGTTTTTGTGTTTTTTCTTTTTGTTCTGATGGTGTTGTGATTCCTGTTTTTCCGAATTTTCCTTTTTAAGATGTAACATCTCACTATCACTATTTTCTTGCACTTGCGTTCTTTTTATGTCTATTTCTTTTTGAAAGGAATTAGCCAGCTGGTCCTGAATGAGCTGGCTTCTCTGATTTAGTTGCTCCTGTATCTTTCCAGCATCATGAGTACGCGGAAAAGCAATTTGCATTTCAATATTTTTGAGGCTCAGAACCGATCACGCCCTACAACAAGAATGTTAATGAATCACATTTTCCAGTATTTTTCTTAATTTAAATAACGCCTTTGAATGAATTTGTGAAATTCTTGATGTTGATAAGTTCATGACTTGTCCAATTTCAGTCAAGGTTAATTCTTCTTTGTAAAAAAAGCTAATCACAAGCTGTTCTTTTTCACTTAAATGCGTAATCACTTCTGATAGTTGTGCAATTAATTCATCTTTAAGAATCTTATCCTCTGGGGTTTGTTGATTTTCATCTTTAATGGTAAACCCAATACCATCTCCATCTTCTTGGTCAAAAAGCTGATCATCTATTGAAAGAACATTAGCAAAAAAACCTTCATATATTACGCTAACGACTTCACCTTCTGAAAGACCTAACTCATGTGCAATTTCTTTAGAAGATACATTTCTTAGGTGCTTTTGCTCCAATTTCTCGATCGTTGCTTCAACTCGTTTCGCTTTCTCCCTTGAGCTACGTGGTAGCCAATCCTCTTTTCGTAATCCATCAATAATGGCTCCTCTTACGCGAAAAGATGCATAGGTATAAAATTTCAAATCTCGATTTGGATCAAATTTTTCCAATGCATCATACAATCCGAATAATCCTAAACTCATTAGATCATCTTTACTAACACTTTTAGGAAGCCCCACAGAAATCCGTTGCACATGATAAGAAACAAGGGGCATGTATCTTTTGATGAGAACATCGCCTGCATGAGAGTCACGTACATCTTTCCATTTTTGCCATATCACTTGTTCATCAGATAATGTTAATTGTGTCATTTTTATCCCTCTCACCAAGAGTAGTTTATTACCCTCTATAGATTCAAATCACTTTTGTCCCTTGATTTACTGTTCTTATCATCAATTCACATGTTTCTGGATCAAATTCTATCGTTCTACCACTATTACCCCCAACATCTTCACTTATTAGTGTGATGTTGTACGAAATTAGCTGTTGCTTGATTGCTTCTACATTTCTTGGACCTATTCTCATCATATCGCTAGCTGTTTGGAATTGAAACATCTGTGCCCCGCCTGCCATTTTAGCTTGTAATGAACAAATCCTAGCCCCTGCTTTTACTAATTTACTTATTAGTTGTGGGATAGCTGTATCAGCATATTTAGCATGGTTTATAGTCTCTTTATTTGCGTGTGAGGAGTCGGGCAGCATAATATGTGCTAAACCTGCTACCTCATTTTGCTTGTCAAATAAAATCAATCCCACACAAGAACCTAATCCTGAGGTACGAATATGATTTGGCGACTTTACTACATTGAGATCAGCTATACCAACTTTGATTATACCTGAAGATTCAAGCTTCATCTGAGACACCTAAAGCCTTAAAAAGCTTTTTAAATGAATTTGGATCAGGTAAAAGGAAAAAGTGACCTTTTACTGTATCATTTTCTACCTGATCTTCTTCTTTAATCGCTGTGTTGATGATAATAGCATAGTCACTTACATGTGATAACTCGATCAATCCATGGCTGATTACAGCTCCGAACATATCAATTGATAGGGCTGGTACAGAAGGATAAAGATTTAATTCAGTTAGATCAGATAAGGAAGAAAGATAAGAACCAGTTAAAATATTTCCAAGCTCCTGAAATGCTGATAATCCAATTTCTTCATTAGATGATTGTGTTAGTGAAAAGTTATCATCCGCTATTAATTGCTTTATGAAGCGCTCAGCTTGTTCAATACTTAGAACAAAAAATAGTGATCCAGGGATATCTCCTTCTATTCTTAAGAAAACACTTGCAATGACAACTTCAGGTCCACCAAACCATTCGATTAACTCATTAAAAGAAACGACCAATACATCCGGAACTGTCATATTGATTTTTTTATTTAAGAGCTTAGAGAGCGCGGTAGCGGAGTGACCAGCTCCGATATTACCAACCTCTTTCAATATATCTAAATGTTTAATAGAAATATTATTTATATAATCCATGTGGTTGCTCCTATACAAGCACAGAACGGTCGTTTTCAACCTTTAATACTTCTTCTAAGTCAATCATTACAATTAATCTTTTGTCTAATTTTGCTACACCTTGGATATATTCATCTTTAACAGAACCAACGACTTCAGGAGCTGGCTCAATGATGTCTTTATGAATATCAATGACATCATTTGCTGCATCAACGATAAAGCCAACTTCCATGTCATCCATGGAAACAATGATCATTCTTGTACTTTCAGTATACGAAAGCTCTTCAAGACCAAATCGTTTACGTAAGTCAATAATTGGTGTTACAACACCTCTTAAATTAATTACGCCTTTAATATAAGCTGCTGTTCTTGGTACTCGAGTAATGTGTTGAAATTTTTCAATTGAACGAACTTGTTGAACAGGAATTCCATATTCCTCATCCTTTAATTGAAAAACAATGACTTTTACGTCTTCTCCTGACATGTATTCACCCATTATAAATACCCCTTTCGAACATACATCTATTTTATTAAAGAATTACAATCAATAATAAGAGCTACTTGACCATCACCTAAAATTGTAGCACCTGAAATTGCAAAAACAGAGTTTAAATAATTCCCAAGTGATTTTAATACGATTTCCTGTTGCCCGATAAAGGAATCTACAACTAATGCAGCCAATTTATCGCCTTTTCTTACGATAAGTAAGGAAACAAAATCATCATTCGTTTTTTCTTCTGGTACCTCAAAGATCTCTGTCAGAAACACTAAAGGTACAATTTTCCCACGGAAATCAATAACCTTTTGATTATGAGCTTGGAGAATTTCTTCCTTTTTAATGACTGCTGTTTCAATAATTGAGGATAACGGGATTGCATATTTTTCCCTCTGTAATTCTACGAGCATCACGGAAATAATCGATAAAGTTAAAGGCAGTTGGATAGAGAATAAAGATCCTTTGCCTACGTGGGCATCTATTGATACTGAGCCACCGAGTGATTCAATGGTACTTTTCACTACATCTAAGCCTACACCACGACCAGAAATATCAGAGATTTGGTCTGCAGTAGAAAACCCTGATGAGAAAATAAGTTCATAAACTTGTTTGTCAGTTAATGTGGATGCGATCTGTTCTGTGACAACACTTCTATCAATCGCCTTCTTCAGAACTCGATCACGATTTATTCCAGCACCATCATCTTCGATTTCTATGAACACATGGTTTCCACTATGATAAGCTCTTAGCACAACATTTCCTTCTTCAGATTTACCATTTTTCTCGCGTTCATCTGGCATCTCAATACCGTGATCAATTGCATTTCGTAATAGGTGAACAAGCGGATCACCTATTTCATCAATTACTGTCCGATCTAGTTCTGTCTCAGCACCGATAATTTCTAAGTTTATCTTTTTCTTTAGATCTTTTGCTAGCTGTCGAATCATTCTAGGGAAACGGTTAAAAACTGTTTCTACTGGTACCATTCGCATGTTTAAAATGATATTTTGAAGGTCACCAGATATCCTGGACATTCTTTCAACAGTTTCATCAAGTTCGTAATTATTTAAATCCTTTGAAATTTGCTCTAATCTTCCCCGGTCTATTACTAGCTCTTCAAATAAATTCATTAGGATATCTAAACGTTCTATGTTTACACGAATTGTTTTTGTGCTTGTTGCAGCGACTTGTTTTGCAGTACTTTTCACTGTATGTTCTTGTTCTTGTTTGTTTTTATTTTTCATTACTTCATTCTCTTGGGTATCGTAACCATCCTGCTTTGAAGATAGGGAGTTTGATTGAATGTTAGCCATATTTGAAGGGTCTAGTATATGTACGTTCACCCCTTCAATTTCAGATACTTTCATCACTCTACTTTGAATTGCATCACTAGACTCTTTTGATAAAATCGCCACAGTGAATTGCGTATCGAATTTTTCATCTTCTAAAAGATCTATGGAAGGAACGGCCTTTATTACTTCACCGATTTGTTCTAAAATTTCGAACACCATAAACACTCTTGCTGCTTTTAGCAAACAATCCTCCCGAAGAGAAATAGTCACTTCATAAGCATAAAAACCTTGTTCTTTTGATTGCTGTATGACTGTAAATTCAAAGTCATCATATTCTTGTAATGAATGATTAGTAGGATGTTTGTCAGAAAGTTGATTACTTTCTTCATTTTTTTTAGCGTCTTGTTTAACATCGTCACCGTTTTCTATCTTTTTTAACATTTCGACAACAGCGGTAACATCCTTTTTTCCATCTCCACCTTCAGCAATCGAAAAAACCATTTCCTCAAGATCATCTACGGAAGCAAATACTGCATCAAAAAGGGCAGATGTTACTGAAAGTTTTTCATTTCTAATTGCATCTAGAACGTTTTCCATTTGGTGAGTCAAATTAGCCAAATCTTCATAGCCCATAGTTGCACTCATCCCTTTTAAAGTATGAGCAGAACGAAATATATCATTTACAATTGATAGGTCGTTTGGATTTTTCTCTAAATCTAGTAATTTTTCATTACATGCTTGTAAGTGCTCCTTGCTTTCTTCAATAAAAACCTCTAAGTATTGATTCATATCCATACGGTAACACCCCTTAGTTTCGTATAAAGTGAAACTTCCATCAGTGGGGGTTTTGTTCATCCCCCACTGATGGTTAGTTGAACTTATCGGACCTTTACGGGCAGTTTATCCCCACTTATCCTTCTTCGGTTCCTCTAAGCCCTGAAGTGGGCGATTTACTGCCCGTTAATCTGCGACAAAATCCATGATAGAATCCGCTATATCTTCCACGTGTTCAACTTTATCAACAAGATTCGTGCTAAGTGCTGACTTGGGCATTCCGTAAACAACAGAGGTTTGCTCCGATTCTGAGATCGCTTTAACAACACCTGTTAATTTAAGCTTCTTCAACCCTTCGGTACCATCCGATCCCATCCCCGTCATAATGACAGCAATTTTACGATAGTCCTGTATTTTACTAATTGATTCGAACATCACATCAACAGATGGTCGATGTCCATTTCTTATATCTGAATTGTCTATTTTAATCGTTAAAGCAGTTCTGGATTTTATTACCTTTAAATGAGAGCCACCAGGTGCAATATAAGCAATTCCTTTTTGTACCAGCTCACCATTTACAGCTTCCTTTACAGTTATAGTAGAAATAGAGTTTAAGCGATTTGCTAGAGATTGGGTAAAGCCAGGAGGCATATGCTGGACAATAAAAATTGGTGCATCTATGTCTGCTGGTAATTTCGGCAAAACATGTTGTAAGGCTCTAGGTCCTCCAGTGGAGGTTCCTATACAGACGAGCTTTTGATTAAGACTGTTTTTGTCGATCGACATAGGTCTTTTGTCTCTATTTGAGTCTATTTTACTACACTCTAGCTTAAGTGGACAATTTTTTTCCATTACTTCTTTTGGCATTTTACGAACATTAGCCGTCTTCGCAAGAGTGACTTTTTGTTTTAGCTCTTCCTTTACCTTGTATAGATCTAATGAAATTGCTCCTGAAGGTTTAGGTATGAAATCAAATGCCCCATATTGTAACGATTTAATTGTATTTTCAGCACTTTCTTTTGTCGTGCTAGACAGCATAATAACAGGTCTTGAGAATTGATCCATAATAACCTTCAATGCTTCAAGTCCGTTCATAATAGGCATTTCTATATCCATCGTGACAACATCTGGATTTAATAACTCGACCTTCCTTACAGCATCTTGTCCATCTCTAGCAGTTCCAATGACTTCAATCTTTTCATCTTCACTTAGAAAATCTTTAATTAATTTTCTCATGAATGCAGAATCGTCAACTACAAGTACCCGTATTTTCCCCATCTACTTTACCTGCCTTTCATGAAGAAGTCCTTTAATTTCGAAATAAAAGGTGTTGGCTCTTCTACCATTTCATCTGATGATTGTCTTTGTAAGAATTCAATGGATATATTGATCATTGCTTTACTTGCTTGACAATTTGGCTGGTACATTAGAAACGGTTTTTGATCGATAACAGCTTTCATAATTGTTGAATCATCAGGAATTATCCCTAATAACGTAACATCCCGTTTTAAAAACTGTGTCATCGTTTGTGATAACCTGTTATACGTTGAATCCCCTACCTTGCGATTAAACGCACGATTAACAACGATTGAAAAAGGTATTGTTTCATGATTTACACTTATGTTTTTCATCGCAGCGTAAGCATCTATCATTGATGTAGGTTCTGGAGTTGTAATGACTATAATTTCATCTACCGAGAGTAAAAAACGCAAGCTATCTTCAGAAATACCTGCACCCATATCAAAAATAATAAAATCATAGGCTTTAAGCAGAAGTTCAATTTCGTTAATGAATCGTTGAAATTTCTCTTCATTAAGTTTAAAAATAGTCCCTAAACTTGTTCCCCCAGAAATAAAATCAAGACCATTCGGACCTTTTGAAATAATATCATTTAATGTTCGTTGCTTTTCAAAAAAATCTACGATAGAAAGCCTTGAGCTCTCTCCAATTAAGATGTCGATATTACCCATTCCAATATCTAAATCAAATAATAAAACTCGTTTATTTACCTTTTGTAAGGCTATGGAGAAATTCAAGGAAAAATTAGATTTCCCTACCCCACCTTTACCACTCATAACTGCGATTGATTTGGTTTGTGTTCTCAAATCTTTCAATCGCTCTCTTAGGTGTTCTGCTTGATCATTCACCATATCACTACCTTAATATCTGTTCGACTATGCGTTCTTTCGTTGCTACTTCGATATCATCAGGTACATTTTGACCATGAGTTGTATAGGCAATGCCTTTATTTGTTTTTATCATTGCTTCAAATAAGGAACCTCTCGTTGAGGTTTCATCGAGCTTTGTAAAAATAAGCTTATTAATTGGAATGACTGAAAACTGATCGTAAACAGCTAGCATATCTGATGGTTTAGCTGTAGCAGCTAAAACGAGAAAGGTCTCCATCTCATCGTTAAAATCGATAATTGAATGAAGATCATTTACATACTGTAATTCTAGAAAGTTTCTACCTGCCGTATCAATAAAGATAAAATCATACATATCAAGCTTCTTTTTCGCTTCTATAAAATCATCAATGTTATAACAGACTTCTATGGGTACATTTAAAATTTTTGCGTATGTCTTTAATTGCTCAATGGCAGCAATTCTGTATGTATCTGTTGTAATAAAAGCTATCTTTTTCTTTTTTTGCAAGACACATTCTGCAGCTAGCTTCGCAAGAGTTGTTGTTTTACCAACACCAGTAGGACCAATAACGTTTATAAATTTTTTTCGATAAGAAATCCCACCAAATTCAAGGGTTTTTATTTGTTCAGCAAAAAGTTCTTTTTCTTTTTCTTCTAATTGAGCGATTGTCAAATTTCCATTGACACGATACCAATATTCTAATAGCTCTGTCATGATCTGACCTCGCAAGGATGGAATGATCTCTTGTTTTGTCATTTGCATTAAAATCTCTTTTAATGGCTCAGGATAAAGCTCACTTTTTTCATTTGTAGAAATCGACTGAAGAATGCCTTTCAATTCTTTTATCTCTTCTAAAAGTTGCTGATTATTCTCTACAGCTTGCGGTGGATTTATCTGCTCTTTTTGCAAATCGTCTATTTTTGAAGATACATGCTGAACAGATTTTTCTTGTGAAAAAGATTGCTTTTCTCTACCTTTATATTTTACCGGTACATCTGGATCCATGGCGGCAATTACTTCAATCTTTTTTTTAGCAAAAAGACCTAAAAATCCACCTGCATGAATCACCTTTGAATTTAAAATAACAGCGTCATTACCCATATCAGAACGGATTTTTTTCATTGCTTCTTGCATAGATGGTGCGATATATTTCTTTACCTTCATTCGACATTCACAACCCCAATACTCTGTACTTCAACATTTGCTTCTAATTCATTATAGGATAAAATTGGCACCTGAGGAAAATATCGATCTGTTAACTGTCTAACATACATTCTTACTGCAGGTGAACATAATAGTATCGGTGTTTGTTGTTGTAGCGATAGTATTTCTACCTCTTTTGCTATTGCTTCTATAATATTTTGAGATACATCTGGACTTAATGTTAAGTAATTTCCGTGTTCTGTTTGTTGTACACCATCAGCTATTGTTTTCTCAATTTTCCCTGATAAGGTAATCACTTTTAGCATTTGGTCTTGATCTGCATATTGAGCAGTAATTTGTTTTGCTAATGCTTGCCTTACATACTCGGAGAGCAACTCTGTATCACTAGTCATCTTTCCAAAATCCGCTAATGTTTCAAAGATAATCGGTAGATTTCGAATCGAAACCTTTTCTCTTAGGAGCTTAGCAAATACTTTTTGAATGTCTCCTATGCCGAGCGGGGAAGGCGTTACTTCCTCTACTAAAATTGGATATGATTCCTTTAGATGATCAATTAATTGTTTTGTTTCTTGTCTTCCTAGTAGCTCATGTCCATGTTGTTTAATCACTTCAGTAATATGTGTTGAAACAACAGATGGTGGGTCAACAACCGTATATCCATACATTTCAGCTGTATCCTTCATTTCTTCTGTGATCCATTTAGCAGGTAGTCCAAATGAAGGCTCAATCGTATCAATACCCTCAATAGAATCATCTTCTATACCTGGAGCCATTGCTAAATAATGATCAAGAAGAATTTCACCTTTTGCTAATTCATTGCCTTTGATTTTGAGGCGGTATTCATTTGGTTGTAACTGTATATTATCTCGGATTCGGACTACTGGTATAACAATGCCAAATTCTATCGCTAACTGCCTTCGAATCATGACAACCCGGTCGAGAAGATCACCGCCCTGATTAGTATCTGCAAGTGGAATTAATCCATAACCAAATTCAAATTCAATTGGATCAATATTTAACAGGTTTACGACACTTTCAGGACTTTTCATTTCATCCATTTCAATTTCCTGCTCCATCACTTCTTCATCAGGAACCTGTTGTTCTTTTGATCTCGATATCATATATCCACCAAAACCAAGTAGTCCAGCTATAGGTAATGTAAGCAAAAGACCAATAGGAGTGAATATCCCTAGTAAGAAAATAGTTCCTCCTGCAACATAAAGCATTTTAGGATATGCAAATAATTGTGATGTAATATCAGTCCCTAAGTTACCTTCAGAAGCAGCTCTTGTTACTACAATACCTGTTGCTGTTGAAATTAATAAAGCTGGTATTTGGCTGACAATTCCATCACCAACAGTAAGTGTTGTATAGAGTGATGCTGCTTCACCAATCGCCATCCCCTTTTGCATCATGCCAATTATTATCCCGAAGAACATGTTAATTAAAACCATGATGATACCAGCAATAGCATCTCCTTTTACAAACTTACTTGCCCCATCCATTGCTCCATAAAAATCAGCTTCATTCCCAACTTTTTCACGGCGTTCTCTCGCCTGTTGCTCTGATATCATTCCCGCATTCAAATCAGCATCTATACTCATTTGTTTACCTGGCATAGCATCGAGAGTGAAACGTGCAGCAACTTCAGATACACGCTCAGAACCTTTTGTGATAACAACAAATTGAATAACAATTAGTATGATAAAGACAACTAATCCTACAAGTACGTTTCCACCAGTTACGAAAGTTCCAAAGGTTTCTACAACCTTACCTGCATCACCTTCCGCTAAAATTGCACGAGTTGTTGAAACATTTAAACCGAGGCGAAACAAGGTTAACAGCAATATTAATGATGGGAAAATAGAAAACTGTAATGGCTCGTTCATATTCATTGACGTAAGGATCACTAATAACGCAAGAGAAATATTAATGATAATTAAAAAGCTTAACAACCACCCTGGAAACGGGATGATAAGCATAGCAACGATTAAGATAACACTAAGTAATACTGATAAATCTCTTGCAGACATGTTTTTTTCTCTCCTTAAACCCAATCAATTCTAATCTATTGTGTGCATGGTGTTAATTTATAATGGATGATTCACCGAATTATTCATGAACAAGTTTTAGATCGATTTTGCTTGATAAACATAAGCAATGATTTCTGCAACAGCTTGGAAGAATTCCTCAGGAACAGCTTGTCCTATATCCAATTGATCGTAAAGTGCTCTAGCAAGGGGTCTATTCTCAACCATCATAATATCATTAGCTTTTGCTATTTCTTTTATTTTTTGTGCGACAAGGTCAACACCCATTGCAACAACAAATGGAGCGTCCATTTTTGATTCATCATATTTTAAAGCAATTGCATAGTGGGTTGGATTCGTAATGACAACATCTGCAGTAGGTACATCCTGCATCATCCTTCTCATTGCCATTTCACGCTGCCTTTGCTTAATTTTCGATTTTATTAGAGGGTCACCCTCAGATTTTTTATATTCATCCTTAATATCTTGCTTCGACATTCTAAGGTTTTTTTCATAATCAAATCGTTGATAAAGATAATCCAATAGCGATAATAACAAAAGAGCTGCTGATGCAAACAAACCCATTTTTACTGTTAACGAAGCAATAAATTGAAAAGATTGTTCAACAGTCATTTGTGATAAACGCAATACATTTTCCATATCAAACCAAATGACAGCGAATGTAACGAAACCTACAAAGGAGATTTTTAATAGTGACTTAAATAGTTCCACAATTGCACGCATTGAATAAATTCGTTTGAAGCCTTGGATCGGATCCAGTTTATTTAATTTCATTTGAATTGCTTCCGTTGAAAACAAAAACCCTACTTGAAGGTAATTACCAAGTACGCCGGCAACTAATGCGATTCCCATAATCGGGGCTAGAATCATTCCTGCTTGATAAGCCATTGTTACAAATAAATCATGCACGTTTTGATCGGTTAAATCGAGAAGTAAATAATTTTGAAAAGTACCTCTAATCATGAGTAAAATTTGGTCCCTCATAAAAGCGCCAATGAATAAGAACGATAAAAATATTGTTAATAACGATAGTGCAGTATTTACATCCGCACTTTTTGCAACTTGACCTTTTTTTCTTGCATCTTGTTTTTTCCGTGGTGTGGCTTTTTCCGTTTTCTCTCCTGAAAAAAACTGTAAGTCTAGTTTAAGAAGGTTCATTGCCTACTCCTCCAAACAATTCCATGAGCCCACGCATTGTATATGTCATCGTATCAAATAGCTCTTGCATTAATAAAAATAGCGCACCCATTACCAAAATAAGCATGATGAAGCTTACCCCTATTTTTAAAGGTAGTCCAACGACAAATATATTTAGCTGTGGAACCGTTCTCGCGACAATTCCTAGTGCAATATCAACTAAAAATAATGAACCGACAACAGGAATAGACATTTGAAAAGCAATAATAAACATGGAATTAAATGATAGTACAATGAATTCAATGATATTTTCTTCACCTAACGGCAAATAAAGTTGATCGATCGGAACAAACTGGTAACTGTAAAAAACACCGTCCAATAATAAGTGATGTGCATTAATACTAATCATTAATAATAAAGCTAACGTATAAAGAAATTGCCCGATAAGGGGACTTTGTGCACCAGTTTGAGGATCAATTACGTTTGCTATAGCAAATCCCATTTGAAAATCAATAAAGCTACCAGCTATCTGGATAGCTGCCAGAATAAAATACGCAGAAAAACCAATGATTAGTCCAAAAAGTGCTTCCTTTAGAATAAGCATAAAATACTGACCATCTATCTCAATTTGAGCTGGCTCCAAAGCAAAGAACATAATCCATGCTAAAAAAAATGAAAAGCCGATTTTATGAGTATTTGGAATATTCCGATAAGAGAAAAAAGGCAAAGTGACAAAAAATGCTGTTATTCTCATAAAAACTAGAAGAAATGCTGGGTAATTTTCTAAGATTGTGACCATCTTTAACCTACGAACCTATTTAAATTACCAAAAATATCTTGAGCATAGGAAACAAGTGTTGAAAGCATCCATGGACCAAAAAAAATTAATCCAAATAGCACTGCAACGATTTTTGGAATAAACGCAAGGGTTTGTTCCTGTATTTGAGTAGTAGCTTGAAAAATACTTACTGCTAAACCTATAACCAGTGCTAATAATAATAATGGTCCAGAAATAATTAAAGTTGTATAAACTGCTTTTTCTGCTAAAGATATAACAAACTCTGAACTCATTCGTACTCCCCATTCTAAAAGCTTTGTAGCAAAGACTTTATAATTAAATACCAACCATCTACTAATACAAATAAGAGGATCTTAAATGGCAGGGAAATCATAACTGGTGGAAGCATCATCATTCCCATTGACATAAGAATACTTGCAACGACCATATCAATGACTAAAAACGGAATAAATATCATAAATCCAATCTGAAAAGCGGTTTTTATCTCACTTATTGCAAACGCTGGTACAAGGGCCGTTAATGGGATATCTTCGATTGATTCAGGACTTTCAATACCCGCATAATTAAGAAACAGGGCTAGATCCTTTTGCCTAGTATGCTTGCTCATAAATTCCTTAAACGGAATTGATGCCAGGTCATATGCTTCCTCTAATTCAATTTCCTCATTAAAAAGTGGTGTTAATGCTTGTTCATTCACCTCTGAAAAAGTAGGTGCCATAATAAAAAATGTTAAAAACAAGGCAATGCCTAGCAAAATTTGATTTGGCGGCATTTGTTGTGTTGCAAGCGAAGTTCGAACGAACGAGAGAACAATGATAATTCGTGTGAAACAGGTCATTAATATTAAAATACTCGGGGCAATCGACAGAACCGTTAGTAATAATAGTAGCTTAACAGAAGTACTGACACCTTCTGGATCACTATTATTAAAAAACTCCATAAATTCATTCATGCTTGTTTAAACCCTTTCTTTTAACATCCTCTAGCTGTTTCGTACGCTCGTTCCTTAATTTTTCTAATTGCTCTTTGAATGAAGTGGAAAACGTTCCATCATTTTCGTTTGACCTATTCGCTTTCGTGTATTTAAGGAAATTTGACACCTTTTGAATGAGATCTTTAGGCTCCACGATCTGTTCTTGCTTCCGCTCAAATTCTTCAATTAATTCCTTACTCTCTTGTTCGTCATCGATTTCTTTAAGTAATGAAATCGATTCACCCACACCTACAACTAGTACTCGATTCCCGACTTTGATCATTTGAATCGATTTACTCTGCCCGATGCTTGTACCTCCTAGATTGACAATTGATTGACCTTGTTGGAACAATTGGTTACGCTTTGTAACAAACTTTAATAAAAAGTAAACTAAAAAGAGAACAAATCCTAAAGCGATAAACATTTTAATAAAATCAAAAGCTGTAACTGAAAGTGCATCGGCTTGAACAATAGGTTCTTGTTCTACTTCTTGTTCATTTTCTATTGCTGTGTCATCATTCGTTTTTTCCGTTTGACCTTTATTTATATTTTCAAACACACTCTCGTTCACTGTTTCCTCCGCAAGTACAAGTTTCGATGCTTGCGGAGAAAGAAGAATGAGGGATACTAGCATCAATATGAGGTAGTTTCTCTGAAGCAATTTTACTCCACCTTTAGCTTAATGTTTTGCCGATAGCCTCTAAAACACGATCTGCTTGGAATGGCTTAACAATAAAATCCTTTGCTCCAGCTTGGATTGCATCAATGACCATCGCCTGCTGTCCCATAGCAGAGCACATAATGACTTTTGCATTAGCATTAATTTGTTTGATTTCTTTTAATGCTGCGATCCCATCCATTTCTGGCATTGTAATATCCATTGTTACGAGGTCAGGTTTATGCTCTTTATATTTTTCAACTGCTTGTAATCCATCAGCTGCTTCTGCTACAACTTCATAACCATTTTTCGTAAGAATATCTTTTATCATCATTCTCATAAATGCTGCATCGTCAACGATCATAATTTTATGTGCCATAATTTTCCCCACTCCTACTAAGAATTTTATTTCAGTTTATTTAAGCGCTCAGTTTGACTGATAATATCAGTGACACGTACCCCAAAGTTTTCATCAATAACCACTACTTCACCTTTAGCAACAATTTTACTGTTTACTAAAATATCAACGGGTTCACCTGCAAGTTTATCGAGTTCAATAATTGAACCTGATGATAATTCCAAAATCTCTTTAACAGAACGCTTTGTTCTTCCTAATTCTACAGTAACTTGTAAAGGTATATCGAGTAGCATATCTAGATTTTGAATTTCTTGTTGCTGATATTGCATTGGTTCAAAAGAAGTGAAGTCAGCTGGTTTTACATTAACAGTAGGTTGCTGTTGCCTTGGTTGAGTATACTGAGACTGATGCGCTGCATACATTTGCTGCCCTGGCTGCTCCCTATATTCCTTCGCTTGATTCACCTGTTGATGATGCATAGGTTGTTGATACATTTGCTGTTGCATTTGATTTATCTGGGGTTGAATATCGTTAAATTGTACATGAGCATCATTGATTGCAGGAGATGGCTGATGAACCTCTCTTACAGCTTCAGCTGTTGCAGCCTCTTGTTTTGGATTAATTAACTCGTCTATCAAATCTTTAGCAAAAAATAAAGGCAATAATTGCATGATGTTTGAGTCAATTAATGTTCCAATTTTGAGTCTAAAAGAAACTTGTACAAGTAAATCTTCATTAGGAATTGTATTTGCATCATCTGTTTCGTTAACATCTAGTAATTCTACTCTAGGTGGTGAAATATCAACCTTTTTATTGAAGATTGTTGACATAGATGTAGCAGCTGAACCCATCATTTGATTCATCGCTTCTTGAACTGCACTTATTTGGATTTCACCAAGCATTTCATCAGGATTTGTACCGTCCCCACCAATCATTAAATCAGCAATGATGGCTGCATCACTTTGCTTAATAACTAATAAATTACTACCTGAAAAACCCTCTGTGTAATTGACTTCTATCGCAACGTAAGGATGTTGGAATTGGTCACCAAGCTTACTCTTTTGGACAACAGATACACTCGGTGTTGTAATTTCAACCTTTTGTTGTAGGAGGGTTGATAATGCTGTTGCAGAACTACCAAAAGAAATGTTTCCAATTTCCCCTATTGCATCTTCTTCCATTGCATTGAAATAATCTTCATTTTTAAGTTTATCTTGCTCATTCATCTCATCTTCATCAACGCCCGATCCTTTTAAAAGAGCATCAATTTCATCCTGAGATAACATATCATTACTCACCATCTTCGTCACCCCTCAATAAGTGGTCAATAATTTGAACCGCTATTTTTTTGTTCAATTTCCCTGGTTGTCCAGTAAACTTTGGCTTGCCACCTATTTTAACCACCAATGGTAGGTCGATGGAGCTATCTAATTGAATAACGTCACCTGATTGTAATTGCAGAAAATCTTGAATTGATAATTCAGAAGCCCCTAACTCTGCAGATATCGTTAACTCAGCAAGACGAATTTGCGAGTTCAAAGCTTTTATTTCTGTAGGTTTAGGCTCTTTTCTTTCTGACTGCATCCAATAATGTACAGATAGTTTAGGTATAATTGGTTCAAGCACAACATGTGGAATACATAAATTAATCATTC
The DNA here is from genome assembly GCA_051750265.1 of Bacillota bacterium. Classification (GTDB taxonomy): domain Bacteria; phylum Bacillota; class Bacilli; order Bacillales; family Bacillaceae; genus Metabacillus. The sequence continues at coordinate 531,823 of JBNJJO010000001.1, read as the reverse complement.
CACTAGTTTCACCTACTTGAATGTTTAATGAAATAACGACAACCGTTTCATTTGGTGATACCATTTGCAAAAATTGAGGATTCACTTCGAATTCTTCCATCATAGGCTCTATTTCAATGATAGAATCCCAAGCTTCTTGATAATTTTCTAATGATTTTTCAAAAATATTTGAGATGATTTTCGTTTCAATTTCAGTTAGGTTTTCGATTTTGTTAACACTTGAACCGGTTCCCCCCATAACGCGATCCATCATAGCGTATGCTATATTAGGATTAACCTCCATTATTATTCTGCCTTGTAGAGGTTGTACCTCAAAAACATTCAGCACCGTCATTTTAGGAATTGAACGAATAAACTCTTCATATGGTAATTGATCTACTGAACCTACAGTTATTTGAATATACGTTCTTAATTGAGCTGAAAAATAAGTAGTTAATAACCTAGCAAAGTTGTCATGAATTCGTGTTAAACTTCTAATCTGATCCTTTGAAAAACGTAAAGCTCTTTTAAAATCATACACCTTAACTTTCTTGCTAGACTCTTCCTTTTTTAATTCATCCGCATCCATCTCACCTGTTGAAATGGCGGAAAGTAAGGCGTCAATTTCACTTTGTGATAATATATCACTCGCCAAAGTTTTCACCCCCTATGATTATTGTTTTATTCACTACTGAAGGATATAGGAAGTGGTATAAACCTTATTGACCTTGCCTTCTTGCATTAATCCATTTGCTTTTTGTTTAATTGTTTCTTTTAAGTTGTCCATACCCTCTTTACCGTCAAGCTGAGCTGCAGTCATATTTGCTAATTCTGAAATAATAATATCGCGAATTTGAAACTCTCGTTGTTCTAATTCTTCCTTTGCCTTCTTAGAGTCTGTTTCAATTTTAAATGATAGACGAACGATATTACCACTGGATAAATTCGTGGTGATTTCCGGGATATCCACGGATGCTTCCACTACCTCTTCGATTGAAGGTTCTTCATGCTTGTCCTCATTACCTAAAAATTTCATAACCACAACAAGTGCTGTTATACCAATTAATGTAATTGAAACAATAATGACAAGCATAATACTAAAAAGCTTCTTATTCATTGTCCAAAACCTCCGAGCCCTTTCTTAACGCCAGAACATTTATATCTTTATAAAAAGAAGTAATTTTTTTACAAACCTCTTGTTCTGGCTCCTTCACAACATATTTATGCCCATTTGTTAATGTAATCGTTGTATCAGGAAATGATTCTATGACTTCAATAAATAATGCGTTAAGTGAAAATGGTTTTCCATTCAATCTAGTTAACTGAATCATTTAAGAGAGGCTGATTTTTAGTATGGCTACTTTATGTCAACCTCTTTCCCCCCCCTTATTAACGTTTTAATCCCATTAACTCTTGTAAAATTTCATCTGAAGTTGTAATTATCTTTGTATTTGATTGAAATCCACGTTGAGCAACAATCATTTCTGTGAATTCTTCAGATAAATCAACATTTGACATTTCAAGTGCACCAGCAATTATTGACGCAGCCCCATCTTTACCAGCCACTGAAAGCTCATCAAGTTGAATACCGTTATTGTTTTTGTCAATTGAACCGGAGTTAGCTGTTTGTTTAAATAAATTTCCTCCAAGCTTTTCTAAACCACCTGCATTTGTGAACATCGCCACACGGATTTGACCTGCAAGATTTAATTCTCCTTTTTCATTTACAAATGTAACTGTACCATCTGGTCCAATACTAAAGCTTTGAGCATTTAAAGGAATTTGAATTAAACCAGCTTCACCACTAAGCTTATTGGAGAAGGTTGGGTCTTGAAGATCTGAAGCAAGCCCTTCAAAGTTAACGACCGATTGACCGATTTTTTCTAAGTCGATCATGTATGTGTTTAAATCTGCGATTACGTCGTTTAAGTTCGATAAAGTTGGATCAGGAACTGGATTATTTGTTCCTGGAGCAGTAAATGTACCTGTAAATGGAGCAATAGTTGTATTAATTTGTTTTACAATTGATCCAACTGGTTGGGCCCCATTAAAAGTGTTTACCCCGTTATTTAATGTTGTAACGCTTGTATTTTTAAAACTCGTTGCACCAGTGTTGAAAGTATTTTGTGCTGTAGTATATTGACCAATGTTCGTAGTTAATGCACCGTGCGCACTTACCATTGCATTATATAATGGACCAGTAGTGCCAGTTTCATTTTTAGTGTAGTTACTATATGCATCACTATATTCTTGATAGGCATTCATTAATTCATTTGCTTGCTTTGAAAGATCTTCAAGGGATGTCGTCATATTGCTAAATGGTGTGCTGAAATTATTAATTGCATTAATTGCATCTTGTGATTTTTCAAGTGCTTGTGTAGATGGAACAGTTTTTTCTCCAGCTTCACCAAGCACATACATCCCTTCAGCTGAAACTAAGTAGCCACGGTCATCTAAATATAAATTACCCGCTCTCGTATAATTCATATCTACAGCACCATCTATTGAACCGATAATTTTGTTATTCCCAATTTGATTTCCTTGGTCAATATTAATTTTACTTAAATCGGTCAACGTAGCGACAGGTAAAAATCCATCTCCAGCTAATGCTAGGTCTAATGTTCTAGAAGTTGTCTGTGTTGAGCCGGAAGTATGAATTGTATCAATGGAACTAATTTTTGATCCGAGACCAATTTGCTTTGGATTTGTTCCTGCAGTTGTTTGAGTTGCTGCTGATGCACCTGAAATTTGTTGGTTAACTAGGTCAGCAAATGTAGTACGCGATTTCTTAAAACCGTACGTATTAACATTGGCAATGTTGTTACCAATTACATCTAATTTCGTTTGAAAATTTTTCATACCGCTTATTCCTGAATATAATGAACGTAACATTTATTGTTCTCTCCCTTTAGTAATTATATTTAGCTGCTTCGGTCATTCCACAACTTGAGGCCCCCGTTATCGGTCCAGCCTTACATAATAATTGTTCCATTTATGTTCGTAAAAATCTGTGCTTTAGCTTCTTCACGGTCCATTGCCGTTATTACAGTATTATTTTTAGCATTTATGATGAGAGCTGCTTGACTTACCAGAACAAGAGAATCGTTTACTCCCTTTTGTCGTGCCTCGCCGATCCTTCTCTCAATTGATGACCATTCGTCATCTGAAAGTGTGATTTTTCTTTGACTTAAACGTTCTTGAGCATGCTTACTAATTTTAAGTTGAGTATTGATAAGTTCATTGTTTAATAGCTTATGAAAGGAAACATTTTGCTTAGTTGTTGAATTTTTTGGTTTAAGTGGCTGATAATTATTTATCTGGTCGATTCTGATAGACATCAGGAATTACCAACTACTCTGCCTTACTAACTTTTATCACAGAATCGCTTGAAATCTCTTTTCCATTTTCAAGCTCTAAAAAAATCCCTGTTTCACTTTGTTTGATCGATTTAACTATGCCACTACTAGCTTCTTCTTCAGCGTTCTTCCATTCGACTTGCTTTCCTATCATCTCAGAGTACTTCAATATAGAATCACTTTGCTTTTGAGTATTAATGAACTTTTCTAACATACTTGTCATATTTGTTGTTTGCTCTAACGTTGAAAATTGTGCCATCTGCGCGATAAATTCTTTATCTTCCATAGGATTAAGGGGGTCTTGGTTTTGTAGCTGTGCCATTAATATTTTTAAAAATTCATCCTTACCAAGGCCAGATTTACCTGCATTCGATGCACTAGGCTTGTTTGATAATAGTAAACTAGGATCTATCGAAGTCATCATTCACCCTCCTTATACTGTTGTATTTAAAGCTTCTTTTAATGAATCCATAAAACTTTGTTCTTTCTCTTGTTCCTCTTCAGGTCTAGAATCATCAAATTCTTTCTCATGCTTTTCTCTTTGTTCTGAGTCATCTCTAAATGTTTTTGCTAATTGTTCTATATTAACATCAAAGCGTTCGATCTCAACTTGTATAGAAGGTAGCGCCTGCCTAAGTTGATGTACACTATGGTCAAGTAACTCTTTAGCCGACTCGCTTGATGTGACGATTCGAGCAATCATTTCACCGTTTTTTTGTACAAGCCTTACTGTTAGAGATCCTAGGTGTTCAGGGTTTAATTTAATGACTAATCGATTAGCACCATTTGGCAGCTGTGCAAACTTACTTGTTTTAAAAGCATTTAAAAGTTGATTTGTAAATTCTTGACGTGTTGATGATTCCGTTTTTTGGTTTTCTACAGGAATGCTAGATTGTTTGATAATGAATTTATCTAATTGAATAGTATATGATTCTTCTTTTATATCAACCTGTTTATTAGATTCTTGAAGATTAATCTTTGAAAAAGCTAAATCTATCATTTGTTGTCCTGAAGAAAACCTTGAATTTCCATTCAAAATGAGCCCATCTGTGGATTCATTAGTTTTAAATGAATAAGTTTCGATATCCCCTAATGAATTTTCACTTAAAGTTTTTTCATCTTGTTTAATCCATTTGCTGTTTAGCTCTTCAAAAAGAAGGTGATTATTTTCAAGTAAACTGCCTTTCATTCCTGACAGCTTATACACGGTGAACTCTTCTTGAAGCATCGTTTCGATCTTAACTTTTTCATTTTGATCATCTATTAAACTCGAGTTAGAATGTATTAAGTTCTCAACTGAATCATCATTGAAAAACATAGTACCTTTCTTATCAAGATTATTTATTTGACCGACCGTCATATATTGTTCTTCATTATCGAAGTTATTTAGTGTATGAGTTAATTCTTCTCCGAACAGTTTTTCTACGGTTTTGTTAAATAATGTTTGTAATGTTACTAAATCTGCTTTTTCGAAAACAGCTTGCAATCTGTTCTTAATATGTTTATTTTGGGTAACCGCTTCTAAATCACTAAAAATTTCTTTTTTCACCTGGAATTCTTTCTTACCTAACAAAATTGCTTCTTTTAATTTATTATTTATTGATAAAAGAGTATCAACGATAGTTAACCTATCAATTTCATCACCACTAGCCAATTTCCCAATAGTAATTTGTCCTTTTATCAAGGCTTTGTCATTCGGTTTCATATTATCAATCGCTTGAATCATGCTTAAAAATTGAATGGTATCAGTATTGTTGTAACTAGGATACTCATTTTCTAGTACACGATTTAGCTTAGTTAAAAATGGTTTAAAGTCTACCTTATGATCTGTAGGTATCTGTTCAATTACTTTTACTAAAGAAAGGACTCCAACAGCAGTAGGAGAAGACCTTACTTGATCAATCAATTCTTCAACCGAATACGCTTCACTCAGACTACCACTTATTTCATTTTCAAGAAGTGTTACAGTTGATGATTGAGTACGGTCCACTTGCTCTTCTTGATCAACGCTAGATTTCAATCCTGCTGTAGTAAGTGAAAACTCTGTTAAAAAAAGACTTAATACATCTGTAATTTGTTGTAAGGATAAACTTTCAGAAGTGGGTACTTTTTTATCAAGACTAGATATTTGCTTATCCCCTTGATCACCAACTAAGAATTGACTAAAACTCAACCCGGCTGGATTAGTGCTAGTTTTTATTGGATTTGCACTTTGATTCATCATATGTAATAGTGGCGTAATTTTCACTTATTCACCTCCCTTTTATTCAGCGGATGATGCTAAGAGATTTGTATACTTTACTGCGTCATCAACAGTCATTTTCGTTAAAATATCCGCCACTTGCTTGTCGTCTAGTGAAGTTAGGATGAGCATTGCATCTGCTTCTTTTAAATTCGGAATAATTTCAGCTGCTTTTTTACTCGACATATTATCGTAAAGCTTTGCAATATCCTTCGACTTGTTTTCTGTCTCCGCTTTATTGATGTCTTCAATTTGTGCCTCTAGTGACTTTATTTCTTGGTTTAAATCCTGAGTTTTTTTTTCACTATTTGAGAGTTCTTTTTCCAAGGCAACAATCATCGTTTCTTGTTCTTCTATTGTTTTTTCAAGGTTTTTCTTCTCTTCAGTTAATTGCTTTAATTTTTCATCCATATCTGATTTAGGGTTTGAATATGTCTTTGCTTGTTTATCTTCAACAAGTTTTTCAACACCTGGTATATTAGCTAAAACTTCCTTCGTTTTACCTAGTACATCAAAACCTGAAACTGATAAAATTACAACTATTAACGTTACTGTGAAGAGGATAGGAATAAAGACAACAAAGAAAAACCATTGAAATCTACCGTAGTCTTGTTTTTCATTTTCCAAATTTACTCTCACCTAATTTCCACGATACATATAAGACTGTATTGAGAGATCATCCATCAACTTGTTATCTTGATATTTCATACCTTGTAGATAATCCTCATTTAGTTTTTGTTTTAGCTTTTCGTATTTTTTTACCTCTATATTGTGCTGCATTAGCTTTACTTGCTTTTCATTCATTCGATTACGAGTTAATGTTACAAGCTTTTGATAATGTGATATTGACTTTTCTAAATTGCTAACGAACTGTTGGTAATGTCTTATTTCAAGAACAGACATTCCCTGATTAAGTCTTGAAAGTGTATTATCCTCAAGAACTTCTTTTTGCTTAAGAGAATCGTAAAGTTTATGTGCTACATTTTCAAAATCATAAACCGATTGATTGTACTCTGCTAAAGATTTCTCTTTCTCATTTTCTTTAACATCCATAATTTTTTGAAATCTGAATTGGTAGGTCATTAAAATTCACCTTTTTCCATTAGCTGAATAAGCGAATGTATACTTTGATCAATCGACACTTTATCTTCAACATTTTGCTTTAAATAAGAAATGATTTTTGGATAAAACTTTATTGCATCATCAATTTCGCGTGAGGACCCTCTTTTATATGCACCGATATTGATTAAGTCCTCTGAATTCAAATAAGTTGAGAGAAGATCCCTTAGTTTCGTTGCATTTGTTCGATGGTCCTGATCTACGATTTGATTCATTACACGACTAATGCTTTTTAAGACATTTATAGCTGGAAATTGTCCTTTATTTGCAAGTTGTCGATCTAGTACAATATGTCCATCAAGTATCCCGCGAACTGTATCTGAGATCGGCTCATTCAAATCATCACCATCAACCAGCACAGTATAAAATGCTGTAATTGTTCCATGCTCATTTGTTCCAGTACGTTCCAAAAGCTTTGGTAGAATGGCGAAAACTGATGGTGTATATCCTTTGGTTGTAGGTGGTTCACCAACAGCAAGTCCAATTTCACGTTGCGCCATGGCAACACGTGTAACTGAATCCATCATAAACATGACATTTAACCCTTTATCTCGAAAATACTCGGCAACAGCAGTAGCGGCATAGGCTGCCTTGATTCTCATTAGGGCTGGTTGATCAGAAGTAGCTACAATTACAATTGATCTTTTCAAACCTTCAGGACCTAAATCTCGCTCAATAAATTCTCGGACCTCACGACCACGTTCTCCAATTAGAGCAATGACATTTAAATCGGCATTTGTGTTTCGTGCAATCATTCCCATTAACGTACTCTTACCAACACCACTACCTGCGAAAATACCTACACGCTGTCCCTTTCCTACAGTTAGTAAGCTATCAATTACACGTACACCAACCTCCATTTTTTCATGAATTGGAGGTCGTTTCATTGGATTAGGAGGTGATTGATCAGTCTGTACATTTGTTAATCCTTTTGGTAAACTTGAGTCATCTAAAGGATGTCCAAATGCATCAATCACCTTACCGATTAATCCTGTTCCTACCTTGATTTTCAATGGGGCATCCGTTGCTTCCACAATGCTACCTGGTGATAGATCAGTTACTTGTAGATATGGCATGAGCAGTACATTTTCATCCTTAAATCCTACCACTTCTGCTAGAATTTTCGATTTCATATTTGAACCTGTGTAGATATAACATAAATCTCCAATTGAGCTTTCTGGCCCCTTTGATTCAATCATAAGTCCAACTACTCTTTTTACTTTCCCAAAGCGTTTATAGGAATCTATCTTGTCAATAGTATGAATCAAGTCCAATGCTCTCAAATGGTGATCACCTCTTACTCTAGTAGTTGTAATAATTGCTTTTTTAATTGCTGTAGTTGTGTATCAATACCAATGTCAATACGTCCGAATGCGGATTCAATATAGCAGTCATTTACATTTAATTCTGCATTTGCATAGATGTTCATGTTTTTGTCATTTGTCACTAATGATTGAAGTTCATCCTTTTGACTCAATAAAAATTCATAAAAAGATGGATGAACATGTATTTTTAGGTTTTCATATTCTTTTACTTCATTTAAGCCTAGTTTAACTAAAGGTAGAAAATTCTCTGCTGATTCATGTAATTTAGAGCCAATTACCTTTTCAGCTAGCTTTATTGATAGTGATAAAATCGCATCCTCAGCCGATTGAACTGTCTCATCATAATCTTTCTTGGCTAAATCAACGATTCTCTGGGATTCTTCAATATAAGCCTGATATTGCCTCAAAGCTTCTTGTCTACCTAGCTCTAAACCTTCAGCATAGCCTTCTTGTCTCGCTTGCTCAAAAAGCTGTTCTCTCTCTTGTTCCCAGGCCGCACGTTCATAATCAATCTGTTGAGCTATAGCTGTTTTCTCTGTAAGAGCAGATTGAATCATTTGCTCTGCTTCTTCTTTAGCAGTTTGAATAATATATGAAGTTTCCTTAGAGAGTTCTTGTTCATTTGAATTTTTATATTTTTCATTTAATAGAACCTTTATTGCTTGTACAGCTATTGGCTGTATATCATTGTCATTTTTAAATGTGTATTGGGATTTAATTAACTTAGACAATAATATCATCTCCTCCACCACGAGCAACGACAATCTCACCAGCTTCTTCAAGTCTCCTTATGACTCCGACGATTCTAGATTGTGCCTCTTCTACATCACGCAGCCTGACAGGTCCCATAAATTCCATTTCTTCTTTAAATGTATCAACCATACGTTTAGACATATTTTTATAGACAACTTCTCTAACTTCTTCACTCGCAACTTTAAGTGAAAGCATTAAATCGTCGTTTTCCACATCTCTGATGACGCGTTGGATTGCACGGTTATCAAGAGTAACAATGTCTTCAAAGACAAACATTCTCTTTTTAATTTCCTCAGCCAATACAGGATCTTGAATTTCAAGTGAATCGAGTATCGTTCTTTCAGTCGATCGATCTACTCCATTTAACACTTCAACGACTGCTTCTATCCCACCAATTTCCATATAATCTTGAGAAACTGTTGATGAAAGCTTCCGTTCTAGAATTTGTTCAATTTCATTAATAATCTCGGGAGAAGTTCGATCCATTACAGCAATTCTTCTTGCGACATCAGCTTGAAGCTCTTGTGGAAGCTCTGATAAAATTTGACCTGATTGTACTGGTTCAAGATATGATAAAACGAGTGCAATTGTTTGCGGATGCTCATTCTGGATAAAATTCAAAATTTGTGCTGGATCTGCTTTTCTAGCAAAATCAAAAGGTCTAACCTGTAAGGATGAAGTTAACCTATTAATGATATTCGTTGCTTTTTCATCACCTAAAGCCTTCTCAAGAACTTGCTTAGCATATGCGATGCCACCTTGTGAAATGAAGTCTTGCGCCATTGCTATTTCGTGAAATTCCTCAATAATTTCTTCTTTTTTATTTGATTCAACTTTACGAACTCCAGAGATTTCTAAAGTTAATTTCTCAATTTCTTCCTCAGACAAATGCTTGTATACAGATGCTGAAACGTCAGGACCTAAAGAGATTAAGAGAATGGCAGCTTTTTGCTTACCTGTTAGTTTATTACCATTATCTTTCTTAGCCATATTCTTAACCCCCTATTCCTCTGAGATCCATGTACGTAAGAGCTTAGCAAAATCTTCAGGCTTTTCTTTTGCCATTTTTTCAAGCTGCTTTTTACGAACAGTACCTTCTGTTTCCACTTCATTGTTAATATCTTGAACTCTTATCGGTTCTTCAATGGTTAATTCCTCATCTTCTAACTCTTCATCATCTTGTTTTTTCTTTCTAAATAACAAGATTAATAGAATAATGATGGCCAATAATAACACACCTGCAACAATATACATCCAGATAGGAATAACTGGCGCTGCTTCCGTTTCTGCAAATTGTTGTTTGCCATCAAACGGTTGTACAGAAACAACTACCTTTTCTGCAATTTTCTCATCTGTTAATGGTTCCTCTGTCATATCTTTATTTATTGAAGTACGAATGACAGTAGATAATATTTGTTGAATATCTTCCTCGCGCTCAGCTGTGAAAGATAAAGGGTCCTCAGGATTTGGAGGCTCTACCATCACTTGAATTCCTAAGTCACGAATTTTATATGGACTTTCAACAATTTGTTTGTTTATACGATTTACTTCATTATTAATTCTCTCTTCAATACGTTCATAGTCACCGTCGCCAGAACCTTCTGCTGTCGCTTCATAGCCAGGAATATCTGTTTCACCTGTCCCATTAACTCCACCTGCAGCTGCAGCGCCGTTTCCAGTGTACGCTTCTGTTATTCTTTCAACACTAACTGCAATACCTTCATCATCTTCAGTTACAGGTGTAACTAAGTTTTCTTCTCGATTTTCTTGAGTAAAGTCTATATCAGTAGTAACTGAAACGACAACCTTATCTTGACCAATCATCGTTCCTAGCATTTTCTGAACATCACGCCTGATATCTTGTTCAATTTGAGACTTTATCTCTTGTTGCGTGGCATAACTAGTACTTGGTGAAGAATTTTGACCATTATTTAGGTCATAATAGTTAAAGTTTTGGTCCATGATGACAATATTATCTGTAGATAAATTTGGAACACTTTTTGACACGAGATGAAAAAGAGCATTTACTTTTTCTTGATCTAACCCGGCACCAGGTTTTAAGTTAAGGACTACTGAAGCTGATGAACCTTCCGTCTGTTCTCCAACAAAAACAGATTCTGCAGGAATGTTAATCATGACATTTGCATCATTTACTCCCTCGATCCCTTTCATTAAATTAGCTAGTTCGGTTTGTGTCGCTTTTAGCTTGATTACATCAAACTCTTTGTCAGTCATACCAAAACCAGAATCCTGACCAAAATAAGAGTAATCAATCGTACCTGTGTTTGGAACTCCTTCTGCTGCAAGCTCAACCATTAATGTGTCAACTTGCTCTTTTGGTACCATAATAGTGGCACCATTATTGGTAATTTCAGAAAGAACACCTTTTGAATCCAATGTTTCTTTTATTTGTCCTGTCTCCGCAGGAGATAGGTTTGAATATAAAGGAACTAAATTAGGCTTTGACATAAAGTAAGTTAAAAAACCTGTGAACAAAAAAAATAAAAGTACACTAGTAATGATTAAGGTTTTTTGCACCTTACTTCTTCCTTGCCACATCCCATTTAGTTTATTTTTCGTATTTATTAATTTTTCGTTCATTCAATAAAGTCCCCCGGTTATGATGACATTTGCTTTTTGTAGTACCAATAACCGTCCTTAAGTTTAAGAACAATTACTATACTTGCATTCTCATCATTTCTTGATAAGCCTCAATCGCTTTATTTCGAACCTCAACAGCGAGAGTCATCGTAACACTTGCTTTCTGAGCTGTTATCATTACATCATGTAATTCAACGTTTTTACCGGTAGCAAGTGCCTCCGTCATTTTATCTGACTCAATTTGTGATTGGTTGATTTGATCAATGGATTGCTTTAATGTATCTGCAAAGCTTGTTTTACTTGTGTTTGTATTATTAGTTAAAAGGTTAGACTTTTGTTGTATTTGAGTTGGTTGTGTTGTTAGTTGAAAAGGATTTACACGATTAATCATTTAATTCACCCTATTTTCCAATTTCTAATGCTTTCATTAACATACCTTTTGTTGCATTCATCGCTGTTACATTCGCTTCATAAGACCTAGTGCTGCTTATAAGGTCGACCATTTCTTTTAATGGGTCAACGTTTGGCATTGCTACATATCCCTCATCATTTGCATCAGGATGCTCATTATCATATATAAGTTCAAAAGGAGTGTCATCCTCGACAATTCCTGTTACTTTTACACCATCTGCTTTCGTTGATGATCCCATAGCCTTGTTTAAAAAGGATGAGAATTGGCTACCTTGAGGCTGAGTCACAACCATTTTCCTACGATAGGGCTGCCATTCACCATCAACCAACTCGCCTCTTGTTGTGTCCATATTAGCCATATTAGATGAAATAACGTCCATTCTAACTCGTTGCGTTGTTAATGCAGAAGCTGATGTATTAATTGATTGAAATATCGACATTCTTAATTTCCACCTTTAATTACTGTTTTTAACGAATTGAATTTACTGCTTAGTCGATCAATTAGTGCGTTGTATTGGATCTGATTTTTTGCCATTTCCGTCATTTCTTGATCAATATCAACATTATTTCCATTATGTTGGTAGTTTGTATTGTTTCTAGTAACAATTTGGTATCCAGATAATGTGGAACCAAAATCGATATGCTTATTATTTGTTTTAGTAGCATGTAGCTTTTGCATTTCATTTCCTAGAGCTTTATTAAATCGAACTTCTTGAGCTTTATAATTCGGGGTGTCTACATTTGCTATGTTATTCGATATAATTTTTTGTTTAGCAGTTGATTGATTTATCGATTGTTCTAAACTATTTATCGTATTTAAAAATAATTTCATGGTTTCCCCTCACAAAAGTAAAAATACACACGTATCGTATACTGTCGAAATATGTTAATTGTTATTTTAATTGTATGAAATAATAGTCTTAAAGTCTATGAAGACTTTGTAAAAAAAAGTCGGATTTTCTATCTATTTTAAAATAAGGACTATAGACCTACAAGCGTTAGAAATGCTGTAGATACTAGTATTATGGAATGATAATAATCTTGGGGTAGATAACATTGTTTTTTCTCTCCACTCAAAATAACACATTTTTCGACAATAACACCCATATACTATAATTCCATTAAAAAAAGGCTCTGTTAAACTTGGTTGTTGATTTCCGCTGCAGGCGTTCGCTTTCCGCGGGCAGTCCGGGAGCCTCCTCGGTGCTTTGCACCTGTGGGGTCTCCCTTGGACTCGCACTCCCGCAGGAGTCTCACGTATCCGTTCCAATCAACAAAGTGCCAAAATCAACAGTGAGCTTTAACAGAGCCAAAAAAAAAGAAATCGCTTGCGCCTAGGTCAGCCTCAGGAAATTAAGACACTCATGAATAGAAGGTGTTCTTCACCCTCAATTCATATAACCTCGAGGGACTAGGCGCTGAAGAGCTAGACAAAAAAAAGCACTCGAGGAAAAACCTCAAAGTGCTTTTTTATATTATTTCGTTTTTAATTTTTCTAATTCTAAAAGGAACTTATCGTTTAGAACTTTAATATATGTTCCTTTCATTCCTAAAGAGCGAGACTCAATAACACCAGCACTTTCAAGTTTACGAAGTGCATTAACGATTACAGAACGTGTAATTCCAACGCGATCTGCAATCTTACTTGCAACTAAAAGGCCTTCGTTACCACTTAATTCATCAAAGATATGTTCAATCGCTTCTAATTCACTGTAGGATAATGAGCTTATTGCCATTTGTACAACAGCTTTACTACGAGCTTCTTCTTCGATTTCTTCCCCTTTTTCACGAAGAATTTCCATACCAACAACAGTAGCACCGTATTCAGCTAGAATTAAATCTTCATCTTCAAATTGCTCTAGTACTCTTGCTAAAATTAACGTACCTAGACGTTCTCCGCCACCAATAATTGGTACTATCGTTGTTAATCCATTTTTGAATAATTCACGATTTTCTACTGGAAAAGCTGTATATTCACTTTCAACATCAATATTTGAAGATGTTTCAGTAATATTGAAGAGATTGTTTGTATAAGCTTCTGGAAATTGACGATCTTCAAGCATTTTCTTCATACGATCGTTTTCAATCAGTTGATTTACCGCAAATCCTAGTAGTTTACCTCTACGGCTAACAACGAAAATATTTGCTTGGATCACATCACTTAATGTTTCTGCCATTTCTTTAAAGTTTACTGGTTTCCCTGCTGCTCTTTGGAGCATCGCATTAATTTTGCGAGTTTTTTGTAATAGTGCCATGATTGGTTCCTCCTGTAGCATATTAAATTGTTATTAGAAAAACTAAGGCTTATCACAGTAATGGCGTAATCCTTAGTTTTTCTTATAGTATCATCCATAAGGATATGAATTCTGATACTATAAAATAAATTGACTCAAATCTTTGTTTTTTGATATTTTCCCAAGCTTCTCATCAACATATTGAGGGGTAATGACTATTTTTTCTAAATTTATATCAGGCGCTTCAAAGGAAAGATCCTCTAATAGGCGCTCAAGTATGGTATGTAATCTTCTTGCACCTATATTATCTGTATCTTGATTCACTTCAAATGCAACCTCTGCCAATTTACGTATAGCATCGTCAGAAAATTCTAATTGTATACCTTCTGTTTCAATTAAGGCTTGATATTGCTTTAATAACGCGTTATCAGGCTCTACTAAAATTTTCACAAAATCATCAACACTAAGCTTGGTAAGTTCTACACGAATCGGAAATCTTCCTTGAAGCTCTGGTATAAGATCAGAAGGTTTTGCAATATGGAAAGCACCAGCAGCAATAAATAGTACATGATCTGTTTTAATAGAACCATACTTTGTTACAACTGTTGAACCTTCAACGATTGGAAGGATGTCACGCTGAACACCTTCACGTGAAACATCTACTGAAGAGCCACCTTTAGATTTCCCTGCAATTTTATCAATCTCATCAATAAAGATAATTCCTGTTTGTTCAGTACGAATGACCGCTTCCTGTGTAACCTCATCCATATCAATAAGCTTACTTGCTTCTTCATTCGTTATCACTTTTCTAGCTTCCCTTACAGTAAGCTTGCGTTTTTTCTTTTTCTTTGGCATAAAGCTTCCAAGCGCATCCTGCATATTCATACCCATTTGCTCCATACCCGAGCCCTGAAGCATATCAAACATTGATGCTTGTTGCTCTTCAACCTCTACTGTCACATAGTGATCCTCTAACTCACCTAAAGCTAACTGATGTGCAATACGACGACGTTTTTCTTGAATATTCGATTCTTCATTTGTGCTATCTTCTTGCTCCTGTGAATGGTTCTGAGCACCGCCAAATAACATTTCTAATGGATTCTTCGCAGTAGACTGCTTCTTTTTACCAGGCACGAGAAGCTCGATTAAACGCTTATTTGCGTTTTCTTCTGCAAGTCCTTTTACATCAGAAATTTTTTCTTCTTTCACTAAACGAACTGCCGTTTCAACTAAATCACGTACCATTGATTCGACATCTCTTCCTACATACCCAACCTCAGTAAATTTTGTCGCCTCAACTTTAATAAAAGGTGCACCAACAAGCTTAGCAATTCTTCTTGCAATTTCAGTTTTTCCAACACCTGTAGGTCCGATCATTAGGATATTTTTAGGAACAACTTCATCTCGCAGCTTTTCATTTAATAAGCTTCTTCTATAGCGGTTTCGCAGTGCAACAGCTACTGCCTTCTTAGCATCCTTCTGTCCTATAATATATTGATCTAATCGTTCAACAATTTGTTTTGGTGTTAGTTCTTTACTCAACTTATTTACCTCCCTTATTAAAGCTCTTCGACAATGATATTTTGATTGGTATATACACAAATTTCACTTGCAATGGTCAAAGCACCTTCAGCAATATCCTTTGCAGTTAAGTTGTCACCCGAGTAGCGCTTCAATGCTCTTCCAGCCGATAAGGCATAGTTACCACCTGAGCCTATCGCTAAAATGCCGTCATCTGGTTCAATGACTTCACCAGTTCCAGAGACAAGCAATAGATGTTCCTCATTCATAACAATTAGCATCGCTTCAAGCCTTCTTAACACCTTATCACTACGCCACTCTTTAGCTAGTTCAACAGCAGCACGTTGCAAATTGCCATTATATTCTTCAAGTCTGCTTTCGAAGAGTTCGAACAAAGTAAACGCATCTGCAACAGATCCTGCAAAGCCTGCAATAACTTTTCCGTTAAATATTTTTCTTACTTTCTTAGCGGTATGCTTCATTACAACGGCGTTACCAAAAGTTACTTGGCCATCGCCAGCCATTGCTGCCTCACCATTATGTTGAATAGCAAATATTGTTGTAGCATGAAATTGAGACATTTTTCTACCTCCTAAGTTTTGCTTTTAAGCTCGAGGATGATGGGACATATAGATCCTTTTTAAATGCTCTTTCGTTACATGGGTGTAAATCTGTGTTGAAGATAAATGTGCATGCCCTAATAACTCCTGAACGCTCCTCATGTCAGCACCTTCATTAAGTAAATGAGTTGCAAACGTATGCCTAAACATATGAGGATGTATATGAAGTATAGAGGACACTTTTTTAATAAGTTCATTTAATACGTGTCTGACACCACGATCTGTCAAAGGACTGCCTCGATGATTAACAAATAAATAAGAATGTTGGTCAGTTGCTTTAAGTTTACTCAATAACGATTTTCTTCCTTGGATTATATATTCTTCAATTGCTTCCTGGGCATAATTTCCAAACGGAACATATCGTTGCTTGCCGCCTTTCCCATGAACAAGAACAGTTCCAATATACATGTCAATATCTGATAACTGGATATTACAACACTCACTTACGCGAATCCCTGTTCCATATAGAACTTCTATTAGTGCTTGGTTTCTTTGCCCTAACGGAGTGCTACAATCTGAAATTGAAAACAGTTTTTCGATTTCTTCTTCATAAAGAAATTGTGGAATTTTCTGCTCTTTTTTCGGCAATGACACTAATGAAAAAGGATTTTCACTAAGTTTATTTTCTCTTACAAGAAACTTAAAAAAGCTCCTCAATGAAGATACTTTTCTTGAAATTGTTTTTCTAGAATACTTTCTTTTATGTAACTGCGTTAAATATAAACGTGTATCATTATATGTAATTTCTTCTAGATGTACGATCGCTTGTTCTTTCATAAAGGAAAAAAAATCCTCTATAGCAGTGACATAATTCACAACAGTATACTGTGAGTAATTTTTCTCAATTTGTAAATATTCAACGAAGAAATTTAAATAAACCTTAACATTTTCCATCTTAAACACCTCACAAGGGCTACTAAATGTTATCACAACTTTAGTAGCCCTTGCAAATTATTTCTATAAATTTTTCAAAATGTTTTGAATTGTTTCTAACGCTCGATTTGCATGCATTTCATTTCGTTCTTTTTTACTTTTAATACGCTCTGGTAAGTCAGCAAAAATGCCAAAGTTAGCATTCATTGGCTGAAAGTTATCAGCGTTAGCAGTAGTTATATATTTTGCCATACTTCCGATTGCTGTTTCGTTAGGAAATTCAACTAAGTCTTTTCCTAAAACAAAGTGAGCAGCATTTAGTCCCGCTACTAAGCCTGAAGCTGCAGATTCAACATATCCTTCTACACCTGTCATTTGCCCCGCAAAGAATAAATCTTCGCGATCTTTGTATTGGTATGTTGATTTTAAAAGCCTTGGTGAGTTAATGAATGTATTTCGATGCATAACCCCGTAACGTACAATTTCTGCATTTTCTAGACCAGGAATTAGTGACAGTACTTCTTTCTGTGGTCCCCATTTAAGGTGAGTCTGAAAACCAACTATATTATATAAAGTACCTGCAGCATCATCCTGGCGTAATTGAATGACTGCAAATGGTCTTTTCCCTGTTTTCGGATCTTCTAATCCAACAGGCTTTAAAGGTCCGAATAGCATTGTTTTTCTGCCTCTTTGTGCCATAACTTCGATCGGCATACACCCTTCAAAGAAAATTTCTTTTTCAAACTCTTTTAAGGGAACAGTTTCAGCAGATATTAACGCTTCATAAAAACGATCAAATTCTTCCTCTGTCATAGGGCAGTTTAAATAAGCGGCTTCCCCTTTATCATAGCGGGATTTTAAATACACCTTGTCCATATCAATGCTGTCTTTTTCAATAATTGGTGCTGCAGCATCATAAAAGTATAAATATTCCTCACCAGTAATTGATTTTAATTGATCTGAAAGGGACTTTGAAGTTAGTGGACCTGTAGCAATGATTGTTGGACCGTTTGGAATTTCTCCAACTTCTTCATTAATAACTGTCACATTAGGGTGCCCTTTTACGAGGTCAGTTACCTTTGCCGCAAATTCATGTCGATCTACAGCTAAAGCTCCACCTGCTGGTACAGCACATTCATCAGCAGCTTTTATTATTACTGAATCAAGGATTCTCATTTCTTCTTTTAACACACCAACAGCATTTGTTAACGTATTTGCTCTCAATGAATTACTACAAACTAACTCAGCAAATTTGTCTGTATGATGTGCTGGTGTTTGTTTTACAGGTCTCATCTCATACAAACGTACTTGAATACCTCTTTTAGCTAACTGCCATGCTGCTTCACTACCTGCTAATCCTGCACCTATTACATTTACTACTACATCTTGGTTCATTGTTGCTTTACCCTCCATCAACTAAGAAATAATCGAGCGCTTTGGTCAGCACCGACTTTTCACAAAGTCGGACTGCTGGAGCTGACACGAACACTAATTACAAAAACTAATACTTTCTAAATCATTATAAAGAGGTGAGCTGAAAGTGGCTCACCTACTTTTGTTGTTCTTCTTTATAATCACATTCCATACATTGAACCTGAACGCCTTTTTTCAGCTTCTTCTCTACAAGCATGTTGTTGCATTTTGGACAGCTTCTAGCGATCGGTTTATCCCATGATAGGAATTCACACCCTGGATATTGATCACAACCATAAAAGATTCTACGCTTTTTGGTTTTTCTTTCAACAATCGTACCTTCTTCACATTTAGGACATTTCACACCTATGTCCTTAACAATCGGTTTGGTGTTTCGGCAATCAGGAAAATTTGAGCAAGCCATAAATTTACCGTATCGACCCATTTTATAAACCATAGGATTGCTACATTCTTCACAATCCACACCGGCAGGTTCATCTTTAATTTCGATTTTTTCCATTTCATTTTCTGCTTTTTCTAGTCTTGGAGAAAAATCCTTATAGAAATTATCAAGAATTTGGACCCACTCAATCTGTCCTTCTTCCACTTCATCAAGACTATTTTCCATGTTAGCAGTGAATTCAACATTAATAATTTCAGGGAAGAACTCCATTATTAACTCTAATACAATATCTCCTAGTTCTGTAGGAATAAATCTTTTATTATCAAGAGAAACATAGCCCCTCTTTTGAATTGTGTCAAGAGTAGGAGCATATGTTGAAGGACGTCCGATCCCTAACTCCTCTAGTGTTCTTACCAATCGTGCCTCTGTGTAACGTGGTGGTGGCTGAGTGAAATGTTGCGCTGGTTCAATATCTTTTGAAAAGATTTCATCGCCTTCTTTTAAATCTGGCAGTAATCGATCCTTTTCTTCAATTTGATCATCATTTCCTTCTACATACACTTTCATGAACCCTGGAAACTTAACTTTTGAACCTGTTGCTCTAAACATAACACCGTTATTTGTTAAATCAACACTCATTGTATCTAAAATTGCAGAAGCCATTTGACTTGCGACAAAGCGCTCCCAAATCAGCTTATACAATCTAAGTTGATCTCTGCTCAAAAACTCTTTTATTGATGCAGGTTCACGAAGCGTTGATGTTGGACGAATTGCTTCATGGGCATCTTGAGCATTCGTATTTTTCTTTACTGCTTTTGTCTGTGTACTAAGATATTCTTTTCCGTACATATTTTCTATATATTGAGCTGCTTCAGTTTGAGCAGTTTCAGATATTCTAGTGGAGTCTGTTCTCATATATGTGATTAATCCAACAGTACCATCTTTACCTAAATCAATACCTTCATACAACTGCTGAGCAATCATCATTGTTTTCTTTGCTCTAAAGTTTAACTTACGTGCAGCCTCCTGTTGAAGAGTGGAGGTTATAAAAGGAACTGCAGGATTTCTTTTACGTTCTTTTTTTGTCACTTTATCTACGTTAAATTTGTTTCCGCTAATTTTCTTTAATAAATCTTGAACTTCGGATTCAGCATTTAGTGCCTTTTTCTCACCATTAACTCCATAAAAAGAAGCTTCAAACTCCTTTTGGCCTTTTATGAACTGACCTTCAATTGACCAATATTCTTCTGGGATAAATTCCTTAATTTCCTTTTCACGATCGATAATTAATCGTAAAGCAACAGACTGAACACGACCAGCACTAAGACCCTTCTTAACCTTTTTCCAAAGAATTGGGCTTATTTTATAGCCGACGAGTCTATCTAAGACACGTCTTGCCTGTTGGGCATCCACTAGATCCATGTTGATGGAACGAGGATGTTTAAAGGACTCTTGTATCGCATCCTTAGTAATTTCATTAAATACTACCCGACAGTCTGAATGAATATCTACATCAAGACTGTGTGCCAAATGCCATGCAATTGCTTCCCCTTCGCGATCCGGGTCAGCCGCGAGAAAAACTTTTTTTGCTTTTTTAGCAGCTGTTTTTAATTCTTTTAGTACAGAACCCTTACCTCTGATTGTAATGTACTTCGGCTCAAAGTTATGTTCAACGTCTACACCAATTTGACTTTTAGGTAAATCTCGAACATGTCCCATTGAAGCTTTCACTTTATATTTTTTCCCTAAATAACGTTCAATTGTTTTTGCCTTTGCAGGTGATTCAACAATGACTAAATAGTCTGACATGCATTTTGTCCTCCTTAAGAGGTATTCTCTCTTTGTATTTCTTTTTTTATCTTTTATTTATTGAAAGGTTATATGATTGTGAATGTCTCGCATAGGACACATATGGAAAGAAGAACCTTACTTAAAAAGAAGAGTAATTGAAGGAATCTATTAAGAAAACTACCTTCAAATATCCTTTTATGCCCTACAATCCATCTTATCTAATTTTAAAAAAGCCTAGAGATGGAACTTTTACTTTATCCCACATTAACTGGCAGTAAGTCCAAATCGAGCTGGTATTATAGAAGAAGTCTTAATGAAAAACTGTAGTAAATGTCCGATAAGTTTAACTAACCATCAGTATAACCCCAACTGATGGAAGTTTCACTAATAAATCTCCACTATTATTAAATATTCCCATGTGTTTTGTCAAACACAAATAAAGAAATTACACTTATCATATACCAATTTAATAAGAAAGAACATGAATTTTTTTACTAAATTAACTAATTTTGTACATCTATAGCATTTAACGATTGTCATTTATTGAAGGAAATTTGTTCAGTATGGTATGAGAATTCTTCGATAATGTGTGTTGCATCTTGAACTAATTTTGCTCCACTCTGTATTAGTTCATTTGTACCGGAACTACATTCATCAAATATCGAACCTGGTACAGCAAATACCTCTCTATTTTGCTCTAGGGCTAGTTGGGCTGTAATTAATGATCCGCTTCTTTTCTTCGCTTGAATAATAATTGTTCCTAATGATAACCCACTAATTATTCTGTTTCTCATAGGAAAATGCCATTTTTGAGGTGGTATGTTTGGGGGATGTTCAGATAGGATGAGATGGGATGACATAAGTTTTTTTGCTAAAGAAATATTTTGTTTTGGGTAGAGATGAAATAAGCCACCTGCAATGACGGCGATCGTTTTGCCGTGATTATTTAAGGCTGTTTCGTGTGCTAATGTATCAATTCCTTTCGCCATCCCACTAACAATAATCCAATTGTCCGTTATAAGAGGCTTTATAAGGTGCTCTAGAGCTGATTTACCATAATTAGTAGGATATCTAGTCCCTACTACACTAATTAAATTTGGGCGCTGTGCTAAGCTGATATCCCCTTTAAAATACAAAAGTGGTGGTGGGTCAGAAATCTCTTTTAATAGAAGAGGAAATTTCTCATCATAAATAGATATAAATGAAATATTTTGCTGATGATATTGATGATTAAGCATTTCAAAATGTAACGAATCATATTCCTGCTTGATCGTGTGAATCTTCTCTTTTGTGACATTAAAATAGTGTTCCCATTCGTTATCTTTAAGCATGTGAAAAATAGTTAATGTTGGATCAACTTGAAGAAGCTTGTAAAGAAGTTGATTACCCAGACTTTTACAATGCGATAATAAAAATAATTGTTTTGTTACTACGTCCATGTTCGCCTCCTACATTTGCTTTTCTACTTTTCTAGCATGATAGTAAAATTGGTCATTTTTATCATAGAACAAAAGCGCAAGCGCCTTGATCAGCCCCGACAAGCATAAGACGCTCATGAATAGAAGGTGTTCTTTACCTTCAATTAATGAGTGGTTTATGACCTCGAGGGGCTAGGCGCTGAAGCTGGATGAAGAGCGCTTATCCACAGTCCTAGAATATTATAATTTCCTACCCAACAAGGAAAAGGAACAGGTAATAACCTGTTCCCTCATTATAATAAGATTAATGTGTTTTACATTTTTCCAATAAACCTTGCTCTTCAAGTACTGAAATAAGCGTTTCACCCATAACAGATGGTGTTTCAGCCACTTTAATACCGCATTCGTTCATTGTTTTAATTTTTTCTTCAGCAGTACCTTTACCGCCAGAAATAATCGCACCAGCATGGCCCATACGTTTTCCTGGAGGTGCAGTTTGACCACCGATAAAGCCAACAACTGGTTTCGTCATATTAGCTTTAACCCATTCTGCAGCTTCCTCTTCAGCAGTACCACCGATTTCTCCGATCATGATGACAGCATATGTATCCTCATCTTCGTTGAAAGCTTTAAGAACATCGATAAAGTTTGTTCCGTTAACTGGATCTCCACCGATACCTACAGCAGTAGATTGACCAATACCAGCTTGTGATAATTGATGAACCGCTTCATATGTAAGCGTTCCCGAACGAGATACAACACCAACATGACCTTTTTTATGAATGTAACCTGGCATAATTCCAATTTTACATTCTTCAGGTGTAATAACACCTGGGCAGTTAGGTCCTACAAGGCGAGTATTCTTGCCTTCCATATAACGTTTAACCTTTACCATATCCAGAACTGGAATATGCTCAGTGATACAGATAACTAAATCTAATTCTGCGTCTACACCTTCCATAATTGCATCAGCAGCGAAAGGAGCAGGCACATAAATAACAGATGCGTTTGCACCAGTAGTTTGAACTGCTTCCTGAACTGTATTGAAAACAGGTACACCTTCAACCTCAGTTCCACCCTTACCAGGAGTTACACCACCAACAATATTCGTTCCGTACTCAAGCATTTGCTTTGTATGGAAAAGCGCTGTTGAACCAGTGATACCTTGTACGATAACTTTCGTATCTTTATTAATAAATACACTCATGATTGTCCCCTGCCTTTCTTACCCTACTAATGAAACGATTTTTTGTGCGCCGTCAGCCATAGACTCTGCAGAAGTAATATTTAAACCAGACTCATTTAAAATTTTCTTTCCTAAATCTACGTTTGTACCTTCAAGACGTACAACAAGTGGAATCTCTAAACCTACTTGTTTTGTCGCCTCTACAACACCTTCGGCAATAACATCACATTTCATGATTCCACCAAAGATGTTAACGAAAATACCTTTAACATTTTCATCAGAAAGAATAATTTTGAACGCTTCTGTTACCTTTTCTGCTGTAGCACCGCCCCCAACGTCCAGGAAGTTTGCGGGGTCCCCGCCATAAAACTTGATAATGTCCATTGTAGACATTGCAAGACCAGCACCATTTACCATACAGCCAATGTTACCGTCTAAAGAAATATAGCTTAAATCATATTTAGAAGCTTCAATTTCCTTTGCATCTTCTTCTTCAAAATCACGATATTCTACAATATCTTTATGGCGATATAATGCATTTGCATCAAAGTTCATTTTCGCATCAAGTGCCATTACTTTGCCATCACCAGTAACAACTAATGGATTAATCTCTGCAATCGAGCAATCCTTTTCTACGAAAGCTTGGTATAAGCCCATCATGAATTTCACAGCTTGTCCAACTAATTCTTTCTGAATGTTAATGTTGAAAGCGATTCTTCTAGCTTGATAGCCTTGTAATCCAACTGCTGGATCGATTACTTCTTTAAAGATTTTTTCAGGTGTTTTTTCAGCTACTTCTTCAATTTCAGTTCCGCCTTCTTCAGAAGCCATTAGAACGACACGAGACGTAGCACGATCTAAAACAAGACCTACGTAATATTCTTTTTTAATATCACAGCCTTCTTCAATAAGTAGGCGTTTTACTTCTTTACCTTCAGGACCTGTTTGGTGTGTAACAAGTGTTTTACCTAGAATTTCTTCAGCATATGTACGAGCTTCATCAAGGTTTTTAGCAACTTTTACCCCGCCAGCTTTACCACGTCCACCTGCATGGATTTGAGCTTTTACTACCACTACATCTGTTCCAAGTTCTTTTGCAGCTTCAACTGCTTCATCTACAGAAAAAGCCACTCGTCCATTTGGTACAGATACTCCGTACTTACGAAGGAGTTCTTTTCCTTGGTACTCATGGATATTCATTTGCCATCCTCCTAACCTATTTACAAGAATAAAAATATACTGCGCTTTCATTTTATATAATAGTTCAAGCCTTGTCCACCATTCCACACAAAATAGTATATTTGTTTAAGAAAATTAATTTTTATTTTATTAAAATAGGGCTCAGACCCCGGTTCTGTACTGTGTGTTATGATAATATTTAGCTTTATTTTTTTAGATCTTTGTCAAGTCTATACACAAAAGCAAATATCTCTGCAACGGCTTCGTATAGTTCTTCAGGAATTTGCTGATGTATTTCTAGTTTAGAAAATAGTTCTATAAGAGCTGGGTCTTCTTGAACGTGAATTTCATTCTTTTTTGCAGCTTCTACTATTTCTTCAGCAACTAGTCCCTTTCCTTTGGCAATTACTTTTGGAGCATGTTCTTTTTCGCTATCATATCTTAGTGCTATCGCCTTTTTTTCGTGGTTGTTATTTTTCATATTTTAATATCAACTCCAGTATAATAGGAAGTTGCATGTGGTACATGTGTTTGCTTTATAAACTTTCCTCGCGTAGCATTATTCGTTTCAAAAGGTTTAACATTAACAGAGGTAATATGATAATTCATTTTTTTTAATAGCTCCTTTAACCCACCACTTTTCAAAGTGATAAGCTCAACAAGAGCCTCGCTATTGTTTCTAATTGTTATATTCATTACACGATTTTGTATTTGAACATCGATCATCGTTTCGTTTAGAGTTGGAAGATGCAAATAAAATAATATCCGACAAAAAGCTGGGTCTATTGTACCATCTTCTTGCTTTTTCCCATTCCACTGAATCGTCAAGTCTGATTCATGATTGTTCAAGAATAGAGGAATTTGTGTAATGATTTGTTGAGTAGGACCATTATCTTGATATAGCAACGATTGACCATTTAAGCGGTTTACGAGTTGATCAATTTGCTCTCTTAACATAGGTCTATGAGCTTCTTTACTTGTAGCAATTAATAGATCCTTAAGAGAAAGCATCTCTTTTAGGTTTTCTCCTATATTGTGTTCAGTCGGATTTTGAATAAGCTGAAAGAGCGAATCTTTTAATAGCTTCATAGCAGGAGATTGCTGCTTTTCTTGTTGAAGAGTATCAAACAACTGATCGATTTGCTTAGCTAACGGTATGATTGTTTGGGCTTCCCTTATTGATCTGACAACTACCTCAGATATTGGATAACTTTTCTTTATCGCAGAGATAATCGCTTGTATTGATCGAGAACTATCACTCTTTGACGTGTTTTTTAAAATTTCCGTTGCTGCAACAAGCTGATCTTTGGTTATTGGTATATTTTCTTTCATCAGTTCATTAGCTAGCAAAACATTTTCCTTCGTAGGACGTTGTTGAAATAAACCTAATAGATCCTTTGCAACAGTTAGTTGAGAGCTTTTGTCTTCCTTAACCTGTTTGACTATTTTTAAGGTAATGCTTTGATGTTCTGAACCTTTTACTGTGAACCAATATTTCTCCAAAGCATTTATGGATGTTTCGAGATGAGCTACAAGTTTCGAGTGCCCAACCTGAATAAGAGCTTTTTGATCAGGAAAGAGCTTAAGCACATGTCCCATTACAACCTGATTTTCTTTTAATGTAAGCAGCTTCTGGGGCTGTGACATTTGAGAAACAGTTTGTTGGAATAGATTTCTTACTGCAGATGTATGCTCCATTTTTACGCTCCTCGCCTTAATAAATGATTAATGCTTAAAGTAACTCCTTAACAGGTGCAAAGCTTTGTCGGTGATGCTCTGTTACACCATGTATTTTCAATGCTTCTAAATGGTATTTTGTCCCATATCCCATATGCTGATTAAATCCATATTCAGGGTATTGGTTTGCTAGATCAACCATGATGCGATCACGTGTAACTTTTGCGATAACAGAACCAGCTGCAATTGATACACTTTTTGCATCACCTTTTATTATAGATTCCTGTGAAATCGGTAAATCTAACTTCATTGCATCTAGTAATAGATAATTCGGCTGTACCGCTAATTCCTCTATAGCATTCTTCATAGCTAGCTTAGTCGCTTCATAAATATTTATTTTATCTATTACCTTAGGTGGAATTATACCAATTCCTATTGCTAGAGCATTCTCTTTAACAAGTTCGTAATACTTTTCTCTCATCGCTGCCGATAGTTTTTTAGAATCCGTTAATCCTGGTATGTAACATGCTTCTTTTAAGATTACCGCTGCTGCAACAACAGGTCCTGCTAATGGGCCTCTCCCTACTTCATCAATACCCGCAATTAAATGGAATCCTTGTTCACGCGCTATCCTTTCATAGCTTAGCATGCTATAAAACTGCTGCTGCTGAATTTTTTCTTGCTCATACTTTTTTACCCATTTTTCCACAAGCTGATGAACTCCTTTTCTTGAATCAGTTTTGCACTCTTCAAGAAATGGATCTTTTTCACTTGTAATTCCAGCTAATCTCTCTTGAACTTCCTTTGTTGTTAATTGCATACTAGTCTCCTTACGTTTTCTGCACTATCATTTATATCGGTTATTTTCAAAAAAAATAAAGACCCGCAAATTTGCGAGCCATTTATATTTTTCCTATTGTTCGATGAACTGTTTCGGCGTTTCAAAGGATAATCTACCTAATTTATCAGAACGAATCTCTCTTAAAATGAGTTCAGAAGTTTTATCGTAATCAATATAACCACCAGGCATGATACAGCCACGTTTTTTCCCGATTTCATCAAAAAGCGGAACAACCTCATCAGGTATTTCGTCTAAGTTAAAGCGCTCTTTAAGCCTATTAGGATAGTACTCCTTTATAAAGTTTAAGGCAAAAACAGTGATCTCTTGTAGATTTAAAATAGCATCCTTAATAGCTCCTGTCGTTGCAAGCTTAAAACCGACAAGCTGATCTTCAAATTTCGGCCAAAGAATCCCAGGTGTGTCTAATAGCTCAAGTTCCTGACCAACCTTCACCCATTGTTGAGCAGTAGTTACACCAGGTCGATCACCAGTTTTTGTAATATTTTTCTTAGCTAACCTATTTATTAAAGTGGATTTCCCCACATTTGGAATTCCAATAATTAACGCACGAATAGCACGAGGTTTAATTCCCTTTGCAGCCATTTTATCAAATTTTTCTTTTAATAATACTTTTGATAAAGCCGTAATTTGTTTTAATCCAGTTCCTGTTTGTGCATCAATAGCAAGCGCAGGGATTTCCTTTTCTTTAAAATATTCTATCCATTGCTTTGTTATGGAATCATCAGCCTTATCTGCTTTGTTTAATAAAACGATACGGGGCTTCGATGAAACAATTTCATCAATCATTGGATTACGTGAAGACATCGGTATTCTAGCATCAACAAGCTCGAAGACAATATCAATTAATTTAAGCTTTTCTGTTACTTGTCTTCTTGCTTTTGCCATATGTCCTGGAAACCATTGAATTGTCATAAAAACACCTTCTTTTCATTACTCAACAAATCTTATATCTGAGATGGGCCAATAAACGAAACTTGTCTTCCCCATTACTTCATCAATAGGAACTGTACCGATATGTCGGCTATCCTTACTTTGTCTCCGGTTATCACCCATGACAAATATATGACCTTTTGGTACTGTAGTTTGTCCAATGATACTTTCTAGATCAAATGGCTCTGTTAATGGTCCATCTATTAGTTGATTTTTATATTCTTTAAGATATGGTTCTTCAAACTCTTCTCCATTTATATAAAGAGTATCATTTTTATACTCAACATGATCACCAGGTAAGCCAATAACTCTTTTAATATAATCTTTATCAATTGTTGCATGAAACACAACGATATCGAAACGTTTCGGTTCACCGATTTTATATGAAAATTTATTCACAATCATTCTGTCTTGAGTATGTAAGGTTGGCATCATGGAAAATCCGTCTACAACGATCGGAGCAAAAAAGAAATACCTAATGACGGCTGCTAGTAGCACTGCTATAGCTAACGCCTTAATCCATTCTAGGAACTCGTTTTTCTTTTTCGTCATCATTTTCACCTACTCTAACAATCATTATGACCACAGTTTACTAAATACTATACCTCATTAAAAGTTGAGGCAATCCTAGGACGAAATTTATATTTTATT
This sequence comes from Bacillota bacterium, assembly GCA_051750265.1. Classification (GTDB taxonomy): domain Bacteria; phylum Bacillota; class Bacilli; order Bacillales; family Bacillaceae; genus Metabacillus. Next base: position 503,279 of record JBNJJO010000001.1, on the reverse strand, counting down.
GAAAAAGGAGCTTGTTATGAAACAAGCTCCTTTTCAACTATACAGACAGCACGTTCATACTGACCCATATATTTGAGACTTAGCGTATGCTAAGCTATCTTATCGAATTTCTTTGATACGTGCAGCTTTACCACGTAATTCACGTAGGTAGTAAAGTTTAGCACGGCGAACTTTACCGCGACGGATTACTTCTAACTTCGCGATCTTTGGTGTGTGTACTGGGAAAGTACGCTCAACACCTACACCGTAAGAAATCTTACGTACTGTAAATGTTTCACTAATTCCACCACCACGACGCTTAATCACAACACCTTCAAATACCTGAACACGTTCACGAGTACCCTCGATAACTTTAACGTGTACGCGTACTGTATCACCAGGACGGAATGCAGGTAGATCAGATCTTAATTGTTCTTTTGTGATATCTTCAATTAGTTTTTGCATCGTTTTCAACTCCTTCCAGCAGATGCTCTTTCCAACATTTTATATTGCAGCGGAACATCTTTTTAAAGACTGCTTCAGAAAAAGTTTACATAGTAAACTTCTATTCGTTAGCAAGTCACGAGATTTATCATACCATATAGCCCTTGCTCCTGCAATAGCTAGTTCTCATTTTCCCATTGTTTGATTAAAGATTTTTGCTTGTCTGTTAAAGGATATGAATTCAATAAATCTGGTCTTCTTGTAAATGTTCTGCGTAGCGACTCCTGCTCACGCCACTCCTCAATTCGTTTATGATTACCTGACAAAAGCACTTCAGGTACCTTCATACCTCTAAAATCTGCTGGTCTTGTATAGTGAGGGTGCTCAAGTAGTCCAGAGCTGTATGAATCTAGAACAGGTGAATCCTCATTACCTAGTACTCCTGGAAGTAAACGGACGACACTATCAGCTATAACCATCGACGCTAGCTCTCCGCCAGTTAAGACAAAGTCTCCAATTGATATTTCATCTGTGACAAGATGCTCCCTGATTCGTTCATCATAGCCTTCATAATGCCCACAAATAAAAAGTAAATGCTCTTCAGTAGCTAATTGTTCTGCTTTAGCTTGTGTAAAACGTTCTCCTTGAGGACATACAAGAATAACTTTAGGAGTTGATTCTGTTTGCTTTTGAATATCCTCCACTGCATCAAAGATAGGCTGTGGCTTTAAGACCATTCCTGCTCCTCCACCATATGGATAGTCATCTACATTATTGTGCTTGTTTGATGAGTAATCTCGGAAATTAATGACTCGAAACTGTACAGCTTCTTTTTCCTGTGCCTTTTTTAGAATGGATTCATTTAACACACCTTGAAACATTTCTGGAAAAAGTGTCATAAAATCAATTTTCATTAGTCTAGTAACCCTTCCATTGGGGTAATGATTACTTTCTTTTCTTCAATATCAATTTCCTTTACTATATCTTCGATGTAAGGCACGAGAAGATCTTTTCCAACTTTTCTTTTCACAATCCATACGTCGTTTGCACCTGTTGCTAAAATCTCACGAATCGTTCCTATTTCCTCTCCTTGATCAGTGTACATGTGACATCCGATAATTTCATGAAAATAGTATTCGCCTTCGTCTAGCTCTGATAATTGATCTTCATCTATTTTAAGGAATGAACCTTTAAATTGCTCAACATCCTGAATGGAATGCATGCCTTCAAACGTTAGCAAGTCAAAATTTTTATGCACACGATGACTATCAACAACAACCTTAATTGGCTCATTTGAATCTTCTTTGAATATGTAAAGTGTATTACCAGGTTCATATCTTTCTTCAGCAAAATCCGTTTTAGAAATGACACGAACCTCTCCTCTAACTCCATGTGTGTTAACTATTTTTCCAACATTAAACCATTTTTCTGCCATGTCCATCACCTCAGGCGTATTTGATCTACAATTCCATCTTTTATTACAATCGTTTTTTCTTTCATTAATTCATTCCAATTGTCTCCAACATTCACTTCGACAATTGCTTCTACTTCTGTTTCCTTAAGCTCACTTCCGAGGGGTAATGTGTTTACTTGCTTTAGTTGAAAGTCAACAAGTTTCATTTTTTCACGTCTTTTATCAATCTCTTTTAGAAATTGTGTTGCTAGCTGCTTGCTCGTTTTTTCAACTTTTTTATATTCAAAATATAATTGATCACATTCTTGCTCTAGTAGTTTTTTCTTACTTGAAAACTGCTCAATTAACGCTTGCTTACTTGTTTCAGTCATAATCTGTTTAACAGTAACCTGGTGGAGTATATTCATTATTGTTCCCTCCCCTGCTTGAGCTTTATACTATTAGAAAAGCGCAAGCGCCTGTTTAGCGACGTATGAACTGGAGCACTCCGTATGAGATAAAGGAAACACGAAGAGCGTTAGCGATTCGATGTTGACTTATCGTAAGGAGGAGTGTGAAGTTCACTAGGCGCTAGGCGCTGGAGCTAGACACCGAAACTAATTCAAAACATATAATTTTTAATGATACAAAAAAAGGGGAGGAACTATCCTCACCCTTTTTCAGTCATTGATTTCTAGTTGAATTCTTTTAGATGAATTAGATCCCGCTGCGTAAACAACAGTTCGAATCGCTTTTGCTATACGGCCCTGCTTACCGATCACTTTACCAATGTCTTCTTTATGAACAGAAAGGCGATACGTAATTTGTTGCTCAGTCACCAATTCGGTTATTTCAACATGTTCTGGTGAATCAACAAGGGGTTTCACAATTGCTTCGATTAACTCTTTCATCTCATTCACAGTCATTACTTGCTGTATTTTGCGTTATGGAATTTTTCCATAATGCCTTGTTTAGAGAACAAGTTACGTACTGTATCAGAAGGCTTAGCACCATCTTGCATCCATTTCAATACTAATTCTTCATTGATTTTTACTTCTGCTGGTTGAGTAACTGGATTATAAGTTCCAACTACTTCGATGTAACGTCCATCACGTGGTGAACGAGAATCTGCTACTACAATACGATAAAAAGGAGATTTTTTTGCTCCCATACGTTTTAAACGAATTTTTACTGCCATTTTATAAAGCACCTCCGAAATTGTTTCAACAAGATAGTATATTATCAAATAAATGATATGATGTAAAGGTTTTTTTCTTGTCAGAAGAAAATCCCTTTTTAAAAACCAGAATTAAAGCTTACATAAATGGGAATTTCATCCCTTTTTTCTTACCTTTTGACATATTTGTCATTTGCTTCATCATTTTTTTCATATCTTCAAATTGCTTTAAAAGACGGTTTATTTCTTGAACAGATGTACCGCTTCCTTTTGCAATTCGTTTTTTACGTGAAGCATTCATGATTTCAGGGTTGATCTTTTCAGCCTTTGTCATGGACTTAATAATTGCTTCAACATGACTTATCTGCTTTTCATCAACTTGAACATTTTTGAGTCCTTTAACCTTGTTCGCTCCTGGAAGCATACCGATTAGGTCTTCAAGAGGACCCATGTTACGAACCTGCCCCAATTGTTCAAGGAAATCATCAAAAGTAAAAGACATCGTGCGCATTTTTTGCTCAAGCTCTTTTGCCTTTTCAGCATCGACATTTGTCTGCGCTTTTTCAATAAGTGTTAGTACATCACCCATACCCAGGATTCTTGATGCCATACGTTCTGGATGGAATGCTTCTAATGCATCAAGCTTCTCACCGAGACCGACAAACTTAATTGGTGTTTCTGTAACGGAGCGAATCGATAATGCAGCCCCACCACGTGTGTCACCATCAAGCTTTGTAAGTACAACTCCTGTTAGTCCGAGCTGTTCATTAAAGCTTTTTGCTACATTAACTGCATCTTGACCAGTCATTGCATCAACAACTAGGAATATTTCATCAGGCTTAGCTACTGCTTTCACCTGTTCTAGCTCTTCCATTAAATTTTCATCAATGTGAAGGCGACCTGCTGTATCAATGATGACATAATCTTGATGCTCATTCTTAGCATGTTCAAGTGCTTTCGTTGCAATTTCAACCGGACTTACTTGATCACCTAATGAAAAAACAGGCATGTCCAATTGCTTACCTAACGTTTCCAATTGTTTAATTGCTGCAGGACGATAAATATCTGCTGCAACAAGCAATGGCTTACGATTGTATTTTTTACGCAATAGGTTTGCAAGCTTTCCAGTTGTCGTTGTTTTACCAGCACCTTGTAAACCAACCATCATAATAACTGTTGGAGGGCGATTTGAAACAGCAATTTTACTTTGCTCTCCACCCATTAATGCAGTTAGTTCCTCTTTTACAACTTTAATAACCTGCTGGCCTGGTGTTAAGCTTTTCATTACCTCTTGACCAACAGCACGTTCACTTACACGCTTAATAAAGTCTTTGACGACTTTGAAGTTTACATCCGCTTCTAATAGAGCGAGGCGAACCTCTCTCATCATTTCTTTTACATCAGCTTCTGTTACCTTCCCTTTACCGCGAATTTTTGCCATCGTATTTTGCAGTCGGTCGGCTAATCCTTCAAATGCCATAATGCCGCCTCCTAATCTAATTTCTCAAGTTCATTTAGCAATGAATCAATTTCCGCTTTTCTGTCTGTATTAGAAGAATATTCACGAAGTTTTGTCATTATCTCTTGACGCTCTTGAAATTTTTGAAATAATAATAGCTTTTCTTCGTATTGCTCTAGCATTGCTTCAGTACGTTTAATGTTATCGTAAACAGCTTGTCTACTAACATTATATTCATCAGCAATTTCACCTAGGGAGTAATCATCTAAATAGTATAACGACATATAGCTTTTTTGCTTCGGCGTTAACAACGATTGATAAAAATCAAACAGATAATTAAGCCTCGTCGTTTTTTCAAGCATCATGCCGTTTCACCCCTTTGTTAAGTGAATTACCTTTACATGTTAATAGTCTACATTTGTAGCTTTTTCTTGTCAAGTAGTAATAGATGTAGTTTATTGCTTACGGTAAGTATTTCAACTGTTTTTATGTGCTTTTTTCAACTTATCCTTCCTCCTCAAAGTAAAATACACTTATTGAAGCCCGAATGAAATAAAAACGGAGGATTTAAGATGAAAGATGTTCGATCATTATTATTCGTTTTAGTTAGGCTAGCATCTAAAAACAAGTAAAAAAGAGCTAACTTTTACACGATCTCATAGACCATAATAAAAGTTAGCTCTTTTTAAATGAACCCAGTCTATTCCTCTTTCTCTTGTTCTTCAATAATTCCAGAGAAAAGACCATAGACATATTGTTCTGTATTAAACTCTTGAAGATCATCCATTTTCTCTCCAAGACCTACAAATTTCACAGGTATATCTAACTCGCCTTTAATCGCTAATACAATACCACCTTTTGCAGTACCGTCCAGTTTTGTTAACACAATACCAGATACATTTGTTGCTTGTGAAAATTGCTTTGCTTGAATCATTGCATTTTGACCTGTAGTTGCGTCCAGAACAAGTAAAACCTCATGAGGAGCTCCTGTGATTTCCTTTTCAATGACACGCTTTACTTTCTCTAGCTCTTTCATAAGATTTACCTTATTTTGAAGCCTTCCAGCTGTATCACATAAAAGTACATCTACTTTACGTGCCTTTGCAGCCTGTACAGCATCGTACATAACGGCTGCAGGGTCAGAACCTTCAGATTGCTTGATCACATCAACCCCGACACGTTCTCCCCATACCTCTAGCTGTTCAATGGCACCTGCTCTAAACGTATCGCCTGCCGCTAATAGAACAGACTTCCCTTCACTTTTAAGCTTGTGTGCTAATTTTCCGATTGTTGTCGTTTTTCCAACACCATTTACACCAACAAATAAAACGACATTTAATCGGTCCGGTTGAAGGTTAAGTTCGTTGCTTAGTTCTTCTTGATCACCTTGATAAATTCCGACTAGCTTTTCTATGATAACGGATTGAACTTCTTTCGTATCATGGATGTTACGACGCTTAACCTCCATCTTTAATTCGTCAATCAGGTCCATAACAGTAGCTACACCAACATCTGCGCTGATAAGTAGCTCCTCAAGCTCATCAAAAAACTCTTCATCAACTTTACGATATTTTGCAACAAGGTCATTCATTTTCCCAGCAAAGGAATCTCTTGTCTTCGTCAAGCCTTCTTTAAACTTTTCTGTGACAGAATCTGTTTGCTGCGTAATTTTTTCTTTTAGTTTTTTAAAAAAGCTCATGCATGTTCGTCCTTTCAGCCTAAGATTGTACTAGTTCTTTTGTTTCTTCAAGTCTAACAGATACGAGCTTAGAAACACCTGATTCCTGCATCGTTACTCCGTACAGAACATCAGCTTCCTCCATCGTTCCTTTACGGTGGGTAATCACGATAAATTGTGTTTCATGACTGAATTTTTTTAAGTATTGAGCAAAGCGATGAACGTTCGCTTCATCAAGTGCTGCCTCCACTTCATCAAGAACACAAAATGGTACTGGGCGGACTTTTAATATCGAGAATAACAATGCGATCGCTGTTAATGCTCGTTCTCCACCTGATAGTAGGCCTAGATTTTGAAGCTTTTTACCTGGTGGTTGTGCAACAATATCAACACCAGTATTTAATATATCATTTGGATCAGTTAGCTTTAATTCAGCACGTCCACCACCAAACAGCGCCTGAAAGACTGATTCAAAATGAGAACGAATCGCATTAAACGTGTGCTCGAACTTTCTCTTCATTTCCTCGTCCATTTCATCAATGACTTGGTAAAGTGTGTCTTTTGCTTCTGTCAAATCATCTCGTTGCTCAGTTAGGAAGGTAAAGCGTTCAAAAACCCGTTCATACTCATCAATCGCTCCTAAGTTTACCGTTCCTAACTCATCAATTGCAAGCTTGATTAATTTCACTCGTTTTCTTGCTTCATTGATATCCATTTCAAGAATGAATTTTTCTTTTGCACCTTCAAAGGTTAACAAGTACTCTTCGCGAAGATGGGTAAGACGATTATCCAATTCAACATCTAAGCGATTAAGTTTAACCTCTTCATCCTTTAAACTATCTTGAAGCTGTTTATCTTGACGCTTTAACTCCTTCAATTCTCGTTCTTCAAACTCAAGCTTTGCATGTAATTGAAGACGTTCCTCACGTCTGCTAGCAATCAATTCAATTGTTTTTGTTTTATCTTGGAGCTTATTCCTTGCAGCTTCTTCTAGCTTCTCTTCTCCAGAAGAACTAGAATTCATTTCATTTGATAATAAAGAATAATCTTCTGTTGTTACTTCATATTTTTGCTGTGATTGCTCTAGATCTTGGTTAATTCGCTCGACCTTTTCCTTTTGATTCTCATAAACCTGTTGTTTACTAGCAAGAATGACCTTTAATTCTGTTAAATCGTGCTGCAATTCGTCTTTTGAGGTTTGCTGAGTTACTTTTTTCGCAGAGAGATCTTCAATCTCTTTATCAAGTAGTTCAAGCTTTTTAGAAATCGACTGTAAGTTTTGACTAAGCTCGTTTTTGCGTGCTGAAGACTTTTCCATTTCAGATTGAAAAGATTCTCGCTCAGCATCGTATAATTTTAAATGATCGTTAACATTTTTTTCATTTAACTCAATCTCTCTAATTTCACTTCTGATCATTTGCTCTTCTAAACGTAGCTTTTCACCTTTAGAACGGAGCTCTTCAAGAACGTCTTCTTGCTTGTGGATTGTTTCTTTTGTAACTTTAACATCTTGTTCAAATTGTGCTGTTTTCTTTTCCATCTCCGTTAACTTTTCATTAATTGTTTCCAATTCACGTTGACGGCTCAATAAAGAATTGTTTTTTTGTTTTACAGCGCCACCGGTCATTGAACCACCAGGATTTACAACATCCCCTTGTAGTGTGACAAGGCGATAGCGATAATTCATGAGTTTTGCTATCTCATTTGCACCCTTTAAGTCGGATGTGACGATAACAGTTCCAAGAAGATTACCGATAATGGATTTGAATTGTGGTTGATATTTTACTAGCTCTGTTGCAACACCTACAAACGCTTGATGATTTTGAATCATTTTAAGATCATTCGGTCCAATTGTTCGTTCCTTTATAACAGATAAAGGCAAGAATGTTGCACGACCATAAGAGTTTTGCTTTAAAAATTGAATGGCTTTTCGTGCTGAAGATTCATCCTCAACAACGACATGCTGCATCGAGCTGCTTAACGCAATTTCAATTGCAGTTTCATAGTTTTTATCTGTTGAAATTAATTCAGCAACCGCACCATGAATTCCTCCAAGTTGATCTTTTGCTTTTAAAATTTCTTTTACACCTTGGAAGAACCCTGCGTAGTCTTCCTGCATCGATTCTAATACTTCTTTTCTTGAACGAGTTTGCTGTAGAATCTGATATGCCTGATACAAAGTCGATTCTTTCTTTTGATAAGCATTTTTTAAGTTTTCAAGCTTTGTTTGTGCATCACGGAAGCCTTTAATTTGATCAGATAATTGACTTTCAATTAGTGAATATTTTGCTTCGATCTTTGTTTTTTTATCTACTATTTCTTGACGTTCTGTTACATATCGTTTATTAGAATCTAGCAGTCTTGCATTTTTTCGTTCTTGTTGACTAAGTTGCTCGTCAATATAATGTATTTCATTTCGCGCTGAAGCCTGCTCGTTAAGAAGCTCAAAATATTCACTTTTTAAGCCTTCAATCAATTCTTCGATATTTTGATCGTAAGATGTCATGAGCTGCTGCTTTTCAGCTAATTGATCCTGGATCGTTCGTAGTTCTTTTTTAAAGGTAACTAAGAACGATTCCTGCTCTTGTTTTTCCTTATTTAAATGTGCGAGACGCTCTGTTAATTCTTCAATTGATTTTTCTAATTGCGCTTTATTTTGGTGTGCATTTTTCTTTCGTTCTTTAAGAACTTCTTTTCTGCCTTCTAACTTTTCTAGCTCTTCACTCGCTAAAAGAAGAACCTCCTGCAGGTCATCAATTGAATCGTCTAATGCAGTTAGGTGATCGCGCATTTTCTCAACTTCAGCTTCTCTTTTTTGCATGGTTGCAGATAGCTTGATCTCGCGGTCTTTCCCTTCTTCAACAGATTTAGCTAATGCTTCATATTTTTGATGTAGATCTTCAATTTCATAAACAGTTAGCGCAACTTCAATTTGTTCTAATTCATCCTTTTTTTGTAAATAATCCTTTGCAATTGAAGCTTGTATTTTTAAAGGTTCAACTTGGGCCTCTAACTCATGTAGAATGTCTTGAACACGATTTAAGTTTTCCTGAGTTTCTGCTAATTTATATTCAGCCTTCTTTTTACGAGACTTATATTTTAATACCCCTGCAGCTTCTTCAAAAATGCTTCTACGTTCTTCTGATTTACTACTTAGGATTTCTTCCACTTTACCTTGGCTTATGATCGAAAAAGCTTCTTTACCAAGGCCAGAATCCATAAACAAATCGACAATGTCCTTAAGGCGGCACCCTTGCTTATTAATAAAAAATTCACTTTCTCCAGACCGATACACACGACGTGTGATACTAACCTCATGATAATCAATAGGTAGAAAGTGATCTTCATTATCCAAAGTGAGCGTTACTTCAGCTACATTAAGACCTTTTCTTGAATCACTTCCTGCAAAAATAATATCCTCCATTTTTGCTCCACGTAGTGACTTAGCTGATTGCTCCCCTAACACCCATCTTATACCGTCTGTAATATTGCTCTTTCCACTTCCATTTGGTCCAACTACTGCAGTAACTCCTTTTACAAAGTCAACTGTTACTCGTTCAGCAAAGGACTTAAATCCTAAAATATCCAATCGTTTGAGGAACATTTGTATCCTCCTTACTTTTTTCTTTTTGCTATGTGATTTGTAAACTGTAAATAAAATCACGCAATTGTTGTCATTTTCAAGTGAATATTTTACTATCTATTTAATGTCATGTCTAAACCATGACAAATCCTCTCATATTTTATCACAATATGTCGAGGAGAGGGCGATAACTTTTGGTGACACTAAGAAGAGCGGAAGCGCCTTGTTACACCCCGAGAAGTATAAGATGCTAATGAATAGAAGGTGTTGTTTACCTTCAATTCATGAAGTGGTTTATAACTCGAGGCAGTTACGAACGCGACGTTCTGTCGTTGTAACTGCACTTGCACATCCTGTGCGATCTAATGCCGCAGCGCTGGAGTTAGACACCAAAACTAAGTACAAAAAACTTATTCTTATCTAATAAAAAAGGACAACTCAGCTAATTCATGTTTCTCACTATAAACCAATTTGCTAAAATGAAATGATTTACATATAGATGAGAAGTCCATGACATCTTCGAATGAGTATGCCCCTAGTATGTGTGCTATTTATTAATCTGTTGAAGCCTTGATAGTGCCTCTTGTGCGGCATGCTGCTCTGCTTCTTTTTTCGACTTTCCGCTTCCTGTGCCAAAAACTTCACCATTTAAGGAAACGGTAGATACAAATTCCCGATTATGAGCAGGTCCTTTTTCTTGGAGAATTTTGTACTCTAAAATCCCTTTCGTATCCCTTTGAACAAACTCTTGCAATTGACTTTTAAAATCCATCACATGGGAAAAAGCACCTTCATCAATCTTTGGAATGACGAACTGATTTAAAAATTGCACAACAGCATCCAAGCCTTGATCTAAATACAAAGCACCAATAAATGCCTCAAACACATCTGCTAGTAACGCGGGACGCGCACGCCCACCAGTCATTTCTTCTCCTTTTCCTAGTAACACTAAGCTTCCAAAAGAAAGGTTATTAGCAAATGACACTAAGGAAGGTTCACAAACAATAGCAGCCCGCAGCTTCGTCAATTCACCTTCACTCATCATTGGATACTTTTTATATAGAAATTGGGAAATCGTAAGCTCTAGTACAGCATCTCCTAAAAACTCAAGCCTTTCATTATCTTCATAAGGCTTCTTACGATGCTCATTCACATATGATGAATGTGTAAAAGCTTGATATAAAAGCTTTTCATTCTTGAATGAATGGCCTATACGCTCTTGAAATTTTTTAAATTCCTCTGCCTTCTTTGCAAAGGTCCTTCTCTCTTTGTAATTAATATGTCTTGGCATAGGGTCCTCCATTTGAAAAGCGGAAGCGCTCATTTTTTGCCTCAAGTAAATAAGGCACTCCATAATAAAAGGAGTTTATTCCTTCAATTAGGGAGGGGCTTATGACCTCAAGGCAGTTACAATCAAGATGTACTCACTGTAACCCCACTTGTGCACACTCGTGCTTCTTGGCAAATAGGCGCTGGAGCATAAAAAATCATTACTCCATCCGATCGTTATCTATTTTCTTATTGTAAAATTACTTGATAAAAGGGATAAAGAGGATGACTCCTAAGGGTCTGACCCCAAAATTATAGATCTTTTCACTTCGTCAAAGCTCTATATATTCGGTTTGAGTGGTCTGACCTTTACTTTTGAGTCATCCTCTTTTAAGCAACATTACTGTTTGCTATTTATGTAGTTAACAGCGTCACCCACTGTACCGATTTTTTCTGCATCTTCGTCAGAAATTTCCATATCGAACTCATCTTCAAGTTCCATAACAAGTTCAACTACATCTAGGGAATCTGCACCAAGATCATCTTTGAATGAAGCCTCAATTTTAACTTCAGCCTCATCAACACCTAGGCGGTCAACAATTATCTTTGTTACACGTTCTAATACTTCTGCCATTTTCCTTCACCTCCCCTCAAGTATTATAAGTGATTTTTAATTGAAAAACTAGGTATCAAACTAGCATTTTGAAAAATTGGTAGAATTTAAAGATTGTAATCACTGGTTACATAACCATTCCGCCATTTACATGCAATGTTTGCCCAGTTATATATTTACTTTTTTCTGAAGCAAGGAATGTTACAATATTCGCGATATCACTTGGTTCACCTAGTTTTGCTAGTGGAATTTGTTTTAGCATTTCACCTTTAATCTCTTCTGGTAACTCGTCAGTCATATCTGTTGTAATGAAACCAGGTGCGACAGCATTTACGGTAATATTTCTAGATGCAAGCTCTTTTGCGGTTGTTTTCGTTAGCCCAATGACACCAGCTTTTGCTGCTACGTAATTTGCTTGTCCAGCATTACCGCTTACTCCAACAACAGAAGTAATATTAATAATTCGTCCGCTTCTTTGCTTCATCATTTGTCGTGTAACTCCCTTTGTACAAAGGAATACACCTTTTAGGTTCGTATTTATAACATCGTCCCATTCAGCATCTTTCATTCTCATTAAAAGATTATCACGGGTTATTCCTGCATTATTAACAAGGATATCAAGTTGTCCAAATTGACTAATAACCTCTTTTATCATTTGCTGAACATCATCACTATTTGAAACATCTGCTTTAATTGCAAATGCATTTCCACCGTTTGCTTTAATTTCATCTACAACTTCATTTGCTTTTGCTTCACTACCAGCATAATTGACAGCAACACTTGCACCATTTTTAGCTAATTCAAGTGCAATCGCTCTACCAATTCCCCGCGATGCCCCAGTTACGAGAGCTACTTTATTCTCTAGCATTACGATTCCCCCTTAAGCTTTTCAACAGTAGACTTCATAGTCTCAAGATCTGAAATAGCAAATACATTAGCTGAACGATCAATTTTCTTCACTAATCCTGACAATACTTTACCTGGACCAATTTCAATAAATGTCGTTACTCCGTTATCGAGCATTGTATTTACAGATTCTTCCCATCTTACTGGAGAGTATAACTGTTTGACAAGTAGATCTTTGATTTCTTCTTGTTTTTCAACTGGATTTGCCGTTACATTTGCAATGATTGGTATAGTTGCATCCTGAAAACTCAACTCAGAAAGTACTTCATTTAGTTGATTGGCAGCAGGTTTCATAAGCTCTGAATGAAAAGGACCACTTACGACTAGTGGGATCGCTCTTTTCGCTCCCTTTTCTTTTGCGATTACAGAGGCTCTTTCAACCCCTTCTGCTGTTCCCGAAATAACAATTTGACCAGGACAGTTTAAGTTTGCTAATTGTACGGAATGTCCAGCATTTGTTACCTCAGATGTAACATTCTCAAGTTCTTCTGCTGACAACCCTAAGATTGCAGCCATTGCGCCTTGACCCGCTGGTACAGCTTCATCCATAAATTCGCCACGTTTTTTAACTGCATATACCGCATCCTCGAAGCTTAAAACCCCTGCTGCAACCAGTGCTGTATATTCTCCAAGACTGTGCCCTGCAACATAGTCTGCATTTATTCCGTGCTGTTTAAAATGCTCAAGTATGGCAATGCTCGTTGTAAGCAAAGCTGGCTGTGCATTGTATGTTAATGTTAACGTATCCTGTGGACCTTCAAAAATAAGCTCTGTTAGCTTTTCTCCTAATCGATTATCCGCATTTTCAAAGATCATTTTTGATTCTAGTACTTGGTCAAACATATCTTTCCCCATACCAACAGATTGTGACCCTTGTCCAGGAAATAAAAATGCTATTTTTGTCATATCACTGTCCGCCTCATTTCATAAAGATTTTCTCCTGTAAGCCCTCACTCTTTATTATTCCTTATTATCAGTTTTATCAAGTGAGGCATAAATGGTCTCCGATACTTTGTTAGAAACCATTTCACGCGTTTGACGAATGGCATTATAAATTGCATTAGAATCTGAAGAACCGTGAGCTTTAATAACAGGTGCCTTCAAACCAAATAGTGCTGCTCCACCATATTCGGAGTAATCCATCTGTTGCTTAATTCCTTTAAGCTGTGGTTTTAAAATACCTGCAGCTAATTTAGCTTTCATATTGCTTGTTAAAGCTGACTTTAGCATAGAAAATACAGAAAGGGCTGTACCTTCCATTGTTTTTAATGCAATATTACCTGTGAAGCCATCTGTTACAACTACATCGGCTACACCTTCCATTAAGTCTCTAGATTCAACATTGCCTATGAAATTTAACTGAGTGTTTTTTAAGAGTTCAAATGTTTGTTTTGTTAATTCATTTCCCTTTTTTTCTTCCGTACCAACATTTAAAAGGCCTACACGAGGATTTTTAATTCCACGCACCTTTTCAACATAAATTGAACCCATTATTGCATATTGAAGCAAGTGCTCAGCTTTTGCGTCCACATTTGCGCCAACATCTAAAAATAAAAAACCGTTCCCATCTAGTGTTGGTAACGTTGGTGATAATGCAGGACGTTCTATACCTTCGATTCGCCCAACAATAAATAATCCTGCAGTCATAAGTGCGCCGGTGTTACCAGCAGATATACACGCATCTGCTCGACCTTCTTTTACTTCATTAGCCATCAACACCATAGATGCATTCTTTTTCCTTCTAACGGCACGGACTGGCTCATCTGTACCTACAATAACTTCATCTGTATGTATCACTGATATTCTAGTTGTATCTGTTAAATAGGGTTTTATTTTATCTTCATGACCTATAAGTGTTACCTCTATATTTGAAAATGCAGATACGGCTTTCATTACGCCTTCTACTACTGATTGAGGGGCATTGTCTCCACCCATAGCATCGATCGCTAGCTTCATACATGTTACCTACCTTTGTGTTGGATTTGAGCGATACATTTCAAACTCACCTGAAAACACCAATTCACTACCAACATTACTGATTACCTCAACAGTCGTACGTCTATGTTCAGATTCGACCTTTACAACTTTGGCTTTCGCAATAACCCGTTCATTTTCTTTAACTTGTCGTGTAAAACGAATATTTGCTTTTGCAGTTAGTGCCAATTCATCGTTTATTACAGCTACAGCTAAAGAATTTGCCTGTGCAAACAAATGGTGTCCACGTGCAATTTGATTTCTACTAAAAACATGCTCTCTTTTAATTTCTAAAATAGAAATGGCTGATTCATCTAGTTGAAGATCAATGATCTCCCCGATAACTTCCTCTATATGTAACGATTTCACTTCATCGTCTAGTTTCTTTTCTGCAACATGTTTTATACGTTCTCTTAACTCTGGAATCGATAATTCTAAGCGATCCAAACGAATTGTTTGAATGCTCACCTGGAACTTTTCGGCCAATTCTTCGTCAGTTATAAATGGCGTGTCAGCAATTGTTTCTCGCAACAAAAGCTGTCTATCTTTTTTATTTTTTCTCATATGTATATGACACCGCCCGAACAATTAAGACTAGGTACTAATAGTAGTATATATATAAAGAAAACAGATTGCAAGAATAAATGCTGAAGCGCCTTGTCCAGCCCCGACATGCAGTCAAATTCGCGACGTTTGTCGCTTTTACTGTACTTGCACGTCAATTGCTTCGGGGCTTGGCATCCGACTTTTTACAAAGTCGGACTGCTATAGTTAGACATGAAAACCAAGTCCAAAGCCCTATTATCTATTAATCTAATTTTTCACCATCTAGTATCCCGCTTTGAATTAAATACACCCTTAAACCTTCGTATTTTTCATCTTCCCAAAAGGCATTTGAACGAACTAATTCCACGGCATCCTGTCTCGCAACCTCTAATGCACGATAATCATGGACCATATCAGCAACTTTAAAAATCGGCATACCACTTTGCTTCTTACCGAAGAAATCTCCTGGACCTCTTAACTCTAAATCTCGTTCTGATAAAACGAAACCGTCGTTTGTTTCAGTCATTATTTTCATTCTTTCTTTTCCCGTCTCTGATTTAGGGTCAGCAAGCAAAATACAATATGACTGTTCACTTCCTCTTCCCACTCGACCACGGAGCTGATGAAGCTGTGACAAACCAAAACGCTCGGCATCATAAATAACCATTGTTGTTGCATTTGGGACATTAACGCCAACCTCAACAACTGTTGTTGATACTAATATGTTAACTTCATTTTCACTAAAGTTTCTCATCACAGTATCTTTTTCTTCGGATGTCAGTCTGCCGTGCATTAGACCTACCTGGTAACGACCTTGATAATAATAAGTAAGCATACTATGAACATCAAGTGCATTTTGAACATCGAGCTTGTCCGATTCCTCAATTAGTGGGCAGATTACATACGCTTGACGACCCTTTGAAACTTCTTTTTCTATAAATGCTAAAATCCGCTCAAGCATCGTTGGCTTTACCCAATATGTTTCAATCATTTTTCTTCCAGCTGGTAGCTCATCAATAACTGAAACATCCATTTCCCCAAATGCAGTAATAGCCAAAGTTCGAGGAATTGGTGTAGCTGTCATGAACAAAACGTCTGTATTCTCTCCCTTTTCACGCAGCAAACGCCTTTGTTCAACACCAAATCGATGCTGTTCATCAGTAATTACCAAGCCCAGCTTATGAAAATGAATATCATCTTGTATAAGAGCATGTGTCCCAATTAATAATTGAACATCATTATTCTTTACTTTTTCTACTAGCTCACGACGTCTTTTCCCTTTGACTGAACTTGTTAAAAGGGCAACCTTTACATCAAATGGTTCGAACAATTTAATTAAAGAATCGGCATGCTGTTCTGCCAATATTTCAGTTGGAACCATTAAAGCTCCTTGATAGCCCGATAAAATTGCTGCATAGATCGCAATTGCAGCCACGACCGTTTTACCTGATCCAACATCACCTTGTAGTAAACGATTCATTCTGAAGGGAGATTTCATATCCGTCATAATTTCATTAATCACTCGCGATTGTGCGTTAGTAAGAGGAAACGGTAATCCTTCGATAAAACGTTCAAGGTTCTCTACAGGAATATCATGCAAAATCCCCTTAGATTGCTCTCGTTTCACCTTTCGCAATGCTTGGATCTTCAATTGAAATAAAAGAAATTCTTCGTACACAAACCGCCTTCTCGCTTGCTTTAAATCACCCTGTCCATCTGGTAGATGAATGGTTTTTAGGGCTTCTTTTCTTGTTTGCAGCTTATATTTTTGCAAAAGCTCTGAAGGAAGGATTTCCATAACGTCATCTAAATATTCCTTTAAAACTAGAGAAATAAATTTTCTCATTCCTTTAATTGTTAGCTTTCCTTTTACAGAATAAACAGGCTCAATCTCTGTTAGTGTTTGCCTTGGTCCAAATGATAGCTCTTGAACGGTAATTGTTTGTCGGTGCTTATCCCACTTACCAGTCACTATCACAGTTGAATCGATCGAAAGCTTATTTTTATAATATGGACGATTGAAACAAACCGCAGAAAGTAAATATCTACCAACTAAGAGACGAAACGTAAGGCGAGAACGTTTTTTACCAAAATACGTAAGAGAAGCTTCACTATGAACCTTTCCCTCTACAGTTACTCGCTCATCATGCTTTACATCCGCTAAATCACGTAAGCTATTATCATCGTATCGATATGGAAAATACTCTAGAAGATCTTCAATTGTATATATTCCCACCTCATTAAATAGGTCTTTCGTTTCATCACCAACACCCTTTAAATTTGAAATAGGCTCGACTAATCTATTCTTCACGTTTATTTTGCGAATCCCCAAACCATTTGGCCATTAACTTTTGACCGATTGGAGTCGCAGCTAACCCTCCTTGTGCGGTTTCTTTTATTGCAGTAGGCATTGTTTGTTCATCTTAAATATGGCTTTATACTATTTAATTCAAAGTATTAATTGATGTTCTACACTATTAGTTTAACAGATTTTCTTTCAGACGGTACATGCATTGTATTTGCAAGAATATCCTTTCAATTTCGCTTGAAATCGAGCGCCTAGCCACAATTCTAGAATTTTATTAATTCCTAGACAATAAAAAACCCGGCAGATTAGACTGACATAGTCATTTGAGACAGGAATAAAACACCTTCTCAGGCTGCCATACTACCAAATTCCATTGGTGATACCCAACGATAGTAGGTAGCTCTAGGGACGTTTAAAGCCGACAAGATGGTTGGAACTGTGTATTTTTTACGTAATCTTTGTACTAACTGGAGAACTACTTCTTTTTCAACTCCTTTTCGATCTCCAAATACTTTTTTAAGATTTCATTCTCCTGTTTTAAATGTGTGATTTGACGTTCTTTCTTTTCCTCGTCACTCTGTGTATCAGGCCCATATCCATAAGTGTACTGTTTGCCTATGGGCTGATTAAATCTGTGTACTTGATTTTCACGGTACCATTTCATCCATGTTTTAATTTGAGATACATTCTTTATTACATAATTTTCATAATTTCTTCATTTGTGAACTGGCCACTCATCTTATCCTTAACTACAGCCCACTTTGTTTCACTTGAATATACGTTTTTACCCATGCAAAAACACCTCCGAATTAGCACTTTTATTAAGTGTACCATTTCGAAGGTGTTTTATAGTGTCTCATTTCGCTAGGTTAGTCTAGATGCCGGTTTATTATTATTATTCAATTGAAAAAATATAAGAATATAAAGGCTGTTCACCTTTATGAATTTCAACCTCGATGTCTTCGAATTGTTCTTCAACAAAATGGGCAAGTATCTCAACTTCTTCATTACTTGCATCCACCCCTTGGATAATCGTTACTATTTCATCATCCTCAGTAACCATTTTAGAAAGAAGTTTTTTCGAAGCAGATAGTTGATCACGATCAGTGATTATGATCTTACCATTTGAAATACCCATGAAGTCTCCTTTTGCAATATCTAGGCCATCAATATTCGTATCACGGACAGCATACGTAATTTGACCACTTTTCACACTACTTAAGGCATCTATCATTTGAGCTTCTACATCACTAGGATCTGCTGTTGGGTTAAATGCAAGTAGGGCGGCCATTCCTTGTGGAACTGTTTTAGAAGGAATGACAATAACATTTTCATCCACAACAGAAGCCGCTTGCTCGGCAGCCATGACAATATTTGAATTATTTGGAAGGATAATAATATTTTCAGCATACACGTCTTGAATGGCGCGAACAATATCCTCCGTACTAGGATTCATCGTTTGGCCACCTTCGATCACCTCATTAGCACCAATGCTTCTAAATAGTTCTGCAATACCTTTGCCCATCGTAACTGTCACAATTCCATATTTCTCCATCTCTTTCTTCATTTCTACTTGTGGAGCAGCTTGTGGTTTTATACCAACGATATCTGTATGCTGCTGCCGCATATTTTCAATCTTCATGTGAATGAGATTACCATATTTTTGACCATATGAAAGAACTTCACCAGGATGTTCTGCATGTATATGTACTTTTGCAAGATCGTCATCTGAGATAACTAGTAGTGAATCTCCGAATTGACTCAAATCATTTCTAAATTTTTCTTCGTTGTAAGGTGTCTTTCCATCTTCAAAACGCACCATAAATTCTGTACAATACCCGAATTCGATGTCTTCTGTATTTATATGACTTTGTACGCTTTTATGGTGTT
This sequence comes from Bacillota bacterium, assembly GCA_051750265.1. GTDB lineage: Bacteria > Bacillota > Bacilli > Bacillales > Bacillaceae > Metabacillus. The sequence continues at coordinate 484,060 of JBNJJO010000001.1, read as the reverse complement.
CAGCATTTACAAGATCACCCATTGAAGGTATAGTCATATTTGATGTAAAGAGCTTTTCTCCTTTTAATACAGCTAAGAATCCTTCATAAACAAACACTAGGCCTTGGCCGCCGCTATCCACAACACCCACTTCTTTTAAGACAGGAAGAAGATCAGGTGTACGTTTTAATGATGCTTCCGCTTCTTTTAAAATCTCTTCCATTAGTTTATCAATAGAAGTTTCATTCTCTGCAGCTTGCACAGCAGCTTTAGCAGCATCTTTTGCAACAGTTAATATTGTACCCTCAACAGGCTTCATAACTGCTTTATATGCAGTATCTACACCAGCCTGGAGGGCAGTTGCAAATTCTACACTGTTAATCATTGACTTCGATTCAATAGACTTTGAGAAGCCTCTAAATAATTGTGAAAGAATAACACCAGAGTTTCCACGAGCACCCATTAATAGACCTTTGGAAAGAGCACTACCAACTTTGCCGATATGATTTGATGTATTGCTTTGAACTTCTTTTGCGCCTGATGTCATCGATAAATTCATATTCGTTCCAGTGTCACCATCAGGAACTGGAAAAACGTTTAGTGCATCGACTAATTTTGCATGATTCGATAGGTGGTTTGCACCTTGCAAGATCATCTCTGCAAAACGCTTACCATCTAAGGTTGTAATTGACACAGGTAATTTCCTCCTTATTACGAGTTCGCTACACGAACACCTTGTACAAAAATATTTACAGAATCAACAGCAAGTCCTACCGTCTGATCTAACGTATACTTAACTTTTGTTTGAACGTTATGTGCAACTTCAGAAATTTTCGTACCATAGCTGACGATTATAAACATATCAATATACATTGTGTCGTCTTCTTGGCGAACAATTACGCCTCTGCTAAAGTTTTCTTTTCTTAGGATTTCCGTAAGGCCGTCTTTTATTTGATTCTTTGATGCCATTCCAACAATACCATAGCAGTCAATCGCTGCACCGCCGGCAACAGTTGCAATGACCTCGTTAGATATATCAATTTGTCCGTACTTAGTTTTTAATTCAATGGACATGATCGTTCCCCCTTTGGAATTGTCCGTATTGGCTACAGTTATTTTACTATAAGCATGTTCAAATGAAAAGCGGAAGCGCCTTGACCAGCCCGAAAAGCATAAGACAATCATATATATAATAGAAGGCGTTCTTTGCCTTCAATTATGGAGTGGCTTATGACTCGAGGGACTAGGCATCTAGGCATCCGACTTTTGACAAAGTCGGCTGATGCAGCTAGACACCAAAACGAATGAAAAGCTATTTAATTTTACTATCCCGAGTAGTAAACAATACAACCTAAAATACCATGTCAAGGAAAAATTCTTGAAAGCTTTCCGTAGAAGTATTGCATTCTGGAAACAGTTATGATAAATTATTAAAGTATCTCATGGCTATGTACATGACTATTGTAAAATATGTTAGGCTTTTTTGTATTTGTAGTAAGGAGGGAATAGCATGGCACGTAAATGCGTTATTACTGGTAAAAAAACTCGCTCAGGAAATGCACGTTCACACGCGATGAACGCTAACAAACGTACTTGGGGCGCAAACCTTCAAAAAGTTCGCATCTTAGTTAACGGTAAACCGAAAAAAGTATATGTATCTGCTCGCGCTTTAAGATCTGGTAAAGTTGAGCGAGTTTAATTTATTTTAAGCTCTCTCTATATAGCAGAAAACATGAAATGATAGCTTATCCTAGTTGCTATGTTAGCAGCTTGTTTCATATTCATTAAATATAAAACGCATAAGCTAAGAAAAAAGCACCGAAAATAACGGTGCTTTTTTCTTAATCTTTTTTAAACGAACCGAGCATCGCTCGAACAATTCCTCCTAAAAACTTCGGTAGCTTAATCGTATAAAATTTCATTGTTTCCCTCCTCAACCAAATCATTAAACTAGCTTTTTAAGCTCGTTCAAAGGTTCAAATAGCGTCAAATTTTTTAGAAAAACTTGGCTTGTCGCCAAGTACTAATGGAGAAAGCCTTAGTTTTTCTTATACTATTATCCTTTGAATATAATTTCTGATAGTACAAAAATAAAATCAGTTCTATAGCATTATATTCAACCTGTGAAAAAAAATGACGCTAGACCTTATTATTTGGATCCACAAGGCTTAATCTCGGCTTCTTATCATTAATATTATGCCGTCATGAAAAGAAAAAGTACCTAGTTCATGTATGAGTTCATTACTAATACATAATGTCGATCCGATGCTGATATGACAATTTTTTAAAGGATATTTAAATCCCTCTAACGTAATCCCCTTCACTTCATGACTAATCGGAATAAACGATATATATTTCCAATCCTTGTGCTTCTTTATTGTATATGTACCTGGAGTGAAGAGCGTGATATGATTTTGAATATCAATTATCTCAATATTTGAAAGGACAGTAGTTGTTTTCACAAGGAGATGAATATTCCCAAGCATATGATCAATTCTCCCACCAGTGGCACCAAAAATTTGTATGGTTTCTGATTTTTGCTGCAATGCCCATTCCAAAGCAAGCTCTGTATCTGTTTTATCTTTTTCAGCAGAATATATTGAGAGATTGGGGAAGATCTTGGTTAATTTATTTTTCTCATCTTTCGAAATGGAATCAAAATCCCCAAAAGCATACGCTAATGGTAATCCTAACTCTTGTATATATAAAACACCTCTGTCAATTCCAACCCATATGACATCTTTGTGATGATAATCTAATAACTGCGGGAGATTTTCTTTTGGGCCTCCTGCAACAAGTGCTATTGTTTTCATATTTACTCCTTAAGTGATATAAAATGTTATCATTTCCTAAACGAAAAAAGTTCTGACACATATACGCGCCAGAACTCTTTAAAAATATGGTTCACGGTTTTATGAATGAATTGCTTGTTTTAAGTTTTGAATTGCCTGGCGACGATCAGCTTTATTATAAATGGCTGAACCTGCAACAAGAACTGTAGCACCTGCTTCAACACATAATTTAGCTGTTTCTTCATTTACTCCACCATCAACTTCTATCTCAATAGGTAGTTGTTTTTCCTTTATTATCTCAGATAACTGTTTAATTTTTGGTAAAACCTGAGGAATAAAGGCTTGGCCCCCAAAGCCTGGATTAACTGTCATTAATAAAACCATGTCAATATCCTCGAGAACATGCTGTATTGACTCGATTGGTGTATGTGGATTTAACACAACCCCTGCTTTAATACCCTCTGACTTAATTAATTGAATGGTTCTATGAAGATGCTTACATGCTTCCACATGAACAGTGATAATATTTGCACCTGCACGCACAAACTCATTGATATAATTGTCTGGTTGCTCGATCATTAAATGAACATCTAAAGGTAGCTTTGTAACAGGTCGAATAGCTTCAACAATGAGAGGTCCGATTGTAATATTTGGTACAAAGTGACCATCCATTACGTCTACATGAATATAATCGGCACCTCCATTTTCTACATCTTTAATCTCGTCTCCCAATTTAGCAAAATTTGCCGATAGGATGGATGGAGCAATTTTAATCATTTTTAGTACCTCGGCTTTCTATCTTTGATTTCTTCTACAAATGTTAAGTAATGTTCATATCTGTATTGTGGAATTTCCCCATTTTCCACAGCTTCCTTCACTGCACACTTAGGTTCCTTTACATGTGTGCACCCTCGAAACTTACAATTTCCACTTCTTTCCCTCATTTCAGGAAAGCAATATGTTAGTTCTTCAACCTCGATACCAGTAAAATCTAACGAACTAAAACCTGGTGTATCTGCAACATAGCCAGCGCCAACTGCTATTAATTCTACATGACGTGTCGTGTGCTTACCACGCCCTAAATGTGTTGATATATCATCTGTTTTTAAATCAAGATCTGGTCGTAATACATTTAATAACGACGACTTTCCAACCCCAGATTGTCCAGCAAAAACTGAAATTTTATCATTAAGAATTGGTAAAAGGTCGTTTACAACTGTAGACTCAATAGTTGAGGTTAATAAAACTTTGTATCCTGCTTTTTCGTACTCTTTTGCATAAGACAAAACTTTCTCTTTTACATCATTAGATGGTATAAGATCTATTTTACTAATAACAATGATAGGCTCAATGTCATTCGTTTCAATTAATACGAGAAAGCGGTCAAGAAGAGATGTACTAAAATCAGGTTCAACTGCTGAAAAAACAAGGATCGCTTGGTCAACATTACATATTGGTGGTCTTACAAGTTCATTTTTACGGGCAAATACCTCAAGAATATATCCCTCTTGATCATTGTCAGCTTGGTATTCAACCTCATCACCAACTAGAGGTGTGATTTTATTTTTACGAAAAACACCTCTGCCTCTGCATTGTATAAATCTTTCTTGATCTTTCACATAGTAAAAACCACTAAGAGCTTTCACAATTTTCCCTTGTGGCATGAATAACCTCCTTGATGGTGTTTATCATTTTTTGTCCTTACTTTAATTGAACAAAAGTTGAAAGCTAATTTTGGTTTTTGAAAAATGCCATAGTAAAAGTTTGTCATTTATATTAATTTGGTATACCCTAAAATGTAATTACCTTACTTTTTTATCATTCCATTATATATGAAATCAGATAAGTTCAACTTACCATCAGTGCATTCTACTGATGGCAGTTGTAAGATTTCCTTCATTCATCTGGGTATGGTATTGTTTCAGAGGTGACAACTTTATTATCAATGATAATTTGGTAATACGCTTTTTGTCCTCGTTCAATCGTGAATTCCAACGTCTTAACAAATGGGCTTGTGATTTTAAATGTTTCATATGTTTCAGAAATCGAATGCTCTGAATCATCAATGAATATCGAGACTTCAAGCTCTTGACCTTCTTCCCCAGGCTCGTATGGAATTTCAACTGATTTTGTTACTGTTTTTGGTGGTTCTTTTTCAGGACCTAGGGAGTATACAAGCTGTAGTATCGTATCGTTCGGAACAACTTCTTTTCCTGGTTCAGGAAATTGAGAGATAAGATGCCCCTTAGGGATACTATCTGAATTCTCATCTGATACATTAGAATTAAATCCGTTTGAACTTACATAATCATCAACCTGAACCTTACTTTTCCCTATTAATTTTTCAATTTTCACAAGCTTTGGTCCAGAACTAACAGTAAATTCAATTTTATCCTCTGATAGGATCACTTCATCTCCAACTTCAGGAGATTGTGTCAAAATCGTTCCGGCTAATGCAGATTCATGTGACTCCTCTTTGACCTCAATATTTGTGAAGCCCTTCATTTCAAGGATTTTTTTGACACGATCAATATTTTTCTCTACGTAATCCTCGAGCACTAGTTTTTCTTTTCCTGTACTTTCATAAATTGTGATTGTTGCGCCCTCTTTTGTGATTTCATTAGCTGCTGGGTCTGTCTTTATAACATAACCTTCTTCAACTTCTCCATGTGAAACAAGTATTGGTTCTCCTACATCAAAGCCTTTTTCTAATAGGATGCTTACGGCTTCTTCGTAAGATTCTCCAGAAACATCAGGGACTTCAATATCCTTTGGTAAAAGCAAAGATGGAATAATTGTAAAAGCAGCTATTCCAGCTATTATTAATAATATAAAAGTGGTAATAATAAAGACGGCAATCTTGCTTTTTCTTTTTCTTGGTTTTTTATCCTTAATAGCCTTTTTGTTTTGCTTTAAGTCTGTCGATTGTTGATCATTTTTTTGATTGTTTACAGGGGTACGAACAATCGTGTCTTCAATTTTATGTTGTTCAAGATTTTCGATTGTGATAATTGGTATTGCTTTTGTTGCTTCGTTATCTTCAGGTATAAAAAAGCGTGGTTCGGTTAACCTACTCACATCAAAGGCTGATTCAAGATCCTTTTCCATTTCTTCTGCTGATTCATAGCGATGGAAAGGATCTTTAGCAGTCGATTTTAAAATAATATTTTCTAAGCTTTGAGGGATATCTGGATTCCATCTTTTCGGTGATGGTGTTTCAGATTGCAAATGCTTTAAAGCAATTGATATAGCTGACTCACCATCAAATGGCAATCGTCCAGTTAAAAGCTCAAATAACACGATTCCGATTGAATAGATATCTGATTTTTTATTCGCTAATCCACCTCTTGCTTGTTCTGGTGATAAATAGTGAACAGATCCTAATACAGAATTTGTTTGGGTGATTGTCGTTGAGCTAAGGGCCATCGCAATTCCAAAATCTGTCACCTTCACATTTCCATGATGATCAATAAGTATGTTATGTGGTTTAATATCACGATGGACGATTTGATTATCATGAGCGTGTTGAATCGCTGTTACAATCTGCACCATTATATTAACCGCTTTCCTAGGGTGTACTGGAGCAAACTGTTGTATGTATTGCTTTAAGGTTTGACCATCAACATATTCCATAACAATATAGTAAATCCCGTCTTCTTCTCCAACATCATATATACTTACTACATTTGGATGGGCCAAGCTTGTTGCAGATTGAGCTTCTCTTCTAAATCTTTTAATAAATTCGTCATCGTTAGAAAAATCAAATCGCAACACTTTCATAGCAACTTCTCTTTCTAGAATCATGTCTCGGGCAAGATAGACATTTGCCATTCCGCCTCCGCCAATAACCTCTAGAATTTTATAACGACCACTAAGTCTTTTACCTATTAGCACGGCTCGTCACCTAATTCATAATTTGCCGTCTTTTTTACGATGACAATGGATATATTATCTTCTCCCCCGTTATCATTCGCAAATTGAACAAGTGTTTTCGCTTTCTCTGACAGTGGATTACTGTTTGAAAGTTCTTCTTTCATCGTTTCATCAGACACTTTATTTGATAAACCATCTGAACACAATAAAAGAACATCTTCTCCTTCAAATTCAATAGTAGAAACATCAAGTTCAACTGTTTGTTCTGTTCCTAACGCTCTTAAAAGAACATTTTTTCGAGGATGATGCTCAGCATCTTCTTTAGAAATTTGACCTGATCGAACTAACTCATTAACAAGTGAATGATCTTGCGTCACTTGCTTATAGCCGCTGCTATTTAATAAGTAACAGCGACTATCTCCAATATGACCAATGGTTGCGAAGCTTGAAGTAATAATTGCTCCTACTATAGTTGTTCCCATCCCTTGACACTCTGGATTAGTTAATGAATGTTCATAAATTGCTTTGTTTACTTCAGCAACCTTTACTGTAAACCAAGCTTCAGCCTCTTTAGGGCTATCGATGAGAGTCACTTGCTCCCACAATGTTTTGAATGTCGAGATGGTCATTTGACTAGCAACATCACCAGCCAGATGACCTCCCATTCCATCAGCGACAATTGCTAACACACCAGCTTCATTTTCAAAAACACCAACACAATCTTCATTATGTTGTCTAACCTTTCCCCTATCTGACAAATAGAAAGTTTCCACCTTGGTCACCTCGTCTCCTCTTTACGCTCCTTAGCTCGTAGTTGTCCACATGCTGCATCGATATCGTGGCCTTGTTCTCTTCTTACTGTTACATTTACACCATGCTTTTTAAGCGTATCTTCAAATAATTTAATTTGATCTTTTGGTGTACGAACATAGTTTCTTTCTGGTACGTAGTTAACAGGAATTAAATTAATGTGACACTTTATGCCTTTTACTAATCTTGCTAATTCATCTGCGTGCTCAACTTGATCATTCTCTCCACCAAATAATCCATATTCAAAGCTAACGCGTCTACCTGTTTTATTAACATAATACTTTACAGCTTCCATTAAATCAGGTAGTTTATATGCTTTGTTAATTGGCATTAGTTGTGTTCGTAGTTCCGTGTTCGCAGCATGTAAGGATATAGCAAAATTGATTTGCAGCTTTTCATCAGCAAACTTATAAATCTTTGGAATAATCCCGCTAGTTGATACGGTAATATGACGAGCACCGATATTCAAGCCTTTATCATGATTAATAATTTTTAAGAACGACATCATTTCATCGTAATTATCAAATGGCTCTCCAATCCCCATAATAACAACATGACTTACTCGCTCATCAAATTCATCAAGTGCCTGTTGTACTTTTACGACTTGAGCAACGATTTCTCCTGCTTCTAAATTTCTTTTTAAACCACCTAACGTTGATGCACAGAACGTACAACCTATACGACAGCCTACTTGAGTAGTTACACATACAGAATTGCCATATTCATGTCTCATTAATACTGTTTCAATGGAATATCCGTCATGAAGTTCAAAAAGAAACTTAATCGTACCGTCTTTTGATGTTTGTTGAATCAATGTTTTAAGCGTTGTTAACGTAAAGTTTTCATTTAATAATGTTCTTAAGGTCTTAGACAGATTTAACATGTCATCAAAGCTGGTTGCTCGATTCGTATATAACCATTCAAAAATTTGATTCGCACGGAACGATTTTTCACCGTGATCCTTTAACCATTCCTCTAACTCATGTAACTCCAATGAGTAGATGGAGGGATTGCTCTTCTTTTCTTCGTTGTCTGTTTTCGTCGTTGTTGCTTTCATTTGTTCCAATTTTAACCCTTCTTTCGTAAACATGCTATATAAAAACCATCTGTTCCAAAGTAATGTGGCAATAATTGAATTTCTCCATTGTTAAAATAACGATGAAGCTTTTCAGGTAATCGCTCTTTTACGGTATCATCTCGTTCAAACTCTGGGTGTTTTTCTAAAAACGTATGAATGACGTCACTGTTTTCCTCTTGATCAATTGTGCATGTACTATAAACTAACACACCATCTTTTTTTAATAAAGGGGCAACCGCCTGTAAAATATTGTTCTGCAGTTTAGCTAGCTTTAAAACATCATCTTGAGTTTTTGTATATTTTATATCTGGTTTCCTTCGAATAACACCAAATCCTGAGCATGGTGCGTCAACCAAAATTCGATCAAAGCTTTCTTTTTCAAATCGCTCGGAAGCCTTTCGGCTATCTAACGCTTCAGGTATAATATTTTGTAGATCTAAGCGATCTGCCTGCTGTTTAATCAGCTTTACTTTATGCTCGTGTAAATCTATTGAATGAACAGTACCTGTTCCTTTCATCCGTTCTGCAATATGTGTGGATTTCCCACCTGGTGCTGCACATGCATCTAATACCATTTCACCACTTTGTGGGTTAAGTACTCTAGCAACTAACATGGAGCTTTCATCCTGGATCGTAAGAAAGCCTTCTGAGAAAGCATTCGTTAATGCAAGGTTTCCCTTCATGCTTTTGATTGCATCTTCAGATAATTCACCATGCTCTACCGCTATCCCTTTATTTGTTAAGTCATGAAAAAGCTCATCAACTGTTGTTTTCGTTTGATTAACACGTGCTGTTTGAGATGGTGGCATTAAATTTGCTTCACACATTTTATTTGTCTCTTCATAACCAAATTGTTTTATCCATTTTTCTACCAACCATTTTGGATGACTCGTTTTAATGGAAAGTCTTTCAACACGGTCTAATAGGTTATCTAATTCTGGAATACCTTCTCGTTGAATAGATCTTAAAACACCATTTACAAAAGATGCAATCCCTTTATGACCTCTTTTTTTTGCAATCTCTACTGCTTCGAACAAGACAGCTCTTTCTGGAACTCGATCAAGGTAAACCATTTGATAAATAGAGATGCGTAGTAAAATTTGAACCCATGCTTCAATTTTTTTTGCCTTTTTTAAAAAACCTGCTAAAAAATAGTCGAGAGTTTCTCTTCTTTGCAGCGTTCCATATACGATCTCTGTAAGTAAACCTATATCTTTCTCACTTACTTGATGCTTTTTTATCATTGAATTTAGAAGTAAATTACTATATGCTTGATTTTTTTCAATTTGTAATAACGTTTCTACTGCTACATCGCGTACATTAGTTTGTTTTTTCATCATCATCGCCTAACTTTTTCCCAACGGAAATTGTAGTACCTCTCAAAAAGTCGTCGCCACTCATCTTCTTTTTACCTGATGGTTGAAGTTCAGTGATTTTTATTGCTGTTTTATTTCCTGTTGCAACAACAAAACCATCTTGGTCAATTCCTATTATTGTTCCAGGAGATGAATCGTTTTTGCATGGCATTTTTTCGCTCCACCAGAGCTTAATGTGTTGATTTTCGTATGTCGTAAAAGCAACAGGCCAAGGATTAAGGCCTCTAATTTGGTTATAGATTTCTTCACCAGTTTTCGTCCAATCTATTTTTTCCTGTTCTCGTTTAATATTAGAAGCAAAAGTTGCTTTTGAATCATCCTGCTTTTGAGGTGTAAGCTTTCCTTCTAGTAATTGAGGTATGGTTTCGGCCAATAGGTTTACCCCTGCTTCACCAAGCTTGTCGTGCAGCGTTCCAACAGTGTCACGTTCCTCAATTTCAACCTCTACCTGTGTGAGAATATCACCTGCATCAAGCTTTTCAGCCATATACATAATTGTGACCCCTGTTTTATCCTTCCCTTGAAGAATAGAATAATGAATTGGTGCTCCCCCTCTTAATTCTGGTAAAAGAGAAGCATGGACATTTATACAACCATATTTAGGTGCTTCAAGTAGCTCTATTGGTAATATTTGTCCAAAAGCAGCAGTTACAATCAAGTCTGGCTCAAGAGAAAGCACTTCCTCAACCTCATTACGAATTTTCTCAGGCTGCAACACTTTAATATTGTGTTTCAAAGCTTCCTCTTTAACAGGTGGAGGTGTAAGGATTTTTTTTCGTCCTTTTGGTCGATCTGGTTGTGTAACGACACCGACAATTTCATAACCTTCTTTCACAAGGTTTCGTAAAATTGGTACTGAAAAATCAGGCGTCCCCATAAATACGATTTTTGTCATTCAAGTCATCCTTCCGCACTTTCTAAATCATTTTCATCTAAATATTTTTCTACCTTTGATGTAAATAAAACACCTTCAAGGTGATCCATTTCATGTTGAATCGCACGAGCAAGAAACCCTTCAGCTTCGATTATTTTCTCTTTCCCTTTTCGGTTAAAGGTTCGCACCTTTATATAGTTTGCTCTTCTAACTTCTCCATACAAACCAGGAAAGCTCAAGCAGCCCTCAGGACCAATTTGTTCACCACGTTCTTCTACTATAACCGGATTAATTAATTCAATTGTTCCATGGTAATCATCTATATCAACGATCGCAATTTGCTGTGAAATTCCGATTTGAGGTGCTGCAAGTCCAACACCATCATTTTCAATCATCGTATCATACATATCTACTAAAAGCCTTGTTAGCCTCCGATCAAAAACAGTCACTCTTTCACAAGGTTTCTCTAAAACATCTGCCGGAAACATAACGATTGGTTTAACTGCCAAAAAAAACTCCTCCAAACATTAAAAGCGTAAGCGCCTTGTCCAGCTCCGATAAGCATAAGTCGATCATGAATAAAAGGTGTTCTTTACTTCAATTCATGAGTGGCTTATGACTAGAGGCAGTCAAGAATGCGACGGCCTCATCTCTCGACTGCACTTGCACGTCCTTTGCTTCGGAGCTAGGCGCTGAAGCTAGATATTAAACTAGGTCAGTATACTACTCTTAAGCCAGTGCTCTTTTAAAAAAATACTACATCATCGTGTTAGGACTTAAATCAATTGATATTATTAAATCGTCTGAACTTATCTCTGCCTGAAAGTGTTCAATGATTTTTCTTAATGTTTCATATAAGTTCTTTTCCCGCTTGTATTTTACCATGCATTGGTATCGATATCTATCTTTGATCCGTGGGATTGGTGAAGCTACTGGACCAAGTATTTTCGTTTCATTTTCAACATTTCTTCTTAAAAACTGGACAATTTTCTCTGTCACCGATACAACCTTCGTTATTTCAGGATGTGAGACTGTAAGAAGTGTTAAGTAGTAATAAGGTGGATAAGCATGGTTTTTACGGGTATGCATTTCTTGTTCATAAAACGAGTTATAATCATATTGGCTTGCTAATTGAATGCTATAATGCTCAGGAGTGTACGTTTGTATGATAACTTCACCTGGTAGCTCATGTCTCCCTGCTCTTCCACTTACCTGGGTTAGCAGCTGAAATGTTTTTTCAGCAGCACGAAAATCTGGCAAATGTAGCATTGTATCAGCGCTTAGGACTCCTACAAGTGTCACATCTGGAAAATCAAGACCCTTTGCAATCATCTGTGTTCCTAATAAGATGTCAGCTTCTTTATTACCGAACTTGGTTAACAGCTTTTCATGTGAACCTTTTCTTCCTGTTGTATCAACATCCATTCGAATGATTCGAGAGTGTGGTAAAACCTTAACTAATTCTTCTTCTACTCGTTGAGTACCAGTTCCAAAAAAGCGGATATGTTCACTTTGACATTCTGGACAAACATTCGGCATATGTTCTTCATGTCCACAATAGTGACATTTTAGCTGTTGACCATGACGATGGTATGTTAAAGAAATATCACAGTGAGGACATTGAATGACATATCCACAATCACGGCATATGACAAACGAAGAATAACCTCTTTTATTTAGGAATAAAACCGATTGTTCTCCTTTGTCCAGCCTTTCGGTTAATTTCTCAATTAAGGCGTTAGAAAACATTGACCTGTTACCATTTCTTAATTCGTCTCTCATATCAACAATATTAACACTAGGCATTGATCGTTTATTCACACGCTCTTTTAAGGTGAGTAGCTTGTAAACTCCTTTTTGAGATCGTGCAAACGATTCTAAGGTTGGTGTTGCACTTCCTAGTACAACAGGACATTTATGAAGCTTTGCTCGATAAATGGCTACATCACGAGCATGATAACGCGGGTTTTCCTCTTGTTTATAACTAGACTCATGCTCTTCATCGATAATAATCATTCCTAGATTTTCGAATGGAGCAAAGATAGCTGATCTTGCCCCAACTACAAGCTGTACCTCTTTACGCTGAATTTTTCGCCATTCATCATATTTTTCACCAGTAGAAAGTCCACTATGAAGGACAGCCACTTTAGAGCCAAAGCGACCTTTAAAACGATGGACCATTTGAGGAGTAAGCGAGATCTCAGGAACGAGGACAATTGCTTCTTTTCCGTTATTTAACACTTCTTCAATAGACTGAAGATATACCTCTGTCTTTCCGCTTCCTGTTACCCCATACATTAGAAAAACGTCATGCATATTTTCCTTAATGGATGTTAAAATAGGCGTCATTGCCTGTTGTTGTTCACTATTTAACTGTAATGGTAATGTTTTCTCGAAATTTCTATCTTGATAGGGATCGCGGTACACCTCTTTTATTTCTTCAACTAAGATCCCTTTTGATATAAGTGCTTTTACAGAGGCATCTGATGTGTTTGCCTCTATTAGTAAGTCCTGTAACGGTAATTCACTTACTTGATTCGTTATAAGAAAGGTTATGATTTCGATTTGTTTTTTTGCATTAGCTGGTAGCTGATCAATTAGCACTGCTAGTTGCGCAAACGATTGATTTCGTTTAATAATTTTGATCGTCTTTTTGTTCGTTTTTTGCTTCACTTTATATATAACCTCTAAATGGCCTTGCTCAATTTCCTTTTGAATAACTTTAAGAGAAACTGATTGTTCAATCTCTTTTAAATCCACCTGGCTATTCTTTTGAAAAAATGGCCGAACTTGCTCTGATATCTTTGCTTGATGATCTGCAGTTAGAGCTAATACCTTTTCGTATTTCGCCTTCATTGCTGCAGGTAGCATAACTTGAAAGGCTGATATTTTAAAACATAGTGTTTTCTCAGTTAGCCAATGTCCTAATAATAAAAGCTCTTTCGTTAAACATGGAGTCAAATCTAGTAATTCCAATATAGATTTTAATCGTTTGAATTCAGATTGATTTTTTGTCTCGACAACAAAACCTTGAATTTTTCTAGGACCGAATGGCACAATAACTCTCATACCAGGTGTAATTAACTCTTGCCACTCGTCTGGAATTTTATATTCAAAAGCTCGATCTGTTTGCATGGCTGGAACATCAACGATGACACTCGCATATTTCATTTATCTTGCTCCCTTTACAAGCAAATGTACTTTGTCTAACAGCTTTTTAGCTACTTCATGCTTTGACATTAGTGGTAACTCAACCTTATCTAGGTTGCGATCATAAATTGTTACTATATTTGTATCAGTTCCAAATCCCGCTCCTTTTGAGGTAACGTTATTGGCGACAATTAAATCTAAGTTTTTCGTTTCTAGCTTTTTCTTCGCATATTCTTCAACATTGTTTGTTTCAGCGGCGAACCCTACTAAAAGCTGATGTTCTTTCAAATTACCTAGTTCCTTTAAAATATCAGTTGTTCGCTCCATCTCAACATGAAGGGCACCATTTTGTTTTTTAATCTTGTGATCAAACGTATTAATTGGGCGGTAATCCGCTACTGCAGCCGATTTAATTACAACATCAGTTTGTGGGTAATGTTCCATTACGCTTTCATACATTTCTTGTGCTGATTCTATAAAAATGGTTTTGACAAACTCAGGTGGCGTAAGTGTTGTAGGTCCTGTAATTAATGTCACCCTGGCACCTAATTTTGCAGCTACCTCCGCAATTGCGTACCCCATTTTCCCAGATGAATGATTCGTAAAATATCGAACAGGATCGATTTTTTCTCTAGTTGGACCTGCTGTAATTAACATATTTACATCGCTAAGCGGTTGACCTATTTCTATTTTTTCAAAGTGTCTGTTAAGCAAGTCAACAATTTTTTCTGGCTCTTCCAGTCTTCCTTTTCCAACATAGCCACAAGCTAAAAAGCCTTCACTAGGCTCTATAAACTGATATCCGTAATCATATAGTGTTTGAATATTTTTCTTTACAGCTGGATGATCATACATATGTACATTCATTGCCGGAGCAATCCAAACCTGCGAAGTTGTCGCAAGGAGCGTAGTCGTAAGCATACTATCTGCTATACCATTGGCTAGCTTTCCGATTATGTTAGCCGTTGCTGGTGCAACAAGAACTAGATCTGCCCAATCAGCCAAATCAATGTGTGCAATCACTTTTGGATTCTTCTCATCAAATGTATTGTAAAAAACATCATTACGTGAAAGAGCTTGGAAGGTTAAAGGTGAAACAAATTCTCTTGCTGAATCACTCATAATCACCTTTACTTCTGCACCTGATTGTACTAATTTGCTTGTTAAAGCTGCGGCTTTGTATACCGCAATTCCGCCGCTAACACATAATAATATTTTCTTTCCAGATATCATACTCTCCACCCACTTTGAAAAATCTTGTTTTATGTATATTGTACCATTTAGAAAAGCGCAAGCGCCTTGTTCAGCCTCGGGCAATTAAGACGCTCATGAATAGAAGGCATTCTTTGCCTTGAATTCATGAGTGGCAGACCCTAGAGGTGCGAGGCATCCGACTTTTCACAAAGTTGGACTGCTGGAGCTAGACACCTACACTACTTTTAATAGTAATACTTTTTTGTTATTTTGAAAAAAATAACAACCTATCACCTAGGTTGTTATTTTAACATTATTTATCTGCTCTTTGATAATTTAGAAGACCAGAATTAATTTCTTCTAGCGCTTTACCTACATATTTAAATGATACTGGTTTAGCAATTTGTTGATCATTTTGCTCCTGCATTTCACGTGCACGTTTTGCAGCAACGGTTACCAGTGTATATTTTGAATCTAATTTATTCATTAAAACATCAATAGATGGATATAACATATTATTCAACCTCCAGAATTTTTTTATAGCGTGGAGCTACTCGTTCACGTCGACAATGCTCTGCTGTCACAATCGCTTTAATACGCTCACAAGCTAAATGTACACTATCGTTTTCGACAACGTAATCATAAGCATCCATCATGACAATTTCTTCTTTTGCAACTTTCATACGGTTATTGATTAGCTCTTCAGACTCCGTTCCTCTCGTTACGATTCGATTTTTAAGCTCATTTAAGCTAGGAGGACTTAGGAAAATAAAAAGACCTTCAGGGAATGTATTGCGTACTTGTATTGCACCTTGTACTTCAATTTCAAGAAAAACATCTTTTCCTTCACTTAATGTTTTTTCTACATAATCAACAGGTGTACCATAATAATTACCTACATATTCAGCCCACTCTAGAAGTTTGTTTTGAGAAATCAGTTCTTCAAAATCTTCTCGAGATTTAAAGAAATAGTCGACTCCATCAACTTCTCCTTCTCGTGGTTTTCTAGTTGTCATTGAAATTGAATATTCAAATGCTGTATCTTCTTGTGAAAATAATTCTTTTCTAACCGTTCCTTTTCCTACTCCAGAAGGTCCTGATAGGACGATTAATAATCCTCTTTCTTTTATCAATGCTTCTATTCCCTACCCTTCGTCTGATAGCTCATCTTTATTTGAAAGCCTTTGAGCAACTGTTTCAGGCTGTACAGCTGAAAGGATAATATGATCACTATCCATAATAACAACTGCTCTTGTACGACGGCCATATGTAGCGTCTATTAACATGCCTCTGTCTCTTGCGTCTTGAATAATCCTCTTAATTGGAGCTGATTCAGGACTAACAATTGAAATGATACGGTTGGCCGATACTATGTTGCCAAACCCGATATTGATTAGTTTAATGCTCATACGTATGCTCCCCCTAGTAAAGGACAAAACTATTTTTGCCTTATAAGCCCTTTTATAATCAATGGTTCGTTTACCTATTCAATATTTTGAACTTGTTCCTTTAATTTTTCAATGATACTTTTTAATTCGACAACATTTTTTGCAATGTGTCCATCATTTGCTTTCGAACCAATTGTATTGGCTTCTCTATTTAGCTCCTGAACAAGGAAATCTAGCTTTCGTCCGATCGTCCCACTAGTTTGTAATGTTTCCCCAAACTGATGAATATGGCTCTGTATTCTTGTTAACTCTTCGCTTATGTCTGCTTTATCAGCAAATAGCGCCACCTCTGTTAAAATCCGATTCTCATCAATCTTGCCAGTGACAAATTCTGAAACCCGTTTTTCTAGTCGATCACGGTATTGCCGGGCAACAGTTGGCGCAGTTTTTTCAAGCTCTACCGTTATTTTAGTCAAATCTTCTAGTCTTAGTTTTAAATCAAGAGCTAATTGCTCACCTTCTGCTTTTCTCATTTCCGACAATTGCCATGCAGCAGACTTTACAATATGTAATAGTTCTTTTTCCACATCTTTACTTGAAACCGACTTTTCACGTATGTCAATACCTTCACCCAATGCTAAAATATGATCAAGTGTAACTTCGTCACTTAGAGAGAAGTGCTCCTTCATTTGGTGAAGTGAGTTAACGTATTGTGTCAATAAATCCCAATCTATATAAATGTCTTTATCGACTAGAGACTCTCCCTCTTGATTGACATATACCTCAATCCGCCCCCTACTTACTGATTGGGAGATGAGTTTTTTCATTTTATCTTCAATACTCATGAACTGTTTTGGCATTTTTAGAGTAATTTCTAAAAATCGGTGGTTCACTGACTTCATTTCAACTGTTAATAAACATGAGTCTACTTGACCACTCGCACGACCAAATCCAGTCATACTTACTACCACTATGTATCACATCACTTTCTTCCTACAAGCTTATTGGTTGTGTGACGTTATCTTATGTGAAATTAGAAAAGCTCAAGTATCATGACCAGCTTCGGGCAAATATGAATCTCATGAATAGAAGGTGTTCTTTACCATCAATTCATGAGTGGCTCATGCCCCAGGAAAAAGGGTTTTGTTTTATCCCTCGAGGCAGTCAAAAACGCGACGTTAATCACCATGTCGGCACTTGCACGTCCTGTGCTTCGGGGCTAGGCATCCGAATTTTTACAAATTCGGACTGCTAGAGCTAGACACCAACACTAAGTAAAAAATGTATACTTTTTTTATATAATCCATATATAGCTTCTCTTAATAAAATATCATGTTCTTTAACCAACAAGCAAAGGGGATGACTTTTTGGGTCACCCCCTTTAGGATTATATCATAGTCTACACTGATTTTCTTGTTAAAAGTGATCCTGCTAGTAAAAAAGTTGGGATTGCTGATAATCCTAATACTAATAACCAATCTCTTAGTAAAATCGGAATCGTGTGGAAAATAGGTTGTAGCGGTGGATAATAGATGACAACAAGCATCAACAAGATAGACGAGATCACAGCACCAATCAAATACAGATTTTCAAATGGGTTTCGTTCAAAAATTGATTTTTCACTTCGACAATCAAATACATGGATAAGTTGCGCCATAACCAATGTCGCGAACGCAATTGTTTGTGCATAAGCAAGATCCTCTTGATTTCGATAATAAACAATCATGAATGCCGCTAGAGTAGCTATACCAATTAAAAATCCGCGAGATATAACCTTCCAACCTAGTCCTCTGGCAAAAACCCCTTCTTTCGGATGGCGTGGCTTCCGTTTCATTAGATCTCCTTCAGGCTGATCTAAACCAAGGGCCATCGCAGGTAAACCATCTGTCACAAGATTTACCCAAAGAATTTGGATGGGTACAAGTGGTAAAGGTAATCCAAGTAGCATGGCAAAAAGCATAACGAGAATTTCACCCACATTTGAAGCAAGTAGGTAACGAATGAACTTTCGAATGTTTTCGTATATATTTCTTCCTTCTTTAATAGCTGACTTAATTGTCGCAAAATTATCATCCACTAATACGAGTGAAGAAGCTTCCTTCGCAACATCCGTACCAGTAATCCCCATCGAGATACCAATATCAGCCGCTTTTATGGCCGGAGCATCATTGACTCCATCACCTGTCATGGCAACGATATGTCCGCGGTTTTGTAGAGCCTTGACAATTTTTAACTTGTGTTCTGGTGAAACCCTTGCAAACACATACACATCATCAACAATTTCCTCTAGCTCTTCAACAGAAAGTAAAGATAAGTCCTTACCCTCCATCACTTTTCCATTTGTCGGTAAAATATTTAACTGTTGCGCAATTGCCCTAGCAGTAATAACATGATCTCCAGTAATCATGACTGTCTTAATCCCTGCATCACGACACTCTTTTACAGCTTGTTTAACCTCAGGACGTGGTGGATCGATCATTCCTTGTAATCCAATAAAAACTAAATCCTTTTCAGCTTCGAAGCTAGTAGTAATTTTATCTGTCGTCTGTAAAGGCTTAAAGGCAATCGCGATTGTACGCAGAGCTTGAGATGCAAGTGATTCAATGGCGACTTTCACCTTTGCTTCATAATCACTGATTAATCCTTCTTGTCTTTCATTCCATAAAATATGCTTCGAAACTCCAAGTAGTACATCAGGGGCACCTTTCGTAACAACAAAGCGTTTACCCGCTTTATCCTTAACAATGACACTCATCATTTTTCTTGTAGAATCAAATGGAAACTCTTCAACAACTTCAAAATTTCTTAGTAATGCTTCTTTTTTAAGCCCTGCCTTCATAGCAGCTACTAAAAGTGCACCCTCTGTTGGATCACCATCTAAATAAAATTGGCCTTCTCGATCAACAATTGAGGCACTATTACACAATGAACCAAACGTTAAGATTTGCTGAAGTGTTTTTGTTTTTGTAACATCGATCACTTTATCTTGATAAGCAAACTCCCCATGTGGATGGTAGCCAGTACCACTTACGCTCCATAATTTATCTCCTGACCATACATGTGTAACGGTCATTTTATTTTGCGTCATTGTCCCTGTTTTGTCTGAACATATGACCGAGGCACAACCTAATGTTTCAACTGCAGGTAATTTACGAACAATCGATTTTTGTTTAATCATTCGCTGCACACCGAGTGACAATGCAACAGTAACAATTGCAGGTAACCCTTCAGGTATTGCAGCAACAGCTAAAGACACTCCTGCTAAGAACATATTGTAAAGGTCATGCCCTTGTAAAACTCCGACCCCTACAACCAATACCGTTAATAAAAGAGCCACAACGATCAAAATTTTCCCAAGTTGCTCTAAACGGCGCTGCAGTGGTGTATCCATTGTTTCAGCATTTTGAAGAAGATCAGCTATTTGCCCCATTGCTGTGTTCATACCTGTACCGACAACAATACCAATACCAGATCCTCTTGTTACTAACGTTCCCATGAAGACCATGTTGGTTAAATCGCCTAGTCCAACTTCTGGACCAGCAATTGGCTGAGTGGATTTTTGCACAGGAAGAGATTCACCGGTAAGAGCGGATTCTTCAATCTCTAAGCTTTTTGTTTCAATTAATCGCATATCAGCGCCGATACGGTCACCACTTGTGAATTTTACGACATCGCCAGGAACAAGCTCCTTAGAGGGGATTTTTTCCCATTCTCCGTCTCTTAAAGCAATGACTTGTGGCGCAGAAAGCCCCTTTAATGCTTCTAGTGATCTTTCTGCTCTTCTTTCTTGAAAAAAACCTAAAACACCGTTAACAATAACAATCGCAATTATCGCGATGGCATCAACATATTCCCCTAATAAACCGGAGATTAAGGTTGCAGCTAATAACACAAGCACCATAAAGTCCTTAAATTGACTTAAAAATATTAATATAGCTGAAGGTCGATCAGCTTCTTTTAATTCATTGTATCCGAATTTTTGCTCCCTCTTTTGTACCTCCTTACTTGTTAGCCCTGAATCAACATCTGTATTAATTGAATTCATAACTTCTTCTGATCTCATTTCATGCCATTTCATGAATTACCTACACACCCCTTAAACAGAAAAAATTTTACTTTCTGATATACGGCAAAACTGCTTTACAAGTCTTACTTCATTGACTTGCTTAAGTCTCCCTATCCTAGTTATTAATAAGGAGGATAACTACCCCGTAAAAACAGAATTGTGCACCTAACCTTGGTTGAAAACTCCACAGATGGAAGTTTCGCTATATAAGACAACTTATTCAGCCTCGTCCAAAAACATGCTATAATCAGATAGAAAACTTACCGATTTGTAGGTAACCTATTAAATTGGAATCCTAATGAAAGAACGAATAGAATTATTAGGTGAAAGTAAAAACGGAAAGATCCATTAACATTCATACACCCAGGGTGTCTGTTAACAGAAGGAGTTTTTGCCATGTCATTCGATGGTTTATTTACATATACAATTTCAAAAGAATTAAAAGAAGCACTTCGTAACGGAAAGGTTACAAAAATTCATCAGCCTTATAAATACGACCTTATTTTTCAAATAAGAGCAGGAGGAAAAAATCATCGATTGTTTCTTTCTGCACACCCAAGCTATGCAAGGATTCATTTAACGAACGAAAGCTATGAAAATCCGAGTGAGCCCCCAATGTTTTGTATGCTATTGCGAAAGCACCTAGAGGGTGGTGTGATTGAAAACATTGAACAGTTTGATATGGAAAGAATTATTGTCATCGACATTAAAAGTCGAAATGAGCTCGGAGATTTAACAGAAAAACGTTTAATGGTTGAAATCATGGGGAGACACAGTAACATTATCCTCATAGATAAAGAACGTGATATGATCTTAGACAGTATTAAGCATTTATCACCAGCTGTTAACCGCCACAGAACAGTACTTCCTGGCCATACCTATGTATTACCTCCTGGACAAGGAAAAGTGAATCCTTTCGAAGCTGACGAGGATACAATCTTAAAAAAGCTAGATTTTAATTCAGGTAAGCTTGATCAACAGCTTGTTCAGCAGTTTGCTGGGATTTCGCCGCTATTTTCAAAAGAAGTGGTTCATCGTGCCGGATTAGTGAATCGTACAACTGTTCCAAAATCATTTTTATCTATGATAGATGAGCTAAGAACAGATAATATCCAACCACAAATCTTCTATAAAGATAATCGTGAACTATTTTATATGATGAATCTTACTCATTTGAATAGTCGTGAGCGAAAAACCTTCTCGACTACTTCTGAATTATTGGATCGCTATTATTATGGGAAATCTGAACGAGACCGTGTGAAGCAGCAAGGAAATGATTTAGAACGATTTATCGTAAATGAAAAAAAGAAAAATGAAAACAAAATTAAAAAATTAGAAGCAACTTTAGATCAAGCTGACAAAGCCAATCGATTTCAGTTATATGGTGAATTGTTAACAGCTAATTTATATGCTGTAAAAAAAGGTGATAAAACTGCTGAAGTCATCAATTATTATGATGAAAATAGCGGGATCATCACAATTCCGTTAGACGTTCAAAAAACACCATCAGAAAATGCCCAGAAGTATTTTTCTAAATATCAAAAAGCGAAAAATTCAGTTGAGGTTGTTCAGCAACAAATAGCATTATCCCGAAACGAGATTGATTATTTTGAAGGATTAATTCAACAAATAGAGTCTGCCTCGCCAAAAGATATCGGAGAAATACGTGAAGAATTAATGGAAGGCGGCTACTTAAAGCAAAGACAATCTCGAACTATTAAAAAGAAAAAACCTCTAAAACCAATGCTAGAACATTATGTTTCAAGTGATGGAACTGAGATTGTTGTAGGTAAAAATAATAAACAAAATGAATATTTAACAAATAAACTGGCAGCACGAGATGATGTATGGTTCCACACAAAAGATATTCCTGGTTCTCACGTCGTCATCCGAAGCAAACATCCATCTGAAGAAACAATCTTAGAAGCTGCAAATATCGCTGCATATTTCAGTAAAGCAAAAAATTCAAGTGCTGTACCGGTAGATTTCACAGCTATTAGACATGTCAAAAAACCAAGCGGTTCAAAGCCTGGTTATGTTATTTATGACAATCAACAAACTGTTTATGTAACACCTAATGAGGATACTGTTTTTCGATTACGTAAGGGATAACTGGGCTTAAACAAAACACTATTTAAAAAAATAAATGGTGTTTTGTTGTTTCTAATTGTTATTCCTCTGTTATCATGAGGTTTAACATTTTTTAATTTAGGAGAAGAGTTATGGACAATAAATTAGCATATCTATACATTGTTACTGGTGCATCATTATGGGGAGTTATTGGTGTTTTTGTAACATATCTTTACGAACTAGGCTTTACCCCTACTCAGGTAGTATCCGTTCGTGCTTTATCTACAACTTTTTTTCTATTATTTTATGTCTTGTTTAAAAACCGTAAGGCATTAAAAATTAAGGTTTCAGATAGTAAATATTTTATTGGCACTGGAATTTTTAGTATTGTCCTTTTTAATTGGTGTTTATTTAACGCCATTCAGGAAACCTCTATTTCAATTGCTGCTATTCTTTTATATACAGCTCCTGCTTTTGTAACGATTTTTTCAAGAATATTATTTAGAGAATTACTAACACCAAGAAAGATTCTAGCTTTAGTTACAACATTTGCAGGTTGCGCATTTGTTATAGGCGTTTTGCCAGACACTAATGAATCTATCTCTTTCTATGGGTTAATTCTAGGTATTGGTTCAGGATTTTTTTATGCACTTTACAGTATATTCGGTAAATTTGCACTCGTAAAATATGACTCTTTAACTGTAACTGTTTATACCTTTATTTTTGCGGCTATTGCTGTTACGCCCTTCAGTGGCTTATGGACAACACTTCATTTATTTTCCAGATTAGAGGCTTGGTTGTATATTATTGGTCTTGGTCTTCTTTCAACAATGTTAGCTTTTCTCTTGTATACAAAAGGGTTGACTGCAGTAGAATCCAGTCGAGCTTCAATTATTGCAACAGTTGAACCAGTAGTAGCATCCTTAATCGGTTTTCTTATATTTGAGGAAAGATTAAGTGTTTGGCAATACTTTGGCATATTCTTGGTTATTTTAGCTGTCATCATTGTTCAGGAGACTACTAAAAAATCTAAAAAAAAACCGCTTTATTCTAGCGAATCCTTTTGACCATCTATTTCGCCCTTACTTCTCATTTTAAAAAGGCGAATGACTCTAAAATGAGTTCATTCGCCTCTTCGTTTTTTTTCAGAGCGTTTTTCATACATACGATCGAGTTCTTCTATAAAGCGATCATCAAATTGATCAGAAAGCTGCTCACAAATTTGCTTTGCTAGTTTGGGGCTAGCTCCATTTGTAGATACAGATAAGGTTAATCGGCCCTTTTTCATTGATTTTGGAACTGTGACATTTCCTTTATCAGCGTTACTAGCAACGTTCACAAGCTGATTAACACCAGCATTGTCAGCGATCCATTCATTTATTGAAGAATCATTGGTTGCAGCAATAATGATAAAAGCATGTTCCAAATCTGTTAACTCTACCTTTTTTTCTAACCAGTTCAGTTTTTTCAGTTTTGATAATTCCTCAATTTCCGAAACAATCTCGGGACTGACAACTGTTACGATTGCGCCTTCCTCTAAAAAAAGCCGCAGTCGTCTGAGAGCAATTTTGCCCCCACCTACGACAAGTACATTTTTATCTTGCACATTAATGTGTAACGGAAGCATGATTGGTCCCTCTATGAAAAGCAAATGCATCATTTTTGTTATCAATGGCTTCATTTACTCGTTCTAAAAATAGATCAAGTAAGATCGGATGAGGCCCAAGATAAGAGCAAACCTCGATGTGACGATCTCCCCAATCATACTTTTTAATGGTTTGGTCGATTTCTCTTTTTAATAAGCCAGTAAAGATTAAATAAGGAATCACGTAAATCGAATGTTCATTGGAATGGAAAATATCTTCTATCATTTGATCAAATCTTGGGCTTGCTGCCGTTAAAAAGCAAGTATGAACTTGTTTAAGATTAGATTTATCTTGAAGGAAAAATGAGATTTCATTCAAGTCATGAACAACATCCATATCACTGCTGCCTCTTCCAACAACGATCGCTATGGATGAAGGCTGAATTTCAGCATTTTCATTCATTTTATCTACAAGCATATCTGCTAGCTTGTTGTCGACACCAACAGGCCTACCGTATGTTACCGTAACCCCAGGATACATCGCCATAACATGTGCAATCTCTTCTGGAATATCCACTTTTGCATGTGCTGCAGTTAAAAGAAGCAACGGGATTACCGCAATATGTGTTGCTCCTTGGTCCACACATAATGAAAACCCAACCTCTATCGATGGTTCAGCTAATTCCAAAAAACACACTTCTTGAATTGGGGCCTGTACCTTTGGCTTTACTTTTTCGATAAATTGTATCGCTTCCGCGCGGGCTTTTGGAACACGACTACCATGACAAACATACAATACGGCTTGCTTCATAATGATAGTGCCTCGCTTTGAGCATTTTTATTCAGCATATCCTCATACCAACAAAGTTTATCCCTTAAGCTTACAACCTCACCGACAATAATCATACTTGGATTAGAGATATTTTGTTGCAGCACTCGGTCATAGATATTCTCAAGTGTACCGGTAACAGTTCTCTGAACATCTGTTGTTCCCCAATTAATGACTGCCACTGGAGTATTGGGATCTTTACCATACTTGACAAGCTGCTGTTGAATATAAGGTAAATTACTTACACCCATATAGATTGCCAATGTGTCAATTCCCTTTGCTAACGATTCCCACTTTGTCTCTTCGTCAGCACCTTCTCTTCGATGACCTGTTACAAATGCAACACTGGCACTCAAGTCACGATGTGTAACAGGAATACCAGCATATGCAGATGCTGCTACTCCTGATGTTACACCTGGTACAATTTCAAAGGGGATATTGTTTACAGCTAAGGCTTCAGCTTCTTCTCCACCCCGGCCAAACACAAATGGATCTCCACCTTTAAGCCTTGTTACGACTTTACCGTTTTTTGCATACTTCACTAAAAAGTGATTGATCGTTTCTTGCTTCATTGTGTGATAGTTTGGTAGCTTTCCACAATAAATAAGGTCACAATCTGATTTAGCATGCTTTAAAATTTCTTTATTCACTAATCGATCATAAAGAATCACATCGGCTTTTTGGATACATTTTAGTGCTTTAATCGTTAATAAGTCTGCGTCACCAGGGCCTGCTCCAACTAAATAGACCTTTGCCATCGACTTCTCCCCCTTTCTTTAATCCAATATCGTTTCTTGCTCATGTAAAACAAAGCCAGCTCCACTACGAATTTTCTTTTTCTCGTAGAGGGAAATATCACGAATTTCAGGCAATGCTAAAAAATACTTTTCTAGTTCTATTTCTACTAGTTCAAATGCTTGCTCATCAGAAGTAGCTGCAATAACAACCTTTGTAACAAACTGATCTGTCGTAACTTCAAAACGGTACAAATTCATATGTGATCCTCCTATGCAGGTTGTAGGACCTCATCTAAACGCTGTTGTATATGCTCTGTACCTACACGATTAACATATTCAAAGAAAGTTTCTTCAGCTTTCTTTGTTTCTTTAAAGTATACTAGGATCTCTTTAAGAACTGGTGTTAAGTCTTCCGCATCCACTTTACCTTTTAGCTTCTCGTTGAATTTACCACCGTCTAGTAATGTTCCGCCAACATATATTTCAAAGGCTTCAATCATACCTTTATCTTTTGTTTTCATTTTAATACCTTGTAAACCAATATCAGCAATTGCTCTTTGTCCACAAGAGTTTGGACAACCTACCATATGAAATCTTACAGGTACATCTAATGCAATTTCTTCATCTAATGCTTCTGCAACTCTTCTCATTCTTTCCTTTGTTTCGACAAGAGCTAAATTACAGTATTCAATACCTGTACATGAAACAGAATAACCGATAAAAGAACGTGGTTCAACGGTAATTCTTTCAAAAAGTCCTTCGACTAATAAAGCATCAATATTTTCAGAAGGTACATTTGGAATAATTAGGTTTTGAGAGTTACTTGTACGAATTTCTCCGTTACCATATTGTTTGGCAATCCTTGCAATCTCATACACTTCGTCTGTGTGTAGACGTCCTACAGGAACATTAAATCCAACGTAGTTTAAACCTTCTTGTTTTTGCGGGTGAACACCGTAGAAATAAGCAGCGTTCCAACCTTTTGCAGCATCAATTCCACTTGAAAGAAGTGGTCCAGTGTATTCAAGCATTTTTTCTTTAAATTTTTCTGGTCCCCAATCAGCCATTAAGAACTTTAAGCGAGCTAAATGGCGCTTTTCACGGTAACCATAGTCTCTAAAGATTGTTGCAACAGCTATAGCAACTTGTTTTACTTCCTCAGGTTTGATGAATACATCAATTTCTTGAGCTAGCATTGGACGAGCAGATAATCCACCACCGACCTTTAGGTGGAAACCAAGGATTTCTTCTCCATCAACAACTTTACGTGCTGGTACAAAAGAAATACAGTTTATTTCAGCATTTGAAGTATTGTAAAGATTCGTACTAATTGACATCTTGAACTTTCTCGGTAAATTAGAGAAATCTGAGTTACCTTGGAAGAATTCATAAACTTCTTTTACAATGCCAGACGTATCAAATAGTTCATTTGGATCTAAACCTGTAATAGGGTTTCCAACAATTGTTCTCGTAATATCTCCACAAGCACCTTTAGATGATAATCCTACTTGATCAAGTCTCTCTAAAATGTCAGGAATGTTTTCAATCGTTAACCAATGAAATTGAATTGCTTGGCGTGTTGTAATATCAAACACATCACGTCCATAATCTTTTGCAATTCCAGCAAGAGTTAATAATTGATCTTGTGTAATGATTCCAGAAGGGATATTAACCCTCATCATGAAATAGCCATCTTCTTTTGGACGTTGAAGATATAGTCCAGCCCATTTAAATAGATCCCATTGATCTGTTGGAATAGAATCAAATCCATTCTCGGCATATGTTGGGATGTCATTTAAGATTTCTAGTCCATCTTTATCAAGCTTAGCTAGCTCAGTTTTATTTAATTTTTCATTATTCGCCCATATTTTCTCGTATGACATTAGGAAAGTCCTCCATTTATTAACCCTTTATCGACTAGGAAATCTACTATTTGTTTAACAGATTCTTCAACAGTCTGAGTTTCAGTATCTACAATTATAGCAGGGTTTTCAGGTTCCTCATATGGGGAATCAATTCCTGTAAAATGTTTTATTTCATTATTTCTCGCCTTTTTATATAGACCTTTAGGATCACGAACTTCACATTCATCTAATGAACATCTCACATATACTTCAAAAAATTCATTCTCTGAAAGGATGTCTCTTACCTGCTGTCTGTCTTCACGAAACGGTGAAATAAAAGCAGTTAACACGATTTGACCACTATCAACAAATAATTTTGATACTTCGCCGATACGTCGGATGTTTTCTTTACGATCTTCATCGGTAAAACTTAAATCTTTATTTAAACCATGTCTGATGTTATCTCCATCAAGCACATAAGTATGAATGTTCGCTTCAAACAAATATCTTGCTAAAGCATTTGCGACAGTTGATTTTCCAGATCCAGAAAGTCCTGTAAACCAGAGCACATAGCTTTGATAGTTATTTTTCTGCCTTCTTTCTTCTTTTGTAACAGATGCATTATGCCAAACTATATTATTCTTAGCCATTGGTGATCCTCCTTATGCGTTTACGGTTTCTTTCATTCCTTTAATTAATACTTCTACAACTTCTTTACGACTAAACGTACTTGGTGGTAATTCTCCGTTACGAAGCATTGCTCGAACCTTTGTACCAGATAAAATCACGCGGTCTTCTTTACCATGTGGGCACGTCTTTGAAGATGCCATTGCTTCACATTTAGTGCAAAAAAAGCTATGTTCAAAAAATAGAGGTGTGATTCCTAGTTCATCAGATGTAAAGTTAGAGAAAATTTTCTGTGCATCATACGTACCATAATAATCGCCTACACCTGCATGGTCTCTTCCAACAATGAAATGTGTGCAACCGTAGTTTTTACGAACCATTGCATGGAAGATCGCTTCACGTGGCCCCGCATAACGCATCGCAGCAGGGAATACAGCTAAATGAACACGATCTTTTGGATAATAGTTTTCTAACAATACTTCATAGCTTTCCATTCGAATGTGTGCAGGAATATCATCCGATTTTGTTTCTCCTACTAAAGGATTTAAAAATAATCCGTCAACTGTTTCAAGCGCAGTTTTTTGAATATATTCATGTGCACGGTGAACTGGGTTACGAGTTTGGAATCCAACGATTGTTTTCCAATTTAATTCTTCAAATTTCGCTCTTGATTCGATTGGATCTAAATAATAATTAGCAAATTTCTTTTCTAGACGTTGGACGAGTGTGATTTCTCCACCAACATACACATTACCGCGTTCAAACATTTTTTTAACACCAGGATGTGCAAGATCATCTGTTTGATACACATTTACAGCCTCTTTTTGCTTATCCGGTGTAAAAATATCCGAAATTGTGATTGTGCCATATGTAACATTGTCTGCTACAAGTCGAACAACTTCACCAATCGTTAGAGTTGAAGCCTTAACTTCTGTTACTGGCAATGTGATAGGAATACTCCACACTGACCCATTTTTTAATTTCATATTTTCAACAACGGACTCGTAATCTTCTTGAGTTAAAAAACCTTCAATTGGACTGTAGCCACCGATTGCAATTAGTTCTAAGTCACTTAACGAAATTGCATCCAGTTCAATCTCCTTTTCAATATGTGAAACATTTGCTCCTAAAGATAATTTTTGAATTAACGTTCCTCCGTGTGGAAGTAAGCTCATTTTAAAATCCTCCAATTCTAATAATGTCAATATATTTAGTGGGGATTATAATTAAATCCCCGCACCCTCTTCTTGTACCGCGCGTTTTTCTTGTTTGCTTGCTCTAATTAAACTAAGTGCACCAATTGTTGCAAGTAGCAGACTACCTAATACAAAGATCGTATATAAATCATTTTCAATTAACAACTTAACTAAAAAGTATGACATTGTTAGTGATACTAGTGGTGAAATCAACCAAACCATTAGCATGCTTTTTACAATTTTTTGTTGGAACACATTAGATCCATTTTTCGCGATTCCAATACCTAATATCGACGATGTCGTAATTTGTGTAAGTGGAACTGGGATACCAAAAATGGATGCAATAATGACGAGTGTTGCCCCAGTACCTGAAATTAGTATTCCCTCAATTTTCGAAAAACTTGTAATCTTCTTGCCGTTAGTCTCAAGTACTCGACGACCTAAAAGAAGAGCACCAATTGCGACGAATGCACCACCGATCAAAGTCCCCTTCGAAACGGAGAGAATTCCAGCACTTACTAGAGGTCCAACAGCATTCGCTACATTGTTCATTCCTGCTGAAAATGCTTCGAAAAAGCCAGCTAAAATAAGAAGATATGTGATAACCTTTCCTTGAAACGAATACTTTTCTGTTAACTTAAAGTAATGTATTATTTTAATGAAAATAAATGCGATTCCAAAAGCTACAATTGGTGTGATTATCCAAAACATAACAATATATAATAACGAATTCACATATAATGCTTGATAAGCAATACCTACACCAACTACAGAACCAACCGTTACTTCACTTGTTGAAAGAGGTATTCCTAACAAATTTGCTAAAAACAGCGAAAATGTTGCTGAAAAGAGGATGATGACAACAATTTTAATTGAGATAAGTGACGTTGGAATAATTCCTGAACTTATCGTTTTTACAACTTCTCCGCCGCCAATAACTGCTCCCAATATAACTCCTATTCCACATAAAATAAGGGCATTTCTGGGGCGTAAAATTGCCCCTGAGCCATATGCAACTCCCATTGAAGCAGCCGCTCCACTTGCGCCAATGTTCATCGCGAAAAAGAAGCTGATGACGATTGCAATTATCTCTAACATAGATTATTTCCCCCTATTGATGGAGGCCACATTCTGTTTTCACTTGCCCAGACCATCTTCCAGATCTCAAATCATTTTCATCAAATGCAGGCTTTGTGCAATGAAAACAACCGATGCTCGGATATCCTCTGTCATGTAAAGGATTGTAGATTAAGTCCTGTTTATGAACGTATCTCCAGACATCCTTCCACGTCCAATGAATAAGTGGGCAAACCTTTACTGAATGAAACCGTTCATCCTTGTTAATATAATTAACGTGTTTTCTCGTTTCAGATTGTTCACGTCTTAGCCCAGAGATCCATGCTGTACGACCTTGTAACGTTTCGATTAATGGAGCAATTTTACGGATATCACAGCATTTATTTGGAGCCGTTTCCCAAAGCTTATCACCGAATTGTTCCGCTTGCTCTTCTAACGTAAGCTTTGGTTTTTTTAATTCAATATTCAGTGACGGATATTTCTCCTTGACTTTATCAATTAGCTCATACGTTTCTTTAAAATGAACATCTGTATCAAGAAAAACAATTTTCGCATCAGGCTTTACCTTCGAAATTAAATCGATTAATACAATCCCTTCAATTCCAAAGCTACACGCATAAACAATTTCTTCCCCATAATGGTCGTACGCCCATTTTAAAACATTCAGTGCACCTTTATACGTATCATCTACAATAAAATCCTCACTCGATTTAGTCCAACTCTCATAAGTTAGCAATATATTCACCTCTCTATTAAATTCTTGTTAACTCGATTCCCAAAACCACTTATTCATACGTTAATAGTCGGGATTAATCGCAAAAACTAACTGCTACAGTATGAATTATACACCCTTTTTTCTTTTTGACAAATCGATAAACATTGCCAACTACTCTGGTCGTTGCTTCCCTTCAAACTCCCCTAAAATTTTAAATTTGCTTTTTGGTATTAAATCGGTAAAAAGCCTTCCAATTGAAAGACTTTTAAGGACGATCTACCCTTATCTTCCAAAATGGTATAGATTTGGCTGGAATTAGCACCTTACAATTTTGCAGGTTGCTGGGCTTCAAAGGGCCAGTTCCCTTCACCACTCTTAATAAGAAATATGCTATTGATTCAAAATTTTAACACAATTCCCTCAAAAGTCAACCCGACTTTATCCATCGGATTAATAATTTTTATATTGAAATTTGCATTTTACTAAATTCTTCATAATTTAGACATTTAATTTATAATTCCTCATTCAACTTTTCAACTATTTTACATGATATATATATACAGTTTACACGAAAAACGTACATGAATCTTTATAGGTTTGATTTGTATTATAAAAAGATTAATTTTCTAACTTTTTAATGAGAAGATCTAAAGTAAATACATTCTCAATGTTTTATAGATACCGAGTTATTCTTAAACCAAAAGAGAATAATTCAGTTTACTTCTCGTAAACTAGTAGTATTAATAGATTGAATTAAGAGAGGTGATCGTATGTGGATCTATATAGTAGATATTTTTTTATCGATTAGCGGATTTTTTCTATTTTGTCTTTGTATGGCACATGTATTTATGTATAAGCCTAACAAGCATATTCTATATGAGTTAAAATCAACAAAAAGTTCCTATATATTTGCTATACTTGGAATTGGAATGTGGATCGTTTTAGAAAAGATCAACATTCCGGGAAAGTGGTTTTATCCGGTTTATATAGGATGCTTTTTGTCTGTTGCAGTGGCTTCGTTTGTATTAATGACTGCCAAATTATTATGATTATTTAAAGCACATGATTTCCCAGAGATCACCATTTGGATCTTTAAAGTTCCAGTTTACAGATAATGAATTAAACCTCCGGCAGCTTCAGCACGTAGAAGGATAGAGTCAACTTCTTCTGCTCATTTTGAATTTTCTAAATACCGTAGTTCATCAATAATCATATTTTTTGAAAGGACTCTCATTTGAGCACTTCCTTTATTTTTTTTATTGCTTGTTTGAACTTAATATTATACTAGTTGTAGAGTATGAATTTCCAGGAGTTTAGACATTGATAAAAAATCTAGATACATCAATACTTTATCAATAAGAAAAGGCAATACTCCTTTATAGAAGAATTGCCATCCATTCGCTTAAGAAAACAGACATATTTAAGTAAATAATTAATCACCTTATGTTTATCCGATAAAGCGAGCAAGCTCACGATTGAATTTTTTCATCTCACAATAAAACAATCCATGACCACTATATTCAAATGGGATGAGTTTCGATCCCTTTATACCTGCATGCAATAATTCTGCAAATACGTATGGGCAAACTTTATCATGTTTTCCATGAAAAATCCCCGTTGGAACATTGATTTTAGACAAATCTTGTCGTAAATCTTCATCCCGTAAGGAAATAGCACACATTGCTGTTGCATGGCCTGATGCCTCTATCCCGAGACCATTGAACCATTCTTTGAAACTTTCAGATAAATAAGTCTTGAAAAAGATATCTCCAAAGCCCTCCAGCATTTTCGGTCGATCGGTATAAGTTTCTTCAATTAGTTTATTTACTTCCTCTTTCGTTTTTCCATACGGGTAATCTGGGCGCTGGGTGAATGCTGGAGCCGCTGCTCCGAGAAGGGCTAGTTTAGAGATCTTGTACCCTGCATGGCGGGCCATATACCTTATAGCGATTGCTCCACCCATAGAATGTGCTACAAGAATAACATTCTCTAGTTTAAGGGTATCGATCACAATACGGATGTCATCTGCTATACGATTATATGAATATCCTTTCCATGGGCGATCCGATTTCCCAAATCCACGATAATCGATCCCTATACACCTGTAACCCATTTTCGGAAATTGATTAAATTGATATTCGAACATTTTATGATTGGCAGGCCAACCATGTAAAAATAAAATAGGTTTGCCATGTCCAGGGTCTAAATCTTCAACGAAAATATTCACGTTATGTTCAACCGAAATGTAGTATCCCATAAATTTCCTCCTAAATGAAAATTCCTTTTACTTTAGCTTATTAAAAGGAATCTTAAATTTATGTTAGGAAAAAAATAAATAGGAAAACATTTTTGTTATTTACTTATCCCGCGAATTTAAAAGGTTAAGAACATTAGAAAAACTAAGGCTTTCGCAAAGTCCTAATAGCGAAAGCCTTAGTTTTTTTATACTATCATCCTTAGAATATAAATAATGAATAATACAACGCCAATTCCTAACTACTTCTAAAAAATAGCTTCTTTACTAATATGTAAAATTTGCTCCTAGCTAAATGAAATAACTAAGATTTTGATCCCTAGTTTTCTAACCAAGCCTCTGATGATGGATTTTCTCTCCACATTTTTAGCTTGTTAAGGTCGTGTTCACTTACATAACCCTCTTGAGCGGCAACTTCAACAAGTGTGTCATAATCACATAAGGACCTAACTTCAACATTCGCCTCTGTAAGCTTTTCTTCACCAACAGCAAGTCCGTAAGTGAATATCGAAACAATCCCTAGTACTTCACAACCTGAAGCACGAAGCGCATCTACTGCGGTAATAGCACTTCCTCCAGTTGAGATAAGATCTTCAATAACGACAACTTTTTGGTTTTCTTTTACTTGACCTTCAATTTGATTACCTTTACCGTGTCCTTTTGCTTTGCTTCTTACATAGCACATTGGTAAGTTTAATTTGTCGCTCACCCAAGCAGCATGTGGAATTCCTGCAGTAGCTGTACCAGCAATAACATCTACCTCTGAGAAATGTTCTTTTATTAAACTTGAAAGACCTTCAGCAATTTGTGTACGTATTTCAGGAAAAGATAATGTTAAACGATTATCACAATAGATTGGTGATTTCATGCCACTAGACCATGTAAAAGGTTCATTTGGTTGGAGATAGACGGCCTTGATTTCTAATAGGTGTTTTGCAATTGTTTGTTTCATTACTCTATTTCCTCCCATGCTTTTTTTACGTTTATATACGCTTCATATGGATTCGTTTGTTTCGTTATACTTCTACCTACTACGATAGCTGTAGAGCCAAGACGTCGTGCTTGATCTGGTGTCGCGATTCTCGTTTGATCATCTGCAGAATCCTCTTTCATACGGATCCCAGGTGTTACTGTTATGAATGAAGAACCGAGCTTTTCATTTAATACTTCAACCTCATGTGTTGAACAAACGACACCATCTAGGCCACTTTCTTTTGCCATTTTTGCATAATGGAGCACAACATTATCAATGTTTTCATTAATTAACAGTTCTTTTTGGACCATTGTCTGTGACGTGCTTGTTAGTTGTGTAACAGCAATACAAACTGGACGCTGTTTTCCGTCTGATGTTCCAGCTTCTAAGCCTTCAATCGCTGCTTCCATCATCTTTTTACCACCTGCTGCATGTACATTGACAAGATCCACATCAAGCCTAGCTAAGCCACGCATTGCTTGTTTTACTGTGTTTGGAATATCATGTAGCTTTAAATCTAAGAAAATATCATGACCACGTTGTTTAATATGTGAAATGATCGAAGGACCTTCTTGATAAAAAAGCTCCATTCCAACTTTCACGAAAAGCTTTTCATCATGAAAATGATTCAAAAATCCGTCTACTTCTGTGCGATCCTTGAAATCAAGGGCAATAATGAGAGGTCTTTGTATCATTATTTCCAGCTCCTTCCGATACATTCCGTTACATGCTCAAAACCTAGCTCTTTTAATTTGCCAGGTAGTTGACTTATTATTTCTGGACACACAAATGGGTTCACAAAGTTCGCTGTTCCAACTGCCACTGCACTTGCACCAGCATATAAAAATTCGATCACATCGTCAACGTTTTGAACGCCTCCCATACCAATGATCGGGATGTTTACAGCTTGACTTACTTCATAGATCATTCTGATCGCAACAGGTTTAATGGCAGGACCTGACAAACCACCTGTTTTGTTTGCAATGACAGGTTTAGCTGTTTTTAAGTCAATTCTCATACCGATCAAGGTATTAATCATCGTTAAACCATCAGCACCTGCTTGTTCAATTGCTTTTGCCATATCAACGATATTTGCAACATTTGGTGAAAGTTTAACATACACAGGTACAGCAGAGACCTCTTTAACTGCTTTTGTTAATTGGGCAGCGACTTCTGGAATGGTACCAAACGCAATTCCACCTGTTTTAACATTTGGGCATGAAATATTTAATTCAAGTGCATGTACATTTTTCGACTGACTAATTTTTTCAGCCACATACACATAATCTTCAATTTGAGAACCAGCGACGTTTGCGATAATTGGTACATCATGTTGTTCAAGCCATACAAGCTCTTCTGAGACTACCTTTTCAACGCCTGGGTTTTGTAAGCCGATTGCATTAAGCATTCCTGCTTCCGTTTCTGCAACACGCGGTGTTGGATTTCCAAAACGCGGTTCTTGAGTGCTCGCTTTAATCATGATTGCACCAAGCTGACTTAAATCATATAGGTTGCCATATTCTCGACCAAAGCCAAAGCAACCGGATGCTGGCATAATCGGGTTTTTAAGTGTTAAACCTGGTATGTTAAGTTGTAACATGATTATAAAACCACCTCTCCGGCCTTAAACACAGGACCATCACTACATACTTTTTTATAGCTTGTACCAGTTGGATCATCACCAGTGTGACATACGCATGCAAAACAAGCACCAATGCCACAGCCCATTCTTTCTTCAAGAGATAAAAATAATGGTTTATGTGCATGAAGCTTTTCAAGTGCTTTCAGCATAGGAGTTGGACCACATGTAAACATGGTGTCAAATTGCAAGTCATAATCCTTGATTGCATCTGTTACAAATCCTTTATACCCGTAAGAGCCATCATCTGTTGTGATAATCGTCTTACCTAATGCAGAGAACTCTTCTTCTAGAAAAACTGCATTTTTTGATTGGAAGCCTAGTACGTGTTGGACCATTACACCTTTAGCAACTAGTTGAGTCGATAATTCTAGTAACGGTGGAACACCAATACCACCACCGACTAATAACGCTGTTTCACCGCTCGAGATTTGGTCAATTGGAAATCCATTTCCTAACGGACCTAATACATCAACAACGTCTTCGACTTTCTTTTTAGAAAGGAGCTGTGTGCCAGCCCCTTCTGCTCTATAAATCATTGTGAATTGGTTTATTTCTTTATTGATTTCAGAAATACTGATTGGTCTTCTAAGAAGTGGTGAAGCGCCTTCTGTCACCTTAAGATGAACGAATTGACCAGGATTCCCCATTTCTGATACAAGCTCACCTTGAAGTGTTAGCTGGAAAATATGTTCTGCTATTTCTTGATGCTTTGTAACGACCATCAGCTCTTGTCTAATCACGTTAAGCTCACCTCTAGCTGCTTCTGTTTCTTTGGCATTGTGTCTGTTGAGAATATCATTGATTCTAGTACACGTAAAATCGCTACAGCTGTATCTAATGAGGTTAAGCACGGAATACCATTTTCAACTGACTCTCGGCGAATTTTGAAGCCGTCTCTGGCTGGTTGTTTTCCTTTTGTTAACGTATTGATCACAAACTGTGCTTCACCTTTACGAATCACATCAAGTAGATTTGGTTCTTCAGCACCAATTTTATTGACAACTTTTGCTGGAATATTGAAAGATTTTATATATTCTGCTGTTCCACTAGTAGCAAGAATTTGATAGCCAATTTGATGGAATCTTCTCGCAATCTCTAAGCCTTCTTCTTTATCTTTGTCAGCTACTGTAAGTAGAACTGAGCCATGGTTTTTAATTTGAATACCCGAAGCTACTAAAGCTTTATAAAGTGCTTTTTCAAGTGTAACATCTTTACCCATTACCTCACCTGTAGATTTCATTTCAGGTCCAAGCGTTATATCTACATTGCGAAGTTTTGCAAATGAAAACACAGGGGCTTTTACGTACACACCTTCACTCTCAGGATATAGGCCTGTTTCATAGCCTAATCTCTCAAGCTTTGCACCTAAGATAACCTTTGTTGCTAGGTTTGCCATTGGTACACCTGTAATTTTACTTAAGAATGGTACAGTTCGGCTTGAACGTGGATTTACTTCTAGTACGAAAACCTCACCTTTGGATAAAACAAATTGGATGTTTAAAAGTCCAATGATGTTTAAACCTTTTGCTAATTTAATTGTATAATCAATGATTTTACCCTTAACTTCTTCTGATAAAGATTGTGGTGGATATACTGCAATCGAGTCACCTGAGTGAACACCTGCTCGTTCAATATGCTCCATGATTCCTGGGATAAGAACAGTGTTGCCGTCAGAAATCGCGTCAACCTCAATTTCTTTTCCTGTTAAATATTTATCGATTAATACTGGGTGCTGTGGGTTAATTTTTACAGCATTTTTCATGTAATGTAATAATTCTGCTTCTTGGTACACAATCTCCATTGCACGTCCGCCTAATACATATGATGGGCGAACTAGTACTGGATAGCCAATCTTCCCAGCAATTTTTATAGCTTGCTCAACAGATGTTGCTGTTTTACCAAGCGGTTGTGGAACCTCTAACATTTCAAGTGTTTGCTCAAATTTATCACGATCTTCAGCACGGTCAAGATCTTCAAGAGTTGTTCCTAATATTTTAACACCTCTTGCTTGTAGCTCACTCGCTAGATTGATGGCTGTTTGTCCTCCGAATTGAACAACAACACCTTTAGGCTTTTCTAAATCGATAATGTGCATCACATCTTCGATTGTTAATGGCTCAAAATAAAGCTTATCTGAAATACTGAAATCTGTTGATACTGTTTCAGGGTTGTTATTAACAATAATCGCTTCATAGCCAGCTTCTTTAATTGCCCACACTGAATGAACGGTTGCGTAATCAAACTCAACACCTTGACCAATTCGGATTGGACCTGATCCTAATACAACTACACTTTCTCTATCTGTTACGATTGATTCGTTTTCATCCTCGTATGTCCCATAGAAATAAGGTGTTGCTGATTCGAATTCAGCTGCACATGTATCAACCATTTTATAAACTGGGATGATATTAGCTTGCTTACGAAGTTCGTAAACTTCACGCTCATTTGTGTTCCAAAGGTTTGCAATTTCAGAATCTGCGAATCCCATTTCCTTCGCTTTTTGTAGAGTTGTTAGTTCGTAAGGATTTTCTTGTATAATATGCTCAAACGTGATAATTTTTTCAATCTTCACTAGGAAGAACAAATCAATCTTGCTCCACTCATGAATTTGTTCTTTTGTTACACCTCTTCTAAGTGCTTCAGCGATATAATACAATCGTTCGTCTCCTGCTTTACGGATCCGTTTTTCAATTAATTCATCGGTGAAGGATTCCATGTCTTTTAATCGTAAGTAATCCACATCTGCTTCAAGTGAACGAACAGCTTTAAGAAATGATTCTTCGAGTGTACGACCAATCGCCATTACTTCACCAGTTGCCTTCATTTGCGTACCTAAATGACGATTTGCTGACTCAAACTTATCAAATGGCCATCGAGGTATTTTTGATACTATATAATCTAGGGCAGGCTCAAAACATGCATATGTTTTTCCTGTAACTGGGTTTTCCATTTCATCAAGAGTTAAACCAACAGCTATCTTCGCTGCAAGCTTTGCAATTGGATAACCAGTTGCTTTAGATGCTAAAGCAGAAGATCGGCTTACACGAGGGTTTACCTCAATGATGTAATATTGGAAGCTATCTGGATCTAGAGCTAGCTGAACATTACAGCCACCTTCTATTTTTAATGCACGAATAATTTTTAATGATACATTACGTAACATCTGGTACTCACGATCGCTTAATGTTTGACTTGGTGCGAAAACGATTGAATCACCAGTATGCACCCCAACAGGATCAAAGTTTTCCATATTACAAACAACAATGGCATGGTCGTTTGAATCACGCATGACCTCATATTCTATTTCCTTGAAGCCAGCGATACTTTTTTCTAGAAGACATTGTGTAACTGGACTGTTTTTCAAGCCACTTGTCACGATTTCGATTAACTCTTCCTCATTTTCACAAATTCCACCACCAGTTCCACCTAATGTGTAGGCAGGTCTAACGATCACTGGGTAGCCGATTTGATTGACAAAAGCAAAAGCTTCTTCTAGATTGTGAATAATATCACTTTCTGGTACTGGCTCGTTTAACTCATTCATTAATGTTCTAAAAAGATCACGATCCTCAGCTTGCCTAATAGCAGAAAGCTTCGTTCCAAGAATTTCAACACCACATTCATCTAAAACACCTGATTCAGCTAGCTCAACTGCTAAGTTAAGACCAGTTTGTCCTCCAAGAGTTGGAACAAGTGCATCAGGGCGTTCTTTTCGAATAATATTGCTTAAAAATTCAACCGTAAGGGGCTCAATGTAAACTTTGTCTGCAATTTCCGTATCTGTCATAATGGTTGCTGGATTTGAGTTAACGAGAACAACCTCATAGCCTTCTTCTTTAAGAGCGATACATGCTTGTGTTCCTGCATAGTCAAATTCTGCTGCTTGACCAATGACAATTGGACCTGAACCGATTACAAGAATTTTATTGATGTCTGTACGTTTTGGCATTATAGAACCCCTTCTTTCTTATTAGCTTTGATCATGTCTAAAAACTGATCAAATAATCCGTTCGCATCCTCTGGACCTGGTGAAGCCTCTGGATGGTATTGAACTGAAAATGCTGGTGCATGTTTATGTTTTAAGCCCTCTACTGTTCCATCATTTAGAGCAACATGAGTAATTTCTAATTCAGTATTTTGGATTGACTCTACCCTTACTGTATAACTATGGTTTTGTGATGTAATATCAACCTTACCAGTGCTAAGTTCTTTTACAGGATGGTTTGATCCACGATGTCCGAACTTCATTTTTTCAGTATCAGCTCCACAAGCTAGCGCAAATAACTGATGGCCTAGGCAAATACCGAAGAAAGGAATCTTCCCAATAATACCTTTAATCATCTCAATTGCTTCTGGAACATCCTTTGGATCTCCAGGGCCATTTGAAAGCATGATGCCGTCCGGTTTTAGCTGTAAAACTTCCTCAGCTGTTACGGAATGAGGTACAACAATGATATCGCAATTGCGTTTATTAAATTCTCTAAGAATGCCGTGCTTCATCCCATAATCGACTAAAACAATACGAGGACCTCTGCCTGGACTAGGATAAGCAGTTTTAGTTGATACAACCTGCACTTGGTTGCTTGGAAATTCAGTGCCTTTTAGTTTATTAATAACTTCCTCAGGGTTTGCTTCAGCCGAACAAATAGCACCTTTCAATGTACCATGCGTTCTTATTATTCTTGTCAATTTACGCGTATCAATTCCAGCGATTCCAGGAATATTTTTCATTTTGAAATATTCATCGATTGAATACTCACTTCTCCAGTTAGAAGGAAAATCACAATATTCTTTAACAACAAAACCATTGATAAAAGGTATAATTGTTTCAAAATCGTCTCGATTAATCCCGTAGTTACCAATTAATGGATAAGTTAATGTTACAATTTGCCAACAGTATGATGGGTCTGATAAAATTTCTTGATAACCTGTCATACCTGTATTAAATACGACTTCACCAAATTTTTCTTCCTCACTACCGAATGCTTCACCTAAAAATACTGTTCCATCTTCTA
This sequence comes from Bacillota bacterium, assembly GCA_051750265.1. GTDB lineage: Bacteria > Bacillota > Bacilli > Bacillales > Bacillaceae > Metabacillus. The sequence goes on along the minus strand of JBNJJO010000001.1, from coordinate 442,916 downwards.
AAATTAGCTGTCTTTTCATACTGTGATTCCTCCCATTCTCCAAACAATTTGTCCATCTACGATTGTAAGTGTTGGCCAACCTTTGCAAGCCCAGCCTGTAAATGGTGTGTTTTTTCCTTTTGAAAGGAATGTTTCCGGATCAATTTTTGTTTCTGTTTCTAAATCAACAACTGTTAGATCTGCTGTTTCGCCTACCTGTAATTTGCCACCTGATAATCCAAATGCTCTTGCTGGTTCAATTGTTAAGAAATCAACGAGTTGCTTAAGTGTAAGTTTCTTTGTTAAGACTAAATGTGTATAAAGTAATGGGAATGCTGTTTCTAAGCCAACAATTCCAAATGGAGCTAGCTGCATTCCTTCAGCTTTTTCTGCTACGGCATGTGGAGCATGATCTGTTGCAATAAAATCAATTGTTCCATCAAGTAATCCTTCAATTAAAGCTTCTTGATCAGCTTTTCCTCTTAAAGGAGGATTCATTTTATAATTAGGGTCTAGACCTGGGATATCATCTTCACATAATAATAGATGATGTGGTGTTACCTCTGCAGTTACGTTAATTCCCGCGCGCTTAGCGTCTCTTACCACCCGTACCGATTCCTTTGTGCTAATATGACAAACATGGTAATGACAGCCTGCAGCTTCAGCAAGAAGAATGTCTCTTGCGATATGAACAGACTCACACACAGAAGGAATTCCATTGATTTCTTGTTTTTTCGAAAATTCACCTTCATGTACTGAACCTTTATTAATTAGTGTATTTTCTTCACAATGGGCAACAATTGATGCTCCAATTGACGCTGCTTGTTTCATTGCTTCTAGCATTTTAGCAGCAGATTGAACACCAACTCCGTCATCTGTAAATGCAAATGCCCCGGCTTCTTTTAATGCTGTGAAGTTTGTTAATTCCTCGCCAAGTTGCCTTGTTGTAATCGAAGCATATGGTAAGACATTTACGATTGCTGTTTCCTTAATACGATTTTGCAGCCACTCCATTTGTTCCTTTGTGTCAGGAACAGGGCGTGTGTTCGGCATTGGTGCAATCGTTGTAAATCCACCCTTTGCCGCACTCCCCGTTCCTGTTGCAATTGTTTCCTTATGCTCACCACCAGGTTCTCTTAAATGAACGTGTAGATCGATGAATCCTGTAGAAACGAACTGTCCATCAACTGAGATTACATCGTAACCTTCTGGTAAAAGATTTTCACCGATTTCAGTAATCTTTCCGTTTTCCACTTTAACGTCTGCTTTTTTCAACTTACCTAGCTCATCTAAAATATATCCATTTTTAAGAATAAATAACATGTTTATTTCCCCCCTGATTTTGGTCAATTTGTTGTAAAGCTCTTTTTAATACCGCCATTCTAGTGAAAACACCATTTTCCATTTGTTTAAATATTCTAGAGCGCTCGCATTCGATTAAGTCGCTATCGATTTCAACACCTCGGTTTACTGGTGCAGGATGCATAATGATTGCGTCGTTTTTCATTTGCTTTTCTCTTTCTTTCGTAAGTCCATATTCATTTAAATAATTCTCTGCATTTGTTTTTTGATCGTGTCTCTCATGTTGTATACGAAGTAGCATGACGACATCTGATTTAGTAATTGCCTCTTCTACTTCAACATACTTTCCATAAGGATTTAAAGAATCTTGCCACTCGGCAGGACCTGCGAACAAGACGGTTGCTCCAAGTCTTGTTAGAACTTCTGCATTAGACCTTGCGACACGACTATGTCTAATGTCACCATGAATGGAGACGGTCAAACCTTGAAATTCACCAAACTCCTGTTTAATGGTTAATAAGTCAAGGAGTGACTGTGTTGGATGATGGCCACAACCATCTCCAGCATTGATTATTGGAATCGAAACTCTACCAATCAAATCCTCAAAAAAGTGATCTTCTTGATGTCTAATTACAACTGCATTTGCACCGATAGATTCTAACGTTTTGACAGTGTCATATAACGTTTCACCTTTTTGAACACTTGAATGTTCAGCAGTGAAATTCAATACTTGAAGACCTAATTTCTTTTCAGCCACTTCAAAGCTGAATCTTGTTCTTGTGCTTGGTTCAAAGAAAAGATTTGAGATAAACACCATGTTTGAAGGTGTCCAACCTTTTCCTAACCTGTATTGTTCGGCATCTTCAAGTATCGTGTAAATCTCCTCATTTGAAAGCTCATTCATTGTTAGTAAGTTTAACATACCCTAACCACTCCTTTAATCCTTTATTTTGTGAAAAAACACCCTGTTTTATTATGTACAGGGTGTTTAAAGGTAGAGCAAATTTAGGTATTAAAGATACCTTATTTTTGCCTTACACCCTTACAAGCCTCTCTGGACTTCTATTAAAAGATTTAAGCAAATCTATACCGTTTCATTATTAATTGTTTCTTCTTTTTCATAAGGAAGAACAAGGTTTAAAACGATTCCAATGATTGCAGCTAAAGCCATACCGTGTAGATCGAGGTTTTCAAATTTAATTGTTGCATCTCCAATACCGATAACTAAGATTACTGAAGAGATGATTAGGTTTCGTTTATTTCCTAAATCAAGCTTACTATCAATCATCATTCTAAGACCTGATGAAGCGATAATTCCAAACAGTAGGATTGAAACTCCACCCATAACAGGTGTTGGAATTGTACTAATAAATGCTGATATTTTTCCAATGAAACCAAAGATGATTGCTAAAACTGCTGCTCCTGCAATGATGAATACACTATAAACTCTTGTGATAGCTAGTACGCCGATATTCTCACCGTAAGTTGTATTAGGTGGTCCACCTAATACTGCTGCGATCATTGTTGCAACACCGTCACCTAAAATCGAGCGATGTAGGCCTGGCTTTTCGATATAGTCTCTTCCTACAACTTTTCCTAGCACCAATTGGTGTCCAATGTGCTCTGATAATGTTACAACAACTACTGGTACCATTAATAAGATAATTTCTAAAGAAATAGATGGCGAATAATCAACAAACGGAATAATGAACCCTGGTTTTTGAATAAGTGGAGCAGTTATTACCTTTGAGAAATCAACAACTCCAATTGCTAATGAATATAAGTAACCGCCTGCTATCCCAATTAGTACAGGTATTAGATTAAAAAATCCTTTTAAAAAGATTGAACACAGTATTGTGATTAACAATGTTAATAATGCAACTGAAAAGTATTGTAAGTTGTATTCTCCAGCTGGATCATTTGTGGCCATTCCAACTGCTGTACCTGCTAATCCTAAACCGATGACGATTATGACTGGGCCTACAACAACTGGTGGAAGAATTTTCATAATCCATTTATGTCCAGTTCCTTTAATAATTAAAGCAACAATTCCATAAACCAAACCTGCTAAAAAGCTACCTACCATGGCTGCTCCAGGACCTCCTGCGGCCTTAGCAACAATAATTGGTGTGATAAATGCAAAGGATGAACCAAGGTAGGCTGGAACCTGACCTTTTGTAATGAGTAAAAATGCAATTGTTCCCAGACCGCTTGAGATAAGTGCTACAGATGGGTCTAAATCAACAAGATATGGTACTAATATTGTTGCTCCAAACATTGCGAATAAGTGCTGAAAGCTTAAGGTTAGCCAAGTCAATGGTTTCGGTTTATCTTGTACATCTAGGATGATTTGTTCTTCTTTCAAGTTAAGAACCTCCATTATGAAAATGTTCGTGTTAGTTTTAGTGTGTGAAGGAATGGTTGTAATAAACATTAGTAAAACTTGGCTTTGCTACAGATTCTTATGGCAAAAGCCTTAGATTTTATACTATCATCCATTAGATATTTATTCTGAGTATAAAAAACCTCTTTGCCAATTAGGTGCAAAGAGGTACAGAAAGGTCGTCAATCGTAGAAAAATACGATTGAGCCTTTATGTTCCCCTTTGTAGCCTCTCTGGACTATCCTTAAAAGGGTTTATTCGTTTTCGTGTATCGTAACTTGGTCTTGACCATCTTGTTCCTGAAGTTCAACAACTATTTTTTCAGAGCTTGATGTTGGGATGTTTTTACCAACATAGTCAGCACGAATTGGTAGTTCACGGTGACCTCGATCAACCAACACTGCCAACTGGATATTAGCAGGTCTTCCAATGTCAACTAGAGCGTCCATTGCTGCTCTCACTGTTCTTCCTGTATATAATACATCATCAACTAAAATGACCTTTTGATTTGTTACATCAACTGGGATATCTGAACCTTTCACAAGTGGCTCGTGATCGTCAGTCTTTTTTGAAAGGTCATCACGATATAGGGTAATATCAAGCTCACCAATTGCAATTTTGTTCCCCTCAATTTGTTCAATACGTTCAGCGAGTCTTTGTGCTAAGTGGATGCCACGAGTCTTAATTCCGACTAACACGCTGTCCTCAATCCCTTTATTTCTTTCAATAATTTCGTGAGCAATTCTTGTTAAAGCTCGACGTACTGCTTGCTCATCTAAAACAACGGCTTTTTGGGTCATTGTTCTAAACTCCCTTCGTTACTTGAGTATCCAAGTTGTTTTTGGAATGAAAAGTAACCTTTAAAAACGAAAAACCCTCTCACCGATGTGAGAGGGTTTACGAATACATAATTAGACTATGCCACTATAGACTTTAGTCGTCATTTCCGTTTTCCTTCTCAGCCTCACGGGACTGTGTTAAAGGTTCTTATAAAGTTAAACCTATTATGACAAACATGTAGAAATGTGTCAATGATTATTTTTTATTTGATCTAAAACTTGCTCGAATTCCTTTGGTAATGGTGCTTCAAACTCAATATACTCTTTTGTACGAGGGTGTTCAAAGCCTAATACACCTGCATGAAGAACTTGTCCATTTATAGGCAATGTCTTTTTCGGACCATATTTTGGATCACCAACTAAAGGATAGCCAATATATTTCATATGAACACGTATTTGATGTGTTCTTCCAGTTTCAAGTTGGCATTCAACAAATGTAAAGTTTTCAAAGCGGTCTAATATATGAAAGTGGGTAACTGCCTCTTTACTACTCACATTTGTAACAGTCATGCTTTGACGATCAACCCTATCACGTCCAATAGGTGCATTGATCGTTCCATGATCATGTGGGATACTCCCATGCACGATTGCTTTATATCTTCTTGTTACTGTCTTGTTAACAAGTTGTTGTACTAAAGATTCATGTGCCATATCATTTTTTGCGACCATTAATAATCCTGAGGTGTCCTTGTCAATTCGATGAACGATTCCTGGTCTTAATACACCATTAATGCCAGAAAGATCCTGACAATGAGCCATTAAGCCATTTACGAGTGTGCCACTCATATGACCTGGTGCAGGATGCACAACCATTCCTTTTGGTTTATTTACAACAAGAACATCTTGGTCCTCATAATATATATCGAGATCCATCTGTTCTGAAACAACATCCAATGGCTCTGGATCAGGTATGGTAATGACTATATTATCTTGAAGATGACATTTATAATTCGATTTTATCGGCATATCATTTACTTTGACAGAACCATCCTTTATCCAAAGTTGTACTTGGCTTCTTGACCATTCTTCATTATAAGATGACAAGAATTTGTCAATCCGTTCATTTTTATGCTCTTCACTTACTTGTAATTCAATGATGTCCATTTAAGATTTCTCCTTCTCTTTTTTCCCTTCAAGCAACATTTGAATAAATAATAATGCAACTCCCACACATAATGCAGAATCAGCAACATTAAAAATCGGGAAGTCGTATAAAAAGATATACGTATTAATAAAATCGACAACTTCTTTACGGAATAAACGGTCAATGAAATTACCAATTGCACCACCTAGCATTAAACCAAGCGCAATTCCCATCACCTTATTTTCCTTCGTATATTTTTGAATATAATAGATCATTCCAATAATAACTACAGCCGTGATAATATAAAAAAACCACATCTGCCCCTGTAAAATACCCCATGCAGCTCCGCGATTTCTGTGGGATGTTATATATAAGAAATTTTCGATAACAGTTATGTTTTCTCCGAGCTCCATGTTTTTAACGATAAGCCATTTACTTATTTGGTCAATCACAATAATAATAGCTGCTATTATGTAATAAAACACCGAAGTTCCCCAACTTTCCTCTATTCTATTGATTATTTTAGATATTTATCCTTTTGAATTGTACCATAAGCGTAACTTTATTGAAAACACCAACTTTGAAAAGCGGAAGCGTCTTGGTCAACCTCAGGCAAATAAAACGCTCATGAATAGAAGGTGTCTCAGTTCATAAGTGGCTTATGACCTCGAGGAAGTTAAGAACGCGACGTCACTATCAAAGGTCACCGCATTTACAAAGTAGGACTGCTGGAGCTAGACCGATATCTAAGGAAAAAACTTATACTCTCCGATCATTAATTAAAAATGACTCAAATCAATCTCTTATAACAGAGAAAATTTGAGTCATAAACCATCGGCATGATAACGGAACAAAGCTTAAAAATCACTGCCTGTAATATAAGTTTCTTCATGAGTATAATCGTATTGGGGAAGAGATTTTCGTTCAAATAATTCCTGAAAATAGAAATCGTATAACGTTCTAGCTGTTGGGAGTATCCTTAATTTTTCAAAAGGAATTTCTTGGCCTGTTTCTTCGCAATACCCATAGATTCCTTTATCAATTTTCATTAAGGCACGTTCTACATCTTGAAGTTCCTCTTTAATATGATGCATCAACATATTACCTTTCCCATGATGATCATCACAAGTCATTTCAAACAAACTGTGATCAAATAACCTCGTTCTCAGTTCTTCTTTCATCACTTGCAATTCATACCGGATCCCATAATAATGATTATTCAAGATGGACAACTCCTTATCCTTCTCATGATGTACTAATAGTTTATCCCGAGAAATCACTGCTCACCCTAATAATATTTTTCCTGTGAATGTTATGGATGTTTTCGCTCAATATATTTTTTGGTGAATGATGGGTATTATTTACCCATAGATTACGTTTAATAAACCTTTTTAAAGGACAAAGGGGTCTTGACCCCTACAAAGTGATTACTAAATAATTAGCAATACATTTAATAGGAGGCTGACCCCAGGTTACGTCTTAATAATGTTCCTTTACAATAGTTGCACAGCGAGAACATAATGTTGGATGCTCTGCAACTTGACCTACTTCAGGTGTTACAATCCAACAACGTTCACATGTTTCACCTTCTGCTTGAGTGATAACGATTTTTACTGAATCAAAGCCCTGCGCACTTCCTGGGGCTCCCTCGTACTCACCAGCAATTTCTAAACCAGAAACGATAAATAATTGTTTTAAGTCTTCTTCTACTGATTCAAGCAATGCTTTTGCTTCATTATTAGGATAAAGCGAAATACTTGCTGTTAATGACTTACCGATTACTTTTTCATTACGAGCAACCTCTAATGCCTTTAAGACGTCATCACGTAACGACATAAATGCATCCCATTTATTCTCCAACTCTATAGCTTGTGGATATTCCTTAACTTCTGGCATATCAACTAATTGAACACTTTCTTCAGTTACAGAATCAATGTGCTCCCAAACTTCGTCAGCAGTATGTGGAAGAATAGGTGTAACTAATTTAACAAGTGACAACAATGTTTCATGAAGTACCGTTTGAATTGCACGACGTTCTTGATTTTCCTCGGACTCAATATATAATACATCCTTAGCAAAATCTAAGTAGAACGAACTTAATTCAATTGTACAGAAATTATGAACAGCATGATAGATCGCTGCAAATTCATATTGATCATATGCTTCTTTCACACGTTTCGTTAACTTGTTCAGCTTTACAAGCATGTAACGATCAACATCACGAAGATCATCTAGCTTAACAGTATCTGTAGCAGGATTAAAATCAGCTAAGTTACCAAGCAAGAAACGGAAAGTGTTACGAATTTTACGATAAACCTCTGCAACTTGTTTTAAAATAGCATCTGATACTCTTACATCTGCTTGGTAATCAACAGAAGCTACCCATAAACGTAAAATATCTCCGCCTAGCTGTTTCATTACCTTAGCAGGTACAACCGTGTTTCCTAATGATTTACTCATTTTGCGACCATCACCATCAAGTACAAATCCATGACTCAATACGCCTTTATATGGTGCTTTACCTGTCACTGCAACAGCTGTTGATAAAGAAGAGTTAAACCAACCACGATATTGGTCAGATCCTTCTAGATATAAATCCGCTGGTCTTTGTAGATCATCTCTTTCTAAAAGTACTGCTTGATGTGATGAACCTGAATCAAACCAAACATCCATAATATCTGTTTCTTTTGTAAATATCCCATTTGGACTTCCTTCATGTGTGAAGCCTTCTGGTAGAAGATCTTTTGCTTCACGCTCAAACCAAACGTTTGAACCATGCTCACGGAAGAATTTAGATACATGTTCAATTGTTTCATCAGTAATAATCGGCTCACCAGTTTCAGCATAAAATACTGGAATCGGTACTCCCCATGCACGTTGACGGGAAATACACCAATCGCCACGATCACGAACCATGTTATAAAGTCTTGTTTCTCCCCATGTTGGAACCCATTTTGTTTCATTAATAGCTGCTAATAGGTCTTCACGGAAATCTTTAATCGATGCAAACCATTGTGCCGTTGCACGGAAGATCGTTGGTTTTTTAGTTCTCCAATCATGTGGGTAGGAGTGTGTAATAAATTGGAGCTTTAATAAAGAGCCCACTTCCTGTAATTTTTCAGTTATTGGCTTGTTTGCTTCGTCATAGAATATTCCTTCGAAGCCTTCAGCATCTTTTGTCATATATCCTTTTTCATCAACTGGACATAATACATCTAATCCGTATTTTTGACCAATGATAAAGTCGTCTTCCCCATGGCCTGGTGCAGTATGGACACAACCAGTACCTCCATCACTTGTTACGTGTTCACCAAGCATAACAAGTGAATCACGGTCATAAATTGGATGTTTAGCAATAACGAGGTCAAGCTCAGCACCTTTTAATGTACGATCAACCTCATAATTTTCCCATCCAATGGTATTTGCCACTGATTCAACTAAAGCAGAAGCAACGACGAATTTTTCACCCTCTACAGCAACAACACTATATTCTAAGTCAGGATGAACTGAGATCCCTAAGTTTGCTGGAATTGTCCAAGGAGTTGTCGTCCAGATAATAATTTTTTCGTCAGTAGATAGAACACCTTTCCCGTCTTTTACTGGGAATGCCACGTAAATAGATGGAGAACGTTTGTCAGCATATTCTATTTCAGCTTCTGCTAGGGCAGACTCACTTGATGGAGACCAATAAACTGGTTTAAGACCTTTGTAAATATAGCCTTTCTTTGCCATTTCACCGAATACTTTAATTTGTTGTGCTTCATATTCAGGTTTTAATGTAACATACGGGTTATCCCAATCAGCACGAACTCCCAAGCGTTTAAATTGCTCGCGTTGACCATTAATTTGCTCCCAAGCATACTCTTCACAAAGCTTACGGAACTCAGCTACCGACATTTCTTTTCTTTTTACTTTTTTATTTTTAGTAAGTGCTGTTTCAATCGGTAAACCATGTGTGTCCCAACCAGGTACATATGGTGCACAATAGCCAGTCATTGATTTATGTCGAGCGATAAAATCCTTTAAAATTTTATTTAGCGCATGACCCATATGGATGTCACCATTTGCGTATGGAGGACCATCATGCAAAATGAAAAGAGGTCGATCTTTCGTACGTTCTTGTACTTTGTTATAAATATTCATTTCTTCCCATTTTTCTTGAATTTGTGGTTCTCTGTTTGGAAGATTTCCACGCATTGGAAATTCCGTCTTAGGCATAAGAAGGGTATCTTTATACTCCATTTTCATTCCTCCAGTAATTTAATTTATAAAAACACAAAAAACCTTCTCATCCCAAAAGGGACGAGAAGGTTTATCTCGCGGTACCACCCTATTAGATTAATTAAATTAATCCACTCTATCATTCGTAACGAGAATGATTCGCCATTGCTTACTTAAACATGATGTTCAGCATGGAACTCTAGGGTGATCTTCATCCAATATCCTTATGTCGAGCTTTCACCATCCTCGATTCGCTAAATAAGATTAATAAAGGACTACTTATCCCTTTCACCGTCTTACTATAAATAATAAAAATATTTCTACATTTTCGTATTATATGCGAAAAAAAATCATAAAGTCAAGTCTATGCTTCAGTTTCTTCTGTTTCGCCAAAAATAGGTTCTACTTCATATTCTAATAAATGATCCCAATCATCATTTTTTAGGAGGTCTAGCTGCGCTTCAATTAGCATTTGGAAACGAGTTCTGAATACTTTTGACTGCTTCTTAAGCTCTTCAATTTCCATTGCAATTTTACGGGATTTCGATAAAGATTCATTAATAATACGATCAGCGTTTTTCTCAGCTTCTTTTATAATCAGCTTAGATTCTTTTTGGGCATTACGCTTTACGTCTTCTCCCGCTTCTTGAGCAATGATAATTGATTTATTCAATGTCTCTTCAATATTTTTAAAGTGACCTAATTTTTCAGTTAGTTCTGTGACACGAGATTCAAGCTCTTTCTTATCGCGAATAATCATTTCATAATCTTTGATTACTTGATCCAAAAATTCATTTACTTCGTCTTCATCGTATCCTCGAAATCCTTTATTAAATTCCTTATTATGGATATCTAACGGTGTTAAAGGCACGGATGCCACCTCCAATATGTAGTGAAATAGTTAATCCTTGACAACATTATAAATCATATTTCGACAGGTTTGTTGAAAATCCTGCTAATCGGTCAAATTATTTTTATTTTTTTAAGAATTAGTGACGTAAGTAAAATTGTCATTTTTGTTTATTTACAACAATTCTCCAACGATCTTTCTTTGTTTTACCTTCAATTGCTGTTACCTTGCTACGTCCATAACCACGTACAGAGAGTGTATCACCCTCACGGCACTCAAACGATACTGACTCCACCGTTTTCCAATTCACTTTAACAAGCCCATTTGTAATCAGCGGCTGTATTTTTTGACGTGAAATATTATAAATTGCTGCACCTACAACATCAAGTCGCAATGATGAAACAGTCGTAACTAGCACTTGCAATTCTTCTACCTGTGGTATTAATTCATTCAACCTTTGCTCTTTTAAGCTAATCTTTGCACGACCAATTTCATGGAAGTTCGCATTTAAGTAATCAGCTATTTCACTCGCACAAACTACCTGTACAACATCTTGAAAAAAGAGGATATCACCAAACTTTGAGCGCTTTAGTCCTAAACTCATTAGCGAGCCGAGAACCTGTCGATGCTGAAGATTGATAAATTTACTCGCATACTCCACTTTAAATAGGGTTAACTTAAAATCCTCTTGTTCGGGCTGTAAATATTCTGGATACAATAAACCTCTTTTCCGTTCTGTGTCCAAAGCACCGCCAAAAAAAGAAACGTTCACATCTGAATTTTCACCAATCACAGACGCAACAATCTCTTGCTCACGAGGATCTAAAAAGTCAGTAAGCTTTGGGCTATATTGATTTAGTACACTTTCTTTCCACTCTAGAACCTGGTCGATAAAATGTCGTTCTTCACCACGAAAGTGTTGGTATATATGATCCATTGTCACAACTCCAGTTATGCTGTATTACATCAATACCATTTATTATTATGTAAAGGTAAAAAAAGAGGGCCCTATATAGCCCCCCTTAGCCTAACATATTCGCCAGTGAAGCAACACCTTGTTGCGCAAAGCGTAACGCTAGAATTGCAACGATTGGAGAGATATCAATCATTCCTAATGATGGGATAAACTTACGGAATGGTTCTAAATAAGGTTCACAAATTTTCGCTAAAAATTGTCCAAATCCTGATTCTCTAGCCCCAGGGAACCATGAAAGTAAAATGAATACAATTATCGCAAACGAGTAAAATTGTAGTAATGTGCTTATTAAACTAAATAAAATGTCCATATTATGTTTACCACCTTTGTTGTTCTTCTTCTGAAACTAGCTCGGAAATAGATCCTGATACATCCACATTATCAGGTGTACATAAAAAAATATTCATACCGATTCGTTGAATATCACCACCGATTGCATAAACGGTACCACTTAGAAAATCGACAATTCGTTTCGCTTGATCTCTTTGGATACTTTGAAGATTTACGACAACTGCTCGGCGATTTTTTAATTGATCTGCAATTTCTTGTGAATCCGCATATACTCTTGGTTCACATAAAATAACTTTAGAGGATTTTTGGATACTTTGCAAACTTACAACATTTTGTTTATGAGCTGGAGATTGCTGTTTTTGTGATACATGCTGGTGATCTTCATATTCATTATTCTGCTCTTCATTTTCAACATATTCATATTCCTCATCTTCTAATGCAAAAAAGCTTTTAAATCTATTTTTAATCGACATTTTAAACACCTCCGTTTTCATTTCCAACGAGTGAAGTACCTATCCGAATAAAGGTAGCTCCCTCTTCTATTGCAAGTTCATAATCATTTGACATTCCCATTGATAATTCATGACATGGTACTGATGTTAGTTGTAAAGCTTGTACATTTTGTTGAAGTTTTTTTAATTGTTTAAAACATGTTCGTATTAGCTCTTTATCATCTGTAAATGGTGCCATAGTCATCAAACCTACGACTTGAATATTTGATAACGCTTCAAGTTCCTTCACAAAACCAACTACGTCTTCAGGTGAACAACCATGTTTAGATTCCTCACCAGATACATTTACTTGTACAAAACATTTCATCGGTATTTGTGCACGTTTATCAATTTCCTTCGCAAGAGAGAGTCGATCTAATGAATGTATGTACTCTACCTTATCAATAATGGTTTTCACTTTTCTTGTTTGAAGAGAACCAATAAAATGCCATTTAGCTGTATCACCTAGCGCTTGATATTTATCATTAAGTCCTTCATCTCGATTTTCACCTAAATGTAGAACACCAGCATCAATTGCTTCTTTTGCACGTTGTATACTTACATATTTTGTTACTGCGATCACTTTAATATTTTCTGAATTTCGCCCAATACGTTCACATATGCTGTCAATGTTTCTAAGAATCGTTTGGTAATTGTCCTTCACATTCATTTCTAGAGTTAAGCCTCCTCATTTATTCCAATAAAGCTTAACATTCGACCTGTTTTTCCTTCATCACGTCGATGTGAGAAATACAGATCTTTTTCACAGCTAGTACAATGCTGTGAAATTTTTATATTTTCTTCCTTTACTCCTGCTTTTAGAAGTAAGCATTTGTTAAGCTGTTTTAAGTCTAATTTATATTGTCCTTCAGATAAGAAGGTATATGGTAATGGATAATGTTGAATAACATTTTTGTTAATTGCAGAAATTACCCTTTCATCGACTATGTAGCAACAAGAACCAATTGCAGGTCCGATTGCAACTTTTATGTCGCTAGGGTTAACTCCTTCAATATTTCCCCATTCTCTTACCATATTCCCTCCAATATCACTTACTGTTCCTTTCCAGCCAGCATGTGCAACACCTATTAATGGCTTTTCAGGAGCAATAAAATATAGTGGGACACAATCGGCATAGCATAGTGACAGCATAACTCCTTTTTCACTCGTATATAACCCATCACAGTTTGCCAATCCATCTTTATAAGAGTTTAAACCTCTACCACAAGCCTGTTTTGTTACTTTTTCAATATGATTTGAATGCGTTTGTTCAGCAAACACCCAATTATTTATAGGGAAAGAAGTTCTGCTTGCTAAAATCTCTCTGTTTTTTACAACAGTTTGTAGTTGATCATTCACATGAAGTCCGAGGTTTAAAGTAGAGAATGTTTCCCTACTTACTCCACCATTTTTTGATGAAAATCCAACTGTGAGCCCTTCTACTAGCTCTTCCCAATGTGACAGAGACAAGTAGGTAGTGTCTTTTAGTTGAAAAGGTTCTCTTGTCATATGTTGTTCAACCCTTTGTTTTCGACATTAAATTATATCTATCGCACTTATTTTACCACATCTTACCCATAACGTTTAGATTGAATGACAATTTATTCATCTGATATATCATTTTGTCGATTCATTCTAACAAGAATAACATCTTCACCTATCTTCACTATATTTCGCCATGGAATGACGAATTCCTCGTCTTTTCCGAAAAATCCTAGCATTTTTCCTTGACCACTAATAATAATCGCCTGTATTTTACCTGTTGTTACATTAATATCCAAGTCACCTATATTCCCCATCTTTTTACCGTCAGATACATTTACAACGTCCTTCGTTTGAAATTCTGAAATATACATCATACCGCCTCCTATATAATGAACCTTCATCAGAGGTATTTGAATTTTCTGCCCTAATGTAGGTAAGTTAGTGAAATATCATCTTTTAAACAAGTAAGCAAAATGAGCATTTTCTATTTTATATTCATTAAAGTCGCCTATTACATATCTATGTTTGAGTTAGGATAAACTATTCAATTGAATTTAAATAATTTTTGTAAGTTAATTTAACAAAAAAAAAAACTACTCACGAGGAGCAGTCTTAATTCTGAATATTTTTATTCATTTGTTTAATTGCAGCTTTTTCTAAACGTGAAACTTGAGCTTGCGATATTCCGATTTCTTCTGCCACTTCCATCTGTGTTTTTCCTTGGAAAAATCGCTTTCTTAGAATAAGCTTTTCTCGACTGTTGAGGCGTCTCATGCCTTCTTTTAATGCTAATTCTTCAATCCATTGAATGTCGCGATTTTTTTCATCACTTAGCTGGTCCATCACAAAAATAGGGTCTCCCCCATCGTTATAGATCGGTTCAAATAATGAAACTGGATCTTGGATGGCATCTAATGCAAAAACAATCTCTTCATGTGGAACTTCTAACACCTTTGAGATTTCCTCTGCCGTTGGTTCTCTTGATGTTTCACTCATAAGACGTTCTCTAACTTGGAGAGCCTTATAAGCAATATCTCTCAGTGAACGGGAGACACGAATTGGATTGTTGTCCCTTAAGTATCTACGAATTTCGCCGATGATCATTGGTACAGCATATGTTGAAAATTTGACATTCTGGCCTAAGTCAAAATTATCGATTGATTTCATTAATCCTATACAGCCAACTTGAAACAAATCGTCAACAAATTCTCCTCTGTTGTTAAATCGCTGGATTACACTAAGTACCAATCTTAAGTTACCATTCACCAGCTCTTCTCTTGCTGATAAGTCTCCGCTTTGCATTTGCTTAAATAGTTCTCTCATTTTCTCATTCTTAAGGACTGGAAGTTTAGAGGTATCTACTCCACAAATTTCGACTTTATTTCTGGTCACATCTTTCCCTCCTAACAGGAGTTGCTGTACAGAGTTAAGTATCTCCTCGAGAGGAAAAAATATGCACAAGCTATTCAAGTTAGGAAGGTAAAAAGCACTAATTTTTATTGATACAATAAGGGATTAGAAGGTTAAAAATTTTTTTCAAACCATTTTATTGAACTCTTTTTGCAATCGTTTAATAATACGCTTTTCTAACCTTGAAATATACGATTGAGAGATGCCTAGCATATCAGCAACATCTTTCTGAGTCTTTTCTTCACCGCCCTGTAAACCAAAGCGAAGTTCCATAATCTGTTTTTCTCGATCATTTAGTTGCTGTAGTGCTTTCATTAATAACTTACGATCAACATTAGCTTCAAGATCTTTTGTAATGATATCATCTTCTGTACCTAATACATCTGATAATAGTAGCTCATTTCCATCCCAATCAATATTTAACGGTTCATCAAAGGAAACCTCTGATCGCAATTTATTATTCCTGCGTAAATACATAAGAATTTCATTTTCAATACAACGAGAAGCATACGTAGCAAGCTTGATTTTCTTTTCGGGATTAAAGGTATTAACAGCTTTAATTAAGCCAATTGTACCAATACTAATTAAATCCTCAATATTAATTCCTGTATTCTCAAATTTACGAGCAATATACACAACTAATCTTAAGTTTCTCTCAATTAATATCGCTCTTGCTGCTTGGTCACCAGTGGGTAATTTTTGTAACAATACTTCCTCTTCATCTTTTGAGAGGGGTGGTGGTAAAGCTTCACTACCACCTATGTAATATACCTCATCAGATTTGATTCCTAGCTTGATTAATAGCTTATACCATAAGTAAGTAAGATGTAATTTTAGTTTTTTCATTTTCCTCCCCCTTCTAAAATATAAGAATCAGAGTAAGATAGAAATAGGCGCACTTTTAAGAGACGTCTTGAATTGATTGACCTTGCAGCATCTTTGGATGGACAATACATTCATATTCATCTTCAGAAGACAATGTCGTTCGATTCAATCCTACAATGGTTTTATGCACCTTAATTTTTTCATTTTCCGTTTCTATCCATACTTCATCAGGTTTAAACCCTAATAAAAATTGGTGCTCACTCCCAACAACTCGATATGGAATAATTCGTACACGATGTTCCCAAGGGTGACTGTTGTTTCCACTTTCACTCATTGATTTCATCACATCATCTTGGATTGCTTGGTTTACAAGCTGTTGTGGAATGTAATCCTGAGCCTTCAACGTATCAATGATCATAACAGGACTTCGCGTTATCGGATCAAAAAGCTGATTCCCACTATCAACCAACCCTTTTAACGTAAACTGAATTGAATCCACTCTTATCGAAACAGTCACCAATTGATCGAAGTGAATTTTTTTTGCTTCTATACCCTCTAGGCGATTTCTTGAAAACATCCATACGATAGGAAAACCAATAAGTACAAATAACCAGCTAATTGGGTGTCCAAAGCCAGTTGAATTTGTCATCAGAACCCCATCTAAGTAGCCCATTTCTGCCTGCAAAAAATAATGCGCACCAATCATACCCCCACCTACCATAAAGGTGACAAAATAAAAGGTCAGTAAGCTTTGAAAATAGTAACGAAATCGTTTAAATCCAAATGCTAGCCAAACCATAATCATCGACATAATCAGTTTCCCTATTGGGTGGATAGCCATAAAAGCTAATGGTGAAAACATCATAAGGACAATACTTGAGCCTAATAGAGCCGCTAGAAAAATTCGTATCTTGAAAATTTTCCTTTTCAATGCAATGGCCGTTAATAAAAGCAGGAACAAATCAAAGGAAAAGTTTAAGAGCCAAATAACGTCTAAATAGATAGACATCTGTTACTCCTTTCCCTTGGGTACTAAGAAATGCGGAAGCGTCTTGATCAGCCCCGACAAGCATAAGACCATAATAGAAGGCGTCCTTTGCCTTCAATTATGGAGTGGCTTATGACCCTGAGGGGCTAGGCGCTGGAGCTAGACACAAAAACTAAGTACCAAAACTTTTTCTTTCTTTCCCTTTGGCTGTTTTCGCAAAGATTGTTGTTTTTCGTATATAGCTCTACTTTACGTATTTAACCTGTCTTCGTGCTCTTTTCGCTCATTTACTTCCAAATATTCTTTTAATGTGGATTTAAAGAGTATAGTAAAAATCCAAATGCCGATTTTTACAGGTCCTAGAGCAACAAACTTTTAGAAAAGAGCCTTCCCTTTAAAATAAGCCCAAACAAAATCTGTAAATTATGGATCCCGTTAGCATTTAGTATAAATCGTAATAGATAGGAAGTCTGTCACTTACTGCCGAGAAAATGTAAGTATTTTTGAAAGAATATCAGAATTTTTGTCGAGTAATTAGAAAGTGGTAGATGATAAACATAAAAGAAGTTTATTTTAAATAGATTTGGGAGTTATTATTATCATTTCATTTGTCATTCTAGTTAATTTATTCATTTTATCTTTTAATCTCTCTAAAATATGTGAGAGAATTTTAAGAAAAGCGCAAGCGCCTTGATCAAGCATAAGACGCTAATGGATAGAAAGTGTTCTTTTCCTTCAATTCATGAATGGCTAGACCCTAGAGAAAGTCAAAAACTCGGGCGGCCTCATCTCTTGAATGCACTTGCACGTCCTGTGCGATCTAAGGCCAAGACGCTTGAGCTGAACACTAACATTACGTACAAAAAAGTGCTAAATCGTTAAACGATTTAGCACTTTTTTACATCTTTTTTGTTGTTATTTTTATCGACGCTTATTTCGATTTCTTAAAAATGTCGGAATATCTAACGCGTCATCTGATTGTTGAACATTGTTACGGGATGGTGTTTCTTGAACAGTATCTTCACGCTTAATTTCACGTTTAGGCGCAGTCTTCGTACCAGAGTTACTTCCAGCAAATTGACGTGGTTGTTTAAGAGGGTTAACATCTTGTTCCGCGAACCCTGTAGCAATCACTGTTACAATGATTTCATCCTTAAGGTTTTCATTAATAACAGATCCAAAGATCATGTTAACTTCCTGATCTGAAGCAGATGCAACAATATCTGCTGCTTCTTGAACTTCGTATAAGCTCAAGTTCATGCCACCAGTAATGTTCATAAGAACACCTTGAGCACCATCGATTGAAGTTTCAAGTAATGGGCTTGAAATAGCTTTTTTAGCAGCTTCTGCAGCACGACTTTCTCCTGTTGCTACACCGATACCCATAAGTGCAGAACCTTTATTAGACATAATTGTTTTTACATCTGCGAAGTCAAGATTAATTAATCCTGGAACAGCGATTAAGTCTGAGATACCTTGAACACCTTGACGTAATACGTTATCAGCTTCTCTAAATGCTTCAAGCATTGGTGTATTTTTGTCGACGATTTCAAGTAATCGGTCATTAGGAATAACAATTAAAGTATCAACTGATTCCTTCATTGATGAAATTCCACCAGCTGCTTGCATTGCACGTTTTCGACCTTCAAATGTAAAGGGTCTTGTTACAACACCTACTGTTAAAGCTCCTAAATCCTTTGCAATTTGAGCGATTACAGGGGCTGCACCAGTACCAGTTCCCCCGCCCATTCCAGCTGTTACGAAAACCATATCCGCGCCTCTTAATGCTTCTTCGATCTGCTCTCTACTTTCCTCTGCAGCTTTTTTACCAACTTCCGGATTTGCACCTGCCCCTAATCCACGTGTTAGCTTAGATCCGATTTGCATTTTAATTTCTGCTTTAGATAAATTTAATGCTTGTGCATCCGTGTTAACAGCTATAAACTCAACACCTTGAACTCCGTGCTCTATCATTCGATTAACGGCGTTATTACCACCGCCACCTACTCCAATAACCTTGATGGTAGCTAAGCCGTCAATATTTGATTCAAACTCCAACATGCGAAATCCTCCTAATCCATCAAATAACTTCTAATTGATGTGAACTATTCAAAGAAGTAGCCAAAAAACTTCTTTACTTTGTTTACTTTTTTATCATCTTGTTGCTGGTGCTGTTGTGGCTTTGTACGTTGTTGCTGTGGTTCCTTTGTAGCCGCTACTTCCATAGAATTAACTGCAACATTTGAACCAATCTTTCTGCCTTGAATTTTAGCATTTTTATGTGCAAATTGTATTAAGCCTACACCAGTCATATATTGAGGTTCCCTTACACCAATATAGTCAGGGCTAGCAATTCTTACACTATTTTGAAGTACAGCTTGTCCTAATTCAAGTACTCCAGGCATTCTAACCGTTCCACCAGTTAGAACAAACCCTCCTGGCAGATCTCCGACACCGAGTCTTCTTAATTCATGTAAAATAAGCTCATACATTTCTTCAAGTCTTGCTTCAATAATATCAGCTATTTCTAATTGGTTAAAGTCTCTCTTTTGATCTGATCCAATTATAGAAGCTTCAAATACCTCATCTTCTGAAGCATGATCATAATAAGCATGTCCATATTTTACTTTAATGCGTTCAGCCTCATCAGTTGTAATCCTAAGACCAATTGATAAGTCCTTAGTAATATGTTCACCACCAATTGGGAGAACACTCGTTGCGAAAAGGTGATTTTGCTCAAAAACAGAAATTGTAGTTGAACCACCACCGATGTCAACAAGAGCTACACCAAGGTTTTTCTCATCCTTAGATAATGCAACAGAACCCGCTGCCAGTGGTTGTAAACAAATATCAGTAATTTCTAAGCCAGCACGCTCTACACAACGCAATAAATTATGTAAAATCGTTTTAGAACCAGTAATGATGGATCCTTCCATCTCTAGGCGAACACCAAGCATCCCCCTTGGATCATTGATTTCATCCAAGCCATCAACAATAAATTGTCTTGGGATAACATCAATTATTTCGCGTTCTGGAGGAATGGATATAACTTGAGCTGCCTCGATTACTCTTCTTACATCTTCGTTAGCTATTTCACGATTTTCGCTTGAAACCGCTACTACTCCATGACAATCTTGTAGATGTACATGATTTCCTGTTACACCTACTACAACTCTCTTTAAGGAGATTCCAACCATTCTTTCTGCTTGTTCTACCGCTTTTTTAATAGAATGAACGGTTTCATCTATATCGACTATAGATCCTTTTCTTAATCCTTCTGATTTTACATTACCTACACCAATAATGTTTAAAGTATCATTTGTCATTTCACCAATAATTACTTTAACACTGGATGTACCGATGTCAAGACTTACAAATAGTTCATTGCTGTTCATTCTAAGGCACCTCCTCATCTATCAATACTTTCTATTCTATTCGTTGAAGAACAACATGACAATGAATCTAGTTTTACATGTTTGTAACAAGTTTTTTTGAATATTTGCTTGATTTTTGCCTCACTAGTGTTTATTCGTCAAACAAATGATATTCCCTTTTAAATATTCAATTTTTTTTTAATTTCCCTCTAGAAATAGACCATTTTGATATTAATATTCTTCGAATAACTGCAATGTTTTGGAAAAGCCTAACACCGAAAGCAAATACAGCTACTAAGTATAAGTCTACACCAAGATGAACACCGAGAAAAGCTAAACTTGCTGCTAGAATAATGTTAAAGAAAAAACCAGAAACAAACACCAATTCATCATAGATATCTTGTAGATGTGCTCGAATACCACCTAAAAGTGTATCAAGTGCTGCTAAAATGGCTATTGATAAATAATTTGAATATTCAGGGGGAATACGTAGCTCTGAAATTAATCCTAAAAAAACGCCAAGTATTAGTCCAAGTACCGGAAGCCACATCTTAATTTCCCCCTTCTATTGTTTCTAATGGCTTCATATTTTTAACACGAATTGTGTCTTCATATGCAGGAATTGTTAAACTTTCAATAGGCTTGGAAACTGTTAGACTTAAGTTATCAATTGCAAAATCCTCATCAGTTGTAGAAGCGATCATCCGATTATACAGCTTATCAGCATTCTCAGAAATCACTTTAATTTCAAGTGGGTATGTATGCAAGCTAAAGTTATCCATTTTAGTTTGACCATTTATATCCCTAATCACAGTAGAATTCATTAAACGTCTTCCTTGGATGGAAATTTCGTCAGCATCATAGGAATTTAATTCATTAATTAATCGCTTTAACAGCTCAGGTGAGATCTTTTGTATGGGAGTACCAATTAATTCTTCAGTAAATAACTTGTCAATGGTGATGATAATGCCAGATCCTGTTACTTCAGTAAGCCCTGCTTCTTCCTTTAATACATTTAATGTTTCTTTTAAAGCTGCTTCTGGATTTTGATTTTCTTCAGCTTCATATGTTTCAATAATTTCATTGTATTTTCTTATTTCGGATAGTAGTTCAACCTGTAATTGCTGTTCCTTTTTCAAGTCTTCCCTAAGCTGCCACATATCACGTGTATCTCTAACAATAGGTTCTTTAATCGTTTGAAATTGAATAGCAAGCATTAGTCCAAATATCATCGTTAATAAAGAAAAACTAAAACCCTTTTTCCAACTAGTTTGCTTCAACCCAACCACCTATCTGTCTTTCTAGTATTCTGTGCGCACTATTCTAAACATTTCCTCGTTATCCTGTTCATACCCTAGGGTGAAGCTTTCTGATCTTGTAATAAAGGCTCCATTTTTATTTCCTCTTTTTTTTCGACAGTTACCACAATATTATCGTAAGCAAGCTGGTCGATAATTCCACCAGCGATATTTAGCGCCGGTATTAAGACATTGGGTTCTCCAATAGCAGAAATGACAAAAGGAGCTGGGAACTGATTACCATCAACAGTCACAACAGGACCATTGCAATAAATATAGGAATCACTTGATAACCTTTGGCCATTAATGGATATAGCATCTGCACCTGAAATATAAAGTTCGTTTATCACACTAAAAATGTGACTTTCATGAACAATATAATTATTAACATTTTCACCTTCAGGAATATAGGATGAATCCTCTAAAGTCACCTGTACTCCTTTTCCACCTACAGGAAGATCGCCAACATACATACGAAATTTTTCAACGTCTTCAACAAGATTATAATAAACTTGTTTCTCGTCCTTTAATGATTCCTCAATTTGCTTAACCTCTTCTTGTTTTGCATATAAATCCTTTTGTAAATCTCTATTTATTTCTTCATTGTTAATAAGAAGGGCCCTCGTTTCATATTCTTTATCCCATTGCTCAGAAGAGATCGTGCGGTTCTGATTTCTTTCTTTTGTTAACTGATAGGAAAAAGAAATCAAAAAGCCTAAAACAAGGAGGACGAGAGATAAAATAACGTATCTACCCCTCAGTTTCATTTTCGTTCTCATTCTCCTCCTCCTCTTTCTTTAATGGATCATAGGATTCAAAGTAAGAGCCTACCTCTAAATGAATAACTCCTTTGCTATTTTCGTCAAGTTGACTAACAATAGCTGGATACGAGTACATTTTCTTTGAGAAGGTACGAACAGATGCAATCACTTCAAAACCATCATTCATATAAAGGCGTACCAACCAATGATCAGTCTTATCAGGTGTATGGTGGATCTCAGAGATAGAATTAAAAATACCAGGAGGTAGTTGTTTTAACTCACTGATCATTTCATTAATATCCTCTTCACGCTTCCAGTTTATTAACACTGGAGCGTCTGCAGGAGCAGTCTCTTTTCGATCCTTTAATACTTGTCCATTTTCAAGAATTGGTAAATATGTCCCATCACTTTCGAGATAAGCGATACTTTCATGTTCCTCTATACCTAAAACAATATGGTTTGGGAATATTTTCTTTACTGTTACGTCCTTTATTTGTAAATGATTCTTAACAGAAGACTCAACTTTGTCAGAATTAATATTCCAAAAACCTGATGAGGTGGTTATTCCACTCATTTCTATGATTTTTTTAGAATCAACCGTTTCATTTCCTTTAATAGTAATACTTGCTACTTTACTTAAAGGGGATTGAAAGTAGATGACAAGTAAAATAAGTAGGAAGAAAACTGATAAAAAAGAAATAAGTCTGCGATTAGTTTTCTGTTTTCGTTGTTGCTGTAATTTTGGTATGCGGTCCTCTAACGAAACAACTTTTTTCTCCAATCATTTTCACCCCACCCTAGTAGAACACTCTAGGCATACTTTCATTCATTTTATATGTAGACTACTATTTTAGCTTCTATGTAACACCAAATTCCAGGCAAGAGAGTCACATAGCACTCGTTTTGATTGCGAAAAAAAACAACTTACATTCTGGTTATTTTTTTTCGTAAACATACGAAAGTTGGTATCCATTATTACTAAGCTCTACCTTCACTAGTAAATTTAGCAGCACACGCAAAAGGAACATTTAATCCACATGATTTTAACGATAAAACAAACGGCATATTAGATGCCGTTTATTAATCTATAATAAGGAATTATTAAAAAAAACAATGAACATTTTTCACATTGTCATTATAACACAATTAAAGGAAATAATGGTGTGGTTTATGACTAATAACGACCTATTATTTCAACTTCTGTCTCCATCTTTACACCATACTTTTCTAGAATGGTTTTTTTGACGAAACCAATAAGATCTAAAACATCTTGAGCAGTTGCCCCGCCTGCATTAACGATAAAGTTTCCATGCATATCGGATATTTTCGCACCACCGATTTGATGCCCTTTTAATTCAGCTTCTTCTACTAGCTGGCCTGCATACTTTGGTAATGGGTTTCGAAAAATACTCCCTGCACATGGATAATTCCAAGGCTGAGTGTCTCTTCTATAGTCTTTATTTTTTTGCATAATAGACACAATATCTTCTTTTTCACCTTTTTGCAATTTTATAACTGCACCTATGCAAATTCCGGGTTTTTTCTCTTGTAAAATTGAGGTTCGATAAGAAAACTCCAATTCTTCATTTGTTAGCCATTCTACTGAACCATCTTCAAATAAGACAAGTGCTTTTACAAGAATTTTAGACATGTCAGATCCATGTGCACCAGCATTCATGTACACAGCACCGCCAATTGAGCCTGGTATACCACTAGCAAACTCTAATCCTGACAAACCTTTTTTACTAATAATGGTAGCAAGTTTTATGATGGAATACCCTCCGCCAACAGTAAGTGTTTCTCCATCTAATTCAATATCATCCATCCCGTTACCTAGCTTAATAACGACGCCTTCGATTCCTTTATCGGCAACAAGAAGATTGGACCCTCTCCCAATTGCTCTCCAGTTTACTCCGTGATTTTTAATTATTTTCAAAGCATTAGCTAAATTTTCACTGCTGCTTGGTTCTATTAATATATCTGCTGGTCCACCAATTTTTATTGTTGTATGCTTTGATAATGGTTCATTTTTAAGAACTTTACCAATATTCGCATTCTTTAATTCATCGTATAATGTAGACATAATAACCTCCTCAATTATCTAACAACTTCATTTAGGCTCGTTACCATTTAACCATACTAAATACCAATTCCAGAAATGGATCAATCGTTAGAAGTATGGTTAGAAAAGCGTAAACGCCTTGGGCAGCCTTGGGTAAATAAGAGCGAGCGCTCATGAATAGAGGTGTTCTTTACCTTCAACTCATGAGTGACTAGACCCTAGAGGCAGTCAAAATCACGGCGCTGGAGCTAGGCAATAACACTTCGTACAAACTTTATACTTTCTTATCTTAATTAAAAAGTTAATCCTATTTCTTTGAAATATCCTTCAATACCTTGTATAACCTTGAAGCTGCATCTGGTATACCCAGCTTTTTTGATGCCTGCTTCATTTCAGTAAGTTTATTTTCGTTAAGTAAGATTTCTTCAATTTGTGAGAGTAATAAGCTACCATTTAATTCTTGCTCCTTGAGCATAATCGCTGCATGATGATCACTTAATGATCTTGCATTTTTTTCTTGGTGGTTTGCTGTAACATATGGACTGGGAATTAAAATACTCGGTATACCTAGTGCAGTAATTTCAGCCAAGGATGTAGCGCCTGCCCTTGAAACAATTAACTCAACACCTGATAAAACCTCTGGCATGTTATGAATAAATGGTTTTATGATGATGTGTGAAGAATCCTTTAATGATTTCATTTCCTCCATCACCTTTTCATAATGTACTTCTCCAGTGACATAAACAACCTGATATGATTTATCCTTCAGTGACGGTATCATTTGTAAAACAGCATCGTTAATTGCCTTTGCCCCTCGACTACCACCAAAAATCAACACAGTTTTACGGTTTGCTTGTAGACCTAGTGATCGTCTCCCTTTTTCTGCATCCTGCCCCAAAACTTCTGAAGCACGCGGATTACCCGTTAATACTACTTTATGCTCTGGAAAGTAGTTTTTTGCATCTTCAAAACATATGGCAACTTTATCGACATAACGAGATAAAAATTTATTTGTTATTCCTGGTAGACTATTTTGTTCATGAATGACGGTCGGAATTTTCAACTTTGACGCTGCATAGACAACAGGCCCACACACATATCCACCTGTTCCGATAACAACATCTGGCTTAAAATCCTTTAAGTATTTTTTACTAAGGGAAACACCCTTTAAAAATCTCGATATTGTTTTAACATTTTCGAACGAAAGCTTTCTTTTAAAGCCAGTTATCTCAATGGCCTTAAAAGGAATTCCTGCTCGCTTCACTATTCCCTTTTCTAATCCATTTTCTGTTCCGATATATAAAAACTCAACATGAGAATTATTTTTTTTCATTTCATTAATTAGAGCAAGTGCAGGATAAATATGTCCTCCTGTTCCTCCACCACTAACGACTACTTTCATGATAGGTCCCCCAATTTAATTGGATTTTTTATACGATCAGATTTTATATTCTAAAGATGATAGTATAAGAAAAACGTGATTAAGGCTGACTATTAAGCTCTGACAAAAGGCTATAATGAATCAGCCTCTAGTCTGTCGCTTAGCTATCGTCAGCCTCAATATTTCATATTTTAAATGATAAACAACCATTGTTGAAACTTATTTTTAAAAACTCAATACTTAGAGTACCTACTTACGTTTAATAAAACGCCAATCGCCATTAACATTAATGTGAGTGATGATCCTCCATAACTTAAGAATGGAAGAGTAATTCCTGTAACAGGCATTAATCCAGTTACAACTCCAACATTAATCATAACTTGAATAGCAACCATCGTGATAATTCCGATTGCTAAAAAGCTTCCATATAAATCTGGAGCACCTAGAGCAATTCTTACACCTCGCCAGAGAAGCAACCCAAACAGTAAAATAACGAAAGATCCACCGATAAATCCTAGCTCTTCAGCTAAAATAGCAAAGATAAAGTCAGTTTGTGGCTCTGGTAGATAGAAGAATTTTTGTCTGCTTTGTCCTAATCCCAAACCAAATAATCCACCTGGTCCTATTGCATATAGTGATTGGATAATTTGAAAACCACTACCTAGCGGATCTTCCCAAGGGTCTAAAAAGGAGGTAATCCGCTTAATCCGATAGGGAGCAGATAAAACTAAGCCCACGAAGCCTGTAACACCTAATAACCCTAACCATACAAAATGGATCACTCTTGCCCCAGATACGAATATCATGACAATACATGTACCGACCATAACTGTTCCAGTTCCTAAATCTGGTTGCAGCATGATGATACCAAACGCAGTGAAAACAAGCCCTAAAGAAGGAACTAGCCCTTTTTTAAATGATGTGATTTTCTTTTGGTTTTCTGATAAAAACTTCGCAAGAAAAGCGATCATTGCAAGTTTCATAAACTCAGAAGGTTGAATTGAAAAAGCACCGACTCCAATCCAACTTCTTGACCCATTTCTTTCCATACCGATTCCTGGAATCAATACGGCGACTAAGAGGACAAAGCAAACAATGATTAACATCTTTGCCCACGTTCTCCACGTCCAATAATCGACGTTCATTAAGAAAAACATTGCGATTACGCCAACGCCTGCAAATAAGAGCTGGCGCTTAGCAAAAAAGAATGAATCATCGAATTTATACGTCGCCCACACCGCACTTGCACTGTATACCATAATGAGACCAATTGTTAAAAGAAGCAACGTAAGAATAACTAATATAAAGTCTGGTGTAGACCTTTTTGATGTCAACGCCGAACACCCCTGTACCTTATTATTTAAGGGCTAATAAGAAAAGCGCAAGCGCCCGTTTAACGACGTATGAACTGGAGCACTCCTAATCTAGCTGCGGCTCCTAGCTCTTCGAGTCATAAGCCAATCAGCTGTTGGAAAGAAAACCACTTCCCATCAACTGCTCGTCTTATGCTTGTCAGAGCTGAACAGTCGCCTCCGCTTTTTAGTGTATAAGGAGTGTGAAGTTCATTAGTCGCTGGGCATCCGACTTTTCACAAAGTCGGCCTGCTGGAGCTAGACACCAAAACTAAGTACAATACTAAAAAGTTCTTGTACTAAAGTGCAAGCGCCATATCTACAGTATAGAAAAGATTGTACAAGCCCTTACTTAAGCTTATGCACGGCATGAATAAAAATGTCTCCTCTTTCCTCAAAAGTTTTATACTGATCCCAGCTTGCACAGGCTGGAGATAATAAAATAACATCTTCTTCTTCGGAAATTTCAAACGCCGCAGATACTGCTTGTTCCACATTATCGACACGTTTGATGATTTCTATTCCACTTTCAATCGCTATTCTTTCTAACTTTGGTGCTGTTTCACCAAATAGAATCATCGCTTTTACATCATTTAAGTAAGGTTTCAGTTCATCAAATTCATTTCCACGATCAAGACCACCAGCTAATAATATGGTTGGTACAGTAAACGCTTGAAGTGCTTTACTAGTTGCTAATATATTTGTTGCCTTAGAATCATTATAAAAACGGCGATTGTTTATTGTATCAACAAATTGAAGTCGATGTTTTACACCTTTGAATGTAGAAAGGACTTTACTAATTGATTCATTAGAAACGCCTCTTAATTTGACTGCAGAGACAGCGGCTAATATATTTTCAAGATTATGAGCTCCTGGTAAAACGATATCCTTTAAAAAGATAATGCGTTCTCCTTTATACCAAATACTTCCATCATTTATAAATGTACCACCATCGAGCTCGGTTGTTGGAGAGAAGTATATTTTTTTGGCTTCAGACTTTTCAGAAAGCTCACACACTTCCAGGTCATCAAAATTAATGATTGATACATCGGTTTCTGATTGATGCGCATAGATTTTCCCTTTTGCATAGACGTATTCATCTCTAGTACCATGATAGTCTAAATGAGCATCAAAGATATTTAATATAATGGCAATCGCTGGTTTAAATTCAATTGTTCCTAATAGTTGAAAGGACGATAATTCCATAACAATTACATTTTCGCAAGTCGCATTTTGAGCAACTTCACAAGCGACTGTTCCAATATTTCCTGCTATTAGAGGTTGCTTTTGATCTTCTTTAAGCATTTCATAAATAAGCGTTGTTGTTGTTGTTTTCCCATTAGAACCTGTGATCGCAATAATATCTGCTTCTGATATTTTATAAGCAAGCTCAACCTCTGTAATAATTGGGAGATTTTTTTCGGTAGCAAGTCCTATTAATGGGTTTGAATAAGGAATACCGGGATTTTTCACAACTAAATCAACAGTCTGTTCCTTAATTAACGAAAGTGGATGATCTCCACATACAACCTTTACTCCAAGCCCTCTTAACTCTTTAACAGCTGCATCCTCATCAGTTGCCTTTAAATCGTTAACAGTTACATTTGCACCAAGCTGATGTAATAATTTAGCCGCCGCCAAGCCGCTTTTTGCTAACCCTATAACTAATACGTTTTTATGTAAGTAATCACTAATCTTTTTCAATTACAACCACACCTCAATATAGATTCCAAGCATTGCAAACACGAGTCCTATTGTCCAGAACGTAACAACTACTCGCCATTCAGACCATCCAACTAATTCATAATGATGATGAAGAGGGCTCATTTTAAAAACCCTTTTGCCCGTTGTTTTAAATGAGATAACTTGAATAATTACTGATAACGTCTCAATAACAAATACTCCACCGATTAAAACAAGCACTATTTCTAGCTTTGTTAAAATGGCTATTGTTACAATTGCTCCACCTAGAGCAAGTGAACCAGTATCTCCCATAAATACTTTAGCAGGATGAGCATTAAAAACTAAAAATCCTAGCACAGCACCGACTACGGCAACCGAGAAAATCGCTACGTCATATTGAGATTGATACCAGGCTAACACCGCAAATGCACCAAATGCTATTGCTGCAGTTCCAGATAGTAACCCATCTAAGCCATCTGTTAGGTTAACAGCGTTTGAACCACCTACTAGCATAAAGATAACAAGTACTACATAGCCCCAGCCTATATCAAAGGAAAGAGTAGTACCAGGAATACCTATATCTGTCGAAAACCCGTATTGAGTGAAGACAATATAAAATATGACTGCAATGATTACTTGACCAAGTAATTTTTGTCTTGAAGTTAAACCAAGGTTTCTTTTCATAACAACCTTAATAAAATCGTCTAAAAACCCTAATAAGCCGAAACCAACTGTTACAAACAGCAGTAAATACATCTCTACACTAAGCTGAGAGAATTTCCCAGTCATCACAACTGTCGTTATAATGATGGAGAAAATAATCATAACTCCACCCATGGTAGGAGTCCCCGATTTTTTTTGATGTGATTTTGGCCCCTCTTCTCTTATGCTTTGGCCAAATTTTAATCTCCTCAAAAACGGAATAATGATTGGGGATAGCAATACACTTATTAAAAATCCCATCACGATTGTAATTAAAATAACTTGCTCTAACATGTATACTCCCTCCCCTCTTTACTTTTTTCTTCAATATAAACGAGCCTATGTTTATCTAATCTAAATTCATTCATTTTATCAACTTCTCTTTCTATCCATTGTTACCTATTCTATGATGGAAATGGACGGAACTACACCAATTTATTTCGTGTTGCCATCCCATTTCAAAAACAGACTAGTTTTCCTTCAATAATTAAGTGTAGATCTTGCTCTGTTCACGCCCCCATATTGGAGTTGGCTTGTAATCATACCAAGTTTTCCCTTCATTTCGAATGGTTGCGTGAAGACGCAATCGTACGTTTTGTACGAAAGGTCTTGTCTCTTCATTACTAATTTAATTCATTATTGCCTTTAATGCGATTTCTTTGTCATCAAACTCGAATGTTTCATTCCCAACTTGCTGGTACGTTTCATGGCCTTTCCCAGCTATTAATATGACATCTCCTTTTTTTGCATGCTCTATTGCAAAGAAGATGGCTTTCTCACGATTAGGAATCGAATGATAATGTTCTCCAATTACTCCTTCTTCCATATCACGAAGAATCAGCAGTGGGTCTTCACTTCTTGGATTGTCAGATGTGTAGATTGGCTCATCACTATATGTAACGGCAATTTTCGCCATAAGCGGCCTTTTCGTTTTATCCCTGTCACCACCACAACCTACAACACAAAAGATCCGTCCTTCAGCAAATTGTTTTATCGTTTGAAGCACATTTTCTAGACTATCTGGAGTATGAGCATAGTCAACGATAACGGTAAAATCTTGACCACCATCAACAAGTTCAAATCGTCCCCTAACACCCTCCATTGCTCCAATCCCCCTACTAATTGTATCTAAATCCACCGAGGAGGCCAGACAAGCAGAAACAGCAGCTAAAACGTTATAAACACTAAATTTACCTACCATATTGATTGTAACTGATTTAGTACCAACAGGTGTTACCAAGTCAAACTCTGTACCTTTAGAAGTCATTTTGATTTCTTTTGCCATAACATCTGCTTGCTTATCTATTCCATACGTCAATATTTTTGCTGAGGTCATTTTTTTAAATTCTTCTGAAGCTTCTTCATCCTCATTGAGTACAGCAATCTTTCTATTTTCGTGCTCAAAACGATTACCCAATTGAGCAAAGAGTAGTCCTTTTGCATATTTATAGGCTTCCATCGTTTTATGATAATCTAAATGATCCTGTGTTAAATTAGTAAATACAGCAACATTAAAATCACATCCATGTATTCTGCCTAAATGAAGTGCATGGGAGGAAACCTCCATAATTGCATGTGAAACATCTTTATCGCGCATTTCTCGAAAAGTTTTTTGTAGAGTCAAGCTTTCCGGAGTTGTATTTTTTACGTTTTTTAACTCCTCAGCTATTTTTATGTACATAGTTCCAATTAGTCCTGTATTTTTCTTTGCTTCATTTAAGATTTTTTCAATAATATGAGTCGTAGTCGTTTTCCCATTCGTTCCGGTAACACCTATGAGATGCAAATGGTGTGTTGGTTGACCGTAGAAAATATCCGCTAACACTGCCATTGCTCTTTTCGTATCATTCACAACGATTACTGGGAGATCTAGGTCTAATTGTCTTTCAGCAAGTATCGCGACTGCTCCGCTTTCTTCAGCTTTTCTAGCATAGTCATGACCATCAACTGTATAGCCGTTAATACAAATAAATAAGCTACCACTTTTAACTTCTCTAGAATCCATTTCAATGGATGTTATTGTTGGATTTTCTTTCGTATTGATTGAATTGTCGTGTAAATATGTAAGCAATTCTTTTAATTTCATTTTTAATTCCTACTTTCATTACAAGGTTTCGCCCGTTTTTTGTTAAGTTAACGAGCCCTAAACCAAATCTTCTATGTTGTGAACGTTTCATTTAGCCCATGATTAATCCTTGTAAAAAGACAATCATTACATTCTCCGTACTTATTTTATCTTACTTATAAAAAAAGAGCTATCATTCGTTTCATTTTCTTTTGAAAAACTTATTAACTTCTAAAAGTTTTATAATTTAGATGTTAGTTTTTCATTTTTACACACAGAAAGAAAGCGTGACATTTCCTTTTAAAGCGAATGCCATGCTTTCTTTTCAATTATTCCTTATTCTTTATCTTCACTTTTCAACTTATTACTCTCACCTAAATAAACGCGTAATGTTGAACCTTCTTTCACTTTTACACCAACACTCGGGGATTGCTGCACAACAACATCTCCTTCTCCTGCTACATCAAGCTTCAAATTAACAAATTGCTCTGCCAGCTCTTGTTTAGATAATCCTATAATATTCGGAATCTCTACTAATTTTGTGTCCAACCATTTATATTCCTTTTCTATTTGGTCTTTCCTAGGCTTTACACCTATTTCCGGCAATACATCACGCATAATGTTACCTACAATAGGGGCTGCAACTGTTCCCCCGAATTGAATTGTTCCTTTTGGATTATCAACAGCAACATAAATAACAACTTGTGGATCATCTGCAGGAGCGAACCCAATAAATGAAACGATATGGTTGTTTTCCATATACCTACCGTCTTTAACCTTTTGTGCAGTACCTGTTTTTCCACCTACGCGATAGCCGTCTATAAATGCATTTCGTCCAGTTCCTAGTGCGACAACACTTTCTAGTGCGTAACGTATTTCTTTAGATGTTTCTTCAGAGATTACCCTTCTTTTCGCTTCGGGTGTTTGTCTACTTATTATTTCACCCGTAAGAGGATCTACCCATTCCTTGGCAATGTATGGAGTGTATAAGATGCCCCCATTCACTGCGGCAGCAACTGCTGCTACCTGCTGAATCGGTGTTACTGATACCCCTTGACCAAACGCGGTTGTGGCGAGTTCAACAGGCCCTACTTTTTCTGGATTAAACAAAATCCCTCTACCTTCACCTTGTAAGTCAATACCTGTTTTTTGTCCAAAGCCAAAATCTTTAATGTACTTAAAGAGTGTTTCTTCACCAAGTCGTTGGCCAAGTTCAACAAAACCTGGGTTACAAGAATTTTGTACGACCTCTAGAAATGTTTGGTGACCATGTCCCCCTCTTTTCCAGCATCGTAATCTTGCTCCGTCAACCTCTACAGATCCACTATCATTAAACGTATCTTTTTCTAGATTAACCTTTTCTTCTTCGAGTGCTGCAGCTAAGGTAATAATCTTAAAGGTAGACCCTGGTTCATAATTACTCCAGACAGGTAAATTACGGTTGTATACTGTGGGATCAACCTCTCTAAAATTTGCTGGATCAAAATCAGGTCGACTTGACATCGCTAAAATTTCACCATTATTTGGATTCATTGCTATCGCAATTATGCCATCAGGATTATAGGTTGCTTGTACATTATCTAATTCACGCTCAACAATTGTTTGAACACGTGAATCAATTGTTAATTTTAAATTATTTCCATCAACAGGTGCTGTGTAGTCATCTGCTTCATCTGGCATTCTTTGTCCTTTTGCATCTGAGAAAAATTTCACATACCCTTTTTCACCTTTTAATTGTTTATCATAATAAGACTCTAAACCTAATAAACCTTGATTATCAATCCCAGCAAAGCCTAGAACATGTGATAAATAGCTTCCATACGGATAATAACGAATTGAATCCTCTGCTATGTAAACCCCTTTTAAATCTAATTCCCTGACTTCATTTGCCTTTTTATGAGAAATTTTTCGTCCTTCTGGATTGATTCTTTCAATAGATACTTTATTAGTGATATGGCGATAAGCTTTTTCTTCTGACATATTTAATACAGCGGCTAATTGTTTAGCCGTCTCTGCAGGATTTTCAATCTGTCTTGGAACAACATAAATGGATGGCGCACTCATATTTGTTGCAAGTTTAACACCGTTACGATCTAAGATTTCACCTCGCTCAGGCTCGAACGGAATATTTCTGCTCCATAAATCTTTTGCACCAGATGTTAATGTATTACCAAGAAAAAATTGAACATATCCTAGACGTATATCAATCACTAAAAAAATCAATAAACCGAATAGCAATGTTAAAGCTAGGCGCTTCCTAACGGTTACATTTGACACCCGCATATACTTTTCTCCCCCTTGTCTAGGCTCGTTCAAATATATGCTTGTACATTGTTAGATAGAACTTTAAAAAAGGGTGATCTCCTCCTTGAGATGCAGCCATTCTTTATACACCTTTTGCCCTCTACCGTGGTCCACATTTAACTTATTGTCCTAGAAGGAAATTTTATTGTTGAGTTAGCCTATTTTATGTCCACCTTTCTTACTTTATTGTCTGGAATCAGTATTCTATCAGCCAAAAACACAAAGATATCGACCGTTGGACAAAAATCAGTATTCTATCAACATTCTCATACAACATCACCATAGTAGATCGCTTGTAATCGATGGACTAAGCTCTGGTAATCTACAACATGACATCTTGTATTTAGAGCTGGACATAAAAAAAGAAAAGGACTGATCTTTTAACAGATCAATCCTTCAAATTGTCATTTACTCTTCTTTTTCTGTTTCTTCTTTTTCCTCAGTTTGTTTCTTAACTTTAGTTGTCTTTAAAGTTACAGACAGTACATCCCCTTTTTTCAACACACTATCCTTCTTTATACTCTGCTTCACTACATAACCAGATCCTTCTGTTTTAACTGATAAATCTAATAGATTACCAAGTTTCATCACATCTCGTTTAGACCAACCAGTCATATTTGGCATTTTTACATTTTCAGAGACTTGAAGCATCACTTTCTCATTTACGATAATTGGTGTTTCTGCTTCAGGGTATTGAGCTTTAATATCCTGTCCACTACCAAGGATGATTGGGACTAAACCTAACTCTTTTAATTGGTTTGTTGCTTCAGCAGGCTTCATACCTATAAGTGAAGAAAGCTCGATTTCGTCGTTTACTGATTTACTTTTTTCTGTACTTTTTTTATCTTCTGATGGATCAATTTGCATATACTGTAAACTATTTTTCATCACAGTGTTGAAAATCATTGATACTGGAACTGATCCAGCTTTACCTTCTAGTTTAGGCTTTTGAACGGCCACATAAACGATTAATTCAGGGTCTTCCTTTGGAGCCATTCCTAAAAAGGAATAAATATGGTTATCATTTCCTGATAAAATTCCACCTGTAGAGGAATACATTTGTGCTGTACCAGTTTTTCCGGCAACTTTATATCCTTCAATTGCAAATCCCTTTCCTGTTCCATTCTCGGAACTTACAACTGTCTCTAAAATATCTAAAACTTCTTTAGATGTTTTTGCGGAAATCGGCTGTCCTACAACTTTTGGTT
This sequence comes from Bacillota bacterium, assembly GCA_051750265.1. Taxonomy (GTDB): domain Bacteria; phylum Bacillota; class Bacilli; order Bacillales; family Bacillaceae; genus Metabacillus. The sequence goes on along the minus strand of JBNJJO010000001.1, from coordinate 407,602 downwards.
TCGTATCCTTTACAATAGACTTTTTATCTGTATCAACAATTTTTTCAATAACATACGGCTTCATCATTTTTCCATTATTCGCAATCGCTGTAGCTGCTTGAACTAATTGTATTGGAGTTACGGCAGATGCTTGACCGAATGCTGTTGATACTTTATCACGATGGAACTTGAAGTTAAAATTGCTATTCTCTTCATTCGGAAGATCGATTCCAGTTTTTTTCATAAAACCAAATTTATTCAAATACTGATACAAGCGATCTGTACCAAGTAACTTATCGGCAATGATAGAAAACCCTACGTTCGAGGAACGTTGAACACCTTCATTAAAAGTTATCTGTCCCCAACCAGCCCTTTTATGGTCATAAATGTCTGGTCCTTCTATGGTATAGACGCCTGACTGGAATTTAGCATTCCCGTTATAAACCCCTTCTTCAATAGCTCCTGCAAGCGTAAATATTTTCATTGTTGAGCCTGGTTCATACGGATAGGAAATGACATCGTTATAATAAGATGTGATATCTCTTGTATTTGGATCAAAGCTTGGACGTTGACCCATCGCCAAAATTTTACCTGTCTTTGGATCTGCAACAACACCAATTATTTTCTCTGGAGAAAATTCATCAACAACTTGATTCATCGCATCTTCGAGAAAGGTTTGAATCTTTTGATCAATTGTTAAATACACGTCGTTTCCATTTTTCGGAGCAATGATTTCGTCCTCACTATTTGGGAGCTTCCAGTTGTAGTTATCTTTTTCATACTTTACATAACCATCTTCTTCATGTAAGTATTTCTCTAGAGTTTTTTCAAGCCCCATCATTCCTACTGTTTCCCCATTATTCTCTTGGTTTTGTGCATAACCTATTAAATGAGATGCAAATAAACCATTTGGATAAAATCGCTGTGTATCTCTTATAAACGTAATTCCCGGAAGTTCTAATTCAGCAATTTGTTCTTTTAATGTTTGACTTATGTCTCGACCGGCAGTTCCAAATTCTACTTGATATAACTCTTTTGAAAGAATCTTTTCAACTTCACTTACTTCCATATCAATTAATGGAGCTAGCTTTAGAGCAGTTTCTTGTGGATCAACGACATGCTGAGGATGTTCCGGATCGCTTGTAATTTCATCATCAAGAATTGCGACAAGCTTGTATGAGGCTTTATCTTCTGCTATGACTTCACCTTTGTTATCTAGAATAGAACCACGTTTGGCTTCTATCGTTCGTTGACTTTCATAAAGTTTCTCTGCTCTAGCTGCAAGGGCTTCACCATGAACTGTTCCTGTTGATTGAATGTAAAAAAACCGAATAAATATCGTAAAAAAGAGAAGTGCGAATATTAAAGATAATATTGCTGCTCCTCTATTCATGTTTGTATTTTTTTGTGTTAATTTCATACGGACCTCCTTTGGGTGTTTTACATTATAGCATAAAAAAACATATGAGTGATGAAGAAGAGCTGGCTACACGCAAAAATCTTGAGTAGCTTAGCCCTTCAGTCCTTCATATGTTTCAATGTTGTACACTTTTTACATTATTTTGATCTAATGTTAAACCTAGCTCTTTTGCTTTCTCCCAAATTCGATCGTAAGTACTTAACTCTTCAACTTGTACATGGAGGTCACTATTAAGCTTTGTTTGCTCTTCTATTTTAGCTTCTGTTTTTTGGATGTCTACATTCGCTTGGTAAACAGTGTAACTTTTTGCAACAATATTTACTGCACCTATTACAAAAAGAGAAACAAATAAAAAGATTAGGAATTTTTCTCCTGGTGTTATCGAGGCTCTTCTCTTAATAATAATTGGTTCTTGAACGGGCATTTGTTGTTGCTGTTGTTGTTCTTGACGTTTTTGTTCTAATTTCATCGCTAAATTGCTCATCAATGAAACCTCCTTTATTTTCACTTATCCAGCTCCAGCGCCTTGGCATCAGACCGCACAGGACGTGAAAGTGCAGGCAAGAGATGAGGACGCCCGCGTTTTTGACTGCCTCTAGGGTCTAGCCACTCATGAATTGAAGGTAAAGAACACCTTCTATTCATGAGCGTCTTATTTACCCGAGGCTGATCAAAGCGCTTCCGCTTTTAAACTTTTTCAGCAATTCGTAACTTAGCTGATCGAGCTCGGTTGTTTTCTTCTAATTCTTCTTCTGATGGAACGATAGGCTTTCTAGTAATAATATTTATTTTAGGCTCGTAACCTTCCGGTAAGAAAGGCATGTTACGAGGAAGCTCCGGTGGTGTAGCTGCTTCTTTAAAGGCTGATTTGCAAATTCGATCCTCTAGGGAATGGAACGTGATCACACTTACTCTTCCCTCAGGCTTTAGCAATTCAATTGACTGTGCAATTGCTTCTTCAAAGACTTTCAATTCATCGTTTACAGCAATCCTAATCGCTTGAAAAATTCGTTTCGCAGGATGTCCACCTTTACGACGAGCTGGAGCTGGAATCGCCTCTTTTATTATTTCTACTAGTTCTCCAGTTGTACGAATTGGTTCCTTTTCGCGATGAGCTTCAATTTTCCGTGCAATTTGTTTTGAAAACTTCTCTTCACCATATCTAAAAAAGGTTCTTACTAAATCCTCATAAGGCCAATGGTTAACAACATTATATGCAGATATATCAGATTGCTGATCCATTCTCATATCTAGCGGTGCATCATGATGATAGCTAAATCCTCGCTCCGGTGTGTCAAGTTGTGGTGAAGATACACCTAAGTCAAAAATAATGCCATCTACCTTTTCCACACCTTGTTCTGCTAATTTTTCTGTTAGGTATCGAAAGTTACTTTTAATAAAAGTGACCTGTCCCACGTAGGATGATAATTTTTCTTTTGCATTCGCTAATGCTACATCATCCTGATCAAACGCAAACAGGTGACCTTTTTTCGATAATTTAGAAAGAAGATAGCTACTGTGTCCAGCACCACCTAATGTGCAATCAACGTATGTACCATCTGCCTTAACTTGTAAGCCGTCGACTGTTTCCTTCAATAAAACTGTTGTATGTTCAAACATAAGTTGTACCACCTTTTCAAATCGATTTTTCTATTAGCTTGTCCACTCTACTACTCATTTTTTGCATAAGTGAAGATTAAATATCAAAATCAATCATATTTTCTGCAATTTCTTCAAAAGAATCTTCTTGTTCAGCAACATAATTTTCCCAGATGGACTTACTCCATAGCTCAATTCGATTTGATACGCCGATAACAACACACTCTTTTTCTAGTTTTGCATATTGTAATAATGGAGAAGCGATATTGACACGACCTTGTTTGTCTAATTCACATTCAGTCGCACCAGAAAAGAAAAATCGGGTGAATGCACGAGCGTCTTTTTTCGTTAGCGGGAGGGCTTTTAGTTTTTCTTCTATTAGCTTCCATTCACTCATCGGGTAACCAAACAAGCATTGGTCCAGGCCTCTAGTTATAACGAAAGTTTCGCCTAGTCCATCTCTGAACTTAGATGGGACAATCATTCTGCCTTTTAAATCGATGGTGTGATGGTATTCTCCCATGAACATGCTCGTTGCCCCCACTTTCTCCCCTTAACTCCCCACTTTCCCCCACTTATCTCCACACTTCTTATTTTACACTCTTTTAACAAAAAAAAAACCCTGTAATAACAGGATTTTCAAAAAACTTTCATTTATATTTTGACAATTTTATGTTTATCATTAAAGGAATATGACAAGTTTAGCAATTCTCCAACAAAATTTGGTCCAAATTTATTCAAATAGTAATATACATTCCACATTCTTTCTTGTGGATATAAATTTGGGATCAAGGATAATTCAATCGATTTAAACTTAGAAAGTTGGACCTCATGCTGTTGTTGTTTACGTTTCTCCACGCTACGATTTAAAAAATCCAGCTGCTCTTGAATAAAGACACCGTTCTTTTTCAGCATCGGCTCTAAACTGATATCTACCTTTAGGGCTGCTTCAATCAATTGCTCATGAATTTCTGCTACTTGCTTTTTCGCCTCTTCAACTAATGGATTCATGTCTACAGGTGATACAGATTTGAGAAAAGATTCAATCGATTTTTCTACACCATTATGTAAGACATCTTCTAACGACGTTTCTGTTTCGCTTAAGTTTCTTTCAATTGAGCGTTCTAGCAAAGTAATCGTTAATCTCGGTAAAACCGGCGGCATTTTCATTTCCATAATTGAAAACACACGCTTTAACTCAGCCCAATATGTAAGCTCACCTGGTCCAGCGATAAATGCTAACGTTGGAAATAAATATTCCTGCATGAGAGGTCTAGTAACAACATTATTGCTCAGCTTTTGTGGGTGCGTTTCAACTAAATCGTTCAATTCTGCTTTTGACAACGTTAAGCCAATACCGGATACGACAAACTCCTCGTTGTTTTTTCTTTCTAAAAGAAAACGCTCTCCCTCATGGTGATAAAAAAGATTTGCACTGTTTTCAGGCATCTCTATGATTGGGCGGTAGTTATGTGAGAGCATTTCTTGTTGCTGTATTTTTACTGAATCATACAAACTGCAATTATGATCTAGTATTGATTGAAAGCAAGACTTCTCAAGCTGTCGAAGACCAGGATCTCCTGAATTAACGAGAACTAATCCTTGATTATGGAACAAATCCATAATTACGTGTTCGAAGAATTCTACATATGTATTTGATTGATGTACACAATTCGTTAATTGATCCAATAGATTGTTTGAATGGTCAGTTTCTCCAAATGCTTCAAAAACTTGTTTAATCCAATCTAATGTTTTTTGTTGATTTAATGGCAGATCAGAAACCGATTGCTTTTTAATTGGAGAATCTTTAATTGCAATCTTTTTAGGAACTTTCTCCTTAGCAGCGAATACATGATTAATTTCCGCAAAATCATGATCCTCACCTGCTATCCAAAAAACAGGAATAACTGGAATACCTAGTTTCTTTTCTTCGTTTCTAGCTAATACAATAATCGAAATAATTTTATGTATTGAATACAAAGGACCTGTTAAAAGCCCTGCTTGTTGGCCGCCAATTACAACAACACTTTCAGGGTGTTTAAGTCTCTCAATGTTTTTTAATGTTTTTTCATGGTTCTCTGAAAATCGTTTTGCGTATTGCTTCAAATAAGCCGAAATCTCTTCACGCTGAAAGGAACGATTTTTTAAATCCGCTGCTCTATTTTGAAAAACTTCTTTTGAATGAATATTATAATCAAAGTAAGATTCATATTTTAATTTTTGTTCAGTTAAGTCATTCATAAATTGGTTTGAAGAGCGCAGGGAGAGTTCAAGAATCTCCATATAAGTAACTTCCTTTCTAGATTTATGTCATATCAAGGATGAGTATAGCACTTATGTGTCTGAAACAAAAAAACTTTGCTTACAAACTCCTGATGGTGTATTATCACAACCATCTAAAATGTTGGAAAGACCTAGTATTGCTACCAACCCCACTCAAATGGGGTAAACGGAAGCAAGTTCTACAAAATTTATTGAATCCAAATTCGTCTATTTTCTTAATAGGGTCGTATTCTAATAAATTAGCGTAGTTCCGTCCCCAAAGTGAACCATCCAGGATTTTTTGGTTAAATGCTACAAAAATCACCAGAAACCTTTCTAAATAAATGCATTTTTAATAATTCCAGAAGAAATACCGTAAATCGTTAAAATAAGGTAGCTCACAAAAAACAATAAAAATGACATCCTCCACACCTTTTTGGAAACTCGCGTCATTGAAGGTGCCTTTGATCTTTTGTAATCAACTGAATAAACAATTAATGTTAAACACATCAATCCAAGGATTATAAAAGAGAGAAATGATTGCTCAAATAGAGTTAAAAGATGAAAATGAACAGAAACAATAAAGAAAAACGTAGATAAATCCACAGTCCACAGGATTAATTTTTTTTTATTTTTGACAACTACTCGTAAAATTAAAAATAAAATTACAAGAGTTAACATAGGTAGAGTAACAGCTAATGAGATCATCCATGTAATTATTTCGACCATAACCCTCCCCCTAACTTGTCTCAAATCCTTTTATAGCATGATACAAAAATGTAATATGCGGAATAGCAGTGCGATTTTTGTTTGCTTGTTTAATTAAGTAACCTAACATAGAATCTATTTCCGTTAGATTTCCTTTCTGAATATCTTTAAACATCGAGGATTCATTCTGTGCGGTGTTTTTACAAATCTTTTGAACATGCTCCCAAAGTAGCGTTTCATTCGACAGCTCCAATACATGAATTACTTCGGTAAAAAGTTCATATAATAGCTTATTAAAATGATCATTTTCAATTAACACACCATTTTTCACCCTTAATACAGCAGTTAAGGGATTAACTGTAGCATTCACAATTAATTTTTCCGTGAGCATTTTTTTCCAGTCATCTTTTAACTCGATAGAAAAGAATGGCTGATGTTCGGTTAATAATTGATTAATGACTGAATTTTGACTGTTATTTCTATTATAATAGGAGAGTTTGGTCAATCCCACACCAGTATGTTGGACAGTATGGTCGTCTATACGTAATGCTCCGTGTTCTGCTATACCTAATATGATGTGATGCTTTGCTAAAGATGACAAATATGGTAAGTGACCCATTCCATTTTGAAGGAACAATATCGTTCTTGGAGAGAGAGTTTTTAATTTCTCGATAATTGTCTCTATGTCGTATTGCTTAACTGTCACAATAAGGAGTTTCTCTTTATAGTTTCTTGCTGAATCAGCATGAATCATTACTTCAGAGTGTATTCCATCTTTTATAAATGATAAGCCTTTTATGTTAATGATTTCCGCCTGTTGCTTTCGATTCGTATAAATCGTAATGGTATGGTTTTTAGAAAAATAAAAACTGTAAAGAAGACCTAATGAACCGGCACCAATGATTCCAATATCCATGATTTTCACCTACTATTTATTTCACATTATTTTTTAGTAAATCCCTTCTATAGGACCTAGATTAATCGAAGGAGTCTAAGTGAAGGTAATGGCCCTTTAAAGCTCGATAAGTTCAACTTCATCATATCAAAAGAAGCGTCGAATATACTAGAGTTTTGTCTATTTTTTCAAATTATAGTAACCGAATTAATTTTATTAGTTATATAATTGGAAACGGTTAACTAATTTAACTACATTAACATCTTTCACCATGCTATAATAATTGTAGCGTTATTATCATTTAAATCAAAATTTTCTTTATACGAAACCATATAATTTGATTTGCACCAAGGGGGATTTTTCAATGTTAAAAGTTGAAGGATTATTAGTTAATTATAAAACATTAGAGGAATTTAAGAAGTTTAGAGAATATGGAATTCAAGAGCTTTCAATGCTTGAGGATCTACAAACAAATATGATTGAAGATGATAGTGACTCTCCTTTTTATGGCATTTATTTTGGTGACAAACTAGTAGCACGAATGAGCCTTTATCGAGTTAATAAAAAATTCGATCAATATTTCAGCCCAAAGCAAGACTATTTAGAACTTTGGAAACTTGAAGTTTTACCTGATTACCAAGGTAAGGGATATGGAAAAGCACTTGTAGAGTATGCAAAATCATTTAATTTACCGATTAAAACAAATCCACGTGTAAAGTCAGGAGATTTTTGGTCTAAGATGAAGTTTGAACAAGTTAAATACGATATGGACCGTGACAAAGGAGAAAATCCTTTAGTTTGGTATCCTGCAGGCGTTAGTGAGCAGCAATAATCTAGAAAAGCAGAAGCGCCTTGTTCATCCTCTGGCATATAAGACGCTGAAATCTTAGAATATAATTGCTGATAGTATAAAAAACAAAGGGGCTGACTCAAGCTTAGAGTCAACCCCTTTCCTTTTCCTTATTTTTCAACTCTCTCTAAATTACCGTTTTTATCCATTTGAAATTTTACTTTTCGATTTCTTTCATCCTCCTGAAGAATAACCATCTTTCTTGCACGGTCCATAATTTCAATTAATGCATGGTAATCCTCTTCAACCACTTCTAAGTTATTTGTAAGTGTTTGCTTTTCATGGCGTAGTTTAGCAACTGTTTCTTCTAATTCACTAATTTTATCAGCTAACCGTTTATTTTCTAGTTGAACCTCTTGCATAGAAGGAGCATCTTCATATTGCTTAAGAAAGGAAATAAGGTCCTTTATTGTATTATTAGATTGTAAGCTGGGCTGCTTGTTTTCCTCTAGATCAACAGGCTCTTTTTCTTTTACTTGCCCCTCTTCTTGAAGTGGTGGAAGAGTTCTAAGCTCTTTTCTTTGTTTTTTTGCTACATCTATACCAGTTTTATATTGTTTACGCACATGGGAGTTCCATCTAAATCCACAAGCAGCAGCTGTTCTTGATAATTTACGACCTACCTCCTCAAAAGCAGCTAGCTGTGTTGCACCTTCACGAATATGTCTTAGTACAACCTCGGCTAATAGTAAATCCTCATCATTTGTCCAAGCATCTTGACGCGTAGTTGTCATCTATATTCCCTCCAATAGTCACTTTTTTTCTATACATATGCAACTAGTAGAATAGATAGACTAAATACAATCTATTACATATAAAAAAGAGCTTAGGACAATCTCTATGTAAACACACTTGTTATTAAAGTCATAAATTAATATAGCAATGATATGATATGTTATGTTTTTACTTCTTTCTATTTAAGAATTGAGAAACCGCCAGATGGTGATCTTCCAAGGCCCATAGCTCCGCACATCTATTGATTTCTGACATCATCCTTGTATACAATTGCGTTTGTTTCCATTGGTTCACTTTTACAGCCTTATAGGCACTTAACACATTGGGATTTTCAACTAATGATTCATTAATAAATTGATATGCCTCACTTCTAAAATTTGCTGTAGGGATGATTTTTTGAATGAATCCTACCGATTGTGCTTCATCCACTGACATTTTTTTTGCAGATAAAAGAATAGACATCGCCTTGTCATATGCTAATTTTTCATGAAGGATTGTAGCTCCACCCCATCCTGTTGTAATATCCAAATTGCCTTGAATAAATCCAACCGAAATGTCCTGTTTCGCAATTCGAAAGTCACAAGCAGTAGCAATTTCACACCCTCCACCTAACGCAATTCCATTAATAAGGGCATAAGTTGGGACAGGAAAAGTTATGATTTGATAAAGTACTTCTCCCATTTTCGATAGCATATGATATGCTTCATCCTTTGTTTTAAGTAGATCAAATTCTTCAACATCCCCACCAGAACAAAACGCCTTCTCTCCTTCTCCTGTTATAACGATTGCTTTTAAGTCTTTTCGTTTGTGTAGAGAATGTAGACTAGCTTTAAACTCATCCATCATATCAAAATCAACAGCATTGTATTTCGAAGGACGATTAAGCTTTAATTCTACGATTCCTTTTTCACTCTCGCTAATTACAAGTTTATTCATGAGTAACCTACTCCTCACTTTTATAAAAACAATTGTATTGTTTTTTTTACAAAAACAAAAGCGCAAGCACCTTGATCAGCCTCGGGCAAATAAGACGCTCATGAATAGAAGATGTTCTTTACCTTTAATTCATGAGTGGCTAGACCCTTGAGGCAGTCAAAATCTCCGGCGGCCTCATCTCTTGCCTGCACTTGCACGTCCTGTGCGATCTAAGGCCACGCATCCGACTTTTCACAAAGTCGGACTGCTAGAGCTGAATGCCGAGCGCTTATCCACAGTACAAAAAAAATTTATAATTATCTAAACGAAAATAAAAGCGTGAGGATCAAATGATCCTCACGCTTCCCTAGCTGTAACGAAAATTACTTGGTTACAACGTCTCTTCCTTTGTATGTTCCACATGCTTTACATACACGGTGAGCTAGTTTACTTTCACCGCAGCTTGGGCATTGTACCATACCAGGTACTTGTAGTTTAAAATGCGTACGACGTAGTCTTTTTCTTGTTTTAGAAGTTCTTCTAAAAGGTACAGCCATTATTCCCACCTCCTTAAAGAGCATTACATTATTAAATGAATCCGGAAAACCCGGTTCCTTCTGTGTTAAAAGCTAAAAGGTCTTTAGCTATCTTGGTTTTCGAAGAATTTTGCTAATCCAGCCAATCGTGGGTCAACCTTTTTATTCTGATCTTCTTCAGTAATAACTTCCCAGTCTTTACCAGATTGAGGAGCAGCTCCTTCTTCATTTGTTACATCCTCACAGAATACCTGCATCGGAATTTCTAATATAAGGATTTCTTTTAATATTGGTGTTAAATCAACAATATCACCATCTGCAAGATGAAAATCCTCTTCCGTATCATAATCCGCTGGTTTAAGTAAAAATGTTTCTGTTGTATCAATTGAAAATGGATACTGAACATCCACTAATGTTCGAGAACAAGGCAGAACCATTGAACCTGAAATTGATAAATGGAACGTTACTTTCGATGAGCTAATATCCGCTCTTCCACTAACGCTTACTGGCGAAATATCACGAATGTCTTGATGACTTGTGACAAGATCACTTAAATCGATTTCTTCCTCAATCTTCAATCCCTTGCTTTGCAATTGATATAGCTGACTAATTGACCATTTCAACGTGTATCACCTCAAGGCAACAAAGGTAATTATAGCCTTCGTAATTATATTTGTCAATATTTTTTCTTTACAGTGTTAGTATACATGATACTCACTTCATTTCAAAATAGCATGTTTTATTTTAATCATCAAAATGCAGATTTGCAAGATATTTCTCATTTTGTTGCAGATAAAGATAAATAGCGTTCGTACCTTAATAGAACATTCTAGAATTCATTGACCATGTAAGGTTTATAGTTTAACCCGTATATCCTATAATGGTATTAATATCCTTTACTAATTTTCGAGTTCTACTATTATCGTAGGACATAAATAATAAAGAACGTGGTGATGATTTGAACGCTTTAGGTCTTGTAGTAGAATATAATCCATTTCACAATGGACACTTTTATCATTTAACAGAATCTATTAAGGAAACAAATGCTGACATTGTTATTGCTGTAATGAGCGGGAATTTCCTACAAAGAGGAGAACCTGCTATTGTCTCAAAGTGGGAACGAACGAAAATGGCGTTACATAGCGGTGTTGATCTAATAGTAGAATTACCTTATGCATTCGCTACACAAAAAGCAGAAACCTTTGCAAATGGGGCAGTTTCCATATTAGAGGCATTACATTGCAAATCCTTGTGCTTTGGTAGTGAATTAGGAGAAATTTCTCCCTTTCTCCATGCAAATGAATTCCTTTTAACGTCCAAACAGCAATATGACGAGTTGATTAAACGACATATAAAAACTGGGGTAAGTTATCCAACAGCATTAACCCTAGCATTTCAGGAGTTAACGGATGGACATGAAATACTTGATCTTTCATTACCAAACAATATCCTTGGTTTTCATTACGTAAAAGCCATTTACCAACAACAAGCACAAATGAAACCATATACGATAAAACGAACGTCCGCAGGTTATCATGAACAAGACTTTGTCTCTCCTACAATCGCTAGTGCTACTAGCATTAGAAAGGCATTGTTTTCAAATAAAGGAACTATTACACATTATGTCCCTAAAGTGACATTACAAATCATGAATGAATATTTAGAGAAAAATGGTCTTCTACATAGATGGGAGAACTATTTTCACTTATTAAAGTACACAATTATGACCATGAGTAAAGACGACCTTCACGATATTTACGAAGTAGAAGAAGGATTAGAACATAGAATGATAAATAACATCTTGGATGCTCATAGCTTTCAAGACTTTATGGAACGAATCAAAACAAAGCGGTATACATGGACGAGACTACAGAGATTATGCACGCATATTTTGACGAAAACGACAAAACAGCAAATGAGCTCTATAAATCATAACCAAACATCACCTTATATTAGATTATTAGGCATGTCTTCAAAAGGACAATCCTATTTAAGTAAAATGAAAAAACAAATCGAGCTCCCGATTATTTCTAAGCTCTCAAACTTCCAGCATCCATTGTTAGATGCAGATATTAAGGCAGCAAATACATATAATTTGATTTTTCCAGAACCGCTTCAATCTATGCTTTTAAAGGCTGAATATGCAACACCACCGATTAGGATTTCATAAAGCATTAAAAAAGAGAAAGGATCGCGGATCTTATCCTTTCTCTTTAAGTTTCATTAAATAATTAACAGCATCATCAAATGTATCAATAGGAATAATTTTCATTTCTGTCTTGATTTTTTTTCCTACCTCAATAGCCTCTTTATAATTTGATTTTGGATTATCATTTTCATTTGGAGCAAAGAAAATCTCCATCCCTGCTTTGTCTGCTGCAACAATCTTTTGAGAAATTCCTCCAATTGGTCCTACTTCTCCAGCTGTATTAATTGTACCTGTGCCAGCGATATCATAGCCTTTTGTTATATCGACTTCTGTTAGCTGGTTATAAATTTCCAGTGACATCATTAAACCTGCAGAAGGGCCACCTATTTCCTCTGTGTTAAGCTTAATATCAGGCTCTACATTTATTTCTCGATCAGTTACAAGTGTAATACCGATTCCAACTTTATTAGGATCCTCTGAAAAGGGGGCCAACTTAACTTTCGCTTTATCTTGTTTTTCCTCTCTTTCAAAGAAAATTGTTACTTCTTCTCCTTCTTTCTTTTGACTAACATAGTCAATAAATTCTTCTGCGGTTTGGAATTCCTTATTATCCACTTTATAAATACGGTCTCCAACCTTTAATACATTCCCAGCAGGCATGTCTTTTACAATACCATCGACATATATTCCATAGAATGTGTAATCCACCTTTTTATTTGCTTTGTTATAGGCAATCGTTATAGCTGACTCCTGTGAAGCTTCCATCATATGTAATTGTCTATTAAAGTACTCTTCATCTGTTTCATCTTCTCTCTTAATATCCTCAAGAGGATGAATGTAATAAAAATCATGTAGCTTCGCCCACATATACGTTAACGGATTTGCTCTCCCAAACCGAACAGTCGTTAAAGAAAAGCTTCCCTCCTCATCTTTAAACCCATTTTCAACCTCAATTATAGGCTCAAGCTCAGAAGCAATTCCTGGTTGTGTCACATAATAAGGAAGCTTAATAAATGTCATGATAAGGACAATAATTGCTAACAATATACTAGATCGAAAAATAGTTTTACTCTTCATGACTGTTTTTCTCCTTCCATTTTGCTATAAGTGTATGTATTTTTTCAACATGCTGCAAGGCTTCCTTCTCACCTATCTCAATAATTTCTTTAATATTTGTAAAAGCTCGAGAACTATACTGTTCAACATGTGGTCGAATCATAACATCTGAAGCAATCTCCCTATGATGAACAAGTTCATCTTGCATAATATCTAGACTTTGTAAAATCACATCAAATATTGACGTGATATCCTCACTTCGCTTAACATGTGACACATCTACTGCTATAACAAGATCTGCCCCCATTTCCTTGACTACCGAAACAGGTACTCTGTCAACAACTCCCCCATCTACTAATAGTCTACCATCAATTTTTTCTGGAACAAAGATACCTGGTATCGCGATACTAGCCCTAACAGCATCCGCTACAGGCCCCTCCTTAAATATAACCTTTTTTCCATCGTATAAATCAGTAGCAACGACGGCAACTGGAATGTCTAATTCTGCAAATGTCTTTCTATGTGTAAATAATCGAATTAATTCCTTCACTCGATTACCTGAAATAAATCCCATTTTTGGAACAGTAAAATCTAAATAATACTTCCTCTTAAAAGCTAGTGCAAATTGATACATTCTTTCAATACTTAAACCTGAGGCATAGAAACTACCAACAAGTGCCCCCATGCTACTTCCAGCAATTAAGTCAATTGGAATCCCTTCATCACGTAATACCTTTAATACCCCCAAGTGAGCAAACCCTCTTGCACCACCTGATCCAAGCGCTAGTCCGATCTTAGGCTCCTTAGTCAAGGAGATGCCCTCCTTTTTCAACCATTTGTTATTTATTATAAATCTCTAATCATTAAAAACATATGAATGATCCAGCCAATTCATCAGTTCCTTGCCTTTTATTTTTTAAAACAAAGGTATATGTCATTCTTATGGTCTAAAATGTCCACCTATTCTCGTATATTGAATTAATGAGGTTTGTACATCATGTTGGAAAGGCTGTTTTCCACATTTGTCCTTAACATCATTATGACCCGTATGTTTAGGAGGCATCACATTTTGAGTCTTTCAAAACTTAAAACCATATTCTTTGCTATTTTAATAGGCGGTCTTACTATTGCAATAATCCTTAATCCTAAGGAATCACTTGAAGCATCAATTAGAGGATTAACGGTTTGGTGGGAGGTTGTATTTCCATCATTACTACCTTTTTTTATTGTATCAGAATTACTCATTGGTTTTGGTATTGTGAAGTTTATTGGAGTGTTATTAGAGCCACTAATGCGACCGATATTTCGTGTTCCTGGTGTTGGAGGCTTTGTTTGGGCTATGGGCATGGCTTCAGGGAATCCAGCAGGTGCAAAACTTACTGCTAGAATAAGGCAAGAGAAACAAATAACATCCCTACAAGCAGAACGATTAGTATCATTTACAAGCTCATCAAATCCACTATTTATTTTCGGAGCAGTTGCAGTTGGTTTTTTTAATGATGCATCCCTAGGAATTTTATTAGCAGCAGCACATTACTTAGGGAATTTATGTGTAGGATTGACTATGCGATTTTATGGGAGGTCAGAAAAATCACTGACTATAGAAAAGAAAACAACGATCTTCCCGTCAATAATGATGGCCTTTAGAGAACTACATACAACAAGAATAAATGAATCTCGTCCTCTAGGGAAAATGCTTGGTGATGCCGTAATCTCATCCATCCAAACTCTACTTATGATCGGTGGATTTATCATTCTTTTCTCAGTATTCAACAAGATTTTGGCACTTATACAAGTGACTGAGATCATTGCGATCGTTTTTTCAGGCGGATTAGCTCTTTTACATATAGCGACAGATTTAAGTATTCCCCTTATAACTGGGATATTTGAAATAACACTTGGTAATCAGCTTGTTAGTGCGTCAACTGTAGATTTGTTAGATAAAGTTATGATTGCTAGCTTTATTTTAGCATTTGGGGGGTTATCCATTCAGGCACAAGTTGCAAGTATACTAGCTGATACAGATATCCGCTTTCAGCCATTTTTTTTCGCAAGAATTCTTCAAGGTATTTACTCGTCTTTTATCTCATACTTATTATTTAAACCACTCTATTTGAATTTACAATCCTATCATTCTGATGAGCTACCGGTATTTTTTATAACTCATAGTCCTGAGTGGGCAAAAGAATACTGGGAAACGTTTATTCATATAGGTCCCCTCATTACCATTATGTCATTATTAATTTATATTTACTTATACGGGAAGCGAAATGTGTTTTCTAAAACAACTTAATAGTCTAGGTGAAAAGACAGCTCCTACATTTTATAAGAAAAAAGGTGGGGAATATACCCTCACCTTTTTATGTATCAATAGAATTTACTTTTTAATGCCTTTTCAACCACATCTGGAACTAACTCAGATATATCACCTTTGTACTTTGCTACTTCCTTTACAATGCTAGAGCTTAAAAACGAATATTGATTATTTGTCATCATAAAGAATGTTTCTATAGTATTATCTAACACTCTGTTCATAGAGGTGATTTGCATTTCGTATTCAAAATCCGAAACTGCTCGAAGACCTCTTAAAATGGTTTGAGCTTGCTTGTCACGTGCATAGTCAATAAGCAGCCCTTTATAGGTTTCAACAATTACATTTGGAATATCCTTTGTTACCTCGGTAATTAATTTACTCCGTTCCTCCACTGTAAATAACGGTTGCTTTGATGTATTGTTTAACACACAAACATATACGTGATCAAACACTTTTGCTCCTCTTTTTATAATATCTAAGTGTCCATACGTAATTGGATCAAAACTTCCTGGACATACTGCTATGCTACCCATCAATTATTCCTCCCCTACACTACTCTTAAATCCGAAAATGGTTATAGAGCTCATCCCGTATGTTTCATGCTTTAATTGTATAAACTGATCCATCTCTTCTGGCAATTGAATATCTGATCCATGCTCAGTTACAATAAATCCACCTTGCTGTAACAAATCATTTTCACTAACAGTATTTATAAGCGTTTTCAATTTTTGTTGCTTATACGGTGGGTCTAAAAATATTAACCGAAATTTTAGTTCGCGTTTTATAATTGCTTTTAATGCTCGTTCTGCGTCATTACGATAAACCTCCGAAGCATTCAATGCATGACACGCTTCCAGATTTTTATGTATTGTTTGTATGGCCTTAGCTTCTCGATCAACAAAAATACACCGCTCCATACCACGACTAAGGGCCTCAATACCTAAGCCACCACTTCCAGCAAACAAATCCAAGGCAATTCCACCATCAAAATACGGACCTACCATATTAAAGATTGCTTCTTTAACCTTGTCGGTTGTAGGTCTTGTGGTCACACCTGGTACAGCTTTTAATTGTCTACCCTTATAATTACCTGAAACTACTCTCATATCTTTCACCACTACTTTTCTTTACATCTCTTGATAGAATATTTGAGAACCTATTTAAATAGAAGTCCCATTTTATCCTACCATAGCACTTCTATATGTTACAATAACTTACCATTATGAAAGAAGGTAAGAAAAAATTTTTCATTTATGTATATGGAAAAACCATTTGGTTGATAATGAGTAGTAACAACATCGATTCGTTGATGTTGTTGCCAACCGCGGAGAAGACTTACGTTTCCCCATAAGTTCTTCCTCCGGTTTCTCCTCTCCCTTTGCCTTCAACCTTTTAGAACATAAAAGGAATTGAAGGACCCTACAGAGAATATCTGTAGGGTTTTTTTTATACTGTTCAGAATTTTTATCTTAATGGATGAAAGTATAAGAACCTTCCCTTCTCATTTTTAAAGCTTCGTGATATAGTGAAAATTCCATAAGAGTAGTTACGTTAAATTCCTGTTCTACTTATCTAAAATACATAAACATAATGTAGATACCATTTATATTCAGGGGGACATTTTATGATACAACGATTTATTGAGTTAGGTGAAGGTTATTCCGATATTTATGAACTCCTCGAGACAGCAAAAGCTAATAAACATCGCGTTTCAAAGCTAATTGCGTTACATTCAAAAGTAAATGAACGAGATGTTTCTTCTATAGTTGTCATCATGCAGCCTACAGATCCAGGTAAATTCCAAGCTTTGTATATTTGTCGTGAAGGAATCCCTAATCCTAACTTCAAGGAAAATAAGCGCTATGAATTATTTAAAGAGTTAGCTTTATACTTGAATAAAGACATCATTAAAATCGATGTTAAACCATCTAGCATGTTCAATGAACTCGAGCTTTATTATCAGCATTTAATTGGAATTTTAAGGCTCAATCATTATATTCCACCTATGCAATAGAGAAAAGCGGAAGCGCCTTGATCAGCTTCGGGCAAATAAGACGCTCATGAATAGAAGGTGTTCTTTACCATCAATTCATGAGCGCCTTGATCAGCTTCGGGCAAATAAGACGCTCATGAATAGAAGGTGTTCTTTACCATCAATTCATGAGTGGCTAGACCTAAGAAGTTACGAACGCGACGTCCTGTGCTGAAACTGCACTTGCACGTCCTGTGCGGAGCCACAGCGATGGAGCTAGACACCAAAACTAAGTACAAAAAACTTATACTTATCTTTAAATAAATAAGGCTGACCTTTTTGATACCGAAATACATTTACATGTCATTCGGTCAACAAGGTTAGCCCTATTTGTATCAAATCTTGAAATAATTTTGTAATAGCATCTTTAATTATAAACCGAGTTTATAATCGTATTCCTTTGCCTTATCCACCTTAGATTCAAATTCTAGTTTCAAATGTGGCTTATAAGATGGTTCTGCATGTTTAACAAACGAGTAGGATGTGAGCTTTTGTACTGTTTGCTCCACCACATCCATATTGCAATACAATACAACATATTTTAATCGTTTTGATACGTAGTGAACGTTTCCAAATTTTCTTAGCATTTTTATATGCTTTAATGAATGAAGCCAAACGACTATTCCTTGACGCTTCTCAAACATAATGATTCTCCCTTATTTATATAAAAAGAACTTTATTACAGTTACCATCAATTATTCCTCAATAAAAGTCTAGCAAATATTTTCATTTCTAACAATATTTCACCTAAAAATATTTTATAACTTTTGTTCGATATGAAGGCAAAAAATAAAACGAGTTTGTTAAACTCGTTTTTATGAAACCTTACAGCCACAGCCTCCACCAGAGCCACAGCCCCCTCCACAGCTTGATTCAAAGAAGGGATTTCCAGTAGGAACTTTAACATGCTGTGAAACTGCATGACCAAGCTGTACACTAATCTCATCAAGTAGTGCTTGCAGCTCATTTTCTGCCTTTTTAAAGTTCGAAACACTCTCATTTAAATCGAGTTCTCTCTTTATATCTCGCATGTCCTTTGATATCTTTCGATAATCTGGATGATATTTACCAAATCGTTGGACATCATCATATAAGTCCTTCGTTTTCGTAAATTGATAAATAAGCTGTTGAGCATGTTTATCATTTTTCAATATATAGAAACTACGACGATATTCTTCTGCAGGCTCTGACTGTAGTACTAAGCCAGCAAGTTGCTCTGCTTCATCTAGTAGTAACATGCTTTCAATTGTAGCAAACATAGAGTATTTGC
The DNA here is from genome assembly GCA_051750265.1 of Bacillota bacterium. GTDB lineage: Bacteria > Bacillota > Bacilli > Bacillales > Bacillaceae > Metabacillus. The sequence continues at coordinate 388,882 of JBNJJO010000001.1, read as the reverse complement.
ACCTCCGCCATTCATTTTACCACGAATAGCAGAAATTGAAAAATGTCAAAAACAAAATACTTATTGTATCGTGACATTCCATGTTTTTTTTAGATTATAGCTTGTTAAGTCATTATGAACAACTTCAACTGACATTTCATGAACGCCTTTATCCAATCCTTTAACAATAAAAGCTGCAGTATTCATGTCATCGACCTTCTCTCCATCTACATGTAATGTTAGATGGCCTTCACCATTTACTTTATTTCCTCCCTTTTCTTTGAATGTGAAGTTAGGGATATAACATTCAACATATACATTTTGGTTCCGTATATGATGCTTTATATTTAAAGACTTGTCATGTTGCGGGCTTACAACTTCTACTGCGTCATTTAAAACATTTGTAACATGCAGCGGTACAATTTCTACCTTCCCTTCAGGCCTTGGCTTGTCCTCAACACAACCGGTCAATACAAAAAATAATAAAACTAAAACATATAACCGTTTCATTATATCGCCTCCTTTTTTTCTATTGTTAACATACACGCGTAAAATCATGAATATTTCTTCCATCGTTAACAAGCTTTCAAAAAAAATTAATTAAGCATTCTCCTAAAGTTCAATGTTTTTAATGCAAAAAAAGGCTGACTCATGTCAGCCTTAGTCTTGCTGTCTCATTGATTGAAACATACCAATCATCATGGAAGCCATTTGAATCGAATTTGAAAATTGCTGTACTCTATGTGGAATTGTTTTTTGATAATAGTTCATCATTGCAATTTCCAATGACTCTAGTTCATTTGGATTCCTAGAAAGCTTACGAAACCAATGAGGCTGCTCTCGTATGAATTGCTGCAGTTCTTTATTGGCGCGAATATGTTCTTGAACTTCTTTTCTCATAGAATCCCCCTATTGCATAAAACACCATCTTCTAGGAACAACTAGATTATGTTATCAGCCTATACCATCAGAAGGAGTAGCTATTTCCATTAATCCTTTCTAAAAGAGAAAGGGTGTTGCTTATTTCCTGATGTATTTTGACCAGATCCTTTCGATAACCCGAATTGATCAAATAACCCTTGTATCGTAGAAATGGTACTGCTCATATTTGAAATATGATGGTTAACGGTATTCATATCCATTTTTTTTACTGCTGAGAACATTTGAGACATAAAATCAGATTTTTTTTCTTCATCACCTTGTTCCACAGTATTATCATCTTTATATTGCTTCCATATAACATCGTTCTCTCCAAGTAAATACCAATCCTCAAATAATTCCTGCCATTCTTTGTTTCCCTTCCTAACCTCTTGCACAAGCTTTGGGTGTTCTTTAACAAACTCTTTAAACTGTTGAATAGATGGATGGTTTTTCTTCGCTGCCATTATCTTCACCTCATTGATCCATTTGCCTATAATATCTTATCGAAAAAACCACATTTATGTTCGCCCATTTTAAGAAACAATTGCTACAACAAAGAAAATTTTGGTAAAATAACACTAACAAAAGGAGAGGGTTAGTTACATGACAAAGGACGAACTATTACAACTAACGAATGAGATTTTACAAAACGCGGATGAAGAGGATCAATATGTTCTTGAGCTTTTACTAAGCGGATTTAAAAGAAAGCAATATCATGAAAAAGGCTCTTACATCGGTGCGCTTCTTCATGCAGAAGGTGAATTCAAAGACAATCAGTTTACAATTAAAATACCGAACACCCCTATCATTCAAAATTCTTTAAATATTGTCCACGGTGGTATTACTGCTACTTTACTTGATTCTGCCATGGGGGGTCTTGTCCATCACATACTTCCTCCGGACAAAGCAGCAGTCACGACTGAAATTAAAATTAATTATGTAGCTCCAGGAGTAGGAAAAGAATTAACATGTACGACAAATACGATTCACAAAGGAAATAAAACGGTTGTCACTGAGGGTAGAGTTTTCCGGGATGATGGAACTCTGATTGCACATAGTACGGCTAGCTTCTTTATTATTAATCGAAGCTAATGTGGGGAGTAGGAAATAAATAAAATAAGTGGATGACTCAAAAGCAAAGGGTCAGACCCCACAAATCGAATTTATAGAGCTATAACTAAGTAAAAAGCTCTATTTAGTTGGTGATTTTGGGTATGACACTTATGAGTCAATCTCTTCTTTTCAACAAATAGGCTCTGTTAAATAATAGTGTTGATTTTTTCAAAATTTCAAAATGAAATTTGGAAGATAAATTCGATGGAAACCTAATGCTTATATAGAAATGTGCTATAGCTTTTGGTTAGAAGGACGATTTATAACAAATATGAGGAAAATAACTGCGGTTGATATTATTCCATCAATTTGTTATAATAAACTGTTTTTAACATTATTGAGGGGGAACATTATTTTTATGTCAATTGAAATAGGAAGCAAGGTACAAGGTAAAGTAACAGGAATCACTAATTTCGGAGCATTCGTAGAATTACCGGGAGGCTCAACAGGTCTTGTGCATATTAGCGAGGTAGCGGATAGCTATGTAAAAGATGTTAATGACCATCTCAAAGTAGGCGACCAAATTGAAGTGAAAGTGATTAGTGAGAAAGACGGAAAAACTGCCTTGTCCATTAAAAAAGCTATAGATAGACCAGAAGGACAAACCTCTTCTTATTCCCAACAACGCCCACCACGCCAGGGAAGAGATGATAGGCATTCCAAAGACTCTCGTTCAAAAAGCAATTTCAAACCAAAGGAAAATTTTGAAGATAAAATGGTTCGTTTTTTAAAGACTAGTGAAGAGAATTTATCTACCCTCAAACGTAGCACCGAAACAAAACGGGGCGGTAGAGGCGGAAGACGCGGATAACCTGCTGCATTTTTTTATTCTTCATCATATAGATAAAGGCAAGCCAGAATAAACTGGCTTGCCTTCTTTGCTGTAACCCAAACCGCTTTTGTTCATTAGACATACAAAAAACAACATCAAAATTTTACAGAGCCAAAAAATAAGAAAGTATACGTTTTTTGCACTTAGTGTTTGTGTCTGTCTAGCTCTAGCGCCGCGGCCTTAGATCACAAAGGACGTGCAAGTGCAGTTTCTCAGCGACAGGACGTCGTGTTCGTAACTGCCTCTAGGGTCTAGCCACTCATTAATTTAAGGTAAAGTTCACCTACTATTTATGAGCGTCTTATTTAACCGAGGCTGACCAAGGCACTTGTGCTTTTCTTATTTAAGTTGTACCCATTTTTTAATAAAGTTTTGAGTATAATGTAATTCATCAACACCGACACCTAAATGAGTAAAATCTTCATTTAACAATGTTTCACGGTGTCCTTTACTATTCAACCAGCCTTCTGCTGCTGCAATACCATCTACATACTGAGCAGCAATGTTTTCTCCCGCCATTTCGTATTTAACATCAAATTTAGCTAGGCGATCGACTAAGGTTCCTTCAGTTGGAGACTCATGGGAAAAATACATATTTACCTTCATATCTTCGCTGTGTAAAAAAGCAACTTGTGAAGTATCATCATCCCATTCTACTGCAGGAACACCATGGCGTGAACGGAGCATATTTGAAATTGATAAGATTTGTTGCTCAACTCCGCTCTCAATTTTCTCCCATTTTTCTTCAGTGATTTCCCGAGCTTCAATTAGTTCGCCTCGATACGTAACTTCATAGGAACGCTGTTTAATAAATGTTTCTGAATCCAACACTCTTATGCTTGATAAAATTCCATCAAATTTATCTATATATAATTGCACAAATATATCCCCGAGCTTAACAGTAGGTCTTGTGTTCATATCTTCTTCTGAAAACTCAAATCTATAAGAATTCCCTTCGTATTCTAGTGATAGACTTGGTGAAACAGGGGCGATTTTAAAAACCTCTTGAATGGGTTGTCCAATTTTAAAAGGCTTCGCATTAACTTCACTACCAATTCCAAACACCGTAACAACCTTATGATCTAAAATCCCGATCTGGATATATTTATTAGCTTGTTCATAAATCCACCAATCATAATCATATGCTGAAGGATCAATTCGGTCAGGTTCTCCAAATAAAGCCGTTATTTCCTCAGACGATTTATCCATTAAGGACAAAATTCCTTCATCAGGCAACTTATTTAATTTATCTTCTGTGTCTTCCTTTGATGACAACTCTTCATTTGAAATTTGGACATTTTCCTCTTCATGTTGTTCCTTTGGAGTATATTGTCCAAAATAAATAAATAATGTATAACTAAGAAAAATAATTAAAAATATTACAACCGTTCGGGTTAAAATACGCAGTTAAAACCCCTCCTTTGCTACTCTGCTCTCTATCATTATATGAAAACTTCCCATTGATATACTAGTTATTTGTTATCTAAAGTAGTGTGCTAATAGTATTACCCGACTAGAAAACCTATTAAACGTAGTATATGTATATGATACCGTAATTTCCTAACATAACGAAGAAAAAATGCCAATTTTATTAAAAATTAACACTTTCATTAGGATATAATTTTTCTAGGACAAAAAAATAGACACCTGTTAAGTGTCCATTTTCACCTTCATTTACTTAAAGTGTTTCTGATATATCGGACAGTGCGTCTCCAGCTTCATCGCCAGTTGTATAATTTGTAGCAAGGTCTCCTAACGAAACCATCCCAACAAGCTTTCCATTATCAACAACTGGCAAACGTCTAATTTGGTGCTTTGCCATCATGTGAGCAGCTTCATCTACTGATGCATTTGAGTCAATCGAAATAATTTGATCACTCATAACATTCGTTACTTGATTTGATCCGGGGTGTTTCTCGGCGATACCTCTAACAACTAAATCTCGATCTGTTATCATACCAATTAACCTTTGGTCCTCAACTATTGGGATCGCTCCTACATTTAAATCTTTCATTTTTACTGCTACCTCATATACATTATCTAGTGGTGTACAGTACTCTACATTTGGAGTCATAATATCTTTCACTATTTGCATCTTTTTTCCTCCTTACAATTACCTTCCAATAAACATTTGTGTCCAATAGTGTCCGTAAGATCCACCTTGTGCATAACCAACGCCAATTTCAGTAACATCACGTTTTAGGATATTAGCTCGATGACCAGGACTGTTCATCCATGCTTTAACTACCTCGTCAGAAGTACGTTGCCCTGCAGCAATATTTTCTGCTGCTGTCCGATAGGATATACCGTAGTTTTTCATCATTGTAAAAGGTGATCCGTATGTAGGTGAATCATGACTAAAGTAATTACGGTCTCTCATATCCACAGATTTATAGCGGGCAACTCTTGATAATTCCCAATTATTTTTCAGAGGAGGCAATCCAGCTTTCTGTCTTTCAACATTTGTAAGCGAAATAACTTGTTCTTCTATTGATTTAGTTCCACTAATTTGCGGAATGTAAACCTTTTGTCCTGGATAAATTAAATTAGGATTTTTAAACTGTGGATTCGCTCCAATAATCTCAGATAATCCAACCTGATATCGTTGTGCAATAAGCCAAAGCGTATCACCACTTTTAACGGTGTGAGTAATGGATTGGCCAAATGTAGTTTGAGGAAAAGATATAAGCCCTATTAATAAGATAAATAGTACGATACGTTGTATGTGCTTTGTCATTTTACACCCTCCTTTCTTAGTAGTTTTACCAAAAAAAGAAATTTAACTCTTAAATATAAACTTTGAGTTATACTTCTTTATTTTGTCTCTCTTAAAGTTCAACTTAACGTTGCAAGTTAAAGACATTCATACTATTATTAAAAATGGATACTTTATCTTTTCAAGAGATTTAAGCTATAATTAAATGGTGAAAAGGCTTTAGGAGGGACTTACATATGAGAATTGAAGATACTGGTCTAGAAGGTGTAACAATAGATCTATTACGTTTAAATGAAATAATGGAAGAGAACGGTCTTGTATTAGCTGGTCAATGGGATTATGAACGAGTTACTTATGACCGTAAAATTGAAACGAAGGATGAAGTTTACTACCTACGTGTTCAAGCATATGCTGTAGAAGGTGATGTTGGTGGTCGACATGCAGTTGTTAAAATCATCACTCCACTTTTAGGGAAGCATTATTACCCACATGGTGTTGAATATGGTGAAGGTGAAAACTTCCCTTCAGCTGTTGTAAGCACTAGCAAAAGTCTATTAAAACAAGTATCTGAAGCAGTTCAAAAGGTACAATAACGATTGAAGCAAAGGATCTGAATCCTTTGCTTTTTTCTTTCTTATTTAATTTCGAATAAAATTATCATATGGGTACATCGCCGGTCTGATAAAATTTAAAATATAAGATATAATGAAAAAAGCGAACCCTTTAAAACTTAGGTTTCGCTTTTTACAATGGTTGATATTACTTGCAGCTAGTCAATACATTAGAAAAAATCAAACAGTAGAGATGTGCTTGTTGTTGCTATCAGCTCTTCTAATAGATTTAGTTGCTGTTCTTCTCCTTGAATATGTCCAATCTCAAAAAGTAGTTTTGGGGCACTATGACCCAGTAACACGGATGTTAGTGTTCCAATATCCATTCTTAATCCTTTTTTAGGTGGATGTAAGCATGCCCCTTTTTCTTTTTGAAACACCTTTATGGACTCTCCTTCTATAAAGAAAATTCCATTGTTCCAGTTACAAATAGGATCTGAAAGATGAAGAATTAATGGCTTTTCACCCTTAATAAAAAACGGATATTTTTCTAAGAATCTATTTACATTCACGATCCTCCCCATAAAATATGGATGAATTTCGGTTTGCACTCTTGGATTTGGTAGAAATAAAGATAACGGGTCTCCCTCATATGTTTTCCATTTAACGATTGAAACCATTGAATCGTGCTGACATACAAAATTCCAAAATTCCTTTTTTATAGACTCATTTAAAACAATTACTTCATGAACGATAAATGTGTGATCCTTTATTGAATAAATCATATAACCATCTTCAACATTTTCTTCGTTCACATGAAGAATAACATGATCTCCCTTTTTTAATACAATATCAGTCCACCAGCTTTTTCCTCGGATTAGCATACTATTATTTTTTTCTGTGAATGTATGATACAGACTCATCAAAGTAGGAAGAGCTTTTTCCTTTGTTTTTCTAATCATTTTCCCGCTATTACTATGTAAAAAAATAAAATCTTCTTTTTGAATGGTGTATGTTTTGTTTGAACAGATAAGTTCCCAACCAAATTTTCTATAGAAGGGAACATAAAAAGGATGCAAATATGAAATATCATATTCCTGTTCATTCATCCAATGAAGACCCTCATTTATTAGCTTAGCGACCTTCTGATTTCTTCTTGCTTCCGGCCAAGTCGCAACAGAAGCAACTCCTCCCATTTTAAAAGATTGGTTTTTAATCATGACTTCGAGAGAGTAAATATGGAGCTTTGCTTTAAGGTCATCTTCTTCAAAGTCACCTAGAATGTACTGCTTATCTAGCCTACTTTTTATTGCCTCTTCTATATCATAATCTGCTTCTAAAATTTGAAACGCATACTCTGATAATTTTAGAACCTTGTCGTAATCTTCATTCTTTACAACTCTTATCACTTCAAATTCACTCCATTCGGTGGAAAGGGGATGAAAAAGGCCCACAATCCACCTTGAATCTCATCTTAAAAACATGTTCTATTTCACTATTGAATGTTGAAAGTATGTTTTATTCTAAATCTTTCTTTTGGATTTCCCACGTTAAAAAACGTCCTTCCTTTTTCTTGCAAATCAACCCTAACTTATCAAAAAGTCTTATTGATTGTTCTTGTTGTGCCTCACACTCCATTACAACTTTCTTTACAGATTTCTGATACGTTAACCAATCAATGAAAGCATCTACCGCTTCATAGGCAATTGTTTCATCTACATGCTTATTTTCCACATGATAACACAATTCAACCATACCTTCCTTAGAAGGCTTACCTTGCATTAAGATATCACCAATTATTTTTTTCTCTTCATACAAAATAATTAACCATAGCCCACAATCATTTTCCTTATCTTTTGACTCCAAGCTTTCAATATAGTATGGCAGAAAGCCCTTTACACGAGCCGAAGGCCAACAAAAAGGAAATTCAATTGGTGACCGCTTATCTAACTCCTTTCGATGAAACACTAACGATTTGGCAATATCAAGAGAACATGGTATTATCATTAGCCGATTCGTCAAAATTTCAATCAAACCATTCTCTCCCCTCTTTTTGATTTTTGTCATCATAAAAAGAGATGCGAATGAAACTAAGCACTTATTATTTTGTTTACCTAACTGGGTGGATTAACATGTTTCCTAAATAATTAAAAAAAGTGGTTTAGAATATTTTATTCTAAACCACCTTGAAAATATGTTTAAAACCCTAAGATTGCTTTAATGGCTGATGTTGTTTCACCACCACTATAGAAAACGTACAGTAATAAATAAACCGCAACACCAGTTATACCAGTAAAAAACCAGATAATACTCGTAATTGGTCCTAATTTACGATGTCTTTCATAATTTTTCTTATAACCAGTTATTAGTGAGATGATTCCAAATACAGCCCCCACCGTTGCTAAAGTAATATGAAATATTAGAAAAATGGTATAGTAAATTTCAATTGAAGCTGGTCCACCAAAGGCAGTGTTTCCAATAAAAATTGTTCTAGATGCATAGATAATAAAAAAGATAACAGCAAACACTGCTGCAAGAGTCATAGCCTTCATATGTGCTTCAACTCTTCGTTTCTTAATTAAGTACCAGCCAATAGCTACAGTAATTGCACTTAAAACAATAAAGGTTGTACTAATGGTTGGTAATATAGGTAATGGTGTATTCATTTTTAATCCTTTCCTTCATAAAAATAGAATTAGTTACATTGGCGATCATTATGTACAGAGGATGACTCAAAAGCAAAGGGTCAGGCCCTTATGAGTCAGCCTCTTTTTTTATTATTTCACTGGTTCAGGAGAAAAGTCTTTTTTCAAATCGAGCTCATCTTTTTTACGTTCCTTACGAGCCCATTCGAAAAAGATATACGCAAGGATTGTCCCGTAAACTATTTCTTGGATTATCTTCATAAGTACTCCACCTAGTTGTTGATCCTCAACTAATGGTAAAGTATTGAACATTTCAGGACCAGTTAAATTAAGACCTGCAAGCATATCAGCTGGTACACATAATTGTAGGGCATTTATCCATGCTTGTGGCTCTGAATAAGTTAAATACAGAGGATCAGTTGCAAAAATGATCAATGCACATGCTGGAGTTAATAAAACACCATCAGCAAAAATATACCCTATTTTTTTAATACCAGTAAGAGATTTCCATTCTGGTAGCGTGTTTAATAATGGGAACCACATAAATATCGCTCCGAAAAAGATAATGGTTGTCATTGTTGCATGATAAACAGGATCAGTTTTCACAAAATCAAATACTAATGGTACATGATAAATCGAAAATACACCATTAAAAAGTATAAGAGCGATGATTGGTTTAGTAAACACTTTCATCAAAGGTTTAATAACCGGACGATAAATAATTGCCTTCCATAACCAATCTGGAATACCAAGGATAAGCAAAGGTGGTACAACTAAATATAAAATAGCCATTTGTGCCATATGTGCACTAAACATAATATGACCTAATAAATCAATTGGACTACCTTTACTTATATATAAAGCAACAATACTCGTTACAAACAGTATTTGCTGTTTAGTTGATACTGGAGTACTAGCTTTGAATTTTGAACGCCAATGTCCAATAATCATAAAATATAAAACCGTTATTAAGATCATAACAACTAAATAATAAGGACTCCATAATGCACGAAATCCAAATATATCAAAGCTCATCTACAAATCAGCTCCTTAAGCTAGTCCTTCACGACTATTATACACATCATATTATCACGTATCAATGAACGTTCTATGACAAATAAGAAAAGTGAAAGCGCCTTGGTCAGCCCCGACATGCATAAAACGCTTATGAATAGAAGGTGCTCTTCACTTTCAATTCATGAGTGGCTAGACCCATACACCTAGAGGCAATCAAAAACTCGATGGCTTCATCTCTCGCCTGCACTTGCAAGTCCTGTGTGATCTAAGGCCACGGCGCTGTAGCTAAATAACTCGGCGAAAGCGCCGCTTTTTTTAACTAATTAAAAAAAGAGCAATCAGCATAAAAGCCAATTGCTCTTTTTCCTCAAATGATTACCACCAAATAATTGTGACAAAGGTTAGAATTGTTAAAGCAGCTACACCAACACCTGAGTATAAAAATAACGCTGCAGTTTCATGTCCCTTGTGACTCATGTGCATGAAGTAATAAAGCTGGAAAATAACCTGAACGACTGCTAAAAGAATAATAAATGGTATTTTAAACCATTCTTCAATTCCCTCGTATCCAATCGCAATAAACGCAACGATTGTTAAGAAAATCATCAAAGCAAAAGTTACAACCTGATGCTTCATATCCTCTGCATTTTTCTTACGACGATATGCTAAATCAACTTTTGGGTTTGCTGAATTATGATTATTTGCCATCAGTTTATCCCACCATTCCCATTAAGTATACAACCGTAAAGATGAACACCCAAACTACGTCAATAAAGTGCCAGTATAGACTAGCTACGTAATACTTAGGTGCGTTGTACAAGCTTAATCCACGTTTTGCATTACGAACAATTAAAGTTGTAATCCATAATAGACCGAATGCAACGTGTAATCCGTGTGTTCCTACTAATGTATAAAACGCTGAGCCTAGTGCACTACTTGTAATTGTAAACTCAGAATGATGAATATAGTGATTAAACTCATAAATTTCTAAAATTAAGAACCCTAATCCTAAAAGAACTGTTATACCTAACCACAACTGCATTTTATTAAAGTTAAAGTTCTTCATATGATACATTGCATACACACTCGTCAAACTTGATGTTAAAAGTAGCATAGTTGCTGCAAATGTAAGTGGTATTTCAAATAGTTCTTGAGTAGTTGCACCGCCTGCAGTTGACTCTCTTAATGCTAAGAAAGTGGCAAAAAGACTGGCGAATAAAACAGTCTCTCCACCTAAAAACAACCAAAAACCTGTAAATTTATTCTTGCCTTCGAGGGTAGCTTTTTCAGGCGACGCAGGAAAATTTTCCGCTGTTAATTTTTCTTCAACATTTGCCATTATGCTTTCCCTCCTTTTTCGTCATCAAGTAAATCTTCTTTATGAATATGATACCCATGATCATCGATAACAGATCGTAAGAACATTGCAGCCAATGTGATAATAAACCCTACAATAATAGCAGGTAACGCCCAGCCATAATCTTCACGATACAGTAATCCAAATGCTACGATGAATAATCCAAATGACATAATAAACGGTAAAATCGAACCGTTAGGCATATGAATGTCACCAAGTGGTTCTGCAGGTGTCATTTCTTTATTGCCTTCCATTTTTTCAACCCAAAGTGCATCTAATCCACGAACAAGTGGAGTTTGTTTAAAGTTGTACTCTGGTGGTGGTGATGAAATCGCCCACTCAAGTGTACGACCGTCTCCCCATGGATCTCTGCCAACTTTCTTACCTTTCACTGATGTATAAACAATGTTAATCAGTAAGACAATTGTTCCAGCTGCCATTAAGAAGGCACCAATTGTACTAATAAAGTTACCTGTATCTAAGCCCTGACCAGGTAAGAATGTGAATACACGACGAGGCATTCCCATTAAACCTAAGAAATGTTGGATAAAGAATGTTAAATGGAATCCAGTAAAAAAGAGAACAAAAATGATCATATTCAACTTTTCGTTTAACATCTTTCCAAACATTGTTGGCCACCAGTAAGTAGCACCGGCAAATAATGAGAATACAACCCCACCTACGATAACATAGTGAAAGTGAGCTACTACGAAATAGCTATCATGATACTGATAGTCAGCTGCTGCTGCTGCTAACATTACCCCTGTTACTCCACCCATTACGAAAGTAGGGATAAAAGAAACAGCCCAAACCATTGGAGAAGTGAACTTAATTGAACCTCCCCAGATCGTGAATAGCCAGTTAAAAATTTTAATCCCTGTTGGTACAGCGATTGCCATTGTCGCAACTGCAAAGATTGCATTTGCAATCGGCCCTAAACCAGTTGTGAACATATGGTGAGCCCATACCATGAATCCTAAGAATCCGATTAATACTGTTGCGAATACCATTGAAGAATATCCAAACAGACGCTTCTTAGAAAATACCGGAAGAATATCTGAGAAAATACCGAATGCAGGTAAAATCAAGATATATACCTCAGGGTGTCCAAAAATCCAGAATAAATGCTCCCAAATTACAGTGTTACCACCCAATGCTGGGTCAAAGAATGCTGTACCGAATAAACGGTCAAACATAAGTAACGCTAATCCTACAGTTAATGCAGGGAAAGCAAATAAAATAAGTGCAGATGCTACAAATGTAGTCCATGTAAATAATGGCATACGCATGTAAGTCATTCCAGGTGCACGCATGTTAATAATCGTTACAAGGAAGTTAATCCCCGCAATAAGCGTACCTAAACCTGAAACCTGTAAACCAAGTAAGTAAAAATCCACACCATGACCTGGTGAATGTAATGCTAATGACGCATAAGAAGTCCAACCTGCGTCAGGTGCTCCACCTAAGAACCAACTTAAGTTTAAGAATATTCCTCCAAAGAAGAATAACCAAAAACCTAAAGAGTTTAGGAATGGAAATGCTACGTCACGAGCACCAATTTGTAATGGTACAACTGCATTCATTAATGCGAATATTAAAGGCATTGCAGCTAGGAATATCATCGTAGTTCCGTGCATTGTTAATACTTCATTGTAAAGACCAGCACTAACAAAGTCATTATTCGGAACAGCCAGCTGAATGCGGATCAGCATTGCTTCTAATCCACCAACAAGGAAGAAGAAGCCACCGGATATCAGGTAAAGGATGGCGATTTTCTTATGGTCAACCGTTGTTAAGTAGTCCCATAAAACTGCACCGACCCCTTTTTTCTGAGTTAACGTGCTCACAGTGTTACCTCCCTTTTCATTTTTTTTCAAAAGTTAATTGCTAGAGACTTTTAATCCCATTAAATATTCTGTTAGAGCATCTAGCTCTTGATCAGCTAATTCTGGATAAGTTCCAGTCATCTTGTTACCAGGCTTGAAGCTTTCAGGATCTTCTAGCCATGCACGGACATTTTCCGCATTATGTTCAAGAATACCTGCAATACGGGCACGTTCCCCGAATGTAGCTAAGTTAGGTGCAGTTCTTGCTGCAGCCGGACGCTCATCTGTTGGAGATACTGCGTGACACGCAATACAACCTTTTTCTTCAAATAATTGCTCACCTTGCTTTGCTAAATCAGTTGCAGCAACAGCTTGAGCGCCTTCCATACTAGAGATCCATTGGTCAAATTCATCTCTTGGAAGTGGTTTAACTTTAAAGTCCATTAAACCATGTGAAGGACCGCAAAGTTCAGCACATTTACCATAGAAGTATTCTCCTGCTTCTGCTTGGTCCATTCTTTCTGAATCAAACTCTAACCACATTTGGTTAACATTTTCAGTGTTAGTATCGATTTTACCACCGATAGATGGAATCCAGAATGAGTGCTTAACATCAGAAGAAATCAAGTTAAAGTAAACTTTTTCATCAGTTGGAACAACTAGGTCTTGACTTGTTACAACTCCGTAGTCTGGATATTCAAATTCCCACCAGTAAAGATTTGCTCGTACATTTACGACAATTGCGTCCTCTGGTTTACGATTCTCATCATCAATTGCATCCACTTCTGCAAGCTTAAATGTTGCAGAGACAACAGGAATTGTTAAGACAAGTAGTAATAGAATAGGAATAACAGTCCAAATGATTTCTAGCTTATGATTCCCCTCAACTTGTACAGGAATGTTATTTTCTTCACCTTTGCGTCGACGGAATTTAACGACAACATAAATGAAGATTACTGTTACGACTGCAATGACAACAACCATTATGAGTGTACTTAACATCATAAGGTCGTACTGCATATCCGCTACCTCACCAGCAGGTGTAAGCGTGGAAAGAAACGGTTCACCACAGCCGGCTAAGACAAGCGTCATTACTGCGAATAATGAAAATAGACGCCATTTTGTCAGCCATTTTCTCATAGCTAAATCAAACCCCTCTTTCAGTAATTTAAAATTCCTTTCATTATTTCATTCAGGAACTCTTTTTATAAATAAATTCTTTTTAAGAAAGAATTTCAACATTAAACAATGGTGAAAAGCACCATTGAAACAAAAAGAATCGTTAAATAGTTGATAGAGTAGATGAACATTTTTGTTGCCCATTTCATCTCTAAGTCTTTATTTTTGAAGCCTTTAACACCCATAATAATCCAACCAATATTTAAAACTGTTGCTAATATAAGAAATCCAGTGCCCAACTCATAAAGGTAGAATGGTAATGGTAGCAAGCATGCAATCCATACCATTATTTGTCGTTTAGTTACTTCAAATCCATGAACAACTGGAAGCATTGGGATATTCGCAGCACGATATTCCTCCGTTCTTCGCATTGCTAATGCTAAAAAGTGTGGTGGCTGCCATATAAACATAATTAAAAACAGTACCCATGCCATTACACTTAAATTCGCATCAACAGCTGCCCAACCAATTAATGGGGGCACAGCACCAGAGACACTACCAATTACAGTATTAATCGTGTACAGTCGTTTAGACCACATTGTATAAAGGAAGACATATGTAACAACCCCGACTAACGAAATAATTGTTGCTGATAATGTGGTCATTAACATAAGTGCAAAGCCAACAGTTAAAAGAAATATCCCAATCCATAAAGCATGGAGTGGATTCATTTTTCCAGTTACAGTTGGTCTCTCCTTAGTACGTTCCATCAAATGATCAATGTCCCGATCGTAATAGTTATTAATAGCACATGATCCTGCTATTACTAAGGATGATCCAATAAGTGTAAATAAGACAATATCTATATTAGCTAGGAATCCTTTCCCACTAAAATAAAGAGCTAGCCATATACCAGTAAATGTTGTAATCGCATTTGAATTAACGATCCCTACTTTGATTAAAGCAAGGAAATCCTTCCAAGGCGTTGTTTCATGTATATCATTTGAATGGTGCTTAATTGCAGCATCATCCAAAACTTTCGTATTTGCCAATTCACTACCTCCTTAACTTTCATTTCGTTCTCTGTTAAATTCACGATCAACATTTCAGTATTCCTTGTAACAAAGGAAAGAAGTTGAAGGCGGTTCCAACCTATTATTTTTCTATATCTTATAATACTAAAAAAACGATCATTTAAAAACAGTCTTCTTGATATTAAATCACAATTCGACATTAATTTGTGAACAATCCATGACGTATTTTTGTCAAAATTGTGAAGGGTATATCCTTACACATTATAGAAGTAGATTATGCCCAAAATTCCAAGCCTTACTATTTTATCATAAATTGAATATCAATTCTTAGGAAATAAATAGATTTTATCTATTATATTTCATTATTTAAAATAACAGGATATTCCTTCTAATATGTCCCCTATTTATTTCTAGCAAACTCCACTTCAATATTCAACCTTTTTTGAATAAATTCAAGTAATTGTTGTTAGAATTTTATTATACAAAAAATTTCCTTTCTTCTAAAAAGAATTCAGTGCTCATTTTAACTTGTCTACGAGACGCAGACTTTATACTTAAATAGTTATGTAGATGTTCCTTAGAAAAACTTAATATCTTATAACTTTGTGAACTTTTTACGTTATTTATTGTCTTTTTCTCCTATATTGTGTACTATCGATGAGTATTTACTATTATTTTATTAACATTTTATTATATAAGAAGGTGAACATTTTGCAACGTGCTCTTAAATGGTTTGCCGTACTAACGACAATTATCATGTTATTTGTCTTAATCGGCGGAGCCCTTGTTACGAAGACTGAGTCAGGTGCAGGATGTGGAGATTCTTGGCCATTATGTCATGGCGAGCTTGTCCCAAGTGAAATTACCTTTGAGCTTGTAGTAGAATTAAGCCATCGTATGGTTAGTGGACTAGCAGGAATTACTGTATTAATCCTTTCCATTTGGTCATGGAGAAAGATCGGCCATATTAGAGAGACAAAATTCTTAAGTTTTCTATCAATATTCTTCTTACTCTTACAAGCATTAATTGGTGCCGCTGCCGTTAAATGGGGACAGTCAGATGCAGTACTCGCTCTCCATTTCGGTATATCACTTATTTCCTTCGCGTCTGTATTACTGTTAACATTATTAATTTTTGAAGTAGATAAAAGGTATGATGCGAAAACTCTAATTATCGATAAACAAATGAAGTTTCACATGGTTGGTATTATTCTCTACTCCTATATAGTTGTTTATACAGGCGCCTATGTGAGGCATAAAGGAGCAAGTCTTGCTTGTCCTGAGTGGCCTCTTTGCGGTAGTCGTGCTGGCGGTATGCCAACAACATTACATGAATGGATTCAAATGGGACATCGTTTTGCAGCAGGATTAATCTTCTTCTGGATTGCTTATGCAACATTGCGTGCCATAAAATATCATAAGCACCAAAAAGTGATTTTTTGGGGCTGGATTATTGCTTTCATTTTAGTAAGTTTCCAAGTAACCTCTGGTGCATTTGTCGTTATTACTGGTTTAAATCTTTTTGTCTCTTTGGCTCATGCCTTAATTATATCTTGCTTATTTGGACTTCTAAGCTATTTCCTATTGTTAGTTACTCGGAATAAGATTAATTCTGAAGATCAAGTTGACTTAGATGATTCTAATGAACAGTTATTAATTAAATAGGCTCTTTTCTAAAAGTTTGTTGCTTTAGACTTATAAAAATCGGCTTTTGGATTTTTATAAGTCTAAACTATAAGCAATTTCAAGAGAATACCACTTAGTAAATAAACGAAAAGAGCACGAAGATAGGCTATATATGTAAAGTATAGTTATTTACGAAAAGCAATAATCTTTGCGAAAACAGCCATTAAATAAAACTAAAAAAACAGGCTAATTGAAAATAGCCTGTTTTTTGATTCATTCGGTTTAAGGGTTCTGACCCCTTTTGAGTCATTCTCCAGCATAAATTTATCCTTTTCCAACTTCTATTAGTAAATCCCCTGTTTGAATGCCTTCTCCATTGGAAACATGAATTCCTTTTACGACACCAGCAAATGGTGCTTGAACAGTTGTTTCCATTTTCATAGCTTCCGTGATGATAAGGTGGTCCCCTTTATTTACTTTCTCACCTTTTTCTACAAGGACTTTAATAACAGTTCCTGGCATCGTCGCACCAATTTGCTCTTCATTGCCCTTATCTGCTTTCACCTTCGTCGCTACAGTAGATTTAATACTATCATCCTTAATGACGATTTCACGTGCTTGACCGTTTAGTTCAAAGTAAACAATGCGTGTTCCGTCAGCTTGTGGCTCACCAATTGAAACAAGTTTAACAATCAGTGTTTTTCCTTGTTCAATTTCAACCTCAATTTCCTCCCCTAATCTCATACCATATAAGAAAGTTGGTGTATCTAATACAGATATATCACCATATGCTTCACCTGTTTTAATATATTCTGAGAAAACCTTAGGATATAGAGCATTTGCTATTACCTCAAAGCTTGTTACTGGCCTTCCTAAACTATGGAATAGCTCTTCTTTCATAGCTTGGAAATTTACAGGCTCAAGTCGCTCTCCCGGGCGATCAGTTAATGGAATGCGACCTTTTAATATGATCCTTTGCAACTCTTTAGGGAATCCACCATGTGGTTGACCTAAATAACCTTCAAATAACTCGATAACTGAATCAGGAAAATCCAATGTTTCTCCTCGCTCGAAAATATCATCTTCATTAAGTTTGTTTTGTACCATAAACAACGCCATGTCTCCAACAACCTTTGAAGACGGTGTAACCTTTACAATATCTCCAAATAGGTCATTAACTCGACGGTACATCTCTTTTACTTCATTCCATTTATCACCTAGTCCAACTGCTTTTGCTTGTTGTTGAAGGTTACTATATTGACCACCAGGCATTTCATGCATGTAAATTTCTGAATGTGGTGCATTCATTCCACTTTCAAAATCAACATAATACTTTCTAACACCTTCCCAATATTGAGAAAGCTTTTCTAATGAATTGATATCCACTTTTGGCTGGCGATCGATCCCTTGTAAAGCATGGTAAAGTGAGTTTGCACTTGGCTGTGATGTTAAACCAGACATTGAACTAACCGCCACATCCACAATATCTACTCCAGCTTCTATTGCTTTAGCATAAGTGAAAATACCATTACCACTAGTATCGTGTGTATGAAGATGGATAGGTAAGTCCACTGCTTCTTTTAGTGTTGAGATTAAGTTATAAGCAGCTTGTGGCTTTAAAAGACCTGCCATATCCTTAATGGCTAATATGTGGGCGCCTGCCTGTTCAAGTTCCTTAGCCAAATTTTTATAATAATTAAGGTCATATTTTTGTCTTGTTGGATCTAATATGTCTCCTGAATAACAGATCGACGCTTCAGCAATTTTTCCAGCATCACGAACCGCATCTATCGTTAATGTCATTCCCTTTACCCAGTTAAGACTATCGAAAATTCTAAATACATCAATCCCTGCATATGCCGACTTTTCTACGAACTCTTTAATCACATTATCTGGATAATTTTTGTAACCTACAGCATTAGAAGCACGAAGAAGCATTTGTAACAACACATTAGGTGCTTTCTCCCTTATCGTTAAAAGACGATCCCATGGGTCTTCTTTTAAAAAGCGATATGCAACATCAAAGGTTGCTCCACCCCACATCTCTAAAGAGAATAAATCAGGAAGTAACCGTGCAGTTGGTTCAGCGATATGCTTTAAATCAGTTGTACGTACACGTGTAGCTAACAATGATTGATGTCCATCTCTAAACGTTGTGTCTGTTAATAAAACTTGTTTTTGATCCTTAATCCAGTTAACAAGACCAGCTGCACCATGCTGATCCAAAATTTGTTTTGTACCACTTGTTATTTCCTCTGAGTACTTAACTTTTGGAATAACGGGTTTATCAAACACAGGCTTCTTTTTTTCTCCAACTCCTGGAAACCCATTCACTGTCACATTCCCTATGTACGTAAGCATTTTCGTTCCACGGTCTTTACGTTTTGGAAAGACAAACAATTCAGGAGAAGAATCAATAAATGATGTATTATATTTACCTGATAAAAAATCTTCATGTTTAACAACGTTCTCTAGAAACGGTATGTTTGTTTTAATCCCACGTATTCTGAATTCCCTTAAGTTTCTGACCATTTTAGATGCAGCTTGTTCAAATGTTAAAGCATGTGTTGAAAGCTTAACCAATAATGAATCATAATGTGGTGTAATAACTGCACCTTGGAATCCGTTCCCAGCATCTAATCGTACGCCAAAACCCCCACCTGAACGATACGCCATAATTTTACCTATATCAGGCATAAAATTATTAAGTGGATCTTCAGTTGTTACACGTGATTGAATGGCATAACCATTTATTTTAATTTGTTCTTGTGAATTAATGCCTATTTCTTTGCTAGAAAGCAAATAACCTTCCGCAACTAAGATTTGAGTTTGTACAATGTCTATTCCTGTTATCATTTCAGTAATCGTATGCTCTACTTGTACACGAGGGTTTACTTCAATAAAATAGTATGTCTCACCAGATACTAAGAACTCAACCGTACCTGCATTTAAGTATTGTACATTTTCCATTAATTTTACTGCTGCTTCACATATCTCTAGTCTCAACTCGTCAGAAATAGACACACTTGGAGCTACCTCTACAACTTTTTGGTGTCGCCTTTGGACAGAGCAATCTCTTTCAAAGAGATGAACAATAGTTCCTTCATGATCTCCGAAAATTTGCACCTCAATATGCTTTGGGTTTTCAATAAATTTCTCTATATATACCTCATCATTACCAAAAGCAGCTTTAGCTTCAGACTTTGCACGTTCATAAGCTTCTTTTAATCCAGACTCACTACGAACGATTCGCATCCCTCGCCCACCGCCACCTAAGGAGGCTTTAATCATGAAAGGATATCCGAAATTTTCTCCAAATTGTTCCGCTTCCATCAAGCTAGTTACTGGTCCATCACTACCAGGAATAACAGGAATATTTGCTAACTCAGCTTGAGTACGTGCTTTTACCTTGTCGCCAAACATGTCTAAATGTTTAGAATTAGGTCCAACAAAAATAATACCTTCCTCTTCACAGCGTCTAGCAAAATGGATATTTTCAGATAGAAAACCATATCCTGGATGAATGGCATCTACTTTATTGTTTTTGGCAATTTCAATAATCCCCTCAATATCCAAATAAGCGTCAATAGGCTTTTTACCTTCTCCGACAAGGTATGCTTCATCCGCCTTATAGCGATGAAAAGAGCCAGTATCCTCTTTTGAATAAATTGCAACTGTACGAATATTTAATTCCGTACAGGCACGAAATACACGGATCGCAATTTCTCCACGGTTTGCAACTAATAGCTTTTGAATCTTTCTCTGCGACATTATTATCCCCCTCTAAACGATTCTGAACATTATCATTTTACTACGCAATAGTATAACACATTAAATATAAAACGTAACATATTCTTCCTCTTTAACGCATAGAAGAATTACGTCTAGATTGTAAAGGCTTGACCACTGCAGATGGCTTTACCTCCTGTGATGCTGGCTTTTGATTTATTTCTCGATAGGTTGTAAACATTGAAACATTAACAAGCAGTCCCATGGAAATGAGCAATAAGAGGATGGAAGAACCTCCATAGCTGATAAATGGCAAAGGAACGCCTGTAATAGGAATTAAACCTGTTAATCCACCTAGATTTATCATTGCTTGGATTGCAATCATGCAAGAGATCCCAACGGCCAGTAAAGTACCAAAAGGATCCTGACATTTACGTGCAATTGAAAATCCCTTTAATACGATAAATGAGAGAAGAATTAACACAAACATAACACCGAATATTCCTAACTCTTCTGCAATAACCGCCATGATAAAATCCGTGTGTGATTCAGGTAAGTACCCGTACTTCTGAACGCTTTGCCCTAAGCCTAATCCCGTAAGACCTCCTGAACCCATTGCATAAAATGAATTAACAAGCTGCCAGCCAGATCCACCTTCATTTGCAAAAGGATCTGCAAAACCAATAAAACGACTAATTCTCTCTTCACTAAAAATGCTATCAGCTTTCAAAATGATAAACGGCATCATAAAGATTCCGAATAATAAAACGATAGTTATAATCTTTCCAATACTTTTAATCGACATTCCTGAACATAAAATCATACACATAGCAATCATACCAATAATGAAAGCCGTACCGAAATCTGGTTGTATGATGACAAAAAAACAAATAATTCCTGTGAAGATTAACGGAGGTAAAACCCCTTTGCCAAACTCATCTATGTAAGAATGTTTTTTATCATAAATTGCAGCTAAATAAATAATTACACTAAGCTTAACAAATTCACCAGGTTGAAGGTTCATTCCGCCTAACTTAATCCAGCTTTGGGCATTTCCTGCTACGTGACCAATAAAAAATAATGATCCCAATAAACCTATTGACCCGAAAACAATAATCTTTAACATTTTACTATGTAGAAACGCCCTATATGGAAAAATCATCATGACTATAAACGCTATACCACCTGCAATTAGTGCTAGCTTCTGTCGCTGAAAAAAATAATCTGCTTCAACTTCATAACGAGCTACAGCTGTTATCATACTGGAGCTATAGACCATAACAAGACCAAAAGAACACAGCAAAATTACCGCTAATATTAATGAATAATCATAAGATTTTAGAACTTTTTTAACCATTATTATCTCTTCCTTATCTAAACATGGTGTTAATCTATGTTGCTTTTATTTTACTATATCTTCGCTTTACACAATGTAAATTCCTTTAATTTCATAAGAATAAAGCTCATAAATTATTTTCACAAACAATAATAAACCTCTATAATCAAGTGTTTGTACAATTGTGAACAAATAATGAAAAAATAAAAAAACTCAAACTTACTTAAAGTTAGTTTGAGTTTTTGTCAATTATTTGGCTGTAAATGCATCGTGTAATGCAGACAACTCTCGCTCAAGTGAATCGAGCAATTCTTTCCCTTCACGTTCCTCAATCAGGCCAAGCCTTACAGCGAAGTCTATTTCTCTAGATAAACCAAACATTTGTGTATCTAAAACCTCTTCATAAAGAGGACATTGAGGCATCGTTAAATTGTCCATTTGAACTTTAATCAATCTCATGATCTTATCAGCATCTGCCTTAAGTACCGCAAGTGCTTTTTCTCGATGGTCAACAGCAATCTCAGACGCCAATTTAATCCCTCCGTTTCCGAGCGATTACCCTATTTTATGTTTTAATATTAAATCCAAACTGTTAAAAATGCAAGGACAAACAGCTTAATACTATCTTTTTGCTTAAAATAATGTACAATTTTAGAAATGTAAAGACAATTTTAGGTTTGTTATCCAATGAAAACCCAATAATTAAAATGAAATCTTCCTTATCTCTTATTCAAATCGTGTGACAAATTTTCAAGAAAAGCTTATACTTGCGATGTAAAGGGGTGTATAAAATGGAATCAATTGTATTGATAAAAGGCAAAGTGAATTATCAAATCACGTTAGATCCAGGTGTGTGGATCTTTGATGATAGAAAAGTTGATTTAACAACTTATTTTATCCAAGAACAAGAAACGATAGATGAACTAGAAGAATATACGAAGGCAGTATCAAAGCATTGGGAAAGAGAGATCAGAGAAGGTGCTATTTACCCTCCAACACTAAAAACTGAACGTACATACGAGAAACAAAGAGTATTAAATGGCTCTTTTGGAGTTCCATTAAAGCCATTTCTACAGAATGCAGAAATTCAAGACAATGCAACAGAAGTTCAATTTGTTACAGCTGACGAGCCAATAAACTTACCGATTAAGGAAGCAATTGAAGTCATTTTAGGCTTTAGTGTAAAAGGAAAGCCATTAAAAGAAGATGGTCCAATCCATGTTTATTTCGGTAACGGTTCAAATGCTAATAATCCGATAAAGAATGTAAAACAAATTATTGTGATTTGATTTCCAGTATTGTCTTAGTATTGTCTTAGTATTGTCTTAGTAAAGGGGCTGACATTTTCTAACTTGTCGGCCCCTTTATATTTCTTAAAGCAAATCTGCAGCAAGCTGTGCTAAACCAGAACGTTCACCTTTTACAAGTCGAACATGTCCTGCAATTGGCTGATCCTTGAACTTTTCAACCACATAGGTAAGTCCATTATTATATTCATCTAAATAAGGATGATCAATTTGCTCGGGATCGCCCATCAGCACGATTTTACTTCGCTCACCAACACGGGTCAAAATCGTCTTAACCTCGTGCTTTGTTAAATTTTGTGCTTCATCAATGATGATGATTTGATCTGGGATGCTTCTACCTCTAATATAAGTAAGTGCTTCAACTTCAATAGAACCCATTCCTGCTAATATAGCATCAAGCTCACCTGGTTTTTTCGTATTAAATAAATACTCTAAATTATCATAAATCGGTTGCATCCATGGTCTAAGTTTTTCTTCTTTTTCACCAGGTAAAAACCCTAAATCTTTTCCTACAGGAACGATCGGCCTTGCAACTAGCAATTTTTTATACGTACCTAAGTCTTCTGTTTGCATAAGACCAGCTGCAAGTGCAAGTAATGTTTTACCTGTTCCTGCTTTTCCGATAAGAGTTACTAATGGCAGATCTGTTCTAAGAAGCAGCTCTAACGCCATTGTTTGTTGAACATTTCTTGGACGAATCCCCCAAATATGATCATGGTCAAAAACAAGACGCTGAATCTTCTTTCCAGATTGATCTACTTTTCCAATTGCTGATTTAGATCCACCTAACGCGTCCTTCATGATAACAAATTGATTTGGATAAAATGGATGATTTGTAATTTCAGACAGGATTAGCTCATTCTTTTCATAAAAGCGATCTAAGTTATCGCTGCTTATATACAAATCAAGAAAACCTGAATATATATGATCAATTTCTACCACTCGATCACTTAGAAAATCCTCTGCAATTAATCCAATTGCATCTGCCTTGACTCGAACTAATGTGTCTTTACTAACTAAAATGACAGCTCGGCCATTTTCCTTCGTCTGCTCCTCTAATGATAAATTTTTTGCTACGGCTAAAATACGATTATCATTCGTTTTTTCTACAAATATTTCTTGCAGCTGATGGAAAGAACGGTGATTTAACTCAATTCTTAATGAACCACCGTTAGACAAAGGGATTTTTTCATGCAATTTACCTGTTTCCCTTAGTTGATCAATTAGTTTTGATACTTGTCTTGCATTACGTCCTATTTCATCCATGTAGCGCTTTTTTGAATCAACCTCTTCTAATACAACTGCTGGAATTATTACCTCATTTTCTTCAAAAGAAAAAATCGAATTCGGATCTTGCAACAATACATTTGTGTCTAGAACATAAATCTTCCTCAAACCTCCGCCTCCTACTCCGTTGCTATTTTTTTATGGAGTGAAACAATTAGGTAGTGAAAAGTCAAGCTGTGAATGAAGCGTTGCTAAAATATATGAAAGAATGAATAAAGATAGAAGGTTTATTAGACAATAAAATTAAAAAGCAAGGAAAAAACCTTCATTCAAGACTTTCATATATGTGATCCTAACTTTTAAAGGAGTGATTTCATGAAATATTTGCTAACTGTTCTGCTCATATCAGCCCTTGCACTTGCAGGTTGTACGGTAAATCAAGGTGCACCCAAAACTGATCAATCCACTAATAATGGTACACCAATTAATGTTAAAAATAGTGTAGATCAACATGTTGATCGTAAAACAGGCCAGCAAATATCGAAACATTTAGTGGAGCTTGCAAATGAAATACCAGAAGTAAATGATGCAACAGCAGTAGTATTAGGTAAATTTGCTGTAGTTGGTATTGATGTTAATTCTGATTTAGATCGAAATAAGGTTGAATCAATAAAATACACTGTTGCTGAAAGCTTAATGCATGATCCGTATGGCGCTAGAGCAATTGTTATTGCAGACGCTGATACAAATGTCCGACTTCGAGAAATGGGTCGTGAAATCCAGGAAGGTCGCCCTATTGTTGGTATTCTTGATGAATTGGCAGCAATAGTTGGACGAGTTATTCCTGAAATCCCAAGCGAAATACTCGATAACCAAGAAAAGCAACCTACTGAACAAAGCAAAGATCAATTAAATAAGAATGATGAGAAAAAGTTAAAAAAAGAACAACAAGACCAATCTAATGAACATATGGATAGATAATTAAGAAAAGCGCAAGCGCCTTGTTCAGCATCCTCGGGGCAAATAAGACGCTCATGAATAGAAGGTATTCTTTACCTTCTATTCATGTGTGGCTAGACCCTAGAGGCAGTTACAGAACGCGACGTACTGTCGCTATAACTGCACTTGCACGTCCTGTATGATCTAAGGCCGCGGCGCTGGAGCTAGAAACTAACACTGAGTACAATAGACTTATACCTTATGTTTAACTTCAAAAAAGGACTGCCTACAATTTGGAGATTGACTAAGATTACTGAATTACAACGTATCATATTATGAATACATGTAGTACGGTTCTTAGAAAGTCATCAGCTTTGTGGCAGTCCTTTTTTCTATGCTTTTTTCTTCATTGCATCTAACACTTGCTTATCTAACTTTGCTGCAGCTTTTTCATCGTATGTTTTTACATAAAGTGGTTCTGTCGCTATTTTTGATCCGTAAAACATAACATCTCGTACTTCTGATATAGATAGTTCGATTAATGCAAGTTTAAGTGGAACATCTTCAAGCTTTTCCTCTTTTAAATGCCCATTTCCATTAATGGAATATGTAGATTCATTCGCAATCATGTTTAAAACAATAGCAGGATGTTGTTTAATATTTTCAACAATTCTCGAACGTTGATCAATTGCGAAAAAAATTCGGTCTTTATCAGGTGCATAGACCCAAGATATTGCATTTACATTAGGAGAACCTGTCTCATGATCGATTGTTGCAATTGTCACAAAGCGTTCTTTTTGTAGGCCTTCATATAATGGATCAATCAAAGTTGTTTCAACCTTATTCGCCATTAGATTCCCTCCCCTCCACTTTATATTTATATCATACCCTTTTTTTAAAATGGTTCCAACTATTAACAATATTTCTTATTTTTTTATATTACGTGATATACTAGTAACAAGAGCGCCTTGTACTATTTTTTATTTACCTAATAAAAGGCAGCTACACTAATTGTTTGAGGTGCAATATGAGAGTAAAATGTGTTATTTGTGATAAAGTTGAGACGATTGAAGATGAAACGTTAATAGCGAAACGTCTAAGAAACCGTCCGATTCATACATACATGTGTAAGCCATGCAATGAGCGGATTGAAGAAAAAACAAACGCTCGAATCGCTACAGGAAAATTTAAATTTTATCAGGACAAAAAAACTGAAGATTCTTGGTGAAATCTAACTTAGGAATCTTTGCAGGGCTATTGAGTAGTACAGTTTTAGGTTTGTTCTTAAAATTCCAGGCTGTAAGAGGTTTCAAGGTTTCTACGCTTTTAGTGGACCTCTCCACATAAATCAAAGATTATAGATGGAGCTTCTAAAAAAAAGATTTTCTTGCTTCAAAGACCATTGCCTTAGTCCAAACGAATTTGGTCTTACAAAAACTTCACAGGCGTAGTTTATACTGTTCGGGCGGGACCTCGCCCTACAGCTTATATGAAATAGATTATTTGGTGGACTGACGGACCTCTGTATTCTCCAGCTAACTATGACAAATAAAACAAAGGTTCTGACTCATGTCAGAACCTTTGTTTTATTTGTCATCTTCCGCTTCTTGTTTTTTTGATTGATAGAGTCTTATTTTATATATAATTAAAATAAGTGCAGCAACAACCAAACCCTCTGCTACAGGTAAAAATATCCCTAAAAATGTTAATACCGTACAACCAAAACCTAAAAACAGATAAATGACTAGAGATTTTAAAATAGGTAGCTTTTTAGCAAAACCAAGTTTATAAACTAGGATGGATAAAAGCAGAATGGTTAGATACAGCATCCACATTCCTACCTTTGGATATTCAGCAACACGATATAAGCTTGGAAAAAAAGACAGCTTTTCTGTTACATCCATTTTTTCCCCTCCTCTTATGTAAAGAGGCTGACTCAAATCCAAAGTTAAGATTATCCTCCAACTATATTTTTAACGTCCAAATAATGAACATTTCGAATAATGTATGGAGATACCTAACTCTAGTAGAATCAGCCTTCTTTTTTGTGTCTAGCTACAGTCCGATTTTGCAAAAAATTGGATACCTAGTTCCGAAGCCCTGGACATGCAAGTGATGAGTCCGTCCGAGTTTTTGACTGCCTCGAGTTATTAGCCCACTCATGAGTAGAAGTTAAATAACAGCTTCTATTCATGAGCTTCTTTGCCTGTCGGCTGTACAAGGTGCTTCCGCTTTTCTAAGTAGTAGCTATTTTTTTCTTTTTTGCTGCTTTTTCACGTTCGTTTTTGTCGAGAATTTTCTTTCTAAGTCTGATTGATTCTGGTGTTAATTCGCAATACTCATCATCATTCAAGTATTCCAGCGCTTCTTCTAATGACATGATACGCGGTTTTTTCATACTGTTTGTTTGATCTTTGTTAGCTGAACGAATATTTGTTTGTTGTTTCATTCTACAAATATTTACAACTAGATCGTTTTCACGAGTATGTTCTCCTACGATCATACCTTCATATACATCTACACCCGCTTCAAGGAAGATAGTTCCGCGATCTTCTACTCCTTGAATACCATAAGTCGTTGATTTTCCGTTTTCCATTGAAACGAGGACTCCTTGACGACGTCCACCAACTTGACCCTTTTGCATTGGTTGATAGCTATCAAACGTATGGTTAATGATACCAAAACCGCGAGTTAAAGACATAAACTCAGTTGAGTATCCAATTAAGCCACGTGCTGGTACGTTGAAAATTAGACGAACTTGCCCATTTCCATTGTTGATCATATCGATCATTTCACCTTTACGAGCTCCAATTGACTCCATTACACCACCAGTATGTTCTTCCGGTACATCAATTTGCACACGTTCCACTGGTTCGCATTTTACACCATCAATTTCTTTTACGATAACTTCTGGTTTCGAAACTTGCAGTTCATATCCTTCACGGCGCATATTTTCAATTAAGATTGAAAGGTGAAGCTCTCCTCGTCCAGAAACGATCCACGCGTCTGGAGATGCAGTAGGTTCAACACGTAAGCTTACATCTGTTTGTAATTGAGACATTAATCGTTCCTCTATTTTACGTGATGTAACATATTTACCTTCACGACCAGCAAATGGACTGTTGTTTACTACAAAGGTCATTTGTAATGTTGGCTCATCAATACGAAGAATTGGTAATGCTTCTTGATGTTCAACTGGACAAACTGTTTCTCCAACGTTAATATCTTCCATTCCAGAAACGGCTACAAGGTCACCAGATACAGCCTGCTCAATTTCAATACGTCTTAAGCCTTGGAATCCAAATAATTTCGTTACACGGAAATTCTTGATCGTTCCGTCTATCTTCATGAGTGAAACCTGCTGACCTACTTGCATTGTGCCACGGAATACTCGACCAATTCCAATACGACCAACATAATCATTGTAGTCAAGCAACGCAACTTGGAACTGAAGTGGTTCTTCTCTGTTATCAACTGGTGCTGGAATATGTTCAACAACCGCTTCAAACAAAGAAACCATGTTTTCCTCTTGATCTGCTGGATCAGGGCTAGTACTAGCTGTACCATTCATAGCTGAAGCAAATACTACTGGGAACTCTAATTGCGTTTCATTTGCACCAAGCTCGATAAATAAATCTAACACTTCATCAACAACTTCTGTTGGACGTGCAAAATCACGGTCTATTTTATTTACTACCACGATTGGAGTTAAATTTTGCTCCAATGCTTTCTTTAATACGAATCGCGTTTGTGGCATACAACCTTCATAAGCATCAACTACAAGTAGAACACCATCTACCATTTTCATGATACGCTCTACCTCACCACCAAAGTCAGCATGTCCTGGTGTATCCATGATGTTAATGCGAGTATCTTTATAATTGATTGCTGTATTTTTTGCTAAGATTGTAATCCCGCGCTCACGCTCAAGATCATTCGAATCCATTGCACGTTCTGCAACTTGTTCGTTCGAACGGAACGTTCCAGATTGATGCAAAAGTTTATCAACCAAAGTTGTTTTACCATGGTCAACGTGGGCAATAATAGCTATGTTGCGAATATCGTTTCGAAGTTTCACAATTTCATCTCCTAAAATGTATATTCAAATAGGCTCTACTAAAAGATTGCCATAGTTTTAATAAAAAGTGCACAAGCGCCTTGTTCTGCCTCGGGTAAGTTAGGCGCTCCATCATACAAGGCGTTCTTTGCCTTAAATAATGGAGTGAAAAGGCGCTGGAGCTGGACACGAACACTCTGTCCAAGAACTTTTACTTTCTTATATTTTATTATTTACGGTACGTCTTATAGTATTCTGATTGAACATCCTCATTATTTCAAAATCACCTTCGATATTATACCATAAACAAAGTAGAAAAGCGGAATGATTTTCTGTAAACTATAGGAAGTATTAAAAATATTTTTTATAACGGGTTGGGAGATGTCGGTTTTATGAGACTAGGTAAGTGGATTTTTATCATATTAGCGTTTTTTGCTGCAGCATGTATGATAGGCATTGGAATTGCTGTTGGAGAGCGCAGCATACTCGGTATCGTGCTAGCTATAATTGGATTAAACGCTGTAATGGCATCAGGTTTTATTATGAAAAAAAGAATGCGTGAAAAAGGACTTTTATAATATATTAAGAAAAGCGGAAGCGTCTTGGTCTGCCACAGGCAAATAAAACGCTCATGAATAGGTGTTCTTTACTTTCAATTTATGAGCGGCTTATGACCTCAGAAAAAAGGGGTTGTTTTTTCCCCTCGAGGGGCTAGGCATCCGATTTTTACAGGTCCTAGAGCAACAATCTTTTAGAAAAGAGCCTTAAAAAAAGAAGGGATCCTAATGATTCCTTCTTTTCTACATTTTCGTTCAAAGCGACTATAATGGCTTAACCATAATCATAAACTCTCTTGAGGTAGTATCTTCCTTTTCCACCTTGAACTGTTCAAATCCACATTTCCCTAAAAATTGCAGCCAAGAATCCTGTAAAATTGGACATCCTACAAATAACACTTTATGACCTTTACGACTTAATTCAATTCCAATCTCATTTAAAATACCTCTTGCCATTCCTTTTAAACGTGAATTTGGATAAATAAGAATGGTGCCCACCCATGGTTTTTCATTAGCTAGAGACCACTCCAAAACATAACTAACACCAATTCGTTTATCATTCATCATCCAAATTCTCCATTCACCATTGAACATTCTGTAGGACATTAGATAAGATTGCAGTTCTTCTACATGGCATTCTTCCTTTTGCCAATCTGTGCTTTCAACTATTATTTCTTTAAAGAATTCATAATCATCCTCTTTTAACCCTCGCCAAGAAAAAGTTGTCACTTATGTAAATATTCCTTAAGGATATGACCATGAAGATTTTTTTCTCCAACAAAGAAGCTATTTTTTGTTAGCATATCAAGCTTTTCTCCATTTAATGTTGACGCAGCTCCGCCTACCTCTTCAATCAAAATTAGTCCAGCTGCAAAATCCCAAGGAGCTAGCCTCATCGTCAAATATGCATCTAAACGACCTGATGCAACATATGCACACTCAAGAGCTGCAGAACCGTAGGAACGAGCACCACGAACCTTTTTAACGATCGGGGCAATGATGTTATGATCAATTCGCTTATTTTCTGTTACCCATACTGGGTTAATGCCAATTACTGCTTCTTCAATATTTACCTTATCAAGTTTTGGTAAATGTTGGTCATTCATAAAAGCTCCTTCACCCTTAAAAGCATGATACAATTCATTCTGTACAACATCATAAATTAACCCAATATATCCAATACCATCACCGTAAATTCCTACAGATATAGCAAAATTACGTTGTTGGTGGACAAAATTCATCGTACCGTCAATAGGATCAATAATCCATAAAACACCATCTAAAGAAGTTACTTCATCACCGTATCCTTCTTCACCTAAAATTCGGTGTTCAGGGTAGGTTTCCTGTATTTTCCCAATTAAAAATTGTTCAATTTCCTTATCCATATTCGTAACTAAATCGTTAGGATTAGATTTGTATTGAATAGAAAGTGTGGACTCAAATGAGTTACGTATTTTTTCTCCTGCTTCTCTTACCCACTGTTTTGCCTTTTGATCAATGTCCTTCCAATTCGCCATAAAGCAACCTCATTTCTATGTATAAATCATTATTTCCTTTTTAAGGATACTGTATTGAAATCAAGGAAAGCAAGTATGATCCATTATCGTCGCGCAGATAAAAACGAACCTAACGAGGTTCGTTTGTAGATATACTCATCTCCTATTATGCTTGGAGCTTCATCCACTCTTTTCGTAATTTTTCTAGCTTTAGTTTACATTCTGTCTTTTTCTTGCTATCTTGATTCTGCATTGCTTCATAAAGGGTGGCTAATTCGTAATCCAATTCTAGCCTTAACACCCCAATACGATTGTTTATGATTTTTTGTCCACTCGTTTTCATAACTTGTTTCATCTTTCTACCGCCCCTTTCTTTCCATCTCTTTTCATTTAACAAGGTAACCATAAAACGATTTCAAAGATTCTTTTAATGTAATTTAATAGTTTTTTATATAATATGTGAGTGTAAAAAAAGTTGGAACTAATCGAATGAAATTGTGTATTTACCTATTAATACCACATGTGTTTTATATTGAAACGTGCATCTTCGTTTAAGTAAGCATATCTATATGCTAACTTATGCTTATGCGTATATAATGGAATTTCAACATTTGAAAACATACTGTATTACGTCAGGAGGAATTATATCTATGTATTTCGAAGGATTTACTAAGCAGGATTTTGCTACTTTTACTATAGATGGACTTGAGGAACGAATGGAAGCAATACGAATGCGAATCCAACCTAAATTTAATAAAATTGGACAAGCATTAACCGATGATTTATCTTTATCCTTACAAAATGAAATGTTTTTACATATTGCTAAACATGCAAGAAGAACAATAAATCCGCCAAAGGATACGTGGTTAGCCATCGCCGCAAACAAACGTGGCTACAAACAGCACCCTCACTTCCAGGTTGGATTATTTGATGATCATTTATTTATCTGGCTTGCCTTTATTTACGAATTACCAAATAAAGAAAACATCGCTAAAAATTTCTTGAACAATATGGACTCTATTACACATACAGTACCTAATGATTTCTATGTTTCTTTAGATCATACAAAAAAAGATGCTATTCCATTTAATGAAATTGACTTAAAAAGCTCTCTAGAACGTTTCAGAGACGTTAAGAAAGCTGAGTTTCTTATCGGACGCCATATCTCTGCAGATGACTCACTTGTTAAAGATGGTGAAAAGTTGTTACAAGTTATTCGCGAGACATTTGAAACCCTACTTCCTTTATATAAGTTATCCTTTAAATAAAAAAGTGTCCAGGCTCTGATTTGAGCCTGGACATTTTTTTGTTGCAGTGGAAAAGTCTTTTAACCACCTACATTTTCACCGAATGGATTTCTTCAGAATCCTTCGCTTTTTTAATTACACGATAGGTAGAATATCCACTTACCTCTTCAAATTCATTACAAATCGTCTTTTCTTCTGATTTACTTGGAATAATTTCTTTAAACCTGCGATATGACTCCATAAGTTGAGAACGGTCAATTCCTTTTTCATATGCTTTTTCAATACACTCAAAAAATTTAATAACATCTACTGTTTCATCTGTACTCCAGTCTAAGGAGATCGGATATTGATAATCCATGCTATTACTCACTCTCTTTCATTGCATTTTATAAAAGCAGCATGCGAATATACTACCTAAATCCATTCTCTTCGAATGACTTCTGCTTCTATAATGATTCTTGACATAAGGTCATTTACAGTTGGTATGTCAGAGATAAGGCCCATTACTTGACCAGCCCATGCAAAACCTTCATCTATCTTACCATCATATATATATCTTTTGTTAGCAACACCACTAATATAATCCTTAAGTTCTTCATAGCCACCTGATTTTTTTTCTATCTCAAGAATTTGATCTGTCCATTTATTCGCAATAGCTCTTGCAGGGGCACCTATTGACTTTTTTATAACGATCGTATCATTTTCAGAACTTTCTAGTAAAGCTTGTTTATATACATGATGAGCATGTACACATTCTTTTGTTGCAATAAAGCGGGTACCCATCTCTATACCTTCTGCACCAAGGCTTAACGCTGCCATTAAACCTCGTCCATCACCAATACCACCAGAAGCAATAACAGGAATCGATACTGCATCAACAACTTGAGGAATTAACACAAGAGTACCTACATCTCCTCTTCCTAAATGTCCCCCACCTTCTTGTCCAACAACCATTACAGCATCTGCCCCAAGCTCTTCTGCTTTTATAGCTTGTCGTTTTGCTGCGACTAAAACAAGTTTTTTTACATCTACACCCTTGAGCATATCAAATATCGGTGCAGGGTTGCCACCTGTCATTGAGATAACAGGAATATTTTCTTCAATGGCCACTTCAACTAAATCTTCGTAGCCTCGTCCGTGTTGACCTATAGCAAAATTCACACCGAATGGCTTAGACGTTTTTTCTCTTAATTTTCTAATTTCATCCCTAAGTGCATCTGCTGTTCCCAACGACATTGCAGTTATTTGCCCTAATCCTCCAGCATTTGAAACGGCAGCAGCTAGCTCTGAATAGGCCAAATATGCTAAACCACCTTGAACAATTGGATATTGTGTACCTAAAATATCTGTAACTCTCGTATTCCAGTTCATCTCTCACCCTCCTAATACAACTTTTTATTCTAGGTCCAATAAGAAAATCCTTCATGGATGAATGAGATAAACTACGTACGCTGATATTATAAAATAGGTTATAAAATTGCACGATTTTTTTATTGACTGTCATAATTGATAACGGTATAATTCATTTGTTTTAATAAATTATACAGAATTCGACATTCTTCACGATCAGATCTAAAGATAATGCGCACTCTCCCTTAAATACTTTAGTTCTTTCATATGTAGACAGTTGTCTCTCATATAAATGCAAGACTGTAGATTTTAAAAAAAACAACATAAAATAACAAGCAAAATAATACTGAAAAAGAAGGTGGGAACAACTTTGTCACAAAATGATACACCATTATTCACAGGTTTAATTGAGCATGCAAAAAAAAATCCAATTCAATTCCATATCCCAGGTCATAAAAAAGGTGCTGGAATTGATCCTGAATTCAGGAACTTTATCGGTGATAATGCATTATCGATCGATTTAATTAATATTGGGCCATTAGATGATTTACATGCACCTAAAGGCATGATTAAAAAAGCCCAAGAGCTTGCTGCAGAAGCATTTGGTGCAGATTATACGTTCTTTTCTGTACAGGGTACGAGCGGAGCAATCATGAGTATGGTTATGGCAGTTTGTGGACCAGGAGATAAAATAATTGTACCTCGTAATGTACATAAATCTGTTATGACTGCAATTGTTTTTTCTGGGGCTACACCTATCTTCATTCATCCTGAAATAGATAAAAATTTAGGTATCTCACACGGTATTACAACAGATTCTGTAAAAAGGGCTCTCGAACAGCATCCTGATGCAAAAGGAGTTCTTGTCATTAATCCAACGTACTTTGGTATTTCTGCTGATTTAAAGCAGATTGTTGAAATTGCTCATTCCTATCATGTACCTGTATTAGTTGATGAAGCACATGGTGTTCATATACATTTTCATGAGGACTTACCTTTAAGCGCAATGCAGGCGGGTGCGGATATGGCTGCAACAAGTGTTCATAAGCTTGGAGGTTCGATGACACAAAGCTCTGTGTTAAATGTTAGAGACGGTTTAGTCTCACCACAACGTGTTCAAACGATTTTGAGTATGATGACAACTACTTCTACATCCTATTTATTATTAGCGTCACTTGATGTAGCTAGAAAGCGATTAGCAACTGAAGGTCGGGAATTAATTGAAAAAACGATTGAGTTGGCTAATTATACGCGAGAAAAAATAAATGCGATTACGAATATCTATTGCATTGGCAAGGAAATTATAGGTACGAAAGCAACGTTTGACTATGACCCGACAAAATTAATTATTCCGGTTTATGAATTAGGTTTAACAGGGTATGACGTAGAAAATTGGCTGCGTGAAAAGTATAACATTGAAGTGGAATTATCTGACTTATATAATATTTTATGTATTATCACACCTGGGGATACGAAAAATGATGTTGATACGTTAATTACAGCACTTCAAGGGCTTTCTAATGAGTTCCAATTAAAAGAAGACGGACAAGACGTTAAAGCACGCATATTGTTGCCTGATATCCCTGTATTAGCACTAACACCTCGAGAT
The DNA here is from genome assembly GCA_051750265.1 of Bacillota bacterium. Lineage (GTDB taxonomy): Bacteria > Bacillota > Bacilli > Bacillales > Bacillaceae > Metabacillus. Next base: position 353,292 of record JBNJJO010000001.1, on the reverse strand, counting down.
GCATTTTATGCAGAGACTGAGATTGTAGATTTGGAAGAATCTGCCGGTAGAATCATCGCTGAATTTGTCATGGTTTATCCACCAGGGATTCCAATTTTTATTCCAGGTGAGATTATTACTGAAGAAAATTTATCATATATTAAGAAAAACTTGGAAGTAGGTTTACCTGTACAGGGACCTGAAGATCCAACTTTAGCAACAATTCTAGTGATTAAAGAGCATCATGCTATTATGTAAAATGAAAAGCTGAAGCGCCTTGGTCAGTCTCGGGCAAATAAGACGCTCATGAATTGAAGGCATTCTTTTCCCCTTCAATTTATGAGTGGCTTATGACTCGAGGCAGTCAAAAACTAGGGCGGCCTCATCTCTTGCCTGCACTTGCACGTCCTGTGCGATCTGAGGCAACGGCGCTGGAGCTAGACATAAAAACTAAGTAAAAAAACACTTTTCTTTACTTTGAACAAAATAAAGCACGCAAATCAATATTTGCGTGCTTTATTCCCCCTTATAATCCCTATATAAAACCCCTTATTTGACCTTTACACCATTTAACTTCTGATTTTCATTACAGCAATCATTGCGATTGCATTTACCATACAATGTTGTCACTTTTTCCCCTTCAATATGACCGATTGTAGAGCTGCAGTTTTGACAAACGATTGTTCCCATCTCCATACCCCTTTTCAATCATTTAATTTATCACTTTCAAAGTCTCCCAATCTTTGAAAGCGTTTAACCTTCGATATATTTATAATAATATGTCACAATTGATCCGTCAAGTACTAATTTGTATAACACATTTATTTTTTTACTAAGAATTATCAGCCTTTAAATGAAAATTCACTGAACTCCTAGCAGAATCTCCCACAAAAAAAGAAACTAATCAGTTCCTCTAATTAGTTTCTAATGTTTTTATCATGTCAGGATCAACCATCTTATAGCCTTTTTCCATTAATCCATTTATAATTCCATCTAATGCTGCATTTGTCCACTCTCTGTCGTGCATGAGAATGTTAGCACCATTTGTTAAGAAAGGTGTATTCACCATGATATCTACTAAGCCCTCTTTGTTCATATAATCCTTTTCCCAGTCATACCCATACGTCCAATTCATAAGAAGCATACCTTCATCAGCTACTACCTTTCTACTATACTCTGTATTGCTACCGAATGGCGCACGGAAGAATTTAGGTCTTTCACCAGTGATTTTCACTATTTGATTGTTTAACTCAACAATTTCCTCATATTGTTGTTCTTCAGATAACTCCTTCAAATTACTATGTGTCATCGTATGATTGCCAATTGGAAAACCTAGATCATAGATTTCCTTTAATAATTTCTTTTTTTCATCTGATTGAATAAAATGGCCATTCACGAAAAAAATCGCTTTTATGTTATTTTTCTTTAAAGTAGTAGCCATTTCTAATGAATATTGATCAGGTGCATCATCAATGGTAAGTAAAATAACCTGTTCATCTGGCCCTTCATGTATTGGCTTAACCGACCAATTAGCGTCATTTACTTCATATAAAGGTTCTAGCTCCACTGGCTTTTTTACCTCTTCTTCTCTTTTACCCTCAACTTTGTCAGGTTCGGTTTCGACCTTTTCTCCATTGTCTTCTTTTTCAGTATTTTTATCTTCCATAACTTCTTCTTTATTAGTAGACTCTTGGCTTGATGTTTGAGAAGAACATCCTGAAACGAGCAGAATGACTAGAAATATTATTGATATTAGTTGTCCTGTTTGCATGATTGATTTTCCCCCAGACAGACATTTTTTATCAGATAAGTATAGATTAAGCCCTATTGCTTCACTATATAATATATAAATAGTGAATATTGCACTTGAAAAAAGTGTTTTTTTACATTCGGTTTTTAAGGAGCGTTTTGAAAATATATGAAGAAGTTTACCCCTGTTTTTATTATATCAGTTTTCGTAACTTCGCTTTTTATCTTTTGGGGATTGATTCCTGAAAGTATCCTCCCCAATGGGAATATTAATGCTGTTACAACTGCTGTACAAGCATTTATTATTGAAAAGTTCGGTTGGTTTTATCTGTTAACAGCAACTTTTTTTCTGGTTTTTGCTGTCAGCTTAATTTTTTCAAAATACGGTAATATCAAATTAGGAAAAGACACAGATGAACCAGAATACTCTTATTTATCATGGTTTGCCATGCTTTTCAGTGCCGGTATGGGTATTGGTTTAGTGTTCTGGGGTGTTTCAGAGCCTATTTTCCATTACAGCGATCCACCTATTGGTGAAGGCTTTACAGATCAATCAGGAAGAGACGCACTTAGATATTCCTTCTTTCATTGGGGTTTACATCCATGGGCCATTTATTCAACTATTGCTTTAGCGTTAGCATATTTTACGTTCCGAAAAGATCAAAATGGTGTGATGAGCAATATTTTACGACCTCTTTTAGGTGACAAAGTTGATGGTAAAATGGGAACTTTCGTTAACTTTATTGCAGTTTTTGCCACTGTTTTTGGCGTGGCTACCTCTCTTGGTTTCGGTGCTGCACAAATTAGTGGTGGTATTTCCTACTTAGTCGTTGGAATTGAAAATAATTTTACGACGCAACTCATTATTATCCTGATTGTAACCGTACTATTTATGATTTCAGCGCAAACTGGGTTAAATAAGGGTATTAAGTACTTAAGTAATCTTAATGTGATTTTAGCTATTTCACTTATGTTATTTTTACTATTCGCTGGTCCTACAAACTTTATTATGGACCTTTTCACAACAACATTAGGAAGTTATCTACAAAACCTTCCTTCGATGAGCTTTAAAATGACACCTTTTCAAAGGGATAATACATGGGTTCAAGATTGGACCATCTTCTATTGGGCTTGGTGGATTTCTTGGGCTCCATTTGTTGGTACATTTATCGCTAGAATTTCAAGAGGGCGTACAATACGTGAGTTTACCATTGGTGTATTAGCAGTTCCTACTGTCTTTGGAGCACTTTGGTTCTCGGTATTTGGCGGCACTGCTATCTATTTAGATTATCTACAAAATGTTCCGATCACCGAAATCGTTAATGAACAAGGAAAAGAAGTTGCATTGTTTGCTGTACTAGATCATTTCCCACTAGGTACACTAATGTCTATTATTGCTATTTTCTTAATTAGCACCTTTTACATTACATCAGCAGACTCAGCAACATTCGTACTTGGCATGCAAACGACAAATGGAATGCTTAACCCACCGGGCAGAATTAAATTCATTTGGGGTGTTATTCAATCTGCTTCTGCAGCCATTCTCTTAGGGGCAGGTGGTCTTGAGGCACTTCAAACATCAGCAATTATCGCTGCCTTACCGTTTGCAGTCATCATGGTCTTAATGGTATTTTCACTTTTAAAATCATTACAGGAAGAAAAGAAGATTCTAAAGTGAATTTATGGTGTGCAAATTTGGTACTCATTTTTTCATTATAGAAAATTGAACATTCCCATTCTTTGATTACTAAACTACATAGTCTGGAATAAATGTACTTTTTGATTTAATAAAAAACAAATTTGAACACTTGCTGCCCCAACACAAAAAATAAAAGTGTTAAAAAGGAGATAAGTATCGCTCTCTTTCGCGTTTTTAGAATTGTAAAGGCGATTAAATAGGCCAAGTAGAAAAACATAATAAGTAAGATTGTCTTTGCAATAATACTATCCTTTTTTGATAGCCAGTCTACAATACTATATCCACTCCACAATAAGAGATGATAACAATAAACAAAACTCCATGTTAATTTCATACCACCTTCTCCCCCTCGTCTAAACCTTTATAAAGTTTATGCAAAAAAATATGAAACTTCCTTTATTGGGGATTTCTTTCATCTAAATTAGGATAAACGGTATATTTATCATTTATGTAACAAATAGATGACAAGAGGAAGAAACTTCATTTTTTATGATAAAATAGGTGTAATTTAACATATAGAATAAGTTACTAGCCTTAAAGTTACTGTTTATACATACTGAATTAGACCTATTTTGATCATAAATAAAAAGAGGTGGGCAAGGATGAAAAGATCAATACTCATTGCCTTCATCATCCCAATTATTATTCTTTCATCATGTGAAAATGTTCTATTTTCACATGATGAAACCGATGAAGATATCACTCAAGATAAACAGCTGTTATTTTTTTCTGATGTTGATAATATTGATCGTGAAGCAGTCTACTACGATGCACTACTAGATATAAGAAAAGAGTTTCCTGAAGAGTTTGAAAATATGAAGGTAATCTCGGAACATAGCGATAATGGAAAGTATAATGTGGACATATACCCATCTCTTCTTGTCATCAAGAAAGAGGAAATTGTTGTCCAAATCGAAGGGGCTGTTTTATCAAAAGAAGAAATTATGAGACCTGTTGCTGATGCACTATCACATTAACATTAAAATATATATTATAGTAGAATACACACAGACGAACCCCCTATTAAATAGGGGGTTCGTCTGTGTGTAAATAAATAAGAGGATGACTCTTGTTTTGAGTCATCCTCTTAATACTATTAAGTATTTATTACTTTACGATATGGATTGGTGTACCAATTGCTACTTCCGCAGCTTCCATCGTAATCTCACCTAGAGTAGGATGAGCATGAATCGTCATAGCAATATCTTCAGCAGTCATACCAGCTTCAATCGCTAAACCTAATTCAGAGATCATGTCTGAAGCACTTGGCCCAGCAATTTGCGCACCGATTACTAATCCATCTTCTTTACGAGTTATAAGTTTTAAGAATCCGTCAGTGTCGTTTAGTGATAAAGCACGACCATTAGCAGCAAATGGGAACTTAGCAGCATTCACTTCAATTCCTTCTTCTTTTGCCTCCGCTTCTGTATAACCAACAGATGCAAGCTCAGGCTCAGAGAATACAACGGCAGGAATACCTAAATAATCAATTTCTGCTTTTTCTCCGGCAATTGCTTCTGCAGCAATTTTTCCTTCGTAAGAAGCTTTATGTGCTAATTGAGGACCTTCAACAATATCACCGATCGCATAAATGTTTGGAATATTTGTGCGACATTGCTTGTCAATTTTGATGATGCCTCTATCAGTCATTTCAACACCAACTTGCTCAATACCAAGCTCATCTGTGTTTGGACGACGACCAACTGTAACTAATAAGTAATCAGCTTCTATCGTTTGTTCTTCGCCTTTTACTTCAAATGTTACTTTTACGCCATTTTCAGTTTCTTCTACACCTTTAGCCATTGCTTTCGTGTGAATTTCAACGTTTCCTTTTTTCTTTAGGTTACGTTTAACTAGAGCACTCATTTGTTTTTCAAAGCCTATTAAAATTTCATCAGCTGCTTCGATGAAAGTAACTTCAGTTCCAAAGTTTGCATATGCAGTACCAAGCTCTATTCCGACAACGCCTCCACCGATCACAACAAGCTTCTTAGGAATTTCTTGAAGGTTTAATGCACCAGTTGAATCTATTACACGCTTAGAATATTTAAACACTGGAATTTCAATCGGGCGTGAACCGGTAGCAATAATCACATTTTTAAATTTGTAAGTTTGTGAATTTGTATCATCCATAACTTTTACAGTTTCGTTATCTACGAAGTAAGCTTCACCATAAACGACGTCAACTTTATTACCTTTAAGTAATCCAGCTACTCCGCCTGTAAGCTTTTTCACAACGCCTTGCTTAAATTCTTGAACTTTCGAAAAATCTACAGTTACGTTTTCAGCTTTGATACCCATATCTTCAGAGTGTTTAGCTGTTTCATAACGGTGACCCGCAGCGATTAACGCTTTAGAAGGAATACAACCAACGTTTAGACAAACTCCTCCGAGTGTACCTTTTTCTACTACTGTTACCTTTTGTCCTAATTGAGCAGCGCGGATCGCTGCAACGTATCCGCCTGGGCCTGCTCCGATGACAAGAGTATCTGTTTCAATTGGGAAATCTCCAACTACCATCGATTACGCCTCCATTAAAATTAATTGTGGATCATTAAGTAAACGCTTGATATGGTTAAGAGCATTTTGAGCAGTAGCACCATCGATCATTCTGTGGTCAAAGCTTAGAGATAAAGATAGAACTGGAGCTACTACAATCTCACCATCACGAACTACAGGTTTTTCTGCAATACGTCCAATACCTAAAATTGCAACTTCTGGATGGTTGATTACTGGAGTAAACCATTGTCCACCAGCAGATCCAATGTTTGAAATTGTGCAAGATGCACCTTTCATTTCATTTGGAGCAAGCTTACCATCACGCGCTTTTGTAGCAAGGCCATTAATTTCATCTGAAATTTCAAAAACAGACTTACGTTCTGCATTCTTAACAACTGGTACAAGCAGTCCTTTTTCAGTATCAGCTGCGATACCAATGTTGTAATAATGCTTTTGAACAACTTCCTCTGTCTTATCATCAAGTGAAGTATTAAGAACCGGATATTTTTTCAGTGCTGAAGTAAGAGCTTTCACTACGTACGGTAAATATGTTAACTTAATACCTTGCTCTGCTGCAACATTTTTGAATTGTTTTCTGTGAGCAACTAAGTTTGTTACATCAATTTCATCCATTAATGTTACATGTGGAGCTGTATGTTTAGAGTTGACCATTGCTTTTGCGATTGCTTTACGGATTGGACTCATTTTTTCACGAGTTTCTGGCAATTCACCTTCAGGGATCGCTTTAGTAGCTGCTGGTTTAGCTTGTTTTTCTTCTGTAGCTACAGGTGCTTTTTCAGTTGCAGCAGGTTGAGCTTCAACGCCGCCACCTTGTAAGAATGTGTCAACATCTTCTTTTACTACTCGTCCATTTTTGCCGCTACCAGATACTTGACGAATATCAACATCTTTTTCACGAGCATATTTACGTATAGACGGCATTGCAATTACACGTTTGTTAGGATCTACTTCAACTTCCTGTTGTGTAGCAGCAGCTGGTGCTTCATCTTTTTTCACGTCTTGTGCTTCTTCTTTTTTAGGCTCATCATCACCGTGATCACCTTTAAATTTCAAGTCCTCATAACCAGGTGCATCAAATGTAATGATCGTTTGACCAACAGTAGCTACTGTTCCTTCTCCAACGTTCACCTCTGTAACTGTACCTTTTACAGGTGATGGAATTTCAACAACAGCTTTATCATTTTGTACTTCTAGTAAGACATCATCTTCTTCTACTTTGTCTCCTGCCTTAACAAACCATTTAACAATTTCACCTTCATGGATACCTTCACCGATATCAGGCAGTTTAAATTCGAATGCCAAATCATTCTACCTCCTTATGATTATAAAAATAAACTTACAAAACACACGTTATCTAATTAAAAATTGACTACTTTTTTAGCAGTTTCAATAATATCTTTGTAAATTGGTAACCAGATGTTTTCAGCTTCAGTGAATGCGTACACTGTGTCAGGTGCAGTAACACGAAGAACTGGAGCTTCTAGACTAAGAATTGCACGCTCTGTAATTTCAGCAACAACGTTTGCAGCAATACCTGCTTGTTTTTGTGCTTCTTGAACAACAATTGCACGGCCTGTTTTTTCAACAGAAGCAATGATTGTCTCAATATCTAATGGGCTCACTGTACGAAGATCAACAACTTCTACAGATACTCCCTCTTTTTCTAATTCTTCTGCTGCTTTAAGTGATTCATGCACCATTGCACCGTAAGTAATGATTGATAAATCAGTACCTTCTCGTTTTACATCAGCTTTACCAAGTTCAATTGTGTACTCTTCTTCAGGAACTTCCTGACGGAATGAGCGGTACAATTTCATGTGCTCTAAAAATACTACAGGATCGTTATCACGAATTGCAGAAATTAAAAGTCCTTTTGCATCGTAAGGTGTTGAAGGAATAACTACTTTTAAGCCTGGTTGTTGAGCAACTAAACCTTCTAAGCTATCAGCGTGAAGCTCAGGCGTATGTACGAATCCACCGAAAGGAGAACGAATTGTAACAGGCGCTGTCCAACGTCCGCCAGAACGGTAACGCATACGTGCTAATTGACCATTTAAAGAGTCCATTACTTCATATACGAAACCAAAAAATTGAATTTCCATTACAGGACGGAATCCAGTTAAACCAAAACCAACAGTAAGACCGCCAATTCCTGATTCTGCAAGAGGCGTATCAAATACGCGATCTTCTCCAAATTCTTTTTGAAGTCCTTCCGTCGCACGGAATACGCCACCATTTACGCCAACGTCTTCTCCATATACGAGGACGTTTTCATCATTTTTTAGCTCTGTGCGTAATGCATCAGTGATGGCTTGTATCATTGTCATTTGTGCCATGGCTTATTTCGACTCCTTTGCTTTGTAAATTTCATATTGCTCTTTTAAGTTATAAGGCATCTCTTCGTACATGTTTTCCATCAAGTCCGTAACCTTTTGTTTTGGATATTTATCAGCTTTTTGAATCGCTTCTTTAATATCTTCTTTTGCTTGTTCGATTGTTTTGTTTTCTTCCTCTTCGTTCCAGATTCCTTTTGCTACTAGGAAATTACGGAAGCGTACCAATGGGTCTTTTGCTTCCCATTCATTTTCTGTTTCTTTCGTACGATAACGAGTTGGGTCATCTCCAGCCATTGTGTGAGGACCATAACGGAATGTTAATGTTTCAATTAATGTTGGACCGTCACCATTAATTGCACGCTCACGAGCATCACGTACTGCTGCATACACAGCTAATGGATCCATCCCATCTACTTGAATACCTACGATTCCAGCAGCAACTGCTTTTTGAGCAATAGTTTGTGCAGCAGATTGCTTTTCAACAGGTGTGGAAATCGCAAAACGGTTATTTTGAACAACGAAAATTGCAGGAGCTTTATATGCACCAGCAAAGTTAATTCCTTCATAGAAATCCCCTTGAGATGCTCCACCATCACCTGTATATGTAATTGCTACAGATTGTTTGCCTTTCTTTTTTAATCCAAGAGCAATACCAGCAGCATGAATGATTTGTGCACCAATAATAATTTGTGGTGAAAGACAATTTACACCTTCAGGCATTTGGTTTCCATGGAAATGTCCACGTGAGAATAAGAATGCTTGATATAACGGAAGACCATGCCAAATAATTTGAGGTACATCACGATATCCAGGTAAAATCCAATCTTCTTTCTCTAATGCAAATTGAGAAGCGATTTGAGAAGCCTCTTGACCGGCAGTTGGAGCATAGAATCCTAAACGACCTTGACGATTTAATGAAATTGAACGTTGGTCTAAAATACGTGTATAAACCATACGACGCATTAGTTCTTTTAACTGTTCATCAGAAATGTCTGGCATAGCCGATTCATTAACGACTTTACCTTCTTCATTTAAAATTTGGAATGTTTCGAACTGCTTAGAAATAGCTTCAAACTGTTTTTTACTGTCAACGACAGTGCTTTTTGTTTTTGCAGCCATCTTATAACCTCTTCCTTTCCTTTTTAAGAGTGTTTGTTCAACCATAATAAGCTTATAGTTCATTCAGCAATAGAAAAGGTTCTCCATAACCTTTATGAAATCTGCCATCGTAATTGGGCAGACAGCCTACTCGCTTTTCATTTTTGAACTTTTTAAGTATTTAGTAAGAGAATTCCAATATGCACAGCATTAGATTACCCTAAAAAATGTTGGTTGACACAATTTTTTTGAATTCAAACCTACTTAACTATATACCACTCATGAGATTGCCTTTAAAACTTTCTCTATGTATGGTTAAAGAACTTGTTTCGTTCTTTCTGTATTAGTTTACTTCGATGGTCAACTAATACAACCTTTGTTAATTCATTATTAATTTTACACCAATGTTTTCGGGTCCGTCAATCAGTTTATATAAGGTTTTTTAAAAGTATGGTCCCTTTCTTTAGCAAAATATATACTCTCTCTCCCAAACTGTATTATTACATAAAACAATTCTGTAACAGTGTTTATAATACAGTTGCGAATTTCGGAAAATTGGACACTTGAAAAATACATTGTAGTACCTGTTTTTTACTTGTTTAGTGACCTTGATTATTAATGAGTACTTATTTAAAAGATTCTCCGTTAAAAAACAAAAAAAGGCTGACCATAAGTGTCAGCCTCTGGAAAACTTCAATTAGTCTATTCTTTACTTTCCTGTACATTTAACTCTGCATTTTCATAAAATTCCATTTTTAATTTATTATATTCTTCTGTTAATTGATTAAATATTTTATTTTGTTCCATTACCATTTTATACGAATCGTTAACTTTCTTGATTTGGTCTTCAAGGTCTTCAAGTGTTAATTCCTCATTTTGAAGCATTGTATATAGTTCCTTATCAAATGAAATCGAATTTTTATACGTTTCATATAAGCTTTCGTACGAGCTATATCGATTTTCCATTGTTGCTTTTAGATCCAAAGCCTTTTTGGCTAGCTTTTCGTCTTTAATTTTTTCAATTTCTTCGTTTACGGCTTCGAATTCTTCCTTAGAAGACCTGATGCTCTCATATTCTTTTTTAATTTTTGATTCACGTTCTTCTACAAGAGTTACTGCTTCTTTAGATAAGGCAACTACCTTTTCAAATTCTTTCATACCCAGGTTCATGATTTCATTATAGAGTTCAGACTCTTTCTTTTCTAACTCAATGAGAGGCTGCTGTTGTTCTTTAAAAGAATCCTCTAAGGTTACAACTTTTTCTAATGTAGTATAAATATTTTCTTCTGGAGAAGGTCCCAAACAACCAGTAAGAAATAGTAGTAATGAACTAGTTAATAAGCTAACACGTAATAATGCCTTTTTTCTAAAAATGAACAATTAAATTCCCCCTAACATACAGACATTTCTACTATAATCTGTAAAACAAAATTTTACAATCATTCTATCAAACTTATTTTTTAATAGTCTAATCAACTTGACAGGACTCAATGTTGTAAAGCACTTATCACAGACCTGGTACGATATAAAAAAATACTTTGATATGAGATATACTACATCTTATGTGCTTGTCTTACTTTTAGACCAATTATTCTCGGTAAGTAAGATTTTAAATTATCCGGCTTTATAGCATTTTGTTTATGATACATGGAGCATTACTCATTTAATGGGAAAATGAAAAGGTCTGGGCAAAAGTCTACACACATCTTTACTACATTCATAGAGTGTGATTATACGTCAACAAGGCGTAATGACATTAGGAGTTTTTTTAATATGCATAATTGCGGTTGTGATTATAACTATGGGTATGGAAATGTAACTCCAACTACTGGATATGGAAACAGCTTTGCTTTAATCGTTGTTCTGTTTATTCTGCTTATTATTGTAGGTGCAGCTTATTTAGGCTGCTAATTAAGTAATATTTCACAAATGAAGCTGACTCAGTGTCAGACCCCACCAATAAGCTAATCTATAGAGGTTAGAGCTTTTTATTTTGTCAAAGCCATATAGATTCGGTTTTAGGGGCCTGTCACTTTGCTTCCTTTGACCATTTAATGTTCATTTGCTAGTATGCCGAATAAAATTGATACTAAAGGTTTACGGAATTCTTTTCGTTTTAAGCATCTTCCTTTATAATCTTATATATTAATAATTGTTCCGTTTTTTTTACATACAAAACGAATAAGACGTATTATCGTCACAATTAAAAATGAAGGAAAAATGGAGTATTCCTATAAGTCCCACTCCAATTTGGTGGTGCGAATGGAGCAAGCTTTAATTAGTTTGTTAAAAATTCGTCTATTTTCTAGGCTCTTTTCTAAAAGTTTGTTGTTCTAATACTTAGAAAAAATCGGCATTAGGATTTTTTCAGTGGCACTTCAATCATTATTTAGAGAAAATTTTAAAGTGATTTATGGAAAAGAGCACGACGCATAACTAAATAAGTAAATAGTACATTATACGAAAAACAACAATCTTTACTCAAAACAGCCATTTTCTATTAGTGGATTGTTATCAAAACATATTAGTGTAGTTCCGTCCCCATCAAAAGTAAACCAAAGTTATTAAATGAGTTGTCAATATTAAAGGAGTGTTACATCATGATTACAATGGAAGATATTATTAGAGAGGGTCATCCTACTTTAAGAAAAGTCGCCGTGGAGGTTATCTTACCAGCTACAGAACAGGATAAAGAAACGTTAACTAATATGATTGAGTATGTTAAAAATAGTCAAGATCCAGAAATCTCTGAAAAGTTTGGGTTACGTCCTGGAATTGGTCTTGCAGCGCCTCAGATTAATGTTGCAAAACGTATGCTTGCTATCCATGTATTGGATGAAAAGGGTGTTCAGCACAGCTATGCTCTATTTAACCCGAAAATTATTAGCCACTCTATCGAAAAAAGTTTTTTAACTAGTGGTGAAGGCTGTTTATCAGTAGACCGAGCTGTACCAGGTATTGTCCCACGCTACGCTCGTATCCGTGTAAAAGCTACCAACCTAGAAGGAGAGCAAATTGACCTTCGTTTAAGAGGGTTGTTAGCAATTGTTTTCCAACATGAAATTGATCATTTAAATGGTGTAATGTTTTATGACCATATAAATGCAGAGAATCCATTCCAGGAACCAGAAAATGCAATAGCAATTGATCGATAAATAGAAATGCGGAAGCGCCTTGGTCAACCTCGGGCAAATAAGACGCTATTGACCTAGGAAAAAGGGTTTTGTTTTTTCCCTCGAGGCAGTTAAAAACTCAACGTCCTGTCGCACTGACTGCACTTGCACGTCCTTTGCTTCGGAGCTAGACACAAACACTAAATCAAATCAGATTAATTCTAATACTATAAAAAATAAGAAGGGTGCTCCCCTTCTTATTTTAATAGTCCTAATTCTTCAATACCAAATTGAATACCATCTTCATCAACTGGCTTTGTTATAAAATCAGCGATTTCCTTTAAAGACTCCACTGCATTTCCCATCGCAACTCCAGTTCCAACGAATTCAATCATTTCTAAATCATTTAATCCATCGCCAAATGCATAAATATTTTCTCTATGTATGTTTAACCTTTTCGCTAATTGCTTAATGCCCTCTGCTTTTGAACCATTTACAGGTAATATATCTGTTGAAACATCATGCCAACGAATCAGCTTCAAATCTGAATATTGATGATAGCGTTCTTCCTCACCTTTTTCACAAAACAATAGCGTTTGATAAATATTTCGTTCAAGATAATAATGACGGTTTTCTTGAGGCTGTGTAAATTTTAAACTTCCCATGCTTTGTTCGATAAATGGATGCTCACCTGTAGTGGACATCATGTTATCCTCACTCATAAAGACAAGCGGATGCTTTTCTTCATCAGCAAATTGTAAAAGATGCTCTAAGGTTTCTTTTTTCAATGGATTTTCGTAAATTACCTCACCCTCGAAAACAACATATTGACCATTAAAGCTAACAAACGAATGAATATCTAATTCTTTTCGCAAATCCTCAAACATAAAAGGTGCTCGTCCAGTTGCGATTGCAACATGATGTCCATTTTCCTTCAATTTTTGAATTGTCTCTCTCGTCGATGATGGAATTTCTTTGTTATGGTCTAGAATTGTACCATCAATATCAAGAAAAATTACTTTTTCACTCATAATCAAGCTCCTCATTTTTAGACTTGGTTCGTCCGACAGTACTTTTTTTTATTAGCTTTAGCTGATTTTAAGTAAACTCCAGCAAAAATAATTAGTAATCCAATTACCATATTAGCGGAGATATTTTCACCTAGCAATAGATAAGCCCAAAGCATTGTAATAATTGGAAAAAATATTTTGCACTACAGGATTTCCACGAATACCCATGTAAATCACAATAAAAAATTACATATACTATCACAGAAAGTTTATATATTGGACGGTTTCTCACCCTTACACGTATTTAAGCCACCATTTATTAGAAGGAGGAGGTTATTAAATGTTAAAAAAGCTAAAAAAATCAATTAGAAAGCAATGGGAAAATCTCTTAAAACGAAAAACAATTGCTTAAACACATATTTCTTCATTCTATTTAGGATAAAAAGCGGTTTTAGGGTTGCTAAAATGATAAAGAAGATTCGACACATTCCCCTCTAGGGTTGGCTTGTTCGTAAATATCGCATATAATAGAAAAAGTTAGTCTAACATACGGAAGTTAAGGAGAGATTTGGTAAATGATTTTCAAAGTGTATTATCAAGAGAAACTTACAGAAGTGCCTGTTCGAGAAAGAACAAACACTCTATATATTGAAGCAGCTACTGAAGGGCAAGTTCGCTCTAAACTAAAAGACCGTCCTTATAATATCGAATTTGTTTCACCATTAGATGGAGCATTTTTAGAATATGAAAAACAAAGTGAAAACTACAAAGTATTGGAGATTTGATCGTTATGAAATTTGTTAAGAATGACCAAGTAGCCGTTTTTGCCTTAGGTGGACTCGGTGAAATTGGTAAAAACACGTACGGTGTACAATTCCAGGATGAAATTGTCCTTATTGACGCTGGTATAAAGTTCCCAGAGGACGAGCTACTCGGAATTGACTATGTTATTCCAGATTACACGTATTTATCGAAAAACGAAGATAAAATTAAAGGATTATTTATTACGCACGGACATGAAGACCATATTGGCGGTATTCCTTATTTACTTCGTCAAGTCAACATTCCTGTTTATGGCGGTAAACTAGCACTAGGTTTATTAAGAAACAAACTTGAAGAGCACGGATTATTACGTCAAACAAAATTAATTGAGATTCAAGAAGATGACATTATTAAGTTCAGAAAAACATCCGTTACTTTCTTTAGAACTACACATAGTATTCCTGATTCATACGGAATTGTTGTGAAGACTCCTCCTGGTAACATTGTACATACTGGTGACTTTAAATTTGACTTTACACCAGTCGGTGAGCCAGCAAACTTAACAAAAATGGCTGAAATCGGTCGTGATGGTGTACTTTGTTTACTATCTGATAGTACAAATAGTGAAATCCCTAATTTCACAATGTCAGAAAGACGTGTTGGAGACAGCATCCACGAAATCTTCCGCAAGGTTGATGGTCGGATTATCTTTGCTACATTTGCATCTAATATCCATCGTCTTCAACAAGTTGTTGAAGCAGCTGTAAAACATGGTCGTAAAGTCGCAGTATTCGGAAGAAGTATGGAAGCAGCCATTCAAATCGGACAAGATTTAGGCTATATTAACTGTCCTAAAGATACTTTTGTTGATGCACACGAAATAAATCGAATGCCTGCTCACCGGGTGGCTATATTATGTACTGGTAGTCAAGGAGAGCCAATGGCTGCCCTTTCTCGTATTGCAAACGGTACACATCGACAAATTCAAATTATCCCTGGTGACAATGTCGTCTTCTCTTCTTCACCAATACCTGGTAACACAATTAGTGTTAGCAGAACAATTAATCAACTTTTCCGCGCTGGTGCAGAAGTGATCCACGGACCTTTGAGTGACATCCACACATCTGGTCATGGTGGTCAAGAAGAGCAAAAGCTAATGCTGCGCTTAATGAAGCCAAAATACTTTATGCCTATCCATGGTGAGTATCGCATGCAAAAAATGCACGCAAGACACGCTGTAGACTGTGGTGTCGAAGAAGAAAACTGCTTTATTATGGATAATGGTGAAGTATTAGCAATTGGCGATTCTGAAGTTGGTATCGCTGGTAAAATCCCATCTGGCTCTGTATACATTGATGGAAGTGGAATTGGTGATATAGGTAACATCGTATTACGTGATCGTCGTATCCTTTCTGAAGAAGGACTCGTAATCGTAGTAGTTAGCATTAATATGAAGGACTTTAAGATCGCAGCAGGTCCAGACATTATTTCTCGTGGATTTGTGTACATGCGTGAATCTGGAGACTTAATTAATGATGCACAGTCGCTTATCACAAAGCATTTAAATAAAATTATGGAACGACGTACAAGCCAATGGTCTGAAATTAAAAATGAGATCACAGATACGCTTGCTCCTTTCTTATATGAAAAGACAAAACGCCGTCCAATGATCCTACCAATTATTATGGAAGTATAAAACCAAAAGCGCAGGCGCCTTGTACAGCCCGTTAAGCATAAGCCACTCATGAATTGAAGGTAAAGAACACCTTCAATTCATGAGTAGCTAGACCCTAGAGGCAGTTACGAACGTGACATCCTGTCGCTGTAACTGCACTTGCACGTCCTGTACGATATAAGGCCGCGGCGCTGGAGCTAGATTCCAAAGCATCAAAAAAGAGTGAAGTAGACGAATCGTCTACTCCACTCTTTTTTTCTAAGTATTTATCGGGACTGTTAATCACCTAATAAACGCTTTTCAAAACGGTTTATATCTGTATCTGCTCCAATAACAATTAGAATATCATTTTTCTGAATAATTTCATTTGCTTGTGGTGATACGATAATATCTTTATTTCTCTTCATTGCTACAATATTAATTCCATATTTAGCTCGAATATCTAAATCAATAATTGAATTTCCATTAAGACGCTCATTTGCTACAATCTCAACGATACTATGTTCGTCCGAAAGTTCTAAATAATCTAAGACATTGTTAGAAATAATTTTATGAGCAATTCTTCTGCCCATATCTCGTTCTGGATGTACGATACGATCTGCACCTATTTTAGATAGTACTTTTTCATGGTAATCATTCGTTGCTTTAACGGTAATATCTTTAACACCTAATTCTTTAAGGATTAGAGTAGTTAAAATACTTGCTTGAATATTATCACCAATCGCTACAATCACATGGTCAAAATTGCGTATACCTAGACTTTTTAATACGGTTTCATCCGTAGTATCCCCAACTACAGCATGTGAAGCAACATTCGCAAACTCATTTACCTTATCTTCATCTGTATCAATGGCCATTACTTCTAAACCCTCTTCACTTAGAGCGCGACAAATGCTACCACCAAAACGCCCAAGTCCTATAACTGCAAATTCTTTTTTCATAGGTATACCTCCGATTTATAGAAGTTCCTGACTCTCTAAAGGAGTTCTTTGAGGCCGCCATTATCTTAACGACCTCTTAAACAACATTCTTCTATTTTAGCACGATTACTTTAATTTTTTCTTTGATGAAAAAATCGTACCACAAATTCTCTATAATTTACAGAGGGACAACATAATTGCTAACTAGTTAATCGTCCTATCTTTCCCCTTTTACATAATCTGCATCAAATAGGAACAGACGCATTAATAGGACAAGAGATGGTACAAGCAGTAATAGCCCTGCTATAAAAGCAATAACAAGCGCCATTCCCATCGTTTCGTTTGTTGAAGCAGTGTAAATCGTGATAAAAGGATCTAAAATATATGGTAAGTGTGAGGCACCATATCCGAAAAACGCAAAGAAAAATTGCAGCATGATCAGTACAAATGCTGTACCGTAATTTCTCTTTTTAAAAATAAGCCAAGTAGCGAGTAAGAAGAACAATAAAGATAAAGCAAACATCCACCAAATACCAATCGCATGATCAAAATGACGTGGATTATGTTGCTGCAATGAAATAAAAACGAGTAAACTTGCCAGGATTGTCGGTGGTGCCCAAAATAGCGCAAATCTACGTAAAAGTGTTAATGCTTGCCTGTCATTAGCCCTGTCAGCATAGTACGTCAAAAATGCAGCACTAATAAAAAGGACTGATACAATCGCTAATAAAACAACACTCCAAGAGTAAAAGCTAGTAAAAAGCTCTTTTGCTAAGAAAACAACAGTTTCATTCCGCTCTTCTAGAAATCCACCTTCTGAAATGGTTAACACCGTTGAAAGTGAAGCAGGTATTAATAAACCAGTAGCCCCATAAAGAAACGTATAGATCCTACTATCTTTAGACCCATAGTTTCCAAACGCATAAAACGAACCACGTATTGTAAGTAGGATTAAAGCAATGCTCCCCGGAATAAGTAATGCAGTTCCAAAATAATAAGCGGTTTGCGGGAAGAAACCGACAATCCCTACAAAAAAGAATACAAAAAACACATTCGTTACTTCCCAAACAGGTGATAAATATCGACTTATTAAGCTGTTTACAATATCATCGCGCTTTGTGAATTGCGCATAGAAGGCAAAGAATCCTGCACCAAAATCAATAGATGCAACAATTAAATAGCCATATAAAAATAGCCATAGCACGGTAATTCCTAATAAAGGTATATCCATCACATTCCACCCCCTTATGTTTTAAATCGATACTCAAGTTCTGCTTCTGCAGGATTATTTTTAAACATTTTTCGTAAGACCGTAATTGTTAGCGTGCCGAGCATAGCGTATAGCAAGAAGAAAAGTATAAACATAGTTCCAACATGATCTGAGGTTGTCGCTGCTTCCGCAACCCTCATATAGCCTCTTAGGATCCATGGTTGTCTCCCTACTTCAGCAAAAATCCAACCCGCTTCAAGAGCTACGAACGCTAATGGCCCTGCTACTACGATTGGCCATAAAAGCCACTTCTTAAATGGATTCCCCTTTTTCCATACCATTAATAAAACAAAGAGTAAGGAAATCGCCATCGAATACATACCAATCGTAATCATAATGTCAAACATATAATGAATCCATAATGATGGTCGTTCATCTTCAGGAAATTCATTCAAACCTGTTACTTCTGCATTGAAATCATTAAACGAGAGAAAACTTAGCATATTTGGAATTCGTAAAGCATTCTCTATCTCACCTTGTACGTTCAATGTTCCATACAGAATGAGGTCTGCCCCTTCTTCTGATTCAAAATGCCATTCACCTGCTGCTAATTTTTCAGGTTGGTATTCAGCTAAAAATTTTGCAGATACATCTCCAGCTAAAGCAGTCGCAAACGTAAAAATCAACGCAGTAACCATCGTTAATTTAAGAGCTTTTTGGTGATATTCTCCACGACGACCTTTTATCATCATAAAGGCAGTAATCGCTGCTAAAACGAAAGCCGAAGTCATATACGAAGACGTCACAACATGAAATACCTTCGAAGGTGCAGCAGGGTTAAAGAAAGCAGCAAGTGGATCAATGGTAGTTATAGTACGTCCCTCTAACGTAAATCCTTGAGGTGTATTCATAAAAGCATTAACAACCGTAATAAACACAGCACTTAGTGTTGAACCAATAATAATCGGAATTGTTAATACCCAATGATAAATAGGCTTTTTAAAACGATCCCACGTATATAAATAGATTCCTAGAAAAATAGCCTCAAAGAAAAACGCAAATGTTTCCAAAAATAAAGGTAAGCTAATTACTTGGCCTGCCACCTCCATAAAGCTAGGCCATAAAAGAGAAAGCTGTAGTCCAATACATGTCCCTGTAACAACACCTACAGCAACCGTCACAACAAATCCTCTCGCCCACCGTCTAGCTAATAGTAAATAGTGTTGGTCATTTTTTTTAATACCTATAAATTCCGCTATTGAAATCATAACAGGTACTCCGACACCAATTGTTGCAAAAATAATATGAAATGCCAATGTTAATGTCGTGAGCATTCTGCTAAGTATGACGCCATCTAATTCTGCCATTCACGGACAACTCCTTCGTTATTCCCATATTTATCGTAGTATACTTTATCACTCTACTATCATTGTAAAATCAAATTCAAAGATTGTGAATGATTGAACATGAACTTTTTGTGACATCACATACTTTAAAAAGCGTAATTGTCTTGTTCAGCATTGGTCAAATATGATTCATGATCTGGATGGATGTCAAAGGACTTTAGTAACAGACATAGTTTATTATCGTTTGATGTTTAATAATAACAACATACACCGAATATTCTTGAATTATATGGTAAAATAACAAGACAGAAGATTAATGGAGGAAACATATGCATAAAACGTTATATAAAATACTCTTCCCATACTTATTAGGTACATTTGGCGGCTTCATTTTTAGTATTTGCCATGTGCCGCTTGCATGGATTCTTGGCCCGATGACTTTTCTTATTGTTTGGAGATCAATAGTTGTTACTAATCAAAATCTATTCCAACCAAGCATATTAAAAAACATATCATTTATCATATTAGGCATTTCCTTTGGTCTAGCCTTTACAAAAGAAACCTTTCTATCAGTGGGTCCATATGTATTACCTTTCTTATTAACGACAGTTTTACTAATAGTAATAAGCGTTTTTAATGGTCTATTAATTAGTAAACTAGTTTGCATTGATAAAAATACTAGTATCTTTGCTTCAATCCCAGGTGGACTAACAGAAATGGTTGCAGCGAGTGAATCTATTAATGCAAACTCTTCACTTGTAACAATCTTTCAAACTGTAAGACTATTAACTGTGGTTTTTTTCGTGCCTTTTGCTATCCTTCATATGTTTGAGCCTCAGTCAGGTGTACAATCCATTCAAAATATCCATAATCAATCAAGCACTTTATCGTTTGGGTGGTTTATTTTAGCAGGTTTTGTTGGCTGGTTATTGAATAAAAAGCTACCTGCAGCATTTGTTATTGGTCCACTTCTTACTACAGCCTTATTAAACATTATCGGTATTTCTCTACCTACCTTCCATCAATTCTTTATGATCTTTGCACAAGTGACAATTGGCATTGGATTTGGATTAATGATTACGTTTAATGATTTGAAAAAGGGCGGGAAGTATTGTGGGTTATATTTTATAACAACAGTTATTTTAATAGGAGCGAGCTTTGGTTTAGGCTATTTGTTCACTTTGTTAACTGATTTAGATTTAGCAACAGCTATGCTATCTTTATCACCTGGCGGCCTTGTTGAGATGGTATTAACAGCTTCAACCATTGGTGCGGATCCTGCAGTTGTTAGCTCTCTTCAATTTATTCGTTTACTTTTTATTATTAGCTTTGTACCTAGCTTATTACAATTTTGGTTAAGAAGATCAACTGCTAGTAAGGAGAAAATCGGAGAAAATAGTCATTCAGCTTAGCGAATTACTACTCAAAATAAATCTGCAAAAAACACTTCATATTTTTAGGACTCACTATTTTTGTCTAATGAGTCCTAATGAATTCAAAGTATTTTACAGGCCTTGCTACTTCTTAACCGTATCTAGTTTTAATTTACAAATTGTTGCCTTAATTTGAAAATAATCTATTTCATCTGGCAGTACTTCTTTTAGCGGTTTCAACATTTCAGTCCCAAGCTCATATACTTTTTCAATGATTAGCGCCTCTTGGTCTACTGAAACAATTTGAGCCCAATCTATTGGATTGCCATCTTCAAAGGATCGAATGAGATGATTTTGGACCGTTATTTCTGACAGTCCTCGAGCCTCACTTATCTCTTTAATCGAACTTCCCTCACTAAATAAATGATAGGTAGTAAGATGACTAGCTGTTTTATCACTTACAACTTGTTGTTTCACTACCGTACCAACACGTTCTTTTGGACTTTCTCTCTCGATCTTCATATACTCACTAATAGCAGATATAAACTCTTCTCCATAACGCTCTAGCTTCGTCTTCGCAACACCCTTAACTTCTAAAAACTCATCTTCGGTTATCGGGCATTTGCTGCTCATATCTTTTAAACTACTATCCGAAAAGATAATATAGGGTGGCACACCAAGCTGTGAGGCTAAATCTCGTCTTACCTGCTTGAGTCTTTCAAATAATTCATCATTTGAATCAATAGCAACGATCATCATTTGTTCTTTCTTAAAGACCTGTTGCTTTTCAACTATTACCTGTCTAGCTTTGTTACTCAGTTCTAATACAGGATATTGCGCATTTGTTAACGATAAATATCCTTCCGCAATAAGGAAATCGATAAAATCAACAATTTGTTTCTCCGTTTTATGTTTCATCAAGCTATAAGTAGAAAGTTTTTGAAAACCAAACTGAGTAATACGTTTATTTTTCGAGCCTTTTAATACTTGCGCGACTAATGTTTTACCGAATCTTTCATCCATCCGTTTTACACAGGAAAAGACCATTAAAGCGTCATTTGTAACATCTATTTTAGACCGAGTATCCCTGCAATTCATACATCTTCCACAATCAGAGTGGGGTGTTACTTCACCGAAATATTCGATAATGTACGATTGTATACATTTTTCAGTGTGACAGAGGTCTACCATCTGTTGTAACTTTTGATATTCATGCACCTTTTTTTCATCACTTAAAGTTGTTTGCTCAATTAAAAATTTTTGAAGCTGTATATCTTGACCAGCAAACAAAATCGTACACTCACTCTTTTCCCCATCACGGCCCGCACGACCAGCCTCCTGGTAGTAAGCTTCTATATTCTTAGGTAAATTATGATGAATCACATATCGGACATTTGATTTATTTATCCCCATTCCAAACGCATTGGTTGCGACCATCACATCTAAATGATCAAACAGAAATTGGTCCTGTTGATTTGCCCGTTCATGTTCAGCTAATCCTGCATGGTATTTCCCTACTTTTATGCCGCTCTTTTTTAAAAATTGATATAGTTCATCAACTTCCTTTCGCGTTGCTGCATAAACAATACCTGCCTCGTCACGGTTTGCTTTAATAAATTTTGTAATATAATCTCGTTTATTTTCACCTTTAATAACATTAAACGTTAAATTCTCCCTTGCAAAACCAGTTACAAACGTACTTGAAGTCGAGATATCCAATAGTTGACAAATATCTGTGATAACTTCCTTCGTTGCAGTAGCTGTCAAGGCAATGACGATAGGCTTTATTGCAAAATCAGTGATCATATTTTTTATACTTCGATAGCTTGGACGGAAATCATGTCCCCATTGTGAAATACAATGGGCTTCATCAACTGCCACCATTGACACGTTTATAGCTAAAAGTAACGAACGAAATGATTGAGTTTCTAGTCGTTCTGGAGCAATATAGAGAATTTTATAAACACCCGCTTTTACTTCTTCGATTCGTTCATTCAACTCATTAACACTTAGACTACTATTTATATACGTTGATTTGATACCAACGCTAGTTAAAGCATCTACTTGATCCTTCATTAATGAGATTAATGGAGAAATAACGATCGTGATACCATCCATTAGTAATGCTGGTACTTGATAGCAAATGGATTTCCCTCCACCTGTAGGCATAATCGCTAGCGTATCCTTGCCATTAAGGACACTTTCTATAATATCTTCTTGACCCTTTCTAAAAGAAGAGTACCCGAAATAATCGTTTAATTGTTTCACAGCTTGCTGTAGCATTTAATCACCCTAGCTCCTTGATGGTTCTAATTTAAGAAAAGCGGAAGCGCCTTGTTCAGCCTCAAGCAAATATGATGCTCATTTAATAGAAGGACTTCTTACCTTCAATTCATGAGTGGCTTAGACACTAAAACCGTTAAATTTATACTTTCTTATCTAGTAAACTAACCATTTTTATTTCCCTACTAGTATAACATGTTTAGTTAGTTTCTTTCCGAATCTATCAAATTCAAATTTTATTATATTAGCAAAAATTTCATTTTAAATTATGGCAGCAGAAAAAAACCAACCCCTGATTCCCTCAATCAATAAGAGAGAATCAAATGAGTTAGCTTTACAGGATCTTACTTATGGATCCAAACTGCTCCTGCAGAATTATCTTTCGCTTCGCCAATTACTTCAAATTTCAAACCATGTTGTGGAACAAGTCGACCTGCATCTGGAATATCAGAATCGCTATATGAAACAGAATCATCAAATTTACGTGTTCCAGTTAGACTTAAAAACTCGTATGCTCCACGTGTAGGAGATTCAATAAAGAATCCAGGTGTTTTATCTAATGAGAATGCTGCATCAGCCACTTGGTAGCGCGTGCTTTGAGAAACTGTTTTTTGTCCATTTAACGTTCCAAAAACAGCCTCTGGATGTGAGTCAACAACACCTAGGAAGCCTTCTCCTGGATGTTCACCAACCCAGTTATCAGTAAAGCTATCATCACCATACCATACAACTAAACCAGTGTTGTAAACAGCTCCACGTGAATATGCTAATGCTTTATCAGATCCAGCATAGTTTCTCCACTCTAGGTAATAATAATTGTCCATCAAATCCTTACCATTAGAAATAATGAAACCGTCAAGAAAGAGCTTAGTGTCTCCTTCAGCGTCATCTGAGAAGATCGTCTCACCATCTGCTGTAACATTAATATTGTCCATTGCAAAGCCATCAAGAGCTAAACCGCCATCTGTCACATAATCGAACACAAGCTTAATTTTCTGACCTGCAAATTCACTTAGGTCATATGTTTTATCTACCCATTGGCCTTGTGTTGATTCTGAACCTTCTGTTGTAAATTCATCACCGATTAGATCAATTTCTTTCAATGCTTTTCCGCTATCATCTAAAACATTTACATGTAAATAATCATATTCTGTTTCAATATCATAAAATGCTTTATATGAGTATTCAACGTTTGTTGCATTTGTTATATCAAATATTGGTGTTGTTAATTTTGTATGAAGATCGTCACCTTTTGTACTGTAATAATATTTTTCGCCAAATTCAGGTTGAATACCTTCAACTGGTTTTTGTGGTAAATTCACTTTTACAATTCCAGGATTCTTCGATTTCGTTACACTTTGGTCGATAATTGAAGAAAAACCTTTTTTATCGATATCTTCATAATCAACCTCAGTTATATTCACCCAGTTTCCACCCATTGTATTTTGGAAGAACTCCTTATTTTGTGGTGAAAAGCTTGTCGGAGCAGTTCCTGCAATTTTACCATTCCAGCTTGCTCCACTCATCACTGACCATGAAGCAACAGGTTCCCCATGACCAGAATAGATTGTGTCATATTCATCAGGTAATCCTAAATCATGGCCAAATTCATGCGCAAATACACCAACCGCTCCGTCTTCTGGTTGAATTGTATAATCATATGCTCCCATTTGGCCATCCCAGTAATCTACAGACGCTTGTGTGCCAGGCACACTATAGACTCCATTTAGTACCCAGCGGTGAGACCAAATTGAATCATCACCTAATGCTCCACCACCTGCTTCTTGTCCACTACCAGCATGAATAATCATTAAATGATCTACTAAACCATCTGGCTCATTTTGATTACCATCACCATCAAGATCATATAAATCGAATTGATCATATTCAGCTAGATCTATACCAGACGCCACTGCAGCGTCTAAAGCATCTTCCACAAGTTCACGTGGACCATTTGGATCTAAGTTATCATGACCACCTTCAGGATCGTCATCACCATATTCTTTTGCAGTACCTGGAACTGTCAGCCATTCTGATACTGTTCCATCCACTGTATAACTCCCACCAGACTGCTCTTCATAAAATTGTTTAAATGTTTTTACTTCATCACCATTAAACAATTTGAATTCTTGATCTCCAAACATTAACTGTTCATAATGTTCTCGATTAAAGTCATCTGCGTACATGTAACCTTCTTCTTGGGTGACGTTGTTATGTTTAAGATCGGAAAACTCTGTTAAAAGAACCAATACCTTGTCAGTACGGACATCGCCATTATATGGCGCTTGCTGTGCAGAATTCACCTTTACTGCCCCATCTGACTTTCCTTTTTTTTCCTTGTCATGCCCTTTGTTTAATTTCTTCGTCAACTTATCTTTTTGCTTTTGTAAAAAGTCCTTCGACTTTATATCTATCATCTTTTCAGTAGGAGAATCTGCTTTTGCCTTTGAACCTTCTTTTTTCTCAATATATTCTTTGACAGCTTTTTTCACTTCAGCTGCAGAGGCATTTTTAGAAAGTACCCCTTGCTTCTTTAAAGCATCTGCTAATCGTTCTTCAGGTACAATGTTCCAATCGATCGGTGATGATTCTGGTATTGCTGAAGCAGCTTGTACACTTGATAATGCTGGTAAATATGTACCGAATAGTAACCCTCCGGCCACAACAGAACTAGCTGTTACCTTAAGCATCTTCTTCCATCGTCTGTTTTTACCTTCAATAGCCCTTTTTAATTCCCTCAAAAAATATTCCCCCCTTTGTTCGTAGAAACATCCAGAAGAGCAAATCTCCCAAATTACTTTTCCAGTAAAAAAATAGTTGCTACAAATCTATTATAATTTTTATATAAATATAATAAATAGTCCGATAATTCTATTTTCTGAAAATTAAAATAGATTCATCAGACCTATTTATATATCCATAAATAGGTAAATGTAAGCACTCTCAACAAATCTAGTAAAATCCTTTTATATCAATGAATTTGTCACTTTTTCTACCTAATTATATTTCTTTCCTATCTAATAATTAGCTATCATCATGACAACTCCATTTATTCTGAATCACTTTAAAACATTTTTGCTTTAAAGCTTTTAATTAACAAAGAAAACTTTTCTGAAAAATAAACTAATCAAGAAATCTGAGTACGTTTCTGTGAAATCCTGTCTGTTTTATGACAGCAATATGACAAAGTGATGACGATATCTTTTCAGGACAATGACAGCCCCCAAAAAACTACAAACTTCTACATATCATATAAGAAAGCTAGATGAAAAGAGGTTTTAATAAATAATGTTTACAACTACTGAAATAGGGATAGATTTGGGAACAGCAAATATATTAGTATATAGTAAAAATAAGGGAATTATTCTTAATGAACCTTCAGTCGTTGCAATAGATACCGTAACGAAAAAAGTTTTGGCTGTAGGATCTGAAGCAAAAAGTATGATAGGAAAGACACCTGGGAATATTGTTGCGGTAAGACCTCTTAAATATGGGGTCATTGCGGATTATGACATTACGACAGATATGTTAAGACATATTATGAAAATAGCCTCTCGTAAACTTGGTATATCAATGAGAAAACCTACTGTTGTCGTTTGTACGCCATCAGGTGCTACATCTGTAGAAAGAAGAGCGATTCAAGATGCGATTAGAAGTTCAGGAGCAAAACAAGTACATTTAATAGAAGAGCCAGTAGCAGCTGCAATCGGTGCGGATTTACCTGTGGATGAACCAATTGCAAATGTTATTGTCGATATTGGCGGTGGGACAACAGAAGTAGCCATTATTTCGTTTGGTGGTGTTGTTTCCTGTCATTCTATTCGTATAGGTGGTGACCAATTAGACGAAGATATAATTCAACATGTTCGTAAAAACTATAATCTATTAATTGGTGAACGCACAGCTGAACAAATGAAAATGGAAATAGGCTACGCTTTAGTTAAGCACGAAAAAGAATCGATGGATATTCGGGGCCGGGATTTAGTGACAGGCTTACCAAAAACAATCACTGTTTCCTCATTTGAAATGCAGGAAGCTATGAAAGAATCACTTTTACACATTTTAGAGGCAATTCGCGCTACACTTGAAGATTGTCCGCCAGAACTTAGTGGTGACATTGTTGATCGGGGAGTTATATTAACTGGTGGTGGTGCACTAATGAAAGGTCTTAAGGAATGGCTTAGTGAAGAAATAGTAGTTCCTGTTCATATTGCTCCAAGTCCATTAGAATCTGTTGCTATTGGTACAGGGAGATCACTAACTGTCATTAGTAAGCTTTTAAAAGCTGCAAGATAAAAAGAAAAGCGGAAGCGCCTTGTTCAGCCTAGGGCAAATAAGATGTTCATGAATAGAACGTCCTGTAATATCGAGTGCCTTTGCACGTCCTGTGCGATCTAAGGCCACGCATCCGACTTTTCACAAAGTCGGACTGCTGGAGCTAGTCACCAAAACTAAGTACAAAAACGTATACTTTCTTGTTTATATAATTATAAGCTTATAGAGAAAAATGGCTAAATTTCTCTATAAGCTTTTTTACGTTTTCATTCTAAAATCACATTTACAAAAAATTTACATAAATTCTCTTCATCAAATCTCTAATCTTTGAATAAATTATGTTTGGTTTAATAGTAATGAATGTAGTGGGTTTTGGTTTTTACAAAATTGCATTGTAACTTTTTCAACGCCATTTCGTCTAATAATTAGAAACATCGGGAGGTAAATTTGTGAAAGATCTTAGTAGACGCATTATCATTAGCTTAACATTAGCTGTCATTATTATGGGAGGTATGAGTGTTTCCCTTGCTAATATGCCAGCGAGTCCTTCAAGTGATGATGGAATTGCCCAAGTACAAGGGGAGTAATAAGAAAGTAAAATAAATACAATGTCCATAGTAACAGGTGTTTGAATGTCCTACATACATAAGCATTCAAGAATAATGCGCCATATACTGCTGCTAAAATCTTGAATGCTGTTTGTTTGTCCTTCAACTAGCCTATATTTTTATTCATTTAATCTCGAAACGCTCGATCCGCTAATATTTTTAACGTAATATCATCAGAAGGTGGATTATGCAACCCTGCGCGAACATCACGATAGTACCGCTGAAGTGCATTTGATCTAAATAAGCTTTGACCTCCAACTATTCTCATTGCTAAATCAACAACTTCAACAGCCGTATTCGTAACAATCATTTTTACTACCGCTAAATCATAAGCTAGTGTGGATCGCTCACCTTGAGCTATATCCCATTTTTCAGCAATTGAATACATTAATGTTCTTGCAGTTGTTAGTTTAAGGTCCATTTCTGCAACCTTTCTACGGACCTCTGGCACATCTTTTATTGGATGGGTTAGACTTGTTGGCTGGTAAGTCTTTGAAAACTCTACCGCCTCGTTTCTAGCTGCAATCGCAATTCCTATATAACACGCTGGTATGTGAAGAAGCCATCCTTGAGCTGGGGGCTTTTCCCTTTTCTGCTTTTTTTCTACTAATGCTTCAATCGGTACTTCAACAGATTTTAGTATCAAATCATCACTTCTTGTTCCACGCATACCTAATGTGTCCCATGTTTCCTCAATCGATAATCCTGCTTGTGATCTTGGAATGAGGAAATCACCGATCTCACCTGTTTCTTCAATCGTCGCAGGTACGATAAAATAATCGAGTGCAGGTGCTAATGATGTAAAGATCTTCTTGCCATTTATTACCCATTTACCTTCTTTTTGAGTAGCTATTGTTTCTGGCTTCCCTCCTCTTGCAGGGCTACCAGAATTAGGTTCTGTAGCAGCACTATTCATTAACTTATTGTCAGAAATGATTTCCTTGCATATTCTTTCAAACGTGTTTATATCCCATTTTTGTGTTTCGTTTAGGTGCATAATTAAACCTAAATGCCACCCTAGCGATAATGCTGTTGCTGCATCACCTTGAGCGATCTTTTCCTGTACTAATAAAAATTCATATAATGTTGCTCCGTCGCCCCCATATTGTTTTGGAATCGTAAGCTTTAAATAGCCCTCTTCTTTTAAGCGGTGAAAGTGCGTAAATGGAAAAGATCCTTCTCTGTCATATTTATCAGCAGTTAATGCAAATACTTTTGAGAGCTTATCTGTCTTTACTAGTAATTCCTTTTGAGTAGTTGTTTGGATAAATTGTTCATCTAAATAGTTCACCTTATCACCTCGTTACCTCTAATTGTATAAATTTTCTACTATCTCTGAAAGTATTTTGTCTTATGTTTGGGCTTAATCTTTTCATTCTCTCGTTTGTTTTGTTAAAATAATAAGGTAAAACTTCCATAATTGGTGGCTTTTCTAAAGATACTTATGTAAAACAAGGAGGTTTAAACTGTGTCTAATTTTCAACATAACATAGAAAAATATGCAGAATTAGCTGTTCGTGTAGGTGTAAATATTCAACAAAATCAAAATTTAACAATAAACGCTTCAACAGAAGTAGCTGAATTTGTCCGTCTTGTTGTCAAAAAGGCGTATGAAGCCGGTGCACGGAATGTGTATGTGGAATGGCATGATGATGTGATTACAAGAACTAGGTTTGAGCTTGCATCAGAAGACGCATTAAGTGATTTCCCTGAATGGAAGGCAAGAGGATTAGAAACGTTAGCGGAAAATAATGGTGCATTTATGTCCATCATTTCATCAAACCCTGACCTTTTAAGCGGGATTGATCCAAAACGAATTGCAGCATCTACAAAAGCTGCTGGAATGGCACTTACAAAATATCGGAACTATTTACAAGCTGATAAAGCAAGCTGGACGGTTATAGCTGCTGCTTCAAAGGAATGGGCAGGAAAAGTATTTCCTAATGAAAGTGAAGATAAACAGGTAGAAAAGCTTTGGGAGGCCATCTTCAGAACAACACGCGTTGACCAAAAAGACCCTGTAGTAGCATGGCAAGAACATAATGAGGTATTACATAACAAAGTTGATTACTTAAATAGCAAAAAGTATAAAAAGCTTCACTACAAAGCTACTGGAACAGATTTAACCATCGAACTTCATGACTTACATACTTGGGTTGGAGCCGGTAGTGAAAATGAACAAGGTAATTTCTTCATGGCGAATATGCCAACAGAGGAAGTGTTCACTGTTCCTTCACGAAACGGTGTAAACGGTGTTGTCCAAAGTACAAAGCCCCTTAGCTACAGTGGGAATTTAATAGATAATTTTTCACTTACATTTGAAAATGGTCGTATAGTGGATGTTAAAGCTGAAAAAGGCGAAGCCATTTTAAAGCAATTGGTGGAAACAGATGAAGGATCTCACTATTTAGGTGAGATCGCATTAGTTGCACATGATTCACCTATTTCTCTATCTGGTATTCTTTTTTACAATACACTATTTGATGAGAATGCCTCAAACCATTTAGCAATTGGAAATGGATATGCTTTCTGTGTTGAGGGCGGAAAAAAAATGTCTCGTGAGGAGCTGGAAAAGGTTGGCGTAAATTCTAGTATTATTCATGTTGACTTTATGATCGGTTCTGCTGATATGGATATTGATGGTGTTTTGGAGGATGGAACAACAGAACCAATATTCCGTAATGGAACATGGGCATTTTAATCGTATTTTCTGAGGATGTAAGCACGCTAAATAGGTAACAAGTATCATTCACGTTGGGGTCAGACGGTTTCCATTTAAGTCAGGCCCCTTTTTAATGAAATTGAAAGGAGAAAATAAAATGAAGCCTGTTGAGATTTATATTTTATCTGGCTTTCTTGGAGCTGGTAAAACAACACTACTCCAAAATATTCTTGCTCAAGAAAAAGAACAACAGCGAAAGATAGCAGTCATTATGAATGAACTTGGAGAAGTTTCGATTGATTCTAACGCTGTACCAGACGAAACTCCTTTAAAGGAGCTTTTAAATGGCTGTGTGTGCTGTACGATACAAGGACAGCTTGAGGTTCAGCTAGAAAACATGCTTCAAGAATATGAGCTTGATGCCATTTACATCGAAACAACTGGGGTTGCACATCCAATAGAGGTTCTTGATGCATGCATGTCACCTCTTTTTGCAGACAAGCTTGCTGTTCAAGCCATTGTCACCTTAATTGATGCGAAAAGATGGCAAAACCGCTCTCACTTAAGCATCCAATTACGAAAGCTTTTAGTAGAGCAGGTTCAGCATGCTGATATTGTTCTATTAAATAAAGTTGACAGCCTAACTGAGGTTGAAAAGGCAAACCTTGTTTCGGAAATTCAATTTTTGAACAAAAATGGTAAACTTTTAATGACTGAATATGCCAATATACCCTTATCACAAATGCAGCTAAATAAGAAAATAGCCATAAAACAACATGAGCAAGTACATGTTCATGATACGTTACATATGCGGACATTTGTCCATACTTTTTCAAGACCGATTGATTTAGATGGGTTCGAACAGTTTTTAAAGGATATGCCTGATACCATATATCGCATAAAAGGTTACATCTCCTTTACCCACTCAAAGGACACATATCTTTTTCAATATTCATATGGTATGCCGCTTTATATGAAAGAACAAATGAAGATGAAAAACACACTCGTATTTATTGGGGAAGATTTAGATCATCATATGTTAAAAGAACAGCTACAGTTATTAGAAGAAAGAGTAGATTCTTAAATAGAAAAAGAGACAGACGTATCACGTTCTGTCTTTTTGCATTTTACTCTGGTAGTATTTCTACTGCTTTTCATATGTATGTAAGTTGGAATAAACCATCTTTAAATACGGCGCTCGTACTTGATATTCGTCAGCAAGTGTTAACAAATACCCTTGCAAATGGTCCCCTTCAATTTCCTCTCCCTTTTCCATATCTCTTTGCATGGAAGATTTCATAATATAAGCCATCTCTTTTACTTTATTAATCTGAACTTCTTCAATACTATCCGCTATGGGAGCATTTGCCGCGCGCATTATTGAACCAATTTCCTTAAATAGTATATCTATGATTTCCAAACCATAGTCTGCTTCCCTAATTGGACCAATGCTCGAACGGAAAAGTGTTGTAATACATTAACGCTATTATGCTTGTCTATGCTAAAATATGATCAAATACAATCAAGGAGACTCTCATATGTTTGTTCTGTTGCTCACGATGCTTGAACGCCTAGGTATCATTGTTACAGTGGCGTTTCTGATGACTAGATTACCTTTTTTTAGGCATATGATTGAACGAAATGAAATAAGTCGAAAACAACAATATTATGCGATCATATTTTTCGGTGCGTTTGGCATTATTGGAACGTATTCAGGGATTACGTTTGACACGAGTTCCTTGCAGTTTGATCGCTGGGCATACGCTCTTGGTAATGAGGAAGCACTTGCAAATTCCCGTGTAATTGGCATTATTATTGCAGGGTTACTCGGAGGTTATAAAGTAGGTATTGGTGCAGGTGTTTTAGCTGGAATTCACCGGTTTTCACTAGGTGGCTTTACATCATTATCCTGCGGCTTATCCGCCATTTTAGCAGGAGTCCTCTCGGGATTTTTTTATCGTAAACAAAAACGTCTCAAACTTTCTACAGCATTAATAGTTGGGGCATTGGCAGAATCAGTACAAATGCTCGTTATTTTACTTGTTTCGAAGCCGTTCGATCAAGCACTTCAACTAGTCGAAGCAATTGGTGTTCCGATGATTGTGGCAAATGGTGTTGGATCTGCCATCTTTTTGCTAATCATTAGAAGTGTGTTAAATGAAGAAGAAAAGGTTGGTGCCCTGCAAGCTCAAAAAGCATTGAGGCTTGCTGGGCAAACGTTAACCTATTTAAGAAATGGACTTACTACAAAAACCGCGGAAATCGTTTGTAGGATTATTTTAAAGGAAGTAGATGCATCTGCTATTTCCATTACGAATCAAGAAAAAATTCTCGCCCATGTAGGTTTAGCTGATGATCATCATCAAGCCAATCATTTAATCCAAACGACAGTAACAAAGGAAGTCCTTCAAGCCGGGAAACTTATTATTGCGAAGCATCAAGATATTCAATGCAAGTTTCCTAAATGCCCTTTAGGTGCTGCGGTCATTGCACCGTTAAAAATAAGAGATGAGACGATTGGAACGTTAAAGTTTTACTTTCAATCTGAAAAGGACATATCCTATCTTGTCATTGAGCTTATTCGAGGGCTTAGTTCTTTACTAAGCAATCAGCTTGAAATTGCTGAGGCAGAGCAGGCAAAACAGTTAGCAAAGGAAGCAGAAATCAAATCACTTCAAGCACAAATAAGCCCACATTTCCTTTTTAATACGCTGAACATTATCGTATCATTAATTCGCACAAATCCTGATTTAGCAAGAAAACTTCTTTTATCATTATCCCAATTTTTCAGAAAAAACCTAACAGGTTCAACGAAAAAATGGACGACCCTTGAAGAAGAGCTTGAACATGTGAAAGCCTATTTAGCCATTGAGGAAGCACGATTTGTCGATAAATTATCAATCTACTATGATATTGACAAGACTGCTTTAGATCGTATGGTTCCAACGTTGACTTTACAGCCCATCGTTGAAAACGCTGTTAAGCATGGGATAAAAGATAAGGACGCTAATTGTGTGATTAAAATCTCAATTGATCATGTTCCAGATGCCGTCCAGGTCACAATAGCGGATAATGGGAAAGGAATTGAATCGAGTCGCTTAAAGACTATTTTAGATACGATTGTTGAATCAAAGGATGGAACTGGTTTTGGCATGTATAATGTGAATCGTCGTTTACTTTTAATGCTTGGGGATGAAAGTACTTTACACATTTCTTCTAAACAAAATGAGGGTACAACTGTTTCTTTTAAAGTTAAAAATGGGAGAGATTAAATGAAAAATAGAAAAATATCTGTATTAATTGTAGATGATGAAAGGTATAGTCGAGATGAATTAAAGCATTTATTGATGCAGCATAAGACCATTGATGTTGTCGGAGAGGCTGAATCAGGGGAAACGGCACTTATTAAAACGTTACAACTAAAGCCAGATGTTGTCTTTCTTGACATTGAAATGCCTAAAATGAATGGGTTGGAAACAGCGAAAGCAATAAAAGAGTTAAAACACCAACCTCTTATTGTTTTCGCAACAGCATACCCAACATTCGCTGTAGATGCATTTCGACATGATGCCATTGATTATATCCTTAAGCCATTTGAGCAAGACAGACTTGAAGAAACGATCACTAGATTAGAAGGCCGATTAGTCAGCATAACACCTTTAGATGAGATCGGACCTTCAAAGCTCGCTGTTGAAAGCGAAGACGGAATTGTTTATGTTAACCCAGATGACATTCTTTATTTATATCGTGATGATCGCGTTACAAAATTAGTCGGAAAAACCTCTGAATATGAAACAAAAACACCTTTAAAGGATTTAGAGCTCCGATTAAAGGATTACAGCTTTTTCAGGATTCATAAAAGCTATATCGTGAACCTCCAGGATGTATCCCGACTAATTCCCTGGTTTAATGGCGCTTACCAATTAGAACTTAAAGGACATAAGGAATTACTTTCCGTTAGCAGAAATTATGTAAAAGCACTTCGATCAAGATTGGAAATTTAGTAAAGAATAATAGTTTATGTCTATTATTCTTTACTAGGATCTTGAATGATGAAATCAATTCGTCAATTCAGTTGATGATTTTTTAGCATTCCCATCATTTGGAACAAGCGGCATTGTTTCGCCAACTCACCAGCAGTAATTGAAAGATGATTCAAGCATTCTACTTTTCCTAAACGTTTTAATAAAAGATTTCCTTTGTTAGCTGAAGATTAAATTGATCACTGCAACGGCATCCGTATGAGCTTCTATTTTGCTAAGAAGCATCTAATTCTACTAATACTTCCTTCCGAGTCTTCATATAGTTCTGCTTCATCGTAATGAAAGAGTACTCCGTCCCCCATACTAATAATGATGTGTTTTCTTCTTTTACAATTTTCGTCCCAGATAAATCAATATTTATATCAAGACTATTGATTGATTGTGACTCAGAACCCTGTTTCAACTATCTACATACGTCTATTTTATCATCGATATGGAATTATTTGTTTATATTCCCAATTTTCTTGAAATTCTTCCTTCGAAAAATAAAAAAAAGATAGCCGAATGAACTTTGTCATTACTGAGCTATCTCTTTTTTATTCAATCTATAACAAGTTAAGCTTTTACGCGTATAATTCCTTCAATTGCTTTTGAACATTTTCATCCGCTAAAAACTCATCATATGTCATTTGCTTATCGACTAAACCACTTGGAGTAACTTCAATAATACGATTTGCGATCGTTTGAACAAATTGGTGGTCATGAGATGAAAAAATCATTGCACCTTTATATGAGGTTAAACCATTATTAAGAGCTGTGATTGATTCTAAATCTAAATGGTTTGTTGGTTCTTCGAGTAAAAGAACATTCGAACCACTTAGCATCATTTTAGAAAGCATACAACGAACTTTCTCTCCCCCAGATAATACACTCGGCTTTTTTAATACCTCTTCACCTGAGAAGAGCATTCGGCCTAAGAAACCGCGTAAAAAGCTCTCACTTTGATCATTTGGTGAGTATTGACGAAGCCAGTCAACCAACGATGGCTCAGAGCCCTCAAAATATTCACTATTATCTTTAGGGAAATAAGCTTGTGTCGTGGTTACTCCCCATCTGTAAGATCCAGTATCAGGTTCCATTTCACCTGCTAAGATTTTAAACAATGTCGTAATAGCAATTTCATCACGACCAACAAATGCAATTTTATCCTCTTTATTCATGATAAAATTAACATTTTCTAAAACTTTTACACCGTCGATTGTTTTAGACAGACCTTCTACTCGCAATACATCATTACCGATTTCCCGATCAGCTGTGAAGTTAACATATGGGTAACGACGAGAAGATGGTTGAATATCATCTAATGAAATCTTATCTAATAGTTTTTTACGAGACGTTGCCTGTTTAGATTTAGAGGCATTTGCACTAAATCTCGCAATAAAGTTTTGTAGCTCTTTAATTTTCTCTTCTTTTTTCTTGTTTGATTCTTGTCCTAGTCTAAGTACTAGTTGACTTGACTCATACCAGAAATCATAGTTACCAACATAGACTTTAATTTTTGAAAAGTCTAAATCAGCAATATGAGTACATACTTTATTTAAGAAATGTCGGTCATGTGATACGACAATGACTGTATTTTCAAAGTTAATCAGAAACTCTTCTAGCCATTGAATTGCATGAATGTCAAGGTGATTGGTCGGCTCATCTAATAGAAGAACATCTGGCTTACCAAATAAAGCTTGCGCTAAGAGAACCTTAACTTTATCTCCACCAGATAAGTCAGCCATTTTTTTCGCATGAACCTCTTCTGAAACTCCCAATCCTTTCAAGAGAATCGCTGCTTCACTTTCAGCTTCCCAACCATTTAATTCAGCAAATTCACCTTCAAGCTCAGCAGCTTTCATGCCGTCTTCATCAGTAAAATCTTCCTTCATATAAATAGCATCTTTTTCTGCCATAACCTCATAAAGTCGTTTATGTCCCATAATAACGACTTTTAGAACTTCATGTTCTTCATATTCGAAGTGATTTTGCTTTAGGATTGCTAAACGCTCACCAGGTGCCATGCTTACATCACCTGATTGTGCCTCGATTTCACCTGATAATATTTTAAGGAACGTAGATTTCCCTGCACCGTTTGCTCCAATTAATCCGTAGCAGTTACCCGGAGTAAATTTAATATTAACATCTTCAAAAAGCTTTCGATCACCAAATCGTAAGCTAACATTCGTAACTTGAATCATGAAACATCCTCCAATAACAAAAGGGTTTTACACCCTATTTACTTTTTCTTATACTATCTAAAGCATACGATTCACGTACTCTAAGATACGCCTAATTATAAAGTAATTTATAAGGAAGGGCAATGATTAGGGAGAAAAAGGTATAGTAGCAACCTTGAAATGAATCAAATCTATTCCTCAACTACTTATCCAATACGTTTAAATAGAGCGTTAACCAAACCAATTTTAATACCATTTGCTATTTGAGGCATACTCTGTTATTCTTAAGAAGAATTATTTTTGTTCGGTGTGTAAGGAAAGAATTGTGTTTAAGCTTTTCGCCTTTGATATCTAATTGAGCAACTATAGTAATAAATTGTGGATATTCCACGCAGGAGGAAACAAACATGCAACAAGGTACAGTAAAATGGTTTAACGCAGAAAAAGGTTTCGGTTTCATCGAAATTGAAGGTGGAGAAGACGTATTCGTACATTTCTCAGCTATCCAAGGCGAAGGATTTAAATCTTTAGACGAAGGCCAAAAAGTGACTTTTGACACTGAGCAAGGTCAACGTGGTCTTCAAGCTACTAACGTAAACAAAGCATAATGATTAAAGGACTCTACTAAAGAGTCCTTTTTTTATTGGCTGAAAAGCATTAAAAAAGGATGACTCTTTGCTTTTGAGTCATCCTAGAGGAAACATGCTACAGATATTAAATGGTTAGATAAAGCATAACACACTATTTCCTAACAAATAAATGAAAATGGCAGAATTTTGAACCTCTCACGACTTAAGTCACGAGTGTTCTCGGCTATTTCATATAACTCAACGAATTTTTCAGGTTAAGTGACTACACATGACAGGTCAAAGATGTTTTCATCACGCGGGGATGCACATAAATTATATTTAAAATTAAAAAATTTATCGATAAATAAGCAGCCTAGTTAAGAGAATTAACTAACATTGAAGAAATACAAACATTTTATAAAAGTCTTAAAAGTACAACACTAGAAAAAATTTATTATCGTGTTCTTAAAGAGAAACATGGTATGGGAATGATCCCTGTCTTTATCTCTGCAGGACCTTGGCTTTTGTTTCTCTTTTCGAAAAAGCTGCAAGAATTCTTATTTAAAGATGGGAGCAGTCCATTTTTTATCTTTATAACAATCTATTTGCTTATCCTTGTAGTAAGCGTGATTCTACATTTTCAGAGAAAAAGCATGGGCAGCAATTCATTCTACGTTCATTCAAGATATCTTGAATGAACGTAGATCCAACCTCAGTTCGCAGAATCTTGCTTGATCTCCAATTCCTTTTCTTGAGGAACGGACCGTTTTATAAAAAATGAAGCTATCCATGCGATGGCTACTATCCCGAATGCAAACAAGAACGCGCTTTTCATTCCAGCAATCATCGCTAGAATTTGTAATGTAGACTCGTCTTTCGTAATCAACGTATTTTCCAAATAACGACTAGAACTATTTGTCATAATTGATACAAGTAGTGCTGTCCCGACAGCGCCCGCCACCTGCTGAAGCGTGCTGATAATGGCCGTACCGTGTGGATATAACGGAGGTGGCAGTTCGTTCAAAGCGTTGGTCATGACCGGCATCATGACCATCGAAATACCCAGCATCAATAGCGTATTAAAAATCATAATCGTGCTGTAAGAGGTTGACAATGTGATAAAAGCAAATTGCCACAGTGTATTCGCTATCAACCCTAATCCAATGATCGCAAGCCACTTGGCGCCAAATTTATCAAATAATCGGCCTGTAAGAGGCGACATAATCCCCATGACAGCTCCGCCTGGCAACATGACCAAACCTGCCTCCAACGGACTGTAACCTAACGCATTCTGGAGAAAAATCGGCAACAACATCATCGCAGAGAACATCGCCATCATGACGATCATCATAATCAGCGTCGACATCCTAAAAATGTTGTATTTAAATGTTCTTAGATCTAGTAATGGTTGTGACATTGTCAATTGCCTCCAGGTAAACAGCCCTAAAGAAACAACACCGATTGCAATTGGAATAAGTACTTCATTGCTCGACCAACCCCCTTGTCCTTCACCGGAACTGCTGAATCCATACACTATACCCCCGAAACCAAAGGTTGAAAGAAGAAGCGACAGCGGATCAACCTTCGGTTTAGTCGTCTCTGTCACATTTTTGAGCTTTAAATATGCAAAGATAATAACAAACAACGCGATTGGTAGAACGCCATAAAAGAGAACCCGCCAACTAAAATGCTCGACAATGATTCCTGAAAGAGTGGGTCCAATCGCGGGAGCAAATGTAATTACAATTCCAATCGTCCCCATTGCCGAACCCCTTTTTTCAATAGGAACAATGGCGAATACCACATTGGTTAGTAAAGGAAAGAGCAGCCCGGTTCCCGCCGCTTGAAGCACTCTTCCGATTAAAAGGACCCCGAACCCTGGTGCGATAGCCGCTACAAATGTCCCCACCGTAAACAAGCCCATAGCCGCAAGGAACAAGCTTCTTGTCGTGAACCGCTGAATTAAATAAGCGGTGACCGGTATAAGTACACCTATAACCAGCAGATATCCAGTTGTCAACCATTGCGCGGTACTTGGCGCAATTCCTATGTCATCCATAATTTTAGACAAGGCTACGTTAAGCAGCGTTTCATTCAAAATGGCTACAAACACACCTAGAATCATTATCATGACCAATAAAAAGTTGCCTTTGTTCCCAAATGTCCCTCCGTTATGAATTGATTCGTTGTGATTTTTCAAATTCTTTCTCCTTTCATTACCAAATGCCTACCTAATGTGTTGTTGCATCAATGGTTAGGAAGGTATCATCGATTTAATCATCAGTTCAGATCATTTGGCGTTGCTGTGCATTTCTTTCTCGTGCAAATCCTTGGAATAATGTTTATGATTATAGCGATTACCTCGTCTATTTCTGAATAATGCTCAATCACCATTCCTACACCTTCTTTCCGCCCATGTTCATTTATACTTGCCAACTATACAGAACAAATATTCGCTTTAATACTACCACATATTTCATTTGTATAAAATGACCTATTTCAACTATTCTACCCAATTCCGTATATCACGCGGAGTACTTTATGGGCCCGAAAAGCTAAAATCATTATAGGATACAAGGCTAAAAATTTGTCATAAGATAATCGATACTGCCAATTCTTAATTACAGTTGAGTTTAAAGGTCGGTTAAAGAAATATTATATGTAACAGAAGCCTCTGCTAATAATGAAACCTATTACACGGGGGTTCTCATCAATGATGATATGACCTTCACATGATTTTTTCAAAACTCTGGCCCAATACATAAAAAAAGACGTAAAGAAACGCGCCAATTCTTGAAGATTAAATGGCTGTTGAATCCTTGGTTTATACATAAGGAAAAGTAGCTCCTGTTAGTTCAGTAAATTACTTGTTCACGCTATTTCCATACAGACATATACTTCTTTTGATATTTACTATCTTCTTCTCTCTCAATTAATTCCATTGCTTTTTGCTTTATTTGTTCATCATTTATTTTGTCATATAATTTTTTTAAGCCTTGAATCATATCATATCGAATCAAGGTATAATGTTTCTCATCTGCACCGTTTAGAAAGCGATCAACAATATGATTAATCACTATCTCTTTTTGTTCCGGTCCAGCTAAGCCTACTTTCCAAATAGATTGCAAACTATGTCGAGCGGTAACAAATTTAGGATCTTTTGTTACTTCCCATAACGCTGAAAAATCGTTGAGCATACGTTTTTCATGGTCACTGATCGCTAAACTTGAGAGGAACTGAGCAGCCCTAGCTCTTCGGTGATTTTCGGGATCTGTTAACCATTCCTTTAATTGATCCCAAACTTCATAAGCCCAGTCCACTTCTTTTTTTGTAGCTGCTAAAATATTCTTGTAGGCTTCCAGTTGAACATCTTTGTCCTCGTCTTCTAAGTTTTCAAAATAAGATTGAATTACACTGTCCAATGGCATCACCTTTTATCTTAAAATTATAAAAACTCGTTACTAAGTTTACTACATGATTGATTTCTTTTTAAAAAAGTAGTTCTTCCTAATTACACTTCCTTGTTAGTTTAGTAAGCCTTATTCAATTAAATGGCCCAATACAATGGCACCCTTTTGTGGAATATTAAGTTTTAAATGATTTAACAGTATTTTCGACTTAATCTTTATTAAGAGCATCTATACATTTCTTACAAATACAATCATTTCCCCCTAAAGAAATGTTCTCAAGTAGTTGTTTGGAGATAGATACTTTCATGCACCAACAAGACTCAGGTTTTTCTCCTTCTGTTATTGCACAGTTGTTTTCCTCATTACATAATGGACATTTAGACATGTTATTTACCCTTCTATACAAATAATATTACGTGTTAGCAGTTTGAACCTCTCACGACTATAGTCACGAGTGTTCTCGGCTATTTCATAAAAAAGATGTTGGAAACATCCTTAATAATTACAAATATTTATTATTGAAGACCTTATCATGAAACAGGGTTGCTTTTTTGACATTTTAATTAATGGTACCTTTACGATGCTTTCGCAACACGATTAGCAAAAAAATAATTCCTGTTGTAACAGTCGTAAGTGCTGAAAGCATTGCATTTATATTTGTTACAACAAATAACGATGGGATTTCACCTACTACAGTATCTTCCATTGTGAGAAAAATACATAAAAACATATTATTCGCTGCATGTGCACCAATTGAATATTCCGAACTGTTCGTTTTAATTGAAATATATGTCCAGATAAAACCCATAGCTAAATAGTCAATCGCTACCCAAAAGGCCCCATGCTCCATTTCAGGATTAAAAAAGTGTAAGCCACCGAAAATCCCTCCGATAATGACTGTTAAAATAATCGGATTTTTTGTTAACTTTCCAGCCCACTGCAATAAAAATCCTCTAAAAAGTAATTCCTCTGAGGTTGTTTGAATAGGTACTAAAAGAATCGAGGCTACAACCAACCAAGCAAAACGTGTTCCCTCAAAGTCATTTAATTTGTAATCATTTGGAAATATAGCAAAATCTATAAGAGCAAACACAACGAATAATAGGAAAGCTAAAAAAAACCCATAACCTATTTTCGACCAATTTACCCTTTCATTCGGTGTGATAAATGAAATAAGCTTTCTTTTAAGAATCGCTCTTGCTGCAATCCACAAACCCAAAACGGAAAAAATATTAACGATATGATATAAATAAAAATCAACCAATGGATCTGTTATCATCATCTCTTCA
Organism: Bacillota bacterium; assembly: GCA_051750265.1. Classification (GTDB taxonomy): domain Bacteria; phylum Bacillota; class Bacilli; order Bacillales; family Bacillaceae; genus Metabacillus. The sequence goes on along the minus strand of JBNJJO010000001.1, from coordinate 311,201 downwards.
ATATCTACAAGATCTAGGTTTATAAATGAAATTCCCAGCACTGCAATGACATACCCGATCGTACCGATAACTAGCGTAAAAACTAAAATGACCAAGAGTGAGCTAAAATATCGCCAATGCGTGTTTTTTCCCTTGGACATTGCTATAAAATTCGGATCCATTCTACCACTCCTCTATTATTCTACAATAATTGAATAAAAAGATAGATTGCAACGGCCCATATAATAAGTGCCGAAACTTTATTAATCTTACCTATCAAGCTTCCTTCCTCATCGATTTTTTTGATACATTTCCCTACAAGAGCTAAACCAAAAAACCAAAGCCATGAGACGACAATACAAGCACCAGTAAATAACCATTTCTCAAAGTCGTTGTATACTAAAGAGCTTGTACCTATCACACCTATTGTATCTAAAATAGCGTGAGGGTTTAATAAAGAAACAGACATAGCAAACATCATTTGCTTTTTTGCTGATAATGACGATTGGTTCTTTTTATAAGTAGATTGTCCATCAGATTTCCAGACAGACCAGCCCATATAGATCAGAAATATGATTCCGATAATAAAAAGAGTTGATTTCAGCCAAGTAAACGAAAAAACGACGACTGATACACCCAATACAGCAAGAATAATTAGAAACGTGTCACAAAGTGCTGCTGTTAAAATGACTGGTAATGCACGAATATATGTAGGTTGCATGGCTCCTTGGTTAAACACAAACACATTTTGTGCACCTAACGGAAGAATGAGCCCAAACGCTAATAAAATCCCATGAAAAATCGCTTCCATCTTTATGCCTCCATTTATGTGCGCAATTCATAGAAGTAATACACTTGTTATCTTAAATATCGCTATTGTTCTAGATTTGAATCAGAAAATCCCTCCACAGCTTGTAATTTTTAACAGATAGTAACATCATAATCGATCTTGTAAACAATGAAAATACTTAAATCACTGCATGACTATTTATTTCCTCTTAGTACGTCTCGATTAGTTAAACTAATTTTTCTTACTAAATCTTATATTCATAGTCATACAGTATAATAAAATGTACGTTGGAAGCGATTAACTACATCTTATCCTCCATATTTAACATGTTACACACAAAATGCACTATATCTTACTTATTCTTGTTAAGATCGTTGTAAGCGTATTCATTTATAAACTTGAAGGAGGATACTTTATGTTTACATTTATAGGTGGAATTTTACTTCTAATTGTAGGTTATTTTATTTATGGTCGATTTGTTGAGAAGGTTTTTGGTGTAAATGAGACTAGGCAAACTCCAGCTATTACAAAACGAGATAATGTTGACTATTTACCAATGGGCAAAAAACGAAATTCATTAATACAGTTATTAAATATCGCTGGTGTAGGACCTATTTTCGGACCAATCATGGGTGCATTGTATGGACCTGCAGCTTTCATTTGGATCGTGATCGGATGTATTTTTGCCGGAGCGGTACATGATTATTTAACAGGAATGATTTCCATACGTAATCGCGGTGCTCACTTACCTGAGCTTGCTGGTAAATTTTTAGGAAAAGTGATGAAGCATGTTGTTAATGCATTTGCAATTCTTCTTTTATTATTAGTAGGTACTGTGTTCGTAACAGCACCTGCCGATCTATTATCTAGCATTACTCCTGATTGGATATCATTTGGAGTAATTATTGCAGCAATTTTTATTTATTATACTTTAGCTACACTTCTACCAATTGATCAAGTTATTGGTCGTTTATATCCAATTTTTGGTGCACTACTTTTAATCAGTGCTCTAGGTGTAGGGATTTCCTTAGTTGTAACTGGTGCGCCAATTCCTGAGTTAACGTTCCAAAACATGCATCCTGACAAAGCACCAATTTTCCCATTGTTATTTTTAACAATCTCTTGTGGAGCATTATCTGGATTTCATGCAACACAAACACCAATCATTTCTCGTACTACACAAAATGAGTCACAAGGTCGTTTTATTTTCTACGGAATGATGATTGCTGAAGGAATCATTGCGATGATTTGGGCAGCTGCTGCAATGAGCTTATTCGATGGTTATAACGGGTTAGCAGACATTTTAGCAAATGGTGGTCCTGCAGCTGTCGTAAGAGAAGCGTCTACCGCTATGTTAGGTGCAATCGGTGGTACATTAGCTATACTTGGAGTTATCGTTTTACCGATCACATCTGGTGATACTGCGTTTAGAAGTGCTCGAATGATTATTGCCGATTACTTAAACATTTCACAAACAAAATTTATAAGCCGTATATGGATTGCTATTCCATTATTCGTCATCTCTTTCGGTTTAACGAAAATTGACTTTACCCTATTATGGCGCTATTTCTCTTGGGCGAATCAATCAACAGCTGTTATTGCATTATGGGTTGGAGCGATGTATTTATTCATCGCTAAGAAAAATTACTGGATTGCCATGATCCCTGGTATCTTTATGACAATGGCAACATCAACCTATATCTTGAATGCAGCAATTGGATTTGGTTTACCAATGAACGTATCTTACATTGGTGCAACGATCATTACTGTAGTAATCATTGCATTGTTTTACAAAGCTGCAATTAAATCAAGAGCAAACAATTTGCAGCTTAATGATGATGTGAATAATGTAGCGTAATAAGAATTAATAAAAAAAGGGTCAGACCCCTCCAACAATACCTATCTATAGAGCTTTTCACTTTTTCAAAGCTCTATAATTCGGTTTGAAGGGTCTGACCCTTTGTTTTTGAGTCATTCTCTTTTATATTGAAAAAATTTACAATGGCAAAAGAAGTGGTGGGATATTAGTAAAAGTGAAACCATATTATACAAATCAAAACTGTTCAAGCTGTGGTAATGTGGTTTAAGAAGCTCCACCTATCATCTCTCTGATTTAGGTGGAGAGGTTCACACTCTAACCATGTATTTATGATAAAATGAGCTATCACCAATAAAGGAGCTACAACATGAAGTTACATACTCTTATAGAATATTGTTTATTACTATTTTTAGCAGGGGTTTATTTTGCCTTCCTGGGCTTTCATTCCAATGGTCTTACTTTTATTATCGGGGTAATTTTTCTTTACATTATTGTTAATATTTCTACGAGAAAAATCCTCCCTCGTTATCAACTGGAAAATAAAAAGATGTCCGTTTTAATTAGTGTGATCTCTATAATTGGAGCGGTGTTTATTACAATGCTGATAGTAACAATACTTGCGAGTTAGGATTTCACTTTAATCATCTGATTTTGTAGGTGGTTTTCCTTGAGTCTGTTTTCGTCTTTTTTTGATGATAATAATCACTACGAGTAGAAGACCACCTAAAAGCAGTAATATCGGTAAGCTTCCAACGATAAATATGATAAGCGCTGAACAGGCTTTTAACAAGAAATTAATACTGATCATAAACTGTTCCTTCGTTTTCTCCCACGTATTTAATTCTTCATTTTCTAACGGAGGAACATTCACTTTATCCTCCATCACATAAATCGTTACTGTTGCTAAATCTACTTTATTGTTCAAGTAGTTCATTCTACCTTTAATAGCTTCAATTTCTTCCTGAACTGCTGCCAAATCAGTTGAAATTTTTAAAAGATCCTCTGTCTTTTCTGTTTTTTCCATAAAAGCTAATAATCGTTTTTCGACGACTTGCTTTGATTTTAACCGAGATTCATGATCCACATATTCCTCAGTTACATCCTGACCTGAAATCGAACGATCTACTATTTTTGTACTTCTTTTTTCGACAGACTGTAAAAAAGAATCAAATTTATCCTGTGGGATTCGAACTGTAATCGTTCCTTCAAGAGTATCATCCTCACCGGTTGAATAGGAATTAGACTCAACTATATAGCCATTAAATGAAGTAAGCTGCTGTTGAACGAGCTTTAGTATATCTTGATAGCTATCAACTCGAATGGAGAGATTTGCTGTATAGATGACCATTCGATCCACTGGACTACTTGTTTTCGTATCCGATGGTTCTTTTGCTACCTCTTCAGCCAAATCTTCTGACTGTATCACTTCTTCTTTTGCTATTTCTGCACTTTGGGTTTCCCCCTTGTCTAAGCTGCTTTTACCATTCCTATCTCCAACTGCTTCGTCTGCTTGACTTTGTTCGTTGGAACCACTACATCCGCTAATCAATACTGTAAGTAAAAGAGCAAAGACGATCACCAGCCACTTTTTCATCCTGACACACCCTTTACAATTTTCTGTAACTATTAAAGTAGTCGCTTTGACTAATGAAATGTTACAAACTTTTAACAATATAAAAAGCCGACCATCACACATCAGTCGGCTTTATCCTAGTTTATTCAGTTTTACTAAAATGGTTGAACGGAAAGAAAATAAGTTCCGATTTCCCTAAAATTCTGTCCGCCTCAATTAATCCAAGGCCGTTTCGGCTATCCATGCTATTGAGACGATTATCACCCATTACAAAGTAACTATCCTCAGGAACTTCAATCTCTTCAAAATCATTTGTTAAGAGCATACCCATTTCTTCTGCTTCCTCTTCATTACCGTCTAAGTATGGCTCTGCCATCTCAGTACCGTTTACGTAAACTTTCCCACTTTCTGCGCGAACTTTGTCACCTGGCAAGCCGATAATTCTTTTTACATATCGAATATTTTCTTCCTTGCCATCAATGATGACGATGTCCCCTATTTCAATATCACCTATAAACTTTAAGGTTTTATTAACGAAAAGACGATCTCCATCCTTTAATGTTGGGTCCATTGAAGACCCTTCTACGAGGTAAGGTTCAAATAAAAAGATTCGAATGATCATCGCTAGACCTACAGCTAGTACAATTGCTTTTGTCCATTCCCAAATCTTTGATTTCGACGTTTCTGTTTCAGTTTGTGACATGATGAGGCCTCCTATTTTGATGCTCTACTTTCATTATACCTATTTATTTAAGTTAATTTGCTAAAAAACAAAAAAATCCTTTATCTTTTTTGGTTTATCCTTCAAAATGGTAATCAATGGTAAAATAGTGCTATAATGATTGGAGGATCGAATTGCAATGGAGTTAATTTTCAACATATTACGAGTTTTACATATTATCGGGGGATTTGTTGCTCTCTTTGTGTTCTGGGTACCAATTGTAACAAAAAAAGGTGGGAAACTTCATAATACGTTTGGCTGGATTTACGTCTATGGGATGATTGTCGTGGCAATTAGTGCTTTTCATATGGGATTTTACCGAATTTTTATCGATCCATCAACATCAAAAGAATTGATATCATTTTCTTGGTTTCTTATCTTTATTAGTATTTTAAGCTCAGCATCTGCTTATTATGGGTTACGGGTTTTACGGTATAAAAATCGCAAAAAGACACATACTCATCCTCTCGATCTTGCCTTTCCATCATTGCTTCTTACTTCAGGAATTGGAATAAGTATATATGGTTTTGTTCATGAATTTCCTTTATTATCTTGGTTTCCTATTGTAGGGATTCTTTTAGGAATTACGCAACTTGTGTATTGGCTACAAAAGCCGAAACGAAAAATGCATTGGTGGTTTGAACATTTTTCAGGTATGCTAGCATGCTCTATTTCAACGATCACTGCTTTTACTGTCTTTGGTGCTCCAAGACTCTTAAACATTGAATCAGTCAGTATTATTTTGTGGATATTACCCACTATCGTCATTACACCATTGATTATTGGTCTCGGAATTCATTATTCTAGAAAATTTAATAAACCTAAAAATAATCTGCTTGTAAAAAAATAAGGTACCAATAATCGGTACCTTATTTTTTACACAACCTATTTATGCACGTAAAATTGCTTCGTCATAGGTCAGCTTTTATACAAAATCTATTCACTAACAGGCTTTTTAAGGAATCCTAGCATTACTGCAGTGATAACAGCACCAATTGCAATGGCTAATAAGTAAAGCAACGGATTTCCTTCTACTAGAGGAATAACAAAAGCTCCTCCGTGTGGTGCACGTAACCCATTTCCAAAGAACATTGCCAATGCTCCAGCAACAGCTGATCCTGTAATAACTGAAGGAATAACACGAGCTGGATCAGAAGCTGCAAATGGAATGGCACCCTCAGTGATAAATGATGCACCCATAATGTAGCAAGTGATTCCTGCTTCACGTTCACGTTTCGTAAATTTGCTACGGAATAATGTTGTTGCAAGAGCAATACCTAATGGAGGTACCATTCCTCCTGCCATAACAGCTGCATGTGGTGCAAAGTTACCAGCATCAATCATCGCAATACCAAATGTAAAGGCAGCTTTGTTAATAGGACCGCCCATATCAATCGCCATCATTCCACCAAGAATCAATCCAAGAAGAACTAAATTACCAGTACCTAATCCACTTAGTAATTCACTAATTTGTACGTTTAATGCACTTACTGGTTTATTTACAACAAAGAACATAATCATTCCGACTGAAAAAATACCAAACACTGGGTATAATAAAACTGGCTTAATACCTTCCAATTTAGACGGCATACCTGATAATAGCTTTTTGAGAAGAACAACGATATAACCTGCTAAAAATCCGGCAATCAAACCACCCAAGAACCCTGCTCCACCTTGTGCTGCCATAAACCCACCGACCATACCTGGTGCTAGACCTGGGCGATCAGCAATACTTAAAGCGATAAATCCAGCTAAAACTGGGATCATAAGACCAAATGCATTTCCGCCACCGATTGTCATTAATGCTTCTGCTAATGCATTATGTGATGGATCATTAGGATCTGATGCATGAATACCAAACATAAATGAAAGAGCAATTAGAATACCGCCACCGACAACAAATGGTAACATATTTGAAACACCGTTCATTAAATGCTTATAAAACCCTGTTCGTTCACCACTGCGATCTTCTTTTCTTGCCTCTCCACTTCCTTGATAAATAGAAGCATCTTGTTTCACTGCACGTTCAAGAAGTTCTTTCGTTTTTCTGATACCATCTGCAACAGGAACAATTATCACATGTTTTCCTTTAAAGCGTTCCATTTCTACTTGCTTATCAGCAGCAACAATAATCGCTGTTGCTTCTTCAATTTCAGCTGCGGTTAGAACATTTTTCGCCCCACCTGATCCGTTTGTTTCAACCTTAATTGATAGATTCATTTCTTTTGCTTTTTCTTTTAACGCATCTGCTGCCATATACGTATGAGCAATTCCTGTTGGACACGCTGTAACAGCTAAAATTTTCCCACTTTGTGTACCTTTTACTTCTGCTTCTTCATCTTGTACATCAAATTGATCTATAATTGCTAAAACTTCATCAGCAGTATTTGCAGTTAATAGTTTTTTTCTTACTTCCTCTTTCATAAGAATAGAGGAAAGTTTTGACAACGCTTCCAAATGTGTGTTATTCGCACCTTCTGATGCTGCAATCATAAAAAACAAATAGCTTGGTTGACCATCTAACGCTTCATAATCAACACCACTTTTTGAACGTCCAAAGACAATTGCTGGATGTTTAACTGCATTTGTTTTTGCATGTGGAATCGCGATTCCATCACCAATTCCAGTTGTGCTTTGCTGTTCACGATCTAATACTGCACGCTCGTAAGCTGCTTTATTAGCAAGCTTTCCAGCTCTATCTAAAACATCAACTAGTTCACTAACAACATTGCCTTTTGATGTTGATTGAAGGTCTAGTTTAATTGTTTCTTTTGTTAATAGTTCTGTAATTTTCATCTTTCTTCCCCCTCTATAACTTTTCAACTTGAATGTGAGATATTAGCTCTTCTATTTTTTCTACTGTACATAGTTCAATTGAAAATGCTGTGGCACTGCCAGCGGCTACTCCAATTTTGAATGCATCTTCAATGGAATTATTTTTTGAAAAGGCGCTTAAAAATCCACCTACAACTGAATCTCCTGCACCAACGGAATTTAACACCTTGCCTTTTGGCACATTTGCTACAAAGCTGCTATTTTCTGTAATTAGTAACGCACCCTTTTCAGCAAGTGAAACAATCACATGCTTTACACCTTGTTCAACTAGTTTCTTCCCATATTTAAGGGCTTCTTCTACCGATTGGATTTCTGTATTGAACAGTTCTCCAAGCTCATGGTGGTTTGGCTTAATAAGATAAGGCTTTTCAGAAATAACCTCTTTTAAAGCATCACCTGAAACATCAGCGACTACTTTGATCTCTTTTTCCTTACAAACCTCAATAATCTTTTTATAGATTGAAGCTGGCAACGTTCCTGGTATACTTCCTGCTAATACGACGATGTCTTCCTTTTTCATCGTGTGAAAGACCTCTAAAAATTCTTCTAGCTGACTTTCGGAAATACTAGGACCTAAACCATTTATTTCTGTTTCTACTTCAGTCTTTAATTTAATGTTAATACGAGTATCTCCTGAAGCCTTTACAAAATTCGTATTAATGTTCTCATTTATTAAGAAATTCTCTACAAATGTACCGGTAAAGCCTCCTATAAATCCAAGTGCGTTTGATTCGACTCCTAATCGTTTCATTACGCGTGATACATTAATCCCTTTTCCGCCTGGAAACTTTATATCTGCAGTTGTACGGTTCAAAGATCCTAGTTCAAATTGTTCTACTTCTACGATGTAATCAACTGATGGATTTAATGTCACGGTATAAATCATTGATTCACGACCTTTATTGCAGTATTTTTTGCATATGGATGTAGTACGTCTTCTTCTACTTCATCCGTAATAATCTTTGCCTCAGATAGGTGGGCAATTTTCGAAAAAGCGATCTCTCCAAACTTTGTATAATCAGCTAACACATATTTTTCACGCGATAACTGAAGAGCTTCTTTTTTTATTTCTGCTTCCTCTGGGTCAGGTGTAGTATATCCTAATTCAACATGAATTCCATTTACCCCCAAGAAACATTTATCAAATCGGTATTGTTCTATTGCAGCTAACGCACCACGGCCAAGCATTGCGCCTGTTGTTGGCTTTAGATATCCACCGATTAAATAGGTTTTAATTCCTTTTTGCATAAGTGGATCAATAACTGTTAAGCCATTTGTAACAACGACAATTTCTTTATCAATTGGGAGGTATTCAACCATTTGTAGGGTTGTTGTCCCAGCATCTAAAAAAATGCAATCACCTTCTTCAATTAAAGATGCAGATTCTTTCGCAATCATTTTCTTTTGTTGAAGGTTTTTGGCTGATTTCTCAATGATATTCGGCTCTCTGAGTTTTCCTTGTAGAAGCGCCGCACCACCATGTATTCTTTTTAAATATTTTTCTTCCTCTAATTGTGTTAAATCACGTCGTATCGTTGATTCAGAAGAATTTGTTAGATCGACAAGCTCCTGAATTTTAACAGAATGTTTTTCTTTTAGAACATCTAAAATAACTCGATGACGTTCAGGAGTTAACATGAATTAACACCTCCTACCTAATTGTAAGCGAATACAACCTTTATTACATGTTTTCATTATACTGTCACTTTCAATCAAAATCAATCACAAATTTTCAAAATCTATCAATTAACAATCATATTCACCTATTTAACTTATAATTCCAATTTCTTAGATGATAATTCAAGAACTTAACAAAAAAATCTCCTCTCAGATACAACTACTTTTTATAGTAGCTGATCTAAAAGGAGAGCTCCCATTTTTATTCGTATCTTAGTGATTCTATCGGACTCAATCGTGCAGCTTTATTTGCAGGTAGCATACCAAACACAACACCGATTAGCATGGAGAATAATAATCCGCCAACAACAACTTGCCACGAAATCAGTGGTGGCCATCCTACAAAAATTGAAACGATATTTGCAGCAAGTACATCAAGTATAATACCAAATATTCCACCTATTAATGTTAATGTTACTGATTCAATGAGATGGTATATATACTTCCATGGCAGATCCAGATTTTTTTCTTCATTAAAATTGTGTTAGTCCTTCAAATGCTCCACTAATTGCAGCAATGATAAGTGATATACTAAAGAATACAATTGTAATAATATAAGCAACTGGCTTAGATAATGTTGCTACTTTGACAAGACCGATTGCAAGTAGAATATAATACCAAATGCTGAACACTTCAATGACGCCCAGCACTGCTCCTAATGCACCGTCAGCTCCAATAAAGCTATTTAAACTTGTCAACATAATATATGGATCTCCATCAATCGCCACAATGATAACTTGGTTTATAATCTGTCCGATCATGCTAATAAAACTAATAAATATCATTAATGAGAACATTTGTTTAAACGTAACACTTGATTTCGCAATTTTGGCAATCCCAAATAAAATCCCACCAAAAATAAGGTAACTAATTGGTGTACCGAATAATCCACCTAAAGCTCCAATAACAACTGCAAAGATTTTCGCCATTTCTTCCTCTTCGGCAGACATTTCCATCCCAGATATAGCAGCATAATCAACATTCATTGTAACGAAAATGGCAACAATCATCGCGAGTATTGAAAGCAAAATTAATGGTAACCAAATGACCGGCTTTTCTCGAATTCTCTCAAACTGTTCACCTGGACTAAAAATCATACCAAATAATGACGGCTTTTTCGTTTGTGTTGTTTCTTGTTCCATAGAAACCAACCTCCAATTTATGTATTCATTAATTTATACGTTAGAGATTTGGAATAGTTTCACAAATTAGTATTTTTATATTAGAAAAACTTGGCTTATCGTTAAGTCCTAATGGCGGAAGTCTTAGTTTTTCTTATACTACCGTCCATTAGGATATAAATTCGCTGATCGAATAAAAAAATGACATCATCCATATTGGATCATGTCAATTGCAGATCTTAAAAATGCATTTTTGCTAAATATACGACAAGTGTTACTGTAATGCTACTAAATAAAGTCGACAATAAAACAGCCTGTGCAGCATATTCTGGGTGGTTTTTATATTCAAGTGCAAAAAGCGCACTGTTTCTGGAGCTTGGAAAGGAACTCGCAATGAATAATGCTTGTGCAGTAGTACCTTCTAGATTTAATACTAAGATAATAATAAATGCGATGATTGGAGAAAGCATTAAACGGCCAATAAGACTTAGTAGTAGTGGTAAAGAAAATGTAGTTATTTTCAAAAAGGCACTTTGTGCACCAAGTGTGATAAGGGCAATCGCAAGGAATGCATTTGAAATATCCTCGATAGGTCGCCATAAAAAGAAAGGAATCTTAATGGCTAATGCATTGAAAATCATACCTAATAGTAAAGCATAAATGATTGGGTTTTTTAGAAATTGTTTAACCGCTCCTAATCCTTTTGTGTTTACAGATACAGATGTCATAAGTCCATAAGTGTATGTAATAATGTTTTGGAAGATCGTGACTACTACTTGAATTGATGCACCAAGAGGATTGGCTTGAAACACAAGCTGACTTACCGGTAGACCAAAGTTTCCAGAATTATTAAGCACAACACTATTTTTAAATGTAGCTGAAAGACTTCTATCAAATTTGAAGAGTTTCGAAATCAACGCACATAATAGTATTAAAGCAAGATTTTGTATAGTTAAAAAGCCAATTATTTGAACAAGAGTATCTCCTCTAATACTGGTTTCATAAATATTGACAAAACTCAATGTTGGTAATAGTAAATATGTATTTAATTTTGATAATGTATTCATATCAAATGAAAATTTCCGATGTAAAAATACACCTAGTCCTATTAAGATAAATACAGGCAAAATCACATTTAATATGATCATATATAAAGTTTCGATTGTATACACCTCTTTCTATTACTACTTAGAGAAGAGTAAAACAAGAAAAAGACCGAAGTTATTTCAGCCTTTTTCTAAATCATTTTATTTAAGCCTCTTCATTGATCACAACATTACGACCTTTCATTTTTAAGATAATTGGAATTGTCATCCATAAAAGGGCAATAAGTAAAAAGATTAATGATATTGGTTTTTCTAGAAAAATAATAAAATCACCATTGGAAGTTGTTAATGCTCTTCTCATATTATTTTCAATCATTGGTCCTAAAACTAAACCTAACACAAGTGGTGCAACAGGATAGTCATTTTTCGTTAAGAAATAACCGACAACACCACAACCTATTAATAATAATAGATCAAATACCGTAAATTGGACAGCATAGACACCAAAAATCGAGATTGCTATAATGATTGGCAATAAATATTTTGTTGGTGTCTCTATGATTTTCGCAAAGATTTTCACGAGAGGTAAGTTTAAGATTAGCAGCATGACATTACCAATAAACATACTCGCAATCAACCCCCATGCTACTTGAGGATGATCGGTGAAAAATAATGGACCTGGTTGAATATTGTACATAATCAGAGCACCCATTAAGATTGCCGTTGTCCCAGAACCAGGAATCCCTAACGTTAGCAACGGGATCATAGCCCCTCCAGAAGCTCCATTGTTTGCTGCCTCAGGTGCAGCTACACCTTCAATTGCCCCTTGACCAAACTTACTTGGATTTTTACTAATTTTCTTTTCCATAATATATGAAAAGAAAGAAGCAAGGGTCGCGCCAGCACCAGGTAAAATTCCGATAAAAAACCCTAAAAAAGATCCTCTAATAATTGGCCCAGAGCTATCTTTCAAATCTTGTTTCGTTGGTAATATTCTCTCGACCTTAGCTATCGAACCATTAATATTTTCTTTTTCTAGTATTGTTTTAAACACTTCTCCGAGTGCAAAAAGTCCAACAGCTACTGTTAAAAACTCAATACCAGAATATAATACTGGAATTTCATAAGTAAACCGAGCAACACCAGAGACATTATCCATACCGATTGTTGCAATTAAGAGTCCAACAACTGTCATGATAAAAGCTTTTGTTCTTGATTTACCTGCAAGACCACTCACTGCACATAGTCCTAAAATCATTAATGAAAAATATTCTGCTGGACCAAAAGACAATGCAACACTTGATAACGGTTCTGCTAATATAGTTAGACCTATAAGTGCAACAATCCCTGCAAAAAATGAACCAATTGCTGAAATAGATAACGCAGCACCAGCTCTCCCTTGTTTCGCCATCTGGTAGCCATCTAATGCTGTAACAACCGAGGACGATTCCCCAGGTGTGTTCAACAGAATAGATGTTGTTGAGCCCCCGTACATCGCACCATAATACACACCCGCTAATAAGATGATTGAACTAGCTGCTGCTGATTCTGGATCAAGACCTGAAGTAAGAGTTGCTGTCACTGGTATTAATAAAGCGACTCCACTCATTGGACCTATACCAGGCAATACTCCAACTGCTGTTCCAATTAATACACCGACAAATGCAAATAATAAATTATGCCATTGTAATGCCTCTGCAAAACCATGTGAAAGAAATTGAATTGTTTCCAATTATGCCACCCCCTTTTTTAAAACCAAATTGGTAATCCTGGTAAAGATCCCTCTAATACTTCTACAAATAAATAGTAGATTCCACCAGAAAAACATGCTGAAATGATCACAGACTTAACGATATTTTTCCTTTCAATTACTTGAAAGCTAACCAACAAGAAGAGAAAAGTTGTAAGAATAAATCCTACACTTTCAATAAACAAAGCATAAAGTAAGGCTGAAATTAAGATAATGAGAAACCGTTTATAATCTAATATTTCCTTCCCCTTAGCATGATCCATATATTGAAAAGTCTCATAAAATAATCTAAGACTAAGTAAAATTAATATGACCCCCAAGGTTGTTGGAAATATATCAGAACCTACATTACTTCCATAGGCACTATCAGATATTTTTCTACTTTCAAAGATAAAAAAAACGCCGATGATCATAAAGACAATACTTGAGTATCGATCAAATGTTTTATTCATCTCATGCTCACCTCCGAAAAAAAAGTAGGGGGGAGAAGTTCCCTCCCCTTATAAAATGATTATTTCTCCATTCCTAAAGCTGTTAATAATTCTTGAACTAGTACATTTTGTTCGTCTAAGAATGTTTTAAAATCACCAGCATTTTTATAGTCACTTTCCCAACCGTTTGTCTTTAACTCCTCAGTCCATGCTTCACTTTCAGAAAGCTCTTTTAATGATTTTTCCCAATATGCTAGCTCTGCTTCCTTCATTTCTTTTGGACCAAATACACCACGCCAAATCGTGAAGTCCGCATCTACACCAGCCTCTTTAAATGTTGGAACTTCTGCCAATTCTCCCGTTAGTCGCTCTGTAGAACTAACCGCTAACACTCTTACTTTTCCTGATTTAACGTACTCACCAATCGTTGAAGCATCGGTTGCTATTAAATCGGCATTCCCTCCAAGAAGTGCTGCAATTGCTTCGCCACCACCGTCATATGAAACATACTTCATTGATTTTGGATCAATCCCATATTTGAAAGCTGGCAAGACGGCTACCAAATGATCCATCGATCCCGGCGCTGACCCACCTGCTACGGTCACGTTTGTCGGATCAGCTTTTATTGCCTCTAACGCAGCTGTTAAATCTGTGAAAGGAGAGTCATTTTTCACAACGATTGCTCCATAATCTCTCGTTAACTGAGCAAGTGGAGTTGTATCCTCATATCCATAAGGACTGTTTCCTTCTTTTTTCTCATGATTGATTAAAATAGGAGGTGAACTTATCATTAATTTATATGGATTATTTTTTTCTTGTGTTGCAAATTCTGCCATATAAACAGCTCCGCCACCACCAGGCTTGTTTTCAACTGTCATCGTTTCTTCTACTAACTTTGTTTTACTTAAAACCTTTGCCAATGAACGCGCAGTTAAATCCCATCCACCACCTGCACCAGAAGGAGCTACAACTGTAATTGGTTTCTCAGGATAATCGGAAGCGCTTCCATTATCAACCGTTGCTTCCTCCTTCCCACCACACGCTGCTAACATAAAAGTTAATAAACCTACTAAAATCAACATCAACCTTTTCTTCATTTCTATGCCCCCTTAAATGTTTATCTCATTAGAAAAGACAGCACCTGTAAGCGCTGTCTTAAAGTTAACAGAATTTTCATTTAGATAGAATCTTTTAATCATAAGTTCAATTAAACCTATAGAAATCTTTTTGTTCATTAAATTTATCGTGTTGAGCGAAAATATCTTCTCTCAGGTCTCCCAACATTTCCATATACTAAATCCGCATATATTTTTTTCTGTGAAATTAAATATTCCAAATATCGCCTTGCAGTGGATCGACTAACACCTGACTCTTTGCTTAGTATTTCTGCTGTTATTCCTTCTTCTTTTATCGTAGGTAGGTAATTAAGAATTTTATTTAACGTTAACGGATCAATCCCTTTTGGTGCTTCTTCTTCAACTTCTAATCTATTTTCTATTTCTAAGTTACCCCATAGTCTTTCAATTTCGTCTTGAGATAAGTTTTTATGTGAGTTTAATTTCTCTATTTTTTTTCGATAATTTTCCAGACTATTTTTAAACCTCTCGAAGGTTACAGGCTTTACAATATAATCAGAAACCCCATTTCTTAGAGAGTGGCCAACAATTTCTACTTCAGAAGCAGCAGTTACCATAATAATATCAATAGTTGGATAGATTTGGCGGATCATCTTAACTAATTCTGTCCCCTTCATATCGGGCAAATATACATCTAAAAGCACAAGTTGTGGTTGGATAATCTCAAGTAATTCGATGGCTTGCTCCCCCGTTGTGGCAATCGCAATTACTTCAAATCCTTCAACCTTCTTTGTAAATCGACTATTAATTTCTGCAATCCGAGTATCATCCTCAACGATCATGACCTCAATTTTCATCAAACATTTCCCCCTCCTTTGGGATTGCCACAATGAATAAGGCACCACCAAATTCCCCTTTTTCAATAGCAATGCTACCATCCAACTCTTTAACTAATTCATGTACCCGTGATAATCCGAGTCCTCTATTTCCTCCATCCTTCGTGGAAAATCCCTTTTGAAAGATGTAAGAAATCAACTTGTCATCGATACCTGGCCCTGTATCTTCAACTTCAATTAGTACATCGTCACCTAAATCAGTGATAAATAACCTAACTTTCCTATCATCATATGGAAGCTTCTCCATCGCCTCAAAAGCATTTGTAATTATGTTTCCTAAGATCGATACAATGCAACTATTATCTACATGTTTTGGCAATTTTTCTAAGCTACTCTCTCTATCAACAGTAAATTCTATTTTTAATTCTTTTGCACGATTATAGAAACCTAATAGGATTCCACCTAGCCATGGATCTTTAATTTTCTTCATTAAAAATTGAACAAAGTCCTTCTGATTTTCAGTTTCTTTATGAATGAGAACGAGCGCTTCATCAGTTGATCCAAGTTGAATTAAACCTGAAATCGTGTAAAGGAGGTTATTAAACTCATGCGTTTGAGCCCTCAGTGCTTCTGTATAGCGCTTTACCTGTGATAGCTCCTCTGTTAACTGTTCAATATCAGATTTTAACCGAAAACTAGAAACAACACCAATGACCTCATCTCCTAACTTGACTGGCAAGCGATTGGCGATAATTGGCTTATTTCTTAATTCCATTTGTCTATCAAATTGTTCTTCACCCGTTTCTAGCACCTCTAATAGCGATGTATTTGGAATAATATCTGTAACGGATTCACCTACTACTAGTTTTTCTTTATCTAAAGAAAGGATCTCATATGCTGCTTGGTTAATGATTACGATCTTACCTTGATTATTTATGACCATAATTCCTTCTCTTACAGACTCAATAACTGCGGTACGCTGCTTTAACAGTGTAGAAATCTCTTCCGGTTCAAGCCCAAACATAATTTTTTTAATACTTTTAGCAAGAAAAATTGAACCGATTGTACCAATGAATAAGGCGACAAATGCTATCCAAAAAACTGGTTTTGTATACCCTGTCACTAAAATATGGACATCTTCAATAAGAAAGCCGACAGAAACGACACCTACAATCTCTCCACCTTTACCAATCACCGGTACTTTACCTCTTAAGGAAGGACCAAGTGAACCTGTTGCTTTTGACACATAAGACTTTCCATCCTTTAACGCTTTTTCGTTATCTCCGCCTACCATCTTCTTCCCAATTCTTTCAGTCAAAGGATGGGAATATCGAATTCCTTCTTTATTTCCAACAACAATATACTCAGCACCTATCTGAACCCTAATGTTTTCAACAATGGGCTGAATAATATTCGAAGGTGCCTCCGTATAAAAAGCATTTTGGATTTCTGGCATTGAAGCAATTGTGGTCGCTACATGTAATGCCCTCTTGCTTAATTGTTGTTCAACAGTAGTAGAAAGGATATGGTAATACAATAAACTGCATAGAAGGACAATGAGTAAAATAAGACTCACTGCAAAAATTACGATTCGTTCATGAAGTTTCACCTTTTTGCGATTTTTCATAACATCTCCTCAATCCTACTAGCTGTAAATGCTTACAATTTATTTAAGAATAGTTAATATTTTATAAGAATAATGCCTTTTTGTCATTGACTATTTTGAAAAGCGGAAGTCAAATAGAGATTATTTAATTTGAAAAACTAAGGCTTTCGCCAAGTCCAAATAGCTAAAGCCTTAGTTTTTCTTATACTATCATCCTTAAAATATAAAATTCTGATCGTACAAAAAAACTCTTAAGCAATGCCTAAGATTCCAACTACTATTATGTAGTCTTAAAAATAAGATTCTACATACTAGTGATGATGGTTTCATAAGACACAAGACACTTAAGAGTCATTCTTTTATCAATCTATTAAATCCTTGCTATGAGTATTTCCCCCTTATCTTTGCATAATCACTAAACGATACGAGATATGCAGCCTAATGATCATGTTCATACTAGCCTTGCTTAATTAACGTCTTTCGTTACTCTAAAAACATAAAAAATAATCTAACATACGAGGATATTAGAACTACTAACCTATTTCTTTGTACGTAGAAAGAAATAAGAGCAGAAGCGCCTTTATCAGCAAATTAGACGCTAATGAATAGAAGGTGTTCTTTACCTTCATGGCTTATGACCTGGTGGCAGTCAAAAACGCGTGTACCTCCTGTACTTCGGGGCTACGGCACTAAAGCTGAATAAGCTAGAAATAGATTAGGTGTTTATTTTGGAAGCGTTTTAATATCTTGTCAATTATTTTATTACAGCTCTCTACATATGTAACTGTTTTCAAAATTTATTGCTTTAAAACATTTAAATGCATTTAATTCATTTTGTTTCATAGTCTTTAAGATTTTGATCGACATCCAATTACATTCCACACCTATAACGTATTTACCGATCTTTCAACAACATCCTGCCTACCAAAAATACGTCTCAAAAAGATAGGCACTATGAACAAAATGAAAAAAACACGAAACAACTGATAAGCGGCAACCATTGATACATCAGCTTGAACGGTTTTTGCTGTTACACCCATTTCAGGTAAGCCACCTGGTGCTATACACAAAAAAGCAGTTGTCAAACTGATTGGATACACGATATGTAAACCGTAAGCTAAAACTAGTGCAAACCCGACAATTAATAATCCCGAAATAAATGAAATCGAAAGTAGCTTTCTCCAATTTCCTAACAAATTCACTTTTATCCCTAAGCCTAAATAAACACCAAGGCAAAGTTGTGCAATAATTGTTAGTATTGGAGGAAGATGAGGAGTATCAAAGCCGATTATTGTTAAAAAAGCTGATGAAAGTAGCGGTCCTATAATCCAGGGCGTTGGACATTTGAAACGAACAGCTAGCGTCGTAACATACAAGACTATTGCAATCACTGCAATAAACTGAAAAATGTTACCAGTTACAATTTGAGGTATCATTTCAATCGAAGGTATTATGTTTTGCGTATCATTACTTGATAATGCATGGATTGCTAGAGTTGGTACGATAAAAATAACGGTTAACATCCTAATTGTTTGCATGAACGTAACAATTGTTGGTTCCGCTCCCTTTATATCTTCACTCAACACAACCATTTGTGATAAACCACCTGGTGTCGTCCCCATCACAGCACTTGGTATATTCATTCCAGTAAATCGTGAAACAAAATAAGCAATAGTTAATCCAAAACTTACCATAAGAACAGTAATAATAGCCATAGATGGTAATTGATTTACGATCTGTCTAGCACTATCAATTGTAAACGCTAGACCCATACTATAACCTAATAACATCTGTCCCCCATTTCGGAAGCTAACTGGCAAGTATAAATTTCGGTTTGATAGGAGCTTCCAAATCAAAACAGCAGTTAGAGGTCCTAGCATCCATGCCAATGGTAGGTTTAATAGTTTAAATAAAATGCCTCCACTTATTCCACAAATAAAAGTTTCTACGAATAGAAGTTGTTTTTGTTTTCTTCTACTAATCAAACTTGAGATCGATGAAAAAGTCATGATGTCCCCCTATACTTACAATTGTGTAAAACGAACGAGAGGCTGACTCATTCGTGTTGAGACCTCTCTACCATCACCTATATAAGATGGAAGAGGTGTTCACACATTTACCTGAGTCAACCTCGTAATTCGTTTATTCCTATTAAATAGCAGCTTCTATAAATTGATCGTTAAAATATACAACATGTGAGAGAATTTTACTTCCTTGTATCTTTTGTATGGATTCCTTTGCCTCTTTCTCATCTTCAAATTCAAACATTTTGATGCTTTCATTAGAATAAACAGTTATTACCCACATTTATTGTTCCCCCAATAATAAATTAAAAAGTATGTTAGTAGAATGAGTAGTAAAAAAATCTAGATACGTTCATCTGATTTTGCTGTATAAAGTAAAAGTCATATACTTTTGCCACTATCATAAATCTATTTGAATGCGATGTAAATAATACAAATAATAATTTTATTTTATTCATATATGTTATTTTGTTTATTTTGTTTATTGGTAAGCAGAAATAATAAGTTTTTTGTAATTAGTTTTGATATCTAGCCACTCATGAATTGAAGGTAAAGAACGTCTACTATTCATGAGCGTCTTATTTGCCCGAGGCTGTTCAAGGCGCTTGCGCTTTTCTGAGTTCCAAATCAACACCCATTAATTCTTCATACATCTTACTTTGCTCATCAAGATATATAAAGGTTTCCCTACTATTCTTATAAAAATCATTCCACAAATACTTCTGAAGTGTTTGTTTCCATTTTTCTGTATTCACCATTTTTCCAATTGTCTTGTTCCAATATTTAATCTCAGCTTTTGACATATTAGGTGGCCCCATAATTCCACGCCAATGTTCAAAAACTAAA
Source organism: Bacillota bacterium (assembly GCA_051750265.1). Classification (GTDB taxonomy): domain Bacteria; phylum Bacillota; class Bacilli; order Bacillales; family Bacillaceae; genus Metabacillus. The sequence continues at coordinate 291,071 of JBNJJO010000001.1, read as the reverse complement.
TCAATTCCTTCTTCCGGCCACGTTGGAATGTCAGGAAGTTCGTTTAATCTTTTATCAGATGAAATGACGAGTAGTTTTACTTGATTCGAATCATAGTATTTTTTAGCCTCAGATAAAGTCATCGTTGCAACAGCTATTTGGTTTTCAAATAATGCCTCCACCACTTGATCACTATTCTCATATACATGAAAATCAAGGTCCTCCGGTTGCAAACCAGCTTGTTTGCTTGCTAATACAAATGAAAGGTGATCATCATTCCCTAAACGCGGGGAAACTCCAATTTTATACGCGTGAGGTTTTTCTTTAAGATTCTCCATTAATTGCTTGGCACTGCTTATGCTTGAATCCTTTGAGACGATCACAACTTCCCATTCTGTAGCCAAAGTGGCGATTGGTGTAAAATCTTTATAGGTTAGTTTACTTTGACCTAATAAATGATTGGTTATAAGTAGACTTGAATTCATGGCCAATACATGATCTTTTTGTTGCTTTGTATACTTCCACCCTAACTCCCCACCAGCGCCAATTTTATTTTCTACGCGAATATCCTCATCTATTAACTTTTCACTAATTAAGATTTCTTGAATAGCTCTTGCTGTTAAGTCCCAGCCTCCTCCAATAGAGCTAGGTGCAATGATCGTTACTTCCTCTGTTACAATATCCTGATCTTGTGACTCATTTAAAGAGCAACCAAAAAAGATCGTGACAAAAAGTGTGAAAATTAGTAGTGGTTTTTTTCCCATTGTTCATACCTCTTTAACTTATTCAATAACTCGGGCGTCTTCGATAAGATAATATTTTCTTTCAGGCCTTCCTACAATTCCATAATCATGTTTTGCCATGCAGACATTTATCGAAACGAGATACTCTAAATATCTTCTTGCAGTAGTTCGAGATGCACCCATCTGTTCACCCATTTCTTCAATGGAAACTCCACTTTCAAGTTCAGACATCACTTCTTTTACTTTCTGTAAAGTTAGACGATCAACACCTGAAGGAAGATCTTTTTGACTAATTGATGATTGAATTGATGTTCCAAAATAGCGATCAATTACTGACTGATCTACTTCATCGTAACAACTAAGTAATTTTTTCTTCCTTTTATAATCCTCTATTGTGTCAACAAACTTCTCCAATGTTACTGGCTTTAAAAGATAGTTGAAAACTCCTTGGCGAATAGCCGTTTCTAGCATCGTTCGTTCAGTCGCAGCAGTGACCATAATGATATCAACCATTGGATAGTTTTCTCTTATTTTCGGCAATAAATCTGTACCAAGTTGATCAGGCATATAAATATCTAATAGAAGCAAATCAACTTCCTCTTTATCGAGAATTTCAATGGTTTCTTTAGCATTTAGAGCCTTTCCAACCAGTTTCACACCTGATACCTTTCGTAAAAACTGCTCTTGTACTTGAGCTATTCGAAAGTCATCCTCTGCGATTACAACCTTAACCATAATGATCCTCTCCTTTATTATTCCAAAACCATTTTTGGAAGGTATACAGTAAAAATGGCCCCTCCATTTTTTTCATTATTCACTTCAATTGTTCCACCTAACAATTCCACAATCCGTTTAACATTGAATAAACCATAGCCCCTATTTACCCCTTTAGAGGAATATCCTATCGAAAACAAAGAGTCTAAGACGTCCTCAGGAATTCCTTTTCCGTTATCTGTTACCTCGATAATAATATCTTTTCCAAGACTCGTAATCGAAAACGACACTCTTTTCTCGATCTGATGAATGACTGCATCAAATGCATTGTCAATAAGATTTCCGATAATTGTAATGATATCTGTTACCTCAATGTGACTTGGTAGGGGATCTACGTAACTATTAACATCAATTTCAAGGAAAACTTTCTTTTCTGATGCTTTCCCAAGTTTACCTAATAAAATAGCTTGGACATTTGCGTCATGAATTTGATTAAATAATATTCGATTTTGATGTTGATGAATTGTAGACTCTTTTTGAATAAATTCAAACGCATCCTGATATCGTTCTAATTGAAGTAAGCCCGATAATAAATATAATTTATTGGCGTACTCATGGGTTTGCGCACGTAATCCCTCTGAATACTCACGTACCTCAGAAATTGTATCCATTAGCTTTTTTAATTCAGTCTTATCACGGAAACTAGACACTACTCCGACGGCACGTTCATTTTCAATGATTGGAATTGAATTGAATATAAACATTTTATCGTTAATAGGGATCTCACTATTATTAATCGTTTTTCCCGTCAGTAAAACCTCTAATAATTTAGAATTTGGGAGGACATGATTGATGTGTTGACCTAAAAAGACATCCTCATTAAGATTCAACATAGACTTTGCAGAATGATTAATCAAAGTTAATGAACCTTTTTGATCAATTGCAATAATTCCTTCTTTTATCGATAAAAGGATCGCATTTCTTTCCCTATATAAGGATGCAATTTCATGTGGTTCTAGTCCCAATGTATCTTTTCTAATACTTTTTGTTAGAAAAATACCACCAATGATTCCGATCATTAAAACAATCAATGATGCAAGTGCGATCGTTTTAATCCTACTAAAAATGTTTTGATAAATATCTGTATTTAAAAACTCAACGGATACTGTTCCAATCACTCGATTGTATTCTCCAAAGTCTGCAATAATTGGAACCTTCCCTATTATTGCTGAACCACTCTCTCGATCTACTTCAAAATTGTTTGAACCTCCAAAAATTAGTGCATGATAATTTGTGTGATCGAAACCCTTCTCACCAACTTGGTTTGGGTTTGAATGGGAATAAATGATCTCCTCACGATTTTCTATTATGATATTTGCCGCATGTACCTGATCTTTCACCTGCTCTGCAATGGGTCGAAAATGTGCTTCTAGATCATTTTTTTCTATTGCTTCTCTAAGTTCGGGCATGAGTGAAATGGATTTTGCTGATTGTAAAGCTAATTGTTCAACTTGATTCCTCGTATCAATAGCTTGTAGATATGCAAATATGCTTGCGAGAAGCGTAATGATTAAAAGAATTAACGAACTAATTAGTCCTAGAATTTTTGTTTGTAACGTAAACTTTTTAAATTTAGTCATTGTATTTTACCCTTTTTATTATGAACTTTCGATCGTATTGTCTTTTAAATTTTCACATACTAATGTATAGAGTACAACATAACCTTAAACTTAAAAAGAGCTAGAGTTAAACTCTAGCTAAATCGTAAATGTTACTAATTTATAAAGAAATTACACCAACAACGATTGAAACGACTAACATGACAAGTGATTACCCACTGTCCATTTCAATGTAAATTTCTGAAATTTCCCAAAATCGACTTTTGACATCCCAACTAATACACAAAAACCATTAAAAAACCTAATACTGCTAAAAAATAAAGCCCCCCCCCTAAGTTGAACGCGCTTACAAATTATAGTAGTTTGATTATTTCAACTATTAATTACTACTTTAAGTTAAGTTTTGGGGACGGTATATATTATGGTCAATTAACGCTTAAAAAACTATATGAATAATATAAATATTTTGTTCATTTTGTTCACGACTTTATTGGAATCCCAAAAATGAAAAATTTCAAGAAAAAAAACGCCTCTTTGGCGCTTTTTCTTGAAATCAATTCTTTTTGCAGTTTTTTAAAAACCCTATCTCTTCTCATTAACCCAAACGATCATTTCACCTGGTTCACGGTTACACCAAGCATAGTAAGGGACTGCTTTAATTTCTACCGTGCTCGTTTGATCTTCAACAGGGCGATAAAGTTGATTTTCCCAGCCAGCTTCTTCAATTCGTTCAGCTTGACCTGAAATCACAACAACTCCTTCGAGTAAGTCCTCTACAAAATTGGCAGTTAATTCCGTATTTCTTGGTAAGAAAATGCTAGGTAAATTTTTGCCGTTATCTACTTCTTCTAAACAATAGACAATAGGGCCACGTTGAAGGGCTACTTTGCCATTATTGTCACGAACAAGTGGATTGGCTTGGATTCGTTCAATTACCATTTGAAGAGATAATTCCACTTGATCATTTTCACTCCAAACTCGGTTAATGTAGACATAGCCATTTATCATTAATGGCTCATGATCGACAATTTCTCCATTTACTTTTACAATTGCACCTTTTGACCAACCTGGAATACGAAGTGCCATTGTGAATTGTTGTTCTGATTCAGGAGATACGTTAATGGATATATTTCCATCCCAAGGATAGTTTGTTTTTTGAACAATCCCAACTTGTTTCCCCTCAATTTCTACTTCTGTTTCATGTCCCATGTATAAGTGGACAAATAATTCTTTCTCGTTTTGAGAGTAAATATAATGGCCAATTGATGCGATTAATCTCGCAATATTCGGAGGACAACACGCACACCCGAACCATTTTTGACGGACAGATTTTACATGTTTTTTATCATTTCGTTTCTCACAAGCTTCTGGTTGTACTTCTAATGGGTTCACATAGAAGAATTTTTTTCCATCTAAGTCCATCCCACTAATCGTCCCGTTATATAAAGCTGTTTCCATCACATCTGCATATTTACGTTTCACATCAAGATCAAGCATACTTTTTGCCCAAAATACTAGTCCGATAGAGGCACATGTTTCTGTATAGGACAAATCATTAGGTAAGTCATAGTCAAATGAGAACGCCTCACCGAACACCATCGAACCAATACCCGCTGTAATATACATTTGCTTTTGAGTTACGTTTTCCCATAAAGCCTCACACGCTTTTTTCAATGATTCATCATTTGTCTTAGAAGCAAGATCCGCCATTGCTGTGTACATATATACCGCACGAACAGCATGACCTACAGCTTCTTTTTGCTCTCTTACTGGGATGTGTGCTTGATGGTAGGCATAATCATCATTGAACCAAAATGGTTTTGAGTCATCTCTTTCTTTTTTCTCTATATCAAAATAATGTGGCTGCTTTCCACGTTCATCAATGAAATATTTACTTAACTTTAAATATTTTTCATTTCCAGTTACATCAAATAATTTTACTAGTGCTAACTCAATTTCTTGATGTCCTGGATATCCTTTTAACTTATCATTATCAGGTCCAAATATGTTATCAATATGGTCGGTATACTTACTCATAATATCTAAAAATTGTTTCTTACCAGTTGCTTTATAATAGGCAACAGCGGCTTCAATTAAGTGCCCTGCACAGTATAATTCATGATTATCACGTAAATTCGTCCAGCGATTGTTTGGTTCTTTAACTTGATAATATGTGTTTAAGTATCCGTTTTTATCCTGGGCTCTTCCTAATAAAGAAACAATCTCATCAACGATTTGCTCAAGCTCTTGATTTGGTTCATTTTCTATGCTAAACGCAACCGCTTCGATCCATTTTGCCACATCGCTATCTTGGAACACCATACCAAAAAATTCGCCTTCAGCTTCACCAGCAGTAATCCGGAAATTTTCAATTGCATGACTCGGAGAAGTGTCAGGAAGACGGTCATTTAGAGCTTCCCATTGATATGGAATGACATGATCGCGAATAACCTCAAGACGTTTTTTCCAAAAGCTATCCGTGATTTTCACATATGATTTTCCTCTTTGTTCGATTTTCATTATATTTCCTCCCTTTATATGTTAGATAGTGCCAGGCACCGATTGTTGCCTCGTTTGTTTTTCAACATTTTCCCCTGATACACTAGGGTACACCTGCTCCCAATTTTTCGCTTGCCTGATGATGAATTCTGATCCTTTTGAACCAATTGTATCGTAGACGACTGACAAGGTAGGACTTTATAACTTACACACATTTTGCTTTTTGATAACGCTTACATTTTTTTTAATATCCCTCCTGCAATTTAAGTTATATAAAGCAAACTCAAGATTCTTTTAACTCATTTATAGGAATCTCGAATAATACTTCCATCAATTTAAACGTTTAAGTAACAATTAGCCTTTACTAACTAATTCCCGAATTGGTCGTTTTAGGTGGACAAACTGAATCCCTTTCAATTAATTCACAGCTCAATGTTGTTTTTATTTTTTTACAATCTGTTGAACTACCACTAATCAGGTTGTGAATCGTTTCAATTGCCAATAAACCCATCTTTCGTAGAGGAAGACTCATTGTCGTAAGTTTTGGAGAGTAATAAGCACTAAATTCTCTATTATCAAAACCAATGATTGAAATATCATTAGGTACTTTATAACCTAAATCTTTGCATGCTCGAATGGCACCGATTGCCATCTGATCATTCATGGCAAGAATGGCAGTCGGGAGGTCTTTAGTTTCTAGTAACTCTTTTGTCAGTGTATATCCAGAATCATACCGCCAATCTCCAGTCTTAATATACGTGGGATTAAATAAGAGATTATGTTCTTTTATAGATTTATAGTAACCAGAGTATCTAGAATGTGATGACATAGAATTTATTTCGCCGCTTATTAAAGCAATTTTTTTATGCCCTTTCGAAACTAAGTAATTCATTGCTTCATATGCTGCTTGTTCATCATCATAATTTATTGAGCAATGTTTTTGATTTGTCGTATAACAGTATGTAAAAAGAATAGGAGTTTCTGTTTTTGGAATACTTTCTGTAACATCTCTTGGATGTAAGCCCACATATATAATTCCATCGACTTTATTACTAACCAACTCATCCATTATTTTTTTAATGATCGGTTTTACTTGATCTGGGTCATTTGGGTTGTTGCTCACTCGTTTTTCTAATCGCATATTTGTTAAAAGAATGGATAGTCCAAGTTTTTCAGCATTTTCATTTATTCCATCGATAATATTAGGAGCATTGAAAACAGTCATATCTTCAACAATAACGCCAATTGTATTTGTTTTTTGCATTTTTAAGCTTTTAGCAATTAGATTAGGTCGGTAGTTTAATTCTTTTATAACTTCTAACACTTTTCTTTTCGTATCTTCACCTATGTTTCCGCTTTCATTTAAAACGTAAGAAACGGTTGCTATAGAAACATTAGCTCGTTGTGCTATGTCCTTCATCGTTACCATGTTAATCGCCTCGCCTCGTCCTGTTTAATCGTTTAAGTTAATTTGATAATAAATCATTAAAATCAAAATCTCAATACAATTATTATAATTTTCTTTTTACAAAAAATGCGCTTTTTTGCTCTAAATAAAGAATTCTTTTTTCTAATAAAACGTTAAAAACTATTTTGAAGAGATCCTTTTTGTATGAAAGAAATGGGAACGGCACTACACTAATACATTATCACAACCTTTTCCAAAATAGATTAACCACCTTCAATTACTATTTATGAACTTGTTTCGTTCGTGCCGCCATATTGAAAGGGTTTATAGCTCCGATATAGATTATTACTTAATATTATGTGATAACGTCATTTTCGTTTTGTATAATAAAAGATATTGTTTTAATTTTTTTTTTCAGAAAAACAAGAATTTGACGTATTTTGTAGTTGTAAATACATGAATCTGATAAAAAAAGCGCAACCAATTTGGTCAGACTCAGGCAGTAAGCCGCTCATGAATAGAAGGCATTCCTTACCTTCTATTCATGAGCCGCTAGACTCAAGAGGGGATAGACGCTGGGGCTATGCACAAAAAATAAGTATAAAAACTTAAACTTTCTTTACTTTTTAGAAGGCTGTTTTCGCAAAGAGTGTTGCTTTTCGTAAATAACTATACTTTACGGATATAGCCTATCTTTGTGCTCTTTTCGCTTATTTAACTAAGTGATACTCTCTTGAAATTGCTTATAGTTTCTAGTATAAAAGCAAGAAACTTTTAGAAAAACTTGGCTTGTTGCATTGCAAAGCCCAGTGGAGGAAGCTTTTTTTTCGAATACTATCATCCTTTAAATAAACATTCTGATCGAAAAAAATAAGAGATGGAAAAATTCCACCTCTTAACCAACCTCAAGCATATTAAATTGTGCCTTAACAAAACCATAATAAATTCCTCTTCGGTCCATTAGCTGCTGATGATTTCCTTGCTCCATAATGTTCCCATGATCAAGTACGATAATATTATCAGCTTCTCGTATGGTTGAAAGACGATGAGCAATCATGATGGCTGTTCGACCACTTAATAATGTTTTCAAGGCTCTCTGTATTTTGATTTCTGTTTCTGTATCAATACTCGCTGTTGCTTCATCTAAAATGATAATTGTTGGATTAGCGAGCAATGCCCTTGCAAATGAAATTAATTGGCGTTCACCAACAGATAAGACATTCCCTCTTTCCTCAACCTCTGTTAAGTATCCGTTCGATAGGTATTGAATGAAATCATCTGCACCTACAGCCTTTGCTGCTTCGATAACCTCTTCATCTTCTGCAGTAGGTCGGCCAAATCGGATGTTATCCATGATCGTCCCCGAAAATATAAATGTATCTTGAAGTACTACACTAATCTGTGATCTCAGCTCTTCAATCGAAAGATCCTTAATGTTTATACCATCTATTTTCACTTTTCCACCGGTTGCGTCGTAAAATCGACTAATTAAATTAGCAATTGTCGTTTTACCTGATCCAGTATGACCAACTAAAGCAACTGTTTGGCCAGCATCGATCGTAAGCGAAATATCGTTTAAAGCCTTTCTTGATGCATCATACGCAAACTCAACTGACTCAAAGTCGACTCGACCTTTCATTTCTGACAAGAAAATTGGATTATCTGATTCTGCAACAATTGGTTTTTCATCGATAAATTCAAAAATTCGTTCCGATGAAGCCATCCCCATTAATAGCTGGTTATACACCTGCCCAAGCCTTGAAATCGGCTCCCAGAACATTCCTAAGTAAAAAGCAAAGGAAACAAAGATACCGATCGTCAACGATCCATTTGCTAGTAATGTTGCACCATACCAAATTAAGATCGCTGTACCAATTGCATTCGTCATCTCTACCATCGGGGTAAACATAGCATTCCTCTTCGTTGCATTTTGCCATGATTGCAAATTTTCTGTATTCACTCCATCAAAGAATTCGATGTTTTCCACTTCTTGTGTGAAAGATTGTGTTACACGAATCCCTTGAATTGACTCATTCAAATGAGAGTTTAGCTTTGATTGCTTTAACCTTACCGTCTGCCATGAGCGGCGGATTTTTTTCCTTAAGCTAGTCGAAATAAAAAACATAATCGGCACAATAACTAATATTGCAAGTGTAAGTTCTGGACTCAAAGCGAATAGCAGCACGACAACACCGATTAACAGGATAAAATCCATTAATAGATTAATAACCCCACTCGTAAACAGCTCTTGTAATGAATTAATATCATTCATAATTCGAACTAAAATCGAACCTGCTGACCGTTGATCAAAAAACCGATGTGAAAGAGATTGAACATGGGTAAATAAATGCTTTCGTATATCATAAATAACATTTTGCCCAAGCAAATTCATCCATTTAATCCGAAAGATATTCGCAACATACGATAAAATATACAGCCCAGCAATTGTGATAACGAGTATCGTTAATAGATTCATATCTTTATTAGCAATCGCATGATCAAGCGTATATTTACCTATTAAAATAGGAGCTACTAAACGAACAACAGCTGACACGATAACCGCAATAAATGCTAGTGGCAACAAGCTTTTTGAATAAGGCTTTAAATAACTAATTAGCCTCCACATTTGCTTCCAGTTAAATGGCTTTTCAATAACTGTATCCGTCGAATATTGAAACCGTTCCTTAATATTTACCTTCTTTTCTTGGTTTTCCATTTCTCTCACCTACCCAACAGTAGACTGAAGAACAGCCTTCTGGTCCTTATATTGAATATCGAAAATTCTTTTATAAAAGCCCTGATGCATAACTAACTCATCATGTGTTCCTCTTTCAATAATTGAACCGTTTTCAAGAACGATGATTTCATCAGCATGCTTTAATGAAGAAATCCGATGAGCAATAATAAAAGTTGTTCTCCCCTTCATGACCTCATTTAACGCTTTTTGAATATTAAACTCTGTTGTCATATCAACAGCACTTGTTGAATCATCTAAGATTAATATTCTAGGATCCATACAAATTGCCCGGGCAATGGCGATCCTTTGCTTTTGTCCACCTGATAATCCCATGCCTCGTTCACCTAGCATTGTATCGTATCCATTTGGAAGCTCCATAATAAATTCATGAGCCTGTGCTCTTTTGGCTGCATCAATAATTGTATCCATCGTTGCTGCTGGTCTTCCGTATGAGATATTTGCTTTTATTGTTGATGAGAAAAGGAACGATTCCTGTAAAACAACCCCCACATTTGATCGAAGTGTTTTAAGTGGATAATCGGTTATGTCTCTTCCATCGATGTAGATCTCTCCATTTGTTGGTGTATAAAATCTTGTTATTAATTGTGTTAAGCTTGTTTTTCCAGATCCCGTTGCACCTAAAAGGCCGATTGTTTTACCGGTTGGTACATTAAAGGAAACATTGCTCAATGCTATAGCGTCGTCTTTTTGATAACGAAGGCTAACATCTTTAAATGTAACGTGACCACTTAGAGTTGAAACTGAAACCGTATCCTCCTTATTACGAATGGATTCATCTGCTTCAAGGATCTCTAATAAGCGTTCACCAGAAGCCTTAGCTTGTGAAAATAAGTTAATCACAAAGCCTAGGTGCATGATTGGCATCATCAAATACCACACCAAACTAAAAAATGCGACAAGCTCACCTGGTTGAAGTCCTCCTTGCATAACAAGAACGCTTCCATATGCTAACAATGCTACGACACAAATATTACCGATCAGTTCCATGAGCGGAAAATATTTAGCCCATACAAGTGAGGTTGTTAAAAAATTTTCTTTATAATGACTATTTGCTTGATTAAACTTAGATATTTCAAAACTTTCTCGAGAAAGCGCTTTGACAGTTTGGATACCACTAATATTTTCTTGAACATTCGTATTCAATTTACCAAATGATTCTCTTATCTTTCTAAAAGCTGGATGAACCCTTTTATCAAATTGGTAAACAGCTATTGCCAAAAACGGTAATGCTGCGATCGTTACTAATGTTAAAGGAACCGAGTAAATAAACATGACCGTTAATGTTCCACAGATTAATAGAAGGAAACGAACCAACTCTGAGAAACCAAACGATAAAAAGAACCGAAATCCCTCTACATCTGCAGTAAGCCTTGACATTAAATCTCCCGTTTTTGCATTATCATAATACATAAAAGGTAAACGCTGTAATTTTCCATACAATTCATTTCGAAGTCGATAAACTGAATGAATCCCAAACATATCTCCGAGATACTGATGGAAAAATGCAGACACTCCTTTTACCGCCATGAGAGATAAAAAGCCCGCAACGATCCATGGAATATATTGATATTGCTCCTTTAAAACAATTTCATCAATCGTTACCTGTAAAACAATCGGATAGATGACAGTTATAGCTGTGATAAAGAAAACAAAAAACAATGACCATAAGAAATACTTTTTATAAGGCCAATAAAAAGATTTCAACTTTTTAAAGGTTTCCATTTATACCCCTCCCGTCAAAAAGACGCATCTAATATTTTTCACATTATATATAAATATAACGGCATACATCTAAATATATCGGGAATCGAAATATTTTTCTATATAATTAGTTAATTATTCCAATATTCACAACTTTTGATCGAAAAAACCTCCTTCTTATTGACGATTCATCTACTACTTTAGGATGAGATCATGAAATGCGGAAACTCCTTGTTCAGTCTCAGGCAAATAAAAAGAGCAATCTGTCAAAAGTGTTTATTTCCATACCCTGATAACGATATGCAAATCCAGCTTTTTTATGAGTTGCCTTTTAATTTTGCCGTTATTTTTGTGTATTCTTCGTGCTTTTTCTAAAATGGATTGAATACATCTAGCTTTAGCTCCAGCATATTCATTTCCATATTTCCAATCTCCTACAGAAAGCTCTCTTTTTACATGTTCATAAATGAGACGATCTTCATCAGAATTCCTTAAAATTTCACGGAATAAAAGATTATCCTTCTACCACACACTGTTAAACGTGCAAAAATCAGCAAGTTTTCGTTAAATCTTTTTCAATGCTTCTTCCAAATCTGTTGTCGGCTGCTGGCAGACAAAGTTGTCACAAATAAAGACTGTTGTTTGCTCATTAACCATTTTATATTGTGCTTTCATAGGATCCTCGATTACATGAAAGAAACAGTCGGTGCAAACTTTTCATTATTATCAATCATTTAATAAAAATAAAATCAGTTTACCTAAAAATAAAGACTACTATCCTTCAAAAATCGCATTACAAAACTATAGAGAAATATATAAAGATAACTTTTCTATTTAGTTTTCTCCAGAGAAATAAATACCAAAAAAGGAAATTAATTACTTCTTCCTTACTATCTAGATATAGAAATAATACTGCACACCAAAAAAGAAGGCATTGTTTATACCTTCCTTTCTTTAATTAATTATTTTTTTCTTGGCTAATTCATCTCTATCTGATGCTAATGGAGGCTGTTCTAACCATGAATTCTTTATCATAATGTTAGCTCCATCCTCTGAATATAACTGTACTTCTAATGACAACTTGTTATACATTATCCCTAAATCACCTCTAGGACTTTGAGAAATAGAAGTGCCATAATATCCTATACCTAAAGAATTTAAGGTAGAAACATAAAACATCATTAGTTTATCAGAAAAAACCTGTTCTGTACTCTCTGTAACCTCTGAATTCCATCCCATTGGTACAGGGAGATTACTCTCTTCTTATTTTTTACTAAATGATTTAATATGATTTTTAGCAATCTCTAAACCCCTAAGAAAAAATTGTGTAACTTCTTTTGATTTTGCTACTTGACTGAATCCAGTTAAAATTGCAACTCCTAAAGCATTCCTTTGAGTGTTAGCATGTAGATTACTTACTTCAATTGCTGTAAGAGGTCTTTTTTCACCAAAGAAGTCCAATACAAAACCTTGCTTTTTAACAAATTCAACATTCTCAAGATTTGGTAAATTTGGACACCTAATATAAAGACCTTTTTCTAACAATAAATCTTTTGTCATATCATGTAATTTAATGGTTTCCATAAGACATTCATTATAATAATGTGAAATATCTTTTCTTACTGATGTAGACACACTAGCTCCATATGTTGTTAGTCCAATCCTAGAAGGAATGTTCTATTATAGGCTTTATTTCTTCATCTTCTACCCTAAAAAGTAGCTTAACAAACAAATACTTGCACTATCACTTAGATATTGAGTCCAAAGTTGAGCTATTTCCCCTGAGGTTAATCTAATCTGTTTTCCATTTTCTTCTTGCTCCATTTTACAAAGCCCCCTATATAGGAGTGGTATTTATAGTATGAACAATTTCTACCAATTGTATGAATTAAAAAAGAGCAACTCCAGAAAGGAATTGCTCAACTAATTTTTATTTATCCCCGTTGAATTAAATTAAAATAAATGCTTACTACCTATAGAAAGGCTATCGGTATATAGTGGCTACTAGAATGGATCTACGTAAACCGTGATCCTATACTTGTAGCCACAAATCTTGTTACTTAGCTATTACCAACTAATGAGTTATTAGTGTTATTTAACTTTTCTAGCATGTCATTCAGCATGTCATCTGTAAACTTAGTTGGATTAAAAGCAACTAATGCACGTAGAGGCATAAACTTCATCATCGCTACCATCATTTCATAGCCCTCTTCACCCTCAGATACATTCATCAGTGGGTTATCTTCATTTATCATAGCAAGAAATTGCTGTGCAATCGGTGCAATGATTGGATCAGCTAGTAGGTCACCAATTGTTGTATTTCTTGTGATTGTCTTTTTAATCGCAACAGTTGATTCCACATATAAATTTTCTGTAAGAACGATCTCTTTTGATGATTTCCCAACTAAGATTTCGAAATCTCCACTTTCAACATGCCAATCTTTTAAATCAACATTGTAGTATGCAAATGCTCTTTTATCTAGGGTAAATGTGATTGTCTTTTCTTCTCCTGGTTGAAGCTCAACTTTTTCGAAGCCTTTAAGCTCTTTCTCAGGTCTTATCACACTACTTGTTACATCCTTTACATACAGTTGAACAATTTCTTGACCTGCAACTTCACCAGTATTTTTAACTGAAACATTCACTTCTACAGTATCAGTATCTTTTACATCTTTTTTGTTAATGACTAGATTTGAGTACTCAAATGTTGTATAACTTAATCCAAACCCGAATGGGAATAAAGGTTCAATATGTTTCACATCATAGTAGCGATATCCAACAAATAGACTTTCCTTGTATTCAACTTTGTCCCCTTCCCCAGGGAAGTTTACATATGATGGATTATGGCGTAGATTCATTGGGAAAGTCTCAGCTAATTTTCCACTTGGATTTGCATCTCCGAATAAAAGATCCGCGATTGCTCCACCTAAGGCCTGTCCACCTAAATATCCTTCTAGAAGACCACTTACATTTTCAAGCCATGGCATTTCCACTGGTGCTCCATTACTTAACACAACGATTACATTTTGTTGGACGCTAGCAACTTCCTCAATTAATTTCTGATGATTGTCAGGAATTCGCAAATGCTCTCTGTCATAACCTTCAGACTCATAACGATCAGGTAAACCAACAAAGAGAATGGCAACATTTGCACCACTAGCAGCTTGTTTTGCTTCTTCAATTAGCTGTTCATCATGTTCATCACTAGATAGTTTGTACCCTTGAGCATAAAGAACATTAGCTGTGTCACCGGTACTCTTCTCGATTTCTTCAAAAATGTTTTCTAGCTTAGTCGGTTTAATGTGAGAGCTCCCCCCACCTTGGTATCTTGGTGAACGAGCAAATTCCCCAATTACAGCGATCGTACCTTCTTTTTTCAATGGAAGTATCCGATTATCATTTTTCAAAAGAACCATACTCTCTCTTCCAACTTCACGTGCTAGTTGATGATGGGCAGCTTGATCATAGGTAGCGTTTTTTATTTTGTTATCAACTGCTTTAAAAATAATGTTTAGTAGTCTTTCAACAGCTTTATTTAATGTTTCCTCTGAAAGTTTTCCGTTTTTAACAGCATTTACTATTTTTTGATCACCCATGCCATTACTTGAAGGCATTTCAAGTTCTAAACCAGCTTCCAAGCCATCAGCCCGCTCATTTACTGCACCCCAGTCAGAAACAACAAAACCTTCAAATCCCCATTCATCCTTTAAAATATCTGTTAATAACGTTTTATTTTCTGACGCATATTCACCATTCACTTTATTGTATGCACTCATAACTGTCCAAGGCTGTGATTGCTTAACAGCGTTTTCAAAACTTGCAAGATAAATCTCACGTAATGTTCTTTCGTCAACAATCGTATCAACAGACATTCTTCTATTCTCTTGATTGTTTGCAGCAAAGTGTTTTAAAGAAGTTCCTACACCTTGACTTTGCACTCCTTTAATATGATTTGCAGCCATTTCTGCTGAAAGAAAAGGATCTTCTGAAAAATACTCAAAGTTTCTTCCACAAAGTGGAGAACGCTTAATATTTGCACCTGGTCCAAGCAATACTGCTACATTCTCAGCCTGGCATTCTTCTCCTAGAGCAACCCCTACTTTTTTAATAAGTGATCGATTCCAGGAACTGGCTAATCCAGCAGCTGATGGAAAACAAGTAGCTGGAACACTATCAAAAATACCTAAATGATCTGCTCCCTCTCTCTGCTTCCTTAATCCATGGGGACCATCCGTAACCATGATTGATGGTATACCTAGTCTCTCTATCCCTTTTAAATGCCAAAAATCTAGGCCTGAACATAGGCTCGCTTTTTCTTCTAACGTCATTTCTTTTATTAATGCTTGAATATCTCTTTTCATTGTTGTTTTCCTCCTTCTTATTATCTATCTGCTTATGTCTATAGCATGAAAGAGCTTACTTTCAAATTTATCTTAACCATATAATTGCTTTTAATATGGTAATTTTTATAGATTTTTAGTATTATTTATTGATATAATAAAAAACATGAAACCGCTTTAATTCTTTAGGAGGGGACGAAGAAAATGAAATCGAAAGAAGAAATAAAGTACATCTGTAGACTAATCTACGAAACAACCAATGTCCCTGTGTTCTTTTTAGATGAAAAAGGAGAAATCATCTATGACTTTTCTTCAAGTTACACACCAAACCCATTGTATCCATCAAAACACGAACTACTAAACTCTCTTATCCAAAATAATGACACCAATGAATGTCCTATATATCATACAACGAACTATTTAGAAAACTTTTTTTCAATCATAATTAATCCTGAAGATAAATGCAAAGGAAGGGTTATTGTTGGACCTTCTAAATATGCAGAGGTATCAGAAGAGATCGTAAAGGGGTTAATAAGTGATTATCAATTATACAATGAAGCATCAATTATGATTTCCTACCATCAATCTTTACCTGTTTTGAACAGAAAGAAGCTAATCAGCACAAGTTTATTACTTTATTATTTAATTTATAATAAACAGCTAGATGAGGCAGACGTACTCCAGAAAAAAAACCAACTGGAACGAAACAATATTGACCAAGAGAAGGCAGAATTGCAAATTTCCAAGAGGCGGCAAGATGTTACTTTTCATCATGATACATTGTATGAAAAACTACTATTTACGGCTGTGAAGGAAGGACGGAAGGAAGATATAATCAAGCACTTGAACATCCCACCAGAAGTTGGAGAATTAGGTGTATTATCTAAAAAGAGCTATCTGCGTAGTCAAAAAAATTTAACTATTGCGGGCATCACTCTTGCAACAAGGTCAGCAATTGAAGGAGGTCTTCATCCTGAGGTTGCGTTTACCCTTAGTGATTTGTTTATACAAAATATTGAAGATATAAATGATGTTAAAGATGTCAACACTTTCCTTGAACAGGCACTTTGTACCTTTGCAGACCGAGTGATCTTGAATAATCAGCAAAAATACTCATCATCAATAACAACTTGCCAAAATTATATTTTCAAACATCTTTATGAGGACATTACACTTTCACATCTCGCAAGTCTAGTAAATATGAACCCTAGCTACTTGTCTGTTTTGTTCAAAAAAGAAGTCGGAATTTCATTAAGTGAATATATTCAACAAGCGAGAATTGAAGAAGCCAAAAATTTATTAACGTTAACGGAATATCCCCTATCTGATATATGTACATGGTTAAACTTCACTGACCAAAGTTATTTCACAAAGATTTTCAAGAAGTTTACTGGTGTTACTCCTAAGAAGTTTAGGAATACGCATTAGATGAAAGTTCTTTTGCAGTAGCTTCTCCAACTCCACTAGATGCACCCGTAATAATTACAACTTTATCTTAAATAAGATATAAGACCTCGCTTATGACCTCCCCACAGTTTCTGTTTTAACTGTGGAAACTCTTTAAAAATCAATCTAGCTAAAACACCTTTTAGTGCCTTAATCATGCTTGGAATAGATTGTTGTGGAGTGCAGTCGATCAAAAGATGAATATGGTCAAGGTCACTTTCTATTTCAGTGATGGTAAAACCATTATCGGCTGTAATCTGATGTACTATTTCTTTTAGACGCTTGTCTACATCATTGGTCAATAACTTATGGCATACTTCACACACCATACAATATGGTACTGAAGCAGATATAACCTCTCCCATGTTTTACTATTGACATTTATTTCACCTCTATATCTACCATAGCATATGTAAGTTAAAACATTGCACGCCTAATTCTTCTCCTCAAAACATTTCCACCTTTCGAATCTTTTCTATTACTTTTTTACCACAAAATCAATTGTACTAATTTCATGTAAAAAAACCTGTAAGTTAATGTGCATATTTTGTAAATTAATGTAAACTATTGTAATAAAATAGAATAATTTTATAAGAAAAACTAAGGCTTTCGCCAAGTCCTTATGGCGAAAGCCTTAGTTTTTCTTATACTATCATCCTTAGAATATAAATTCTGATAGTACTAGATAAATTTAATTTCGAAGGTGTAAAAAAAATAACCAAATAAAGTGTGTGTAACTCAATCACTTCATTTAGTCATCTCTTACAATAGTTTTCTATTTAGACTTTCGTATAACGTTCGTAAAGATCATTTAGTGATCCACAGCCTTTTTGATGAAGCTTATTCACATAAATGCTCCAAAGTTGTGCTGTCAATTTTGCATCATTTAAAGCATGGTGCCTCCCAATTACTGGGATCCCATTATGCTCACAGCACTCCTCAAGGGTGATTAGCTTAGCATCTGGTTCAGCAATTCGATATAAAAACGACATATCAACTAAACGATGCTTAAATGGTGATCGATATAACTTCCAGGATGCATGCTGTAAAAAAATCTTTTCATGATTAGCATGGTGTGCGACAAGTGTATAGTCTTGAGCAAATTGAAAAAATTGAAAAAGAACCTCTGATAAAAGAGGAGCATTTTGTAACTGATGATCGTAAAGTCCTGTTAATTGACTGATCTCTTCAGATAGCTTTTTTTCCAATTTAACAGGCGAATAAAATGTTTCATCCTCTTTTATTTCATCACCTTTTACCTTAATTGCACCGATTGAAATGATTTGATCTCCTTGTTCTGGATAAAAACCGGTTGTTTCAATGTCAAATACGATGACATTTAATTCTGTTAGTGGAATGTTTAGTGTTTCTTCTACTCTCATTTCACGCTGTAGCTGCCTTAAATAAGCGACTTGCTGCTGACTTTGTCCACCTTGAGATGCACCAATTTTCCCTTGAATGCCTTTCATAAAAAAAAACGGATCAAATGTCATTTATAAACACCCTTTATCAATAATCCCTTGAACATATTGATGTAGTTTTTTTCCATCTCTCAATATGTTTTTGATTTCTCTTCTTTCGGTTTTAGAAAAATTACTAATCTTAAGGTAATGTACATCATCATAGGATTCTGCATGGGTAAACAAAAAACATCTATATTCAAGAAGCTTTTCAAAATTATGTTTATAGTGAAGTAGCTCTTCACGATAAGCGTTATTTTCACTTAAACAATCTATTCGTGCAAGTGTTGACGTCTCTACTAAACCCTCTTTAATAGCCAAAATCCTTATTGCATTTACATAAGGTAAAAATGCAGCTTTTTTCATATCAATGCAACCCTCATACTTACCACTAGGCTCAACGTATATTTGACCAAGTGGACCAACAGAATGCTTAATATGCTGAATATTATCCATGAGCCGCTGTAATAGCTTATGATTTTTTTCTTGATAATTAAAAATATAACGTTTTAGTTCTTTAACAAAATCATTTTCACCAACGATGCTCCGAGAATCGTAAAAAATTTGTAAATACCGAATTGATTCCCAGCTTTTTTCTTCCATCCAATGAAAAAGCTGACTCTTCCAATCTACTATTGATTTACACCATAGGGGATTTGAACTCATGATCTTACCTTCACAGTACGGATAGCCAATATGGTGAAGCCCTTTTGAAAGCTCTTCACCCAGCATTTTAAAATATTCGCTTGCTTCTTCAGTATCATCCTCATAAATAAGCCCATGATCTTGGTCACTTATTATCCCTTGTTCAAGGCGACCCCCACTACCCATAACGAACCAAGTATATTTACATGGTGGTAAACCATACGTGTTTTCAAGATGAAAGAGTGCTAACTTACTAGCACTCCTCATCATCTCATCATGAAATTCATTTAATCTTTTCGTGTCTAATTCAAATTGATGGATATGATCATCTTTCCATTTTTTAATTGACTCATACGAATCAAATTCATGCATGAGAGACACTCCCTCACCATTTATCAAAATGCGCGTACTAGACCAAGCTTCTTGTTTATGAGCCAACATTTTGATCTTTAGATACAAATAATTCAGGATAACCATAGCTCCCATGTTCACTTATGTCTAAGCCCATAATCTCTTCTTCTTCTGATACACGTAATCCGTTCATAAGTTTTTTCGCAATTGCTAAAATCACAAATGATACAACAAATGCGTATACACCAGATGAAGCTACACCCATTAATTGTACGCCTAGTTGTGTAAATCCGCCACCGTAAAATAATCCTGGTAAGCCAACTGACGCAAGTTCCGGTGTTGCAAAGAAACCAGTTGATAATGTTCCCCATACTCCTGCTACACCATGAACAGATAGTGCAAAGATTGGATCATCAATTTTTCTCTTTTCAAAGAATCTAGCGCTGTAGAATACAAGAATTCCAGCAATGAAACCAATAACAACCGCTGCCCAAGTATCAACAAACGCACATGATGCAGTTATAGCTACAAGCCCAGCTAATGCTCCATTTAACATTGTTGGGATATCTGACTTCCCTAATACCATCCAAGAAATAATAAGTGCTGACACTGCTCCTGCTCCTGCAGCTAAGTTCGTGTTTAAAGCAACAAAACCGAAGAAGCCATCATCAACTGCTACAGTACTACCTGCATTAAATCCAAACCAACCAATCCATAAAATCAATACTCCTAAAGCTGTAAACACTTGATTATGACCTTGAATATTATTCGCCGAACCGTCTTTGTTATATTTTCCAATACGTGGTTTTAAAAGAATAGTCGCCGCTAATGCTGCCATTGCACCCGTTAAATGAACCACTGTTGAACCAGCAAAATCTTGTTTTCCATGCTCTGCTAACCAACCGCCACCCCAAATCCAATGTGCGATTACTGGATAGATAAGCGCTGAGAATAAAACTGTAAATACTAGGTACACCGAAAGTTTCGCACGTTCAGCAAATCCACCTAAAGCAATTGTAATCGAAATGCCTGCAAAAGCTAATTGGAATAAGAAGAAAATAGATGAAGATAACCCCATTCCTTCTATTTGATATCCAGAATAGAAGAAATCCGTTAGACCTACTAAAAAGTTCCCATTGCCTCCAAAAATAAATGCATATCCGACTGCCCAGAAAACTAAAGATGCCAAACCGAAAGTGAAAATTGTTTTACCCGCAATATGACCTGCGTTTTTCATTCTAGTTGATCCTGCCTCAAGTAAAATAAATCCACCCAACATGAAAATAACTAAAATTGCACTTAGCATAACCCATAAACTATTCATTAAAAACATTGTGTCCATTGTATTTCCTCCCTTGTATAATTTAGCAACTTTTAGATGTAAGAAAATATAACATCCCGTTCTTATTTACTATTTTATACGTTTTTCTCAAACTGTCAACCGGTTTTGGTAAGTTTTCTACAATTCTATGTTAGAAAATCTAACATATAATCACTTAGATGTGATGTTTCGGGCTTTCTACAACTAAATATGCTAAAAAAAAGATTAAGCATCTCACTTTTGTTAGATGCTTAACCTTTTTTGATGTTATTTTGTTTTGGAGTTCAACTTCTTTTTATTTTTTATCTCTACTTTAAAGTCCTTTAAGATCGAGAAGGACATCCCAAGTAAAACAAATGTCAGCGGGAATGCACTAACAATAATCGCTGTTTGCATGGCATTCAATCCACCTGAGAGCATTAATGCAATTGCAGATGCTGATAGGAAAAACCCCCATGTCACCTTTACAAATAGAGGAGGGTTTAAACTACCATGTGCCGTCTGCATTCCTAAAACGAAAGTAGCCGAATCTGCTGACGTGACAAAAAAGGTAGTAATTAACATTAATGTTACGATAATTAACAAGCCAGTTAATGGAAGCTGTTGATACACGAAAAACAAAACCGTTTCTAAACTTTGGCCACTAACATCCAAACCTTTAAAGAATTCAAAATAAATTCCTGTGCCACCAAAAACCGCAAACCAGAATGCACAAACAAGTGTTGGAATGATTAATACGGCAATCATGAACTCTCTAACCGTTCTACCTTTGGAAACACGAGCAATAAATGTTCCAACAAAAGGAGCCCAAGCAATCCACCATGCCCAATAAAAGATCGTCCACCCTTGAATCCATGATGCGTCTTCTTCATTAAATGGCGCTAGTCTCAAGCCCATACTAGGCAAGTTTTGCACATAACTACCAAGTGTAGTTGTAAACAAGTCTAATACAAAACGTGTTGGACCAAGGAACAAGATCAAGAATAAAAGGATAACAGCTAACACCAAATTAGCATTACTTAAAAACTTAATTCCTTTTTGAATCCCTGTACCTGCTGATAAAATGAACAATACAGTTACAATCGCAATAATGATAAACTGCACTGTGAAATTATTTGGAATAGCAGTGATATAGCTAAGACCGCTATTAATTTGAGCTGCACCTAATCCCAAAGATGCCGCTACTCCAAAAATAGTAGCAAATACAGCGACCACATCAATAATTGTTCCGATTACGCCAGTTGATAGTTTCCCTATTAGCGGTGTTAATGTAACACTCATCAAACCAGGTTGTTTCTTTCTGAATTTATTATAGGCCAACACTAATGCTATGACAGCGTATATCGCCCATGCATGAAATCCCCAATGTAGGTAGGTATAGCGCAAGGCAACCTTCGCTGCTTCTCCGGTTCCACCATCTCCAATTGGAGGACTAGCAAAGTGAGAGACAGGCTCTGATACCCCAAAAAATAGTAGCCCGATTCCCATGCCTGCACTAAACAGCATAGCAAACCATGTAGAACGCTTGAATTCAGGCTTATCATCATCTGCTCCTAATTTAATTTTCCCATATTTGCTAAAGATCAAAAAAATAGCAAAAATTAAAAAGAATGTTGCAGACAGTTGATAAAACCAACCAAAGCTACTTAAGAAAAAAGCTTTCGTTTGATCCATGATTACTCCAAGTTGGTCTGGTGCGATAACACCCCAACCAACGAAAACCGATGTAATCACGATCGATATCCAAAATACCTTTGAGACCTTTTCCATTAATCGTACTCCTTTTCCTGTAATAAACATGAAGATTGCACGTAAATAACATGCTGCCTTATTGACAAGGATGTGCACCGACCAATAAATACAATTAAAGATGGAAGAGGATAAATGAGTTTATTTTTACACAACAATTCATCGATTCACTCTTGAGAAAAAGCAGCTATTTAATAGCATTCTCCAAAAGTTGATAAATTAGCATACGAAATTACATACATGTTAGGCAGTTATTCATATTCTATTCCTCTTATTCTTACCTAGCTTTTATCCTCGAAATATATATGCTCTGCAATAATTTTATCAGTTACTTTTAGTATCCCATACGAATATAACGGCTGTCTTCTTTTATCCGTTGCAGATCCTGGATTGAAAAGAAGCGTATCACCTATATACTTTTTTACTGGAATATGGGAATGACCAAAGAGTATACAATCTACATTTGAATTCTTAAAGGCAGCTATTGCTCGTTTTTCAGTTGTTTGTGATTTACCATGTCCATGAATAATCCCAATTTCAAACCCATTAATCGAGAAAAGTTTTTGTTCAGGAAGAAGTTCTACCAACTCCGGACTGTCGACATTTCCATATACTCCTTCTACCTTACCAAGCTGTGCAAGTTTCGTAAACACTTCCATTGTCTGCCAATCCCCAACATGAATAATTAAGTCAGCCTGCATGCATTCGTTTTCTATGATAATTGGCAGCTTTTTAGCTC
Organism: Bacillota bacterium; assembly: GCA_051750265.1. GTDB lineage: Bacteria > Bacillota > Bacilli > Bacillales > Bacillaceae > Metabacillus. The sequence continues at coordinate 267,599 of JBNJJO010000001.1, read as the reverse complement.
GTTTCGGAATATGCGTATCACCAATTACAATAATTCTCAAAAACATCCCTCCAATTTTATTTGGCTTGTTATCCGAAAAAGGCTATAATAACAATGAATTAAAATAAATGATTTTGACTTGTTATTAAAAGGTTTCAAAAGAAAAGAGGTAACTAAATGATGAATATTATTGAATCGAGAATTGAGAAGTTAGAAGATCCATTTAATATCCTATCAGGTAATCGATATGAAATCTTCCTCACACTAGAAATGGATGAAGAAGATGAACTTTATAGTGAGCACGGTATCACACTTAAGCTTATTTACGCTGTTGAAGACGAGAAAGCGAAGATTGCTCAATATAATTTCTTTGAGAATACAACAGAACGTTATTTTGATTTCGCATTGGAAGAAGATGAAGAGATGGAAGTTCAACAATATTGTCAGCAGCTCGTTGATCAATTGTAGTATTTTTAATACGATACATAACGAAAGGACTGCCCTCTCTGATTTTGAGAAGGAAGTCCTTTTTTAGCTTACACTGCTTTTTTATCACTAAAAAACTTTTTCATCAAAAACCACTGTTTCGGTTCAGGCTCTTTTCTAACAATCAACAAAAGTTTAATAACTAATATCAACAAAAATGAGTTCTTATAGACTAGATAACGCGGTGTCCAATCTGTAGCAAATTTAGCCTTATAGCTTCGTAACCCTTTAAAATTGTAAAATTTACAGCCATTTAAAAACGCATACCTTGCCATTCTCTCTCTAATATGAGCACCTTCTTGTGACCCTACATTCGATAAAGGTGACATTCCTAAGCTGCATGATGCAAATCCTTTTTCCTTCGCCCACAGTATAGTTGATAGAAAAACCATATCCATTGCTCCTGATGGACAATCATTTGTATATCTCATTAAATCAATACTAATCGTTTCTGCATCTTTATTATCAGAAGGTAAACTCGCAAACGCAACTAATCGACCTGCATCATTTCGTAATAATGAAACCGTGAAAAGATCAACATAGTCCTCTCGAAACGAACTAACTGAAAAGCTTTTTTCTTTTCGCTCAGCCAACCATTCGTCAGAGACATTTCTAAGCTCTTTTAAGAGTTCTGAACTAAATGGTGGATAGACAACTGAAAATACATAACCTTCTCTTGTAAATTTATTTTTCGTCGTACGTATTTTTGCTGATTTCTTACCTTCAATCGAAAAACTTTTCAAGCAAACCTTGGCTTCCTCACCGACTTTAAAAAATCGAAAGCCTCGATCATGATAGAAAGACATGAATCGTTCGCTAGCCTGATAAAAGACCGGAGTTGTTCGTTGCTTAGTAGCATAATCAAGGAATTCATCTAGTCCATCTTCAAGTCTAGCGTCGTTACCAATCGGATCTCCAAGTACAATATATTTATTTCCTTTTTGTCTATAAGAAATCAAAACCGAATCATTTTGAGCAGAATATACTCGTTTATCCTGTAAAAAAAGGAGATGTGATAATGTGTTTCCACCATATTTTTTAATAAATGATTGAACGAAAGTTTCATCGAACATACCTATATCTGTTCTTTTTTGATAATTTACCAATAACATGTAAAAACAAGAGATTGTAAAAAGCAAAAAAATAATAGAACTTAGCAAATCTAATCCCCCTTGAATATTTCTCTTTATACAAGATAACACAAGAAAGCCCACGAGCAAATATATTTTAAATTCCTAAAAATGCTATCATAAGTTATACATTTTCACCGCATAGTTTATCGAAAATCGGGCAATGTAAAAAGGGACTCCCTTTGGAGTGATTTTTAATGAAGGAGGAGAAAAAGAAAATGGATGTTTCAAGAGCTAAGGAAATTTCACAATCAGGTGATATGATGAACGTTCAATATCAAGGAGAAGGTATTTACATACAATCTGTTAATGAAAATCAAGGAACTGCTAGGATCTACCCGCTAAATAATCCTCAAGCGGAAAAGGATGTACCGGTTGATAGTTTGATGGAGCAATAAGAAAAGCCCAAGCACATTGATCAGCATTACCTCTTGCCGGCACTTGCAGCTAGACCACAAACACTAAGTACAAAAAACTTATATTTTCTTACCTATTAAATAAGACTGACTATCATTGATAGCCAGTCTTATATGCTTATTATAATTTTACTACGTCTTCAGCTTGAGGACCACGGTTACCTTCAACGATGTTGAATTCAACTTTTTGTCCTTCTTCTAACGTTTTAAAACCTTCACCAGTAATAGCGCTGAAGTGAACGAATACATCGTTTCCTTCTGCAACTTCGATAAATCCGAAACCTTTTTCTGAATTAAACCATTTTACAGTACCTGTAGTTTTCATGAGTGAAACCTCCAAAGATTTATTAATATGTTACTTCTATTTACTTGGTAAATAACAATTCACATATTATAGAGAATATCAAAGTACGGAGTAGATAAACTTTATAATACGTGAATTATATAGCTCCATATTTGTTAATTCAAAATAAACTTATAATCTATTTATTTTTTATTAAATTCTATTATTGAAATTGCAAAAATTCAAAACAACGAAAGCCCTACCTCTCTTTCGTCCTTACGGCTCCTAGTCCGTGCCAGTGTGAATTGATCAACGCATCCGTGATTTTTTAGTTAAGACCAATATTAATAGGTCACATCCAGAAAACATTTCATTCACATTGCACTAAAAAATAGTGAAGTCCGATAAATAAGCACATCTTTTACTATAACCGAATTGTAATCTATTGTCAATGTAAACACATTATTTGTAAAAAGATCATTATGTATGGTGATGTGATAACGTCATATTCGTTTTGTATGAAGGAAATGGGTTCGGAACTTCGCTCATTTATTCGTATAAACACCCTATTGCAAAATTAGAGTTTCGCATCAATAAATTTTTATAGATCTTGCTCCGTTCGCGCCGCCATATTGAAGTCGGGCTTGTAGAATTACTCAGTTTTTCTCTCATTTTTAATAGTGACTTGATAACGTTATATTCGTTTTGTATGAAGGAAATGGGGACGGAACTACGCTAACTTATTATGATAACCATCCTATTTCAAAAATAGACTAAGTTAGCATCAATAACTAATATCGTGCTTGCTTCGTTCGCGCCACCGTATTGGAGTGGGGCTTGTAGTGAAAATCAATTTTTCCTTCATTTTAAATGGTGGCGGAAATAATTCATATGCGTTTTGTAAGCAATTGAACAAAGAATAATAAACTAGCAGAAATAACAATCATAGAGATTACCCACAACCAAGCCATCTTTATATTCCCGCTATCAATTGCCACATAAATCGCTGTTGATACAGTTTGAGTTTTTCCAGGAATGTTTCCTGCAAACATGAGCGTTGCACCGAACTCTCCTAAAGCCCTCGTAAAACTTAAAACAAATCCAGTAATGATATATTTCATCGTTAATGGTAATGAGATGTACATAAAAACAGATGATTCACCCGCCCCATCCACTCGGGCTGCATCTTCTATATCGGAATCAACGTGTTCAAACCCTGCCTTTGTCACCTGATACATAAGAGGAAACGCTACTACAACTGATGCAACAACCCCTGCCCACCATGTAAAAATGATCGGTTCATTAAATAGAAATTGTATTGCTTGACCAACCGGGCTATTCATTCCAAATATTACAATTAAGAAAAAACCGATAACAGATGGAGGGAGGACTAATGGCAAAATAAGGTAAGTTTCAAGTAACATTTTACCTTTGAACTTGTTTTTCGCCATAAATCTTCCAATAAAAGTACCAACGATGACAACAACGATACTTGCGATTAATGCTATTTTTATCGATAATAAAATGGGATCCCAGAAATCAATAATCATCTTTTCCCCTCATCTACTGCGTTGAACCCGTATTTTCTAAAGATACTCATCGCTTTTTCATTTTGCAAATAATCATAAAAATCGCTAGTCTCTTCTTTATGTTTTGATGAATGAACGACACCAATCGGATAAACTATTGGCGAGTGTAAAGTAGAATCTATTGTTGTTACTTTTTTAACCTTATCAGTTATGTAAGAATCTGTTTTGTAAACAACACCAGCAGATACATTCCCTGTTTCAACATACGACAATACTTGGCGAACATCTTTAGCATAGATAACATGATCCTCTAGTTGCTTCCACAGCCCAAGATTTTCAAGGGCTTCTTTTGCATATTTACCAGCGGGAACAGTTTCCGGAATGCCGACCGCAACTTTATCTGCTTTGATTATATCTTCAATAGAAGCAAGATTAGAATTCATAGGCGCAATTAATACAAGCTCATTTTTTAGTAAGTGAATGGCTTCATCCTTATGTATAAGCTTTTTCTTTACTAAGCTAGTAAAATTATCTTCATCCGCAGAAAGAAATACATCAACTGGAGCACCTTGTTCTATTTGCTTACTCAATGTACCAGATGCAGCAAAATTCAGGAGAAGATCAACCTCATTTTGCTGTTCGTACACTTCCTCAATTTCCTCTAATGCATCCTTTAAACTAGCTGCTGCTGAGATTGTTAGCTTGATCTCTGAGTGATCAGTTGAAGGTGACGAACAACTCATCGCAAAAAAGAGGAAACATAGGAAACATAGTACGTAACTCGTTAATTTCATCCGATTAACCACCACTTACCGGCGGAATCAACGCTACAACATCGCCTGAATGAATAAAGTCCTGATCGAGTGCGTATTCTTCATTCACAGCTACCATCACATGCTCCAAAGAACCTAGTGTGTATTTAGTTCCAACTAATTCTTTTAATTCTTTTACAGTCATAGAAGAATGTTCAATCTCTAAGCTTTCTTGTCCCACTTTTTCCTGCAAATGGGCAAATAACAATACTTTAATCATGCTTTACAGCCCCTCTAATGGTTTTCCTTTTGGATATGGTGTTTTTTCTAATTGATCACCAATCCATGACTCACCGTCTTCCCATATCTCTTTTTTCCAAATTGGGACAATTTGTTTAATCCGTTCAATCGCATATTCGTTTGCTTCATAAGCATCCTTCCGATGTGGAGTAGAAACAGCAATTACAACCGCAATTTCTGAGATTTCTAATTTGCCAATTCGATGAGTAATCGCTACTTTCGCATCATTCCACTTTTCATTTATTTCATGACTGATCTGTTCTAGCTTTTTCACAGCCATTTTTTCATAGGCTTGGTATTCCAATGATATCGTTCGTTTCCCATATGTAAATTCTCTAACGGTTCCAACAAAGGTAGTAACTGCTCCTGCTTCGTTTCGAATAACCTTATTCGTAATTTCTTCTATTGAAATAGGTTCCTGCACAATCTCAAACAAAGACTTATCCAATGATTTCACCCACTTTATTTGTTAATAGCCACTCTATGCTATCTTTCGTTTGATAAAAGGTTCGGTATTTTTCTATTATTTCTTTAGGAAGTTGAAAACTCGCAATAATACAACAAATATTCAAAAGCTTATTCAGCATTGGCAAATCTTCTTGTGATCGGATAAGAACAACTTTTGGAAAAGATGCTGACTTAAACCCTTCAACAATAATAACGTCTAAATCGAACTGACAATACAATGATAGCAATTGTTGCAATGATAGAGATAATTTTTCTGATGTAAGTACGAAAGCACCATTACCCTCGACAACTGACACATGTGCACCAGCCTGCCGATGTTTCCCTGAATCCTTTTGCTGATCATCAAGCTTGATTGCCCCTGAATGTCCATGATGTTTTATCGTCCCTACTTTTAGATCATGTTTTACAGCTGCTTTTATATAGTCCACAACGAATGTTGTTTTACCACTATTTTGATAGCCAACTACTTGAAGGACTCTGCCCATGATGTATCACTTCCTGTTTGATCATCAATTAGCAATACATCTACACAATCGTCCGTCTGATAACCCCTAGTCCCACCTGGCAAAATGATAAATGCATTTGCATCAGCAAGTGATGTTACAACATTCGATTTATCTAATCCAACAGGTGAAGCCACTATTTTCCCTTCAGTTAATGAGATCTGTCCTCTTACAAATCTAGTAAAAGGGTTCGGCTTTAAGAAGTCCTTTCCTAAAACAGCTGTTACTCTCTGAAGATGAGGGCGTTTAGATGATAAAAAGGTTCTCACGATGGGTCGAACAAATAATTCAAAGCCAACATAGCATGCAGAAGGATTACCTGAAAGTCCAAATAGTAATTTCCCGTTATATTCTGCTACTGTTGTTACACTGCCTGGTCTCATTGCTACTTTATTAAATAATACCTTCGCACCTAACCGTTTATAAATTTCTGGTAAATAATCAAAATCCCCTACTGAAACACCACCAGTTGTGATAAGAAAATCTACATTTTGCAACGCCTTTTTTACAGCTTCATAGCATTCATCAAGGTCATCCATTAGCTTTCCTAAATAAACAGGTTCTGCTCCACTTCTTCTGGCTTGTGCTTCAATCATAAATGAATTACTGTTTCTTATTTTACCAGGCACTAGTGGTTCGCCTACATCTAGAAGCTCACTACCCGTAGCGATGATTCCTATTGATGGTTTTTTAACAACAGATACTTTTGCATAACCAAATGTAGCAAGAAGCGCAATAATACCTGGTGAAATATAGGACCCCTTTTTTACTAAGATACTACCCTTTTGTGTGTCTTCCCCTTTAAAAGATATATTATCTCCTTTATTGAAGGGCCTTTTTATTGACATCATTACCTTATCAGCCTTCTCGTACACTTTCGTTAATTCTAGCATGACGACAGCATCACAGCCGCTTGGTATTTGTGCCCCAGTCATGATCCTAATTGCTTGCATTTCCCCTAGTGTATACTCACTAACACTACCAGCACCTATTTCGTCAATGATTTCAAATTCGGCTGGTTGATCTGCACTTGCTTGTTTTGTATCAATTGAACGGATTGCAAATCCATCATATGGCGAGCGGTCAAAAGGTGGTACAGGATGGTCAGCAAGTAAATCCTCTGCTAAAAATCTCTCATAACTTTCTTGCAAAGAAACTCGTTCACTCTCTCCATGAACTGAATAACTTAAAACCTTTTCTATTGCTTCCCTAACAGCTAATGGCCTTCTTTTCTCTACCATCCAATCACTCCGGTCTTATCCATTATGTATATCAATTTGTTTAAGATTCTGATATTTTATCATTAGTTAGTAACTGAGTGTAATCTTCTTGTGAATTTATATTACTGAAAATCTTCAATTCAACGCATATATCCTTTTCAGAAACATATAATACATCGATTTCCTCAAGAAGAGAAACCATTTTGTACTTATGTTTCGAAAGCTGCTTTTCAATCGTAGAAAAAATACAATGGTGATAAATTCCAATTAACGGATGGAGCTTACCATTTATTTTTGGAATAATCGCTTTTATATTCGGCTGTCTCAAGTCTAGTAAGCTACGAATAGTATGTTCCGTTATGAAAGGCACGTCACAGGATAAAATAACATACCATTCTGCTTTTTTATTGTTCATAGCAGTATAGATTCCTGCCAATGGTCCCTTACCTTTTACTTCTTCATCATCTTTTAGCACAAGACACGTTGCCACTTCATTAAAACGATCAATCAAGTTCGGATGACTGATAATCATTTGATGATCTGTTACCTCTTTCATAGCAATGTAAGAGTGTTCCCAAAAGGATTTGTCTTTAAATCTCGCAAATGCTTTCGGGTGACCAAATCGTCGAGATTCTCCACCAGCTAATAATACTCCCACTGTTTCAGACAAAACAATTCACCTCCCCCTCCAAATAATTTTACCCGTAATAAGCTAAAAAAAGTTGTGACATATCACACAATAAGCTCCATAAAAAATCCCTCTCATTGAACGAACATAATCACTTTGCAAAAAAGCCAGTTACCATACGGACGGCAACCGACTTCTTTCATTTATCATACTTATTCAGCATTTTCAAGCTCTGCTAAAACGCGATTAACACGCTTTTCTAACATTTTCATTCCGCTTCCACCAGCTTGGAAGTGACGAAGCTTTCCATCTTTATCAAAAACATAGTACGCCGGTACATACTGATTTTCTAGGGAGTCAGTTAATTTATGCTCATTATCAACAAAGATTGGTTGGCTTATATCATGCTCTGATGCAACCTTTTTAATTTCATCAATATTTTGATCATCTTCTGAACGAGGCATGTGAACAGCAATAACATTTAATTTATCCTTATATTGATCACGGAATTCATTTACTTGTGGCATTGCTTCCTTACATAAATGACAGCTGATTGACCAGAAATGAATAAGAGTTGGCTTCTCTCCAATTAATTGTTCTCTTGTAACCTCACCATTTAACCATTCCGTAGCACCAGTAAGTTCTGGCATTGGCTCACGTAATTTCACTATCTTCCCTCCAAATTAGAAAAGCGGAAGCGCCTTGCTTTCTCGATAGGCATAAGACTTACCATAATAGAAGGTGTTCTTTGCCTTCAATTATGGGGCGGCTTTGACCCCGAGGCAGTCAAAAACGCGACGTCCTTTCATATTAACTGCACTTGCACGTCTGTGCGATCTGAGGCCAGGCATCCGACTTTTCACAAAGTCGGACTGCTGTAGCTAAACATGAAAACTAAGTACAAAAAACTGATAATTTCTTACATTTAAAAAGGGGCTGACATATTTCCTTTGTCAGCCTCTTTTAATAACCTGTCTTTTACGAATTATAGTGTAGCTTGACCTGGTTTCCAGTTTGCTGGGCAAAGTCCACCAGTTTGAAGTGCTTGAAGTACACGAAGTGTTTCGTCTACGCTACGTCCAATGTTGTTGTGATTAACGACAGAATATTGTAGTTCACCTTCTGGGTTGATGATGTATAATCCACGAAGTGCAATACCCTCTTCTTCAATTAACACACCATATTCACGTGAAACTGCATGGTTTGTATCAGCAGCTAAAGGATATTTTAAATCTCCTAAGCCGTTGTCTTTACGATCAGTTTTGATCCATGCTAAATGTGTATGGATTGTGTCAGTAGAAACACCGATTACTTCTGCATCTAAATCTTCAAATTCGTCATAACGATCTGATAATGCAGTGATTTCTGTTGGACATACAAAAGTGAAGTCCATTGGATAGAAGTAAAGAACAGTCCATTTGTCGTTTTTCATGTTCTCTTCTAAGCTTACTTTACCGAATTCTTTGTTTGCTAATACTGCTTCCATCTCAAAGCGTGGAGCTTGTTTTCCTACCATACGTTCTGCCATTATGTATCCCTCCAAATAATTTTCGCCAAGTTATTTGGCTTTTCTAATTGAGAATAAAATGTATCATTCTCAATATACGTTTTGTCTTCAATACAGAGACCATTATAGGACAAGCTTCCTTTTTAGTCAATATTAGATAATAATTATTTTAAGAAATACAATCTCAAAATTACCTTTAACAAATTACATTATTCCCTAACTACTGAGTAAAATTCAAGTTTTTTGCCTCTGAGACCCTTTTTGTCCTTTACGCTACGGAAAAATCTGTCTATCACATTAGGTGGCTAATTTTTTTTGTTACATATGATTCTGCAAACAAGAGCGCATAAAAAAACAGGGAAAGAGCACTTAAAGGTGTTCTTTCCCTGTTTTTTATTAACGATTAATCTTGCTTTCAACTTGTTGGCAAATTTCATCAGCTGATAAGCCACTAGCTTGAATAACAGATCCAGCAGTCACTGCATTGCTAATGCCCATTACGTTTGCATCTTGTCCTGATATAACACAACAGTCACAACCTTGTGCATCACTTTCGTTAGTTAATTGGACAACATCATAGCCTTTTTGTTGTAAAGCTTCTGTTACATCAGATAATGATTGTTCTACACCGATTTTTGGCATTGTTTATCCACCTCCTAAATGTATTGTGTACATGGATGGATAAAATATACTTCAATTATTTTTGATTTGCTTTATATTCAATATACTTGCTCATTAGCTCTACAGCAACATTTATCGCTGATTCATTAGGCTCTAACTTAGCATGGTGTAAACCGTATGTAGAGCCAACTCCTAACCAAAACATAAAACCGGGAAACTGATCAACCATATACCCGAAATCTTCTCCAGTCATCGCTTCCTTACACTCTTTTACATTGAAGTCTGTGTTAGTAGAAGTGAATTCCATAAATTCAGTAGTTAACGCTTCTTCATTATATACTTGATGATACATAGAACCATAATCAATCACCGCTTTACATGAGTAACCAATTTCTACACCTTTTACGATCGCTTCAATTCTCTCTTTAACCTTATCCATTGATTCAACTGATAGGGTACGAATTGTTCCTTCTAGTCTTGCATTTTCAGCAATTATATTTTGAACGGTTCCACTAGTGATTTTTCCAACTGTAATGACCGCACTGTCTAATGGGTCAACATTTCGTGCAACTATCGTTTGAAGCTGAGTCACTAGCGAACATGCAGCTACCACCATATCGTTTGTTGTATGCGGATATGCAGCATGTCCACCTTTTCCTTTTAAATCAATGAATAACTCAGATGTATTTGCGAAAAGCAAACCAGGTTTTGTTGCAATTGTCCCAACTGGAAGTTCTGGTGCTATGTGAAGAGCTGTAATGATATCTGGTTTCCACGTTTGCGCAATCTCACTATTTAGCATCGGTTCCGCTCCACCGGGTCCTTCTTCTGCTGGCTGAAATAAAAACAATACATGATCCGCAACAGGATTTTCTACAAAATGTGAGAGAATTCCTAAGGCGATCGTCATATGAAAATCATGTCCACAAGCATGCATATACCCAGGATGCTCGGATTGAAAATCATATTTTGTTTCCTCTGTAATTGGCAATCCATCAATATCTGCTCGATATCCGATCGTTTTCAGAGGATTTGTTCCTTTAACTAAAACAAAAATCCCTGTTTTCCAAGTCTTAACTTCAATTCTCTCTTCAGGAAACTGACTTAAAACCTTTAATAAATATTGCTGTGTTTTAAATTCTTGAAAACCAATTTCAGGTATTCGATGAAGATCACGGCGAATTTTTATTAATTCTTCTTTTAGCATAATAATACCACCCTATACATAAGGCGTGGATTTTCCATCCACGCCTTTCTATCTTATAATTGTCTTAATTCTTGTTTGATTTCTGTTTTAGACTTCGTTTTTTCATCAATATCTTTAATTTTGCGAGCAGGAGTTCCGGCAACAACTGTATATGGTGCTACATCATCGATAACAATTGCACCAGCTGCTACAACCGCACCTTTACCAACCGTTACACCTTCTAATACAACCGCGTTTGCTCCGATTACTACGTCATCTTCAATAATAACTGGTTTAGCAGATGGTGGCTCAATAACACCCGCTAAAACTGACCCAGCACCAATATGACAATTTTTACCTACAGTAGCACGTCCACCAAGCACAACATTCATATCAATCATTGTACCTTCGCCAATTACACTACCGATATTAATTGATGCACCCATCATAATAACTGCGTTATCGCCAATTTCAACTTGATCACGAATGATTGCACCAGGCTCAATACGTGCTTTAATACCTTTAAGGTCAAGTAAAGGAATCGCAGAATTACGACGATCATTTTCAACAACATAATCCTCGATTTTATCTTTATTACTTTCAATCGCTTCTTGAATTTCAGCCCACTCGCCAAACACGACACCAGTGTTACCTGTTAGGAATGTTTGCGCTGACTCTCCGAAGTTAACACCTTCTAAATTTCCTTTAACATAAACCTTTACAGGTGTAGACTTTGTACTGTTTTGTATAAATGAGATAATCTCATTTGCATCCATCATTTTCATATGTATGTTTCCTCCTTGTACTTAATTTCAGTCATTCTTTACTGTATCAAAGGATCATATTCTTGACAAGCCATGTGAATAATTTGTCTTTTGTTTTTTTGTTCTATATTGCTATTGATGTTCTTTAACAATATCTAAAAAAGCTTTTACCTGTTTTAATTTAAACGATGATTCAAACCCCAATAGCCAAGTGTCTCGTTCAATCGGGTTTCCGTCCTCATCAAGTAATGGAATTTTGAAAATATCTTGCTCCTCTTCCTTTAACGTAACAGAGGGTAGAATTGCATACCCAATACCATTGAACGCCATTTGTTTACACGTTTCGATCTGATCAACGACAATTGTTCGCTTTGGAGATGTTTGGAATTTACGATGCCACCAGTCTTGAATTTCTTGATAATAAGTAGAGTCACTCTTAAATTGAATAAAAGGTCTTTCTGTATGTAAAACATCCTCTACTTTAGTTATTTCAGTATCTACTAAATAAAGGGTGTCTGTAAGGAGATGTTCTTTAATCCCCTTCCATTCTGGGTTACCTCGGATAATCCCAATATGAACATGATCTTCATACATGCTTTTTAAAATTTCACTACTCCATCCCGTAATGAGAGAGATTTTAGCATGTGGGTATTTTCTAACATATGTTTTTAATACCTCTGGCAGCCAGTGTTGGCCTATAATAGATGCCACAGCTAACTTTAATGTTCCATGCACCTCTCCTTCTAATTCTAAAATTTGTTCCCTAACCTTTTCTTCTTTCAATACAACCTCTCGGGCAAAGGAAATAACTTTTTCTCCTGCGGGTGTTAATGTAAGTCCCTTTTGAGAACGAATAAAAATTTGAAATCCCCATGATTTCTCTATCGTTTGTAATCGTTGTGACAATGCGGGCTGTGAAACAAATAATCGTTCTGATGCTTTCCTCATATTCATTTCCTCTGATAATACGACCAGCATACGAAGTTCTGACGTTTGCATTACAAAACACCTCATTTAATAAGTTTACTTATACGCTATAGGTTAATTAATAAAGGCTATTTTCGCAAAGATTCTTGCTTTACGCAAATAACTATACTTTACGGATATAGCCTATCTTCGTGCTCTTTTCGCTTATTTACTAAGTGGTACTCTCTTGAAATTGCTTATAGATTCTACGATAAAAATCCAAAAGCCGATTTTTATAAGTCTAAAAGCAACAAACTTTTAGAAAAGAACATTAAGAAAAAAGGCTGAATTTAAACAGCCTTTTCCTTCTTCGGTAAAAATACGATCAATATGAAACTTAACATAGCAAACCCAAAAACAACCCAATAAACATCATTTAGCGCAACCTCTAGCCCCTCTTGAAGCAACTTTCTTGCTTCCTCCGATAAGCTACTACGCTTTGTGTCGTCAAGCAATGTTGTTGCAGAATCGAGGTTCATCTCATCAGCAACTCCTTTACTTGATAAATAGCTTAGGAGCCTACTGTTTAAGATACCACCCAGCAAGGCAGCACCAATTGTACTCCCAACATTTCTCATAAACATATTTGTTGCTGTTGCTACACCTCGTTTATTCCAAGAAACTGTGCTTTGGATCGAGACGATGAATGCAGTTGTCGTTAAGCCCATTCCTATTCCAATTAAAAATGAACCTGACGCAGCAAATAGTGGGCTATCACTTCCAGATAGGATGACGAATATCACACTTCCGCAAATTAGGAAGATTCCTCCCAATATGGAGGTTGTTCGAAAACCAATTGTTAAAATAGATCGACCAGATATCATGGCAGCGACGGGCCATCCAATTGACATCGTTGTTAACGTTAGGCCAGCAACAATCGGTTTTTCTTCCATAACACCTTGAACAAAGGTTGGCAAAAATGTTGAGAGTCCAATTAAAATAACTCCAGTTGTTAATGATGTAAGATTCGCAATTAAGATCGATCGTTCACTCCATAGTTCAAAAGGCATCATAGGCTCATCTACTTTACGCTCATACAAAACAAATGAGCACAAGCTGAGAATGGACAAAGCTCCTAATAAGAAGATTGGCATCGAAAGCCATTCCCATCTGACTCCACCTTCAACGAGAAGAAACATAAAAGATGTTACGGATATTGTAAGTAGGATTGCACCAATATAATCAATCTGTGGCTTACGTTTTTCAATATTTTCTTGGAGGAAGAGGTATAAACCAATAATCGCGAGTATACCAAGTGGAATGTTTATCCAAAAAACAAATCTCCAGCTAACGAACTCAACAAGAAGTCCTCCAATAGCAGGGCCCATGATGGCTGAAATCCCCCAAACACTTGATAAATACCCTTGAATTTTCACTCGTTCTTCCTTTGTGTAAATATCCCCAACGATTGTCGAAGCAATTGGCATAACTGCTCCTGCACCAAATCCTTGGACAAAACGTGCAAAAATAAGCCACTCCATTGAAGAAGCAAGTCCACATAAGATGGACCCCAGTAAGAAGATAATGATCCCAATCGTTAACACTGGCTTCCTACCAAATAAATCTGATAGCTTACCATAAATTAATACGGTTACTGCATTCATTAACAAGTATGAAGAAAATACCCAGCTATATAATGAAAAATCCCCTAACTCAGATACAATAGCAGGCATCGCTGTTGCGACAATTGTAGCTTCTATTGCTGCCATAAACATTGCAAGCATGACGGTTGCTAGCACATATGGTCTTTTTGTCTGCTTTTTATCTACCATTGAATTTTTATGTATGAATGCTTGTCCCAAAACAAATTTACCGCCTTTATTTGAATTAATTTCTATGAAAATAGGCTTGCTTTTTTCTCAAAAAGAAAACGATGTTATGAACGTTTTTTTATCATTAACACCGTTTCCACAGAATTTACTCGTAATTACTTTTATTTATCGTATCATTACGCTTTTTTAATTGTTTTAAAATTGCTCTTCTTGTAAAAATCCCTTCAAAAACATTCTCCTTATTTTGAACACAAACAAAATTATGATTCACAACAAGGTCAAGTCCTTTTTCTAAGGAATCATCTAAGTACAGCCTTGGGATGTCTGTATTCATAACCTCCTCAACCCTCATATCTTCCAACTTTTCGAATTCAATCCGCTCTAGTCCAAAAATATTATCCATAATTAAATTTATACCAATTAATCCATGTAGTTTAAAAGTTGTGTCTAATACTGGAATGGCTGTATAGCCTGTTTTTGTTAGCACGAGTAAGGCATGCTCTAGATTGTTTCCAATTTGGACGTGTGCTACTTTATCACCTGGAATCATTAAATTTTGTATGGTTGCATCCATAAAATCACCGGTTTCTCTACTAAACATTGTTGTTCTTCCTCTCTAAAAATACATTGTCTCAACCGCTTAGATTAGAAAGAGGTCATGAATTATCCTATTTTATCATAACATAAAGCGCAACTTCCATCAGTAGAGGTTTTTTTCATCCCCTACTGATGGTTTGTTGAACTTATCTACATGTACTTGCAATTTTCCCAAATTTAGTTATTAGCTGAAATTATTAAAATATGTCGAAATAGTAGGAGATTTTATATAGGAGAATGCGCTAGTTTTTTCTTAGACTATCGTACATTAGATATCATTTCTAATAGAATATAAAAAAATGATACCCTTCAAGAGTATCTAGTTTACTTTTTATTAGGAACTAATAATTGACGTTTTAGCATTTATATTTACTTGATGAAATATAATTATTTTATCCTTAACCGATCATAAAGAGAAACTAACCGATTATAAGTAACATCATCCGTGCTTTTTAAACCCGCTTCAATATCATTTAATTCACTGCTAAGGATTTCGATTGCATAGTTTTGACTAAATAGGATTTCAATTAATAACTTTTGATCATCAGATGATATTATCTCAATTGTTGTTCCCATACGAATGCCCCCCTGCCTGCGTTTGTTCAATTTAAGCATAATAAATTGAAAAAGTATTCGTCAAACGCAATTTCCGACAGGAATAGCGATCTAAGCAAGTTAACTTTATGATCCTAAACAGTATTTCCTAAAAATGGACTAGTTTGCCACGAAAAAATAGTAGGAAGGAAGTATTTTATTTTGTATAACGATTTGCATAGCTGAAGGCAGTATACGAATCTGGTTTAATTTTAGCTTCAATTCCCATTGCTTCAATTCTTCCTGTCATTTCCTGAATTAATTCTTTTGTCAAACCCTTTCGGCCAATATCTAAATGAATTTCAAAAAGTAAATCCGCTCCTTCATCAGCAAATGGTATTAATAAATCGGTTAATTCACTTAAGTATTTTGAAATAAAGTAAGAAGCAACTTCTTGACTAAGTGCTGTTTCCATCGAAATTTTTTCTCGCAAACTTAAAATTGGACGTTTTACACTATAAGACTTCAAACAACCCCACGCGCCTTTACCGACACGATGAAGGTGAATGGCTGTAATAAACTTTGTCTCATTTTGATGAACATGTGAATCCGAGCCAATTGACAGCACATATTCTGAACGTGGATCTTTTAAGATAAAGCCTTTTATATGCTCAATCACTACTTGAAAAGTCATTTGTTTTTCAGAGACATTATAAAAGGTGAAAGATTCGTTCATATCACATCTCCTTGTAAACATTCTTAATTATTTACATAACCATAAGCCAAAGGCGAAAAGCCTCCTTATAAAATATATGTCTTATGCAATGCGAATTATGAACACTTTAACTATTTTAGAAAAAGACATAAAAAAATAGTCACGCCTAGTTGGCATGACTATTCTCCCTTACTTGTCTCAATGTTTCGTATTGATTCATGACAATGAGAGCACGTAAAGATAACATTTTGATTAGATTGTGCTGTTAATGATTTGGTAAGTGGTTGCTGTTCTTGACAAAACGGACAAATAACCGTTGGGTCTTTTCTCATAATGCCTCCTTGCCCCACATTAACTGGCAGTAATTCGATTCTTAGTGTAAAAAAGAAGTCAAATCCTAAGGAAAACTGCCAGTAAATGTCCGATAAGTTTAACTAACCATCAGTAAAACCCCTACTAATGGAAGTTTCACTTTATTGGAGCAGATCAAAGATTTCCATAGCAATCATATCAATATTATCAAATTGATATGACTGAGGTTTGTCTACTTTTTGATATACCTCTAATTCGTATGTGTTACTCTTATCGAAGTATTTCACACTGCAACGTTTTTCTCCCTCAACCTCAAAGAAACGTTGTAAAGGCTCACCAGAACCCGCATTTTCTTGTAAATTTTGTAGTCTTGTAATAATACCTAAAAGTTGTGACACTTGAATATCCCCCTTCCGGAAGAGTTAACGTATAACTGATTCCTTATATTTAATATTGTTTTACTCTACCATACATTCTATCCACTAAACAACGATTCAATAATCAGTATCTTTACTTTGTGCCCTATCAATTTTACACTATGTATGAAGGGATTACCAAAGAAATCCCGTTTTCACCCTCGTCAGTCAAAAAAAAGTTTTATTTTAAACTAATTTAAATACTAGCTTTATTAGCAAGGGGGAAAAAAATTGACATACATAAAGTCAGTTGATGAAAGAATCTCTATTATTGACAGCTTAGATTTAGGAATGCAAGGTCGAACAAGCTGCTATGTTCTCCAGGATGAAAAGGTTGTACTCTTTGAACCCTCAGCAAGTCCTTCTATACCACATATTTTAGAAGGTTTATCTGAGCTCAACATTCCATTAGAGAAAATAGCCTTTATTATTGTAACACATATTCATTTAGATCATGCCGGTGGATCAGGATTACTTTTAGAAAAATGTCCAAATGCAAAATTAGTCGTTCATCCAAAGGGGGCGAAACATATGACAGACCCTTCAAGACTAATTGCCGGAGCTAAAGCAGTATATGGAGATGACTTTGATCGTCTTTTTCACCCGATCGTTCCTGTCCCTGAAGACCGATTACTTATTAAACAACACGGAGATGTCATTCATATTGGTGAAAATTCAGTTTTAACCTTTTATGATTCACCAGGTCATGCTAATCATCATTTTAGCATACATGATTCGGTCAGCAATGGCATTTTTTCAGGTGATACGATTGGTATTTTTTACAGTGAGCTTCTCAAGCAAGGAATTGAATTTTATTTACCATCAACCTCACCAAATCAATTTAACCCAGAAGCAATGCTACAATCTGCAAAAATGATTGAAGAGTTAAATGTTGATAAAATTTATTTTAGCCATTTCGGTGTTAGTCATCATCCTCATTTAGTCATTAGTGAACTTAGAAAATGGCTACCTATGTTTATAGACACAGCTAAAAAGACACTAGCAGATGAGAATTCATGGTCTTTTGAGCAAAGCAGAAAAACTGTGACAGATGAATTAAAACAACTCGTTTTTAGTGCACTAAGTAAGCAAACTATTTCTAAAGATGCGGCTGTATATGATATGTTAACTCTTGACTTATCTGTTTGTGCAATGGGCCTTGTAGATTATTTTTATAAATTAAGAAAGTAAATGAATGAAGTTATTCCACCGTTGATAAGAGAATCTTGCTAATTAAAATATAGTGTTTGGAGAGATCATAATGGAAAAAGTGGTAACAGTCTATTCACAACCTAATTGTCCACCCTGTCAGGTAGTAAAACAGTTTTTAGACCATCACAGTGTACCTTACATAGAAAAAGACGTAAGCGTAGATACTGAAGCGCGTGACAAATTAGTCTATGAACTTAAATCAACCTCAACTCCTACAATTACTGTAGATGATCAAGTTGTAACAGGCTTTGATTTACAAAAACTTGAAGAGCTTTTGGGTATTCAAGAAAAGGGATAATATAGAAAAGCGAAAGCACCTTGTCAGCCTCGGGCAAATAAGACGCTCATTATACTCTTTTCTTATCTTTTAAAATAAGGCTTTGTTATAGATAAAGGTTGATTTTGAAAATTGCATTTTTAAACCTAGGTATATTCCGAGTTTAGAATGCTTCTTTCCGTAATCGTAAGGTGTCTGCTGTTTCCCAAGTGCCTAATGCACAGGCTGAAAAGAGCATTAGATTCTTTTTGCTCAAATCTGCTTCCATTTCACGGTTTTCAAGGAACTGAAACCAGGTCAAGTATAGTTGTAAATATTTCGTTGATACACCGTTGAACTTTCTCATCCATTTTTTTAGTCGGGAATGGTAGTTGTTAATATTATTTAAGTGATAAATACCACGTTTAACATACTCTTTTTTACTCGTGTTAATGATGATATGTTCGACATCAATTATTTTGGAATATGACTTGTAAGAGTGATGAGAATCCGAACATAGTACAGCATCATATTGTAGAAGTGGTGTTAAATATTCATTTAATTGTTGAGTTAATATCCGTCCCATTCCAACTACTTTGGATAATGTAGTTTTATTACGGTCTCTAGCGACTAGTACGCATACTTGTTCGGAGGAAATACCTCGCTTGGTTGCAGAACCGCCACGTTTTCTGGGTTTTCTATCTGCGATAAATTTTCTTCCTTTGCGGCTCTCTAAAAAGTAGGTTTCATCGGTTTCTACTATGCCATCAAAAGAAGGTGTATGTTGTCTTGCCAAAGCAGATAGGATCTTGTGCCGCCAGTAAAAACAGGTAGTGAAATGAACACCGACAATTTTAGCAGATTCGCGAAGAGACAGACCCTTTAACATACATTCAATAAAAGTAATCCATTTATTAGCTTTTTTGGACCGATATAGTGGAGTATTTGTTAGGTCATTGCTGATTTTAAAACAATCCTTACATTTATATCTTTGACGACCATTACGCTTACCGTAGCGAACAACAGACACACTTCCACAATGACGACAAGAATAACCACTTGAAAATTTACGTTCTCTAAGCTCACCAATCAAGTTACCTGGTTGAGAAGCTTCAGGGGTAAAAAAACGTTTAAGAAATTCAAATAAATATTCTTTATCCTTGTTTGTTAAATCGGAAACGTCAGCTAGGATATTCGCTAAAGTCGTCATCTGCTTTACCTCTTTTTCTTACGATAAGGATGGCACAATTCACCTGGATCTAAACAATATCAACCCTAACAAAGCCTAAAATAAAAAAAGCTTGGTGACCAGCCAAGCTTTTTTTATTCTATTCTATTAAAAGGGGGTTTGGGGAAAATCGAGAGTTTCATGACTAATCAAATTCTTTTTTTGATTACTTATTAGGGAGAATTGATTATCTTTCTCACTTATAATGATAATGATTATCAGTTTCATTGTCAACTGTTTTTCAAAAAAAGTTTATTTTCTCTTTTTTGCTATAAAAAGAGTGAGAAATCTCACCCTTCACTAATTATTTATTTCCCGTGACTTTTGTTAGAAAATAGTCATTCAAGATATTTTTCGTTTGTAAATAAAAAGAACTAAAAAATAATACTTCATTTAATTCTTTAATAGACTGATTTATATAGGAAGATGTTGCATCTATATTAAATGGTCCCAACTGTGATTGGTCTTTTGAGTTTTCTTCGTTGTTATTAATTTCAATATGGTTTAACTCTTTTTCAATCGATTGAATTTCACCTTCTGTTTCTACATTGCCTTCCCCTTTAGTAATTTCTTCATTCAAAGTTGTTTGTTCTCCAATCATTTCAGGCTGCTTTGATTCATTTTCAATTGAATAGATCTTCCAACCTTCATTTGTTTTATACATTTTTACCACTTCATAATGGTCATCATATCCAACTGGTCCATCTGTAGTAGCTGGGAAGAATTCAAAAATCATTCGCTCATTTGCTTGTTCTAATACCTTCGTTCTTTCATCATAAGTAAAAAAAGGAATTGTATACATCGGGAAGTCTGTACCGTACACGATAAATTGATTATCTAGTGGATGAACATTTGCTTCCACATACTTTTCAATCAATTCATTCTCGAAATACGTTGATAAAATTTGTTTGATTTCATCTTGTGATCTCGGCTTCTCTGTTAGTGAGATTTGTGCATGAAATGCATTTTGTAGGTAAGTCAGTACCTCTTCTCGAGAAGATCCCTCAAGTTCTTCTGCAAGTGCTTGCTGTGAAAACGAAAAAATGGCAATAAAAAGGAGTAGACTAAAGTGCAAAAGTTTTTGTCTCAAAGTACTCATCCTTTCTTCTATTTCCTACATAATGGACAACCATTTCATTCACCTGAACCCATTTTAACAACTAAATCGAAAAAAGTGCTGATTTACCGTTCGTAAAATAAACTTAAAAAGCGACAATATTTTTATACACCTTGAATTTATTTTCTACTATTATGCCTATTATTTTTCTACCCAATTAGATGAATTACTTACCAAGGTGTTTCATTTTCTAACTAAATAGTTGTGTTGAACATCATTTAATGAAATAAAAAGAGACAGCCATAAAGTGAACTGTCTTTCTATTTAGTACCTGATCTTTCTTCGACATTTTTTTCTTTCAACAAGGCTCTTTTCTAAAAGTTTGTTGCTTTAGACTTATAAAAAATCGGCTTTTGGATTTTTATCGTAGAAACTATAAGCAATTTCAAGAGAGTACCACTTAGTAAATAAGCGAAAAGAGCACGAAGGTAGGCTATATCCGTAAAGTATAGTTATTTACGAAAAGCAACAATCTTTGCGAAAACAGCCTTCAACAAAAACCAATCTAAATTACCAATAAGCAATAAACAGATCAAAACGTTAATTTCGGATAATATAATTAAAAACTAGCTACCATTAAGTCAATTAATAAAGAAATATCTAATATCTAATTGCTCTCACTTTTTTCTTATTGTTTAAATCAATTCCAATCATATAAACAACAAAAAACAGCGGACAAATCCGCTGTTACCAATATATCGTATTGGCCAAATAAAAAATAAAAGCTAGTGCAAGCAATCCTGCGATCACATATGCCAAAAAAACAGGGTTGCGAATATATGGATGATCTTGAACTTTTTCATTAATTTGCGTATCTACATTTGATTTTCTCGCACTAACAAGTTTTCCTACCCTAACCGTATAAAATAAACTAGTTGCTAAAACCAATAATACAATCACACCAAGAACCATAGTTAAATAGCTCATCTTCGTGTCACCCCTTCTATGTATAGGATGACTCAAAAGAAGTTGAAATATGCTTGCAATATCAGGTTAAAAAAAACTTCCATTAGAAGTTTCACTTTACAACAAACCCTCTTGTTCATATAAAAACTCATATGATAAATCAATAAAAAGATAATGATCCTGGTTTAGTGGGTACGAAAATGTACGGATCAAATCACCTTTTTCAATATCACTATAAACATCACTCAGAAAACCTTTTTTATCAAAACGCATCTTCATGATATTGGCTAAAAAGTATGGACGCCAGCTCCAATTATTCAAATAGTACTGTGGTTGAATTTCCCAGTCATAATTTTTAAATATATTCACCGATTGCTGGAAGCCATCTTCATCACAAATGTATATTCTAAAACAACAATCATCTAATTGAATAGAAAGCTCTTCCAACAACTGATTATAATCCTCATATTGTTTACCTATTTTCATTATCAGCTGATGAATTCGTTCATGGAAATTTTCTGTAAAGTGGTAAAGTCTTTCAAGCTTCTTCTTTTCTGAAGAAATATAATGCTGAAATTCTTGTTTCAGTCTTTGTTTACAATTATCTCGGTTAATAAATTGCCTCTTTGGCTTATCTAGAAAATAACCTTGATAGTACCTACCACCATTTTTCCATGCATATTGAAGCTGAAAATTCACTTCTATATCCTCATATAACAGTGTAGCACCAATTTTTCTTGCTAAGAGTGAGATTGAATATAGCACGTCATAATAAGATTGGGGTGGTGATGTAAGCCTTAATGGCTGTAAGTCAATTTTTAAAATATCAGGTGATAGCAACCCAATGCGATCTAAATTACTACTAGCCTTTCCAATATTATCAATCGCAATTTTAATGCCATATGTTCTGTAATATGTTAAAAGATGATAAAGTTGCTCTGCATCACCCTTAAAATTATGTTCCGTAATCTCTAAAACAATTTGCTCAAGTTTTAATCCCAAACTTTGTTTCCCTAATAATATTTGAAGAAAGCTCTCACCATGATCAATCATGAGTAAATTCGCGTCTCGATTAATAAAAAGAAGAAGTTCTGGATCTTTCATTTGCAAAAATTCTTCAATTGTATTATGTAAAATAAAATCATCAACCTCAACCCGATAATCATCTGGAACATTTTCATCTTGAAAGAATGGGCCTAGACTTTGTATATCATCTTTAAGCTGAATTCTTCCTAAAACTTCATAGCCAATTACTCGTTGTTCATCAGCACTAAAAATAGCCTGGTAGTATGGAACAACCTTTTCCAAATTCGTCATAATATCTAATGGATCCATTGCAATCCCCTCACCTGTATCTATCTAGAATATGTTTAATTATACCATATTACAGGGATGGAAAAAGAATCATGCTTACACCTATTTCTTCCATCCACTAAAACGGAAATTGATTTAACCATTGGCCACCATCCATTGTGATACATTCTCCATTTATATAGGCAGCATCATCGGAAAGAAGAAAAGCGGCAAGTGCTGCAATTTCTTCAGGTGTGCCTAGTCTTCCAAGCGGTACACTTTTTAATGTTCTTTTTGCGGCTTCTTCAGATTCCCATAATTTATCTGCTCCACCTGTTCTCTCGATTGGACCAGGAGCTATCGCATTTACTCGAATGCCATATTTTCTTCCCCATTCAACGGCTAATGTTCTTGTCATAGACAATACTCCAGATTTGGCTGCAGCCGAGTGTATAACACCAGCACCTGCATTCCAAGCATATGTAGCCACCATATTTAATATTGCACCTTTTGTTTGTTTTTCAATCCAATACTTACCAACTGCTGAACTACAATAAAAAGTCCCATTTAACACAATATCAATAACTGACTTCCACCCATTAATTGATAGGTTTTCAGCAGGACATATAAAATTTCCGGCAGCATTATTAACGAAAGCATCAATTCTACCAAATTTTTCATCAACTAGCTTAATCATTTCCGTTACCTTTACTGCATCACGAACGTCCAGCTGAATCGGGTATACTTGCCCTTTATACGTCTCTATTTCATTTTGGGCAGCCTCTAGCTTTTCTAGAGTTCTTCCAACAATAACTACTTTAGCTCCATCAGCTGCAAAACGCTTTGCCATCCCTTTCCCCATCCCACTTGATCCACCTGTTACAATGATGACTTTATCCTTCATCATGTTATCCCCCCTCACTAAAAATGAATGACCATTCATTTTATTTTACCATATTTTTTCACTGTTTTCTAACATTTTAAAATTAGATGACATATCCGTTTTAAATAGAAGTCACAATTTAAACCGTGATATAATAAAAGTGAAACATCTTAATAAATGATACAAGTTGAAGTAGGTTTTAGAGTCGTGTTTATTAAGGGACATAAAGATAAATTCAAATATGGAGTTAGTCTCCTATCTTAGATAAAAACTATGGAGAATGGTTGGTATATATGACAAATCTATATTCAAGAAGATCTTTTTTAAAATGTCTTCTTTCCTTTTCTTTTGCGAGTCTTTTAACGACTGCTGGCGGTTATACATATGCACGATATATTGAACCTTCATTATTAGATATTGTAAAAAAATCAATAACAGACCCAAAAATTCCGAAGGCATTTGATGGTTTTAAAATTGTACAGTTTAGCGATACACATTTAAGTGATTTCTTTACATTAAAAAGGTTAAATACAATTGTTACGAACATAAACCAGCTTTCTCCTGATCTCCTCTTTTTCACTGGTGATTTAATGGATGAGCCAAATCAATATACTGAAATTAATAAAGTTGTTCCTGTTCTTGAAAAATTAAATGCTCCGTTTGGAAAATATGCTGTATACGGGAATCACGATCATGGTGGCTATGGAACAGACATTTATAAAAATGTCATTACGATGTCAGGTTTCACCCTTTTGCAAAACGAAGTTGCAAATGTTTCGATGATTGATGGTAGCAAAATAGGAATTGCAGGTATTGATGATTTAATGTTAGGAAAACCAAACTATGAGGGTACTTTAGGCAATTTAAATAAAGATCTTTTTAACATCTTATTAGCTCACGAACCGGACGCAGCACTAGAAGCTAAGAAATATAATGTTGATTTACAATTATCAGGACATAGTCATGGTGGTCAAATACAGGTTCCATTCTATGGCCCTCTTATTACACCTCCATACTCTACTGTATATTCTGAGGGTATGTATGATGTGGAAAAAATGAAGGTATATGTTAATCGTGGCCTTGGGACAACAAGACTACCGTTTAGATTTTTATCAGTTCCTGAAATAACTGTTTTCACTCTATATTCAGGGTGATTTTCTAACAACTTAAGAACAAAGATAAAGTTGGGAATCTACTCTCACGGCTTCCCAACTTATATCCTATTATTACGATAGGTTATTTTTTATTAGTACCACTATGTAAGTAGCTATTAAATAACTTTAATCAAGAAACGATATATTTACCTACTAATAGACCTCCGACACTCCCACTAATTGTTAAGAAAATGTATAAAAAGCAAAAAAGATATTGTTTTTTCTGAATAAGTTGCACTGCTTCAACACTAAATGTTGAAAATGTGGTAAATCCTCCACAAAAGCCTGTAGCAAAAAATAATAAATGATGCTCATTTGAAAATGTTACAAACATCCCAAGCAAAAAAGCACCGATAATATTAATTACTACAATTGAAAGTGGCAGCTTCAAATTGTGAGTAATTGTTTGCAAAAACTCACCTACTAAATACCTAGCAGCAGCACCAATAGCACCACCTATAATAACACTTACCATTTCTCAGTCTCCTTTCTAGCCAACATCCCCGCTAACTTTATACCTAACATAACAAGAATAAAGCTAAATACAACAGAGCAACTCATATATAGAATGGCTTGCTCCAAAGGTAGAAGCGTCAATTCAAAGCTAAATGTTGACATCGTCGTAAATCCTCCACAAAAACCTGTTCCAAGTATTAATTTTAACCATTCCTGTTCTTTTCTTTGCAAGAAAAATGCTGTGATAAAACCGAGTAAAAAGCTTCCTAAGAGGTTCACAAATAAAGTTGAATATGGTTCATAGGAATGAACAAATGACACGATATATCTTAATAAAGAACCAACAGCACCACCCGCAGCAACATAGTAGCTATTGAACATCTTTCTCTTCATTAATAAACTTCCTTTCTATGTACAACAAAGCCTTCTCACTTTTTACGATTATCGCAAAAAGATCATTGGTTTACACGTTTTATCTTTTAAAAACAGAAGAAGCAGCCTCATTCAATCATAACAATTGAATGAGGCTACTCCATATGAAAATAATGTTATTCTTCATCTTCCATGACTTGATATGCTTCCGCAAACAATAATAATTGACTATCTATAACAGGATCATCATTGTTTCGTACTACATAGTGATAATCCCCGTTCTCATCCTGCTCTCGTGCTTTTACATTATTAGCTAGATCATTAGCCAAAATACTATTCACACGCATCTTAATATCACCGTCAAATATCGGAAATAAAATTTCCACTCGTTTTTCCATATTTCGGGTCATCAAGTCTGCTGACGAAAGAAAGGTTTTTTCCTCTCCATTATGATGAAAGAAGTAGATTCGACTATGCTCTAAAAATCTTCCCACAATGCTTCGAACCTTTATGTTTTCACTTACACCCTTAATGCCTGGTCGCAAGCAGCATGTACCACGAACAATTAAATCAATATTAACACCTGCATTTGATGCTTCATAAAGCTTAGTGATAATGACTTTATCTGTCAACGAATTCATTTTTGCAATAATTCTCCCATTAGCAAATTTTTTATGAAAATTAATTTCTTCATCAATTAAACGGATAAAGTCTTTTCGGATGTTAAAAGGTGCAACAGACAAGTGATGAAAATCTGGTTTTTCGGTATATCCACTTAAGTAATTGAAAAAGTTTGTAGCATCAATACCAAACTTCCTTTTTGATGTAAGTAATCCCATATCGGTATAAATTTTTGCTGTTTGATCATTGTAGTTTCCAGTACCTAAATGAACGAAGCGTTCAATTCGATTATTCTTTCTTCTTACGACAAGAGTGATCTTGCTATGTGTTTTTAAGTGGGTCATACCATAAATAACGTGACATCCAGCTTTCTCTAGTTCCTTAGCCCATTGAACGTTATTTTCTTCATCAAAACGTGCTTTAAGCTCAACTAAAACCGTTACTTGCTTACCATTTTCAGCGGCTCGTTTTAACGCATCAATGACCGGTGAATCTCCACTTACACGATAAAGAGTTTGTTTAATGGCAAGTACGTCTGGATCATCGGCTGCATCAGATACAAATTCAACCACAGGTTCAAACGATTCATATGGATGATGCAAAAACACATCCTGTTCTGAAACCTTATCGAATATATCCTTATCTGAAGCAATATCACGTGGTGGTTGTGGAATTAACGTTTCGAATACTAAATGCTCCCTAATTTTAGCCATCTCTTTATAAAAACCAAATAATATCGTTAAATCTAAAGGTCCATCAATTTCATAAACATCATTTTGATGTATTTCAAGTTCTTCAGTTAAGTAACGTAGAATATTTTGATCAAAACCTTTATGCTGGATTTCAAGTCGAACTGCTGCTCCCCATTTACGCTTTTTCAATTCTTTTTCAATTTCTTTAAGTAAATCACGTGCTCCCTCTTCATGGATCGTCATATCAGCATTTCTCGTAATTCTGAAAACAGAGACAGACACTACTTTATATCCTTTAAATAATTTATTTATAAAATAGCTAAGCACATCTTCTAATAGGATAAACTGCACTTTATCATTTGAAGAATTAAGTCGAACAAAGCGGTCTAATACAGCAGGCACTTGTACAATTGCTGTCTTAAATCGATTTTCTTCAATCTCATCATCATCTTCAATGACAATTGCAAGGTTTAAGCTTTTATTTAACAGCATTGGAAAAGGACGATAAGCATCAACCGCCATCGGAGTTAGAACAGGAAAAATATGTTCATCAAAATAATCCTCTATATTTTCCAATTGCTCTTTCGGGAGATTTTCCATTTTAAGAAACTCAATTTTTTCCTCATAAAGCTTCGGTAAAAGAACTTTATTAAATGCTTCATATTGTAACTCAACTAGGTTATGAGTTTTCATGGCAATTTCATGTAATTGCTGTTTAGGCGTCATACCTGCTTTGTTTTCTGGTTTATTAAAGTCTGCCTTCACCTGATCCTTCAGTCCTGCGACACGTACCATAAAAAACTCGTCAAAGTTTGAACTAAAGATTGATAAAAATTTCATCCGCTCTAATAAAGGGTTACGCTCATCAAGTGCTTCTTCTAATACACGCTCATTAAAAGCAAGCCAGCTAAGTTCTCTATTGTTATAATATTTTGGACTTAGAAGGTCAATAGCGTTTTTATTTTTTGTATTCATACTGTACGCCACCCTTTTATTCGACAATTATTTACAATATTTATGATAGCATTAACTTTTATACCAAATTGTAAATTTATTGTAAACTTTTAGTAATATTTATGTAAATAAGGATATTATGAATTTTCAAAATAGACCTATTCATCGAAAATAAAATGGCGACTTATTTCGTCTAGTAGAAACTTCTTAACAAGAATATATTCACCTTTACAACTCATTTATTCATATGAAAATTGCACATTAATGGATTTTTTTAATTGTTTCTCCAAATGTTTTTTTTGTTTTTCTACTTGATACTGCTCTGGCTTCCAATCCTTGTTACACTTAACGTAGAAATGAAGCTCATCACCTTTTTCTTCCAAATCGATCTGTTCAATGATATTTCTTTTCGTCGCATTCAAACTATAGGAGAACTTAATTATTGCTCCTATTCCACGGTATTTTGCAAGCTCTTCTTTCGAGAACCAATGACTATATGGTGTTACATACCGCTTGAATGCCACCTTACTTGTAAAGGAAGCAATTAGAGCAATGATAATACGCTCTCTATGAAGCAACCCATCAATTGTTCGATTTGCTAATAAATAAAAAGTGTGTTGACTACTGGATTCAGAATCAATATAGGTTCCGAGATTATAAACAAAGGCACCACGTTTTAACAGAGTTGCATCTTGCTTGTTTATTGAAGCAAGTCCAACTTGGTTTAATAACTGTGCAATCATCATTGCATTATTTGTCACGTGAAAGACATGATTTAAATTAATATTATAGTCTGTTGCTAATTCATAAAAGCTTTCTTCGATCACATTTGGAAAAACGGATAGTCCAAATTCTTTGGTTAGCTCTTCAAAGAATACTCCATCTCTTAACCCTTTTCTACTTAAAGCAAACTTATCTGTTTTAACAATATCCATTAAGCCTTTAAAGACTTCAATTGCTGGAATTATAATGTCTGCACGATCCTTTGCCAAACCTTCAACACGTTGTAGTTCAGAAAAACTAAGTGATTGCAAAAAGGTATTTACTTCTTTAATATCTTGATTGCTCATCATATACTGATGAACACCGGCTAGTGGATAGCTAATGTGCTCTTGATGGATTTGCACCATATTTCTTGCACTTCCACCAATTCCAATAATCGGTAATCTCTTATTTTGTATCCATTCAAGGGATGTAAATTGTTCTACTAAATAAGCTCTTAATGTATTGAGTTCTTCTTCTGTTGGAGTGTCTTCTTTTACGAATTGTTTTTTTAATGAAAGCGCACCAAAGGGAAAGCTGTGATAACTAATTAACTTTCGATCTTCAAAATATGTGAGTTCAGTACTTCCACCACCAATATCAATGGTGATGCCGCTTTCAAATGTTGTTGAATTGACGACTGCCAAGTAACCAAAGTATGCCTCCTCATATTCAGATAAAATACGCATCGAGAAATCCGTTTCTTCCATTACACGCTGAAGAATCTCTTGTTGATTTTTAGCTTGGCGTATCGTTGCGGTTGCTACACATTTTACTTCTTCTAATTGGTGATGCCTTGTCACTTCTTGAAAGTTTTGTAGAGTATTGATTAGTATGTCAACACCCTTTTCCACCAACATACCATCTTCTGTTAAAAAATTACGAAGACGTGCAACTGCCTTTACATTTTCAATATCTTTGAATCTACCGCTTTTATCACGTAAATAAATAACTAGTCGCATCGTATTCGACCCGATATCAACAATTGCATACTTTTCTTGGTTCAATTTCAACACCCTTAATCGTATAAAATAAGGTACATTATATCATATTCAAACATAAGGTATACTGTGTTTTCCTTATTAACTTTTATATAAAGGTAAAAAGGTTGTATTACACATCATGTTAGGAGGGGATTGTATGATTCATATTGTTAAAAAAGGTGAAACACTCGCACTTATTGCCGCGAATTACCGAACAACTATTAATCAATTAATTGCTGCTAATAACATTAGCAATCCAAATGTTCTCTATATAGGACAAAACATTAACATTCCAAACCTACCAAATCCCAACACCATTCCTTTTTCCATCCACATTTCTACAAATAATAAACGTTTAATACTAAAAAGAAACGGACAAGTTGTTAAGGAGTATCCCATTGCAGTCGGTAAAATGGTCACAGCAACACCGGTTGGAGATTTTGTCATTGTTAATCGCGAGCCTAACCCTGGGGGACCATTTGGTGCGATGTGGTTGAGTTTATCCAAAATTCATTATGGGATTCACGGTACTAACAACCCTTCCTCAATTGGAAAGGCAGTCTCTCTTGGCTGCATTAGGATGCACAATCATCATGTTTTAGAGCTTGCATCAATCGTTCCTAATGGAACTAGAGTATTAATAAGACCTTAAGATTTTATTAAGATTTTGAAAGATACGTATTCAAAATCTTAATAGTCCCTTATAATGACAATTATAGTATTCGACGACAAAAGCGGAATCGCCTTGTTCAGCCTCGGACAAATAAGACGCACATGAATAGAAGGTGTTCTTTACTTTCTATTCATGAGTGATTAGACCCTAGAGGCAGTCAAAACGGACGGCCTCTCTCTTGACTTCACTTGCACGTCCTGTACTACGAGGATAGGCGCTCGAGTAGCTGATATAGCAATCTAAGGAGAAAACAAATGAAAATTTTTCGTAATCGGAACTTTGTTAAGTTGTTTTATGCAGCTCTTTTTTCACAAATGGGGACAACAATAGGTAATATGGCCTTTGCGTTTTATTTATTAGATCATTTTAGTCATCAGCCTTCTTATGCAACTTTAGCTGAGCTTATGTATTCTCTACCAACCATTTTAGTATTTTTTGTGGTGGGGGTCGTCGCAGATCGATTTGACCGTAAAAAGGTTGCAGAAAACTGTGATTGGATTCGAGCAGCTTTAACTATTCTTTTATTTGGCGCTTTATTCTTTAACTCAATTCCACTGGTTTTCCTTGTATTATTTTTACGAAGTGCTGTGACAAAATTCTTCTTTCCAGCAGAAAACAGCCTTGTCCAAGGAATCTTGAACAAAGAACAATATGCACAAGCAGCAGGATTAAATCAAATGCTATTTAGTATATTTATGGTTTTTGGAGTCGGAATTGGAGCAGCTATCTATAAAACTGTAGGTATACATGGTGCAGTTGCAGTAGATTTTATTAGCTTTGTTATTTCTGCATTATTCATTCGTTCCTGTAAAATTCCTTCATCAGCAAGACTTCCTAACGGGAAGCTTGTATGGAAGGATATTAGCATAAAATCTTCAATTAGTGACTTTAAAGATGGGATCACATATATCATTAAAAATCGCCTGTTAGCTGTGCTAATATTTGGTTTTTTCATTTTTGGCCTAGTAAATGGTGCATTTGCTATTTTACCTATGTTTACAATGAAATATGAATTAACACCTGATAACTATGAATGGTACGCATCATTTTTTGCTATATCACTGGGGTTTGGTTTATTAACTGGAAGTGGCATCGGTACTCTCATTGCATCTAAGTTTAAACCACATCAGCTAATTGTATTCCCAATATTTGTCACTAGCTTACTCGTTTTCTTTTTAGGTTTTACGGATAAAGTTTCGATCTTT
The DNA here is from genome assembly GCA_051750265.1 of Bacillota bacterium. Classification (GTDB taxonomy): domain Bacteria; phylum Bacillota; class Bacilli; order Bacillales; family Bacillaceae; genus Metabacillus. The sequence goes on along the minus strand of JBNJJO010000001.1, from coordinate 235,748 downwards.
TTGGTTATTGTCTTCATCATTGGAACATGCTTAGGACCAATTAACATAGCAATTGGAGGATGGATGCCTAAAATCGTTCATCCCAAATTAATGGGTAGAGTGAGTGGCTGGATTGATCCTTTAATGATGCTATCACAGTCCATTACGTTAGGGTTAATTGCCTTCCTATTCCCAAAAATAATTGAAACAATTGATTATTTATATTATGGAATGGCAATTATTATTTTGATTGTCTCTCTCTTTTATGCCTTTACATTACCAAAGTTAAGCCAAGCTTTTGATGAAAAGGAAAAAAGAATTCAACGGAAACAAAGGACTACAAAAACAAGTCAAAATATACCTTCAATTTAAAGAGGATAACTCATAAGGATCTGATCCTAAATCACCACCTATATATAGATCTTTTTATCTTTTTACTTCGTCAAAGCTCTATTTGAGGGGTCAGACCCTTAGCTTTTGAGTCATCCTCTTTTTATCTATTCATATATACAAACACTTTTTAATTGTTTCTCTAAGAACGATAACTTGAAGTAGCAAATTTAAAAAGATAATCTAATTTTCATGAATTTTTGCAATTAATTGCCCAATTACTAGTTGCAATTTACTATTCTCTAAGTATAATTTAATTAAGAATGGCTCAAACTGAAAGTGTTTACGAAAAGGAGAGAAACAATGGACGATCATAATCGACTCGATCCAACAAAACAACCAACAACTGAAAACCTCGCACAAGCAATTTATGTAGTAAACCGTCATGCAAAAACCGCACCAAATCCAAAATTTCTTTATGCATTAAAAAAGAAAGCTTTACTAAAGCTTGTCCTTGAAGGTAAAGCAAAAAAAGAAGGACTTCATTTTTCTAATAATCCAAAATATAGCAAACAGCAATCTGACGTTCTTGTTTCAGCTGGAGAGTATTACTTTCATATGCCTCCTACAAAAGATGACTTCGATCAACTTCCACATTTAGGATCCTTGAATCAAACATATCGTAATCCCAAAGCACATATGTCATTAGCAAAGGCGAAAATTCTTTTACAAAATTATGTAGGAATGAAAGAAGATAAAAGCCCTCCTAAGTCATTACAGTCTAAAAAAACACGTACATATGAAAAGCCCGTGTTTAAAAGACTTGGGGAGAGCTATCGATAATAATGAAATACGGAAGCGCCTGACCAGGTCCGGCTTTTCACAAAGTCGGACTGTTGCAGCTAGCACAAAAAACTAAGTCAAAATATCTTTTTCAGGTCTGAGAGTAACTTGTCCAAAATTCAACCTACCACTTCTAATATCTTCAATACTAAACAGAGTACCGATAATGGAACTCTGTTTAATTTTTAGTGGAAAATCCCTACTCACCTTCAGAATTCCCTTCAAACAGCTCCACTATATTCCTTTTTAATTCATCAAAATAACAAGGTATCTCAGAAGCAGGCAAACCATGGTAAATAGCCTCTATAAGATTTTGATAATACCAAGCTTGTTTATCGTAGCCACGATTAAAGTAACTCCATATCTTGTCTCCATGTTGTCTATAATGTGTTAGCAAATCATGACTATTGTCTAACTTATCAGCAGCAATTAACGCTTTAATCTGCAATGATGCTGTTTTAGCCTTTTTAATCGTTTCACCTTTTCTATCTTCCCATTCTAAGGATTTATCTTCTGAATTTGCTAAAACAAGTTGCACAACTTCGACTCCAAACAACTCTAAAAGCTTTGATTTAGTTGTTTCCGTATCCTCTATCACATCATGCAAATAACCAGCTGCTACAACCTCATTAGTAAATTCTGCTTTCTCTAGTGTTAAAGCAACATTCTCAACGTGAGTAAAATATGAGTCACCACTTATTTTTCGACGTTGCCCACGATGCGCCTCTTCAGCAAACCTTTTTGCTTTATCTACAATCAACATTTCATCACTCCAAAAAAGGCAACATGTTCGATTTCTCCATGCAACCAAATTATTTCTATTTATACAATTTCTTTATAAGATTAATTCATCAATTTTTTGGACTAATACACTTATTTCAGGTTTACTAATTTGTGCACTTGCCCCTACAATTTGCCCTTTATGGCGGAAATCATCCGTTATTAGTGATGAGAAAATGATAACAGGAAGGATCCCTAATGTATGGTCTTCTTTTATTCGTTTAGTTAGATGATGTCCATCCATTTGAGGCATTTCAACATCAGTAATAACAAGTTGTACCTCGTCTTCTACTGCTTTACCTGTTTCCACAATGGAATGTAAGTATGATAAAGCAGCTTTTCCATTTTCGAAAAATTTAATATGTTGGAAGCCTGTTTCACCTAACGTCTCTTGTAATAATTTACGCAATAATGGTGAATCCTCTGCAACGACAAGCTTTTTCACAGAACGTTCTCTAGTTCCTATTTTTTTAACTTGATCTATATTTATACCAGATTCAGGGTTAATATCAACGACGATTTTCTCGAAATCTAACAATAACACCATGTTATCCTTAATTTTTACTACTCCTGTAATATGACTCTCTAACCCCTGATCTATTCCTGATGGTTTTTCAATTTTATCCCACGAGATACGATGAATTTGTGTAACAGAATGCACATGGAAAACAACTTTTGTTTTGTTAAACTCTGTTACAATAAATTTCCCATAACTAGGCTCATCACTAGGTCCAAATCCAAGTGCTTTCGCAACATTTACAACAGGCAAAATTTCTCCACGAATATCAATTATCCCTTCTACGTTAGGATGAGAGTGCGGTATTTTAGTTACTTTAATAGGCTGGATTATTTCTTTCACTTTAATAACATTTATTCCAAACATATTTTGTCCTACGCTAAATTCAACGATTTCTAGTTCATTTGTCCCACTCTCTAGTAAGATTCCTTTTTGTTGATCCATCGTATTCTTCCTTTCATGTAAACAAACCTTTGTACTAGTTATATCGGCTAAAATTTCCGAATCTAAAGTTGCATTGATTATTCATAACTAAAACCTAAAAAAAGCATATCCACAATAATGAGTCTAGTGAGTTATGACATATCCAGAACTGCACTTTTTCAAGATAGTAGGTATAGAGAAATAAAGCTTGGAAATAAATCCAAGCTTAGTTAATACAAATAATTTAATACTCTTTCATCAGCAAGGTTTGTGTCAATTGGACATTTATTAGCATCCCGCCCATATTGCCAAAGCCATACATTTGCTTTACAGTTTGGTGTAACTGGATTAAATTTCGGTGCCTTTCTCTCGGATGTCGCTCCTGTTTCAGGTTCACCGCTCCAAAGAATGGCTTGAACAGCAACATCATTATATTGTTGAACAGCTTGACAGTAAGCTTGTGAAAAGTCCCCTTTTACAGGATCATGATAAAATCCAGAACGATACCCCGTTGGTATTAGCGTTTCTACCCATCCTCTGATCCATGCTGCATCCACATTAAAGAAATGCTCTAAATTAGCGAACAGTACAATGTTATTCGGAAGTCCTAACCTCCTAGCATGAAAAACTGCATTTCTTGCTGCAATTCTCGCCTGTTCATAGCCAACAGCTTCATTGATGACATTATAAATTGGTAAAACCTTTATTCCTTTACTTCTAATAAAGCTTATTTCATCCTTTGTAAGTCCACTAGAAACATTTGGTCTTTCCGTTAAGTATCTTCCCCAATATTTAGGTAAACCAAATTGATTTTTTACACAATCGTAAAACTCTTGATCAACTGGATTACTTGAGTCTACTCCCCATACTTTACGTGCCAGAGAATTCACACCCTTTCACTCTAAGCTCTACTCATATATATGAGATTAAGGTCTGTCTCAAACATATAACGTTAAGAAGTTTGATTTATTTTTCATTTTTTATGAATATGGGTCCAAATATTTTTTAACGTAATCATTATTTTGGTTGGTTTACGTCTTCGTCACATTTTAGCATAGCAATGGTATTTACTTTTATTATTTCACTTTAAAAAGTCACATCTCATGAAAATTTGCATTATAAGAGAAAAATTATGCCATTATAAAAAGGTAGCGTTCTTAAACCTATCAATTTTTGTTAGAAAAACTTGACTTGTCGCCAAGTTCTAATTGAGCAACCCTTAGTTTTTCTTATACTATCTTCCTTAGAATATAAATTCTGGATAGTATAAAATAATAAATTATGTAAAAATAATGTATTCTTGTTTCTCTCTTGTTGTAATCCTTTTTGTAAATCGTTTTAGCGATTAAACGGGATGGGCTGAGGGTTACACTTAAGGAAGGTCAACATTGGATAAATTTTTTCAACTCAAAGATAACAAAACAACCGTAAAACAAGAAATGCTAGCAGGAACTGTTTCCTTTTTCACAATTGTTTATATTGTCGTCGTTAATGCGTCTATCTTATCTGACGCTGGTATTCCATTAGAAGCTGGAATCATTGCAACAGTATTAACATCAATAGCTGGTTGTTTTATAATGGGGTTCTACGGAAATACCCCGATTATTCTTGTTCCAGGAATGGGAGTAAACGCATTATTCACCTATACAATTGTTTTAGGAATGGGGTTATCCTGGCAGGAAGGATTAGCGGTTGTCTTTGTATCTGGTCTATTATTTACAGTTATTTCATTTACAAAGCTAGCGAAAATCATTTCAGAATCTATACCTCACTCTTTAAAAGAAGCTATTACAGTTGGTATTGGGTTATTTCTAACATTTATTGGCTTACAAAAGGGTGGTATTGTTGTTCTAAATGAAGAAACGTACGTTTCTTTAGGTGACTTTAGTGAACCAACTGTTGTTCTAACATTTATTACTATGTTAATAACGCTTGCTTTATTTGCCAGGCAGATACCAGGTAATTTCTTAATAAGCATCTTGCTAGGGACAATTTTAGCAGCGCTTTTTGGTCAATTGTCATTTGTTTCTGTTACACAGCCACAGAATGCATTCCACGCTTATAGGGATGTTTTTGCAGCTATGTCCTTTGAACGTATAGCTGATTTAACATTTTGGACGGCAACTTTCTCTTTAACAATGGTTATTGTATTTGAGAATATCGGCCTTGTGTTTGGACAGGTTCATATGATTAATCGACCTAAAACATATAAACGATCACTACAAGCAAATGCTTTGTCAACAATCACATCTGGGTTATTTGGTTCAAGTCCTACTGTAAGTACCGTCGAGACAGCGGCAGGGATTACAGCCGGTGGACGAACAGGTTTAACATCTGTTACAACTGGGATTTTGTTTTTAGGCTCATTACTCTTTTTACCACTTATTAAAATCATTCCTGATAGTGCTATTGCACCTATTTTGATTTTAATTGGGAGCTTGATGATTCAAAACATACAGCATATTGATTTAAATGATTTTAGTGAAAGCTTTCCTGCATTTTTAATTATCGCATTAATTCCATTTACCTATAGCATTGTAGATGGAATGGCATTTGGGTTTATTATGTATCCATTTTTGAAGGTTATTTTAAAAAGAAGAAACGAAGTAAAACCACCTCTTTATTTTATTGCGGGTTTATTTTTACTGAATTTCATATTTCATGCTATACATTAATTCAAGGAGGCTGACTCAAAATCAAAGGGTCAGCCTCCTTTTGCTTGTATAAAAAATACTAATATAACCAAAATAACAGATGTGAAGTTTTTTTTCGTAACAAAAAAAGTCAGTGAGGTGTATAATGAAATATTTAGTTGCACTAATTCTCCTTTTAGCCTTTACCGCTTGTAATACGGTTGATCAAGGTGGAGAGTCAAGAGGTGCTGAAACAGAGGAAAATGGCTTACTACAAACAGGAAATGATCATGTAAAACCAAACGATGAATTACTAGTTGAATCAAGAGAAGAAGTTAACCTAGATGATGACAGAGATCCCTTACACCCGACAAAAGCTGAAGAGCTTGTAAAGGAAAAGCTCGGTTTACAAGATAATGAAAATATGATTGTCCAATATGACCACTTAGAAAGAGGCAATTATATTATTCATGTTTATTCCGTCGAGGGCGCACGAGAAAATAGTGAAGCCTGGTATATGGTTGATTTAGAAACGGCAGATGTTGAACCACTAAAACGATAGTAGAAAATGCGCAAGCGCCTTGTTCAGCCTCGGGCAAATAAGACGCTCATGAATAGAAGGCGTTCTTTGCCTTCAATTCATGAGTGGCTAGACCCTAAAAAAGGGTTTTTTTTCCCTAGAGGCAGTCAAAAACGTGATGTTTTCATCTCTTGCCTGCACTTGCACGTCCTGTGCGATCTGAGGCAGTCTGGACACTAACACTAAGTACAAAAAATTTTTTCTGATTAATTTAATATACTTCATTCTCTTGAAGATACTAATGGCAATGTCAACGTTACAGTCGTTCCCTTCCCTAATTGACTTTCATACTCAATCGTTCCACCTATTTGTCTAATTAAGCGATTGGTAATCATGCTTCCTAAACCTGTACCCTTTGTTTTCGTTGTATAAAACGGTAAGCCAATTTGTTTAAGCTCTTCTTTATTCATACCTTTACCGTTATCTTTAATTTTTATTTTTACAATACCTGCTGTATAATCAATAAATTTACTAATCTGCACAACTCCTCGATCTTCTATAGACTCAATTGCATTTTTTATTATATTAAGCAATGATTGTTTCATATGTTGATCATCCCCTTTTATGTAACATGCATTTCCGGATTCATACTCAATTGCTACATTTGAAAAGGTTCCGAGTGGTCTTAATAACTCAATTGAATCATTTAAAATAATGTCAATATTTAATTTTGTTAGTTCAAAGGCTTCTGGCTTTGCAAGCTTTAAGTAATTCGTAATGATGTTATTTGTGCGATCAAGCTCATCTAAGATCAACGGTGAAAATTGCTTAAGTTTTTCATCATTTGTATCCTTTTGGATATATTGAATAAAGCCTCTAACCGTTGTAATTGGATTACGAATTTCATGTGCAATCGAAGCTGCCATTTGTCCTGTTGTTGTTAATTTATCCATATAAACCATTTCATCGAATTGCTTATTTATCCTCATTAATGTTTCTATTATAAAGATAACAGAGATATAAGTAACAAAAAAAGCTACATAATAGATTATATAAAATTCGAAATCGAGATGATCAACATAGAAATAAAGAACTACTATATAAACCAAAGAGTAAATTAATACGACAATAGTAGCACTCCATACTCTTATAGAAGATGACAGAAATGAACGCCTAAATAAGATTGCTACAATAAATGCTCCTACTGATACAATAATACCTATATGATAAAAAGCTCCACCAATCATAAGACGTACGATTGATACAATCAGGACTACGATTAGACCGGGTACCAAGCCTGCATAAAGAGTAACGACAAGGATAGCAATCATCCGTAAATCAAAATTTGTATCCCCTAGTGTTTCAATTGGATATGCCATACATAAAAGTGCACTAAAAGCACCAATTAATCCATATATTACTTTATTTTTAAAAGATAACTTTACATTTCTTTGGAAAGGCAAAAATAAATTTGCATTAAAGGTAAGCGAAAATAAAATCGTTATATTTACAATGAGCGGCTTGATGATAGATAACAACGTATTCCTCCGTAAATGTCATTTCCTAATTTGAAAAATATGAACTAACAGTACATAACCTCACTTCAAGATGAAAGTGATCGATATTAAGCAAATAAAGTGTTCTATAACTATTCAAGAATACCAATTCTTTATAGAAAAAAGCAAACGATCTTTATGCATTGCATGTATAAAAAGTACTAATATGAAATTAAGTATCGTTTTTCCTTAAAATTTACATTTTCTTAACAAAATAGATCAGAGCAATATAGTAAAATAGTAGTGAATCTAAAGCCTGTGTAAATAGGAGTAGTGAATTGATGTTAAACATAGGGGATATTTCAGAAAAGGTACCTGTTGTTCCGTTATCTACCAAAAGTGCTGAAGTGAACTTACTTTTTGAAGATAATCCCGATCTCGAAGGAATCCTCGTTTCAGAAAATGATAAGCCAGCAGGATTAGTTATGAGAGCGCAATTTTATCGTAAGATTTCAACAAAATATGGTTTCGATATCTTCATGGGTAGGTCAATAGAACTAGTCATGGATAAAAATCCATTGATTGTTGATTATTTTGATCCAATCACCTTTGTTAGTTCCCAAGCAATGGTCAGAAGCCAAAAAAACCTTTATGATTATGTCGTTGTTACACTGAATGAATGTTTACATGGAATTGTTAGTATTAAAACCTTGCTTATAAAGCTAGCTGAAGTCCAAGTAAACCAAGCTATGTATACAAATCCTTTATCTGGACTACCTGGTAATGTCCTAATTGAAGAAAAGTTACTTGAATATTTACAAGATGGTAAAAAGCCATTTTCACTCTTATATTTAGATCTAGATCATTTTAAGGAATACAATGACACATACGGTTTCAAAAAGGGAGATTTACTGATAAAGGAAATTTCTAATCTCCTAAGTAAATACGTATTGCTAAACGATCATGAAGACTCTTTTGTTGGACATATTGGCGGAGATGATTTTGTGGCCATTCTTCCTTATCATAACTTTGAGCAAACATGTCAATTTATCATATACGAATATGGGATGCGCATTAAACAATACTATGATGATTTTGATTGGAACAATCAATTTGTGTATACAAAGGACCGCAATGGCCGTTACGGTAAAACTCCTCTTGTTTCTCTCTCTATAGCCGTGGTCACGAATGAACATCATACATACCATTCAATTGATGAAATAAGCAAAATAGCTGCTGAAGTTAAAAAGAAATGTAAGTCATGTATTCATAGCTGCTATTTTCTGTATGAAAAAAGAGAAATTAATTCAAAGGACCAAACTAACTGTTGTCTTCCAATGTATTAAGTTCTAAAAAAAATTTGTTTTAAATAACTGTTCGTTAAAGTAGGAAGGAGCAATCTTGCTCCTTCTTTCTTATTATAGACGGTCACCTAAATATCTTCATCTGCATATCGTAACCGTGAAGGTTCATGTGAGAGGAGAAAAATGAATGTATCCATATCATCGTCAGTTTACAATTCAAATTCCTGGTTTTCCTCAATTTGGCGGACAAAGCGGTTATCCACCATTTGGTCCTCCTGGTTATGGTCAAGGTGGCTATGGCGGAGGTCCTGGTCAAGGTGGTTTTGGCGGAGGTGGTCAAGGTGGCCCCCCATCAGGTCCACCACCAAGTGAAATTCCTCCTGACCAAAGTCAAGGTCAATTTGGGATTTATGCAGTTGATCCAGGTGGTATTCGTGGTTGTCTCTACCGTTTTACGTACATTCGCTTAACGAATGGTCGTTCGTTTTGGTTTTATCCAACATTTGTAGGAAGAAACTCCATTGCAGGCTATCGTTGGCGTAGAAATCAATATCGATGGGATTATTTTGGCATTGATTTAGATCGTATCCGTTCTTTCAGTTGTAGATAAGGTTTTATTCACATGCCATTCCAAGGGTCAGACCCCTTTTAGGGGTCTGACCCTTTGCTTTTGAGTCATCTTCCTTTTCACTATACTTGCCTTTTAAAAAATACATATAATCTGTGAACACAGTATCATAATTTAGTTGTCTCAGCATAGAAAAAATTGTAAAAATAAAAACGTTTCAGATTGTAAAAAGTATAGAGGTGTCTCAAAAAAATTATACTTTAGGAGGAAAACATGACAAAACGTAATCGTCGATCACAATCAGGACTACAAACAGCAAAGGCTTTAACTGATCCAGAAATATCTAAAGAACTATCACCAGACAACAATAATAAAAAAGCTAAAAAAACACGTCCTAGAAACCAATAGAAAAAAACACAAAAAGAAGTTCACTTAAAAGTACTCACAAGATCCTTAGGTACATCTTGTCTTGACTCATGCTTTTAAGTCAACCTCTTATCGAATTAGATATAACTTATTATCAACATTCCAATCAAACAGTATTATTATTACGCCATCGCTTGATTGGAATGTTGAAGAAGGAATTGATGTCTCCTTTTTGCCTGTGAAATGATAGTTTGTATTTCATTTTTATAAAAATTCATGTGAGCAAGTGTAAGAGCAAAAAACATTTCTGTTTCTAATTTAGCTACGATTTCTTGTTCTTCTTTTGTTAACCATTCTTTTTCGTCTTCCATCTTTTCCACCTCATTTATTATTTTTTAATTGGTCTAAAAATATGTTGATAACAAAACTATTCGATGACATCACATAGTTTATGTCGGTTGTTATAATTTTGTCCCTTTATGAAAACGAAACCACCCCATTTTGTAGAAAAACCCTATCATTGAAACACTTATAATTAGCATAATAGCCAAAACAATAAAATAACTAAATCTTCCCGCTAACTCAGGCATATACTCAAAGTTCATACCATATACCCCAGCAATAAAGGTTAATGGTAAAAAAATAGAAGACATCACAGTTAACGTCATCATCACTCGATTCATTCGATCAGAGCTTATTGATAAGTAGCTATCCCTTATATCTGTAGAAAGTTCACGATTAGCATCAATCATTTCTACTAGCTTTAACAAATGATCGTAAATATCGTGAAAATAAATATGCTTCTCCTTTAATGAATTGAGCCTGGAGGATGAAATAATCCGGTATAACAGATCACGCATCGGGATAATCGTTCTTCGTAATTTATTTAACTCAGAGCGAATGTCGAAAACCTGCTCCATTAATTCACTAATTGTTCGATTACTCGTATTGTCCTCAATCTGGTTTATTAAATCTTCTAATTTATATACTAGTGGAAAATATTCATCTACGAGGTTATCCATAATGTAATACATAATTTGCATCGAGTTATTTTGTAGACTTGAATCCTTTTTAACGCGATGCCACAAGTTATTTACATCTCTGACTTGATTTTTATGAAACGTAACAACAAAGTTGTCTGAAACAAATAAATCTACCTCATCTGCATCAAGCGTTTTCTGATTAATGGAATGAACAACAACAAAAAGATAATCATCATAAAAATCCATTTTCGGTCGTTGAACAAATTCAAGACAATCTTCAATCGCTAAAGGATGAAAATGGAAGAAATCAGAAAGAAGGATCACTTCATCTTCTGTTGGTTCAACAAAATCTACCCAATACCACTCTACATGTTGTTTTTTTAGCACTTCTAGAGGAAAATCGTATACGACTTCTTTTTCTGTTGTAATAGCTAATGCTCGAATCAATATCTTTCACTACTCTCTTTAAACATTTCTTTACCACTATTCCCTAGATTATTAGACACTAAACACTTCACCAAAATACCTTAAATCAACTCGATTTGTAGAAAAATGATGACATCTAGAGTGAAGATGGTAAAATAACACCTATATATCATTTGAATAGATAATACCTATTCAAATAATAAAGAGAATGAGACATTTAGCGTCTCACTAATAATAAAAGTATGTGAGTGTAGGGTGAGGGTGAGGACGAACACGATTTGAGTAAATGTCTATACCTTTTCCACAAAGGAGGAAAGCAATGGAGCACCTAGTTAATTCGAGGGTAAAAAAAATAGAACTTTCAGGAATTAGGAAGTTCTTTAATATGGTTGCAGATTATGAAGATGTTATATCTCTTACAATTGGACAACCTGACTTTGAAACACCCCAGCATGTTAAAAATGCTGGAATAGAAGCAATTCAGCAAAATTTTACGACATATACACATAATGCTGGTTTTTATGAGCTACGCGTGGCAGCTAGTCAATATGTAGACAAGAAATACGGCCTTACATATTCACCTGAAAATGAGATCATTGCTACAGTCGGTGCTAGTCAAGCGATCGATTGTACATTTCGTACTTTATTAGAAGAAGGTAGTGAAGTCATTTTACCAAGTCCTGTATATCCTGGATATGAGCCACTTATTAAACTTGCTGGTGGAACACCTATCTATGTAGACACGACAAGCAATCAATTCAAGCTAACTGCTGAGCTACTTGCTCCTTATCTAACTGATAAAACGAGATGTATTGTTCTTCCTTATCCATCAAATCCTACAGGAGTAACATTAGATGATGATGAGTTAAAAGAAATAGCTGAGTTAGTTAGAGATAAAAACATATTTGTATTATCTGATGAAATTTATAGTGAGTTAGTCTATGGAAAACAACATCAATCAATTGCCCGTTATTTGCGTGAGCAAACGATCGTGATAAACGGACTTTCTAAATCACACAGTATGACTGGATGGCGCGTTGGTTTATTATTTGCGCCAGAAGCTGTTACAAAGCATTTATTAAAGGTGCATCAATATAATGTGTCATGTGCAACTTCTATATCACAAAAAGCAGCATATGAAGCTCTTACATCGGGTATAGATGATGCCAAAACCATGAAACATGCATATGAAGAACGGTTAGAATATGTTTATAATCGTTTAGTGAATATGGGATTTGATGTTGTTAAACCAGATGGAGCTTTTTATTTGTTTCCTTCTATAAAAAAATTCAATCAATCTTCCTTTGATTTTGCATTATCACTTGTACAGAATGCTGGTGTAGCGTTAGTTCCTGGTAGTGCGTTTTCTGAATTTGGAGAAGGATATGTTCGACTTTCGTATGCTTATTCCATGGAACAATTAGTTGAAGCAATGGACCGTATCGAAAACTATTTAAAGAATCTTTACTAAATTCTTACTAAAACAGCGGCGTAGAAGCCGTTGTTTTAGTTTTAACAACTTATCTTGGAATAATATTTATTCAAACGGAAGCCCAACAGTGAACGTACTGCCTTCGCCTAATTTACTATCAACAAAAATGGTACCTTTATGATCCTCGATAATTTTATACGTAATCATTAAACCTAAACCATTTCCTTTTTCCTTAGTCGTTAAGAAAGGCTCGCCTATTCGTTCCATTAATTCAGAAGGGATTCCTTCACCTTCATCCTTTACAGTTATGCTTACTGTATTGTTAACTCTTTTTGTATGGACTGAAACTTTACCGCCCTTAGGCATCGCATCAATTGCATTCTTAAATAAATTAATAAACACCTGTTTTAGTTGATTTTGGTCACAATTTATCATTAAATTATGATTCTCATGTTTTTGCTCGATAAAAACACTATTCAAATTAGCCTGTGTTTCTAAAAGCATTGAAACGTCTTGGAGCAATGATACCAAATTGGTTTTTTTAAATTTCTTCTCTTGAGGCTTAGCTAACATTAGAAGCTCACTTAATATCATTTCAATTCGATTTAATTCTGAAAAGATAATATGAAAATATTGACTATGATTTTTCAAGTCTGGATGCATGATTTGTAAGAAGCCTTTTATTGCTGTTAATGGATTTCGTATTTCATGAGCAATTCCTGCAGCAAGTTGACCAGCGATGGAAAGCTTTTCAGAGCGAAGCATTATTTCTTCCGTTTTTTTACGATCTGAAATATCTCGTAAAATAACTTGTACTGCCTGCTCACCGAAATATGTCGTTGGAATACAAACCATCTCTGTATAGATCGTTTTATCTTGAGAAATATTCCATGATTGATTCGTTATTTGCACTTCTGATTTTCCTGTTAAGATGCTTTGTAAGGATTCCTTCATATGTCTATGATCATTTGGATGTAAGTCCTCAAAAATGGTTTTTCCCAACATTTCTGGATAATCTCCGGCTTCAAAAAGCTTTACACCCGATTCATTAACAAAAACCCATTTGTCTTGATGAATAACAGCAATGGTATCAATTGAATTATCAATTAATCGTTGATAACGTTCTCTACTATTCTGAAGGATTTTTTGGAAGTTCCTTCTCGAAGAAATATCAGTTAATACGATTAATTCTGCGTTTTGACCTTTAAAGGTTGTAAGATTAGCTGCTACTTCAACATTAATCTCCGTTCCGTCAATTCTTCTCCACGTTTGCTCAATGATTCCTACTTTTTCTCCGTTATGCAACCTATTTATTCTATTTTTAACAACATTATGGAAAACATTGTCGATAAAATCCACAGTATGCTTACCAATTAATTGATCCTTAGAGGTTGCTCCCAGTAAATCCTGAAATGCCTTATTTACATAGCAAATTTTACCAAAAAAAGACAAGTATAATGGACTAGGTAAATCCTCTAATAAAAGATCCCCATCAACCCTACCAATAGTATGATCGTAATCTCTTTTACTTTCTTTTGAATGTTCATTTATATCCGAATTTGTATCTAAAGCTCTCATTTTAAGAACGATTTCTTGATTATTCTTAGTTAGTGTATTACGGATGAAATCTATAGAAGCTTGAAACCATATATACTTTCCTTCTTCATTTAAAAACCGAAATGTACATGGGTGCAAATGATGCTCATTAAAGAAGTAACTTTCAATTAAAAATAAATCTTCATTATGTATAAAGTCCTTGATATATTTTCCAATTAAATCACCATTTGAATAACCTATTAACTCATTAGAATTTGAAGAAATATATTGGAAGCGTCCGCTTGAAGAAACTACAGCATATACTTCTACATCCTGCATAACTGTGTTTGTTGCATTACGATCCATAGCTTCCCCTCCTTTTTCATTACCTCTTCACTTACTTTCTAGTGAATAAGTATTATATTACGAACATATTAAAGATGAATATAGTTAAGTACTTTTTAGTTACTATAGTTTATTCGATTTCTTATTATAAAAATCCTTTTTTTAGGTTATTCTTAATTTTGGATAAAATTGGTTTATTTAAAATCACGAAATAATTAAGATTTAATGTTATTATTAAGTGTACGTTGTTATCGATTTTTGTCAATATAGAAAAATTCAAACCTAAAACAGATTTTCAAGCAAAATCTTAATTAGAAAAACTAATGCTTCGCCTAGTCCTAATGACAAAAGCCTTAGTTTTTCTTATACTATCAACCTTAGGATATAAATTCTGATTGTATAAAATAAAAAAAGCCGGTTTTCTCCGACTTTTTCATTAACATATCTCTGACTTAGTTAAATTTTGACTCTTGTGTAATTGAAAACGCGTGTTGAATAAGGGTTTTTACGTATGATTTTACTATAGCCTGTTCCCTAAATAAATTAGAAAGGAGAATGTATAACTTGTTGGCAGTAGAAAAATTAGTTATTGATTTTTAACTGTTTCTTCTCTGAGCGCACGGCGCAATATTTTTCCTACATTTGTTTTTGGCAGCTCTTCTCTAAAATCAATAGATTTAGGAACCTTGAAAGAAGCTAGATGCTGGCGACAGTAATTGCTGATTTCCTCACTTGTCGCTGTTTTTCCTGATTTAAGTACGATAAATGCTTTAACCGTCTCACCGCGATATTCATCAGGTACACCAATGACAACAGCTTCCTGTACGCTCGGATGCTCATAGAGAACTTCTTCAATTGCACGCGGATAGATCTTGTAGCCGCTCGCAATAATAAGGTCCTTTTTACGGTCAACAATCGATAAATAGCCATCTTCATCCATTCTTGCAATATCTCCTGTATATAGCCATCCATCTCGCAGGGTGACAGCCGTTTCCTCAGGCATATTCCAATAACCTTTCATAACTTGTGGTCCTTTAATAATAAGTTCTCCAAGTTTACCAGCAGGAACCTCTTGTGTTCCTGTAGCCACATCAACTATTTTGTATGCAGTACTTGGCATCCCAAAGCCAACAGTACCTGGTTTTCGATCCGCAAAGGTTGGGTTGCAATGTGTAGCTGGAGATGCTTCTGAAAGTCCATAGCCTTCCAAAATTTTCGCTCCAGTTTTACGCTCAAACTCGTTTAAAAACTCAACAGGCATCGGGGCACTGCCACTATTACAAATGCGAATCGAATCAATGCCATACTCTTCACCCTTTGGATGATTCGTAATCGCTACGTACATAGTAGGAACACCTGGGAAGATTGAAGGTTGTTCACGTTTAATCGTTTGAAGCACTTCTTCCAAGTCAAACCTCGGTAGCATAATCATAGAATTTCCACAAAGGATCGTAAGGTTCATACAGCTTGACATACCAAACACGTGGAAAAGCGGAATGACAGTTAAGCATTTTTCCTGTCCTAATTCTATTTCATCTTTAAAAAATTCATAGGATTGAACAGCATTTGCGACCACGTTTTTATGTGTTAGCATCACGCCTTTTGAGCGACCAGTTGTACCTCCTGTGTACTGAAGCACAGCTATATCATGTTCTGGTTCACATTTAATTGGCAAAACCTGCCCATTTTGTCTCGCTAAAAAGCTCTCAAACGTAAAATCCTCTGCTTGATTTTTTTCTATAGGTTGCAAGCTAACTGTTATGATATTTTTTAAGTCTGTCTTTAATTGAATGGCCTTTACCCTTGGGTAGAGGCCGTCAAGGACAACGACTGTTTCTGATCCAGAATCATTCACTATATGTATTAGTTCTCTCTCTACAAGCATTGGGTTAATTTGTGTGACTATGGCTCCAGCCGTTAGTGCTCCATAATAAGCAACAATATATTGCGGACAGTTCGGAAGCATAATTGCTACACGATCTCCCTTTTGAACACCTGATTGCTGTAAGGAGGATGCAAACGCAAAAACCATTTTAGCAACCTCGTTATACGTAAATGTTTTGCCATAGAAAGAAACCGCTTCGTAATCCCGAAATATTTCAACTGTTTGCTGAAGCATTTCGGGAACGGAAATAGAAGGTATGACCACTTCGTTTGGGACATGACCAGGATACTTAGACAGCCATTGTTTAACATCTTCCATTACAAGTTCCTCCTCAAAAAAAATTGGAAAGTTTTTTGATTTCTTCCTACATAAAAATGCATTCTACTAACAACAAGTACATCATTTGTTACATAGTCAGATGCTTTCGTTGGCTAAAAACACTGCTGCTCGATCTTGATTCGATCCAAGCCGATTTTAGTATATTATAATGAAGCTCTTGTGATAGATATATTCTTCCATAAACGTATGTATTCGCTCTTGAAGCTCAATTACCTTTTCTGAATAGGAAAAGTTCATAGCGTTTCCTACCTTCTATCCAGGTCGGTATGTTCCTTATCATTATCATTTAATGAATCTTATAACTTTTTCATCTATTATTCAAAAGTTATTGACGTTTAGGCAAAATAAAAAGAGGCACATGGCCTCTTTAGTTACTCCCTTTGAACTCACCGTTATTTTTTGATGCTTTTTCTTTTTTCGCTTTATCTTTATGAATTTTATTTGTAGCTGCACTACCTAACTCATGGCTGAATTCTGAATCAATTGTACTTGAATCAAAGCCTTTTTTATTCTTTTGCTGAGGATCATTTTTCTTTGTGCGTTTTGCCATCATTTTCACTCCTTCTTGTTCATCAAGGTTATTTTGTGAAAATACAGGTGAATTATGTGTTAAAAAATTGAATCCATGAAAAAAAGAAGAGGTGGATTACTCCTCCTCTTTAGCATTATCTTTCTGATCTATTTCAGTAGTTGTTACGTATTTTTCTTGAAGGTCCATATAAGCTTTCACAATTCGATTAGCAATATGTTTATTTACAGCATCACCATCATTACTAGCCCATGGAACAACGACACTAAATGCAACCTCCGGATTTTCAGATGGGTAATATCCAACGAAATTTAAGTTATTAGTCTGTTTTCCCCAGTACTCACGTTTCGGTCCGTAATAATTGGTTTGTGATGTACCTGTTTTCCCTGCCACATCATAATCGATATATTTTGAAGCAGTCCCTGATGTTACAACAAGCCTAAATCCCTCTTGAACTCGTTCTATTTCCTCCGTTGTGTTGTTTACTTTATTTAAGACTTTTGGTGATTTGTCAACAGCAATTGGTCCAAGTTCAGCTTCTTCAACAGGTGCATGTATACTTGTTACGATACGCGGCTGAACACGATACCCACCATTTGCAATAATAGAGACGTATTGTGCCAACTGAAGCGGTGTGTATGTGTCAAATTGTCCAATTGCAATATCCAACAGCTTACCTGCAGAGTCTGGTGTACTAATTAACCCTCCGGACTCTTGTGGTAAATCAATGCCCGTTGGAACTCCTAAGCCAAATTGTGCAAAATAATTACGTAGCTTTTGAAAATCCTCTGATGTTGCATTAATTGGTCCATATTTCACATACGTAATGTCAGCAATTCTCATAGCAACATGAAACATATAGACGTTTGATGAAAGCTTTAAGGCGCTTAAATCAGACATAGTTCCTAAATTTTTATAAGATCCTTTTGGTGGTGTTCCTTTCAAGTGAAGAGTTGTATCAAAGTAGCTTTGACCCATTGGCATACCATCCTGATACCCTGCTAGAACGGTCGCTCCCTTTACAGTAGAACCTGCTTCATATTGAGTAGCAAATGCTCCATAAGCAAAGTCAAGCATTTCTCCGTTTCGGTTTTCAGGATTAAGTTGCTTACCTACCATTGCTAAAACATCACCTTGAAATGGATCCATCATAACAACAAACGCTCGATCCATTAAAAAGTGGCCATAGCTTGCTTTACGCAATTCATCTTCTACAATCTCTTCAACTTTCATTTGAAGCTCCATATCAAACGAAAGCTTTAAGTCATAGCCTCTTTGCCCTTCATCAACCACTTCTTCAGATACAATATTTCCACTTTTATCTGAGATAAACTCGACTTTCGCTTTTTGGGGATTTAAGTAATCCTCATATTGTTCTTCTAAATAACTTTTCCCAACACGCTCGTTTCGAGCATAGCTTCTCGCTGTAAAATAATCTTCTCTCTCTTGAGGAATCCCTTGCTCGGGTGTAGTTACTCCACCAAAAATCGACTTTAGGGATTCATATGGATAATCACGTCCCCAATCAGTAATAACATCTACTCCTGGCAGCTGTTCTAAATGTTCGGCAACAATCGAAACTTCATCCTTCGTCAAGTCAGTTGATTTCACGACTTGTAGTTCATATTGATAACCTGAGGAAAAACGTGTGTAAATATAGGCAAGTTCTTGCTCATGAATATTTTCTTTAATGGCTCTTACAGCTTCTTCTGGTACACGATCTACCTGAAGCTTATACGTTTCAGATGGCTTTAACGTTAATTCCTTTTTTGAAAGCAGCTCCTTTGCTTCTTCAGGATGTGCAGCTAACCAATAGTCTTTTATATCTCGATCCTTTAACTCTTCCTTTAAGTATTCGGGCTTATAACTAATGTACCCCTCTAACTTTGTTGCAGTCTTTATTTTATCTTCAGCTTTAGTTGTTTTGTCGACTGTATATGTAATTGCTGGCACACTTTTGTTGTCAACAACTACTCGGTTGTAACGGTCATACATTTTACCCCGTGGAGCTGGAAGACTCGCAAAATCAGATTCAGTTCTTGATACTTCTTTTGAAAACTCTTCACCTTGTACAATTTGAACGACTCCTAGTCGAACAATAAGTGCAACGAACAGTAAAAAGACTACAAAAAAGAAAACATTAATCCGAACATATCTTGATTTTCTTAGTTTCCGCTGCTCAGAAGCATTTGTGTTTTGTTCTGTCAAAGTAGTTTCCTCCGTTTTATTTTTTAAAACAATCTATAAAAAGGGCTCTAATATTGTTTTTAAGTCCACCTTTTATTTTACCATTAACATGCGTGAAGTTGTAGCTTAGCTTTATGAAAATAATGTGAATGAAGAAAAAGACAATATGAAATCTCACATTGTCTTTCAACACATAATATAGACGTTATTCATTAACAATTGTTTCAAAAAAACAAAAAAAGTTTCACTTAATTAATTATCTACATTCTCTCGAGAAGGATCTGCATCGACAAGAGCTCGTTTGGAATTTCTTTTGTTGATAAAGTTCTCTTTTTTAGGATTTCCATAGTTTTAATAGTGCTTGTGTTCCGCTATTTTCTTCACCTGATTCTGCTAGCTTTTCATATAGCTTGTGTGCAAGCTCTAACCCTGGAGTATATACATCCATATGACTAGATTCTTCTAGGGCAATTCCCATATCTTTTATAAAATGCTTAACAAAGAATCCTGGTTCAAAATTATCTGCAAGCATCCGAGGTGCCAAGTTACTTAATGACCAGCTACCCGCAGCACCTGTAGAGATACTTTTCAACACATTTGTTGGATCTAAGCCTGATTTTTCCGCATATGTGATCGCTTCACAAACACCAATCATCCCAGATGCGATGGCAATTTGGTTACACATTTTCGTATGCTGACCTGCACCCGCTTCCCCTTGATAAACGATATTTTGTCCCATTACTTCAAATAGTGGTAAGCATTTTTCAAAAGCTTCTTTGTCACCACCAACCATAATGGCTAGTCGTGCTTCTCTTGCACCAATATCCCCACCAGAAACTGGGGCATCAAGAGCACTAATTTGCTTCACACTAGCTTTTTCATAGATTTTTTTAGCTAATGCTGGCTGGGATGTTGTCATGTCTATTACATATGTACCTGGTTTTGCAGCTTGAACGATCCCATTTTCACTTAAATAAACATTTTCTACATCTTTTGGATATCCGATCATTGTAATAATGATGTCACTATCTTTGGCGATTTCACTTACTGTTGCCTTCCAGCTTGCTCCTAGGTTTAGAAGCTCTTCCGCCTTTTCCTTTGTTCTTGTATAGACACTTAATGGATAGCCAGCTTTAAGTATGTGCTTTGCCATACTTTTCCCCATAACTCCCAGTCCAATAAAACCAATTTTTTGCTTCATTTCTGACTTCCCCCTTTATCTAAAAACGGATCGTTAATACTTTTTTAGATAGACTTCACCATTCCACCATCAATTAAAAATGTTTGCCCTGTCATATAACTATTAGCATCTGATAATAAAAAGCTTACATAGTTGGCAAATTCCTCTGGTTCACCATATCGTCCTAACGGAATTGTCTTTCTCATTTTTTCTTCCATTTCTTCCTTTGTTATTCCTTGTTTTCCTGCAGCATTTGAGTCTAAAAAGGCCACTCGGTCTGTTGCGATTCGGCCTGGTGCTACGGTGTTGATAAGGATATTATAAGCTGCCAACTCAGTCGCGAGTGTTTTTGTTAAACCGACGATTCCTGTTCGAAACGTATTTGATAAAATAAGTCCTGGAATCGGCTCTTTTACAGAGGATGATGCAATATTAACAATTTTTCCTCCGTTGTTTTTCATATGTGGTAATACTTCTCTAGTAATCCTTATGTAGCTTAGAAGATTTAACTCAAACGCATGCTGCCAATCATCATCAGTCATTTCTTCAAATGTGCCTGCCGGCATTATTTACAAGTAAATCAATAGAACCAAATTCATTTATCGTTGCATCGACTAGATGACTAATTTCATTTTTGTCCTTAATATTACAAGCTTTATATTCAATTCTTCCGTTACTAGTTAGCTCAAGTTCCTTTTTTACCTCATTTAATTTATTCTGTTCACGGCTAGAAATCATCACATTTACACCTTGTTCTACAAGCTTTTTGGCAATTGCCTTACCTAAGCCTTGGCTTGATGCGATCACAAGCGCGTTTTTCCCTTGTAAACCTAAATTCATTTCTCTACACCCCTTATGTATGATATATCACTAGTTTATCACGACTTATTACTAGCTAGAAATAATGTGTTTGAAAATGAATTAGTTATTATTAGAAAAAGTGAATAGACGGTGCTATTATTTTTTCGTATTCTTTTAGGTGCAGGTGTTTTACATGTTTCGAATTGATCTTTATTTATTTATTTGGCTCTGTTAAACTTGGTTGTTGATTTCCGCTGCAGGCGTTCGCTTTCCGCTCCAATCAACAAAGTACCAAAATCAACAGTGAGCTTTAACAGAGCCATTTATTTATTTATTTATTTATTTATTGATGGCATACATGTTAAAACATTAACCGTGTCCCTATCAAGTATAATGGATTGTTTGGCGAGTTTTTTGTTCTTTTTGCGAGTAATACCTTAGTTTGTCGTGTGGTCAGGTATATTGACTAAAGAAAAATAAAGATGCGGTACTTCCAATTCATCCATTAGTGATTATTTGTTACCCTCAACCATATTTTGGTTTTTTCGCTAGATTCCATTAAAAAAGACAGGTTCGACACCTGCCTTTTTAGATTTGGGGAGTCAAACTCTATTCTTTAAGTAAAATATTCTTCCTTACAACATGAGTAGATTTGACTGTTCGATATTGTTGAAGATGATTATTAACAGGTATATTCCGTACTTGATTATGTGAGGTTGTTTCTCGTATTTCAAGACCCATTTTTTCAAATTTCTCTTTCAATTCAACACCACGAGGATATTCTAAAGCCCTTGGCTCAATGTATACTAATTGCGGTACAAAAGGTTTAATCATTGCCATTCCTTCCTTTATCGTAAATAAGAAAAGACTCTGTATAGGATTAACCTTTGCTTATCTTTATTTTGTTAACCGAAATAGTTATTTCCTTTTAATCATATTGTTGATAATCAAATCATTGGTTGTATAGGCCTTCAGCTTCATCTAAGCTTAAAAAAGCTGCATCCTTTTCTGCAAGTGGATGATAGGCATCATGAAGAAATAAAGCTAACTCTACAGGTTTTTTAGGATGCTGAACGATTTCTGCTTTTTCTATATTGGCAACA
Source organism: Bacillota bacterium (assembly GCA_051750265.1). Taxonomy (GTDB): domain Bacteria; phylum Bacillota; class Bacilli; order Bacillales; family Bacillaceae; genus Metabacillus. The sequence continues at coordinate 213,243 of JBNJJO010000001.1, read as the reverse complement.
TTGGCTGCATGTGGATTTAGGTAAATGACGTAAACCGTATCTCCAACTTGAAAGTTGTTTTCTTCCATTAGAAACATTCCCTTCGAAAAAGTAGCTTTCCCAACTTAACGAAAAATTGTATATTTTGAGCACAAAAAAAAGACAGGCAAAATACCTGTCATGAAACTTATTTATGAAATTTGAAATGTCTCTTTTACAAATGCTACAACTTCTTCTGTTGTGCTCATTCCTAAGACTGTTTCTTTTACACTTTGTGCTTGCTCTTTAGAAAGCTCTTTTATTTGTGTACGTGCAGGTAGAATTGATGTTGAACTCATTGAGAACTCATCAAGACCTAAACCAAGTAATAATGGAATGGCAATTGGATCGCCTGCCATTTCTCCACACATACCAGCCCATTTTCCTTCTTTATGTGCTGCATCAATAACCATTGAAATTAGGCGTAGAATTGCTGGATTGTATGGCTGATACAAATAAGATACTCGCTCATTCATACGATCAGCAGCCATTGTATATTGAATTAAATCGTTTGTTCCAATGCTAAAGAAGTCTACTTCTTTTGCAAATTGATCTGCCATTACAGCAGTTGAAGGAATCTCAACCATCATACCAATTTCGATTTTTTCTGATACTTGTACACCTTTTGCAACTAGCTTTTCCTTTTCTTCTAAAAGAATTGCTTTTGCTTCTCTAAATTCAGAAATTGTTGCAATCATCGGGAACATAATCTTCAAGTTACCGTAACTGCTTGCACGTAAAAGTGCTCGTAATTGTGTACGGAAAATATCTTGTTCTTCCAAACATAGACGAATCGCTCTAAAACCTAAGAACGGATTCATTTCCTTTGGAAGGTTTAAGTATGGTAGCTCTTTATCTCCACCAATGTCTAAAGTACGTACAACAACTGGCTTCCCTTCCATTCTCTCAAGGACTGTTTTATATGCATCAAATTGCTCGTCCTCTGTTGGAAGTTGATCTCTACCCATGTATAGAAACTCAGTACGGTATAGACCTACGGCTTCACCACCATTTTCTAAAACACCTTTCACATCCTCAGGTGTTCCAATGTTGGCTGCAAGCTCCACATGTTGGCCATCCTTAGAAACAGTTGGCTCGTTAACTAATTTAGCCCACTCAGCTTTTTGTACTTCGTATTTTGCCTTTTTCTCTTCAAATTGTGCAATAACTTCAGATGATGGGTCTATGATAACTTCTCCATCAAGTCCATCAACAATAACCATTACACCATTTTCGATACTAGACGTCGCTTGTTTAGTTCCAACAACAGCTGGAATTTCCATTGAACGAGCCATAATAGCTGAATGGGAAGTACGGCCACCAATATTTGTTGTAAAACCTTTCACATATTGACGGTTTAATTGTGCAGTATCAGAAGGTGTTAAATCTTCTGCAATAATAACCACTTCTTCAGTGATTAAGCTTGGATTTGGAATTTGAACACCTAATAAATGTGCAATAACACGTTTTGTTACATCACGGATATCCGCTGCACGTTCTTTCATATATTCATTATCCATTGATTCAAACATAGAAACAAACATATCTGCTGTTTCTTTCATTGCAAATTCAGCATTAATTCCCTCAGTGTTTACTTTATCTAAAACTGGATTAAGCAGTTCTGGATCACTTAACACAAGCAAATGAGCTGCGAAAATTTCAGCTTTATCAGCACCTAACTCACGGTTGGCATGCTCTTTAATTTTTTCAAGCTCTGATTTTGACTGATTGATTGCTTGCTCAAATCGTTGTTTTTCAGCTTCTTTGTCTGCAATATTTTTCTTTTCTATCTTAAGTTCAGGCTCCTCCAAGCGGTATGCCTTCGCTATAGCTATACCTGCTGAAGCTCCTATCCCTTTTAGGTTAGTACTCATTATTCGCCTAGCCCCTCATTTTTCAATGTTTCTTCAATACCTGCAACTGCTTCGTCTGCATCTGAACCAGAAGCAATAATTTTAATTTGTGATCCTTGAGGAATTCCTAAAGACATAACACCCATGATTGATTTAAGATTAACTGCTTTACCGTTATATTCTAAATTAACATCAGCATCAAATCTGCTAGCTGTTTGTACTAATAATGTTGCTGGACGTGCGTGGATTCCTGTTTCTGCTGTTACTGTGAATGTTTTTTCTGCCATTTTTCATCATTCTCCTTTAAGTTACAATATTCTACAAAATACTATTTTATCAGCCACACAAAGCAAAAGACAAGTGCGGAGTAATTAATTAATTAAATTATTTATTTATTTATCAATAGAAATAATGTTTTCATCTTTCGCAGTTACATTACCTTTTGCTTGAATTTTTATCGTTTGACCTTCTTTAAGGTTAGTGAAAACAATAGGTGTCATAACTGTTGGTGCGTTTTTCTTAACATATTCAAGATCCACTTCAAGCAATTTTTGACCTTGCTCTACAATATCACCTTCTTGGACGAATGCTTCAAAGCCTTCACCTTTAAGATTAACTGTATCAATACCAAAGTGGATTAAGATTTCTTTTCCACCGTCAGATTGAAGACCAATTGCATGCTTTGTTGGAAACACATTTAGAATTTTACCGTTAACCGGTGAAACAACAGTACCATTTGTCGGTAAAATTGCAAAGCCATCTCCCATCATTTTCCCTGAAAATACTTGGTCAGGCACTTCTGTGATTTCTTTTATTTCACCAGTTAGAGGTGATACAAATGTCTCTTCTACAACGTCATTTTTCATTCCGTCAGCCACTACATCCTCGACCTGTTCTTGTACTTCTTGAGTTTGAGAATGAGTTTTTGTCACTCTTGGCTTTTTACCTGCCATGACATCTTGGATCTGAGTTTTTAAATTATCTGACTTTGGTCCAAAGATTGCTTGAATGTTGTTACCAACTTCTAAAACTCCGGATGCACCCAGCTTTTTCAAACGATTTTTATCTACGCTTTTTGCATCATTTACAGTTACACGTAAACGTGTGATACAAGCATCAAGATGCTTTATGTTTTCTTGTCCACCAAGTGATTCTAGAATTTGGACTGGTAATTCACCAGCACTTGCTGACTTTGAATCACCTTTATCAGAAGTTTCAACATCTACCTCTTCGCGCCCTGGTGTTGCTAGGTTCCATTTACGAATTGCAAAACGGAAGCCAAAGTAGTAAATAACAGCAAATACTAAACCTACAGGGATAACTAACCACCAATTAGTTTGTGAGTTTAATACCCCGAATAATAAAAAGTCAATTAATCCTCCAGAGAACGTCATCCCGATTTTTACATCTAATAAATGCATCGTCATAAATGACAAACCAGCAAAAATGGCATGTATTCCGAATAAAATCGGAGCAACAAATAAGAAAGAGAATTCAAGTGGCTCTGTAATACCTGTTAAGAATGAAGTTAATGCTGCAGAACCCATTAAACCAGCAACAACCTTTTTATGTTCAGGTTTTGCTTCATGATAGATTGCTAAAGCTGCAGCAGGTAAACCGAACATCATAAATGGGAATTTACCGGTCATGAAAGTACCTGCAGTTAAGTCTTGTACATTGTCTTTAATTTGATTAAAGAAAATTGTTTGGTCCCCACGAACTGTTTCCCCTGCAGCGTTTACATATGAACCAAATTCAAACCAGAATGGTGAATAAAAAATATGATGCAAACCGAATGGAATTAATGAACGCTCAATTACACCAAAAATAAATGCTGCTAACGTTCTATTTGCATCTAACAAGTTTGTTGAGAAAGCATTCAGGCCAGTTTGAATTGGTGGCCATACAAAGTACATCACGATTCCAAGTACGACTGCAGAAGCTGCTGTAGCAATCGGAACAAATCGTTTACCAGCAAAGAATCCTAAGTATTGTGGCAATTCAATTGTAAAGAACTTATTGTACATATAGGATGCTAAAACACCTACGATAATACCCCCAAATACACCTGTTTGCAATGTTGGGATACCAAGGACATTTCCATAGGCAGCACTATGAGTTGAAAGGAAATCTGTTAGTGCTGCTGCATCTGTTGGCATAGCACCTACACCTTTTAATATACTGCTCATCGTTACATTCATAATTAAGTAACCGATTAATGCAGCAATACCAGCAACACCATCTCCATTAGCTAAACCTATCGCAACCCCTACCGCAAATAGTACTGGCAAGTTAGAAAATACGATACTACCTGCATTTTCCATAACACTAGCGATTAATGTTACCCAATCACTTGTTAAAAATGGAGCAAGGTTAGTAAGAGTTTCGTTTTGCAACGCATTCCCTAATGCCAATAAAAGACCCGCAGCCGGTAATAAAGCAACCGGTAACATTAGAGCACGTCCAATTTTTTGAAGTACTCCGAAAGCATTTTTAAACATTTTGATAACCTCCTACTTTATTTGTGTTAACAACGAGCAAAATTTCGATATGAAACAAAATGAATCACACGTGTATTAACCGTTTACAATGAATATACAAAAGCCATCGAAACAAATAAAAAAGGCATGGTGAACAGAGGTTTATCCGCTAATAGGTATAGTTCCCCAAATTAGCAAATAAAAACACATCTTGTTCACTCATGCCTGATCGTATCAGTAACACGTGAATAATATCGGTTACATTTATTTATTTGTTAGTCGGTATAAGTGCATTGTTAAATAAACAGCTTCTGCTTCATAAACAGTTTTTTTCAATGCCTGTTGCATTACTTTTATCATTTTCCAAGAAGTATTGTAGCATAAAGGATATTCCTTTTTCAACAAAAAAGCTAATTTTTCTGGTTCAGCAACTGTTTCACCAGAATTAACCCGTTCAATTGTATAGCGAAGATGACGAATTAACCTCAAATAATTCACACTTTCACGATCAACCTTCATTTTTAACGATTCTTCAATTACATCAGTTAAACGACTTATCAGTTGTGAATGTTGATTGACCTCTGAAATTGGTTTATTTGTGATGGAACTATGAATGTGTAATGCGATAAACCCTATTTCCCCTTCAGGTAATAGCACATTAAGCCTATTATTAAGTATTTCAATGACTTCTGAAGCCAACTGAAATTCAAAAGGATAAAGCGATTTCGTTTCAATTAAAAAAGGGTTTTTCAAGTCCATGCCTTGCTGTAAACGCTTTAACGCAAAGGTTATGTGATCTGTTAGAGCAATATGAATATGTTCGTTTAATGGCTGATCCACACGAACAGAAATATATTGGATAGCATCCTGAACAACATCAAGCATGTCTTCATCAATATCGGTTAACAGCTTTTTGTATTGTTCCTGCTCCTTCTGATTAGTTAACACAAACATTTTTTCATAGCCATCTTCCTGAATGAAATCACCTGGTTTTTTTCCAAAGCCGATGCCCTTTCCAATCAAAACAACCTCACCATATGATTCATGTTCAACAATTAAGACATTGTTATTTAACGTTTTTTTTATTTCAAAGGACTCCTTCACGAAATCCACAGCTCCTTTTTCTTTCAATCCTACATATCGTACAAAAGTTAAGTACGAACGTCAACGAATTCGTCACTTTTTGTAGAAATAATTCAAAAAAAACTACTTGACAAGTTCCATAATGATTTGAAAGGAGATATAAAAGACTATGGTAATCTCTTCTTTTTATAGTTGTAAAAAGTCAATAATTCCACAAGTAAAGTTGCATTTGTAGGGAATGGTATTGATGAGGTGATAAATATGAGCAAAGCGTTAAAAAGTATTCTCCTTCTTTTATGCATTAGTTTATTTTTCAACATTCAAATTATAGCAGCAGCAAATGCTACAGTTAAAGTATTAGATATTGAATCTAGCACTGTCATAAAAGAGACCCAAACCTCTGCTGATGTAGATAAGGATGTAGAAAAAGCGATCAAATCTATAAAACGAGTGACTGTGGAGGCAAATCCAGTCCCAAAACAGGGCTACTTAGTAAAAATCCCCTTAACTAAATCACTAAAAGTAAAAAATAAATGGTTTGAAGATATTGTGAGTGAGGTCCTGCTTATATACAACCCCTCTTCAAAAAAACAGGGGAAAATTATTTTATATAATGATGAGAATACACCTATGTTTTTTGATATAGAATATGATTTTTCGGATTTATTCAAAAAATTAAATGTAGAGGAATAGAAGAATATTTTTATGGATTATAACAAACATTAATTAGCGGTATTATAATAGGTTTTTACGGAGGTGAAGTTAAATGAAAAATAATAATAATAATAATGATAGTAAAGAACAACAATTACAACAACAACAAAATCAAGCGATAGGCACTGAATTTTCTAAAGAAATGACTAAAAATCAAAAGAAGAACAAAAAATAATGGCTAATGAAAAGGCGGTTTAAACCGTCTTTTTTCATTTTATCGAACATTACTGAATCATATTTTTCTTTATGATATAATATATGTATTAATGACCGTGGATGTTGCCGCATCCACAGTCTGCAGCCTTAACTGGATCGAACACAACAGATTTGTAGACCTATTCAAGGTCTATTTTTTTTGTGAAAAAGCTAATATTGCCAAGATCAAAGAAGCAAAACTAAACATTGTAATTAGGCTTTCATATATGGTCAACAAGCATCACCCCCTTTCAGAAGGGGCTTGTTTGATCCATTGGACTGCAAATTAATTGTATCATAAATCAAACCTTCATTGGAACACATGTTCTAATTTAGTTATATCATCCTAAGTTTAAGCTGTTTTCCCACTTACTACCTCATTTTTACCAATTAATTTATTTGATCATTCTTGTTACAACAATATTGGTTTTTTTCATTCTCTCCAACGTATTATAAGCAATCTTTACTTTAGCAAGAGTTCCTTTTAACGCTTCTTCATGATGAGAATGTGGTGTTAAGTACAGTACTGAGAAATCATATAGTGCTCTTGCAAGTAATTCAACTGCTTTTTCATGTTCACTCACATTTTTCCCTTTATGATCTTTAACAGAAATTCGAATGATATCCTCAGAAATTTCTTGAATTAATTTTACTTTTTCCTGCTCAGTCATCTTCATTCTCCCCTTTCAAAGATTAAACTAAAGGATGTCAGATACTTTCTAATTAACATTCCTTTCTATCATCATACGTTTCAAATGAGAAAATATGGCAAAACTTAATTAGAAAAGCGCAAGCGCTTTGTTTAGCCTCGGGCAATTAAGACGCTCATGAAAAGCAGGCGTTCTTTGTCTTCAATTCATGCGAGTTTAGACCCTAGAGGCAGTCAAAAACGCGACGGACTGTCGCAATGCCTGTATTTGTACGTCCTGTGCTTAGGGGAGGCTGCGCTGGAGCTAGACACGAATACTTCATCAAAATACTAATACTTTTCAAAACACGAAATTACGTTCGGTTTTACCGGAAAACAGAATGTATGTTCGCGTATAATGAAAGTACATTATTTGGAGGTGAGTCATTTTGAAACAATATCTGAATTTGAGTATCGAAAAACAAGTACCTATAGAGATTATTTATCTTTCACAAGGTGGTGAGTTTTCTCAAAGAAAGGTTCTTGTGAAAAAAATAAACGCAGAAAAAATGATGGCCTATTGTTATTTACGCAACCAAATTCGCACCTTTTCATTGGATCGTATTTTATCAGCTAGCTGGAGCAAAAGGACAAAAGCATCTTAATACGCACCTAAAAACCAGTTTGCTTCAGCTAAATGTTTTTCCACGATAACCTATGATTTTATGCCCCAAGCATTCTAACCTTCTTATTACTCTTATTCATAACAATCTCTTTAACAACATCACTTTTAATGAGTGAAATTAGGTAAAAAGACTAAAAGCTGGCTAAATGATAGTTAGTTAGCCAGCTTTACACTTGAATCAATTTTTCCTACTATTTGTTACTCAATTGTGTTGGTAGCATTTGAATTGAATGGTTTAACGCATCAAGCTTATTTTCTATTCGATTCAACAAATATAAAGTCACGATAATTAGAAAACCAACCTCACTAATAACTCCCAACCATTCCTCCATGACAAACCCTCCTTTAATAAAAAATTCACTACATAGTAGAAAGAGGCTGACCCTCATTAGAGTCAGACCTCATTATCGTTTTGGTTCTCATCTCATTCTTATAACGATAAATCTGTTACATTACGCTCAATCACTCTTGCACCTTTTTTGGAAACGAACTCTCCACCAGTCGATATAAATATATTCGCAGCTAAAATGTTATCCATAGCAGTATTAATCGCTAAATTGTTAATTGGTTCATTAGGAGAATCAACGTTCACTTTTACTATTTTCCCTTCAGTGTTTAAAAATTGAAGTTCAAGTACCTTAGCCATTTTCTATGCCCTCCTTTCCTTTTGGATTGTACGATTCAAGTCATTTCATTTTACGCAATAACTTGATGAGAGTCATTACGTTCTACATAAGCTAATGATTCCGATTGAAGACTAACAATCGCTTGAGCTACTTGAAGTAATTCATCAGCTGTAGCAGAAGTCTTGATGTTGTTATAATTTTTTGTTTTGAGCATCTGTTTTCCGTTTCCGTCTAGACCCATGTCGAACACGATTCTTAATTGTGAGTCTAATAACACTGTGTTTGCCATGATGATCACCTCCTTTCACCCTATATATAGAGAAAAAGAGGATGTAGAGTAGCGTTAAATTTATTTTTTTTTCATTTTCCCGCTTTTCTTAAGAAAAGCGCAAGCGCCCGTTTAGCGACGCATGAACTGGAGCACCCCTAATCTAGCTGCGGCTCCTAGCTCTTCGAGTCATAAGCCAATCAGCTGCCTAAGAAGAAAACCACTTCCCATCATCTGCTCGTCTTATGCTTGTCAGAGCTGAACAGTCGCCTCCGCTTTTTAATGTATGAGATAAAGCGAGACTTCCATTAGAGGGGAGCTCTTCATCCCCCTCTGATGGATAGCGAGACTTATCGGACTTTTACGGGCAGTTATCTTCTACAGCCCGTTAATGTGGGGCAAAGGAAACACGAAGAGCGATAGCCATTCGATGTTGACTTAGCGTATAAGAGGTGTGAAGTTCACTAGTCGCTGGGCGCTGGAGCTAGACACAAAAACTAAGTACAAAAACTAAGTACAAAAACTTATACTTTCTTATTGCCTTAGTTTTTCTTTTACTAACATCCATTGGATATAATTTCTGGATAATACAATAAAAGGCTGACAATGAACGTGATTAAACATGTTCTTTGTCAGCCTTAGTCAATTTTATTACTTTAAATCGATAATTGTTCTGATAACGTATAAACACCTTCAGGTAGAGGGTCTTTCTTCTTTAGAATTTCAATAATATCATGGTCAACGATTACCTGTTTTTGCATTCCGATCGCCCGGCCACCTTTACCCTCAATTAATAGCTCAACTGCTCGAGAACCTAAACGTGAAGCTAACACACGATCAAAACCGGTTGGTGAACCACCTCGTTGGATATGCCCTAATACGGAAATTCGTGTTTCTAACTGGTATTTTTCCTTTAATACTTTCGAAAGATCATTTGCAGAGCATACACCTTCTGCAAGGACAATAATGGAATGCTTTTTCCCACGTTCGATCCCTTTATGAAGCTTTTGTACGACATCTTCTATTTCGTAAGGTCTTTCTGGAATTAAAATCGTTTCGGCTCCTACAGCTAAACCCGAGAAAAGAGCAATATCGCCTGCATGTCGTCCCATGACCTCAATAATAAACGTTCGATCATGTGATGTTGCTGTATCACGAATTTTATCAATGCAGCTAATCACTGTATTTAATGCCGTATCAAAACCAATTGTGTAATCTGTCCCTGGTATATCATTATCAATGGTTCCTGGGAGACCCACACATGGAAAACCCTTTTCTGTTAACTTTGCTGCACCTCGATACGAACCGTCTCCGCCAATAACAACAAGTCCATCAATTCCTAGATCTCTAAGTTGCTTAATCGCCTTATGCTGTGATTCATCCTTTTTAAATTCTTCCGATCTTGCTGAATAAAGAATCGTTCCACCACGATGGATAATATCACCAACAGATCCTAATTCCAGCTTTTTTAAATTACCTTCCATCAAACCAGTATACCCTTGATAGACACCGTAAATCTCCAGCCCCGAATAAATGCCTTTTCGGACCACTGCACGTATCGCAGCATTCATACCTGGGGAATCACCGCCACTTGTTAAAACTGCAATTTTTTTCATATACCATCCTCCTTATTCGTGTAGATGAAGTTACTAAGTTATCTCTTATTTTAATCATATGTACCGATAATCTAACATGAGTAATTATTGACGGTCCTAGCAAATCCCAATTACTTTTACATTGTATATGCAATAATCTTCTATCTTTTCACTGCTCGATATCCTGCTTCAATTGCTTCCACTTCTGTACAAAACATTTCCTCAGGCTTTGTTATTTTATAGGATGGTGATTCTTCCGTATGAAAAATCTTCTCTCCCTTTGAATTAATATTGCCTTTAATGGTACAGCCTTCAGCCGTTTGTACACCTTCTTTATTTTTATCTTCTTGAACCTCTTTATGTTCATCCTCAAAGCCCTGGTCTGTAGCATAATTTTCAATACTCCAAATTCCTACTCCTTGTTGTTGAGCTTGCTTTTGAATCGTATAAAAATCGTCTACATATTTTGTGTTTGGCTCGAAAACATAGGCTACTCTAGCTAACCCTTTTTCAAGCAGCAATTTATTCACCATTCGATCGTCTACATATAAATAGGCGAGTAAACGACCGTATTTATCTCGTTCCCCAATATCGAGCTCTAATTGAACCTTTTTTCCATTCAACAAATCTTTCGCAAAGCTACTTGCCTCAGGACCGAATGGTTGTACTGGTTTAGTAGGATGCACTGTTTCAGGGGTATCTACTAACAAAAGTCGAACTGTTTCCTCTTTACCATCTTCTAATCGTACATTAACAGTATCACCGTCTACAACCCTCGTTACTTCAGCTGAAATGAAACTAGAATCGATTTGCTCTAGTACACATCCAGCTGTAAGTAACAGGACAACGACTACTATCATCCATTTTCTCATTCTTATTTTCCCCTTAATCTTGATGAAAAATGCCTACTTTAAGTCTAAAATTCATTATTTACGCTATTTAACAACCGTAAATTCCTTTGAAAACTTTGTTAACGTTTCAAATCCGTTGCTAGTAATCAGCACATCATCCTCTATTCTCACTCCACCAATGGTTGGTACATAAATCCCCGGTTCGATTGTATAAACCATACCTTCCTTTAATACTTCGTCATTTTTATGACTCATTGAAGGATATTCATGAACGTTAATCCCTAAACCATGACCTAGTCGATGAGGGAAATATTCTCCATAACCTGCATCTGTAATAATCGCTCTTGCAATCGAATCCAGGTCACCTATTCTAGTCCCTGCTTTACTTGCCTGTAGGGCAGCTAATTGCGCTTCTAGCACAGTGTCATAAATTTGCTTTTGCTTTTCATTATATTTTTTATAAACAAATGTACGAGTAATATCAGAGCAATAGCCATCTAGGACCACACCGAGATCAAATAAGACAAAGTCACCTTTACTTAACGTCTTTAACCCTGGATTTCCATGAGGCTGACCTGACTTTTCACCAAATAACACCATCGTTGAAAAAGACATTTCACGAATGCCCTTTTTCTTTAATTCGTATTCAATTCTAGCAAGGACTTCCATTTCGGTTACACCGTCTTTAAGAGCCCCGATACCAACTTGAATACCATAATCTGCAAGTTCTGCGGCTTGTTTTAAAATCGCTACTTCATTTTCATCTTTGATGACACGATGCTCGTTCAAAACATCCTCAACCGATATAATTTCAGCATTATTGACAATATGTTGCAGATTCTCAACTCTACTAAAAGAAGTTGCCTCTTTTTCAATCGCTAGTTTTTGAATAGGGTTTATCTTTCGTTTGTTTAGACCTTTATTAATTAAATCCCAAGGATTTTCATGATCACCGTAGCCTACAATATCAAAGTGCCAGCCTGATTTCTTTACTTGATACGCTTCCATTTGAGGACAAACGATGAACGGCTCACTATTTTCAAACAGAAAAAGCCCTATCAATCGTTCATGTGGGTCTGTATAAAAATTAGTTAAATAAAAGACATTTTCCTTTGATTGAATAAAACACAAGTCAATTTCCTGTTCTTTAAGCCAATTTGTAAGTTTCGCAAGACGTATTTCCACTTCCTCACTACCTTTCAATCTATTTCACTATAATGATATCATATCTCTTCTTGTTAAAATAATTGTTGCTCCCTTTTCCTTCATATTATTAATATGTTTTTCTTATATTCCATCGAACGATCTTTTGTCGTTAATCCGTTTAAACTTATCAAATATCTGGTTATGAATCCGGAATTGATGGGCAAAATGGAAAGCTGAATAGAATGATTCTAAGATGACCCCTACATCCTTTCGCTACTTTTTTTCAAGTTGAGTCAAAAGATTCATATCACATACATAGGAGGCAATTGAATTGAAAAAGAAAGTTGTTATTATTGGTGGAGGTTTAGGTGGAATGTATAAAATTGCAGAAGCAATGTCAAAACTCTTACACGAACTGGAAGTAAATGTGCACTTTAATACGAAAGTAAAACGGATTCTAACATCCGGTTCTCAAGCAACAGGCGTAGAGCTTGAAAACGGAATTATTTTCGAAGCTGATATTGTCGTTTCAAATTTAGAAGCAATACCTACATACAACACTTTATTAAAGGATCATTCATTAACTCCTCAAGTAAACAATGAATTAGATAAATATTCACCAACTGTTTCGGGACTTGTCTTATTGTTAGGGGTTAACAAGTCATTTTCAATTTATCTCATCATAACTTTTTCTTTAGTGAATCTCCTGAGAAGGAGTTCCAACAGATTTTTAATGAAGGGGTACCAGCCGATGATCCAACAATTTATGTTGGAATATCATCTAAATCTGATGCAACACAAGCTCCTGAAGGAAAAGAAAACCTTTTCGTGTTAACTCATGTACCACCTTTAAAAGAAGGTGATTCTTGGGCTGATAAGAAGAAGAAATATCGAAACATTATTCTAGATAAGCTAGAACGAATGGGAGTAGAGAATTTAAGAGAGCAAATTGGATATAAATACACATATACTCCAAACGACTTTCAGCAACTATACGGCTCTAACGGTGGCTCCATATACGGAGTTGTATCTGACCGAAAAAAAAATGGCGGGTTTAAGATCCCTAGCAAAAGCACTATTTTACAAAACTTGTACTTCGTAGGGGGTTCTACACATCCTGGTGGTGGTGTTCCAATGGTTACCTTATCCGGACAACTAACAGCTGATTTAATCTTAAAGCAAGACATTAAATTCAACAGAGAAATTGGGTAATCTTATGTTTACAAATCTTTCCTAAGACATTTGTAACATGTATTTAATATTAATTAGGTACTCGAAATTATTTTTTTCTTGTATAATATCTACTATACATGTGTGTTCAAAAAGGAGGACAAAAGAGCCTACATGTTCAAGGAAGCGCAGCTCCTGAGCATAAGGAAAGATTCTCAAGGTTCTTTATTACATGAGGAATAGTCTTTTTCTTTTCCAAGGACCGGACTTTTTGAACAACTCTATACATCTATCTTTCTTCCTACTAAGGAGTTGTTGTTCTTGCTTCAACGGGTAAAACATCACATAGTTCCGATTCTTTGTGTTATTGGAGTTATCGCTCCATTTATCGGAATGTCATTAATTGATACTTTTTATTATAGTACAGTGTTCGGCTGGATCTTAGGTTTTTGTTGTTTTATCGTTTCATACATTATCGTAAGTAAGAGACCTGATGATGATGAAGGAACTTCAGCTACTAAAACTTTATAATATATGAAGATCTCAATTTAAAAGGGACTGACATTGTCAGTCCCTTTTATTCGTTTCCTCTTAATAAACGTAACCCATTTAAAATAACGAGAATCGTACTTCCCTCATGACCTATTACACCTAATGGAAGATCTAATATTTGAATAAAATTTGAACAAATAAGTAGTGCAATGACAGACATTGAAAATATGATATTCTGCTTCACGATGCGATTCATCTTTTTAGATAGATTTACAGCCTTTGTAAGCTTAGATAATTCATTTTTCATTAATATAATATCGGCTGTTTCAAGCGCAACATCCGTTCCTTCTCCCATCGCAATACCTACATCAGATGTAGCAAGTGCTGGAGCGTCATTGATTCCATCACCTATCATCGTTACAGTGCCATATTTTACTCTTAAACCTTTAATTTCATTTACTTTATCTTCTGGTAAACATTCGCCAATAAAATGATCAACATGTATTTCTTTAGCGATTGCTTCAGCCGTTGACTGGCTATCACCTGTAAGCATTACCGTTATAATTCCATTTGCCTTTAATGTTTGAATAGCAGCTTTTGCCTCTTCTCTTACAACATCTTTTAATGCTAAAAGACCTACAATCTGTTCCTCACGAACAACATAGACAATTGTTTTCCCTTCTTGAGAAAGCCTTTCACTTACTCCATTTTCGTAGTTCATAGCTTCTTGGCGACCTACAAAGTCTGCTTTTCCGATTTTCCAATTTACGTCATTTATAATAGCACTAACTCCAAATCCAGATTTTTCATCTACAGACGACATATTTGCTATATGCTTTGGAAAATCCTTTTGAATTTTTAAAACAATCGCTTTCGCTAAAGGATGATTAGATTGGTTTTCTATTGATAAAACAGCCTCAAAAAATGAATCTGAATCTAATGTCTCTGAAATGATGATATCTGTTACAGTTGGCTCACCTTTTGTTAAGGTGCCTGTTTTATCAAACACAACAACCTTTGTTTTACTTAATTGTTCTAAATGTACACCACCTTTAAACAATAGCCCGTTTCTTGCGCCATTTGATATTGCTGATAAGGTAGCTGGCATAATGGAAGCAACTAAAGCACAAGGTGATGCTACAACCATTAACACAAGGGCACGATAGATAGATTCATTCCAGCTCCAACCAAGTGCAAAATGGGGGAGTACCATCATGATTGCAACTAGAGTTAATACCGCTTTTACATACGTTCCTTCAAATTTTTCAATAAACTGCTGAGAAGGTGATTTCTCTGATTGTGCAGATTGAACAAGCTCTAGAATCTTTTGAAACATTGTTTCTGTGCTTTTTTTCGTTACAGAAATGGTGATGGATCCGTTCCCATTAACAGTTCCTGCAAATACTACATCATTACTCTCTCTTTCAACAGGCATTGACTCACCTGTAATCGCGGATTGATCGATATTTGTTTTTCCCGTTAGAATTAATCCATCTGTCGGAATTCGTTCACCTGGCTTAACCAGGATCGTATCACCTACATGTAGGGAAGAAACATGAACTCGTCTTTCATTGCCATTATCAAGTAAAAATGCCTCTTCAGGTTGTAGACTCATTAAGGCAGAAATTTCACGCTGACTTTTATTCATTGTATATGTTTCAAGAGCACCACTTAAAGCAAATATGAATATTAGGATGGCCCCTTCAGTCCAATACCCAATAATCGCTGAACCGACGGCTGCAAAAATCATTAACAGCTCAACATTTAGATTTTTTTCTGCAATTGTTTCTTCAATGCCTTCCTTTGCTTTTGCATATCCACCAATGACAAAAGCTAAAATAAACAATGGTATGGCCAGAGATTCATTTCCTTGACTATCAAAGAACCAACCAAATCCAATTAGTACTCCCGCAATCATTGCGTTTATTAGTTCTATATGTTCGGCCCATTTAGTAAAAAAACTGTCTTTATCTGAATGAATAGGATTTGCGATTTGACCTGCACTGTTTAGTTCCAATTCCACCACTCCTCTAATTGAGAATAAGATTCATACTCATCATTTATTTATTTTTCTAAAAACACAGGAAAATCAAACAATTTATTGAATTGCATTCGTATATACTACATTATAACAAACAAATATATATTTTCAAGTGATAATTATTATAATTATTATTTAATAATTATTATTGATAAAGAAAACCTTTCTCATTCCTTATTCTTACTTAAAATCCTATGAATCCTGCTAGCAGGATTCTAACAATACCCTTTATTATAAAATCTTAAGCTTGTAAAGGTTCGGAGTACATCTTAGTTTTTCTTGTACGATCATCCTTAGGATATAAATTCTGGTTCGTACAAAAAAGCCGGAAGCATCGAAATGGAGATTCACTTCGAAAGTTCCGACTTACCAATCTACTTACTTTTCATTTCTTCATTGCATCTGTGAAATAATATTATTAAGGATATCTGCAGTTACAGGTCCTAAGATTTTTTTTCTGACAATGCCTTCGCGATCGATGATAAAGGTTGTTGGTATCCCAATTATTTGATACATTTTTGAAACTTCGCCTTGCACATCAAGTCCAATTAGAAATGGAAGATCCAGGATTTCAACAAATTGTCTTACAGCTTGTTCACTTTTCTCAGAGGATGTCACATTCACACCTATAAGCTCAACATTTGATGACTTAGTCTCTGAGTAGAATTTGTTTAGCTCCTCCATTTCTTCCTGACAATAAGCACACCAGGTTGTCCAAAAATTCACAACGATTACCTTCCCATGAAAATGAGATAAATTTATTTCTTTATCTTCAACCGTTTTTAAGGAAAAATCAACAGCTTTTTCTCCTTCTATTACATATCTTTTCTCCTTTGCTTCGACGAAGTCTGTTGTACACCATAAATTGATTACAAGAATACTTGCAAACATACTAATCAGCAGTTGTTTTTTCATTCTTATCATCCTCTACAAACAGGTTTCCATTATTTATTTCAAGTAGGAATTAGTTTTTACCAAAACCTAAATAAGATACAAGAAATAGACGGATTGCAAACATGCTCTCCGCCTCATTAAAACCATTTCTTTTTTTTATTATGTAAATCTTCTCCTCATAAAATAAATGCTAACTCCTAATTTCCTACAAATTGTAACATAATGCATGAGCATAAGGAGTACAGCCCCCATGTTCATTCCTAAAATGATTCCTTTCATATGAAAAGACTCTAATGAGCCAAGCATATACATCATTCCGAATGAAATGGCATGTGACCAAATCGTATGAAAAAGCGCATCCTTTACAAGACCTAATCCAATTAAATAAGCCTGCATTGGAATAATGAAGAAGTGAAACAGAAAATATGGCCACAGTAGTCTCAAATAGAATGATGCTGATGAAGAATCGAAAAATAAATGTGTCAAAGGCTCCGCATATATATACATTGCAATAACAGCAATTGTTCCGTACATCATAGTAATGGTTATTGACTGCTTTAAAAGTCGAATTAGTTTGTCATTATCATTGTTTGCATATGCCTCAGACACATTAGGAATAAGCATAATCATTAAAGAATGTCCTATAAATGCAGGAAAAAAGCCAATCGACATGGCCACTCCTGCAAGCATACCATAATGCTCAGTTGCCATAACATTTGAAAATCCTGCACTTACTAACGCAACCTTCACTAAAAACGGCTGGACAGCATGTGTAATCGAATGGAACAGCCTTAAACCAGTTGTTGGAAATGAGACTGTAAATAGAGCCGTTCTTACCTTTTTTCCTTTTATAAATTGCTTTGGTTCTTTTCCTAGCATTTGATATTGAATAAAGTATGCGGCAACTAGATACGTGCATACAAGAAGTTCACTTCCTATAAGAGTAGCTAAAGCAATTAATAATGCCATTTGTAAATCAAATTGAAAGGATTGATACACCCAATACAATAGTAAAAGTTGCACAACCTTTTTGAAAAAATTAGAAAAAGCAATCTTACCCATATGTTGTACTCCCATAAAATAACCTCTTGCAATAGAAGAAAACGATACAATTGGAATAAGGAGTACAAACAGCCACTTTACGTAAGGATGATACCCATGGAAAATGGGTAGATAAGGTAAAAGCAAAGCTGCTAAAGCAATAAACACAATCGTAAATGTAATGGTTAGAAAGATCGTATGCTTGAGCATATGGTAATGTGTTTCACGTTGTTTCTCGGCAATGAATTTTGAAATAGATATAGGTAGTTCTAAACTCGCAATAATGACCACAAAAAAGATCATTGGAAGAATAGACATATATAAGCCCATTCCTTCCTCTCCAAGCTCTCTAGCCAAAATCATATTAACGAAAAATTCCAGACATTCTCCAAAAAATGCTGCTACAACAAGCAACAGTGTTCCTTTAACAAATGTGTTCATGATGTCGTCCCCTCATCTTAAACTAGTCCATAATTAAAACATATGAGACAAGACATCAAAATATTAAGCCATAAGAAAAAGAAACACTTCTTTATTTTGTGATCACTAATTAGTCAATGACACCTGTTTCATTTATAACAACATCAGCCTCCACATCTGCCATTAATGCTGGCATCTTTTCCTTCCATTCTTTAATGTTGAAGTTCCTTGTTTGTGACCTTATATCATCACCTATACCAACAGGGTCAATTTTTAATTCTTTGAACTGCTCGATAAGTGCTAGTGTCTCTTTTTCTACTCTTTTTTCAAAAGCCTTTTCTACCTTTTCTATTATTTTTGGTGTAATTCTTTTTCCTGTAAATTCATTAATGAAACCCTCTATATGAATGGAGATTTCTACTTTAAGTGGCTCAGTTGATACCACTTTTAACTTTCTTGAAGAAGCGATACTTTTGATTCCAGCTTTTTCTTTCGACTCTGGAATCTCTAAAGTATATGACCCCTGCGAATACTGATCTGCTAATACTTTAAAGAAAAGCAACTGTTCGTTTGATATCTCACTTACAAGCTTTTCATTATCAAAGAGTGCCAAACCGTCAATTTCCACACTTTTATCCTTCCTTTTTATAATAGGCAAATATGGGTCTTGGCCTTTTGAATAATATTGAAACAAAAACAAGTGTAAATTTGTTCTAGGTAAATCTCGGTTTATTGTATTATGTAAGATTATATCTGTTAAAAACCTTGAAGCACCTTTTGTCGAAAAATCCGCATCTAGAATATCTTTTGACTTTCCTCTTGTAACAGCAAGTAATAAGCGTTCTCCAATTGAAGCATCACGTTGAAGTGTATCAACCAGATCGGATATTCCTGACTTAGATAAGTCTTCACCAAATAACACAATTTGCAGTTTCCCAAGCACTAATGGATCTGTAGATTCTTTTTGCATATTAGCTAGAATATCTCTGCTCAGTTCAGATTCATTAGTTAGTTTGGAATCTTGTACGGGTTGGTCCTTTAAATAGGTGTTAATAATTACAGTTCCTTCAATTCGGTTCTCCTCTACACGATCAAACCCAACTGCAGTAACAAGATTAACATCATCCAATATTTCCTTCTCTACACAACCTGTTAAAATAAACTGAAAAAAAATAATAAGAAGTAAGAATTTCTTCATGCTTTTTTCTCCTTTATTTTACGAATGATGAAGGTAAGAAAGAACAGGATTGGAATATAGACAAAAATGATATAAAAACCAACTTGACCAACGATTTCATTCATTAAACTTATTTGTTCTCGTGTTTTTGAAAAATTAACAGTAAAATAAGTAATTAAAAGAACGAAAATGAGGGTGTATTTTTGTTTGAATTTAAATACATCTTTTAAGCATCTGCTTGCACACCAAAGTGCTAAACAGATATTTGGTAAAATAACCAGATTCCAATTTGCTATTCCAATATATTCAAAACGCTCAACAAATGGCATTTCAACAATTTTCCAAATCGTTAAGGTTGCCCAAACATTTTTTCCAAGCTGTTCTTCACTAAAATAAATAATTGAAATGATACAGATGAACGTGTATACAAAAGTACTGAATGCAACGGCCAGATGTGCCCACTTTTTTGATTTATCAATATTTTTTATAAATGGAAAATAGATGAGCAGTGCTTCAAAACCAATGATTGTAAGGGACATGTCCTTTGTTGATATAGCAAAATCCTTTACAGAATGGTTAAATATCGGAAATAGATTCTTTATTTCTGAGAACTGAAGTGGAAATAAGAAAGTAAAAAGTAAATAAAGTGGCAAAACCACTCCAAAAAAACTAATACCTGTCACAATTCGAAATCCTCCAGTAACGATGTAATAAACTAACAACAGAAAGATAATTGAAAACAACCATACATTAAGATCTGGAAACATCCAAACCTCAACAATTTCAATATAAGTTCTTAATACAGTGATAGCCATAAGAGTAAAATATAGACACAAAATAAAACTAAAAAACCCGCCAATCCACTTTCCGAAAATATCCTTATGCACCGTAACAATATTGCCGTTAGATCCCTTTAAGATTCGGTAAATCATCCATAATGAAACATGAACAAGTAATCCAGACAAAATAACAGCAATCCAAGCATCCCTCCCAACTTTTTCGGTGATAATTCGCTGAAATCCTAATACACCCACTCCAAATTGAAATGAGTGGATTAAATAAAACACTAAAAAGTGGGACACTTGAAACCGCTCAGGTATTTTAATCATGGACCCTTCACCTCACTTACTCATCAATGTCTTTGTTTTTCTTTGCATTTTTAGCTGAAAACCTTTTAGGTTTATTTGTTCGCAATTGTTGTGGTCGTTTTGACATTAATGAAAACGGAAGCCTTATGAGTGCATCCTTCATATCGATTGTTCTAGGAGGATAAATTGGCTCCAAATAGGGTCTACCTAAAGAGGTCAACCTTAACACATGCGCCATTAAAAAACAAAAACATAAAACGATACCTAGCAAACCAAACCATTGCGCGAAAAACAAAAATGGAAAACGAAGCATACGTATCGTATTACCCATCGCATAAATTGGCGTAGTAAAAGAAGCTAGTGCAGATAAAGCTACAATGATTAGTAGGATGTTACTCGTTAAACCAGCCTCAACAGATGCTGTTCCGATAACAATCCCTCCAACGATACCAATTGTCTGGCCGACCTTCGTTGGCAATCTAGCTCCTGCTTCTCTTAACAATTCAATGGTTAATTCCAAAAATAAAGCTTCTAAAATAGGTGGCAATGGAACATCTCTCCGTGATGAAATAAGTGTGCTCAATAAATCACTCGGTATTAACTCATAATGATAGGTCAATGCCGCCACATAAATAGGTGTAACCAAAATAGAAAATCCAACAGCAAACAAGCGGATTAATCGAAAAAAAGAGGCAGCGAGCCAATTATAAAAATAGTCATCAAAAGCTGAAAAAAATTCTACTAACGTAGTTGGTCCAATTAAAACATGTGGAGATCCATCTACGATTATACCTATCTTTCCTTCAGCTAAAATAGACGAAACCCGGTCAGGTCGTTCTGTGTCAAGAAGCTGTGGAAATGGTGAATTATGATTATCCGAAATCATCTGTGAAATAAAAGAGCTATCACTGATTTGGTCGAATTGTATATCTTTAATACGTTGAATCACTGTAAGGACATTTTGTTCATCACAAACATCGTCCACATACAAAACAGCTAATTTTGTATTAGACAAATCCCCTACTTTCATTTCAAATATCCGTAGTTTATCATTGTTAACCCTTTTACGAATCAAGTTAATATTTGACTCGATTGCTTCAACAAACGCTTCTTTCGGACCAACTACACTAAATTCCACTTCTGGTAGTGAAACTTCACGTGCTTTATTTATCGTAGCCTTAATAAGTGCACTAGGAAGTCCATATTCGGATAAGCTAATTAAAACATATCCATCAAGAATCTTTTCCTTAATTACATCGGTATCAATTGTAATGATAATATTTTCAATTGGAATATCTTTCTTTAACTCCTCTAGGGTTGTCCATTTATCACTCTTCAAGGCAGGCATGATACTTTGTTGAAGAGTGTTCACATCTATTAAAGTTCTAATATAAGAAATCCAGTATTTCACCTGATTCGTATCTTCTTCATACTGAATAAAGTCTGATGAAGTTCTAAATCGAGCGATTACTTTTGCTAACGAAGGCTTTTCCTTTCCACCTTCATACTTCATTTTGTTCATTTGAACACACCACACGCTTCCGTATTCTTGCTTTTCTAATAGCATGCCAAGTATGAATGGAATTATACACCAATTATAAAAGCTGAAGCGCCTTGGTCAGCACCGACAAATAAGACACTCATGAATAGAAGGTGTCTTATGACTCGAGGCATTCAAAACGTCCTGTCACATTGCCTGCACTTACACTTCCTGTGCTTCGGGGCTAGGCATCGACTTTTCTCAAAGTCGGACTGCTATCCGAATTTTACAAATTCGGACTCGGAGCTAGACACGAACACTACGTACAAAATGTGACGAATTATTTCTGAAATAAAAAAAGCCTAACGATCACACATCGCTCAAAGATGAGAAATGTGTGTATTCGTTAGACTTTTTTAGTAGATAATTATTATTTCGCAAATCGGTGATTACCGATTGTGATTGTTACTTCACGTGAAGTAATCCACGTACTTTTAGCTGTTTTTGGGTTGTAGAAATATAATGAATTATTACCCATTCCTCGATATGCTAATGCTTCTTGAACAGCTTCTTTTGATTTTGCGTCAGCTGGCTGGTTGATCGCACCATTTTGTACTGGTGTAAATGCATAATATCCTTGGTCTTTTTGATAAATAACACTCTTAATATCATTTGGGAATAATGAGCTATCCACTCGGTTTAATACGACAGTAGCAACAGCTACCTTTCCTGCATATGGTTCACCTTCTGCTTCAGCATGTACAAGGCGTGCTAATAGATCTTTTTCTTCTGCAGTAATTGTTTGAGGAATAACTAATTTCTCTCCAACAAATAATAAATGTGATGATTTTCTATTTGTAGACATTAACGTATTTACAGATACACCATGCTTTTTACCAATTAACCAGAATGTATCACCTGATTGTACTTGATGTGTTGTTGCAGCACTAGCTTTTGATTGAGGAGCAGACATCGCAACAAGCGATAAAGCTAATGTTGAAACAGCAACAAGTTTTAAGATTGTCTTTTTCATATATTCGTAACCTCCTATAGGTTCGTAATTTTTTTGAAGTAGTTTGTGTGATTGCCTCGGCCACATGTACAAGACTAACAGGTTTAAATATGTATTACACCCCTCAATATATGGTAGGTATTCCAGAAGATTAATAGTGTGTGACGGACAAATAAACATGAATAATGCCATGTTCCTAGTTAATTTAACTGCAATATGATCCTTTTTTATTGGTGGTTCATTCATTTAACAGGCTATTTTTCCTAGTAATCTTCCTCATAATGAAAGTTTCTCGTATAAAAATAGATTGATATTCTCAAATTACCGCGGAATACACAAGAATGCATTCTTACTAAGGATTTATTTATGTACGAGGAGGAAAATTTGTACAGCTTCACAAGCAATATGAACCAATGATTTATCATATCCTTAAAAAATTAGCCATTTACAGAAACGAACAGGAGTTTTATCAAATTGGGTGTATTGCATTATGGGAGGCTTCGTTACGGTTTGAGGAAGAAAAAGGAGAGTTTAAGTCATATGCATATTCATATATCATTGGTCGAATGAAATCAGAGCTTTCAAATGAAAGAAAATTACAGGAGAATTCTTGCCAGCTAGAATTAGTTCCTAACCAAGAAGAGATAGCCGTGGATGATTTTACACAACTTATATCAGGTTCTTTCATTGAAAGTATTACCTCGCGCTTATCTCAACATCAAAGCAAATGGCTAAAAGCTTACTGTTTATATGGAAAAACACCAACTGAAATCGCGATCGATGAGGGGGTAACTACTTCTGCAGTGAAAGCGTGGAGGAGAGATGCAATTGCAAAATTAAAGCGACTTTCTGTTCATGATCTTTTAAGATAGTAATCAGCCTCGGGCAAATATGGCGCTCATGAATAGAAGGTGTTCTTTACCTTCAATTCATGAGTGGCTAGACCCTAGAGGCAGCCAAAAACTCGGGCGCCTCATCTCTTTCCTGCACTTGCATGTCCTGTGCGATCTAAGGCCACGGCGCTAGAGCTAGATACCAAACCTAAGTACAAAAACGTATACTTCCTTTTCTTAGTACAAGGCTGTTTTCGCAAAGATTGTTGCTTTTCGTAAATAACTATACTTTACGGATATAGCCTATCTTCGTGCTCTTTTTCGCTTATTTACTAAGTGATACTCTCTTGAAATTGCTTATAGTTTCTACTATAAAAATCCAAAAGCCGATTTTTATAAGTCTAAAAGCAATAAACTTTTAGAAAAGAGCCTAGTACAAAGAGCCAAGAGGTTAGATCCCTAACTTCTTGGCTCTTGTAAATATTGATAGATGACACTTCCACCTTGTTGTGCAATTCCGCGAAAATGCTTAAAGTCATCTCTTTCAACAAGAGTTTTACGAATGGTAAGAAATTGATCTTTACTCACATGATATTCATGTAATTCACCATCTCGTAGCTTATCTAATATCTCGTGAATGGTTTGTTCATCCATTGTCGGTACCTCTTTTCACTCAAAAATTCTCTTCATTCTCATAGATTACTCTTGTAACCATCTTTCTAGCCGCTCAAATTCTCTTTTTGCATCCTGAATCCCTTGTGTATATAAAAGTTCAAGCTTCCTTTGATTTCTTTCGATTCTACCTACTTTTATATCGGAGCTAGGTCTAATTACAAAGATAGATCCATTTTTCTCCTGCTTCTCAATATGAGCTAATGTTTCATTATACATCTCAAATCTTGTCATAACGGCATCTATGAGCTTTGGATATTCTCGGTAAGAACGGTTAAGCAACCAGCGAATATTTGACTTCTTTTTTATGTAGGACCCCTCTTTTGTGAGGATAACAACATTCTTTTTGTACCCATCATTTTCTGCCTTCTTTAGGGGAATGGAGTCAACAATTCCTCCATCTAATAACGACTTACCATTATATTTAACCATTGGTGCAATAAATGGTAATGAACTGGATGCTCTTATAATCGTTAAAATGTCCTTCCCATAATCAGCCTTGTTAAAATATAGTGGCAAACCTGAATGACAATCTGTTGTCGCGACAACAAACTCCTCAGAGCTTTGATAAAAAGTATCAAAGTCAAATGGGACAATTTTATTTGGCATCTCGTCAAAAAGAAAATCCATCCCAAACAACTGACGATGCTTTAGAAAGTTTTGAAATGATAAATAATTAGGATGTGTTACATAATCAATATTTACTTTTCGATTCCTTCCTTTTTGTCTTGAAAGATAGGAGGCACCAAAACAAGCACCTGCTGAAACACCGATAACATAAGGAAAATATAAATCTCGTTCCATAAAGTACTCTAAAACGCCAGCAGTATAAATCCCTCTCATACCACCGCCTTCTAATACAAGACCTGTGTCTACCATCTTTAACGCTCCCTTACAATCAATGACTATCTAAATATAACATGAAATGAAACTTCTTGGACAACTCTAAGTCTTGAAGTGCCAGTATGCCTGTTTGTTCATGTAGGGTAATAACGTTCTTCCCATCATCTGTAAAGTTTTTTCACATTATTTAGAATGAAAGGCTTTACTTACTAAGAAAAATAGTGTTAAATAATGCTAATAGAAGTTTTAAAGCTTTATTAGTGCCTAAGGCTCAAGGCGCCAACAAATACTTAGATTGATTAGTGTAAGACATATAGAGATTCTGATCGTCGAAGAATATGTAAAGGAGCGAGGCAATGAAAATCGCTAAAGTTGGAAGTATCATTGAATTTAAAGAAGGACTAACAGGTGTAGTTGAAAAGGTTAATGAAAACTCTGTAATTGTTGACTTAACATATATGGAAAACTTCAGTGACTTAGATCTTGATAGACGCACCGTTGTAAATCACAAAAACTATAAAATTATTAAAGAATCTTTCTCATAATATAATGTAAAACGCGAAGAATGAATTTCATTCTTCGCGTTTTATTTTTTTGCAGTAAAAGTGGTGAAATACTTCAGCCAATCTTATCCCTTATAAACTAGCAGTAATGCCCTCACTTTAAGACATAGTGAATCGAAGAAGTCTTAATTGGGAAACTGTCTCCCTTCTAAAGTTAGTAGGATGAACCTTGGTTCATTCCATTTGACATTATTTCTAATGCTTGTCGCAACTGTGCTGTACAAGCTGAAATTTACGGATACAGGGACAAAAGCACAAAAAAAGCATAAATAAATATAATGAAAACAGTATTGTGTTAGGAGTGAAAATGCGATGATATTTATTACGAATCATAAGGTTAAGCCTGTCTCGGCTCCAGAGAAGAATAAGGAAGAGGTGTCAGGTATTGAATTTGAAGATTTATCTGAACATGATCATGCCCATGGGTTGAATAAAGTGGATGGATTTAACTCAGATTTGAAGAACCGCTTTACATTTATTAAGATACCGTTCTCCACATATGTAAAAATTGATAATTTTATCCGACAACCTATTTTCGGCCAAACAGTTCAATATACGTTTAACTTCATTAATCCGGATGGTCGGATCCCTGACTTGGAGACACATCATTTTGATACCACTACTTATTACCATGAACAGCCTTATTGCAGACTGGCTTGTTCTAAAGTACATGCAATGATGAGTTTAAGCGATAAAACTTCTGAAGTCCCCGTGAAAAATAAAGGCTGCTTTCAAGAATTAACTAAATCTCCTGTACATGATTCAATGTCACATGAAACGGACAATACTTTTAATAACCCTTGTCCTTCCCCGATAGTTGCAAAGATTCAAGTTCCAGTCGTACTTGGGGAATACGATATGGAAATATGTTTAGAAGAGACCACTCTAATTGATAAGGGAATCGTAAGCATTATGGACGTTTCCAAAGAAGTTATATTGACAAATTGTAAGTTCTTACCTACCAGTTTCTCTCCGTCTTTGGATCAAACGAATCGGATAGCATCATCAGGAATATTGTTCGTTGAAGGATATATTCAAGAAGGCATTGAATATATCCCGGCTATTAATAGAGAAATGAAGCCGCCACGAGAATGGTTAAAAAAAGTGTTTTATCAAATAGAACAAAAAACAATGATAGATTTAAAGATTCAATTGTTACAAATACAGCAAGTCAAAGCTAGTGATACTAACTATAAATAATAGAAAATCAACTTTATAGTAAAATTCCATTATCGTCTAGTGCTATTAGTCTACTCATAATCCTCCATGTTTGAATATCTTATCGTGTAAAGGTAAACAACCTTTAACAAAAAAATTGGAGGTATTTATATTGCATCAAAAAAATAGTGTAAACAAAAATGCAAAATGTCCTAATGATGTGAGTTGTGAAGTTCCTGCTCAGACACAGTCACAATTTCCTGATACACCAGCAACTCCTGTAATTAATCCAGGTCTAGTTAGTCCTATTATTAAAGTCCCATTAGTTTTAGCAGAGACAACACTTCAAGTAGTAGTAGAAGCCGATATTCCACTTGACCCACCAGCAGTTGAAATTAAAAGAGTATTAAAGGATGTCTCATTATCACAATGCAAACTCGTCCCTGTTGGTCCTTTTGAAGAAATTTTAACACCAGCTGGTATGGGTACAGGATTCTTCACTTCTGAAGGAGCTAAATTATTCGTCTCAGGATTTATTCGTAAAAACATCGAATACGCAGCAAAAGGCTGTAATGGATGTCTTCGTACCTTAACGGCTGAAGTTCCATTTTCCGGTTTTGCAGACTTAACTGGTGATCTTCTCAATCCACCAATTTTCGGTTTCGGAGATTCAAGAAGAGCGCAATTTATCGATCCAAAACATGGAGAATCTCCTCGTTTCGATAAGTACTTCTTCCAAAATAGCGTTATTTATAATGAACAGCCATTCTGTGAACTAATTAGCGCCGAATTCTTTGAGCTTGATTTTTCACCGAAACCATTAGACAAATTTAATAGCAGCTTTAATAAATTACGTGAAAAAATTGTTTTGGATCTCACTTTAAAAGTGTTACAAACTCAACAAGTTTTCCTTAATGGAGGACCAGCAATTACTTCAGAAGACTGCTAGGGATCATTTAACATCACATCTATAGAGATCATCTGTTGCACTCTAATGGGGACAATATTTCGACAAGGAGCATTTTCCGTATAAGGAGTTTACCAATAGGTCTTGGAGAGATTAAATTTCTTCAAGACCTTTCTTTATAGATAATTTGATCTCCTACATCTTTTACACCTCGACAAGCGATTCTGTCTTAGAAAACTAATCACATCGTAGTTCCAATATAATCACCAAATTCAAAAAAACATAAAATAGATAAGTCGAGTACAAGACCACTGAAATCACAACTTATCTCTAAATAAAATTTTATACCTAAACAGTCAATTTGACCAAATTACATTTACTACCTATTGATTATCAATCGTTTCTGGATATAAATCATGATTCATTAAGCGATAGTTGGCCATTTCTTCATATTTTGTCCCTAATCGACCGTAATTTGTGTAAGGGTCGATCGAGATACCCCCACGTGGAGTGAATTTTCCCCATACTTCAATATAACGAGGATCCATTAACTCAATAAGATCATTCATAATAGCATGCAATCTTCATGAAAATCTCCATTTAACAAACCTTGCTATATCAATACCTTCTATATTATATAGCTTGTCTATCACAATAAAATCACAGTTACTTTAAAGATTGATCAAGTGTATGAGTTACTTCAAGCTGCATTGAAGGTAACACATGACTGTATGTACCAGGTTTTGTTTTTATATTGGAATGTCCTAAACGCTCCTGAACAACCTTAGAATTAATTCCTAACACACCAATAAGAAATGTATCATGTGTATGACGTAGGTCATAGACTCTTATCTTAGGTAGCTCTATATAATAGCAAGAAAGAGAATCCACAGCTCACTTAGACCATTGATTATCACCTGTTTATGTGCCCGACTCAACTTGTGAACATTTTGTGAATATTTTCATTACACTTTTGTTGAATTTCGACAATATAACAAAGGAAGAAAATCTTACAATTAAATAGAATAACATAGGCTATTAACATATTATGAATTCATAGATAACGTACAAGGATACAAAAACTACCCACTCCCCTGTAGTGTTTTGTTCTAAACTCCTTGTACCTATCCTTTAGATATCAACAATAAATTTTAAGGATGGTGTTTTCAATGAAACGATTTGTCTTTGCTATTGACTCTGAAGAACTCGTAATCAACGCATATACTATTCTAGAAGCTGTTGCTGAAGTAAAGGAATTAATGAAAGTTGTTGGGGAAGAACGGAATTTAAAATTTGTAGGAGTTAAATATTAATTCTCCTTCTTTTTCTCCTCATTAACTTCTAAACACTAAAGGGTGCAAGGTTGTTCCAAACATCCTCATTTGTTTATTTTACGACAGCCTTGTGCCCAATTTCCCCTAAGACAGCAATTGTTTACGTCCACATGTTAACAGCCTACCTCATGTTCCCATCTCATTTTCTCCACTATTTATAGTATGTTTCTAGCCTTAGAATTGATTTGAGTTAATCATCCCGGAAGTAGGTATATATCTTCTGAGATTTGGATACGTTGATAAAGGGTACTAGGTTCGGTTTCTCCTAATTTCCAAAAGATTGTTTTATTTCTTGTACCCATATCAACTTTAATTCAGAAAATCATAAAACAAATGTTTACATTTTCTCTTTCCTCATCAAATTACGAAGATTTTCTTACGTTTTTTCTATTTTCGACAAAAGAACAAAGGAATAAAATCTAACAAACACATAGAGTGATGTGCGTTTATAACATATTATGAAATTACAGTATTTTACAAAGGTGGTGTATTCATTGAAACAATTTGTCTTTACCCTTGACTCAGATGAACTTATCATTAATGCATATGGTCTTATGGAAGCTGTTACCCAAGTTAAACAAATAATGAAAGTTACTAAGGGTGAACGTAATTTAAAATTTATAGGTGTTAAGTATTAATTCTCCCATTTCTTCCTACAAACTTCTATCCTAGAGCTTTCGATCATCATCATTTCACCTGTATACCGTCCCTAAACAGAATATAATCCCTAATGGTATGTAGTTAAAACTCTTTCAAAGGGAAGTAACTATATACCATTTTTTGTATTATTAATCGTAAATACGGGTAGGCTAAAAACGGGTACAAGGATATATCTAATTTCCCTAGTTTCGTCCTAATAACTAGCATCCCTTGTACCCACCCCCTTATAAATAACCCTACCCAATGATTCAACTCATTTACTCTATATCATTCAGTACAATTCTAGCCTTAGAATTGATTGTAGGTTGATCAACCATCTTAAATTTCCGCCTATTAAAAAAAGACAAGTATAAAAATACCTGTCTCAGAGTCACACTTTTTTAGTTATCATAGAACCTAATTTTCCTTATTTTTACGTCACACTGACATCACACAAACATCACATTAGATCACAATTATTCTATAAATCTACTGTGACACGTCATATTAACAACTATCGATTATCAACCGTTTCTGGATATAAATCATGATTCATTAAGCGATAGTTGGCCATTTCTTCATATTTCGTCCCTGGTCGACCGTAATTTGTGTAAGGGTCGATCGAGATACCTCCACGTGGAGTGAATTTTCCCCATACTTCAATATAACGAGGATCCATTAACTTAATAAGATCATTCATGATGATGTTCATGCAATCTTCATGAAAATCTCCATGATTTCTAAAACTGAATAGATATAATTTTAATGACTTGCTTTCAACCATCTTTTGATCTGGGATATAGCTAATATATATTGTAGCAAAGTCAGGTTGATTCGTTATTGGACATAATGATGTAAATTCAGGACAATTGAATTTTACAAAATAATCACGATTTGGATGTTTGTTATCAAATGATTCTAAAATTTGTGGTGAATATTCAAATAAGTAGTTTATTCCTTGATTTCCAAGCAGTGTAACATCCTTTAATTCTTCACCTTTTCTTCCAGCCATTTTCTTTCCCTCTTTTCTATTTTTTACACGCCCCGTTTATTTCCCCAAACTAACGTATGTAGCTGTGGCAATACACGGACATCGTTTAATTCCGAATCATCAACCACTTGATCTATTAACCATTCATATTTTTCTAATAAAGATTGAACAAGACGATTAGTATCTGATGCATGTACATCTTCATTTCCTACTTGAAGGTAAAATGGAATGGATGGATAACGTACATGTACAGATTTTGCATACTCCAGATCTACTGAATCAAATACAACAACCTTTAAACTGATCGATTGTTGGTGATTTACTTTAACTAATTTATCAAATATATCATCAAGCTTTTCGAAATCTGTATTCATTCCTGAGCTTGGTGGCTTTGGTGAGATTGTTAAATCATCTATGTCCTTTAACCATTCTTGATATTTACTGCCCTGTGTTTCGATCGCAATTTTTTTGTCGTTGTTTTTGAGCAACTCAATCAACTCATGGAGATTAGCTAATAGAGCTGGATTTCCCCCTGAGATGGTTACGTGTGAAAAGCGCTTATCACCTAATTCAGTTAGCTCCGACCAAATTTCCTTCGCTGTCATTTGCCTGATATCATCTTTCGCTGAGCCATCCCACGTAAACGCAGAATCACACCAACAACATGAATAATCACATCCAGCGGTTCGAACAAACATTGTTTTTTGGCCGATTACCATTCCTTCACCTTGGATGGTAGGACCGAATATTTCTAATACAGGAATTTTTTTCACTCCTGCCCCTCCTTAAGCTTAGGACGGAACACGACATAACTTGTAGGGGTTTCCCTCACAAATACTTGGACACATTTCGGTTCATTTACTTTTGTATCAAGCTCCTTTTGAATCACTTCCCAAATTGCTCGCGCTACCCCTTCAGTCGTTGGAAAATAATTAGGATCCTCCTCTGAGAAAAGATCGGTATGATCATTTAAAATGGTATGATCAAAACGATTATGAATCAGCTTTTTAAGACTCGCAAAATTTACTAAAAAACCAGAATCATCAAGGTCATCACCCGCAATGGTAACATTCACAAAATACGTATGACCATGAACATTTTGACATTTTCCAGCATCCTCATGCGGGATATAGTGTGCAGCCGCAATATGCATATCCTTATTTAATTCAAATTGATAATTGTGTTGAACTTGGGGATATAGTTGTTGAATCATTGCCCGCTCGCCCCTTTTTCAAGTAAATAGTCGTCAAGACCTTTTTTTCTTAATTCACATGCAGGGCATTCCCCACAGCCTTCAGCAATAAACCCGTTATAGCAAGTTAATGTTTTCTCACGAACAAAATCGAGCACTCCAAGGTCATCAGCTAATTTCCACGTTTCTGCCTTATTAATCCACATTAACGGTGTATGGATGACAAATGGTTTATCTAATGCTATGTTTAGCGTTACATTACAGGATTTCACAAACGCGTCACGACAATCTGGATACCCACTAAAGTCCGTTTCACAAACACCTGTTACAATATGTCTTGCACCTATTTGGTTCGCTAAAATCGTAGCAAATGATAAAAACAGAAGATTTCTCCCTGGAACAAATGTTGATGGCAGCTCTCCATCCTTATGTTCGATTTCAATATCCGCTCTTGTTAAAGCATTAGGTGCAAGCTGATTTAACAAGGACATATCAAGAACATGATGCTGTACGCCCAGCTCTTCTACAATTGATTTAGCCACTTCTATTTCTAAGCTATGACGCTGATTATAATTAAACGTTACCGCAACAACTTCTTTAAATTGCTTTAATGCCCAAAACATACATGTTGTACTATCTTGTCCGCCGCTGAATACAACGACTGCCTTTTCATTTTTCATTGAAACGTTCCCTTCCCTTTGAATCGATGTATAATGATCAAACCATTACACATACTGTAAAGAAAATTATATATAAAAAAACACCTGCGAAGGAGATTCGAGGTGTCTAGCGCATATTTCAATCTATAACAAAACTATATCAATGATATGGTAGTTTTTTATAGAGGGTTGTGCTAAAACCTCTCCCGATCTATCAAAAAAAAATTGGCATCGGATTTGTTCTTTAATTTTCAACTTAGAAAATATATCACGAATGAATTTTTTTTGCAATGATATAGTGAATGGGGTGTACTTATGTCAGTTAGACAACTCATCATTCGTGTTCGGACTAGCTTTTGGTATTTACCAACAGTTTACGGGGTTATTGCATTTATTTTAGCGATCTTCAGTATGCTTCTAGATCGCTATTTAGCACGCCAATCGTTTTATTCACTTATACCTGAAGTGTTTTTATCAGATATAGATCTTGCCCAAACCATATTGAGTTCGTTATCTACATCATTGCTTACGATGACAACGATCACCTTTTCATCAATCCTTGTTGTACTAACAACTTATTTATCGCAATTCTCGCCAAGGACGCTTCAAAACTTTATTACAGATCACCATACACAACGGGTTTTAGGAATATTTATCGGCGGATTTATTTATACAATTATTTTATTACTACTAGTAAGAAAAAATGACATTAGTACATTATTTATCGTTCCTACGTTTGCTATCTTTATATCAATAATTTGTTTAGGAATGTTTGTGTTCTTTATTCATCATGTTACAACATGGATAAAGGTGAGCAATTTAATCTTTCATATTACAACAAAAACAATTTCAGCTATTCATAATCAATTTGTTGATGAAAAAGATTTCCATGTCAAACCTCCTTGGGAAAATTGGGAGTTTGGAGTTAAATACAGTTGAACCCTATCAACTTAAAGGTAAAAAGTCAGGTTATATTGAATACATTGAATTAGAAAAAATCATTTCTCAAGCTGCAAAGGATAATTGCATTGTTAAAATTGAACAGGATTTAGGAAGTTATGTAGATCAAGAAAGCCCACTATTTTCGATTTGGAATCTTGGTGATCAAAGCAATCGTTTTGTTTATACATCATTCATGACAATATCTTCTGATCAGGAACCAATACAAGACGTTGAATTCGGTCTCCAAAAATTGGTTGAGATAGCGCTTAGGGCAGTGTCACCTGCTATTAATGATCCTTATACTGCCATCAATAGTATCAATCATCTTGCTAAAATATTATCTCTCCTCGGAAAGAAACGTTTATCAACACCATATCATTTTGATCAGCACCATCAATTACGTGTTATTTATGAAAAACCTGCCTTCGAAGATTATTTATATGAATGTTTTTATCAAATTCGTCATTATGCTAAGGAAGACGTTTCGGTAATGGGGTCTCTATTACAGGCATTAGCCTTTATTGCACAAGGTAATTCAAGTTATATAAAGAGGATTATATGGGAGTTTTCTTTTTATATCGTCGAGGGATTAAGGGAGGTAAATTGGTTATCAATGGACAGGCAATATTTGAATAAGCTGTTAAAAAAGATAGCAAAGGTATGTGATAAACCGAAACGAGAAAAAGAACTGATGTTAGGCTGAAAGCATGTTCATAATAAATTCATCTTCTCAATAATGATAAGTATAGCCAAAGCCACTTATCTTGTAAAACATCATTTGCTAACTTGTATCTCCAGTCATACAATAAAATATCGCTAAGTTTAATTTTGCAACATTATTTATCATTATTTCCCAAAGCATCAATAAAATCCCGGTTATATACTTCCCTAGCAAGTCGTGACCAAATCTGGAAAAGCATCTGACCACCAAGTAATAATCCATGGACTTCTTTTATGAAAACTTAAAGTTGAAAAATTAGATATATGAGCAATTTCGACGAGCCTGATGTCTTACCAACAACTTCACCACTATCGACGAATTGTATAAATAATATGTGAAATTTTTTACATTTTATCCTTATGACCTAATCCAAATAAACGTTTTTAAAAAAATAAAACAGGTGAAAGAACAATCACCTGTTTTTCCGTACAATCTTTATTTATCTTTCGTTTTTCCTGCTTCTTCAGCAAGCTGATCGAAAGATTTTACTTTGCCATGTGGATTTTGTGATTGCTTACGTACATTCCATTGACGTTCTTGTTGTGACTTGTTTTGTGTCATTGTCAAACCCCTTTATCTTCTATTTCCCGATTTAACATGCAGGAAGGCCTCATTGAAGAAGCTTCTTTTTATTTTCTCCTGTAGCTGCATTTTCATTCTTATAGATCCTTTGAGGAATGACCACTTCTACCGAGTATAAGAAATGGTCCAACGATAATTAATAAAGCTAGCCAAAATGATAAAACATTAAAAGGTATTAAATTTTGCAAAAAGAAAACAATCCTCAAACCACATCCTGTGCGATCTTAGGGGCGCTGGAGCTGGATGAA
This sequence comes from Bacillota bacterium, assembly GCA_051750265.1. GTDB lineage: Bacteria > Bacillota > Bacilli > Bacillales > Bacillaceae > Metabacillus. Next base: position 178,002 of record JBNJJO010000001.1, on the reverse strand, counting down.
GAGCACTTATCCACAGTCCTTGAATTTTATAATATCCTAAACGATAAAAAAGGAACTTACAATTGTAAGTCCCTTCATGAAGTAGCTATTTCTTTTTCAATTAGAGTTGGATTCGGTAATGCTTGTTGCTTTTTCGTGATTTCAAGATAACGGATATGATGGTTTTCCATTTCATTAACCTTAAAGGTATGGGAGCCAAATTCCACGAATTCGCCCTTTTGGATATCATATTGTTCCGTTAGTACCCAACCACCGATTGTATCAATGTCAGAATCATCAATATCTAATCCAAATAGGGCATTTATTTCACTTACTAGTACTTTACCGTCTATAATATATTTTGTATCGTTGATTTTTTGGATCAGTGGCACTTCATCAGCATCAAATTCGTCACGAATTTCTCCAACGATTTCTTCTAGAATATCTTCAACTGTTACTAGACCTGCAGTACCACCATATTCGTCAATTAAGATTGCCATGTGAATTCTTTCTTTTTGCATTTTCAGTAGCAATTCATGAATCGGAATGGATTCAATCACTTGAATAATAGGTCGAATATACTCCTTAATTGAAAAGGAATGTTGTGCATCAAAATGAATAAGATCTGTAAAAATTTCTTTAATATTTACAATTCCAATGATATGGTCTTTATCACCATCAACAATAGGATATCGCGTATATTTTTCATCTTTAATAATCTCTAATTGCTCCTGGATCGGTGCATCTATGGATAAGGAAACAATTTCTGTCCGAGGTACCATTATTTCTTTAGCAATTCGATTATCAAATTCAAAGATTTTATTTACATATTTAAATTCAGATTGATTAATTTCACCGCTCTTATAGCTTTCAGATAAAATAATTCTTAGCTCTTCTTCACTGTGTGCCAATTCATGCTCTGAAACTGGCTTAAATCCAAAAAGTCCTGTAATAAATCGAGCAGATCCGTTTAAAGCCCAAATAAATGGGTACATTAAACGATAGAAGGCCATTAATGGACGAGCAAACCACATACTTATTTGTTCTGCCTTTTGAATCGCAACAGTTTTTGGTGCTAATTCCCCAACTACAACATGTAAAAAGGTAATGGTAGAAAACGCAATAACAAATGATAAAACAGCAGCCACAGAGATTGGTATCTCAAATTGTTCAAATATTGGTGCTAACATATGTTCAATCGTCGGTTCTCCGAGCCATCCTAAACCTAATGCCGTAATTGTTATTCCTAACTGACAAGCTGACAAATATTCATCAAGATTATCGATGACTTTTTTTGTTGCGCTTGCCTGTTTGTTTCCTTCTGCAATTAATTGGTCAATACGAGAGCTCCTAATTTTAATAATCGCAAATTCAGAAGCTACAAAAAAACCCGTAAGAGCGATCATAATTGCAACAAGCAACAAATTCACTATGTCCAAATAAGCTTCCTTTCTCCGTCAAATAACGGAAAAGGAGTCACCTCCTGAGAGTTAAATCTTCTTATTACAATACGTCCGCTTGGAGTAAAATAATGGATGCTAGTCTATTCAATTTTAACACTGCCCCATATTATCACCCCACAGTTTTATTAAAGATATCATAATACGAAAGAAACCATACAGTCAAACGTAACACTTAGCCGATTTCTTAAATAAATATGTGATATAACGGTTAAAAATACCTTTTTCGATGAAAAAACAACGTCTTATGACCTTATATGAGAGTTATGTCTATTATGCACATTTATTTTTATGTTTTTCGAAAAAAATCCTTCTTTACACCCCGTAAGATGTTCAAATTTCGCTTCCTGTCAAATATACCTTCTAGTTTTTAAAGCCACGATAGCGGGCAGTTGTTAGCTCTTGTATATATGGTTCTAAATCTGGCATTTTTGCATTTTTAGCCAATTGAATAGCATGTTCAATATCATATGGCACTCGTACAAATTGGACAGAGAAGCTTGAATTGCCGTCAAATCCATACTCCCCCTCAAGAATCGTATAAGAAGCTTGGGTGATATCGAGAGGATTTCCAACACTTCCTGTATTAAATAACGTCTTACCATGAAAATGCTGTATAAATGCATGGTGAACATCACCGTAGCCAACTACATCTGGAGTTCTATTTATCCCACCTGTTTCTTCAGTATGCTCGAACATACTTAATCTTTTTTCTACAGAGTCCCATGACTGAATTCGTGTATATAAGCTAAATGGAGATGCATGAAATAAACGAATTAGCTTACCGCTCATATAAAAATCGTTAGAAAAAGGTAGATTGTCTAAATAGTTGCATTGCTCATTACTTAATTGCTTTTGGTGCCATTTTAGTGATTCATATTCGGTTTCTTTTGTAATAAAGTCGTCCCAATTTCCTTTTACAACGACCTCACATATATCACGCACTTGATCTATTGCTTCACTAGAGTCAGGACCCTTTCCAACTAAATCTCCTAAACAAAACACTCTCTGTATTTGCCTAGACTTAATATCCTCAAATACTGCATTAAGTGCAGGGATGTTACCATGTACATCGGAAATAATTGCAATACGATCCATAATATCCCCCCAATTCATGTTAAACACAGCTTAATTGATCCTTTATTTTATCATACCACTATTACTTACTCGGTACTTTCTTTACAATTAACAACACAAGCATCCCTAAACAGATATATCCAAAAATTGGATATAAGGCTGTAATCAGTGAACTGTAACCAATCTTACTTATAAATGCTGCGATACACAATATTGAACATACAATGACCATTCGAGGTATTTTTATGTAAGTTGCTACTTGTTTTTCAAGTCCATATAGATTACCAATAACAGATGTAAAGACTTCACCAAAAATCACGGCAATATAAATAAAGTAAAACGTAAAAAAGGTTGTTTTCATCACTTCTGCCATTGGGATATCAAATTGAGTTAGATTAGGCAGTGTGGAAAGTGCGATATGACTACTAATTAATATGACTGTTAAGAAAAAACCTCCGAGCATCCCGCCCTTTTTCAACACTTTCTCATCATCAATTTCACTTGCTAATGGAACGAGAACAGCCGACGCCATCGTCAAATTAAAGGCAGCATATGAAAAAGCTGATAAAATCCACCTTAATGAAGCTGATGTATCAGTAGGAATCACGTACAAGGGTTCTATGGAAAACGACTGAACTGCTAACATAACACAAAACAAAATTAACATTGGAACAACGATTATATTTACGCTAAATAATCCCTTCACACCAAACATCATAACAGCAATTGTTAGCAAAATTGTAATGATGACTCCCAGCCTTACAGAAAGGTGTAGCTGTTCTTTAAATATGGCACCAGCACCTGATAGCATGATAGATGTTAAACCTAATAGAACAACAAGCATAAAAATATTAACAAAACCACCGATTTTGTTTCCAAATAAATAGTTCATTAAATCCTGATAAGATGTTGCCTTTATTCTTTTCGATAGGATAAGCATTTTAGTACCTATTGATATAAAAAGAAAACCTGCTAAAAGGATTCCAGCTAGTCCAAAAACTCCATATTTAGTGAAAAATTCAACGATTTCCCTCCCTGTAGCAAAACCCGCCCCGACAACAGTTCCGACATATACAGCTGCAACCTGAAAGGAAGAAACCCAAGATCTCCTCATCCTACACACCCCACTCTAGTTAACAAAGCTTGTATCATTATATGAGGGAAATCTAAGATGATTCTTTACTATTTGAAACTATCTTCTTTGGGAAAAATTACAAAAGAATTTTTCAAGACTAAATACTTGAAAGTCAAAAAAGGTCAAAGTATACTATGATCAAAGAAGGTCAAACACATAACCTTTTATTTTTTCATTTATTAGTCAGAATAGATCAGAGTTAATTTGAAAAGGAAATTTTTGGACGGAGTTTTCATGTCTAGCTCCAGTAGCCCGGCTTTGAGAAAAGTCGGATGCCTAGCCTCAGACCGCACAGGACGTGCAAGGCGCTTCCGCATTTCAATTAAATTTTACACAGAAAAGGGGTTTTTATAGATGATGTGTGGAAATTGTCAAAAGAACCGTGCAAACGTACATTTAAACATTCAGATAAATAAGCACCAAAAACAAGTAACATTATGTCAAGACTGCTATGCAGCCTATCAAAAATCGATTCCTTTAGGATTTTCAAATGGATTTTCTTCCTTCCCATTTGAAGATTTCTTAAAAGGTTTAAATACAAACCAACAATCACAAAAATCACATCCGCAAGCACAGGTTCAACATGGTGGTGGTGGAATACTTGATCAACTTGGTCGAAATTTAACTCATGCTGCACGTGCTGGACTTATTGATCCCGTTATAGGCCGTGACGAAGAAGTGAGCCGAATTATTGAGATTCTAAATCGCCGCAATAAAAACAATCCTGTCTTAATCGGGGAGCCTGGTGTCGGTAAAACAGCTGTTGTTGAAGGTCTTGCCCTGCAAATTGCGAATGGCACTGTTCCAGCTAAACTTGCAAATAAAGAAGTGTATCTTTTAGATGTAGCTTCACTTGTAGCTAGCACAGGAATTAGAGGTCAATTTGAAGAGCGTATGAAAAAGATCATTGATGAGCTTCAAAAACGCAAAAACGTTATTTTATTTATTGACGAAATTCATCAGCTTGTTGGAGCTGGCTCTGCGGAAGGTTCAATGGATGCAGGAAACATATTAAAACCAGCATTAGCACGTGGAGAGCTTCAGGTTGTCGGAGCAACGACACTAAAAGAGTATCGGACAATTGAAAAAGACGCAGCTCTCGAGCGCCGCTTTCAACCTGTTATTGTACATGAACCTTCTACTGAAAAGGCGATTACTATTCTAAAGGGAATACAAGATAAATACGAAAACTACCATCATGTAACATATACCGCTGAAGCGATAAATGCATGTGTTACACTTTCACAACGGTATATACAGGACAGATATCTACCTGATAAAGCGATTGATTTACTAGATGAAGCTGGCTCCAAAAAGAATTTAGCTATTTCTCACGTGAATGAAGAACAAGTAAAGGAACGCTTACTTCAAGTAGCAAAACAAAAGCAAAAAGCTACACAGAACGAAAACTATGAATTAGCAGCTAAATTAAGAGACGATGAAGTACGTCTAGAGGCTCAATTAAACCAAGAGGCGAATCCTGAAAAACTGATTGTAGATGTGGAAGATATACATTCGATCATCGAGACAAAAACAGGTATACCTGTTGGAAAGCTTCAAGACAATGAACAATCAAAAATGAAGCATTTAGAGCAAAGCCTTTCAGAAAAAGTGATAGGACAAGCAGATGCGGTTAAGAAAGTTTCGAAGGCGATTAGAAGAAGCCGCGCGGGCTTAAAATCTAAAACAAGACCAATTGGCTCCTTCCTCTTTGTTGGACCAACTGGAGTCGGGAAAACAGAGTTAACGAAATCATTAGCTGAGGAGTTATTCGGTTCAAAAGATGCAATGATCCGTCTTGACATGAGTGAATATATGGAGAAGCATGCTGTTTCCAAAATTATCGGTTCACCACCTGGATATGTTGGTCATGATGAAGCAGGTCAGCTAACGGAAAAGGTTCGCAGAAACCCTTACAGCATTATCTTATTGGATGAAATTGAAAAAGCACATCCTGACGTTCAACATATGTTCCTGCAAATTCTTGAAGACGGTCGATTAACAGATAGTCAAGGCCGTACCGTTAGCTTCAAGGATACGGTTATCATAATGACAAGTAACGCTGGTGTTGCTGAAAAACGAATAACGGTAGGCTTCGAAACATCAACAAATACAGCAATGGAAGAAAGTCAGCTTTTACAATCATTAGGCTCTTTCTTTAAACCAGAATTTTTAAACCGATTTGATAATATCATTGAATTTTCTTCTCTTGAGAAGGAAGATCTTTTCAAAATCGTTACATTAATGTTAAATGATTTATCTTCTACTTTAACAGAACAAGAAATATCATTAACTGTAACGGATGAAGCAAAAGAAAAGCTAGCAAACTTAGGCTATCATCCCGCTTTCGGTGCAAGACCACTTCGTCGAGTTATTCAAGAGCATGTTGAAGATAAGATTACAGATCTTCTTTTAGATGATAGACAAGTAATGAACGTAATTGTTAATGTTAAAAATGATGAAATTATAGTAAATCAATAAACAAAAGGGTGAGAAAGGCATATTGTCTAGTCTCACCCTTTTACCTACCTTTTCAATCTTTTATAACATCTCCTTAAATATATGGTAAAATTTTCTTATGATTTTTGAATACATATAAGAGTCGATAACAGGCAATCAAGAAAGGAGCACTTATATGTTTTTTTTCAGACGGTTCTTTTTAAAAGTAGTACAAATGAACAATTGGGTTCTCATATTTGCGATGTTATCATTGGTATTTGCTAGTAGTTACTTCATTTATTTTTTAGAACCTGAAACTTTTACTAGCCCTTTTGAGGGGCTTTGGTGGACCATGACAACAGTTGCAACAGTTGGATATGGAGATGTTTCACCTACAACTGTTAATGGAAAAATATTTGCGATGTTTTTATATGTTGTCGGAATCGGCCTCATGACGATTTTTATTGGGAAAGTGTTTGATTTCTTTAGTATTCGAAAAAGATTAAAGGAGGAAGGAAAATTGAGGATTACAACGGAGGACCACATTATTTTAGTTAACTGGACCAATAAAGCTGCAATAACGTTAGAGGAGCTGTTAACGACGTTTCAAAATATCCATGTTGTCATCATCGATGAAAACCTCGCCAAAACACCTACCCTTCATGAACGAGTTGAATATGTAAATGGCGATCCTGCAAATAGTGATGTTCTTCATCAAGCCAACCTACTAAAATGTAAATCCATTATGGTTTTTTCACCAGATGGTTTAATGACGGCATCTCAATCTGATGGCCATACTTTATTGATCGCCTCTATAATAGAAGGTATCGGAAAAGAGCATAACCATAACATATACACCATTTGCGAGGTATCGAATTCAAAGCACATTAACGCCTTTGTCCATGCAAATGTTGAGGAATTTATTACAGCTAATGACACAGCCGCTCACCTTGCAGCTCGTTCGATACTATTTAATGGAACAAGTGAAATTATTAGACAACTAACAAGCAATCAAGGATATGATCTATATTCGATTGCAAAAAAAGCTGAATGGCATACATATGCGGATGCAACCCAAGCCCTGTCTTCTAAAGGAGCTCTTCTTATTTCCAATGGGAATGACCTATCTATTATTAATAATCTTAAAGGCTCAATTCCTGATGACGCGCAGTTATTTATTATTTGCAATAATCAAACATATCAAGATATTGTATCTTAATATCTTGATTCCCCAGCATATAAGGCAGGCCATACGTCTGCCTTATTGTCATTGTTTCCCTATTTAGCACATATACATGCTATGAGGTGTTGACAGTGATAAAATACTCAAGTTTTTTTCTATTAATATCCTTCATTTTTCTAGTCTTTAATGGATCTTCACTAGGATTTATTTTCTATCAAGAACGTCTCGGAGATATGTTCGGAATTATTTTATTTTGTGGGACAAGTCTACTCGGGGCATTGTGTGCCTCCGTTGCTTACGAGAAGAAATCATCCTACTATTCCAATCTCTTTTTCTATAGTCATCTAGTTGTAACTTTTTTTCCTTTTTATTATTGGGGTATTGCAAAATTGTTTTTTTATTATTAACTATCCGTCTTAAGACTGATCTAACTCAGACACTTTAATGACGAAAACTTCCTCCATTCACCTGACGAAAAAGGAATAATCTTCCTCTATGATAAAGATAACAAAGTCATGGATGGAGGAGTAAATATGTTTGAAAATGAGTACACACTTAAAAAATTGTTTGAAGTGATAAATGATGAGCTAGAAAAAAAAGCGTTTGAAAACATGGTAAGAAAAGAGAAACGGGAGCTTTTTGGAATGAATCAACGAATCAGAGTTGAAAAAAAAAATAATTAGTTACTGTAAAAGCACGGTTAATGTGATCCGTGCTTTTTTAATTGATCTTTAGCATTCATTTTTTATTAGAAATAATACTGTTTTTATTTCTTTCGATAACTTCTTTAGAAACCCTTAAAATTTTTAAAAATCCTCCGATATAATAAATAAGAAAATAAAAAGGAAATATGGTGATTTACGATGGATAAAACGACAATAATTGGAGTAGTTCTCGCTATTATAGCAGTTGGTGTTGGGATGACTTTAAAAGGTGTTAGCCCTTCTGTTCTACTTAATGCACCTGCTTTATTAATTATTATTTTAGGAACAATTGCAGCTGTTACCATTGCATTTCCAACAAGTGAAATTAAAAAGGTTCCAAAATTATTCGGAATTATCTTCAAAGAAGAAAAAATACCTACTATTCAAGAGTTAATTCCATTATTCTCTGAATGGGCACAGGTTGCACGTAAAGAGGGTTTACTTGCACTTGAAGCAAAGCTTTCAGAAATTGATGATCCTTTTTTGAAAAACGGCTTACTAATGGCAGTGGATGGACAAAATGCTGAATTTATCCGCGATGTAATGAGTGAAGAAATTGAAGCAATGGAAGATCGCCACCAAGCTTTGGCAACCATTTTTACTCAAGCTGGAACATATGCACCGACACTAGGAGTACTTGGAGCAGTTGTTGGTTTAATTGCAGCCTTATCACATATGGATAATACAGATGAGCTAGGAAAAGCAATCGGAGCTGCTTTCATTGCAACGATGATGGGTATTTTCACTGGTTATGTTCTTTGGCATCCATTTGCGAATAAATTAAAGCGTAAATCGAAGCAAGAAGTGAAAGTTAAGCAAGTTATGATTGAAGGTGTTCTTTCTGTTTTAGAAGGACAAGCACCTAAAGCAATTGAGCAAAAGCTTGCTACGTATTTGCCTGTTCATGAAAGAAATAAATTAAACGCTGCGATCACTGAGGGAGAGAGCGTAAATGGCTAGAAAGAAAAAAAAGCATAAACCTGAAGATGAACATATGGATGAATCTTGGCTAGTCCCCTATGCTGATTTATTAACACTCGTACTAGCACTTTTCATTGTTTTATTTTCAATGAGTTCCGTTGATGCGCAGAAATTCCAGCAACTTGCTAGAGCATTTAACTCGACTTTTACTGGAGGAACTAGTGTGTTAGAATATCCTAGCCCAACTCCTAATGGTGAAATGGAAAAGCTTGATGAGCAAAAGGATCGAACACCCCATGAAGATGAGGAAACACAAAAACAATTCGAGCAAAAAAAGCTAAAAGAAATACAAGAAAAAATTAATGCGTATATAAAAGAAAATAAGCTTGAAACAAAGTTAAAAACAACGCTTACTGACGAGGGTTTACTCATTACAATATTAAATGATATCTTCTTTGACTCAGGCAACGCTGATATACGTAACAAAGATAAAAAGCTTGCGAGTGAAATCTCAGAGCTTCTTGTTATGAATCCACCACGTAACATTATTGTTAGTGGACATACAGATAATGTACCGATTAATAACTCAGAATATGATTCAAACTGGCATTTAAGTGTTATGCGTGCCGTTAATTTTATGAAAATATTGATTGATAACGAAAAATTAGATCCAAAGGCCTTTAGCGCTAAAGGGTTCGGAGAATATAACCCTGTTGCTACTAACAACACAAAAGCTGGCAGACAGAAAAATAGACGTGTAGAAGTGCTAGTTTTACCGTATGAACCAAAATAATTAACAAAGCGGAAGCGCCTTGACCAGCCACGACAGGCATAAGACGCTCAATAATAGAAGGTGTTCTTTACCTTCAATTATTGAGTGGCTTATGACCCCGAGGGTCAAGGCGCTGGCTGGACACGAAAACTAAGTATAAAAATCCTTATCTCTAATAACGGAAAAAGGACCTGAGAAAAATCATACTCTGGTCCCTTTTCGTTATTCCTTATTTTAAAAGGTCGTTAGCGTGATAACCAACCTTTTTAAGAAGCTGTGTAACTACATTTTTTTCCTCATCTGTAAGAACACTCACAATTTCATTGATACGTTCCTCATGTGGAGGGAATATCTCTTCAATTAATTGTTTACCTTTATCAGTAATTTGAGCATGTGTCACTCTTCGATCTTTTGGACAAGCTCTACGTGCCAGCAAACCTTTTTGTTCTAACTTGTCTACTACGTACGTAATACTTCCACTCGCAAGCAAAATTTTCCCACCTATTTGCTGTAATGGCTGATCACCTTTATGGTAAAGGAGCTCTAATACGGCAAACTCTGTTGGGTTTAATTTAAACGTAGAAATATGCTTGTTAACAACATCGTTAAATGCTCGATGTGCCCGTGAAAGAACGATAAAAAACTTGAGAGATTCTTCAATTTGCTTTGATTTTTCCATTTCAACTCAATCCTTTAATAAATATCTTGAATTCAAAATAATTTTATTAAACCTATAATAGATCATGCATATCGTTAAGTCAATCTACAATCATTATTTCATTTCCAAATTATGCTCCAATTATTATTTACTTCAGCTTTAATTACTTTACGTTTCATAATATATTCTGCTATTAACTCTGACATATCTATGGGAATATCTTTTATGACAGGCTTACCTTTAAACATTTTATAATCTCCACCGCCACTTGCTCGATAGTTATTCATAACAACTTCGAAGGTTTCGTACATATTGATTTTTACACCGTTTTTCTCAAGCTTCACAACACGATCTCCGATGGGTTTTGTAAGGTCAAATGTATACTCGATTCCTTCCCACATATCATAGTTATAAGCTTGAGGCTTTGTTTCTGAAAACTCAGGACTTACACCTATTTCTCCATCTCTTAAAAGAAAATAAGCAGCTGATCGCTCTAATGCTTCTTTAATATCTCTACCACTTACTCGAATCACCTTTAGTGTATTTGGATAAATATAATTCGAAACAATATCTCTCATCGTAATTTGCTTTGGTATTCCTGGTGACTCATTATGAAACAATGCAGTGGCTGATATCGACACACCTGAAGCGTCCATTTGAACTTTATTAATAAACTCAATCATTGGATGTTCTTTCAAACGAAGACTCATCCCATCCTTAATCGTCATGTCTCCTACTACTTCTCCAATTGGTTGATCAAGCCATTCTTGTGTCTTTTGTTCATCTTCCTTTACCAATGCGAGTAGCTCTTCGTTAATTCTTGTCTTATTTACCATGATCACACTTGCAGACTTATCGACGATTTTCATCCCTTGGCTTTTATCAATGACTAATTCAACTTTACCAATAGCTTGACCATTAAAACTTGGTTGTACAACGATTACATCATTAATTGTTGCTGTAATGATACGATGCTGATGTCCTGTTAACAACACATCAATGCCATTTATATGCTGACACATTTGATACGCTTGATTTTCACCTGTGAGTTCTTCAGTAAGTTCTCCTGTTCGAACATCACGTTCAACTCCACCATGATAGGATACGATCATTATATCTGGATTCTCATTTTTCTTAATAAAATCTACCCATCTCTTTGTACTCACAAATGCATCTTCAAATGTTAGATCAACTATATGACATGGATCTTCCCAATTCGGTATGTAGTGGGTTGTCACGCCTAAAAGAGCAATCTTTAAGCCTTGTAAAACCTTTATAATATATGGTTTACCAAAAGCAGGACCCTTTGTTTTTTTGTGAAGGATATTTGCGGCTAACCATGGAAATGATGATTGGGAAACTGCACTATTTAACACAGACATTCCATAATTAAATTCATGATTTCCAATGACTGCTGCATCATACTTTAGTTCATTCAACACTGTTATCATCGGATTATTTTTTAATTCGTGCTTTTTTACATGATGGTATGTTAAAGGAGTCCCTTGAATAAGGTCACCATTATCAATAAGAATTAAATCATTATTTTTCTTTCGCTCATTATTTATAATGGTAGAAATTTTTCCTAACCCAACAGCTTTTTCCATATTTGAGCTATAATCAAGTGGAAAGATGTTGCCATGTATATCGCTAGTTTGTAAAATCGTAAGCTTAACCGTATTCATTCCTCACCGCCCCATATAGCTCTCCCATAGATTTATATTACACAACTACTTGTCAGCAAACAATAACGAAATGCGGAAGCGTCTTGGGCAAATAAGACGCTCATGAATATGTGACTACTCATTATTATTTAGATAATTGCATAGTTATTTTATACTATAAGAATTTATATTCTATGGATAATAGTATAAGAAAAACTAAGGCTTCCGCCATTAGGACTTGGCGACAAGTCAAGTTTTCCTAATACATTCGTTTCATTTTTGAAAATTTCCTCTATAATATTTCTATATAAATAAATTTTCAATATATCTTTGTTGTGGGTTATTCACATTAAAGGAGCAAACTCAAATTTCTGGAGTTTTAATCGGTAGTATTTTATCTTCATTATCTACAGGATTAGGAGCGATCCCGATTCTGTTTTTACAAGGATCAATTACTCATCGTTGGCGTGATATACTTTTAGCCTTTACAGCTGGTATTATGATGACTGCGGCTATGTTGGGTTTAATTCCTGAGACATTAAAATATGGGGGAATAGTTGAAGTATCAATAGGGTTATTATTAGGTGTGCTGATTTTAACAACACTAGAAAAGGCCATTCCACACATAGATTTAGAACATTCAAAAAGTGGAATTAAATTTGACGAAAAAGCGATGCTAATTATTTCAGCAATTACGTTGCATAATATTCCTGAAGGATTATCAGTGGGAGTAAGCTATGCATCTGATGTAAGTGATACTGGAAATTTAATTGCGTTTGCGATTGGCTTACAAAATGCACCTGAAGGTTTTTTAGTCGCTTTATTTTTAATCAACCAGAGTATTGGTAAGGGCAAAGCATTTTTAATTGCAACAGCAACTGGAGCAGTTGAAATCGTAGCATCCTTACTTGGCTTTTACTTAACAAGTTTTGTCGACTTCCTTGTACCATACGGGCTATCATTTGCTGCGGGTGCAATGCTATTTATCATCTATAAAGAGCTTATACCAGAAAGCCATGGAGATGGGAATGAACGAATTGCTACGTATTCCTTTATTATCGGCATTCTCTTCATGGTTATTTTAATAAATAGTTTTTAAGAAAAGGCTGTTTTCGCAAAGATTGTTGTTTTTCGTATATAGCTCTACTTTACGTTCTTCGTGCTCTTTTCGCCCAATTACTTCCAAATATTCTTTTAATGTGGATTTAAAGAGTATAGTAAAAATCCAAATGCCGATTTTTACAGGTCCTAGAGCAACAAACTTTTAGAAAAGAGCCTAAGAAAAAGAACAAATTTCTACGAAAAAAAGAGGCTGACCAGCTTTTGATCAGCCTCTTTTGGGTTAATGATTTAAAGTCAGTCTTTATTTTTCTATTAACTGAAGTGAGTACCTATCTGTAAATGTCCACATTTTCATCGTGTGAACAAATTCGTGAAAAGGTCCTGTTGTACGTTCTTTTTCTTCTAACAAGATTTGTTGATATTTATTTAAAAGCATGTCCAAATCTTGACTACACTTTACAACAGTCTCACTAGTATAACCTTCTCTATTTGCAGTTTCTATCATTTCTTCTCTTTTATTATTAATTGTTTCAAGAAGCTTTGCTTTTAATCGATCATGGTTCATCGAGAGCCCCTCCCAGCTATTCGTTATCAAAGAAAAGCGCAAGCGCCTTGTTCAGGCTCGGGCAAATAAGATGCTCAATAATAGAAGGCGTTCTTTGCCTTCAATTATGAGTGGCTTATGACCTAGGAAAAAACGGTTTTGTTTTTTCCCTCTAGGCAGTCAAAAACGCGACATCATGTCGCATTGACTACACTTGCACGGTCCTGTGCGTTCTAAAGCCACAGCACTGGAGCTAGACACTAACACTAAGTAAAAAAATTTATACTTTCTTTCTTATCTTTTAAAAAAGAATTAACATACTTTTGAAGTATTACAGATTTTCCTATGTTTGTAAATACAATCGCAATTTTAGACATTTTTCTCTGTGTTAAATTTGACAATTTTTAAAACTTTCACCAAATTAGTAACTTTCTCTATTTATTCCCACTACCATATCTATTTAAACTTGACCTTTAAATAATTGGAAAACACTGCTTTCTATGTTTTCTCCTTTTTTGGTTAAAATAAACAAAATAGTATAGCGAAGGAGAAAAAGCATTATGAAAAAGCTGATAATATTTGTTATACTTCTCTCTGCTTTTGGACCAATAGGAGCTAATGCAACAAATAACAAAACTAGTGATGAACAAAAACAAGTAGCAATTGTGATTGACGATTTTGGAAATGGAATGAAAGGAACGCAGGAAATTTTATCATTACCACTTCGACTTACTGTCGCTGTAATGCCATTTCTCCCTACAACAGAAAGAGATGCAAATCTTGCTTATGAAAAAGGTCACGAGGTCATTGTTCACCTTCCTATGGAACCTTTACATGGTAAGAAAAGCTGGTTAGGGCCTGGTGCTATCACTACTGATTTAACAGATGATGAAGTGAGGAAGCGTGTTAATGAGGCAATAGATGCTATTCCACATGCTGTAGGAATGAACAATCATATGGGATCGAAAGTAACTGCAGATGAAAGAATCATGAGAATTATATTAGAAGTCTGTCACGAAAGAGGATTATATTATTTAGACAGCAAAACAACTGGCAAAAGTGTTGTAGCCACTCTTGCAAAGGAATTAAGTGTACCATTTTTGGAAAATGAGCTCTTCTTTGACGAGCAGTATACAACAAGTCACATTATTAAGCAGGCAAATCTACTGATGAATAAAATCGAACAAGATAACGAAATTATCGCCATTGGACATGTAGGAATTGCTGGGGAAAAAACCGCCTCTGTATTAAAGCAATATGTACCGCTTGTTAAGCAAAAGGCTGAAACTGTGACACTATCGGAATTATTTTTAGACACACAAGATGTTACTGATTTACAGTAGTTTAGGGTCAGACCCCTTAAACCGCAATAAAGAGTTTTTACGAAGTGAAGCCTCTTTATTCCGGTTTTGTTTTTTAAGAAGGAAGCCTCTTCGAATATGTAAGCATCCTGATTTTTTTAAAGGCTCAATGGAACCATTTTCTTTTCCTTTATTTTCAATTTAATCTCTAAAAGATGAATCTTGTTAATAAAGCCAACAAATGTTTTTCTTTGTCTTTTAAGACTAGTATTAAACGGTGGCCTGTAGTTTTCAAAAAATCATATGCTTCTTTTACTTTTGAGTTAAGATCGCAATACTTCACATCTTCCTTTGTTACATAATGATAGCGATCCTTTATCATTTACCTTCCTAGCTAGAAAAATATACATTTGAAATTGAATAGTAAAGAATAATTTCTCTTAGAATATGAAGAAATAAACATATTCATGTAGCAGCTAATAACAAATATATTAGCTTCCATTTTATCAAGTAAGAGTTGCATTTTCCCTAATAACTTCATATACTTAGTACAAATAAACGATCGAAAGGGTGAATGTTGAAGCAATGAAGTTCTAATCAATTTTTCTAAGGCCATTATATTCAACTAATTTGAATCATAATCAAACCTAGAGATATTGGATTAGTCTGCCCATTCTTCAACTTATACATCCTTATAGCAAATGTATGTGATTCTTATTACTTATGATAGAACACTTATTTGTCTATATAGTTATGTATATTGTGGCAAGTGATACCTCTCTAGGTTATAGGGAGGTTTTTTTATGTCCATATTACAAGCGCGGAATTTAAAGAAGTATTTTGGTGAAAAACAAGTATTAGAGGATCTTTCATTTGATCTAAATGGAAATGACCGAATAGGTCTTGTTGGTTCAAACGGTGCAGGGAAAACGACGTTAGCAAACATAATTTATGGAGACTTAGAACCTGACTTTGGTACTCTTAAAACAGATCAACATAGTAGAATCGGCTACTTACTACAATCTGTTAACTATACAGTGAATGCTTATAAACATTTGTCTGCTGAATTTCTTGAACGAGCCAATGAATTAGGGTTAAAAAAAGTTTATTCTTGGCAGGAAGAGCGATTTTCACATTTAAGTGGCGGGGAAAAACTAAAAATTGCTTTAGCTCAAATTTGGTCAACAAATCCGGATATTCTCATTTTAGACGAACCAACAAATCATCTTGATATTCAAGGAGTGAATTGGTTAGTCAACCAACTAAAGGAATTTAACGGGGCGGTCATTGTAATCTCTCACGATCGTTATTTTCTAGATAAAACGGTTACGAAAGTTTTTGACTTAGAACTAGGAAAACTCACAATTTACGAAGGAAATTATTCTGTTTATCGTGCTGAAAAGAAAAGACGGTATGAGGAGCAATTACATCAATATGATGTCCAACAAAAATATAAAGCACGAGTTGAAGGCCAAATGACACAGCTCAAACAATGGGCTGGTAAAGCACATCGAACAATGAGTGAACAAGAAGGCTTTAAAGAATTTCATGGCGTAAAGGCTAAAAAGCTTGATAAAGCGATCAAATCTAAAATGAAGCGATTGAATCAAGAGCTAGAAAAAAACAAAGTTGAAAAGCCATCTGAAGAGAAAAAAGTTCGCTTTCAATTTGAAGCAAGCAAAAAACGCGGAAAAAGAATCGTTGAGGCCAAAAATCTCTCAAAAATGTTCGAAAACAGAACTCTTTTTAAAGAAAGTTATTTTTATATAAATAATGGTGAGCGAATCGGGATTATCGGTCCAAATGGATCTGGGAAAACAACTTTACTAAACATGCTAGTAGGAAATGATACAATAACTGATGGTGAGTTATCGAAAAGTGAGTCAGTGAAAATTGCTTATTTAAGTCAAGATGTTGCTGACATGCCATTATCTCAAACAGCAATTAACGCTTTAAATCTTTCTGAATCAGAAAAACTTTTTCAGGCTAGAACAACATTAGCAAACATGGGAATGAAAGCAGATAAATTAAATCAACCGATTGAGACGCTAAGCTTAGGTGAACGAACTCGAATCAAATTGACCAATATGTTAATAAGTGAGTATGACTTATTAATCTTGGATGAACCAACCAACCACCTAGATTTAGCAAGTCGTGAACAATTAGAGGAAACATTAAGTGAGTTTGCTGGTACAATCCTCATTGTTTCGCATGATTATTATTTTATTAATAAGCTATGTGATAAACTCCTCGTCATTGAGGATAACAAAATCAAGCGTGTAGAAATGAATCTTGAACAATTCGAGGTAAGTAAGAAGCAACAAAGCACGCCAGGAAAACAACAAATAGAGGACGAACTATTACGTGTAAATACAGAAATATCTGCGGTACTTGGTGAATTGAGCTTGTTAACAACAGAATCAGATAAATATAAGGAGCTTGACACTACCTTTCTTTCCTTGACGAAAAGAAAACGTGATTTATTAGCACAACTAAATTGCTAAAACTAATAAGCTTTTCAGCACTGACAATCATAAGATGCTTAATAATAGAAAGTATTCTTAACGTTCTATTATTAAGTAGTTTTAGAACGAAGACTACCTTATTCATCTAAACCTGTCTCACGTATTTGAACATTAGCCTTTGCGTTAACTTCTATTATTAAGGTATAAAGTTTCTCGCTCTAGTTCGGACCTGTTCCACCAATTCCTAGAGGATCATCAAAAAATGAAAAGCGGGTGACTCAACAAAAGGGTTAGAACCTTTTGAGTCATCCGCATTTTCTCTTATTTACTTACTTCTTCTTTTTCTTGAAAAGGATGTGCAACCCATCCTTCTGTTTCGATAAATAATCTAACAGCTACAACTTGGCGATCTTCCATCAATGTGAAGAAATGTGGGTTTCCTTCTGGTACAGAAATAACATCACCAGCTTCTAGCTCTACATCAAAATAGCCAGTTTGCTCATCTCCCTTGATGATAAAAATACCATGTCCAGCTGTAATTGCACGAACTTCATCCTCCGTATGAGTATGTACTTGTTCGAATTTCTTAAGCAAGTCCTCAAGGTTAGGAGTAGCATCTGATAAAGCTACTACATCCCAAACCTTATAATCTCTTCTTTCTGCCAAATCTTCAATCTCTTCTTTGAAAGTTGATAAAATATCTGACTTTTCTTGATCATTGAGTACGAACTTTTCTTTCAAACCAACAGGTAGTTTATTTATATCCCAGTGTTCATAAAGAACACCCTGTTTTTCCAAGAAACTTAATACATTATCATGACCTTTTATGATTTCTTCCGTATTTCTAACTTTAATGACTGCCATTTTGATTTCTCCTCCATATTTGTTTTTATTTTTAAAAATATTTAACTATTTTAAAAAAAAAAATAGTTTCCTCGCAAATGGTGGCGTTATTAAGCCAAAGCATTTTTGTATGATAATAGTTTTAAATGATAGGAAAAGAGAAATTCACTAGCTTCTAAATATTTTTTTGCTTCTAGCGCATCTCTCCCCCATACTGTAATCCCGTGGTTTCTTATTAATACTGCACCAGCATCTTCTTTCACAAACTTTCCGAAATCTGCTGCTAATGTTGGAATATGTGCATGATTATAAATGATTGGAATCGTAAACACAGCATCTTCAGCCCATAATCCATATGCTTTAATGATTTCTTGACCTTTAAACGTAATGCTGCCTTTATCACCATATAGTTCAGAAATCACATTATTATCAACTGTATGCACATGTAGACTGCAGCCAGCATTTGTTGTATTAAAAATTTCTACATGAAGAAGTGTCTCTGCAGAAGGCTTTAAGTGAGTTTCTCCGACTGGTTGACCTTGACCATCAACAAGTAAAAAGTCCTCGTTTGTTTCCTTTGTTTTATCTTTCCCACTTGCAGTTACGAGAAAACTGAGGGGTTGATCATCAACCTTAATGGCTAAGTTTCCACTGGTACCAGGAAACCAATCACGACTAGCTAACACTCTTTTAATATCGGCAAGCTCTTCCCATCTCGTATCCATTACGCTCATGCTGTCACCTCCTTCAAATCTATCCAATACTTCAATTACATCATAAAAAGTTGTAAATGGTTTATGTGGAAGACGTAATTCTTCACATTTTTCTAATAGTAAATCTCTTGCGATCACAAAATCTGCAAGTTTTGCAGCTTGTAAATCTGTAATCGAATCACCTATTACAATTTTGCTTTGATCATTGCTTGTAAACCTCTTAATAAGTGAAGGTTTACAGCAGCCACAATCATTATCACAAGAATCATCACAGCTATGCGGCCATTCAATTTTGATCATTTCATTTGAAAAGTCTGCTTTATTACAATAAATTTGTTCTTCACCAATCAAACCTTCAAGGAGTGGATATAGGAAAAAATCGATCCCCCCACTGACAATATACAAAGGAATGTTGTTTTCTTTTGTATATTGCACAAATTCTTTAAAGCCAGGACGAATTTCAGCATGATCTAAAATAAATTCAAGAATTTCGTTTTTTAATGAAGAAGGTAGTAGCTGAAACATGCTTCCAACACCTTCACGGATCGAAATTTCCTGTGAGAGTACCCCATTTTTAAGAGCATCCCACTCTGGTGGTGCAAACTTCTTCATGATCGCGATGATATTATCTGTCTCTGTAATCGTCCCATCAAAATCACAGATGATTGCTTTGTTTTTCATTTGTTCACCTCTTTTGCACCCCAAAGATCAATCGCAAGCTTCAGATTTTCATCCGCGGATGCTGCTTGCTTTAAAGAGATACCCGCTAGTGTTGCATCAATTGCGGCACGGAATGCTCCGCCACCACCAATTGCTCCGTTTGGATGTCCATGAACTCCTCCACCTGCATTAATGACAGAATCTATTCCAAAGTCTTGGATAAGCAGTGGCACGAGTCCAGGATGAATGCCAGCAGAAGGTACAGGGAAAGATTGCTTAAACGAATCTTCTACTAAACAATTTTCCGCGATTCCGAGCGCTTCATCACGATCTAATGCAACACTTCCATATGGTGACGGAAATAATGAAAAGTCCGCTCCAGAGATTCGTAAAAGCTTTCCTAGTAACAACGAGCTTGAAAAACCATATAAGCTTGAAGCAGTTGATGCTCCGCTTACTGCAGGATGGGCCATGATTGGAACAGAAATCTCCGGATCTTCAGTTAAACTTTGAAGAACATCAAGTCCATATGCAAACACATTAAATAGTAATACATTCGCACCAAGCTCTGCTGCACGTTTCGCCTTGTCCTTTAGTTCAAACGTTCTTCCAGATAGGTTGACAGCATACAACGCTTTATTGCCTGTTTCTTCATAGACATTTTTCAAGACTTCTTTACCTGCTAAAATTCGATCTTCAAAAGGTGTTAACGGATTATCAAAAAGAATTTCATCGTCTTTTACTAAATCAACACCACCTAAAACCTGCTGCTTTAATTGATCTTTTAGGTAAATAAGGTCCTTCCCGAGCACACCTTTAAAAATGCTCATTACTAAAGGTCGGTCATAGACACCAACTATTTTGCGTATTCCTGAAACACCAAATGCTGGTCCAGGGAAAGAGGATTTCACGTCTTCAGCTAGCTCTAAATCAACTAACTTTACTTCTCCATCTAGTGATAGTTTTCCAAAAACCGTTGTTAAAATGGCAGGAAGATCATGACTATAATTTAAGCTTGGGTAAGCGATTTTAATTTTTCCTTTTATAACCGATTTTCCTAAATATTGATTTGTTTTTTCACAATTTTCTAGTTGACTGACTTCTACTACTCGACCTTTATGTGCCTTTAACTGCTCTTGTTCAAGCAGTGGTAGATCTGTCCATGAGCCTACTGTTAGCCCTAGAGCAATTCCTTCAGCCTTTTTATTTAGATCACCTTTCGCATCATGTACGAGATATGTAGCAATAACTTCACTCACTTAAAACCCTACTTTCTTTCGAAACATATTTATAAAAGCGGATGCGCCTTGCTAAAGCCCAGATAGGCATAAGAAACTCAATAATAGAAGGTGTTTTTCACCTTCTATTATTGAGTGGTTTATGACCCCGAGGCAGTCAAAAACGCAACTTCCTCATCTCTTTCCTGCACTTGAACGTCCTGTGCGGTCTGAGGCTAGGCATCCGACTTTTCTCAAAGTCGGACTGCTGGAGCTAGACACAAACACTAGGTACAAAAACTTTTTCTTTCTGACCCTCTAGGATATTCTGAATTTTTTTATTTATCGTACTAATTCTATCATTTTTGACGAATTTATGCCTATTATACCTTTACTTTTTCATGAAATTTTTCACTTTATAACCTCTTTTGTGTTTACAAAACGCATATGACGTATTCACGTCACCATTAAAAATGAAGGGAAATTAGAGTATTCCTACAAGCACCACTCCAATATGGCGGCGCGAACGGAGCAAGCTCTATAAACATTTATTAATGCTAAACTAGTCTAATTTTGAAATAGGATGTTTATACTAATAAATTAGTGTAGTTCCGTCCCCATTTCTTTCATACAAAAAACCCCTTCGTCACGAATAGATCGAAGGGGCTGTTACATACATGAATAACAAGCATATCTCCTTATCTATCAGCGAATGCTGCAAGAATTAGCACCGTGCTTAACATTGGTTAAGTCGGTTGCCGGGTTTCATCGGGCTAGTCCCTCCACCTGCTCTTGATAAGAACGAAACGTTCATAATGGATGATTAAATTGTTTGAAATTAATAAGGATTATGGCAGAACAATTTCCTCCTGTCAACATGACTTTTTAAAACAAATTCAATGCTTTAATTCGGTTTGCAGCTTCCTTTAATCTCTCTTCAGAAGTCAACAAACCAACACGCACATAACCTTCACCATATTCGCCAAACCCAATTCCAGGTGCCACCACAACATGGGCACTCTCTAATAAATAATCTGAAAAAGCTTCTGATGAAGAGAACTTACTAGGAAGAGGTAGCCATGCAAAAAATGATCCAGACGGAGCAGTCACATCCCAACCAATCTCACGAAAAGCATTAATTAACACATTTCTGCGCGATTCGTAAAGTGCATTTAGCTCCTCTACACAGGTTTGAGTGCTTAATAAGGCATGTGCAGCCGCTTCTTGAATTGCACTAAACACACTTACATACATATGATCCTGCAAAAGATTGAGTGCTTCAATCACAGAAGGATTTCCAATGGCAAAACCAATTCTCCACCCTGCCATGTTATAGGATTTAGAGAAGGTATAGATCTCAATTCCTGTCTCTTTCGCACCTTCTGTTTGTAAAAAGCTCATTGGACGTTTGCCATCAAAGCCAATGGCGCCATAGGCAAAATCGTGGACAACACAAATGTCATTTCTTTTTGCGAATTCTACTGTTTCTTCGAAGAATTCCGCTGTTGCAGTAGCACCTGTTGGGTTATTTGGATAGTTCAAAAACATTAACTTTGCTTTTTCAACTACTTCCTTTGATAAACGTTCATAATCGGGTAAAAATTGATTTTCACTGAGCAAAGGCATCATTTCCATTTGTGCACGTGCAATCTCAACACCTGACCAATAATCTGGGTAACCAGGGTCTGGTACTAAAACGACATCACCCGGATTCAACATACATTGAGGAACTTCAACGAGCCCAGCCTTCCCCCCAAAAAGAATCGCAACTTCTTTAGCGGGATCTATTTCAACTCCGTATTCTCTTTTATAAAACGTTGCGATCGCTTCCTTCAAAAACGTCTGTCCACGAAATGGAGAATACTTATGAAACTGTGGATTTTCAACTGCTTTTTGCATCGCCTCAACAATATGATCTGGTGTGGGCTGATCCGGATTTCCTTGACCTAAGTTAATAACATCGTGACCCTGTTCAACAATTTTGTTCACCTTTGCAACTAGACTTGCAAAAAATTGCTTCGGTAATGTATTTAATAAACGTGATTGTTCAAAGTTTTTCATTTTTCAACACCTACTTAAAAAATTCTTGAAATTCTAGTCACAAATCATATATTGTTAGTATCAACTTGTAAAGTAAAATTTTAAAAATGAAAGGTGTGAATCGATTGAAACCTGTCATTACATGCATACAACTCGATATTAAATTTGGCGATCCTGTATTCAACTATCAACAGGTAGAAGAAAAGGTTGCACTATCTGTTGAAAAAGACAAACCTACAATCATCGTTCTACCTGAGCTTTGGACAACAGGATATGACCTTACTCGATTAGATGAAATTGCTGATGAAGAAGGCGAAAAAACAAAACAATTTCTTAAGCATCTAGCAAAAAAATATCGTGTTAACTTCGTCGGTGGCTCTGTCGCTAAAAAGCTGCAGGGTAACGTCACAAATACAATGTACATTATCAATCAACAAGGTGACTATGTTCACGAATATAGCAAGCTTCATTTATTCAAATTGATGGATGAGCATCATTACTTAACAGCGGGAACCGAAAAAGGGTTATTTGAACTTGAAGGAATAAAAAGCGCAGGAATGATTTGCTACGATATACGTTTTCCAGAATGGATTCGTGCCCATACCACACAAGGAGCAGAGGTGTTATTTGTTGTAGCAGAATGGCCTCTACCCCGACTGAACCATTGGAGAACGCTACTTCTTAGCCGGGCAATTGAAAACCAATGCTATGTTGTAGCTTGCAATCGCGCAGGGACCGACCCAAATAACGAATTTGCTGGTCATTCAATGATCATTGATCCTTGGGGGACAATTGTCGCAGAAGCAGATGAAAATGAAGGTTCCATTTCTGCCGCTATCGATGTTGAAACAGTTAAACAAGTTCGGAGTCAAATTCCAGTTTTTGATGACCGATTACCTGAATTTTATAAATGATTAAGAAATGCGTAAGCGCCTTGTTCAGCCTTAGGACCTAGGAAAAAGGAATTTGTTTTTTCCCTCGAGGGGCTAGGCGCTGGCAGTCAAAAACGCGACGTCCTGTCGCACTGACTGCACTTGCACGTCCTGTGCTTCGAAGCTAGACACCAAAACTAAGTACAAAATATAATTTATGTTTTTCAAAATACCTATTGACAGATTCAAATAATCATTGGTAACATGCTAATCAAGCATTCTATTTTTTCATAAAATCTCAAATGTTCAGAAATAACATAATTCATTAAACATTAACTTAAATGTTTATCCATATTGATCTCTTATCAAGAGTTGGCAGAGGGACTTGGCCCATTGACGCCGCAGCAACCGACCATATTACCATTGGAAAAATGGGGTGAGAAACTCACCTTGGAAACATCCAATAGGGCACGGTGCTAATTCCATCAGAAAAACTTTTTTTCTGACAGATGAGAGGTGCGAAGCTACGTCTTCAAGCCTCTTTCATACTCGAAAGAGGCTTTTCTTATTTCTAAAGAAAAGCCTCCAAAAAACTATTATTCGGAGGTATTTATTATGTGTGCTGTAAAATCATCTGTATATGAACCATTGACTGAAAGTGGTGCTGTTGCATTAGCAAAGCGTCTACAACTATTCGAAGAAAATAGTAATCTAACATGCAATGAAATTGGTGATGGAAACTTAAATCTAGTTTTTAAAGTTAGCGATATCGAAACTGGAGAAAGCTTAATTATTAAACAAGCACTTCCATATGCAAAAGTAGTTGGTGAAAGTTGGCCGTTAACGTTAGATCGAGCACGTATTGAAACACATGCGCTTTTAAAACAAGGTGAATTTGCTAATCAATATGTACCAAAGGTTATTTATTCTGATCAACAGTTAGCTATAACAATTATGGAAGACTTATCACATCTTCAAATCGCTCGAGCAGCACTAATTGAAGGAAAAGATTTACCACTTCTTTCTAAACATATCGGAGAATTTCTAGCAAAAACACTGTTTTATACATCAGACTACGCTGTAAATCAACACTATAAAAAATCATTAGTTAAACAATTTATTAATCCTGATCTTTGCAAAATAACTGAAGATCTTGTTTTTACAGATCCATTCTTCGACCATGATACGAATGATTATGAACAAGAGCTCGGGCAAGATGTGGAAAGAATTTGGCAGGATCAAGCGTTAAAGTTAGAGGTTGCTAAACTCAAACAAAAATTCCTTACGAAGGCAGAAGCACTTGTACACGGTGATTTACATACCGGAAGTATCTTTGCTGACGATCAGGAAACGAAGGTCATTGACCCGGAATTTGCTTATTTTGGACCAATGGGCTTCGATGTCGGTCAAGTATTCGCAAATCTCCTTTTAAATGCGATCTCGCGCGACGCTGATAACCAAGAGGTGCTATACATCCACATCGAAACTACGTGGAATGTATTTGTAGAAGAGTTTACAACAGCTTGGAAAAATGATGCCCTTGAGATCTTCACAAAAGTTGACGGCTATTTAGAGCATGTATTATCAGAAATTTTCGAAGATGCTGTCGGTTTTGCAGGTTGTGAAATTATTCGCCGTACAATCGGTCTAGCACATGTAGCTGATCTCGATTCAATTCAGCCATACGAAAGAAAAATCACAACGAAGCAGCTAGCTTTAGCATTAGGTACTGAACTCATAAAAAATCAAAAGACAATTATAAAACCTGAGCAATTTAAGGATTACGTGAAACAAACTGTTGCTCAATAATCATACGATCGTTCTTCATTATCAGTAAAAACAAAGGAGTTTTATCAGCATGGAGACAACAAAATTTACGATTCCTCGTTCTGTCATTTGGAAGGAAGAATCTATTTTACTCTTAAATCAACAAAAAATACCTCATGTAACGGAATACCTTGAATTAAAAACGGTAGAAGATGTTTGGGAAGCTATTCAATCCTTGAAGGTAAGAGGTGCTCCTGCTATCGGGATAACAGCAGCCTTTGGTCTAGCATTAACAGCACTTCAAGATCTATCTGATACATTAGAAAACTTTCAACGTAACATCAAGCAAAACCGGGATTATTTAGCAAGCTCAAGGCCAACTGCGGTTAATTTAGTTTGGGCACTTGATCGATTAGTTGCTAGTATTGCAGAAAAAAAATCAATCAAAGAAGCAAAAACGACGATTGTTCATGAAGCAATACAAATCCAAGTTGAAGACGAAGCGGTTTGTAGATTAATTGGTGAGTACGCTCTCTCTGTTTTTAACAACGGTGACCGAGTTATGACAATTTGTAATGCAGGTTCTATTGCAACAGCAAAATATGGCACAGCGTTAGCTCCGTTTTATTTAGCGAAGGAAAGAAACGTTGATATCAGCGTCTATGCTTGTGAAACACGTCCAGTTCTTCAGGGGGCTCGCTTAACAACATGGGAACTTATGCAAGCTGACGTTGATGTTACGTTAATTACTGACAACATGGCTGCTCATACAATTAAGTCAAAAAATATATCAGCAATCATTGTTGGCGCAGACCGTATTGCTGCTAATGGTGATACAGCAAACAAAATTGGAACGTTTAATTTAGCTCTTTTAGCAAAAGCTTTTAACATTCCTTTCTATGTAGCGGCACCATTATCCACTTTTGATCCTACTATATTAGATGGAAATCAAATTCCGATTGAGGAACGAAATCCAGAAGAGGTTACAGAACTTAATGGTGTTCGAGTTGCTCCAGAAGGTGTCAAAGTATTTAATCCTGCGTTCGACGTAACACCGGGCGAGTTAATTACTGGAATCATTACGGAAAAAGGCATTCTAACTGGTCATTATGAAGAAGCAATTTCTAAATTATTTCCTCAATAACTCAACTATCTAAATCAAAAAAAACTTAGTTCCATTTTTACATTGGACTAAGGTTTTTTTGATTAAAAGTTTTCTGTTCTAGTTTCAAAATCCTCACTATACTATGGCCTTTTCCCGATCAAATAGTTCTTTTCCTCTTCAGTGATGATATGAAGTTTTGAAAGTACTGAAGCATAGAAATATACCTTTTTTGGACGTCTTTGTTTTAACATATAACTTGCCCCTTTCTTTACCACACGCAACTTTTTTCTCTTACTCAAATAATATGTTGTGCAGCAAAATTTGTGACAAGTAATACTACCTAATTTTCATACGGTAAGGAACTCATAATAAAGCAATTAAACCTTCGTACATTAAGGTTAGTAGCCTATTTTTAAATATAAAAAAACTACTGATTAATCGGCAGTGAAATATGGAAAGTTGTTCCGATTCCCTCTTCACTTTCGACAACAACTGTCCCTCGGTGCTCTTCAATAATTTTATAACTCACCATTAATCCAAGCCCTGTACCACGTTCCTTCGTTGTATAGAATGGTTGGCCTAATCTTTTTATTTTATCTTCAGAAATACCTGAGCCACTATCTGTAATGGATACATTTAGATAATCCTCTTCTTTCCGCTTAATATTTACATCGATTTGTCCACCCTTTGGCATGACTTCAATCGCATTTTTCAATACATTAATAAATACTTGCTTTAATTGATTAGGTTCACAATAGATTAAAGGTAAATCTTTTTCTAAGGAAAGCTTCATTTGTACATTTACAAGGATAGCTTGAGCGTTAAGTAAATCAATTGTTTCCCTCATTATCCTGCCAATATCTTTCTTTAAATATTGAATAGCTTGAGGTCTTGCTAAGACTAGGAATTCTGTAATGATTGTTTCAATCCTACTTAATTCAGATGTGATAACATTAAAATACATCGAAAAGTCTTCCTTCACACTACCTTCTAGAAGCTGAATGAATCCCTTTAATGCTGTCATAGGGTTGCGTATTTCATGAGCAATTCCTGCTGCCAGCTCACCTACAACATTTAACGTATCAGATTTTCGAAGCTGCTCCTCTAGCTCCCTTTTTTCCGTGACATCCCGAAAAACAGCTAAATTCATATTTTCATTTATATTATTTTTCAAGGTGAATTCTAGAATCTTTTCTTCTCCATTTTCAAATGTATAGGTAATTTCTTGCAATTTCTCTTCCCAGTATATCGAATCGATCTCTGGAATGACTCGGTTTTGTTTTATACCTGAAAATAATAGATCAAATAAATTAAAGGAGATCATTTCTTCAGATGATAGATTTAGAATAAGTCTAGCAGTAGGGTTCGCCTCAATGATCTCAAAGGAATTATTAAATAAAACAATTCCATCCATAGCACCATCAAATATTTTCCTAAACTTATGTTCACTTTCTCTAAGTACCTTCTCCATCCTTTTTCGTTCACTAACATTACGGAAGATGGTTAAATGATGTCCTTCTAAAATATCCATTTTCGAAGTGAATTCAAGCTCCTTGTTTTGGCCGTTAGGCATATGAAATAGGAGCTCCTCCCTGATTGCGCCTGTTTGGAAGTATTCCTTTCTAACTCTAGCAAAATTTCGGGATGTTTGATCGATGAAATCAAGAATATTACGAGTCACGAGCTCTTCTTCTGACAATTCAAAGGTTCGGCTTGCCGCTTGATTAACCTTCATGATTTGACCATTTTTATCCCAAATCATAATTGCATCTATTGCATTTTCGAATATCTCTCTAAAGCGTTCTTCACTTTTAAATAGCTTTATCTCCATTGAACGCTTTTCAGTAATATCTCTCATTATGGCCATATAAAAACCATTTATTATGTTTGAGGTCGTTGTGAATTCAAAAATCTTCTGACTACCATTTTTCAATACAACAGGTAGTTCACCTTTAGCGCTACCGTTTTCATTTAATAAACTCCATAGTTTTTCTAACTTATAAATATCTTGATTATCAATAAAATCTCCGAGTTCATACGTATTTAATTGACTTTTACTTATTTCAAAACTTGCACAAAAAGATCCATTTGCATCTATGAATGCTCCCTGCTGATCAAAAATCACAATTCCATCTACTGCACGGTTAAACAAATCTTTAAAAAGCTGTTCATTTATGGTTCGTTCATGTTCCAGCATCTTCTTAAAGGATACATC
Organism: Bacillota bacterium; assembly: GCA_051750265.1. Taxonomy (GTDB): domain Bacteria; phylum Bacillota; class Bacilli; order Bacillales; family Bacillaceae; genus Metabacillus. The sequence goes on along the minus strand of JBNJJO010000001.1, from coordinate 149,206 downwards.
CTTAAGCATGGCAAGATCATACCCATTAATTGCGTGTTTTCGTATCGATATTTCTAAAAACTTTACTTGTCCGTTTTCTAATTTTACGACAAGCTCTTTCCCATTTGGGTCGTCCTTATATAGTTTATCAAGTACTTGCTTGATTTCATTTTTGGGAATCAGGGAAAGAAAATCATATAGGTTTCTTTTACACAGTTCTACCTTTGTTAACTGAAACATATGACAGGCAGCAGAGTTACAATCGATAAAAGCCAACTGTTCATCAAATATAGCAACAGCATCTAGTGCGCCTTCTAGAATATTTTCGTGCTGAAGAAGCTTCGATTTAAGCAATTCATTTTCTGCTTTTAGTTTAGCTAATTGTTCTTTCATCGTAACGATTTCGTTTTCCTCCATCGTTTGCTTCAATTTGTTCACCCCTAAGTACCACAATTTCTACTATTCAAGTATTCTACAAGTACTGTCATTGTCCTTCATCTATCTACAAAAATGATTTGAAAAAATTGGCTTATCTTCAAGACCTAATGTCGAAAGCCTTTGTTTTTCTTTTATTATCTTCCATTAAGGATAATTTCTTATTGTGAAAAAAATTGTTTGCTTTTTTCTGAAGAAAAACTATTATAGATGTTGGAATATAGGGGATTTTGTCATTTTCAATCTTACATTCCGATTACACTTTTGTTACACACCCAATAAATTTATTTCATTTTACGAATGATAGTTTAGTAAGGTATACAACTTGGGAATAGATAAAAGGATTTAACAGATTTTATAACATCAAGAAGAAAGGTGAAAACATGAAAAATCGTGATAGTTATTTTGATAATGCGAAGTTCTTTTTAATTATATTAGTTGTCTTCGGTCATATCATTCGATCCTTTATAGATGACAGTCAATTGTTAATGCATGTATATAAATTTGTCTATACATTTCATATGCCAGCCTTTATCTTAATCTCTGGTTATTTTGCAAAAGGATTTAGAAAAAAAGGCTATGTAAAGAAAATAACAAAAAAACTAATTTTACCGTATCTTATTTTTCAAGGAATCTACTCTGTTTATTATTTTTTCATTGAAAAACAAGGGGCAATTGTACTTGATCCACTTGACCCTCATTGGTCCTTATGGTTTTTAGTTAGTTTATTTTATTGGAACGTACTCCTCTTTGTTGTGACGAAGCTTCCGACAAAATGGGCCCTGTTCCTGGCCTTTTCAGTTGGATTAGCAGTTGGTTATGTTGAACTGATAAGTAGTTATTTAAGTCTATCCAGAACATTTGTCTTTTTTCCATTGTTTTTAGTAGGCTTTTACTTAAAACGAGAGCACTTTGAAGCTATTACTAAGGCTCATGTGAGAGGCTTTTCCATCTTTTTATTAACCATCACATTTATTTCGTACTTTTTTATCGAATTTGATTACGAATGGCTATTCGGTTCTAAGTCATATTCTCATTTTGGCGAACCTTCAGTCTTGAGTGCAATCATTCGCCTTGGGTTTTATAGCTTAACCCTTATTACATCGCTCAGCTTTTTGTCGTTAATTCCGAAAACCCATGCCTTTTATACAGAATGGGGTACACGAACCTTTTACGTCTATTTATTACACGGGTTTATTATTCAATATATGAGGAATAGTGAGTTGTTAGATTGGATGAAAGATTATCAAAGCCTTACATTGATCATTATTTTATCTGTCCTTTTAACATCAACCCTGTCAACAAACATCGTAAAAGCAATAACCCAGCCATTTATTGAACTTCGAGCATCTACATTTAACTATTATTTAAAAAACTTTACAACATTAAACACAAAATCAGATTGAGGAGAGCGTGGCATAGCCCGCTCTTCTTTTTTCCATACTATGGCTAAGGGACCAGTAACACAAGTACGATTTTTCAAGCAATTATGATACAATAAGTATTTGATTAGAAAAACTTAGCTTGTCGCCAAGTCCTAATGGCGAAAGCCTTAGTTTTTTATACTATCATCCAATAAGGTAAGGGGACGGAACCCGCTTACTTATTTTTTACAACTGTTCAAGTCGGTAAATAGATTGGTTTAGCGACAACAACATCGTGTAGAGCTTGCTCGTTCCACCCCTAATTAAAGTGGGGATTGTAACAATACTTGTTTTTCCTTCATTTTAGATGGCGGCGTTATTACGCCATAACCATCTTGTATAAAAATTTTCAATAGAAGTGGTGTTACTATAAATGAAAACTGTTTTATCAACATTAAATGCGAAATACATTCATACAAGCCTTTCGATTCGTTATTTAAAAGCATATGCAGAGCCTGTTTATGACATTGAGCTTTCCGAATATACCATTAAAGATCCGTCAATGAACATCGTGACAGACTTGCATACGAAAAAACCTGAAATACTCGGTTTTAGTTGTTATATTTGGAACATTGAAGAAACGATAAAAGTCATTAAAATGATGAAGAAAATTAATCCTTCGTTAATTATTGTTCTTGGTGGACCAGAGGTAACCTATGACACAAGGGAATGGATGGAAATGACACCTGAGGTTGATTTTATCATTATTGGTGAAGGAGAGCAGTCGTTTAAGCAATTATTAGATGAGTTGCATGGTGAACAAAACTTTGCAAACGTAAGTGGTCTTGCTTATCGTGAAAATGACTCGGTTCAAATTAAGCCACAACGAAACAAAGTTGACTTAAAGGAGTTACCATCTCCGTTTCGATTTGAAGAAGATTTTTCCCATTTTTCTAAACGAGTTACTTATATTGAAACAAGTCGTGGCTGTCCATTTAGCTGTCAATTTTGTTTATCATCTATCGAAGTCGGTGTTAGATATTTTGACCGAGAGAAAGTCAAAGATGATATCCGCTTTTTAATGGATCATGGAGCGAAAACAATTAAGTTTGTTGACCGTACGTTTAATATTAGTCGTAGCTACGCAATGGAAATGTTTCAATTTTTAATTGACGAACACAAGCCTGGAACAGTGTTCCAATTTGAAATAACAGCTGATATTATGAGGCCTGAAGTTATTCAATTTTTAAATGACAATGCTCCTAAAGGATTATTCCGATTTGAAATCGGTGTTCAATCTACAAATGATGCAACAAACGAGCTTGTTATGAGAAAACAGAATTTTAAAAAGCTCACAAGAACTGTGACAATGGTAAAAGATGGCCAAAAAATCGACCAGCATTTAGATTTAATTGCTGGACTACCTGAGGAAGACTACAATTCTTTCAAGAAAACCTTTAATGATGTATTTGAGTTACGACCTGAAGAGCTTCAGCTGGGCTTCTTAAAAATGTTAAGAGGAACCGGACTTCGACTGCGAGCTGCTGATCATGGATACGTATTTATGGATCATTCTCCATATGAAATCTTAAAAAACAATGTCCTCTCATTTGAAGATATGATAAAAATCAAACAGGTTGAGGATGTGTTAGAAAAGTATTGGAATGATCATCGTATGGATGAAACGATTGAATATTTAGTTTCTAAAGTGTTCGCATCACCATTTGATTTCTTTCAAGGCTTCGGTACTTTCTGGGATCAAAAAGGCTGGACAAGAATTGGTCATCAATTAGAAGACTTATATAAACATCTTTATGACTTCCTTGAAAATACGAAAAATGAGGATTTAAACATTGTAAGTGGGTTTATGAAATATGATTACTTACGAAATCAAAAATATAAACCACGTAAGCCTTGGTGGAATGATGCATTATCAAAGCAAGAGAGAAGTAAAATTTATCACTCTATATTAGATAATCCACTCATATTAGGAGAAGAGTTTGCAAGTAAACAATTATCTGAAAAAGATCTATTTAAACATACAGTACTTGAAACACTTCCATTTAATGTGAGTCATTATTTAAAAACAGGGAAAATGATTGAAGAGAATTCATTTATTCTCGTTCATTATGATCCAATACAATCAACGACTACTGTATACTCAGCAGCATCTATTAAGCTTGATTCAAAACATCTATGGCATACTAACGCCACCATCTAATAAAGAAAAGACTAATGTTACTATAAGCCCTACTTAGTATGAAGGGGCAAACGGAGCAAGCTCTTTGTTAGTTGTTGAAGCTAATTTCGTCTATTTCCAATAATGGTTATACTATGAAATTATTGTAAAGCTAAAAGTGAGAGGTTTTTCTCTCACTTTTTTCTATTTTCAAGAGGCCAAATATTACTTACGTTTATTTCCTTCTTTTTTACCTTTGTTTTTGTTCCCTTCAAGAACTCCATAAATTTGTGAAGCATTTACATCCCCAAGCTCATGACCAAACTCTTCTTGTAATAGGTCCTTAGGTGTTGGTTTTTTATGATTTTCCATATCTTTACTCTTCATATGTTTTTTAGTCATATCGATTACTTCCCTTGCTTTCCTTTTTTGGAATTACGATTTGCGCCCTTCATCGGATCTTGATCATCATTTATTTCAGCAAATTCAGAATCAGGAAGGCTTTCAGTTGGTGTGAAATTATGTTTAGTTGCCTGATTTCTTGCTGCTTTTCTTTTCATTAAAAATCACCTCAAAATTTTATTTAAGATGTTACATCCTTACTTTTGCCTTGATTCCGGTTTCCTATCAAAGGTAGTAAAAGGAAAAATGTTAATCCTCATTATGCTCATATGCGATGAGCACAATATCTTCACCTGTTTCTTGGCGAAGCTTAGATTCCATCTGGAGGAGTGAATCTAATTGCGTTTCAGTTAAATTAGCAACTGGAAATCCCTTTTGCTTTTCCACCTTCTCACCTCTCTTCTTGTTTACTTTTTCATTTTCATATTCAAAATATGTAAGGGAATAATAAGAAAAGCGTAAGCCCCTTAGTCAGCCTTAAGGCAAATAAGACGCACATTAATAGAAGGTGTTCTTTACCTTCAATTCATGGTTGGCTAGATCCTAGAGGCAATGCCTGCACTTGCGTGTCCTGTGCGACTAGATATAAAAATTGAGGTGAGAAAATTGTCTAAAGATAAAAATACAAAAATTTCGATCGATGATACATTACCACATCAAATAAATTCACCGTCATGGAAAGATACAGGGGTTGAAATGAAGAAACCCTTCGTTAATGAGTTTGGAGTAACCATCGGTGATAGCTTTTATGATTCTAAAGAGTCACCTTTAAATCAGTGGAGTGATGAAATTGATCCTGCCATTATGTCAGGGGATCAATGGGTTCATCCAACTAATGATATTGGATGGAACACACCGGAAAATCGTGAATTAATTGAAGCAAAGAGAAAAACAAACGGTGTACCATTTACACATCCTGATAAAGATGTGAGCTATAATAGTGATTGATCCATATACCCCAGGAAATACCACTTAAAAAGGCTGACAAAATAAATTGTCAACCTTTTCTTGCTTTAATTCGATAAATAATTCTCAGAACAACATAGTAACTTCCGCCTTTTGATTTTACATCCTCGATCAACATGGTTATAAGAAGCTTAGGATCACCAGAATTCACTGCTACAAACCAACCATTTTCTTTTCCTTCTTCATCTTCTTTTGACTGTTTCAGTTCATCTGTACCTGTTTTCTCTGCTAATTGCTGTCTTTCAATATGTGGTTTATAAGCTGTTCTCTTTGGATTTTGAACAACCTCCTCTAACTCCTTTACTAGCAAATCTGCATGTTCAGGAGTTACGGTTTGTTCCTTCCAAACTATCGCTTTCACTTCAGGTGATTTTTCTAAGTAAGGTTTAATCATATTTCCATTATTCAAAAACGTTGTGTAGGTGGTAGCTAAATGAATCGGGATCATCTGAAGTTTACCTTGACCATAGCCTGAATCAGCTAATAACTGTTTATTTGTACTAGAAAGTGTATGTTATGCAATGAAAAAGGGTTGACGCACTCTATGAGAATGTCAACCCTCGAAAATTTTTCATCCAATAATAACTCTTTCCTTTGGGTAGTGGTAATTATCTTTTCGCTCCTTCGTTCCTAATAAATATAAAAACGTTAGTATACCAATTCTACCAATGAACATGATGATCATAATCACTACTTTTCCTACTGTGCTTAAATCGGGTGTAATTCCCATAGAAAGCCCTGTTGTTCCGAATGCTGAACAAATCTCAAATAAAATTTCAGTAAATGAAAAAGGTTCTGTGATCGTTAAGATAACAACGGCAAAAAAGCAAATTAATACTGCCATCATTGTCACAACAACTGACTTCATTAAATCTTCCTCATGTAGCTCCCGTTTAAAGATCTTAATTGATTTATTACCTCTTGCAAAATGAAAGAGAAATAAAAGGTTTAAAGCAAAAGTCGTTGTCCGAATACCTCCTCCAACTGAACTTGGCGAAGCACCTATAAACATTAATGCACACATAACTAGTATCGTCGTTTCAGTATACATACTTACATCCAACGTCACTAACCCACCACTTCTTGTTGCTGTGGATTGAAACAATGAATAAAAGAATGTTTCATGCCATTCCATCCCTTTATAAAAATAAGTGTATTCTAAGCTTGCAATTAGGATTGCTCCTCCAATAACTAATGAAAAGAAAGTGATTGACGTAATCTTTGTGAATAAGGAAAAGCGAAATCTTTTATGTTTGTTAAACAAAAAATCCTTTACCTCAATTAACACTGGAAAGCCTATTGCTCCAAGAACAATTAAAATCATGACGATAGATTGAATAAAATAATCGTCAGCAAAAGGGATCATTGATTGCCCTGTAATTTCGAAGCCACCGTTCGTTGTTGCACTAATTGCTGTAAAGAATCCGTTTATAAAAGCTTCTTCCCATGTATCATAATAATTTAAAAAATAAATACCTAAAATAATTCCTCCTAATAACTCAATAAGAAGAATTAAAACAATAATTTGTTTGATCAAATTAACAATACCTGATAATTTTATGTGGTTCTGATCTGTCATAATCAATTGCCGCTCTTTTAAGCCAATTTTCTTCCCCATTATAAGCCATACAAATGTACCGAGAGACATTATACCTATTCCTCCAAATTGTAGGACAAATGCTAAAATAAAAATCCCTGGCACACTAAACGTATCAGCAGTTGAGATAGTTGTAAGACCTGTCACACTAACTGCACTTACTGCCGTAAATAACCCATCAATAAACGTCCACTCAACCCCAGGCTTATGGGCCAAAGGTAGGCTTAACAAAATAACTGAAACTGTAACCGCAATGAAGTAATAAGATACGATTAATTGTACAGGTGTTAATGATTGCAATCGAAACTTCCATTTATTCATTTATCATTCATTCCTATCATCCAAAACTCACTAAGACATATCAATGCCACCCTAAATATCGCATTCCCTCTATCTTAAAGAAAAACTAAGTAAAATTAAAGAGCTTTTACGTAAAACATTGAATTTAGGAAATTTGATTATTCAAAATTATGAACCTATGTATGTAAAAGAAAAAGGAATGACTCATAAGTATGAAGCACTTATGAGTCATCCCAATAGTCTTTATTTTACTTCTAAACGGCTAATCCGATCATCTAAGTCAGGATGTGTTGAAAATAAGGACTTAGTTTTTTTACTGTTAATTTTTAAGGTTGATAATGAAGCTTGGTCATCTCTTACACGTTGTGAATAATGTTTTAAAGAACGAAGAGCATGTATCATTTTGTCCTTACCTGCTAAATCTGCACCACCTCTATCTGCATGAAATTCACGGTATCTAGAGAAGGCAAAAACAACAAGGCTTCCTAAAACTGAAAACACCAACTGAAAAATAATCACTGCAATAAAATGCACAACTGGAGCTAGATCCTCTCTAACGAAACGAGATACAGCCCATGCCGCAATACGGGCAAAAAATACAACAAAGGTATTGACGATACCTTGTAATAATGTCATCGTCACCATATCACCATTTGAGATATGGGCAACCTCATGTGCTACAACTCCCTCAACGGCAGCATCATCCATTTCATGTAATAGACCAGTTGAAACAGCGACAAGTGAGCGACGTTTAGAAGGACCTGTTGCAAAAGCATTTACTTCAGGAGACTGATAAATTCCTACCTGAGGCATCTTCGTTAGTCCTGCTGCTCTTGATAAACGATGAACTCTTTCAACTAAATCTCGCTCAATTGAGGAAAGAGACGCTGAAGGATCTAATACCTTCACCTTCATCATCATTTTTGCCATCCAACGTGACATAGCCAATGACATAAACGAACCTGTAAAACCGATTACAGCACTAAAAATAAGCAAATTAACTAAATTAAGATTACCATTTACCGTTTGATAAGGTGATACGTTTAATAACGATAAAACAATACCAATTGTCGTTAAAACGAGAATATTTGATAACAGAAAGAGAAAGATACGTCTGGCCATACTAACCTCCATATTTCAAGTTCACATGAACTTGTATTATAATAAATTATAGAAACTTATTTGTGAAATTGCAAGAAAGAATACTTACTTTAGTAGACAAACTTGGCTTGTCGCTAAATCCTAATGGTGAAAGCCTTAGTTTTTCTTATACTATCCTCATTAGGTACAAAAAATTATTTTTTTATGTTTGAGAATTCACTTAGATACGTACTCTTTATTACTAGCTAATAATGGAAATTATTCTATATGTTGATTTATAATAAAATTAGATACACAAAACAGAGGTGTCATTATGCCAATTCAATTAACCCGTAAACAAATGACGAACTTATTATATTCATTAAAAGGGGAATCCAACCAACCTCCTTCATCTATATTAGAAAAAGTCTTAGAAGATTCTTCTACAATAGATATGCAAATTCCTAACTTTCTGTTGAAGCCGAATAGAAGACGAAGTCATCAAGAGTATGGATTATCAACAAATGAAATCGTATCACTAGCAAATTTATGTGAGCTAACGTCTCTTAAATCAACATCCATTCAAAACTGGATTAAACGAGATGTAAAAGAGTTAATTGGTTCACCAGAGCTTGGTAAAAAATATTCAATAGAACAAGCTGCTATGCTTTTAATTGTGAAAGATTTAAAAACTGTTTTTGATTTTGAAAAAATACGCAACTTATTAACAATTGTTTTTAATACATTATCAGATCGAAGTGACGATTTAATTAGTCCCATTACTTTTTATGAAATATACGCGACAGTCATTGACTCATTGGAGGCTTTTCCTTCCATAACATTAAGCGATCAAACACTAGAAAAACGCATTGTACAAGAAATAAATGTATTGCCAAAGCAGTTTTCAGAGCTATTAGAAAATCAATGGGATTCAATTAGAAATGTTTTAGTCATTACTGTTTTATCCGTTTTGGCTTCACATTTGCAAGCAAGAGCACAAATATATTTTACCGACTATTCTTGATTCGTATTACCCTTTAGTCTAAACATTACCAGTATAGAAAAAGCCCTGATATGAAAACTTATGATTAAGGCTGACCTCTACGTCATAGGTTAAAACCAAACAATACTTGGTTAAAAATTTTGTTTCGTATAAGGTTTATGTCAACTTTATTTAAATCATATAAGGGGTGTTTTTAATGGCTAGAAGTAGTAATAAGTTACTTGTACCAGGGATCGAACAAGCTCTGGATCAAATTAAATATGAAATCGCTCAAGAATTTGGTGTTCATTTAGGATCCGATACAGTTGCGCGTTCAAACGGATCTGTCGGAGGAGAAATTACAAAACGTTTAGTCGCACAAGCACAATCGCAATTAAACGGTCAGAAAACAGAATAATATGGCAAAAGGCTGATCAAATGATCAGCCTTTTTAATAACTTTTATACCGTCTCTTCTTTTTGGAGATCAATCATCATTTTTGTCGTCTCGATCGTCTCTGTCATTCCGAATGTCTTTGTCGTCTTTATTGTTTCTAATGTCTTTACCAATAATATTTTTTCTTTCGTTTTTCTTATCTTGTGCTTCTTTTACATACTTATTTTGATGTTTTTGCTTATTAGCTTCCTGTTTTTTTTCATCGTTGTTCGTTTTTTTTGAGTCCTCTTTCAACTTATTCTTTACTTCATGAAGCTTTTCTTTTGTGTCAGATGTTAACTCGTCCTTAACAGATTGTCTGTTAACATCAGCAGCATCAAGTAAAGAATTGTTTTTTGCTTCATCCGGTGTTGAGCTTCCTTCAGATTCAGATTGACCTTGCTTTTCAGCAGGCTTTATTACGTCTTCTTTTGACTCATCAGCAGCTTTCTCTTGAAGCTGTAAGTACTTACCTGTAGAAATTCCTTGTCTCTGTGCATTTTCTCTCGTTTCACTGTCCGTTTCAATCGTTTTTACGACCATGTCCTCTTTTTCATATGAGGTACGAATTTCATTAATATCTTTTTCCAGTTCTATTTGTGCGTCTTTATCTTCTTCTTTAATAACAGTTGTTATGACAATTTCCTTACCTGGATAAACGAACCCCTCAGATTTAGACTCATTAACAATTGCATCAACGATCTCATAGAATGGTTTGTTTTCCCATTCTGGAAGCATATCAATAAGCTTTTCTGCTTCCTCATTTAAAGTCTCTAGAGAAATAACTTTTAACTGATCATCAATTCCCACTTCAAAACTCGGATTAATATCAATAGACATATAAGCGTATACTTTATCATTGTTAAAAAACGGTAGAAAACTTATCATAAAAAAGATGATTACCAATACAGATAAAGCACCTACTCTAGCTGAGCGAAAATTGAAATAATCAGAAAAACTTCTTTTCTTTGTTCTAGTTGTTCTAGTAGCAGCCTCTTCACGTTCATCCATTGAAGGAAAAAAAGAAATTTCTTCCCCTAATTCATAGTTACCCTTTTTGTTATTAGCTTTTAAAAATTGCCCATCTGGGGTAAGTAGTGTTACAAAGTCATCATTACACTCTACGACGACCCCTCTTTTCATGAATGTAGCACCCCTTTAATATAATCTTTTAAATAGACGAAATCCCCTGACAGAATGATGACCATTGCAATAATGTATTTTCTATTTCTCTCGATTGTTTTTCGACTTACTGCAACTTTAACTTCAAGCTGTTTTACAGGAAGTTGCTTCTTATGAAAAAGAAACTCCCTTAATTCGTCATCCTTTACCAACTCTGTTGCGACCATAATCGCGTTTTGTCGTGCGTCAAAGTGCTTCGGAGATTGTTCCACAATTTCAGCAAAGGTTATCTTAAAATCTTGTAAGCAATGCTGAAAGAATGCAATCTCTTCTTTTCTATGCTCTTGCTCGATCAATTTCGTATATTCATCAATTGATAAATCAGATTCAATTTTACTTTGAGAGAAATCTCCCTCTTCATGCTCCTGAAGGTCGAGATTTATCGTATAAGGTTTACGAGCTTCCTTACGGATGTAATCAATCACCTTGCGTTTAATAACTAATTCAGCAAAAGCAAATAATGAGCTTCCTTTATCTGTTGAATATTTTTCAATTGCATCATTAAAGGCAATTAATCCAATACTAAATTCATCATCATTTTCATTTATATATCGTTTACAAACAGATGAAACTGTTTTCGCAATGAACGGTTTATATTGTTCAATAATTTGGTTCTGTAAATCCTTATCACCTTTTTGGATTAAGAGAACCGTATCTTCAAGTGTACGTTTGTTCTTACCTAATTTAAACAAAAGGCTAAGCACCTGTGGTTCACCTCTGTTTCCCCTATATCTTTGTCTATCATAGCTAAATTACATAGGGTAAGCAAAGGAAGAAATATGAAGATATCTTTCTTGTTTTCTACAAAAAGAAGACAATTGTTACAAAAAAATAGACTTTGGGCCTATAGTAATCCTAAGGACGATTTACATACACCAAATAATAAATGAAAAGTTAAATTAGATTTTTTGTGATAAAAACGAAATGATTGAACAAATCTTACAATTTGTATAGCGATAGTTTTTCAGCACAAACTCTTTACCACAGCCTTATGAAAACGCTCTCTATACACTCCCTCCATTTTTTGTACTCCACCTTTTATTTCTTCTTTCACTAAATTATTTCGAATAATCAAATCGTATTAAGGGTGTTGTAAAAAAATATTAGTGAAAAAATCAAAAATAAGGATTTAGACCTATGAATTGTTACAAACTTGACATACAAACTTGTGGTTTCAAACAATTAGTTCCCTTAACAATGAATAAAACGCCTGACATTTTTTTGTCAGACGCCTTTCACCTATCATTTAGTGGTTTTCGACCTTACTCAGTGATTTGTTGCTATTGTGATGATCTCCATCAACAGTTACATCTTTTGATAGGATCCATCCACTTATTGCAATTCCAGCAAGGACGATCCAGAAAATAATTTTCCATGTGGCCGATTCAATAAAGTGTTTTGATACAATTCCTATTTCTGGGTGTGCTAACGTATACAGAGCTAGTTTCACTCCAACCCATCCAACAATGGCAAATGCGGCTGTTTCAAGGTTTGGTTTTTTCTTAAGAAGTTGAACAAAATAAGTAGCAGCAAAGCGCATAATGACAATTCCAATTATACCTCCAGCCAAAATGACAATGAATTGACCTCCATCTAATCCACCTATGGCAGGGAGATTCGTTGCTGGTAATGTAACAGCTAAAGCAACAGCCGCTAAAATAGAGTCAACAGCAAAAGCAAGGTCTGCAAGCTCTACCTTTAGAACAGTTCCCCAAAAGCCAGATTCCTTTTTCACTTTCTTTTGATGCTCATGCTTTTTCAGTACAAATTTCTTCAAAATATGATTGATCGAAATGTAGAGAAGATAAATCGCACCAATAGCCTGCACTTGCCAAACATTCACTAGGAATGAAATTAAAAATAATGCGCCAAATCGTAAAATGAATGCACCAGCTAAACCATAAAATAGCGCTTTTTTCCTTTGATCATCTGGTAAGTGCTTTACCATCACCGCCATAACTAGTGCATTATCAGCTGCTAATATTCCTTCAAGACCGACAAGGACAAGTAATACCCAACCATACTCTAACAATAATGTACCATCCATTTTTTTCTCCTCCTAAGCTTTTATCCTTTTCTTATACCCTTGGTTAGCAATAGGACAATAAAAAAAGACCTTTGCCAACGAAGGCAAAGGTCTTGCTGAGCATGGTTGTAATCATCCGAACATGCCAACAAAGCCGATGGATGCAATCCATGAAATGACGACTTTGTTTTCAGGTATTCCCCTGAACGCTACTCCCCTTTGAAAGAAGAATATTAAGTTAGTTTTATCATACGTTCAATCTTATTCAATTGTCAACAGGTTATTATCTATTTTTCAATTTTATATTTAGTAAGGGCTTTTTTCTTTTGCATTGTGGTGAATTTATAAATTAGATAGATGGCTAACACAGCTAGTCCAATAGGAAGAATATACGTATTCGCTAATCCAGCAACATCCTCCCATTTTGCTCCAAGCTTAAAACCTAAATAAACATATATAAACGTAATCGGTAACATAGCAAGAAAAGTATAAATAGAAAACACCCAAACATTCATTTTGGCCATACCACATGGAATCGAAATTAATGTCCGAACACCTGGAAGAAATCTTGCAGTAAATGCAACCATTGCTCCATTTCTTTCGAAAAATTCATCAGCCTTTTCGAGTTTTTCATCATTAATGAAAACATATTTCCCAAATTTCAATAAAAATGGTCTGCCTCCATATCTACCAATTGCATATAGTGTTAATGGACCGAATGTTCCGCCTATTGTTCCCGCTAAAACAGTCCCCCATAAGGTCATATCTCCTTCGTATACCCAATATCCAGCAAGAGGCAAAACTAGCTCCGCAGGGACAAATTCTATCGTCAAAGCAAGCATAATCCCGAAATATGATAGCTCTTTAAAATTTTCAATTATTGATAATAGTAACTCTTCCATAATTATTCACCTAATTTCATTCAATAAGTTCTACAACGTTATATATTACACATATTCATGAATACAGACAACCATTGTTTTTTCTGTTAGGGGGAATTTGTGTATGGATTGGCTTCAAGCAATAATACTAGGTATCATTCAAGGGTTAACAGAGTTTATTCCAATCAGTAGTACAGGTCACCTTTATCTCGGGCGAAAGCTTTTCGGATTAGAGGAAGCAGGCTTATATTTAGATACGATGCTTCACATTGGTACACTCATTGCACTACTCGTTTTTTATAAAGATATCTTAATTAATTTGTTAAAAAAACCATTTAGTCGGATAACGGCTTTATTAGTTGTCGGAACAATTCCAGCTGTCATCGCTGGTGTTTTGTACAGTGATTTCTTTGATAGTCTCTCAAAAACAGGTGTAACCATTGGCTGGGAATTCCTCGTGACAGGATTGTTTTTATGGTTTGCTGATTCTATAAAAAACGGAGCAAAAAAAATAGACGACCTTTCACTGTTTGACTCTTTCTTTATCGGAAGCTTTCAAGCGTTTGCTATTTTCCCGGCGATTTCAAGATCTGGAATGACAATTGTTGGTGCACTTATTAGAAAAATGGACAAAGAAGCAGCTGCTTATTTTTCCTTTTTACTTTCGATACCAGCGATTTGCGGCGGAGTTATTTTTCAGCTAAAGGATGTTATGGCAGGTGATGTTCCACAAATTAGCCTTCTATCAATGCTTGTAGCAACTTTAGCTTCTGCGTTTTTTGGTTATCTTGCTGTACGATTCATGATTTCATTTGTAAAACGACAGTCTTTAAAGATTTTTGCTGTGTATGTGTGGTGTCTCGGCGGGTTAATTATTTTTCTGCAACAGTTAGGTATATTTTAAAAGTCATGAGCGCTTTGCTTTTGACTTTTTTTAAGGCTCTTTTCTAAAAGTTTGTTGCTTTTAGACTTATAAAAAGGCTTTTGGATTTTTATCGTAGAAACTATAAGCAATTTCAAGAGAGTATCACTTAGTAAATAAGCGAATAGAGCACGAAGATAGGCTATATCCGTAAAGTATAGTTATTTACGAAAACAGCCTTTTTTAATACGATCTGAATTTATATTCTAAGGATGATAGGATAAGAAAAACTAAGCTTTCATTATTAGTATTTGGCGACAAGCAAAGTTTTTCTAAATTGGTAGCTATTACTACCTTTAAAAAGTGTTAATTAAACAAATGCTAATTACTAAAAGCAGATACTCTACGATGAAAGCAGGGAAATAGTATGCATACGATGTGGAAAGGATCGATCAGCTTTGGCCTCGTAAACATTCCAATCAAACTTTATGCAGCAACTGAAGACAAAGATATCAAGCTCAGAACCCTTCATAAAAAATGCCATACACCGATTCAATATGAAAAAAAATGTCCAAATTGCGATGAAGAAATAAACAATGAAGAGATCGTCAAAGGCTACGAATATGTAAAAGGGAAGTATGTAGTTCTTACTGATGAAGAACTAAAAGAACTAAAGGATGAGCATGAAGATAAAACAGTTGAGATTATTGATTTTGTTAACATAGAGGATATTGATCCTATTTATTTTAGCCGCTCTTATTTTATTGGACCAGGAGAAAATGGAGGAAAAGCGTACGGATTATTACGCGCGGCGTTAAATCAATCAGGAAAAATTGGGATTGCTCAAATAACCATACGTTCTAAACAACAGCTTGCAATGGTTCGTGTCTATCAAAACTGCATTGTCATGGAAACGGTGCACTATCCTGATGAGGTTAGAAATGTTAAAGAAGTACCAAGTGTACCTGAGAATGTTGAGGTTGGCTCTAAAGAGCTAGAAACAGCAATCATGTTAATTGATCAACTAACCTCAGCCTTTGACCCTGAAAAATACAAAGATGACTATCGCCTCGCCCTTCAGGAATTAATTGAGCGTAAAGTTAATCAAGACGAAGGAAAAACACCAACAGAAGCTGCACCAAGACAAAATGTTGTTGATTTAATGAGTGCCTTACAGGCAAGTATTGAGAAAACGAAAAAACCACAAGGAAAAGCAAAGCCAAAAGCAAAGCCAGCTAAGGTTGCTGCTGATGGAAGTGTTCAGCAATCAGCTCCTAGTACAACAACAGCTAAAAAGACGAAAACTGTTCGGAAAAAAGCATAGGAAATCTATAAGAAGTGCGGGTTGTAGCAGAATTTGTGCTCAACACGCCTTTCTTGTTAGATTTTTACCCTTTCACAAGCGAAAATTTAAAAAGATAGCCAATGAAAAGAAAGTTGCAAATTACTCTATTTTAATTTGCAATGAAGAGATTATCTATGAATAACGCCAATTGAGGAATGGCTGAATTAGCGTTCGCTGCAGTGGGAAAAAATTGAAGCTATGGAGGCATTCCACACGTTTGGCTCGATTTTGTATGAGAATGGTCCAATTAGCTTTTGTAACCGTGAAAAAATTGATTCTGGTCACCCTCTTCTCTTGCTGTCGCGTCAATTTCATTCACGTCGTTTTTTCTGTGTATCAAGTCAATTTGCCTTCTTGTCACGTCAATTCCAATTTTTTAACGTCTTTTTCCTACTAACGCGTCTATCCTGAACCATTTCACATCGTAATTTTTATTTTTCCTTAGTTAACCACTTCGCGGCTTCATACAAAGAAGAAAAACGATAATCAGCCAATCCTTCTTCATCCCCAATTAATATTGTTTTAGTACCTGCTTGTTTACCAGCAAAAATATCAACATCTCGATCACCTACCATATAACTATCCTTTAAACTTACTTGATGTTTTTCAGCAAGTCTATGTAGCATTTCAGGTTCTGGTTTTCTACAAACACATCCGGCATGAGGTTTGTGTGGACAATAAATAATATCGTCAATTTCCCCACCGTGCTCGCGAATATCATTTTTCATTTTTTCATGTACCTTAATTAGCATCGCTTCTTTCATATACCCAAGTCCAATTCCACCTTGATTTGTTACAACAAACACTAAAAAACCACTTTCATTTAAAAGTTTTATCCCTTCCCCAACTCCTTCAAGCAAATACATTTGTTCTGGTTTATTGACAAATTTCACTCGTTTACTTAATACTTCATTAATAACCCCATCTCGGTCTAAAAAAACAGCTTTGTTCAAAGTTCTCGCATCCTTTCATGATTCTTGTTACTTCTGTCCATATTACAAGTAAGACATTTAAAAAGGGTGAATGATCGTGAAACCAATGCTACCTACTTTACATACTGAAATGCCAACTGGTGCTGATTGGGTATATGAGACGAAATATGATGGCTTCCGCTCCATACTAACCATTACGAATACAACAATTAACTTAATAAGTAGGAATGAAAAATCCTTAAATGATACATTTCCAGAGATAATTACTGAGCTAAGTAAGCTACGGCAAAAATTAGAGCCTTTTTTACCACTAACGCTCGATGGAGAAATTGTGTTCCTCACTTCAAAGCATTTTTCTAACTTCGAACAATTGCAGGTTAGAGGTCGCTTAAAAAACAGAGAAAAAATAATTGAGTCTTCAAATAAATTCCCTTGTAGATATTTAGCTTTTGATCTTCTTGAAATGAAAGGAAAATCAATTCAAAACGAAACGTTAAAGACGAGAAAGAATGAGCTTTATAAGATTTTTCAAGCAGTAAACCTACAAACATCTGTTGATCCTTCACTTCCGAATCTTTTACAGTATGTTCCGTATACAACCCTTTATACACCTGTATGGGAGGAAATGAGGCTTGAAGATGGAGAAGGAATAATTGCTAAACAGTTAAAAAGCAAATGGGAAAGTGGATTGCGTACGAAACAATGGCTAAAAATAAAAAATTATAAGAAGGCGTGCTTTTTTATTACTGGATTTGATAAGAATAATGGTTTTTTTCATGTTGGTGTGTTGAATGGAGACCAAATTATTCAAGCTGGCGTATTTTCGCATGGTATCTCTAGTGAGGAACGTGAAGCGTTAATTAAGATTGTAAAAGAAAACAAACGCAATGAAACACCAGCCTTCGTTGAGATTGATCCTGCTATCGTTGTTGAATTACAATTTTTATCTTTATATAAAGAGCAGCTGCGTGAGCCTTCTTTTGTCTCATTTCGATTTGAAAAACACACTGAGGAATGTACGTGGGATCAGCTTCTACTTTCAACTGCACCAATTCATAAAGAAATTACGATTACCCACCCGGACAAACCATTATGGGAAACAACAGATTTAAAAAAGGAACAATTTATTAGCTATCTTTTTCAAATATCACCGTTTATGCTCCCATTTTTAAAAGATCGTCTATTAACGGTCATCCGTTTTCCACATGGCATGTTTGGTGAAGCTTTTTATCAGAAAAATTGTCCAGATTACGCACCAAACTTTATTAAAACAAAAAAGTATGAGGATATTGACTATATTATTTGCAACGATTTATCAACCTTATTGTGGTTAGGGAATCAATTGGCCTTTGAATATCATATTCCGTTTCAAACGATTGACTCAGAGTATCCAACTGAAATTGTGTTTGATTTGGATCCACCTTCAAAGGAGTTCTTTTCACTTGCCGTTAAAGCAGCAATAGAAATGAAGAAGATTTTTGATCAATTTCAGCTACTTACATTTCCTAAACTTTCAGGTAATAAAGGTTTACAAATTCATATTCCAATTTCAAAAAACTCGCTTAGCTATGATGAAACCCGTGTCTTTACAGCCTTTATTGCTGAGTATATAGTCACAACCTTTCCAAATGATTTTACAATTGAACGTATGAAAAAAAATCGTGGTAATAGGTTGTATGTCGATTATATTCAGCATGCGAAAGGGAAAACAATTATTGCTCCATACTCCCTTCGTGGAAAAAAAGAAGGAGCATACATTGCTTCCCCATTGTTTTGGGAAGAAGTGAATGACAACCTCTCTGTTGAACAATTCACCATTGAGAATGTGCTTAAGCGTTCTAAAACGATTGGGTGTCCATTTAAACAATATTTTACTTCTCCACAAGAAGAGACTTTACGAACATTAATTAAGGGTCTGACCCCAACTTAAGTTGGGGTCAGACCCTTCGATATTCTAAAGAAATAATTTATAATTAAACAATTTCATAAATTCGTGCTTCATGTGGCTGTAATGTGAAGGAATGACTTTGTTCTTGTTGTGGCTTTTCATAATTTGTTATAATTAATTGTTTGCTTGCCCCCTGAAACTCTTCTGGTAAAGTGTATTCCCGTACTTCATCTGAGTGGTTTAACATAATAAGCCAAGTCGTGTCATTATATGAACGAGTATAGACATACAAATATTCATCTCCTGCTGATAAATCAGTAAAATCTCCATACACCATTACATCATTCTTTTTCCTTAATGTAATGAGCTTTTGATAGAAATAGAAAACAGAGTTAGGATCATTTAAGGCTTCTTCAACATTAATGTTCTTATAATTAGGGTTCACTTTAATCCATGGAGTCCCGCTTGTAAAACCAGCCTCATCAGTATTACTCCATTGCATTGGTGTCCTAGAATTATCGCGGCTTAATAGTAAAAGACTTTCAAATACTTCTTTTGGGTCTCTCCCTTTCCCTACTTCTTCTTCATATTTATTTTTCATTGCAATATCATTATAATCATCTATTGATTTAAATCTAACACCCGTCATTCCAATCTCCTCACCTTGGTACACATATGGTGTTCCAGGGAGTGTATGAATCATGGTCGCTAATAATTTTGCGGATTGAACCCGATAAGTTGAGTCATTCCCATAACGAGTTACTTGTCTCGTATGGTCGTGGTTATTTAGAAACTGAGAGTTCCATCCTTTCCTCTTCAGGCCTTGGTACCAAAGGCTTTGTATCTCTTTAAAACGCAGCATATCCCAAGTTGGCATCTCATCTGCCACTTGGAAATGGAATAAGGTATTAAGCTCGTTTCGATCTTCTCCAACATACAGAAGTCCTTCTTCAGGTGTAACGAAAGGAATTTCTCCAACTGTCATGACATCATAATTCTGTAGAACTTCTCGATTCATTTCTTGAAGATAATCATGAATACCTGGATTATTTGCAAGATAACTAATATTATAAGGATCCTGTGCATCAGGAAAACCTTCTTGTTTTGCCAACAGATTAATCACATCCATACGAAAACCATCTATACCTTTATCAAGCCAAAAACGCATCATTTTATAGATTTCATGACGCAGTTCAGGGTTTTTCCAGTTTAAATCAGGCTGTTCTACTGCAAAGGAATGCAAGTAGTATTGGTCGGTTGCTTCATCATATTCCCATGCCGATGGAGCGAAGTATGAACGCCAATTATTCGGTTCTTTTCCGTTCTTTGGATCTTCCCAAATATACCAATTACGTTTCGGATTATTTTTAGAAGATTTTGATTCAATAAACCACGGATGTTGATTCGAAGTATGGTTAACAACTAAGTCCATAATCACCTTCATTCCACGATTATGTATCTCCTGCATTAATACTTCAAAGATCTCCATATCCCCAGCTTTATCCATAATGCCTAAATAATTTGAAATATCATAGCCATTATCACGGTCTGGAGATTCATAAAATGGATTTAGCCAAATAACATCAATACCTAGCTTTTTTATATAATCTAGCTTCTCTAATACCCCTTGTAAATCACCGTAACCATCACCATTAGAATCATAAAAGCTTCTCCAATAAACTTGATAGACTACTGCTTCTTTCCACCACGCTTTATTCACTATTATCAACCTTTCTATATAAAAATTCGTTTCAGAATTTTAGTTAAAAAAAGTGCAGATCATTTTAAAGGATCTGCACTTTTTATTTTATCTAATCAAACAGTTGCTTTATATACACGTGCTTCAAATGGACGTAAATCAAAAGAAGTTACTACCTCGTCTTGGTCCACATTATAATTGCTAATAAATAGCTCAGGTGTAGTTAGTGAAACATCATCTGGTAAAGAAAATGGAACTGTCTCTCGGCTGAAATTTGTAATGACCAGAAGCTTTTCATTCTCATACGTACGTGTATAAGCAAATATAGATTCATCTTCTGGCAAAATTAATTGGTAATCACCATATACAACAATTGGATGCTCTTTTCGTAACTTTATGATTTTTTTGTAATAATGATAAATGGAATTAGAATCTTCTACTGCTTGCTTTGCATTAATTTCTTTGTAATTTGGATTTACTTTAATCCAAGGTTCACCGGTAGTAAAGCCTGCATGTTCGCTGTCATCCCACTGAATAGGTGTTCTCGCGTTGTCGCGTCCTTTTACGTAGATGGACTCCATCACTTTTGCTTGATCTTCGTTACCTTCAATTACCTTTTCTTTATACATATTTAAAATTTCAATATCTTTATACTCATCAATTGAATCAAAGCGAACATTTGTCATACCAATTTCTTCGCCTTGGTAAACATATGGTGTTCCTTGTAGCATATGCAGGAATGTTACAAGCATTTTTGCTGATTCTATACGGTATTCTTTATCATCACCGAAGCGTGAAACCATACGAGGCTGATCATGATTATTTAAGTATAAGCTGTTCCAGCCTTTTCCATTTAGTCCATTTTGCCATTTAGATAGATTTTCCTTTAGGTCAAGTAAGTTTAGCTTTTTTAAATCCCATTTGCCATTTGGTCCTGAATCAAGATCCATATGTTCAAAAGTAAAAACCATGTTTACCTCATCACGATCATGTCCAGTATAAAGTTTCGCATCTTCTACAGAAGCACCTGGCATTTCACCAACTGTGATTATGTCATATTTAGAAAGAACTTCCTTGTTCATTTCATGCAAGAATTCATGGATACGAGGCCCATTCATGAAATATTCTCCACCCCAAGCGTATTTATTTCCGTTAGGGTTTGGTGCATCAGGAAGCTCTGGTACTTTTGAGATAAAATTAACAACATCCATTCGGAATCCATCTATCCCTTTATCAAGCCACCATGACATCATTTTATACACTTCATTTCGAAGTGTTGGATTTTCCCAGTTGAGATCTGGTTGTTTTTTGCTAAAGATATGAAGGAAATATTCATCAGTCGTTTCATCATATTTCCATGCAGAACCGCTAAAGACTGATTGCCAGTTATTTGGTTCACGACCGTCTTTGCCAGGGCGCCAAATATAGTAATCACGGTATGGATTATCTTTTGACTTTCTTGATTCCACAAACCAGGCATGTTCATCAGAGGAATGGTTTACGACCAAGTCCATAATTAACTTCATACCACGATTATGGACTTCTAGTAAAAGTTCTTCCCAATCCTTCATTGTGCCGAACTCATCCATAATCTCTTGATAGTCGCTAATATCATAACCGTTATCATCATTCGGTGATTTGTAGACTGGTGAGAGCCAAATCACGTCAATTCCTAGATCCTTTAAATAATCTAATTTTGCTATAATTCCTTTCAAATCACCGATCCCGTCACCATTACTATCATTAAAGCTTCTAGGATAAATTTGATAGATAACACTTTCTTTCCACCATGTTTTCTGCATCTTGCACACTCCTTTTGGGGACAGTCCCCATTTCTCTGTGGGGACTGTCCCCCTTCTTCATTTACTTAATTGATCCCTTCATAACCCCACTAATAATCCATTTTTGGGCAAAAATGTAGACAATGACCATTGGTGCTAATGCCATTAAATAGGAAGCAAATGCTAGGTTGTAGTCTGTACTAAATTGAGATTGGAAAATATATTGAACCAATGGCAATGTTGCCAAGTCCCTATCACTCAGTAAAACGAGAGGAAGCATAAAATCATTCCATGCGCCTAAGCATGTAATAATTGCAACGGTTGCATTCATTGGTGCTAATAATGGAAAAATTACTTTCCAGAAAACCCCCCATGTGGTAGCTCCATCGATAACGGCTGCCTCTTCCAATTCCATTGGAATCGACCTAATGTAGCCTACATAAATAAACGTGTTAAATGATAAGTTGAAAACAACATATAGAATAATCAATCCTACAAGATTATCCATACCCCATGCACTTGTTTGTTTTACAATCGGTAACATGATGATCGGGAAAGGGATAAACATTGCACTGACAAAATAATAAAATAATAATTTATAGAATCTCTTATGCATATTACGGGCAATGGCATACGCTACTAACGAATTCGTAAGCACTGTGAATATAACAACAAAAACAGTTACAAACAGACTATTTTTAAGTGCATTAAAAAAATTAGTCATTTCAATGGCTTGAGTAAAATTACTAAATGACCAAGATTGTGGCAGGGCTAATAAATTCCCAGCCATTTCTTGAGGTGTTTTAAAAGCGATTGTAATCGTTAAATACAAGGGTAACAAAATGAATAATGTACCTATGATTAAGAGAGTCGTAACAGTCCAATTCGTTTTTTTGTTAATCATTCGTTTTACACCTCTCGTCTCTCTAAGAACTTAAGTTGAACAATTGAAATGACGACAATGACAATAAAGTAAATAACAGCATTTGCCGATTGATAAGCAAATTGCCCACCTTCAAAACCACCACGATAAATTAAAAGTGAGATCGATTCTGTTGATTTACCAGGGCCTCCACCAGTAAGGGCTACGATTTGATCAAATACCATTAAAAAGCCTTTCATTGCTAATACCATATTGATTGTGAAAAAAGGGGCAATTAGAGGGAACGTTATTTTCCAAAACTTTGTCCAGACTCCTGCTCCATCAATGCTAGCGGCCTCATACAAATCCTCTGATATCGTAACTAGTCCTGCTAGATAAAGAATTGTATTAAAGGCAATGGCCTGCCAAACGGCTACAATTACGATACCTAGCCACGCAAGGCTTGGATCACCTAGTATATTCCTTGAAAGAGCTTCAAAACCTATCCTTTGTCCAATACCAGGAAGGTAATGTGTAAAGATAAAATTAAAAATGAAGCCAACAATCAAAATACTTAAAATATATGGTAGAAAATAAATGGCACGGAGGGTCTTCTGGAATTTGATTTTCCCGTTTAGCCCCATAGCAATAAGTAAGCTGAAAATATTAACTAGGATCGTAGAAATGATCGCGAATTTAAATGTAAAAACATAGGCATCTAAAGCACGATCGTCTTTAAAAACGTTTAAGTAATTTTTTATTCCAACAAAATCCCAATTACCATATCCTTTCCAATCTGTAAAACTGTAAAAAATCCCTTGCAGGGCAGGATAAGTGTGGAAAGTGAAAAAAAGGATAAATGCAGGTATTGCAATAGCTAAAAATACGTTATTTTTATTTTTCATTGTAACAACTCCTTTTAATAAGAATAGGACACCAGTGAGCGATGCCCTATCCTCAGGTAATCTTTAGTTTAGCGATTTTGAACCTTTTCCCACTCTTTATCCATCTTCGTTAAGAAAGCATCTTTTTTCTTTTCAATTAAATACTCTTGAACGATATTTTCTGTTCCCATACCTGCAGGATAGTAATGATCTGGGAAGCTTGTGATTGCGCCAGTTTCAAACTTTTCTTTAATTCCTTCGAATACAAGATCCTCTTGGAATACTCCTTCAATTGCTGAGAATGCTTTTTGTTCTTCAATATAACGTTGTGATGCATCTTTACTCATCATAAATTCAATAAATTTCATTGCTTCTTCTTTATTCTCTGTATCTTCGTTTATAGTCAGTAAAACGTCTACACCAGAAACAAGTTTATTTTGAGCAGGATCGTTTGTTACAGGCATAGCGAAAGTTCCAAGTTCAACATCTGGATTGGCCTTTACAATTTCAGGAATTGCCCAGTTACCTTGTAAATACATCACTGATTTTCCGCTAGCAAAGGCATTATTCCCATCACCATAAGCAACACCCATGTTATCTTTATGACCATAATTAGTAAGCGTTAAAATTTTGTCAGCTACCTCGTCATAGCTTTCAACAAATGTTGCTTCACCAGCATTTTTCTTTTCCGCAAAATCTTCACCTGCAATATTAGCTGCAAGTGCATTCCATGGAATCATCGCAGTCCATGCATCTTTTAATGTAAAGTATATCGGAATTTCTCCAGCTTCTTTTGTTTTGTCTAAGATGGCAATAAATTCATCCCATGTTTTTGGAACTTCTAAACCTAATTCTTCAAACTTCTGTTTATTGTAAATAACAGTGTTCGCATTCGTTGCATATGGAAGACCGTATACGCCTTCTTCTTCAGCTCCAACTAAACGACCTATCATATCATTATAAGAAGGTTGAACTGTTTTTAATAATTCTGACTCTGAGAAATCATGTAAAACTCCAGCACGTCCTAATTCACCATATGTTGCATTACCACCAATTGACATGATGTCAGGCATATCGTTTTTCGTTAAACGTGTCTTTAACACGGTTTCAGCTTCTGGAGGTGCATCAAGTTTAATTTTAATATCTGGATTTTTCTCCTCAAATTCTTGAATTAATCCTTTGTACGTGTCAATACTTTCTGATTTAGTTGAGAAAAGCTCTAGAGTCACTTTACCATTCTCATCATCTCCACCAGCATTACATCCTGCTAAAATGGAGGTTCCTAATGCAAATGCCATAATACCAGTCGTTACTTTTTTAATCATCATGTTTCCCCCTAAATAAATTAAGTTGATATTATATTGCGTAAACATTTACCTTTTTAAACAAAAAGGGTATGATTTTGAATTTATAAATCCACCTCGTCACGTAAACGTTTACTCTATTGAATAAAAAAATATATTTCATTATTCCACTTATAGTAAACGTTTACGTAAACAAATATAAAAATATGTTTTACCTTCTAATAACGGTAAACGTTTACGTAAGTGTACAAAAAAATAATTACTCCGTTATCTCTACAACACTTTTTCTTTCTTTAATGTGATGTGGCATAATACGGCTTGTTACTAAATTGTCAGTCTCCAGTATTTCAAATATCATCTTGGCAGCCATTTCTCCCATTTCGGCTAAAGGCTGTGCAACAGATGATAGCGGAGGAATTGACATTTCAGCGATGCTTAAATTGTCATAACCAATAATTGATAATTCATCAGGAACCTTTATCCCAAGATGATAAGCGGAAGAAATTGCGCCTATGGCCAATTCATCACTTGCTGCAAACAAAGCAGTTATATCAGGAGCCTGTTCCAATAGAGCTTTTAAACTAACAACTCCATCATGAAAGCTAAATCCACTATTGTATACAATTCTCTTTTGATCAAACGGAAGATTATGATCTTGAAGTGCACTTATAAAACCATCTATCCGCGGTTTACCAGCAATTAAATCACTTTTGTTTCCACTAATCATCCCAATATTTTTATGACCTTTTTTAATTAAATATTGTGTAGCTGTATATGCAGCTTGTCTATCATTTACTTTCACATATGGAACAGGGTGCACATATGATTCAGTCGACAAAAGCACCATTGGGACTTTCATCTTTTCAATGTACTGATAGTATTCCTCTTTTAGTGGAGCACTAGTGAAGATAATGCCATCAATACGTTTTTCATTTAACAGTTGAAGATATTTCATTGTTTTATCACCATTAGATTCTGTATGACAAACAATAATACTTGAACCAGCTTCATGTGTAGCTTTTTCAATTCCACTTAAGAGATCTGTCACAAACGTACTGGATAATTTCGGGAAAAGGACCCCAATGGTATGTGTACGTTTATTAATTAAACCTCTTGCAATAGCGTTTGGCTGATAGCCCAATTCTTTTATAACCTCAAGGACTTTTTTCTTTGTCTTTTCTGAATACCCTGTTTGATTATTAACTATTCTTGAAACCGTTGCAATCGAAACATTCGCCCTTTTTGCTACATCCTTGATGGTAGAAGACATGTCCCACCTACTTTCTCATCAACGAAAACGTTTACGTGATTATGGTAGCATTTACTGAAAACATTTTCAAGTTTTTTTTTTGGGACAGTCCCCATTTCAAAATGGGGACTGTCCCCTATTTCTTCAGTATCTAAAATTCAATATTATTTCATTTTTTTCATGACAAAAAAAAGCAACCCAATATGAGTCACTTTAATCATCCAACTATCTAAATAACAAATGCTGACTATGCACGCCTGCTTTTTTTAATAGCGCTTTCAATTCTTCCTGCTCTTGAGCAGAAAGGCCGGAAAATGCACGTGCTATGCGGATCGCATGTATTGGATAAATTTTATCCATGTAAGCCTGCCCTTTATCTGTTAATTTAGCATATACAGAGCGTTTATCCTTGGGATCTTGCTCACGATAAATAAATTCGTTCTTTTCAAGCTTATCAATGACATACGTAACATTTCCACTAACTAATAATAATCTCGATCCAATCTGTTGTAGCTTTTGTGGTCCTTTTGTAAAAAGCAGTTCTAATACAGCAAATTCTGTAGGATTAAACCCATGCTCTTTGCTATCTCGTATTGAATGCTCGGAAATGCTTTTAAATGCTCTTGCAAATATTCGAAACAAATCTAATGCACTTTGTAATTCTTCTTCAGTGTATGATCTCATTCCATCGCCCTCTTGTATTCAAAATTAAACAAAGAATAGCTTTGTCATTATTTCAAAAATTCAATTTTTAGTGGAACTTTAATTTTACTATGATTTCAGTAATATTTGAAGGTTTTTAGCAATAATAAGTTGAAAATATAAAAAAAAGAAAATGAATGTGATTGAATGTGGAGGTTTTTTATGGAACATGACATCATAAAGTCGGTAAAAGAGCTTGAAGAAAAAGAGAAAATAAAGATTCTCTTTGCATGTGAATCAGGGAGCCGGGCTTGGGGGACTATTTCAGCCAGTAGTGATTATGATGTCCGTTTTATCTATATTCGAAAGATAAATTGGTACTTAGAAATTTATGAAGGCCGAGATGTGATCGAAGCAATTCCAAACGATAAAGTTGAAATAGTTGGTTGGGACTTAAAAAAAGTGTTAAGACTTTTGCAAAAATCAAATCCAACACTTCTTGAGTGGATCAACTCACCAATTATTTATATTTGTGATGAAGCATTCACTACACAGCTAAAAAGGCTATCAAAGGTAGCATTCTCGTCAACTTCGACAATTTATCATTATGTAAATATGGCTAAGAAAAATTATCAAGCCTTGCGAAAGGAAACGAAGTTCACAACAAAAAGGTACCTAAATATTTTGAGACCATTACTCGCATGTTTGTGGATATTAGAGAAGGAAGAAATGCCACCATATGAAATTACATCATTGGTAGACAAGTATGTAGATGATCAGAAACTATTAAAACAATTTGAGGGATTAGTACAGGCAAAAAAAGAAGATCAACAATATTTTGAATCTCAACAACTGAATTCTTATATAGAAGAAACCATCCCATATATAGAAGAAAGAGTGAAAAATGTACAGGTTAAAAAAAATATACATCTTACAGATACGTTAAATCAGTTTTTTATTGAGTTCGTAATAAAGACAAACCGTTAACATAAGAGTGAGGCTCACACTTTGAGTCAGCCTCCTCCTAAATCATTTTTCACACCCATCTGACAGCTAACCTTTTCTCTTAACTTGTGGGACGTTATGGTAAAAGTACCTGTATTCATTCTTTAGTTCAGTAAGGGTCATCTTATTCAAGACTTGTGAGTTATACACACCTATCGCCAGTAGTTTTTGAGAGTAATAGTTTCTTTGCTCTTCAAGTGCATTTTGCAGCATTTTGCTCATGGCGCTCATCTCCATATAATAATTTTGCTACTCTTAACTTACCCCAAAATTGTTATCGGACGATTAACAAAATGTTAAGATTTTCTTTCAAGATATTAAATTTATTTAAATTTGTTTAAGCCTCAGAAAAAATGTCAAGAATAGTTTCAACTAATTAAGGAGTTGAAACGATGACAATAAGAGTAGTAGCTAAAGAGGATCTCGGTAGTAGGACGAATGTTTTTTATTTAAATAGTACTGAACCAAAGTCACAACAGTTATATATGGCAGTAATTGATCGATTAACAATTGATGTTCTGACCGTTTACAATTTAAAAACAGATCGATTCGAGGATGTTACTGCGCTTTTTCACCCCTCCTATTTACATATTCTTTCCCAACAGCTCACAAATCAGCTCCGTAGTCACCAGGCAAAGGCATTATGATTTACGGATCAGCCTTTTTAAACAAGTTTTTTAACCACCTCATTTAACTCACTGTCTTTCCTTTCTCATTTTTCACATACTTTAAAGTAGCCACCACTAACTGAATATCTAGGATAACATCGTACAAACCTATAGATATATTGATCAAAATCCTTAAAAAAACGGAAAATTCAACATAATCTTATTGTAATTTCACTAACAAAAAGTTACAGTTTTACTGTGATGAAACCTCACACGTTATTTATATTAACAGAATACCTTGTTAGATTTTCTAACAAGGTTAAAGCCATATCTAACATATAAGGTTATACTTATAAAAAGAAAGTTTCATTTAAGGGGTGGAAAAATGAATCAACAAGACCGCTCTTATAAGGATAAGAAGGTCATCTCGATTGGTACAGTAAGTGAGATAACTGGATTAACCTTAAGACAAATTCGTTATTATGAAGAAAGAAAGTTAATCGCACCGTATCGAAATGAACGGGGTACAAGAAAATACTCGTTCACTGATATTGAGACATTAATGGACATTGCAGATAAACGAGAGGATGGTGTTCAAACTACTGAAATTTTAAAAGAAATGAGATTAAAAGAAAAGCAGCGCGAAAGTGATTCAGATATTAGGAAAAAAATGCTTCAAGGTCAATTAAATGCTCAATTTAGATATGGACGTGGTAAAAATTAAGATCAAGGTAACGCTGCAGCTATCATTAGTTAAGTGCTGCAGCGTATAATACTTTTGTCTTTGCTCGTTAATCCCCTCTCCCTCTGGAAAACTTCTCTTCTTTCACCATACCAAAAAAAAATTAGTGCCTTTAACTAGTATAATCTTGCAGGGTAAATATTCTCGTTTTTTAAAAGAAACTGAACAAATCTTACCTTTTTCACTTCCTCTTAATCTCCTTTCCAAGAATCATTTTCGAACAATATATCTATTTTCTCATCAAATTTGATACTAAATATAGTGTTTTTTTTGAAATATCCAAAAAAACACTTCAAACACTACAAGAGCGAAAAATATCCGATAATAGTATTAACTAGGACTTTTCCACCTAGTAAAGCTAAGTGCGAAGTGTTCATTGTGAAATCGATTGATACTGAAGGATATCGGAAAAAAATGTTTACAATGCAAAAGAAAGCGGTATAGACTCGCATCGAACATTAACTGCAAGCCAAAACCTTGATCAATTGCTAAATATAAAAATGAATGAAAATCAAATAAAACTACTAGAGAAAAAACAACAATAGTAATAAAATAGTGTATTATCATACATCAATAAGAAGTTTATTGGTGTATTTTTTTGTGGTGTACTCTATCAAATAAAAAAGTAATGACAAAGGAAGTGAAAAAAGATGACGGCACAAATCATTTGGCTAAGTAAAGGAAAACCAAAAACACTCTCCCATAAAGGAATAGATTATCGTTCTGGGATTTCGAAGGATCAAGTTGAAAGATTAGAGGTAACATTAGAACGTGTAAAAGGGGATGATGTCGAAAATCATGAGTTTCATGGTGGAACTGAAAGAGTCATCTGCTTATACCCTTATGAACACTATGCTCATTGGGAAAGCACTTATAAAACGACATTACCTAAAGCTGCATTTGGTGAAAATCTAACTGCTTCAGGCATGCAGGAAAATAAGGTGTGTATCGGAGATATTTATCAAATTGGTAATGCCATATTACAGGTTTCACAAGGTAGATTTCCATGCTCAACCATTAATAAACATACAAACATCAACACACTGCTAAATAGAATTATTGAAGAAAGCTACACTGGATACTTTTTTCGTGTAATAGAGGAAGGAACAATCACTTCTCGTTCTAGCATAAAACTTCTTGATAAACACCCTAAACAAGTATCGATAGCAACCATTCACCATACATACTTTCATAATAAAAATGATCTGTCTCAAATCGAAAATATTCTATCTGTTGATGAACTTTCTTCGGAATGGAAAAATCGCATGCTAAAGCTTTATCATCAAGTTCAATCAAAATGAGTAAAAAAATAGCTTCTGCTTTTTATCTAGTTCAATTTTATCAAAAACAAAATTTTCGAATAATTACGTTGACTAGTAGTTTAATTATGTTATAGTTAAAACTGATTTAAATACTATTAGCATTTTCTACTAGGGGAGTCCATTAGCCTGGACTGAGAGAGGAACGCGTTTGAAGTTCTTTGACCCTTTGAACCTGATCTGGATGATACCAGCGTAGGGAAGTAGTAACAGTTGGAAAAAAGATAGATGCGAATTTATCTTTTCACAATTATTACTTACACCAAACGGGTTCTGAAATTCAGAACCCGTTTTTATTTTGCCTTTCGCTGTTTTCTGATGGATATCATGTTTACACTATAAGGAGGAGAAATTATGAAGATTAACATTAAAAAGCCATTTCCAGGAAGTAAAAAGGTTTTTGTACAAGGAAGTACCCCTGATATTCAAGTACCGGTGAGAGAAATTTCTCAAGGACCAACACAAAACACATATGGTGAAGAAGTGAATCCACCTATTCAGGTATATGATACGAGTGGTCCATATACAGATGTAACGGCTGAAATAGATATTCGTAAAGGGTTGCCAAGGGTACGAGAGCAATGGATTCTTGACCGCAACGATGTTGAACGATATGAAGGTCGTACGGTAAAGCCTGAAGATAATGGCTATAAATCTGCTAATAAGCAGTCCAATTTAGAAATATTCCCATCACAGCATCTGAAGCCATTTGTAGCAAAAGAAGGTAAAAGTGTCACACAGATCCACTATGCACGAAAAGGAATCATTACTCCGGAGATGGAGTTTATAGCGATAAGAGAGCAAATGGATCCTGAATTTGTTCGAACAGAAGTGGCAGCAGGTCGTGCGATTATCCCGGCAAATATCAATCATCCAGAAAGTGAACCAATGATTATTGGAAAGAATTTTCATGTGAAGATTAATGCAAATATAGGAAATTCTGCTGTTTCCTCATCGATTGAAGAGGAAGTGGAAAAAATGACGTGGGCAACTCGTTGGGGCGCCGATAATATTATGGACTTATCTACTGGTAAAGACATACATACAACAAGGGAGTGGATTATCCGTAATTCACCTGTTCCAGTAGGTACTGTCCCAATTTATCAAGCATTAGAAAAAGTTCACGGAATTGCTGAAGACCTAACTTGGGAAGTATATCGCGACACGTTAATTGAACAGGCTGAACAAGGTGTTGATTATTTTACGATTCATGCCGGAGTCCTACTTAGATACATTCCTTTAACTGCAAAACGTACTACAGGTATTGTTTCAAGAGGTGGCTCTATTTTAGCTCAATGGTGTTTAGCACATCACCAAGAAAATTTCTTATACACTCATTTTCATGAAATATGTGAAATTTTAACGAAATATGATATCACCATCTCCCTTGGAGACGGCTTAAGACCTGGTTCAATTGCAGATGCAAATGATGAAGCACAATTTGCCGAGCTAGAAACATTAGGAGAATTGACTGATATTGCTTGGAAGTATGATGTTCAAGTGATGATTGAAGGACCTGGTCACGTACCGATGCATTTAATTAAAGAAAACGTTGAAAAGCAACAAGAAATCTGTAAGGAGGCTCCTTTTTATACTCTAGGGCCATTAACAACAGATATTGCACCAGGCTATGATCATATTACATCTGCGATTGGTGCAGCTATGATCGGCTGGTTTGGAACAGCGATGCTTTGCTATGTAACACCAAAAGAACATCTAGGCTTACCAAATAAAGAGGATGTTCGAGAAGGAGTTATCGCCTATAAGATTGCTGCACATGCTGCTGATTTGGCGAAAGGACATCCCGGTGCGCAAAATCGTGATAATGCCCTATCCAAGGCCCGCTTCGAATTCAGATGGCATGACCAATTTAATCTTTCACTTGATCCTGAAAGAGCAATCGAATACCATGACGAAACATTACCAGCAGAAGGAGCAAAAACAGCCCACTTCTGTTCAATGTGCGGACCAAAATTTTGTTCAATGAGAATCTCACATGACATTAGACAAATGTCGAATGAAGGGACTCTTTCTGAACAAGAAATTCTTGATAAGGGTTTAAAAGAAAAAGCAAAAGAATTTGTCGAGGGTGGATCTGCGATTTATCGCTAATCAAGTACAAAAGCGCAAGCGCCCGTTTAGCGACGTATGGACTTGAGCACTCTGTATCTAGCTGCGGCTCCTAGCTCTTCGAGTCATAAGCCAATCAGCTAATGGGAAGAAAACCACTTCCCATTAGCTGCTCGTCTTATGCTTGTCAGAGCTGAACAGTCGCCTCCGCTTTTTTAATGTATGAGATAAAGGAAACACAAAGAGCGATAGTGATTCGATGTTGACTTAGCGTATAAGGAGAGCGAAGTACACTAGTCGCTGGGCGCTGGAGCTGGATGCCATGTGCTTATCCACAGTACAAGAATTTTATAATTTCCTAAACGGAGAACAAAAGCGGAAGCGCCTTGATCAACCTCGGGCAAATAAGACGCTCATGAATTGAAGGTGTTTCTTACCTTCAATTCATAAGTGGCTAGACCCTAGAGGCAGCTAAAAACGCGGGTGGCCTCATCTCTTGCCTGCACTTGCACGACCTGTGCGATCTTTAGGCCCCACATCCGACTTTTAACAAAGTCGGACTACTGGAGCTGGATGCAAGAGCACTTACCAAGTATAAGAATTTTATATTTTCCTTAACAGTTAAAGAAAGAGGGCTGCAATTTCGCCCTCTTTTCCCCTCTTTATACTTACGAAATCTCATTGAAACAACGGATCATACCCCACACTTTCAAGGGTTTTCCCTTTAAACCAATGGTCGTGCTTTGGACGATTGGGATCCCCATATTTTATCCCGCCGAATTTAGTCTCAAGTTGTTCATCATAACTATAATACGTTCGGTTCTCAAACACATGATAATGACTCCCATCTGACATAGGGATAGCTGGGCCTGTTTTCCCATAAAAGCGATGATAATGTTTGTTTTCCAAGGAAGTTACCCCTCGATATAAATGAAAATGTCGATCATAGCTATTTCCGTTTACAGCACGTGTATAGCCTTCAACTATGTGATAATGATTTTTGCTAACCGTTGTTTTTGCCTTAAAGCGATGGGCATGATGAGGTTTTACTACACCAATTATAAAACTCATAAACACCCCCCCAATCAACATCTACTTCTTATTATGTAGAGTTTGATGAATTGGAAAGTTGTCTTTAGGAGACCTGAACAAAAAAAACAGTTACATAACTATCTACATTTATTTATCCGGATAATTCTCTTCATTCTTTTATGTCTACGCTAGAATAAAATGAAAAAAACCACAAATAATACCAGCAGACCCAGAAAATTCGGAGGAATGAGAAGCATGAAAAAAGCGCTTATCTTGAGCTTCGTACTATTTTTCATTGTCCAGCAACCATCTTTTGCAGCACCACCACAGAAAGAAATAGATCAATTAGTATTTGAAATTGGTTGGACAAATCATGATCTAAAAGAATTCCTAGACTACTACGAGTATTCTATTGATGAATTTGAAACAATTGAAGACCTTCAAAGTATTCTTGGAACACCTATTAAAGGTAATGATAAAGCTTTAGTAGATTTATTAGAACAATACGAACTCACTAGAGCAGAGATGGATGCTTTATTAGTGGAGTTTGGTGAGTCTATAGAGGATTATTACTTTATTGAAGATCTTGATGTTGCACTAGTCTTTTATTTAGGTCATGACGAAGAGATGGCCGCGCTTGAAGAGTTCATGGCTTTAATTGGGGTAACAGATGCCGAAGTAGACTCATTGTTTACTCACTTTATGGAGCTTGATGAGACACTGCTTGAGCAACAAATGGAAGACATTATCACGAGATTAGATCCTTTTCTAATGATTGAAGACACTAAGGAGCTTTCGGAAGCACAACAAGTTGAGCTTATCTCTGTTCTAGGAGATATGATGAGCATTTTACAGCTTGATCCTCGCTTTTATTTAGTAGATAAAAATGGGGTAGATACAGCTGTAACCTTTAAAGAATTAATGAGTATGGAAGACTTATATGGGAATGATCTAATGATCCGGCTTTATAGTACTAATGGTGACTTACTTTTAGATATGCAGCTTTCAGAGGAGATGCTAACCTCTGATTTCCTCATTAATTCCGGGATTAAATTTGCTGAGGTTGGTGATTTAGCAGGTGAGCTCACTACTCTTTTCCATGAACGTCTACCAGACACAGCCACATCACTTTGGGCGAACATGTTATTAGGTCTGTTGGCAATTGGATTAGGTATTATTGGCTATCTTTTTTCAAAGAGATCTCAGGCAGGTTAACTAAATGATTAAGCGTACTTTTCCTTGCCTCTCCATTATTCTACTTTTAATTGGCTTATGTATGTTTTGTTATCATGCTTACTGGATTTGGGTTGGCCTACAATCGACAGATGAAAACATAAATGAACAAACATACGTTGTTGCGCCAAAAAAGGGAGAACCTTTGCAACCTGTTGTTGCTCCTATTCCTGAGGATGGAGAGGAAATAGGAACTCTTTCTATCCCAAAGCTGGAGCAAACCTTTCCGATCTTTTATGGAGATAGTGAGGCGATTTTAAAAAAGGGCATTGGTCATGTTAAGGGTACCGCTTTACCTGGTGAAGGTAACAACTCCGTTTTAGCTGGACATCGTGATACATTTTTTCGTCATCTTGATCAATTAGTTGTTGGTGATAAGCTTATCGTCGGAAGATCAGGAACGTTTTATATGTACAAAATCAAAAAAATTCGCATTGTAGATAAAGACGATGAAACGGTAATTGTACCTAAGCCATGGAGTTCGTTAACATTAACAACATGCTATCCCTTTACCTTTATTGGTCCAGCACCACAACGATTTATTATTGAAGCAGAACTAATTACGAAACCAAAGATAGAACAGTGATAAGATAAGTGTAAGCGCCTTGGTCAGCCTCGGGCAAATAAGATGCTCATGAATAGAAGGTGTTCTTTGCCTTCAATTCATGAGTGGCTTGACCCTAGAGGCAGTCAAAAACTTGCTCTTGCCTGCACTTGAACGTCCTGTGCGATCTAAGGCCACGGGGATGGCTAGACACCAAAACTAAGTACAAAAATATATTCTTTCTTTACTTTCTAGTGCTGACAAATGTGTAAAAACCACATATATATGTCAGCCTTTTGCTATGCTTATTTTCCAAACGATGAAAGAAATTTCACTCGGTCTCCCATCGGTGGTATGTTTTGATCGACTAATTCCACCTCTAATACAGCTGGTCCTTTTTCTGAACGAAGAAAATCAACAAGTTGAGGGGTTATCTGATCTAAACGTTGGATCCGAGCACTTGTAATTCCTAACGAATCAGCCAATCCAGCAATGTTTACAGGTTCCTGTTCGAAACGTGAATGTGAACGTTGATATTGTAGGTTATGACCATGATACACCATCCCTAAGCGCGCATTATTCATGACAACAAACAAAATGGGAAGTTGATATTCCTTTGCCGTCAATATTTCCATGCCATGCATAAAAAAGCAGCCATCACCTGTAATACAAACTACGTCTCGTTCTGGTTCAGCTAACTTACTTCCAATTGCTGTTCCAATCCCAGTACCCATGGCACCGAAGTGAACATTAATATCGAATGTGTGTGGTGCTTTTACATTCATATAATGGATAACATATGACATAAATTCACCGATATCAATTGTGTATCTAGTTGTTACTGGTAGCTGTTTTTGTAATGCTAATAATGCATTTTGGCTATTAAACTCTTTCGAACCTTGATCATCATCAAATGGCTGTTCTCTTAAAGAGTAAATACGCGTATCTGTTACTTGTTTCTTTATTTCTGTCACTAACGATTTTAATGTTAACCTCGCATCACCAACTACCGGAATATCAACATCATACTTTCTATTAAATACTGACTCATCAATGTCCACTTGAATAACATGGCGGCTTTTTGCTAGATTTGTATTCCAGTTATTAGTTGCTGTTTCTCCTAGACTTGACCCAATAACAAGTAGAGTATCTCCTACACCTTCATTTACTAACCTGGATGCTTGCTCATGTCCTGCGAAGCCAAATACTCCTTTAAAAAGTGGATGATCATCTCTTATTAACCCTTTCGCTTGCGGGGAAGTAATAATGAACATGTTTAAATGCTCTGCTAATTCAAAGACTTCGCTAACTGCACCTCTAGCACCCTGACCGACAAAGATGATTCCCTCCTTATGCTGAGCGATTTGCTTTGCTACTTTTTTTACAATCTCCAAATCTGGCTCAAGATCTTTCACAATTGGAAAAACAGGAAATTTAAGGTCTTCGATTGAAGCCAGTTGTATATCTATTGGCACCGCAACATGTACTGGACCAGGCACCCCTGTTAAAGCAATTTCAACTGCTTTTACGATTGTATCTAATAACTCATCAGAATTCTTAACAGTTACACTATATTTTGTTACCGACTCATAAATAGGTTGTGCGTTCAACTCCTGTGATGCATTAAGGCCAACTGTATTTACAGGAACTGCACCTGTTAAAAATAACACAGGTAAATGCTCCCGCATCGCATTTGCAGCACCCGTAACTAGATTTGTTCCACCTGGACCACTACACCCAATACATACACTTAGAGAATCAGTGTACTTTGCATAGGATGCCGCCATAAAAGATGCCGCACCCTCATGCTTTGTAACAATTGGGGTAATTTCTGGGATGTCATATAATTCATCAAAAAAAGCATTTACAGAGCCAGCAGGTATTCCAAAAACATACTTTACTCCACCATTACGTAAATAATTTAGTACCGCACGTATTGCTTTCAACTAAATCGCCTCCTGTTTGGTTGAAAAGCGACGTCCTGTCGCTGTAACTGCATTTGCACGTCCTGTG
Source organism: Bacillota bacterium (assembly GCA_051750265.1). Lineage (GTDB taxonomy): Bacteria > Bacillota > Bacilli > Bacillales > Bacillaceae > Metabacillus. The sequence continues at coordinate 111,384 of JBNJJO010000001.1, read as the reverse complement.
CGTTCTGAGGCCACGGCGCTGGAACTAGACACGAAAACTAAGTCCAAAAACTTTCTTATCTTTTTTAAAAAATTGATCGTACGTTGCTTATAAGAATGAGAGATCATTGACTTGAAATATTAAAATATTTACCTATTAATTCATCAGGCTTTATTGGAGTGGAATAAAAATACCCCTGTATCAGATAACAGTCATTTGAAGATAGAAATTTAATTTGATCTAATGTCTCTACACCCTCTGCAATTACATGTAAGTTTAAATTATGAGCTAAAGTAATAATTGTATTTGTAATCGCTGCATTTTTAGGTTCGTTACAAACATCATTAATAAACGATCGATCGATTTTTAATGTATTAATTGGGAAATTTTTTAAGTAACCTAAAGATGAATAGCCTGTCCCAAAATCATCGATTGATAGTTGAATACCTAAATCTTTTAACGCAGACATTTTATGCAATGTTTCTTCTGTATTTTGAATGATCAGATTTTCTGTCAGCTCAAGCTCTAAAAAATGTGGGGATAGCTTTGTATCTTCTATTATTTCTTTGACCATGTTTACAAAATTCTTTTTATTAAATTGCTGTGCAGAAACATTAACAGAAACAGTGATTTCAGGATAACCTTGCAATTGCCATTCTTTTATTTGCTTACAAGCATTTCGAAGCACCCATTCACCAATTGGAACAATAAGACCAGTTTCCTCTGCAAGTGGAATAAACTCTCCTGGGGAGATCATTCCTTTTGTCCGATGATTCCAACGAAGCAGCGCCTCAACACCAAATATACGATTATTCTTATTATCGTACTGTGGCTGATAGTAAATCATAAGTTCATCCATGTCTAATGCCCTGTACAAGGAATTCTCAAGCTTAACATTATCAATCGTACGATTATCCATTGCCGAAGTGTAGAATTGATAGTCATTACCTGCTAATTCTTTCGCTTTATACATAGCTGTGTCAGCTTTTTTAATTAAGTCTTCTGCATGTACACCATCTTGTGGGTACAAACTTATACCAATGCTAGTTTTCACAAAAATCTCATTTCCTTTTAAATCAAACGGTTCTTCAAAAGCGGCAATCACTTTTTCTGAGAACTCTCTTGCTTCATTTTCACACCGAACAATCGGTAAAATGATGGTAAATTCATCTCCGCCTTGACGAGAAATGGTACAGCCATTATAGGCACAATGGTTTAAGCGTTCCGCTACCTTTTGTAGTAACAAATCGCCAAAGCTATGTCCTAACGTATCATTTATTGTTTTAAAGCGATCCAGATCAAGGAATAAAACGGCAAGCTGTTCTTTATGAAGCTGTGCATAAGCTAATCCCTGATTTAACCGATCCTGTAATAAAAGACGGTTTGGTAGATTTGTTAAACTATCATAATAAGCATGATAGTTTATTTTTTCTTCCATTTGTTTTCGAGATGTTATATCTTTAAATGTTACGACATAGCCAATTACGATCTTCTTATCTTTAATAGAGGTGATTGCATATTCAGCAGGAAATGCGGTTCCTTCCTTGCGAATAAAGGTTTCGTCCGTATAATTAGTAACCTGTTCGGAATTATTTAAGAACGAAGCTTGTTGAATACTCGCATTTGTTCTTGTAAAGAATGACTGATAAGATCTTCCGATTAATTCCTTTTCTATGTATCCTAGAATTGTCTCAGCTGCAGGATTACAAAACGTAATATTCCCTTCAATATCTAGCCCTACAATTCCATCCCCAGCCGAATTAAGAATCAATTCTTTCTCACGACTCAATCGCTGTAACTCACCGACAACATCCTCAAGCTCTTTATTTTTATCAGTAAGTTCTAATGTTCGTTCTTTAATAATTAATTCCTGTTTTTCCATATAAATCATGTGTGATAAAACCGATGCAGTTGCTTCAACAATAGATTGTGCAAGCAGAATCTCTGCTTGAGGGTATACTTTATCCTGCTCATCCAAAGAAACAATCGCTAGTAGTCCAAAAATCTCTCCCATCGTAACAATTGGTAGCATTAATAACCCTTTGATGCCAAAGGTACGACATGCTTCATGATTTGGTCTTGGATCTGAATAGACGTCTGGTACTAATACAGCTTTTTTCGTTCGAATCACTTCTTGAAACAGACGGTCTGTACTTTGATCAATTTTTAAGGTGCTATGTATTTTCTTCCAATCCGTTTCTGTCCAATCACTTTCTTTACTTAAACTTGCTGGTTTTAGGTTTTTTTTAGCGACAGGGTCTAACAAATGTGCACCAATGTTCGCGTTCTTTAAAACCTTCCCTACATAATAGAAGCATTTATCAAGAACCTCATTCATGGTTGAGCAAAGTGATAGCTCGCGTGTTACATCTAAAAGCAATTGTTTTTCTGAAATAAGATTTTCTTTCCTCGTTAAATGATTTGCATTTCTAATCGCAACCGCAGCCATATTTACATAAGCTTCTACAGACTGTATTTCAGCCTTGGTTAAATTCATTTGCACGCCATAATTAAATAAAAATACAAGACCATATACTTCATCCTCATAATGAATAGGTAAAGCCAGTAAGGAATTAATTTTGAAGGCCTGTATTGGACCAGGGTCAGGCCTTGAATCCATCAAGGTATCAGGTATATAAATACTTTCCTTTGTATCAAGAACCTCACGAGCTAACAAATCGGTTTCAGGATTAATGACTAGCATGTTAAGGGTCATTCCATTTAAATGATCTGGTTTTCCCACATAACCTCGGAATGTCCCATCTCCCTGAGGTAAATAAATCCCTACGGAATCGCAACGGAATATTTCGTCAGATATGGCCGTAACAACGTGCTCTAACACTTCACGTAACTCTAATTTTGTATTAATTAGCTTCGTAATTTGTGCGAGACGTGAATATCTCGTATGTTCTTCTATCATTCCGTACCCTCCAAATATCAATCAAATTCACGATACTGACTTGTTTTTTCACATTTTTAAACGAGTATAAAAACCGACAAAAAAATACAAATTCACTTAAATAAAGCATATTATATTAGAACCAATAAAAAAAAGGTCCTAAGGACCAAAAAATATTTTCTATATAGGTAAATAGTCGTGTGTTTAAAGGTATATTTTTCCTATTAATAGGTTGTGAAGCAAAAAAGTTTATCTTCATTATGATTGAAAGGACTTTCCTTTTCGAAACTTAAATAATGTGAAAAGTAGAAGGATCACCGGAATAACAACCCCAATTAGCAGATTAATGGGAACGTAAGATTGAAATAAGAACTCCTTTATTTCAACATAATTTTTTGCAAACAAGATGGCACCAACACCTATTAACCAGGCAAAAGGGATAACTAAAGGCTGGTATGTTTTTAGATTGAGCGCTTGAGCCGTCCCTAAACAAAGTCCATAAAAAAAGATAGATATGCGGATCATTAATCCAACTGTCCAAAAAAGAATGGCAATTACATCAAAACGGTAAATGACCTCCCCTACAACGATATATCGAACCTCTGAAAACGTTGGTAAGGTCATTTTGGCAGCTTCAACGGGACCAAACATGGCAATCGGACCAGTAATCGGACCAAGAAAAAAGACTAATATAACGATAGCTGCTACTATGCCTGTTTTGACTAGCCTTTTTGGTCGTTGTACATAAGGAAAGATCATTGACATGATAACAAACTCCCCAAACCAGCCCATGACCGATAACGATCCTTTTGTAACAGGCGTAAAACCATTCCCTAAAATAGGTAACAAATTTGTATAGTCTTTCTCTTTACCCATTGTTAGAAAGACCACAACAATTGCGATAATCACGAGAACAGGTAACATGATTTGATTTAATCTCCCAAGCGTTTCCAACCCTAAGTAAACAATAAAAGTGGTTAGGAGGAGAATGATCGTAACAAACGCCCAAAGAGGGGTATCTACCATAATCTTTTTATATGCCTCTGCGAACAATCTTGTTGCTAGGGCTGTCATGATAAAGAAATAAATAAGATAAAGGATCCCGATGATTTTACCTATCCATGAAAAATATTGGAACAAAATTTCTATCAACGTAAGGCCAGGGAAACTTTGTAAAAGTTTAACTAATGCAACAATCCCAATCAAACCTAGAACAGTACCAACTACACTAGCGATCCAACCATCCTGTCGTGCTTGACTAATTACGACGGTTAACAAAATTAAATGTCCAACAATCGTTAATGAAGTGACTGCTAACATACCGGCTTGGATATTACTAATTTTGCCCTTCTCTATCATGTTTGGTTCCTCCGTTTCAATTCTTTAAGGGGCTTATGTTATTCAGCATCTTTGACAGAGATGGATCTGTTAGGTTATAGATAGCAAGTACCCCACCTAAAGCAGCTAGGAAGAGAATGGCAATCTGAACGATGAATGTTTTTTTATCCTTTTTCTTCAATACAAAATACAAATGGGAACCTGATGAAAGAACGATTACAACTAGTAAAATGATAGTAAGTAAAATATTCATTTGTTACCTCGATTCGTTAGCTTTAATAGGATCTTCTTGTAGCCCATACCTTGAGATATTGGTGGTAACCTTTACCTGCACTCCCATCTCCCTTAACCCACTCGTTCTCCATTGTTTACTTAGTTGATCCCATTTTTTAGGATCCTTTCGATAAAGCACCTCTCCAAAGCCAAAAATATCGGTTTGCCATTGATTTTTCGCCTTCACAATTGCATGTAATGCTTCCTGTTTCACAAGTTTCTCAAGCTTTTTGTTAAGACGTTCAATTTGACTGGAACTCATTTGAAGATTTGGACAAGTTACATTTCTAATCTCAGCATTAACATGAATTTTCACAGTCATGTCTATTTTGTCCTTTGAAATATGGGGAATAAGCTGAGAGTTACTTTTACCAAGTCCCAGGGTTACGTTACCACTTTCTTTCTCATCACAACTTACTACCACAATTCCTGTATCAACTTCACCTTGAACCCATAATAATCCACGCGTTTCACTTTCATCTAACCAGCCAGCTAATTTTTCACCTTTAAAAACAGCAGTGCCTTTTATAGCAATATCCGATTCAACATTTTCGTTACTCTCATTGGTTTTCCCTGTGCTAGAAGGATTATTGGGTATTTCTTTGTTTTGTTGTTGTTGAATATTATTTGCGATGCCAATTTCTGCTGTAACGGGATCAACTGTGTTACTTGAAAGTGCCTTCATAAATTGGCTTATATCCTTAACCATCGTAGTAGGAGCATATCGATTTTCATCAATGATATTACGTATTGAGAAACCAAGATTTGCTTCTAGTTGAGGGTTGATTTTTACGATATCTGCTGCTAGTCCTTTTGTGACTAGTATTTTAATATTTGGCCTGAAGTCGTTTTCTCTTCTAAAATAATCAAGTGATTCTTCTATCTTATTTAACGCTACTTTTTCACCGAAAATAACATTATTAACGTGTCCTAGATATATTCTTTTTGAAGTAGTAGTAGAGAGTGTTCCCATTGCTTCATGAATACTTAATCCAGTAGCTGTTTTAATAAGTGAACTGCTTATTCTAGAATTTCCTGAAGTATTTTTATCAAAAGAATTCATATTTTTATTGACAATGATGGCGGATATCACATATTCACCAGCTTCATTTTGATCGATTCCTAATACGTTGATAATAGCAAGGTCATCTATATCTTGATTACTCCAACACCCGGTTAGTGTTAGTACAAGAAAAGTCAAAATTAGAGAAGCTATAAAACCTTTTGAGGTTAAACTTTTAGTTTTTGTCACCGTGATCACCCTCACTATATGGATCTTTTACGTTTGATTGAGTATTTTCACCTGCTCGATTAAGATTTTCTACACCTAAACCCGGTGGACGAGTTTCCATTGCCCACCATGGTGTACGGATAAAAACGTCCTTCCACCCTCCCTTTTGTGCAGGAGAAACCGGTGAAAAATAGGGAACTCCAAAAGATCTTAAGCTAACTAAGTGAGTTAAACCAAACATGAGACCTACGATGATCCCCATAAATCCAAATAAACCCGCTAACAAAAGTAAAGGTATACCGCATAATCGAATAATTTGGTGAAAAGCATAATTAGGCAAAATAAACGAGGTTATTGCAGTAACTGAGACAACGATTGTCAAGACAGGGCCGATAATCCCAGATTGGACAGCAGCCTGCCCAATTAACACTAAGCTTAAAATCGTTAAAGTTGCATTACCAAATGTCCTTGGCATTCGTAGGCCTGCTTCACGAATAAGCTCGAATGTCAGGAACATAAAAATCGCTTCTACTAAAACAGGATATGGCAGTCCATCACGAACTGTTGCAATTCTGATTAGCAAAGGAGTCTGTAACAAATCTTGATGAAAGGAAGTCATCGCAACATAGAAAGCAGGAAGAATCAATGTGACGAACAATCCTAGAAATCGAATCCATCTGATGGTTGTCGAAACAAGTGATCCATTATAGTAGTCTTCACCTGAGTGAAGGAATTCAACAAATAGCGCAGGTGCTGTCAATGCATAGGGTGTACCATCTGTTAAGATAGCAACCTTACCATCTAAAATACTTGCACATACTCGATCAGGGCGTTCTGTACTATAAATCGTTGGAAACGGAGACATCCTGGAATCTTGGATCATGGACTCAATATATTGACTGTCCAAAACTCCATCAATTTGAATTTGTGAAATCCGCTTATGTATTTCTTTAACAATATCATCATCGGTGATTCCCTTTAGATATACTAAAGCAATCTCTGTTCTTGTTTGCTTTCCAACAATTAAATGTTCAACTTTAAGTGAAGGCGTTTTAATTCTTTTACGAATTAGCTGTAGGTTCACATTTATATCTTCAACAAACCCTACCTGTGGACCGCGCACGGTTCGTTCATTACTAGGTTCACCAACTGATCTTCCTGTTAATTCACTTGAATGAAACAACAAGACATTGTTTAATCCATCAACAAAGAGAACAAGCTGACCATCTAAGACTTTATCAATTACATCGTTCATATTAGTCATTTTCTTTACACTTCTTAGGGGAAAGCGCTCTTCAATAAAGGTTGATACAGCAGTTTTTGAATCCTCATCTTTGTATTTGGATAGGACATGTTCGATCTCAAACATCACTTTCTCATTTTTTATGTTTGCTAAATGAACAAGACATATGTTTATATTTTGAATTTCTGTCGTATGAAAAACAATATCTTCACACGATTCAAATATTTGTTCCAAATGAGATAGGTTTTTTTCAAGAGAAGCGGAAAGAGCAACCTCAAGAGTGGAATGATCAATAGTATCTTTTTGCACTTATTACACCTCCATATGAGGTAGTTTCTCAACATTTCTTGTAATTATTCCTAGTAGAAGGATACATTTACAGATTTGCCAATTGTTGTTAAAGTCTACTAGTTACAATTTGATAACTAGTAGATAAGCAGCTAGTTTTTTCCCATTAATACTATTAAAGTTTTCTATCTTTTTATTTTTATTTCGAAACCTTTTTCTATATAATACGTATTAGTATATGTCATCAATGGAGATCGAGCAGTCTCCAAGTGATTGCACATATCTAGAGGAGGAAATCACACTATGTTCAAAAAACTATTTTCTGCAATGCTTGTACTTACATTATTATTTACACCAGTTGGCGGCTTTATGCTTGGTGATCAACTTTCAACGGTTAGTGCGAAAGGATATAAATCTGGTAAAAAATCCTTTAACTCAAATACAAACAATAGCCCGTCACTATTTAAAAAGGACGATACACAGCAAAAATCGTCTACAACGACAAAAAGCAACACAACCGCTAAACCGAAAGCTGGCAGCTTAATGAAGGGACTAATGTTAGGTGGACTAGCAGGGTTATTACTAGGTGGATTGCTCGGTAATCTTGGTATTTTAGGTTCTATTATTGGCTTGTTCATCAATGTTATCGCCATTTTCGCTGTGATTTTTATCATTCGCAAACTATTTACTTATTTCAAAAAGAAACGTAAATCTGAGGAAAAAACCATATGGGAAAAATAAAGATTTCTGAGCAGGACATTGTTAACGCTCTATGTTTACACATTGCGCATAAAAGACAAATCACACCTCAAGAAGTTGAAATTGAATTAATGCATGATGATGATTATGGATTTTCAGCAGAGGCATATGTGAATGACCGCAAACAAATATTAATCACTGCAAATATGATTGAAGCCCTTCGCTATTGGCTTGAAACAGTGTTGAAGATTGATCCATTTTCAGCAGCACTTGAGCTTGTTCTTGATGATGAAGAGGGAATAATAGCTTACGTAGAATAAGAAATGCGTAAGCGCCTTGTTCAGCCTCGGGCAAATAAGCCACTCATGAATAGAAGGTGTTCTTTACCTTCAATTCATGAGTGGCTAGACCCTAGAGGGGCTAGGCGCTGGAGCTAGACATAAAACGAGAGGCTATTGCCCTCGTTTTTATATATTTTCCCTATGATAAGGAAAGAATTAGCACTAATCGAAAGGGGAGAAAATGATGCGTTCACCAAAAGTACTTTTCATAGGCTCGATTATTACAGATATTGCCCTTATAATCTATCTACTAACAATTGCTGATGAAATTGGTCTTGGTTTTGTGTTGCTATTATCCGCGCTCCTTCTTGGAGGTACATTTATTACGTATAAGTTAATCAATAGATCCTGAAGTAGAGGCTAACTCAAATAAGTGAGTTGCCTCTTTTTTTAATACCATTCACCTTTTGCTACTTTCACAACATTCCCACCAACATGTATCGAAAATGCCCCATTGTTTTCCTCTGCTTTTACATGTAACAACGATTGGCGCTGGATTTCATATCCCTGCTCGACTTTTATATCTATGCTAGAATCTCCAAAATAGCGATGCTTTACTAAATATCCTGCTAAACATCCATTAGCACTTCCTGTAGCTGGATCCTCTGGTAGTCCATAAACATCTACAAACACTCTTACATTTAGATCATTCTGAGAATGGTATGTTTCTCTACTAAAGACAAGAATCGCCTGCGCTCTTGTCCCCTCGATAAACGTAGAGAAATTCCCCTGATTAATCTTAGCTTTCTTTACTGCAGCTAAATTTTTCAAAGGAACAATCAAAAATGGTAAACCAGTTGACACATCTTCAATAGGAAACTCCTCGTCAAAATCAAATTGATCAAGATTTAATAGGCTAGCGATCTTATCAATCTTATACGTTCTTTCAAAAGTAGGTTCTTTTTGCTTCATCCAAATCGTTCCTGATTGATCGAACTTTACAGGTATGCCCCCTACTTTAAGATTCAATGTTAACTGATTCTTTTTTTCCTTCATGATTTCATCTCTAATAATAAATGCTGTCCCTAATGTCGGATGACCTGCAAATGGTATTTCCTCGTTTGGGGTAAAGATCCTTACATCATACCCACCATCTCGAGTTTCATCAGAAAGGATAAACGTAGTCTCAGAATAATTTGTCTCCTTCGCAATTTTCTGCATTTCTACACTAGATAGGTCACCTACATCACGAAACACAGCAAGCTGGTTACCTTTATATTTTTCCAAAGCAAATACGTCTACAATATAATAGATCAATATAACCCTCTCCTTTTTGGAAAACTATAGCACGTTTTTGTTCTAAATATAATCCTAGTAAACTAGCTTGTAAGCTTCATTTATTTCCCCACGGTTACCAGTCCCCATTAAAAAGACCAGCTCATATTAATTTGAGCCAGCCTCTTTAAAAATCACTTGATTTTAATACGTCATTTCCGACTGAACATAATAATATAATAAGCTTGCTGTATGTTCTAATGATGAGCAATGTGTTCGCTCAAATGCATGTGAAGCATCAATTCCAGGGCCAATTAAACCGTGAACGATGTCATGTCCCGAACGAATTGCGGCAGATGCATCTGAACCATAATATGGATAGATATCAACCTTATAGTCAATGTTATTCTGTTGTGCAATGTCTACTAGCTTTTTTCTTAATCCATAATGATAAGGCCCACTAGAATCTTTTGCACAAATTGAAACCGTATATTCGTCTGTTTCCTGACCATCACCAATTGCTCCCATATCTACAGCTAAGTACTCAACTGTTTCAGCAGGAATATTCGAGTTCCCCCCATAGCCAATTTCCTCATTATTCGAAATAAGAACATGTGTTGTATAAGGTAGCGAAAGTTCTTCATTTGAAATCCGCTTAATAAGCTGCAGCAATATTGCAACGCTTGCTTTATCATCTAAATGTCGAGACTTTATGTATCCACTTGATGTGACCTCAACTCTTGGATAAAAAGAAATGAAATCCCCAACCTCAATCCCCATTTTACGTACATCCTCTGCATTATGTACCTTTTCATCAATTCTTACTTCGATATTTTTTTGATTCCGTTCGAGTTTTCCAGCTTCCTTGTACACGTGTACTGACGTTTGATGCATAAGGATCGTACCTGTATAGGTTTTTCCACTAGCTGTTTCAATTTGGCAATACTCCCCTTCAATGGAGTTGTAATTGAAGCTACCAATTAAATCAATCGTTAACCTGCCGCTTGATTTAATCTCTTTCACGATCGCTCCTAATGAATCGACATGAGCGGTTAGCATACGATGCTGCTCATTATCTTCACCAGGAATGGTAACAAGCAAGCCTCCCTTACGATTCCGTTTCATCTCAACATGAACATTTTTTAAATAATTCTCTACAAATGTGATGACTTGATTCGTATTACCTGAAGGACTAGGGATTTCCACGAGCTCTTTAATAAGCTGGACAGTATCATTCATCGTTGTTTTCATTGTTGTACTCCTTTCATGGCAAAACATAACTTTATCCATATTGTAACCAATTAAAACCGCCACTACGAACGTAGCAGCAGTTTTATCATTATTCTATCAACATATCTTTTAGTTGATGTAATGTACGTTCCTCAATTCCACAGCCATTCATTAGATATGACTCAACAGACCCATATTGTTTAAACATGTCTTGTAACACATTTTCTAAGTAAGCTTTGTTCACAATGAGCAAAGGTTTAATTCTCTCCGGTGAAATTCGATACAGACTCATGATTCGAATAAAACGCTCCGCCTTCTTCATTCGTGGCTCGACTAATGCATTTGATCGTAAATATTGATCAATAACCGTCTCGTATGAAAATCCCAAAAACAACTGAATGAGAGCAGCAATTAAACCGGTTCGATCCTTACCACCGGTACAATGTATAAGAGCTGGAACATGCTGATCGTTAGCAACAGATGAAATAACCTCTCTTATTTCCGCTTTTCGTTCATTAACCATACAGTGATAAAATTCCTTTATCATATCTTCAAAATTTATGTCCTTCGATTTCCCAACTAAAAGATTAAAAAACGCTCGATGAGATAAATCCTGACTTCCATGATAAATCGGAATATGCTTTACTACCGTACCCCAGTTTTCAGGAATTTGATACATCTTAAACTTCCGTTCATTCACCGTACGTAAGTCACAGATTAGCTTTAAACCAAACTCTTGAAGCATTGCTAAATCATTCTTTGTTATACGAGATATATCATCTGAACGAAACAATACTCCGGATTTAACCCTTCGTCCATCCTCTGTTTGCAAACCACCGATATCGCGAAAATTATATAATTTTTCAAACTTAATCTCATTCTTTATATTTACATTCATTGTCATTTTGTTTTCCTTTCAAGCAAACGATTATTTTGGATATGCTATATGGAGTTTTTCTCCATACTCTCTTTTTTTCACATCCATCTTTATCCCACCTTTCGATGAACTTGGAAGTTGAAGAGAAAGTCATAGACTTATTATTCTTTCAATGTTTTACAATTCCTTTTAATATAAAGAAATGATGATATTTCGTTATAAAAAAACTATTGCTGTATAAACACGTAAATATATGTACCCACCAGATATGGATAAATTATGAAAAATAGGGAAATGTAATGTTGAATCTGAAAGAAATGATTACTATATAAGGAGCTTGATTATGATGAATTTATACAACAATATGGAGTTTGAAATGAAAGGCAGCTTTATTCCTAACATCAGCAACTCAGACACATTAAGGATTTTAGAAGTTACAGAAGGAAGTGTAGTTATACAAATGAACAATTCAAAGCGCAGAGGAGTCTTTCCGTTAGATAGCTTTCAATACTGGATTAAAAGAAATTCACTAATACATATAAATGAACATGAGAAAAAAACATCGTAATCACAATAAACACTGGTTATTTACCAGTGTTTTTGCTGTGTCTTGATTATCATGCTTTTTTTAATTTCTTTTTCCATATCACAATTCCACTAATAAAATACAGGAAAGAAGCAAGGTAAAATATACTACCAATCGTTATAAAATCAACCATATATCCTGTTAAGATAATCGCAATTGCAGCACCGAGAGACGTCCATATATGATAGTTTCCAATTTCTTTCCCTGCAGTGCTTTTTTCTACGTTTCTTGCTAAAGCTGTCTTTTCAGTGTTTTTTTGAACAGCACCTAGGATTCCCATGATCACCTGTAAAACGTATACCTCCCACACTTCTTCTACTAGCGGGAAAAATAATAATATAAATGACATAGAAAATGAATATGTGAGGAGCAGTTTTCGATCTCCTAGCTTATCTGAAAACCTCCCAATTAAGGGATAGACTAATGCAGAGGTTAATGCAAATAGGCCATATGCCCAGCCAAATTGAGAATAACTATTTCCAATATTATTTAACAATAAAACGTAAAATGGAAAAATCATGCTGCTTGCCATCATAATGATGCTTTGATAATAGATGAGCCTTTTATACGTCATTTCCCATACTCCTCGTAAAATAGATTCATAAAACGTTCTTGTGGATCAAATAATCTTTTCATCTTAAAAAAATCCTCTGCATGTGGGTACGCCTCTAGAAATTGTTGTTTTGTTGGATACGAATAATATGGTAAATAATAACTTCCTCCATGCTCTAATGTAAGATCAATCATCTTTTGTACAACATCCTGTGTTTTCTCAACCTCACGTTGAGAAGTACCTTGATTGATAAGTAATACAAGGGCAAACATATCATCTTTTGAATATGACATGATTGTATGATCATTTTTTTCAACAAAGCGAATAGTGATGTTAAGTAAGTTGAAGTCATCTTCTACTTGTAACAAACTTCTCAAAGCATCTATGTAACTTGTAAACTCATTAACTGGTATGAAATACTCCTGAAGTACTTCTGTCCGATTACTGCTTTCATATTCCATAAACGTAGAGTCTGATCTCATCACATTATTTCTCGTTACAAGAGTATCATCAATTTTATCCATATACGTTTTCTGAATATCCCAAAAAACGTCCTTTCCCCAGTCGCTGTATCTTGATAAACCTAGGAAAAATTTCGGAAAGGCTACAATAGCTTCTCCTTTTAATTTGCTATATTGTTTCAAACTCTGTTGATCTTCTGCTAAGTGATAATCTGTAATATACATTTCACGTAAAAACGTATTAGGAGCAACTGAAATTCTTGCTAAATGCATTTTCACGTCCTCGTTTTCCCCTACTAATTCTTGAAAATAAGACGTATATTCCTTATAGTCAATCGTTTGAGTTTTCGTCACATACAATTCATCATCAGTTAATTTCAATGTTGTATCCAAGATAACACCAAATAAACCATATCCACCGATTACATATGGAAACAATTCTTCATTCTCAGTTCTACTTATATTGATGATCTCTCCTTCTGAGGTTAATAAACGGAAGGATTCAACTGTATCAATTAATGAATCATTTCGAATGTCGCGCCCGTGTACATTAACACTTAAACTTCCACCAACTGTAAAGATGTTTTGTGATTGCATCACTTTAACTGATAAACCGTACGGATTGATATATTGCTGAATATCGTCCCAGGTAGCTCCAGCTTGAACCGTGATTTTTTTAAGCTCTAAATCAAAATCTAGTATTCTGTTATAGCTTTTCATATTAATCATGATTGCATTTGGAAATAACGTTTGGCCACCTTGACTATGCTTCATACCAGCAATGGAGATTTTATCACCGGACTTATTTGCCTCGAGTATCGTTTTCTTTAACTCTTCTATATTTTCTGCTGAGTTTATGCTTTTTACAGCTACAGGTAATAAATGGCCATAATCGTTTACAGTAGGATGATTCATTTTAAATTGATAGGCGTACATGGAACAACCTAAAGCGACTATATAAACAAGTATAAGTAACAGTTTAAGCCCTCTATTCAGTTTTAATCAACTCCTAGAAAAATAATATGATAAAGTCAAAGGATCGAATATACTTCAATATATTCGATCCTTCGTCTTTATAAATACTAATATTAAATTTTCTCCCATTAGGACATCCAAAACCTTTCGGGATGCTCCACTCTTATTGATACAACCGTGAAGCGCGCTCCAAAAGACTTATCATATATTTTTCTAAGCGTTCTTCCATCAATTTATCCGTTAACCCTGTCACACCGAACGCTTCCCAGCCTGGATACACTGTCGGAGGCCCGAATAGTATGTCAATCAATGATAATAGGTCCCAGTATGGGTCATAGTTGAACTCCGGCCCGGCATGCTTTTGATAAGCGGATAGAAATGCGTCCGAAGTTTGGACATCAAACAACTGCGCAAGATTCACTCTACAGTGGCCAACGTCTATCCCAGCAGGTCCCCGACAAGCGTTTACCCAGTCAACGACACCACTGACTTTATCCTGGTCCCACAAAACATTTGTTGGATGATAATCCCTATGGATGAAGCACTCTTTAGTTTTTGGACGCGGCCCTTTGACGATATCGATGACATGATTCCATAAATCCGGATAATTCGACCATGACGGAGTATTCAAAGCTGCGATATTTTTGTAGGTAAAATATGACCATGGATAGCCATCTGCTTCTACCTTATGAATTCGCACAAGGGATTCCGCCAATCCATTCAACCAATTGTCAATATTTTGTGGTTTTAAGATAACAGAACCTTCTAGTTTTGTCATTAGTACAGCAGGTACGCCACAATTACTCCCTGTTTCATCAAACGCGATAATCTGTGGTGTTTCTATGTCAATTCGGGATGCCCTGAGAAGACTTTCCGCTTCATGAAGAGCTAAATCCGGTTCCTCATGCAACCATTTAGCGTTGTCAAACTGCCGTAAAACAATTTCCCTTTCATCCTGCTTGACTAAAAGTGAAATCGAATGGACTGTGGATGATGTTCCTCCGTAAAGTTGTCGAATCGATTGAACAACTGCATCTGGATTTACAGAATGAACAACCCATTTCAGCAAACGATCTGGTAGTTCGTGTTCAGAAACTGATATCATTGGTAACCATCCTTTTCATAAAGCAAAACTCCTATCTGAGGGGGTCTCCCATCCCTCAATGATCGTTGGTTGAACTTAACTAATGTATTCTAGTTATCCAACAATCTTTCTTCTTAAACTCAAAATGCACAATTGATTGACAGATAAATCGTGCTGCACTCCTTAATTTCGTGCAATTTTCTATAAAGCTTCGTAGTCAACATAATCCTTGTAGTCTATTTGTTTTTCACTATACTAGTGATATGAAAAAAGGTAGCATACTTAGTGAAAGTAACACCAGAGTTAAATAACATTATATAATTAACTTTCATTTGATACTTTAGTCTAACGAATACTTCCCATTCCTATCCCCCAAAAAACAAATCCAAAATATTTGAAGCTGTTGAAGCTTTTTTATTATAAAACTCAGAGTATCCACAGTTATTACAATACACCACTACAAATTGATTATTTTGCACATCAAACATTTTTGATAAACCCGTTCCTGTCATCGCCACTTCTTTTTTACCTGCATCCTGACTTCCGCATTTCATACATCCATTACCACTCATCTATTCCCATCTCCCTTTATTTCTTTTACTTAGTAGTAATACGATTAAAATTGCAATTTGTTTCATTTTTATCTATTTGAGCAAATTAGCGGATTTATCACTTTAGCTTTTTATTGCATTTAATTTCTTACCCTTTGTTCAAGATAGGCTTATCCACTTATTCCAAACATTTACAAACAGGAATATGAATATCAATCTCGTTTTCTTAATGATCTTTAGCTTCATCATATTAATTAAAAATTGGTTTATTAGTAAGAAATCAACTCCAGTACCAGCTGCGATGAGAAAAAGGGGTCTGACCTAGTAGTCAGACCCCTTTTTCAAGGTTTTATTAAAACCAAGCTGCGCCAACAATAATTAAAAGAATGAACAATACAACGATTAGCGCAAAGCCTTTACCATAGCCGTAGCCGCCGCCACCGTATCCTCCACAGCAACCGCCGTAACCACCGTATCCATAACCCATTATAATTCCTCCTTTATATCATTTATTTTCAAAAAATTATTAAACTGTTTATTAGTACCCAACGAAAGACGATCCTACAATAATTAATAAGATGAATAAAACGACGATTAAAACAAAGCCACCACCGTAGCCATAACCCGGAGTTGCACCACTCATTAACAACACCTCCCTTTCGTTGTACTACTACAATATGAAAGTTGGGACTTGTACGTAAGGGCATTTGCACAGTTCCTAGGAATTTTCCAACTTTTTTCGTTTTTTATGTTGTATGTTTGCTAAATTGTAAGAAATGAATTTAAAATGAAATAAGCAATCAATGATAAAATGGAACAAGCAAGATAAACCGAAAATTGAGGGTGAGAATATGAAGAAAATAATATTTATTATATGTATACTTTTAGCATTTCCAATTATTGCATCAGCACACACTACTGTATCAACCTCCACTCCAAGTGAAGGTGAAGTCATTACAGAAGAACTTAGTGAGCTTTCAGTAGAATTTGCCGGAAGCATTGAAAATCAAAGTACATTAACATTAGTTCATGAACAAGAAGAAATTGAAATGGATTCTATTTCAATAGAAGAGAAAAAAATGATAGGTTCATTAGCATCACCACTCGAAAATGGTAACTATACATTAACCTGGAAAGTTGCCTCAAAGGATGGGCATGTATTAACAGGTGATATACTTTTTACAGTTAGCATACCAGATGTCGTTACTGAAGAAGAAGTCCAAGAAGATGCTGGACAAGTAGCCGAAACGGAAGAGCGGGTTGGACAAGAAACAGCAGAAACAACAGTAGAAAAAGAAGAATTAGCAAAAGATGAAAGTGACACCTTATTGGACAACAGTTCACTTGTTTCTATGGTATCTGTCATCGTGTTAGTCATCCTGTTAGCGTTGGGAATTTGGATTCTTTTACGCAAAAAGAGGTAATAAATGAATCAGCTTATCCCAATTACAGAATATGTATCATACATGCTTTTTTCCTATTTAGTAGGCTATGTCGTGCTACAGTTTGTACCACCATCAAAAAAACCGGCTATACATGTTTCTAAACAAAGCTTACTTTTATCTGTATTAGGCATTATCATTTTAACGTTTTTTCCAATCATTCAAGTCATTTCATTTTTCTCAACTGAAGGCTTATTAAGCTTAAAAGCATATGCCATCTTAACTGAGTTTCAAGTCGGAATTGCCTGGTTATATGGAAGTTTTTTTGCTGTTTTTTTATGGATGATTATCTATGTAGAAGGCTCAAAATATTTACAGGCCCTTTTCTTACTATTAATGATTATTTCTGTGGGATATGCAAGCCATTCTTCTACAGTTGATTTATTGCCGGGTCTAATTTCACATTCGATTCATTTCTCAACGATTACCATTTGGGTTGGGGTTCTTATACATGTTGGATGGCTAGCACGTAGCATCGATAATTGGCATTCCTTTTTACGTTGGTTTACACCTATCTCCATCGTCTTATTTTTACTAGCAACATTAAGTGGTATTTTCCTGATGTTTTTTGTTGTCGAACCGAGAGATTATGCAAATGCATGGGTTTTGCCATACGGTCAAATGCTTTTAGTTAAGCATATCAGTATTGTCCCTGTATTAGCATTTGCACTCATCAATGGTTTTCTTTCCAGAAAAACGAAACAAGATTCTGGTTTTGATGCAAAGAAATGGGTACAGGCAGAAACCATTATTCTAATGATCGTCTTTTTCATTACTGGTGTTTTAGGGACATTAACTCCCCCTCACCAAGTAAATGCATCTGTTATACAAGAAGGAGCTGCATTTTGGGTAGAATTAATACTTGGGCAAGAGATTGTTGCACCGTTCACTGTCCAGTTTTCTGCCGGATTCCAAGGATTACTGTTGATGGTCATTGCTATGTTGTTCTTGGCAATGATTATCATAAGCTATTATAAAAAGGTTGTACCTTGGTTGGCATTAGGGTTTGGCGTACTATTCATTATCGCTACTTACCTTGGATTGATGATGTTGATTGTTGTTGGATAAGTATATATGAAGGCAGCATACGAATATTTCGTATGCTGCCTTTTTTACTTGTGCATACTGTTAGGTGTGTAGTCGGTTTTGTTTACACTTTTTTGATAGTCAGATAAGTATTGACTTTTAGAATATTCGACAATATACTACAATTTGTGCATTTCAACAAGAATATTTAACATTTTGGAGGATTTATGAGTTCACTACTTAGAAAAAAATCAATTACACAACTAATCCAACAAAGCAATCAAAAAACACTTGATCGAACACTCGGTGCATTCGATTTAACGTTGTTAGGTATTGGGGCCATTATCGGAACTGGAATTTTTGTGCTAACAGGGGTTGTAGCAGCAGAATCTGCAGGGCCTGCACTTATCCTTTCTTTCATATTATCAGGACTTGTTTGTGCTCTTGCAGCATTTTGTTATGCTGAATTCGCATCATCTGTTCCTATTTCTGGTAGTGTGTATACGTATACATATGCGACACTAGGTGAAATTTTTGCCTTTTTAATTGGATGGGACTTAATGCTTGAGTACTTACTCGCAACTGCAGCTGTTGCTACTGGTTGGTCAGGTTATTTCCAAACACTTTTGGAGGGTTTTGGTATAGAACTACCTGCAGTATTGGCCTCTGCACCAGGATCAGGTGAAGGTGGAATGATTAACCTCCCTGCAGTTATTATTATTTTCCTAATTACAGCCTTATTATCTAAGGGAATAAAAGAAAGTACACGTGTAAACAACATTATGGTAATTATCAAACTTACAGTAATTGTTGCTTTCATAATCACAGGAATATTTTATGTGAGACCTGAAAATTGGACACCTTTTGCACCATTTGGATTTGAAGGAATCATTACAGGTGCAGCCACTGTTTTCTTTGCTTATATCGGATTTGATGCAGTAGCAACTGCTGCCGAGGAAGTAAAACGTCCTCAACGTGATGTCCCAATAGGAATCATTGCTTCTTTAACAGCTTGTACTGTCTTATATATTGTCGTGGCATTAATCTTAACTGGGATGGTTCCATACTCACAACTAAATGTTGCTGATCCTGTTACGTTTGCACTTCAATTTGTTGGACAAAACTCACTCGCAGGGATTATTTCAGTAGGAGCCATTACCGGAATAACAACAGTCTTACTTGTTATGATGTATGCTCAAGTTAGAATTTCCTTTGCTATGAGTCGCGATGGGTTACTACCTAAAATGTTAGCAAACGTTCACCCAACTTTTAAAACTCCTTTTCAAAACACTTGGATGACTGGTTTAATTGCAGCGATCATTGCAGGTTTTGTTGATTTAACTACGTTAGCACACTTAGTTAATATGGGAACATTAGCTGCGTTTACATTAATCTCTATCGCAGTTATCGTGCTTCGAAAAACACATCCTAATTTAAAACGAGCATTCAAAGTGCCATTTGTACCGGTACTTCCTGCCATCAGCGCATTGTTATGTATCTTCTTAATGATAAGCTTACCAGCGATCACATGGATATCCTTCTTTATTTGGATTGGTATTGGTTTAATTATTTATTTTGGATATGCAAGACGACATAGTAAATTAGGGAAGTAATTGTTTTACTTTGATACAAATAACGGGTTCGGTTTAAGAGTACAAAAATTTAATTAGATAGTAAATTTCAAGTTTAAATCACATATGATTTGAACCTTTTATTATTATTAATATTTGCACAGTAATTAACAGAGTGACAACGCTCGTTGCTAATCTTATTTCCGATTCTTTTGTTCATTCTCTTGTTGAAATCAGTAAGGATACAACTTACGTTCATCGTCCTTTTATTTATTGGGAAGATTTATTTATTTCTAACAGAATTACTGTTACCCCGTACTGTATATGCACGATGGGCAAAATGTCATAGAGGATAATGGTGCAATTGGTGGCACATCTTTAGAACTCAAAAACTGCTTAGATGAAAATGGATTGGAAGTTATTGTTGTCGGAATAGACCAAAAATAGCGAAGATCGAATAAATGACTATTGCCCTTGGATAAATGAGGAATACAGCAAGAAAATAGTAAGTTATGCTAGTTCATTAGGTGGAAAAGGGACCTAGTATGTAGACTTTATCGTGGATGAACTAAAGCCAACAGCGGAACTAAGAAAGCTGAAAATGAAGATTTAATAAGTAGGAATTTGCAGCTTCAAATAAAGCCGTTTATGAAATATTAAAAGAGAAAATTCCTAATACGAAATTTGAAATTATTAACGATGCAATACATCTATATGAAAATATATAACCAAAGAGATGCTAAATTACAGCACCTCTTTTTCAATGGTTAATTAATATTTTGTATTTCAAATCCGAATATAAATACTGGGTTTTTTTATGGAATTTACTACCCTATAACTTGCTTTTGTTCAGTTTGAGCAACTGTAATTCCAGTAGACTCTTCAAAATTGTATAAGCTAGTTGGTAAATCAGTAAATCTTTCTAACTCATTATAAGCAGGAATACCGTGGTATGACATATCAAGTCCCTCTTCTTCCTCCTCTTCAGTAGCTCGTAATCCAACGGTCATGTCCGCTACTTTTGCAATAAAAGCACCACCGATTAATCCCCAAATTGTAACGACTAGCGCACCTAAAAGTTGCACACCTAACAATGAAACCTGACCTGTAGTAAATAATCCAGCCGACGTATCAAATAATCCTACAGCAATTGTTCCAAATACACCATTAAAGCCATGAACTGCTACTGCTCCAACAGGATCATCAATTTTCATATTATCAATTAAGAACGTTGCATAGATCACAATGATTCCACTGATTGCACCAATGATAATAGCACTCCATTGATCAACAAACGCACATCCAGCTGTAATCGCTACTAACCCTGAAAGAACACCATTTATTGTCATACTTGGATCTGCTTTTCCGAATTTGCTCATCGTCATTAAAAGAGTAACTGTTCCACCACTTGCACCTGCAAGCATTGTATTAATGGCAATTGAAGCTAAAGATGCATTTGAGGCATCCAGTGTACTACCACTATTAAATGCAAACCAACCGAACCATAAAATAAACGCACCACATGATGCTAGAGGAATATTACTTGGCGCAAAAACATTTGCACTACCGTCTGAATTAAATCTCCCTTTTCTTGCACCTAATATCTTAGCCATCGCTAATGCTGCAAAACCACCAACTGCATGAATAGCTGCTGATCCGGCAAAATCCTTCATACCAAGCTGTGCTAACCAACCGTCACTATTCCAAATCCAATGTCCAGACAGAGGGTAAATGATTAGCGTGATAAGAGCGGCAGTAATAATGTACGCTTTAAAATTCATTCGTTCTGCAACTGCTCCTGAAATAATCGATACACACGCAATTGCAAAGCCCATTTGAAAAAGGACGAATGCTTCACTCGGAAGTTCAATACCTAGTGAGATACTTTCCGGACTTCCAAATAAACTTGTTCCGATAAACCCAAATGCATCTTGACCAAACATGATTCCAAATCCAAATAACCAAAATGCCAATGCTCCAATTGTTAAGTCTACGAAAATCTTCATTGTTACGTTTACTGCATTTTTTGTACGGACTAATCCAGCTTCTAATAAACTAAAGCCACCTTCCATAAACAAAACCATTGCAGCTGCAATGACAATCCAAACTGTATTTAAATGAATCAGCTCCATTTTACATTCCCTCCTTTTCTGTAAGATCATCAATCGTTATATCTGATTCACCTGTTCGTATGTTATAGGCTTCAAGAATAGGATAAACATAAATCTTCCCATCACCATCTTCACCTGTTTGAGCACTCGTAATAATTGTTTTGATTGTTCGATCAACCATGTGATCTGACAGAACGATTTCAAGCTTAATCTTTGGGTGGAGAGTCACATTATAGTTTTTGCCACGATATACACCTTTTGTATCCTTTTGCTTCCCTCTTCCTACGACTTGAGAAACAGTAAAGCCAGTAATTCCAATGTTTTTAAGTCCTTTAATTGTCTCAGTAATTTTCTGAGGTCTGATAATCGCTTCAATCTTTTTCATGTTTATCACCTTCATGTATGTTAGATTTTCTAACGTATATATGTTAAAGATTATAACATCAACACAGAGAGAGTCAACACTTTAAGTGATAAAAGTTTTTTGAAAAATATAACAGTGAAAGCTAGATTTGTGTTCACTTACATTATTTTCCTGAATTAGAAAAAATAAGATTGTCTTTAATACCTAGTCCTTAGTTTTTCTTATACTCTCATCCTTAAGATATAACTTCTGATAGTATAAAAAAAAGATGACCGACATCAACATGTCGATCATCCTTTTCTCACTTTTTCACTTAACGTATTTGCCCATTACCAGACATCATAAATTTAACTGTCGTTAAAGCTGGGAGCCCCATTGGTCCACGAGCGTGTAGCTTTTGTGTTGAGATACCGATTTCTGCACCAAAGCCAAGGGCTCCACCGTCTGTGAAGCGTGTGGATGCATTGAGATAGAGTGCTGAAGCATCTACTAAACTCATAAATGTTTTTGCTGTGTCTTTGTTTTCTGTAACAATTGCTTCAGAATGCTTTGTTCCATATATTTCAATATGGTCAATAGCTTCTTCTACATTGTTAACTGTTTTTACAGCAATGTCTAAGCTTAAATATTCATTAGCCCAATCCTCTTCGGTAGCTAATACTGCGGTTGGAATCATCATAAGTGCTGCTTCGTCACCATGAACAGTAATTCCGTGTTCTTTAAAAGTTGTGTTTAGGGCTTCACTGTTTTTCACAAGCCATTCCTTGTGAATGATCGCTGTTTCTAGCGCATTACACACAGCTGGACGGTCCGTTTTTGCATTGACAAGAATGTTTAATGCTTGTTCAACATCTGCTTCAACATCAATATATAAGTGACAGTTTCCGACGCCTGTTTCAAGTACTGGAACTGTTGCGTTGTTTACGACTGCATTTATTAATGATCCACCACCCCTTGGAATTAACACATCAATGTGTTCCTTCATTGTAAAGAGTTGCTGTGTTGCAGCGCGATCTGTGCTTGCAATGAATTGAACAGCATCTTGCGGGATTTTTGTTTCATTTAACCCCTCATGCATAACCTGTACGATGGCTTTGTTTGATGATAAAGCAGATGATCCGCCTTTTAATACAATGGCATTACCTGATTTAAGCGCAAGACCAGTAGCATCTACTGTCACGTTCGGACGAGCTTCATAAATCATTCCGATCACACCTAAAGGAACGGTTACTTTTTCTACTAGTAATCCATTATCAAGTGTCCAGTTTGAAATAATTTTACCTGTTGGATCTTCTAGTGTTGCAACCTGGCGAAGTCCTTCCGCAAAGTCTGCGATACGTTCCTTAGAAAGTGCAAGACGATCCATATAAGCTTCATCGTAGCCTTTTTCACGACCTGCTTGTAAGTCCAATTTATTTGCATCTAAGATGACTTGATCGTTCTTTTCTAGTGTATCCGCTAGAATGTGTAGTGCTTCATTTTTTTCTTCTGTTGATAATAAGCTTACCTTTTTTGCTGCTTTTTTTGCTGCGATTGCTTGTGCTTCGACGTTTGTTTGTTCATTTGTAACAGTCATGCAATTCCTCCTTTTAGACTCCAACAGGTAATGATAATTCAAGCTCACATACTAGATCATCAAAATGAACAACCTCAAGCTTTTTAACCTCTTCACCTGTAATTATTCTTAATTTCTCTAAATCTTCATTTGAATAATTTACAACACCTAGGCCGATTCTTTCACCTTCATGATCGATAATTCGAATAACCGCACCTTTTTCAAATTGTCCTATAACTGCATCAATATCTGAAGAATAAATACTATGCTTATGATCTACAATTGACGTTCTCACATTTTGATTAATGACGAGTTCACCCTCAGGACCTGAATGAAACGCAATCCATTGCTTTTTCTGATTTAAGTTTACAGTCTCATTAGTGACTTCGAAATATGTCCCTCTTGCCTCTCCATTTACAGCATCACCTAAAATGTTGGCTATGCTTGCTTTTCCTAAGAAGGTTGAAATTCCTGAAGCCATTGCAATTTTCACGGCATCGATTTTTGATTTCATTCCACCTGTGCCAACATTGCTTCCTGATTCACCAGCACCTTGTTCAATCTCAGGTGTAATCTCATACACCTTTTCAAGCAATCTAGCTTCTTCATTTTTACGAGGATCTGAATCATATAAACCATCAATATCAGATAAAATAATCAATTGATCAGCTTCTATTAATCCTGCAACTTTAGCAGATAGTGTATCGTTATCACCAAACTTTAAGCGATCAACTGTAACCGTGTCATTTTCATTAACAATTGGAATAATGCCGCGTTCTAATAACACATTTAACGTGTTTCGAACATTGTTATATCGGTATTCATCTGAAAAATCACTACGTGTGATTAAAATTTGTGATGCCACATATCCGTGCGATAAAAAGATCTCTGAGTAAGCTTCAATTAATAAACCTTGCCCGATTGAGGCTGCTGCTTGCTTCTCTGGTAATGATGTTGGACGATCAATACAGCCAAGCTTTCGATACCCTGCTGCAACTGCCCCAGAAGATACAAATACTATTTCGTGCCCTTCGTCTTTTAATAATGCAATCTCATCTGCTAATTTCTCAAGTTTACGTCGACTTATTTCTCCATGTCGACTTGTTAATGAGCTGCTTCCTACTTTTATTACAACCCGTTTTTTCTCATTGTCTAGGGTCGTCATTCTATCACTCCTAAGGTATTATTAGTAAGAAAGCGCAAGCGCCTTGAACACCCCCGACAGGCGTAAGACTCCAATATAGAAGGTGTTCGCGACGTTCTGTCGCATAGACTTTTCACTTGCACGTCCTGTGAAATTTATTTCTTATAAGAACCAACTAACAAACTATCTTGAATCTGCTCGCTAATTTCTTTTGAACGCTTCGCAGCATGCTCAACAGCTTTAGAGATTGCGATTCCCCCACCATTTTCATCAAGTGCATCTAGTCCTGCAGCTGTCGTGCCATTTGGTGAAGTAACATTCTCTCTTAATACAGTTGGTGTTTTATCCTGCTCTTGAATCATTTTTGCAGCACCAACAATTGTTTGTGCAATGATTTGTCTTGTTGTGTCAGCATCCAGTCCTGCATGAACACCTTGCTGCTCCATATGCTCCATTAAATAATAAAAATACGCTGGTCCACTACCTGCAAGACCTGTAAAAATATCCATATCTTTTTCTTCAATCTTGTAAACCTCGCCAATGCATCCAAGCAATTCTTGAGTTACTTTTACATTTTCATCTGCTGTTCGATGACCTGGGGAAATTGCTGTAGCTGATTCACCGATTGTACTTGATGTATTCGGCATGACTCTAACTACTTGCTGGCCTTTGTGGAGGTTTTGTTCAAGGAATGATGTTGTGATCCCTGCTAAAACTGATAGTATGAGCTGATTTGGTTTGATATGACCTTTTATGTCGCTTAGAGCTTTATCAACGTCTTTTGGCTTCATCGCTAAAATGAAGACATCTATTTGATCATATTGTAGATTCTCTCGCTTAACACCTTTAATTCCATAATTGTTTTCTAAAGCAGTTAATCGTTCTTCATTGGAACGATTTGTCGCAATGATTTGTTTTGATGGTATTTTCTCTGATTTAACTAAACCAGATATCATTGCTTCCGCCATTGACCCTGCTCCTAAAAATGCAATTGTTTTGTTGTGTAGCATCTCATCTCTCCAATATCGTTCGTATTTTTGTTCGTATTTCCTGCTAACGATTTAATACTAACACGCTGAGTTTCATAATCAAGGTTTTAACGAAATGTTGTGAGCATTACTTCCAATTAGTGAGTGTAAGCGTTTCCATTTATAGTTATATCTTCATAAGAGCGCCTCAGACCGCTATAACGCTTCTCATCCCTTAATTTAAAGAATAGTGCTTATCAATAATTCTAAAACTTTATGATATTCATCTACCTTACGCTAATAAATAGAAGGTGTTCTTTACTTCAATTCATGAGTGGTTAGACCTAGAGGCAGTCAAAAATGCGACGGCCTTCTCTCTTGTCTGCACTTGCACGTCCTGTGCGGTCTGAGGCCACGGCATCCGACTTTTCATAAAGGCGGGCTGCTTAAGCTAGACATCAAAACTAAGTACAAAATCTTAAACTTTTACTTTTTTTAAGGCTCTGTAAAGCCTTCCTGTTGTTTTTTATCATTGTTCTTTCCATTCCTCAATAATTTCTTTTACTTTCTTCTTGTCAATAACATTGATAGCATAGTAGGTTACTCCCTGATGTTTCATTTCCCTAACAGGATGAAAGGCCGCTCCATATATATCACCTAACACCAATACATCTTCAATGGTAAAACCAATCAATATAATCATCGGTTTCCTGTTTCCAGTCCACGTTCCTCTTGTACCTAATACAACAGGAAGCGGCTTTTTCTTCTCCTTTGCATACTTGGACACCCATTCCTGCTCGGTTATGGTTCGTATCATTATAGACAACTCCCGCTCGTTTTTTGCTACTCTTATTGTTTTTCTAAAGTATGTCGCCTATTCTATCCATAACAAAATCAACATTCAAAGCTAACAGAGCCAATAGGAAAACACCTTATTATAGTAGAATGATTTCTTAAGAAACAATGAATTATTTCTTAAATTCTATTCATAACCTTTCATTTTTCTTATAACTGTTATACAATTCCAATTATGTACTTCTAGATAGGGATATTTTCTTCCTTAATAGCGAAAGGAGAGCGACAAATGAAAAAATTACTACTAACATTATTGATGGGGCTATTAGCATTTTCACTTGCTGCATGTAATGATGAGGAAGACAAAGAGAAAGACACAACAAAATCTAAAGAAACAACCGAGGAGACACCTAAAAAAGAAGAAGAAGCTGCAGTTGATGCTGAAGAAATGCAAAAGAAGCTTGACGCTCAAAAAGTAAAGGATGATAGCATTGTTGCTATTGTTAATGGACAAGAAATAAAAGGCACAGAGTATAATGATGCGCTTAGTATCTCACAAACGCAATTTCAACAAATGGGACAAGACCCAACGACAGAAGAAACAGCGAAACAATTAAAAGAATATACACTTGATAGCCTTGTTGGACAAACATTGCTTATGCAAGAGATTGATAAAAAAGGCTATAAAGCAACTGAAGATGAAATAAACAAAAAAATAGACGAATTAAAGTCACAATATGAGAATGATGAAGCTTTCGAAAAAGCACTAAAAGACAACAACCTAACAATTGAAAAGCTTAAAGAGCAAATTACTGACACAGTTAGATATAGTCAGTATGTAGAGAAGGACTTAAAAGTGGAAGAAGTAAAGGAAGAAGAATTGAAAGAGTACTATGATTCTATGGCTAGTACTGCTGATAAATCTGCAGAAACTCCTAAATATGAAGACGTGAAAGACACATTAAAAGTCCAGCTAGAACAACAAAAAACACAAGAAAAACTTGGCTCTAAAGTAGAAGAACTTCGTAAATCAGCGAAAATAGAATTAAAAATTTAATATTTATAGTAAAGGGTCAGACCTCTCCGGGTCTGACCCTTTTATCCATTATTTCTTATATACCCTCAACATTGTACGAGCATTTCTTGCCAAATTCACCCAATAGTGCCTCTAAATGCTGATATCTCTTACCATTTAAATCAACAAGTGGAAAAATACGAACCTCTTCACTTGTAACCCTTAACAGCTCTTTTAATGTTTCAAGATGGAAAGAATAATCGAGTCGATCCCCATACATAAATAGAAAATGTGCTTATAATACTAGATCGCACTCATAGTTTTGAAAAGGCAAATGAGGACGTGTTGCTGATACATATTGCCTAGGAAATTTCTTCATACTATTCGTGCATTCCTTTAATGCTTTTAAACGATGTTTCTTTAACTCTTCTATATCATTAAAAAAGTTTCATTTATATCTTCCATACTCTCCATGGCATGGTCAACATCCTGTAAACCCATCTTTAACAAGCTTTCTACTGGAACAGAGTATGCTATATCACATGCTATTACATCGAATCCTCTTTCCTTCCCAATTGCGGTAAAGGAGCATGCACCTGAAGGGCAATCCAAAATCCTTTTTTAATGAAAACATTTGAACATACTCGTCAAATGTCCTTCCGATAAACACAATACGGTCTAGAACTAACTTATTATTCGTCTCTACTCTACTCACCTATTCTCACCTCGAATTAAGATATAAAATTGCTAACATCTTCATTCTAATTCCAACCATATTTACGACTATTTATCATTTTTTTGTATCAAATAATAAATAGTCGTAAATACTAATAAAGGACTTGTAGCTCAATGATCAGAGCAGTCAACAGTTAACCCGATAATTGTTGTACTTTTTGTGGGTTTGAATCCCACCAAGTCCTATTTTTCTTCTATTCAAAAATACGTGCTCTATTCTATCACTCAGTTATTTAATAATTACAAAAATATCATCAATAGGTGGCTCTTTTTCAATCAAACCTTTTCTTCATCCAACCAATTATTTATTCCCATTGTTCCTTACTTTGGCTACCAAAGCCTTCCTCAAACTCCATAAGTGGTAATAGAATTATAAGCTTTGTACTTCTACTTCTTCTACTAAAGGAAAGTTCGCTTCATCCTGATTACTTAACAGAATGTTTAATGGTTCTTTAGGTTTTTCAGCAGAAATTCATATCCTTTTGTTACTGCACGCCTAAATGCTTTAATATTTTAGGATTGGAGTTTTCCCTTCCTTATAGTGAAAGAGGTAACATTTTGAAACTGTCATGCTAACTTATTCATCTGTTGGCCACATTTCTTCGTTATAGGCCATATCCCAAAACATATATTCAAAGCGAGTTGTGTTAAGGAAGATTTCCTCCAATTTTTCCAGCTCTGAATCTGACTTCTCTACTGTTAATTCATCTATTAAATCAATACACCATGTAGAAAGCTGACCGAACTCATCTGAAGCATACATACTAATCCATTCACCATAAAACTCATGCTTACTTGCACCCTCACGTTCATTTAAAGCCTTGCCAATTTCCCAATAACTCCACATGCATGGAAGAAGGGCGGAAACAAGCTCGGCAAGTGTTCCATTTTGACTGACATGTAACATATAGTGTGTGTAAGCAAGTGTTGTTGGTGAAGGCTTGGCTGTTTCAAGTTCTTCAATAGAAATACCTAATCTTTTTGCGTATTGACGATGAAGCTCCATTTCTTCATTTAGTGTTGAATTTAGCAGCGCAGCAAATTTCCCCATAGTCGCAAGATCCGTTGCCTTTACCGCTCCTAATGCAAAAACCTTGGCATATTCTGTTAAATACAAATAATCCTGAACCATATAAAAACGAAACTTTTCTTTTTCTAACGTACCATCGCCCATTCCTCGAACGAACGGATGTGTATGATTCTTATTCCAAATTGGTAGAACTTTTTCATAAAGTCTTTGACTGAATTTCATGGTATAACCTCCTTAGATAAGCATAAAACTATGTATCTTTTATTCAGTATCATTTAATCAATCATGTCCGTTTCATATGACACCATTCATAAATAAACGTTAAAATGACTTTTGTATACTCAACAAGCTGCTCAATGGAAACCTGTTCATTTACTGAATGTGCATTTTGCAAATTCCCTGGACCATAAATTGCTGTCGGAATACCAGCTTCACCAAGCCAGCCACCATCCGTTACAGTTGGAGAAACATCTACAACAACCTGTTCATGTAAAACAGCTTGATGAGCAGCCGCTAGTTGCTTCACTCCTAAATGATTAGGATCAACCTCTAGTGATGGAAAGATTTCACCGCGATCAACAATCATCGACTTACCACCCCATTCGAACGTTGGAGGATTTTCCCTAAGCCAAGGATCAGCACTAGCTACATGAAGAATGTGCTCTTCGATTTCCTTTATGATTTGCTCATGGGATTCATTCGGATAATAATGAACAGTTATCCAAAGTCGACATTCATCCGCAATAAAAGCAGCATGTCTACCACCTTCTATAACAGCTGGATTGATTGTATTTGTTCCTGGCATAAATCCTGGATAGCTTTTCATTACTGCCCAATGTCGTTCAAGCTCTTGCAAGCCTTGGATAATTTTCGCCATTTTTTCGATCGCACTTGCGCCAAATAACTTTCCACCAGCATGAATCATTTGTCTTCTAGTTGCATCATGGAAGGTTTGTGAGCTTTTCACCGAAATCCACCCAGTGATCACACCCCCTTGACCTTGTATATGTAAGTCACTTGTATCCACAACAACAGCAAAATCCGCTTTGTAGCCGTGATTGCAGCATTCTAGTGTTCCCGCTTCTCCAACCTCTTCACCAATAACAGACTGAAACGTTAAGCTACCAGGGAGTTCAATTTTAGCCTCGTGCAAAAGCTGTATAGCAAATAATGCACCAGCTAAACCACCCTTCATATCAGCTGCGCCACGCCCAATCACTGCCCCATCTTTGACAAATGGAGTGAATGGATCTACCTCCCACTCTTCATCCACACTAACCTCTGCTACATCAATATGTCCGTTGATGATTAAGCTGTTGAAGGTATCAGCTTCCTTTCCTTTTAGGACACCTACCACATTCGGATCGTTCGGATAAACATCCCACATATCAATTGAGAAGCCTTTTTCTCTTAAAAAACCAGCAACAAACTCCTGTGCTTCCTTTGTATTTCTCGCAGGTGGTGCCGGGGTTTTATATTCAATAAGCTTCTTAAGTAAATCAATTAGCTCATCTTTTCGCACATCGATTTGTTCTACTAGCTGCTGAATATGATCTGACATGTTTTCGTCTCCTTGAAATATTTATTTAACAAAACGGATATGACGTATTCACGTCACCATTAAAAATGAAGGAAAAACTGAGTATTGCTACAAGCCCCCTTCCAATATGGCGGCGCAAACGGATAATATAGATTCAATGAAGCTAACTAGTCTAATTTTGAACTTAGATGGTTATATTAGCGTAGTTCCGTCCCCATTTTCATCATAAAAAACCACTTCTTATTTTAAAGAAGTGGTTTGAACGCACAATGTTATGTACAAACATTCGAAAAACATTAAATAGTCTAAGCTTTTCAAGTGTATATTCAAACACCTCTTCCCTACGCTAGTATTATCTAGATCAGGTAATAAGGGTCAAGACAAATTGTCTCTCTCAGCTAATTAAAGCTCCCCTAGTGGTGAAATCTATTAAATTATTAATTATGGATGGTTCTATTAGTGATTTACATTATTTTTAACACACTATGTTTTATTTGGCAACAGAATTAATATGAACTTGATTTTGTATTATGATGCGCTCACATTGTCAGCAAAATGTTTTTTAGGATGGACTGTTCGATCTTCAACCTTCTTAAATAAAAAGCCAAAAATAGAAGCTAATATTTGTTGAAACAACATACCTACAATAACTGGAACAGCGACAGCAGGTGGGAAATATTGAACTGCAATGACAGCACCAGCACTAATATTACGCATACCACCAGTAAAGATCATCGCTACTTTTGTTTCTCTATCTTTATTTAGCCAATTTCCTACTAACCATGAAATAAGATACCCAATAAAAGCAAGAATAAAAACTGTTATAGTAATAACAACTAACTTACTAGTAATCTCTTTTAAATAGGGTGCCACAACCGCACCATTAATCATGACAACAGAAGCTAGCCCTAGTTTAGAAAAAGGCGCTAATGCTTTGCCGACTTTCACGCTTTTTCCTTTTGATAAATGGTTTATATACATTCCTACTAAAGAAGGAAGAACCACCATATATAACAACCCGTTCATGATCGAAAATGTATCGATCTTCACCTCTTGTCCAACAAGAAATGAAAGAGTATGTGGTACAAGAAAAGGAGATAAGATCGTATCAAATAATATGATTGATAGAGCTAATGCGATATTTCCCTTATAAATTGTTACCCATATAAAACTAGTAATACCAGTTGGAATAACAGCAGCTAACACCAACCCTGTCACTGTTAAGTGATCATTTGTAAAGATAAAATGTCCAGCAATCCATGCGATCACTGGCATCACTATATGCAAAAGTAATAGAATAATGAGGAATGGAAGGGGACTTTTTATTACTCCTTTTAGTGAAGAAAAATTTGAGTTGAGACTTCCAGAAAACGTAATGAATGCAAAAATCCATGGTATTAAAAATGAGAAAATTAATAAATGATCGGCAAACGTGACACCTAGAATAACGCTTATTGGTGTAATGAATGGCATAAACCTTTCAAGCTGCCGATTAACTGTTTGAAGCATTATACATTCTCCTATTCTAATGATAAAACATATGTATATGCAATTGTAACAAATTTTAGAAGCAACGTGTGAATTGAATATTTCTTGGGTTTTTGAATGAGAGCAATAACCTTCTCAACATAAAACTCCTCGTGTGGAACAAATTCCTGTTTAGTAACCCATATTTTGAGTGTTTCATCATGTATATTACTACTTTCCCTTGTGAATATTTCTTTAACTAAATTTTAACATACATCGCTTCTTTTTATCGAAAACTGTACTGGGCACAGTGAACCTTTCCACCTAAATCAGATATAGGTGGAGCTTCTAAAAAGAGATTTTCCTGCTTCAGAGACCATTTTCAAGTCCATTTGCACTTGGCTTACATAGTCTCTACAAGCGTAGATTATACTGTTCGGACGTGACCTCTACCTACAGTTTATTTGAAATAAATTTAAGTAGACGGTATAAAACCAATTTAGTTTTATCCGTCACTGTCTAGTTTAGTTCCAAACCTAGGACAAAATGTGAGTGCGAACGGAAACAGTTTTTTTCTACATTACCGGAGCTTGAACAGTTTTGACTTGTTTAATGTGGTTTCACTTTCACTAATATCCCACCGCTTATTTAACATTTGTAAATTAAGAAAGAACGAAACATCCCCTAACCAGCATCATGAATAGACTTTGTCAAAGGTCGGTTTTTGAGCATGTTTTTGATTTTTAACTCTTCCACACAAACAACTCCTTATGTGTTACTAATTTTTAACTCTAAACAGGATGAAATTTCAACATTGGATATAATCGTAAAGTAACTTGTGATATAACAAGTCTCGATTTTTTCAAATCTCCCACCTTCCACGTAGCTACTATATATAATAAACAAAAAATGATATGCATTTTCTCCACCTATTTTTTACCATTATTTAACATTTACATAATAAATTGTAAACTAGACACTAATTAGAAAATCCGACCATTTTATTAATTTTCACATCAACATCAATACCTGCTTCACTCCTTTTCTTTTAATACTTAAATTTTCCATTTTTTAAAAGCTATTTTATACAAAAAAAAACACAAAATAGACGTATCTACAAAATATCGGAGTTGACAATTAAGCATGAAAAATACTTTTTATATTTCAATTCTATTCTTACTACTGTTTTTCCTTGACCATCAACATACATACGCAACAAAAGTTGAAAACAATCCCTCACCGATAAGCTTTCAAATTGAAATTCAGAATTGGGATTCTGTTAACAAGTCACTTCCAAGAAAATCGATCTTTACTGTTATTGATGTGGAAAGCGGTAAAAGTTTTGATGTTCAAAGAAGAGCTGGAAGTAGGCATGCAGATGTTCAGCCATTAACTGAAAAAGACACGAAGATCATGAAGGCGATTTACGATGGGAACTGGAGCTGGCGACGAAAAGCAGTTTTAATTATAGCTCAAGACAGCTTAATCCCTGCATCCATGCATGGAATGCCACATGGGGCAGGTGCTCTTCAGAACGGTTTCCCTGGTCATTTTTGCATCCATTTTGCGGGAAGCACCACACATCGGACAGGAAAATCTGATTTATCTCATCATGTCATGATCCTAAAGGCTGCTGGGAGGATTGATGAATATTTGAACAATCTTCCACCTTCCCAATTGTTAAATGTATTATTAGTTACGATTAAAAACGGAGATAAGGGATTAGCTAATAAAATTGCGATAAGCGATCAAAAAAATTTGAATCGGGAGCTAAAAAAAATAGAAAAAATAGAAGCAATCCAATGGACATTACCCCCAACTAATGAAACTGATACTTACTCATTAGCAACGAAAATTCCTGTGGAGGTCAACCTGTTTCTAAAGAATGTAGGACCAATTAAAACCAGACTTTCCTTTACATTGGTGAGAACATCACCACTTTCTCCATGGAAAGTTAATATAGACCCTTTTCTTTCTACCATTGAATAATAAAAGAATTTTTTAGAAGGTGGAGCTATTTATGAAAATGATTTTAACGTTAATAATGCTTACGATCCTTCCAGGAAACCTTTCTGAGAACATTTCAATTATCTTTGAAGGGAAAGAAATCAAATCTTTGCACCGTTCAGAGTTTGCTCTACCTCCTTTTGAAGAATCAATGATTGATCAGGAAAAATACAATTCTCTTTTAGACACGCTTGAGACGAAAGTTTATGAAGATCCTATCGATGCATCCATTGATGAATATGGAAACTTAGTTAGTGAAAAGATGGGACATAAACTTAATCGCAAGAAATTTACAGAGGAATTTTATACGACTTACTATAAGAAGGGATCAGATACCATAGAGATGCCTTTGCAGACCCTGTATCCAAAGGTTGACAGTGAGTTGCTAGCAAGCATAAGAACGAAAAGAATTAGCCAATTTATCACTTATTTTAATAGTAGAAATAAAGAACGCTCACACAATATCTATCTGGCATCTGAGGCAATTAACAACTATGTTGTGTTCCCAGGAGAAACATTTTCGTTCAATACTGTTGTAGGTAACCGTACTGTTGATAGAGGCTATTTACCTGCACCAATCATCGTAAAGGGTGAACTATCTGAAGGAGTGGGAGGGGGAATTTGCCAAGTATCCTCCACTCTTTATAACGCTGTTGATCGTGCTGGGGTAAAAATTATCGAACGTTACTCTCATAGTAGGAGAGTCCCTTATGTTCCACCCAATCGAGATGCTACAGTAAGTTGGTATGGTCCAGATTTCACATTTAAAAATCGTTACAACCAACCGCTTCTCATTCGTTCTAAAGTAGTTGGCGGCCAATTAATCATTGTTATCTTCTCTTCAGAAACACTCCAAATTAATCGAAGGGATGTTCCAAGTGCTCCAGGTAAGTTACCGAAAGAAGTAAATACACATACAAAACCGTAAAAATAGCTCTGACACAAAAGGATCAGAGCTACGAAAATTATTTTGACAATGAAACTTCACGACCAGTTTCAATCGCTTTCATACATGCTTCAACTACACGCATATTTCGTATTGCATTTTCAGCTGTATAGGAAGGCTGTTTGTCTTCAAGTATCGCTTGAGAAAAATGCTCAACCTCTAACACATAAATGTCAGCTGCAAACTTTTCGGTTCTTTCTTCATTTCGTTTTTTCACTTTTACAATACCCTCACCATTTTGATCTGGTCGGAAGGCAAATGGTACAACAATTTTCCCTGTTGTTCCAATTACCTCATAATACTGACTTCCATACATATCAAAGCTGCAATCGAAAGTAGCTTGAATTCCATTTTCTAGCTCCATTTGAACTGCGGTTGTAATATCTACACCTGTATTGGAATCAATCCTAGCAGTTGCTTTTATGTCAGTTGGTTCAGAGCCAGTCACATTGCGAATAGCATGGATACAATAGCAACCAACATCGTATAGAGCACCGCCACCCATTTCCTTTTTCATGCGGATATTCGTTTCACGATCACCTAGATAATAGGAAAAGCTTGAACGCATTAGCTTTACATCACCAATTTCTCCACTTGCGATAATGTCTCTTACACGTTGATTCATAGGGTGGAATTGGTACATAAAAGCTTCCATAAACTTAACATTATGTTCACGGCAAACTGCAATCATTTCTTCCGTATCTGTAGAGTTAAGAGCTGCTGGCTTCTCACAAAGAACATGTTTACCATGCTTTGCCGCTTCAATCACCCATTGCTTATGTAAATGGTTAGGAAGCGGAATATAAATTGCATCAATTGATGGGTCATGTAAAAGTTCATCATAGCTTGAATATGTATGTGGGATGTTGAGCTTTTCTGCAATCTCATTAATGTTATCTCTTCCACTTGCGATTGCAACTACTTCTGCATTTTTCGACCGGTGAATAGCAGGAATCAATTGCTCTTTGCCAATAGTAGCCGTGCTTAAAATCCCCCAACGAACAACTGCCATATTGAATCCTCCTCTTAATAATTAATTTCTAAATGCTGCTAGTCCTTCATTTAATTCTTTCGTTTGTTGATAAACACCTCTATATAACGTAAATAGTTTCGCATATTTTTCTACATTTTCTGGAATTGGAGCATATGTTTTAGCTGGTTGGATGAAGATATCAGCAATTTCTTGAAGTGATTCAGACCATCCAGATCCATATGCTGCAAGGATAGCGGCACCGATTCCAGGACCTTGCTCACTTTTTAATTTCACAATTGTTGCATTGAAAATATCTGCTTGAATTTGTAGCCATGTTTCATTTTTAGCCCCGCCACCAATTGAAGTAATTGTATCAATCGTTTTTCCACTTTCACGGAAAATTTCAATGGATTCATGCAAAGAGAACGTAATTCCTTCTAGCACAGCACGAGCAAAATCCTTCTTAGTATGTGAGCCTTCCATTCCTATGAAGCTTGCACGGATTGTCGGGTCAGCATATGGCGTCCTTTCACCAACTAAATATGGTGTGAATAATAGACCATTTGAGCCAACTGGAATTTGTTCAACTCCATCCAACAGAGCTTCAAATGATTCATTTTCGGCAAAAACTTCTTTAAACCAGCTTAAGCTGTATCCAGCGGCAAGAGTTACACCCATTGTATAAAATGCGTTTTCTTTTCCGTGATTAAAGTAATGAACCTTTCCCGCAAAATCACGATCATTTTTCTCTTCATAGGATAAAACAACACCAGATGTACCAACACTGCAAAGCGTATTTCCTTCAGATAGAATTCCTGAACCGATTGCCCCACACGCGTTATCAGCTCCACCTGCAAAAACCTTTGTAGCCGGAGAAAGACCTGTTTCATTTGCATATGCTTCTGTGATATTACCTACACATTCATGTGATTCAACAAGTGGTGGACAAAGCTCATGCTTAAGATCGAAAAGATCGCATATCTCTGTGCTCCATTGTTTTTCACCGACGTTTAATAATAATGTGCCTGCTGCATCAGAGTACTCACTATGGATTTGTCCTGTCATACGGAAGCGTAAGTAATCCTTTGGAAGCATGAACACCGCTGTGTTTTCGAAGATTTCCGGTTCATTTTCTTTGACCCATAAAATCTTAGGTAGTGTAAAGCCTTCTAAGGCAGGATTTTTTGTAATAGTAAGTAATCGTTCTTGACCAACCACATCATAAATCTCTTTACATTGCGGAGTTGTTCTAACATCATTCCAAAGTATAGCATTTCGTAATACATTGTGTGATTCATCTAAAAGAACAAGTCCGTGCATTTGGCCTGAGAAACTAATTCCTTCTATATCTTCCACATTACCGTTAAAATCTTTAACTAGTTCAGCAAGACCTTCACTCGTTTTTTCTACCCATTGTTCTGGCTCCTGTTCACTATAGCCAGATTTTTCATGAATTAATGGATAAGATTTTGTTACTTCTTTTGCAATATTTCCACTTTTGTCCATTAATAACATTTTCACCGCACTAGTACCTAAATCAATTCCTATTACGTACTTCATCTTAAAAACCCCTTCATTTTAAAATGAAAGATATGCATTCAGCACACCTTAAGAAAACCCTTACAAAATAATAGTATATAATCATCCTAATCTAGTAATTTGATATATGAAGGATGAGATGACCTTTTGGTATGTAAATAAATAGGCTAAATTAAATTCTGAAAACTCACCTGAATTATAACACCGTGAAAAATGTTTGTCTATCGGATAAACTAAGTTTATACTATAACTACACATTATATCTTAAAAGAAACGTTGAAAGTAGGTGAGTGATCTGAAAACGATTACATGGAATCAACAAGTAGTAAAGAAAAACAATACTTCTCTAGTCTTTCAAACCATCACAGAACACGAGCCCATTTCAAGAGCTGATATTGCCCAAGCATCTGGTTTAAATAAAGCTACAGTGTCCTCACTTGTGAGTGAATTGTTAGAAAAACAACTCGTATATGAATCTGGCCCAGGAGAATCAAGCGGTGGTCGTCGTCCTGTCCTTCTTCACTATAATCGTGTTGCAGGATATTCAATTGGGATTGATGTAGGAGTCAATTATATTTTAGGGGTTGTAACAGATCTTAAGGGAAAAATCATTAATGAGCATCATGTAAGTATGAAAAACTCTCCTTTCGAAGCTGTAATGGAGCAAGTAAAAAACAGCGTTCATATGTTATTGAAAGGTCTCCCTAGAAGTCCCTACGGAATTGTTGGAATTGGGATAGGCATCCCCGGGATTATAGATAAGCAAGGAAAAGTATTACTTGCCCCAAATCTAGGTTGGAAAAATTGTGATATAAAACAGCTTATAGCAGAAGAATTTAATGTTCCTGTTATTATCGAGAATGAAGCGAACGCTGGTGCTTATGGTGAGAAACAATTCGGTGTAGGGAAAAAATTCAAAGATGTTATTTATGTGAGCGCAGGGATCGGAATTGGTGTAGGATTAATTTTAAATCATAATCTGTACCAAGGACTAAACGGTTTTTCTGGTGAGATGGGCCATATGGTCATTCAAATGAATGGTACACCTTGTAGTTGTGGAAGCAAAGGATGTTGGGAGGCATATGCATCTGAACATGCACTACTTAAAAAAGCTAGTGTAAATAAAGAGTATACACTTGAATCATTGATTGATTTAGCAAAAAACAAGGATGAAAGAACTTTAGCATTATTTAAAGAAATTGGAAACTATTTAGGTTTCGGCATTAATAATATTATCAATACTTTTAATCCTGAACAAATTATTATCGGAAATCGCTTAGCAAAAGCAAAAGAATGGATCGAGCAACCGCTGCTTGATATCGTCTATTCCCATGCCCTTTCTTTTCAACAACAAGATTTACAAATAAACTTCTCAGAGCACTCTACCCATTCCGCCGCTTTAGGAGTAGCCGCATTTACCGCAGAGAGTTTTATAAATCGAGAATTAAAAGAATAGTAATTACTAAGCTGGTTTGTCCTATGTACAAGCTGGCTTCTTTTCATTCCTCTTACCAATTTACCAACGATTTTCTACCATCAGAGGTTTCGTTTCATAGATTAATTTGCATTTAACACTCCACTCTCACCTTCTCTTTTGTTTATAACAAAAACGGACAAAGTTTTGACTCTTCTTTCGTAAGCTATTAATGAATATCAAAAGGGAGATGTGTTTATGAAAAACAAAAAGCTTATAAGTATTTTATCAACTAGTGTGATGACTTCTGCACTTATTTTTTCATATGGTGGAGGAATTGCACTTGCAAGTGAAAATGACACATCAGATGTAGAAATAACTGATGAAAGCACTGTGCAAACAGAAATTAATAATAAAAAAACTTCTACTACTATTGAAACAACAGAGGAAGATGAAGCAACAGCTGCAGAAAACGTTGGATCTCCTTCCCTTGTACCTGGTGATTTTTTCTATTTTGTAAAATTAATGACTGAAAAGATTCGTTTAACGATTACTTTGGATGATTACAAAGAAGCTAAACTATTAGCTAACTTTGCAGCAGAGAGAATTGCGGAAGCAAATAAGTTACTAACTGAAGGAAAACAAGAAGAAGCACAAGCTCTTTTAGAAAAAGCAATTGAACAACAAACACTTGCTAGTGATCAATTAGAAGAAAGTACTTTAGAAGAATCAAGTGAAGATGAAAACACGAATGAGGCTTCAGTGGAAAATACACAAGAACAATCAACCAATTCTGAAGAAGAAGATGAGGTAGAAGAAAAGCTTGGTCAAAATATCGATGCTTTATTAGTAGCTTTAGATAAAGTAGAAAACCCTAAAGCACAAGCTGCATTATCAAAAAACATTGAAAAATCCTTTGCAAAGCTAGATAAAAAGATTCAAAGATTGGAAGAAAAGAACAAGAAGAAAGATGAAAGACAAATTGTAGACGAAAATACTTCTACAGAACAACAAACAGACTCAGAAGATACAGAAATCGAAACGGTTATTGATGTTAAAGATGAGGTTAGCACCAAAGTTGAGCCAAAAGAAAATGTAGATTCTGCCGTTACTTCGGAAGTTGCAGAAAAGAAAAATAACAATGAATCAAAACCAGAGGTTAGAACAGAAAAACAACATCAAACAGAAACGACAAAAGTTGAAACAAAAGCATTAGATAAACAAGAACAAGTAACACCACATGTCTCTGTCAAAGAAAAACAAGCTGGAAAAAACAATCAGGAAGATAAAGGTAATAAACAAGGTAAAGAATAAAAAATAAAGATAAACAAATAGCCTCACCTAAAAATAAAAACACTTGGTTTTAAAACTAACGGGTTTACATCAGAGGTGCAAAACCTAAATCACAGGTTAAACACATAGGAAATCGCAAGAAATTCACTAATAAATTTACAGTGATTATCGCATTAGAAAAGACCTTGGAGAAGCGCTTCTCCAAGGTCTTTTCTTTTACTCCTCTGTTCTTTCACTAAAGCACCTGTTAAATAAAGATGATGATAGCTAATTTAGGTAGGATAAAATATATGATTACCATCATTATCGTTTCAATATATTGTTAATACATATTCATTTTCCCGATGATCAAAAGTTCCTCCATGAGATAAATAATCATAAGAAGTTTCATTTTTCATATCTACATTCTCTTCCCAGGCGTGTATAATAATACCAATTCTAGTTAACTGAACTTTAGACACGTTAGCATCTCCTTCACCCCTCCAATAAATAACTCCCTTTCAAGTGTTTATTGGACTATTCCCCACTTCATAACTTGTTTTCCACTTACCATTAGAAAAAGTTTCAGACCATTCAGGAGGTTGATTTACTGAGAAAATAAACCAAGAAAATAAGATTATTACTGCTACGAAGAAAGAAATTAATTTGGTCTTTTTCATAAGTTTCTCCTTAAAAAATTGTCTCAAATAGATTTCTCGTCGAATACTTCATCCCTTTTTTACTTGAGTAATTAACAATCCTGCCCCTTTAAATCAAAATTCCTATGAATTTTGATTTTCTTTTTCCGACAGCAATTTATCTAATTTTTCTTCTACTCGTTTAAACGCTTATTTCTTTTTTTGAAAATAAAAAAGAATAAAATAATAACTCATTATGTTGCAATCTTTAGGAAGAAGAAAAATATCTATTCAGAAAAGTTGATAAGAAGCGATATCCTTACCTAAGGGACATAATAGCTTCTGTGATCACAGTCTGGTCACTCTTTGCATGACATCTCCTTCAAAGAGAGAGAAAAAAACTTGAGTTTTGCTCAAAATAATTGAAGAGGATAGTGTTTTAAAACTTCTTTAGTTTAAACACCTAAAATCAGGCTCGTTTTTTAGGTATAAGTCCATATCCATTCATTCATTAAACATATAGTGTTATTGTGTAAACAAAATAACACTGAAAATTTTGGAAATTAATTAAAAGGAGAGATTTCATTGAATTACCATTACCAACCTGAAACAAATCCTAACGAACTACAACAATTTTATAACCTTGATACTTTTAATAGACAACAGCCTTATGGACAGCCCTTTGGAGAACAGCCTTTTGGACAGCAGCCTTTTGGACAGCAGCCTTTTGGACAGCAGCCTTACTATCCCCCTCGACCTCCTCGCTGTCGTTGGGTTCGTGAATGTAGATGGGTTCGCCGTTGTCGCCCAAGAGATGACTTCTACCCCTATGATTATGGTAACGACTACTAATCTGACAGGGCCGTTAATTAAAAATAAAAAGAACAGTTTCCAATACTTTCAACAAAATAAAACAAATATTGCGTTGGGCTTCCTAATAGTAGCGATTTAAGGGATGGGCTTTGCAAGTAATTCAATCCTAGGTTTTGATCAAGACAAGGTTAGAGAACGATTAGTGCTTCCTGCCCACGTAAGGTTTGCTGGAATCCTTCCAATTGGAAAACCGGATAGTAAAGGCTATCCTCATCACCGATTTAATTTAAACAAAATTGTTACTTTCCGTTAATTTAGGTTTAAGTTAATGAAAGGAGTTGGAGATCCTCTCTCCAACTCCTTTATTCTTTATGATTTTTTAAATGTTTCATTTCCAACTAATCTCCGGGAGTTCAAAAAGAAAAAACCGTCAAATAAGGCAGCCGGTCTTCATCTTAAGCACCCGATAGTTCAATCAAAAATAAAGTTTATAAGCAAACCATTTTAAATTTAATTAAGTATTGTCTAAAGTTTAGTCATAAAAAATTTATCGATTTATATTCCTTGTCATTCCAATGGGAAATTTCTAAAAAAACACTTTTCCCTTGGTAACAAAAGAAAAAGCGATTACCTAGTATAGTAACCGCTTCATTCTCCCTCAACTATCTTTGCAAAGTCATCAAGAGTAGTTGAATACTTGATATAGATTCGTGGTAAAAGATAGAGTTCGTCTTTAATGCCCTTCTTAGAAAATGGTTCAGGAGTTGTCGTAAGTCCAAACAAATAGTATTTCTTCGTTTCTGCTACGACCTTGTCATTGAAATTTCCGTATGGATACGCAAGTGCAATAACTGATTTGCCCGTTATTTTTTGAATGTTATCTTTGGACTCTTTCAGTTCATATTCATAATTTTTTATTTTCGTCAAATCAGGATGTGTAGCAGTATGAGACTGAATTGAGATTAAACCCGAATCAGCCATCCTTTTTAAATCCGATTTTGATAATCGGTTGGAGCGACCGATAAAGTCAGAAATAACAAAAATGGTACCAGTTGGTTTAAAACGTTCGTTTTTCAGTTTTTGAAGGATTGCAAATGCATTCAGATTGTTTTTGTATCCGTCATCAAAGGTAATGAAAATGGGTTTGTTTACTTTATAAATGTCTTGCCACTGATCAAAAGTTAACAATGTGTACCCATGATCTCGTAAATAAATCATTTGTTTCTCGAAATTCTTCGGGGTTACATATAATTCCTTAGAACCCTGTCCATTAAACTCGTCGATCGAATGATAAATTAAAATAGGTACTTTTCCTTGAGCAAAAACGTGTGATGGAAGAATTAAGATAAGAAGACATAAAAACATTGGAATCTTTTTCATAAAACTCCTCGCTTTGTATCCTTTTTATATCTTTCAATTTATTGTTCCTCAACAGCTTAATTCTATTATGATTTCTC
Organism: Bacillota bacterium; assembly: GCA_051750265.1. Taxonomy (GTDB): domain Bacteria; phylum Bacillota; class Bacilli; order Bacillales; family Bacillaceae; genus Metabacillus. The sequence continues at coordinate 67,739 of JBNJJO010000001.1, read as the reverse complement.
CCATATTTCATCCATCTTCCTTCTGGATTAATGGTGACTTTTTATTGAAGTAAAGCCACCCAATAGTATAAGTACAACCCTTCACAATCTTTATTGATTACTTTAACATACATAACTATGCATTTATCCTATCCTCTCCGTTTTTCATGCATGTACTTCATCCATTTTTTTAGCTTATAACTACAAATAAAATATCCGACACTAGAAACGGCAGATACTCCAACTGACAACTTCCAAATAAGGGGGTGCGATGTATAGATACCTGCTGCTATCCCTGTGAATCCAAGTAGTGTTAATTGAAATAACTGCTTTTTATGATTTTCATAATTGAAATTGTCTTCTTTGTTCGATTTCCTTTAATTGTTCTAATTTTAGTGGTGCATTTAAAAACTCTGTAACAGAATGAAAGATCTTAAATATAGGCTGTGATTGAATCCATTGCCAAACAAATGACCATTTATTATTCCCTTGTTTATTTAACCACTCCATAAAAACAGGTTTACCTAAATCAATTAGTTCCTCCTCTGGTACCAAATTTCGGAGAATTCCTTCAATCGTTACGAAAGAACGACCTAAAAAGACAAATCTCGTTGGAACCTGAATGGGTAGTGCTTGAATCATATCGTTCATTTCCAATTTTAATGCGATAAGATCCATTTCTTTTAATTGAGCAGGTTGGAAGGACATAAATTCAGCTAATAGCCTTTCGATTGTTCTTGATTCAACCTCAGGGAGCAAAAATCCTAAATGAGATAAGCAATCAACTGCTTTTGCATAATTTTTAGAAAGAAAACTTTCAATTAAACCTTGAAAATAAGCAGCATCCTTTTTGGTGATTTCCCCTACCATTCCGAAATCAAGTAAGATGATTTGTCCTTCTTTTGATACAAGAACGTTTCCTGGATGTGGGTCGGCATGGAATGTACCAGGCTCAAGCCACTGGGGAAGGAACACTTCGATAAGCCGCCCGGCTAACTCATGACGGCTCACTTCTAACTGATTTAAAACCTCCACATTTGTGAGCCTTATTCCTTCTACCCATTCCATCACCAGTACATTTGACGTACTAAGCTCCGAATACACAGTTGGAATTTTCACAACTTCCACATCCTTAAATCGTTCTCTAAAAAAGAGTAGGGCTTTCAGCTCCTTTGTAAAGTCAAGTTCTCGTTCAATCACTTGTTTTAGTTCCTTAAACAAGACTTTAAAATTAATAAACCCTTTTGGAATGGGAACAAAGTGATCGGCAAACCAAATGATGATACCTAAAGTACGGAAATCAGTTTGTACAATCGAATGAATATTAGGACGTTGTACTTTAATAGCAACCACTGTTCCATCTTTCAAAACACCTTTATATACTTCTCCAATCGATGCTGAAGCAATTGCATCTTTTTCAATTGAAAGAACGTGTTGATCAAGGGAATTCCCCCATTCCGTTTCAAGAATTTTCTGAACCTCACTCCAGTTAGAAGGGGGGACTTTATCTGTAAGATCTTGTATTTGAAGAATAAATGCATTGGGCAGTAAATCGGCACGAATGCTTAGTATTTGTCCGATTTTGATTAGCAAACCTTCTAATTCAAAAAGTGTTTTTCGAAACCTTCCCCCTATTTCCCCCCACAGTTTTTCCCATTCTGCTTCAGGCTTTTTTCGAATTTTATACCAATAAATTTGAATGAAGATGACAAAAAACATAGATAGTACCTTTAACATTCGAACCAACTTACTCTTTGTTTTCATCACGAATCCTCTCATTTCTTTTTAACTATCCTTAAAGTATTCTGCTCACTTTAGTTCAACAAAAAAGAGCACTTCTCCTTCTTGAAGAAATGCCATTCGTTAGTTGCCTTACCATTTTTTATTCTGTTACATTTTTATGGTTTTTGGGGTGTCTACCAATCAATTATTTTCCTCGTTTGCTTCAATTAACTCGTTAACTTCTTATGTATAATAACTCACGACTAAAATAGGAGTAACAAATCATACTTTAGTACAAATCAGCTTGATGTAAATTTATAGGCTAGACGCTAGAGCTGGATATCGAAAAATAATTCACAGTACAAGAATTTTTTTATCATTTCATAGTTAAAAATAAAAATCCGCTTCCCTCACAGGGAACCGGATTGATTGAAAAAATAAAGTGCCGCGATTGCCGCATTATAGATTATAGAGTTTTAAACCACCACTCCTAAAAGTGGGTGTTTGCAGAAGCTTTCATATCTTCCTCTACGCAATGAAGGCTTGATATTCCGACTTCGATATAAAACTCCCTATTCCAGCTTAAAGGTTAAAACTTTATAAAGAATGCGAACAGCGCAGCTTGTATTGTTATAATACTAGATTTTCTAGGTTAATGCAATAGGAGATTTATATAAAACCTAAAAAAAATGTAAGCGTTTTATTAATTTGAATATATACTCTATGTTTGCATTGTGAATTTAATATTCAAATTTATTTATCTTCTAGCGATATTTTTTGAACAAGATCATCGATCAAATCTTCAGGAGAAATCGTCCGTTCTCCCCCTCCTAGTGCAAATGAATCTTTACCTCCACCTTTTCCGTTAATAGATGGAAGCACGGCTCTTAGCATCTTATTCATATTAATGTGAAGCTCATCACTTCTAGCACATACAAGCTGTAGCTTATCGACATGATCACCTATTAAGAAGACAATCACATTCGTTTCTCTACTAACGATTGCTCTTGCAAGACTTTGAACTTCATTAATAGATCGGTTTTTAAATACAGAGCGAATAACTTTATAATTATTTACAAGGTCAGCTTTAGCAATAAGATCTTTCGCTTCATAATGTACAAGTTGACTTTTTAATTCTTGTACTTCTTTTTCAAGTATATTTGTATTTACTAGTAGACGATTTACTGCCTCACTCATTTGCTGTTGGGGAGCATTTAAAGTAGAAGTTAAGTCCAGTAAGACCTTCTGTTTTTCATGTAACTGCTCAATCACACGCTGTCCACAAACAAAATAAACCCGGATGTTCTTTTTTTGCTTTTCCCAATTAAGAATTTTAATCGAACCAACTCCACTAGTAGATCTGGGATGTGTTCCTCCACAACCATTGTAGTCAAAGTCAGGAATGATGACGAGTCTAATATTATCCGTAACAGCAAGTTGTTTTCTTAGTTTATAATGTGATTGCTCTGCCTCTGTGATCCATTTCGTTATGATTGGTCTATTATCGAGGACGATTTTATTTGCAATATATTCCGCATGATTTGCCTCTTCTTCATTTAGATCTTGAATTTCTAGATCAATTGTACAAATTTCTTTCCCTAAATGAAAACTAATCGTTTTGTAGCCATATGTCTCCTCAAATGCAGCAGATAGGATATGTTGACCCGTATGCTGTTGCATATGATCAAACCGTCGATCCCAATTAATTTCTCCATCAATTACTTGATGCTCACTAGGGAGATGCTCAACATAGTGACGGATTTCTCCTTCAACCTCTTCTACATCGTTAACTTTAATGCCATTTAATGTTCCTCTATCATTTGGTTGTCCACCACCAGTTGGATAAAAGGCGGTTTCTTCTAACACAACATAATACCTACCTGAATCATCTAGTTCCTTCTTTATCAGCTTTGTTGAAAAGGATGTTATGTATGGATCTTGGTAATATAATTTGATTGTCATAAATACTCCACTCTCTTTTTTAACGTTTATTCCTACTTTATAGTATACATAAAAAATAAAAGAGTTCATATTAAGTCCCCTTTATCGGAAAGCTATAGAAAAAAGGAGGATTGGTTTTGATGGCTAGAAGAAACAAATTACTCGTACCTGAAGCTAGAGAAGGCGTTGATCAATTAAAAGCAAAGGTTGCAAACACACAAAACGCGGAGCAAGCTAAATTTGAAACAGCAAAGGAAGTGGGTGTTCCACTTAAGGAAGGCTATAATGGTAGCTTAACTTCCAGGCAAGCTGGTAAAATTGGTGGAAAACTCGGCGGTAATATGGTTCGTGAAATGGTGAAAATGGCGGAAGAGCGATTAAAGAAATAAAAATTAGTGAGCCAACGACAGGCATAGAGAAAAATGTCAAATTGTCGGTAAATCATGTTTTGTTGTCGGTTCTCTTATTATTTTGTCCGCTTTTCTGATTTTATTGTCCGGATACAAAATATATTAGCCGAAAACACAAAGATATCGACCGTTCGACAAAGATAGACACCCTGTTCAGTTTCATCCACATCACTCTAGGGGTGGAGTACTGAAACTCCTTCTAGACGAAAATAAAACATAGACTGACGCAAATAAAGCTGTCAGCCTATGTTTATCAAATAAGTTATGAAGCTTTATTTTTATTATAAATGTCAAATGCAACAGCGGCGAGCAATACTAAACCTTTAATTCCTTGCTGCCAATCAATTCCCAAGCCTAGTAAAGACATACCGTTATTCATAATTCCCATAACGAGCCCACCGATAATCGCACCAGGAACAGTACCGATTCCACCATAGGCAGAAGCTCCACCAATGAAACATGCTGCAATTGCATCTAGTTCAAATAAGTTTCCTGCTTTAGGTGTTGCAGCATTTAAACGAGCTGCGAAGAGGAGTCCTGATAAAGCAGATAGAGCTCCCATATTAACAAACACCCAGAAAGTCATACGTTTTGTTTTGATACCAGATAACTGTGCAGCTTTTTCGTTTCCACCGATTGCATAAACATGTCTTCCAGCTTTCGTCTTATTTGTTACAAATGTATAGACTACAATCAAAATTGCTAGAATGATTAAGATATTTGGTATACCTTCGTAAGCTGCAAGTACATACGTAAACACATTTAGCAACGCGATCATACCAACAAGTTTTAAAGCAAACATACCTTTTGACGGCACTTCAAAATTGTATTTTAATTGAGTTCTTCTATTTTTCACTTGAGTAAAAACAATAATAACAGATAGTACAAGACCAATGATAATTGTTAACAGATGAAGCGATGAACCGCCAGAAACATCTGGAATAAATCCTGCACTTATCTTTTGAAATGATTCTGGGAATGGTGCAATCGATTTACCCTCTAATACAATCATCGTTAACCCTCTAAATAATAGCATCCCTGCTAGTGTAACGATAAAGGCCGGTATTTTTACATATGCAATCCAAAATCCTTGCCAAGCACCGATTAGAGCACCTACTAATAACGAGATAATCACTGCAAGAAACGTTGGGACTTCATAATTCACCATTAAAATAGCTGATATGGCTCCTACAAAGGCTGCAATCGATCCGACAGATAAATCAATATGACCGGTAATGATGACTAAAACCATACCAATTGCTAATACTAAAATATAACTATTTTGCAAAATTAAATTCGTAATATTTAAAGGCTTTAATAATAGACCATTCGTTAATATTTGGAATAGCACCATGATAAAGATAAGTGCAATAATCATGCTATATTGACGCATATTATTTCGAATCATTGATTTTAATGCTGATTCATTATTCAAACCATGTTGACTATTTTGTTGTATTTGCATAATTAACTACCTCCTGACCTTACTTTTTGTCATGTATGTCATAAGTTTTTCTTGGTTAGCTTCCACTCTTGATACCTCACCTGTGATACTTCCTTCATTCATAACATAGATTCTGTCACACATTCCTAATAACTCTGGAAGCTCGGATGAAATAATTAAGATGCCTTTTCCATCCATCGCAAGTTCATTAATGATTGTATAAATTTCATATTTTGCCCCTACATCAATTCCACGCGTTGGTTCATCTAACATCAGAATATCTGGTTCTGAGAAAATCCATTTACTTAACACGATTTTCTGTTGATTTCCTCCACTTAGATTTCCTGCCTTTTGAAAGATGCTCGGTGTTTTAATTCTTAATTTCTTCCGGTATTCTTCCGCTACTATGATCTCTTTATTTTTATCTATAATGGATTGTTTTGAAATTTTGTCTAAGCTTGCTAGTGTAATATTTTGTTTAATATCCTCCATTAAGATAAGACCGTTACCTTTACGATCCTCAGAAACGTATGCCATGCCTTGCTCAATTGCGGAATTAACATCATTAAATTGAACTTCTCTTCCATCTTTTAAGATCTGTCCGCTTATTTTTTTTCCGTATGATTTACCAAAAATACTCATGGCTAGTTCTGTTCGACCTGCACCCATTAATCCAGCAATCCCGACAATTTCACCTTTTCGAATATAAAAATTCACATCATCAATCACTTTGCGCTCTGTATGCAATGGGTGATACACATCCCAGTTTTTCACTTCAAAAATAGTCTGTCCAATTTGTGGTTCTCTTTTTGGATAGCGATTTGTTAAGTCTCTTCCTACCATGCCTTTAATGATTCGATCCTCTGTCACGTTGTCTTTTTTCATTTCTAACGTTTCGATTGTTTGACCATCTCGTAAAATCGTAATCGAATCTGCAACCTTTGCAATCTCATTTAATTTATGTGAAATGATTATTGCTGACATGCCTTGTTTTTTAAACTCTAATAGAAGATTTAATAAATTTTCACTATCATCTTCATTTAATGAAGCAGTCGGTTCATCTAAAATTAATAGCTTAACTTCTTTTGATAACGCTTTCGCAATTTCGACTAATTGCTGCTTTCCAACACCAATATCGTCGACCTTCGTATTCGGCAATTCACTAAGACCTACTTTTTGCAGGAGTTCCTTCGTCTTCATCATCGTCATATTCCAATTTATAACACCATTATTTGCAATTTCATTGCCAAGAAAAATATTTTCAGCAATTGATAATTCAGGAATGAGTGCCAATTCTTGATGGATAATAACAATGCCTAATTCTTCACTTTGTTTAATATTCTTAAACTGACAAACTTGATCTTGAAATAGAATATCTCCAGTATAGGTTCCATTTGGATAAACACCACTTAATACCTTCATTAAAGTTGATTTCCCAGCCCCATTCTCACCACATAAGGCATGAATTTCTCCTTTTTTAACCTTTAACTTTACATTTGCAAGTGCCTTCACACCTGGAAATTCCTTTGTTATATTCCGCATTTCTAGTATTATGTTTGACATTTTTTCACCACACCTACATTCGTCGTTTTCACTAGAATTCTAGAAATTTGATTCATCACTGTCCAAGCTGTTCCTTCGTATAATAGCCACTGTCGATTAGGACAGAATCATAGTTTGTACGATCAACAGAAACTGGATTTAATAAATATGCTGGGACAATTTTTTTCCCATTATCATATGTCTCTGTATCATTAACCTCAGTCTTTTCACCTTTTAAAAGACCATCTGCCATTTCAACAGCCTTTTTAGCTAGTTCTCTTGTATCCTTAAAAACTGTTTGTGTTTGTTTTTTGTTTATAATTGATTTTATTGAAGCAAGCTCTGCATCTTGACCAGTGATTATTGGCATTGGTTTATCTTCACTACCATACCCAACACCTTTTAATGAAGAAATGACCCCTATACTAATTCCGTCATATGGTGATAGAACCGCATCCACATGTTCTGACGAATAATAAGCACTTATTAAATTATCCATTCTAGATTGTGCAAGTGCACCGTCCCATCTTAATGTGGCTCCTTGACTAAACTTCATTTGATTGCTTCTTACTACTAACTTACCTGATTCGATATAAGGTTCAAGGACAGACATTGCTCCGTCAAAGAAGAAATAGGCATTATTGTCATCTGGTGACCCAGCAAATATTTCGATATTAAATGGTCCTTCAGCTTCTTTTAACCCTAATTTTTCTTCAATATATGTTCCTTGTAAAACTCCCACCTTGAAGTTATCAAATGTTGCATAGTAATCAATATATTCACTATGTTGAATCAAACGATCATACGAGATCACCCTGATTCCACGTTTGTTTGCTCTCTCTAACACGCTTGTTAACCCAGAACGGTCATCGATTGGAGCAATAACTAGTACATCTACACCTTTAGTGATCATATTTTCAATTTGCGCTGTTTGATTTTCAATAATATCTTCTGCGTATTGTAAATCTGTTTCATACCCTAGTTGTTCAAATTGTTTTTTCATATTTTCGCCATCATTAACCCATCTCTCGGATGATTTTGTGGGCATTGAAATTCCGATAAAACCTTTTGATTCTCCACTTGTTTCTACGTTGCCGCAGCCTGTCAATGCAAATACCATTACGATTAAAAGAAATAGTGTAACCGATTTCTTTTTCATATGGACTTCCCCCCTTCTTTTTTCTCACATGACTAATTCGATAAATGAATTACTAAAAATATACCACCTATATTAATGACGGTCTTTTTAATAAAACTACTATTTTTATAAAAATTTAACTTATATTTAACCGCTTTCATTTTTTCTAAGAAAAGCGCAAGCGCCCGTTTAGCGACGTATGAACTGGAGCATCCCTAATCTAGCTGCGGCTCCTAACTCTTCGAGTCATAAGCCAATCAGCTGCCTAAGAAGAAAACCACTTCCCATCATCTGCTCGTCTTATGCTTGTCAGAGCTGAACAGTCGCCTCCGCTTTTTAATGTATGAAATAAAGTGAGACTTCCATTAGAGGGGGAATCTCTCCATCCCCCTATGATGGATAGCGAGACTTATCGGACTTTTACGGGCAGTTATCTTTTACTGCCCGTTAATGTGGGGCAAAGGAAACACGAAGAGCTTTAGCGATTCGATGTTGACTTAGCGTATAAGGGGTGTGAAGTTCACTTCTGCTTTAGCGCTGGAGCTAGACACAAAAACAAAGTACAAAAACTTATACTTTCTTATTTTCTAAACATAAAAGGAGCCTGCTTTACAAAAGCAGACTCTTTACCTCAATATCTATCTAGTTATTATTTTGTAACCTTCTTCTTATTTGCTAAATTCACAAACATTATCTGTCGTTTATACAATGCCGCAACTAAATTTAATATAGATTCTGGAAATTTCTTAGGAAAGAGTGGATGCTGATAATAACAAAAGTAAGCATTTTTTAGATCTTCCCATTGGGTGCAATGCTTTTTTTGTTTAAATCTTGCAACATCAATCATTTTTATTTTGTTGTCAGGGGTGATGATGATATTTCGCAAGTGAATATCAGAAGGATTTAAGCCTGCTTTTCTAACCAGATCTAAAATATGATCGACTTCTTTTATATGTTTTACGTCAATAGGAATCCCCTTGTTTAAGCATGAAAAAAGAGTTTCCCCTTTTATATAATCCATTGTAAGAAAATTTGGACCTGTTTCATAGATAGTTGGAAAATAGTCTATATCTGTTAACATACGATAAATATCAGATTCTATTTGTGCAATATGAATAAACTGTGGTGGAAATACTTTTATTACTTTGTTCGTACCCTTTATTTTAAATACACATGCACTTCTACCTGTACCGATTTGTACAAGTTCCTTGTGATGCTGTTTTACTAGAATACTACCTTTTTTTAATTCAAACAAAATACTATTTGCATAATCATGACTATTCATCGTTTCAACTCCTTCCTCCGTATATCATTGCTGTATGTTTACTTGATACATATCTTCTAAATAATAGGTATAAAAAAAGACCTCACCTAATAGTGGTAAAGGTCTCGAAAACAACGTCCGTTGCCAACAAAGCCGAAGTTTCACCTGTATTGATGACTTCCTTGTACAGCTACTCCCCTTTTAAAGGAAAAAGGAATTAAGTTATGACTATTATAATTTTTATTCAGATAATATTCAATTAATAACTTTAATTTGAAACAGTCATCCTTTTTAACCTTAATTGACATTCTTCCTATTTATGAGAATTGTCTCCCGCCATCACCTGAATTTTTACGATAGTTAATTGGTGACATTCCCATGGCCTTCTTAAAGGTCGTACTAAAATAATGCTGTGTGTCATAGCCAACTAGCTCAGCTATTTCTACAATTGGAAGATCTGTAGAGTTTAACAATTGAATTGCTTTTTTAATTCTCATATTTGTTACTAAACTAACAAAGGACATACCTAACTCTTGCTTGATCATTCTACTTAAATAAACAGGAGACACTTGCAAGGTTTGTGCTACTACTTCAAGTGCAATAGTTGGTTCCGTAAAGTGTGTTTCGATATATTGTCTTGCACGTCGTACGATTGGAGAGATATTTGCATCACTATAAATCATTTCCTTGCAATGTTTATAAACCTCTGAAAGACAATTCATTCCATTACCAACAGATTCAACGTGCATTTTCGTTGTCATTTTTAAACACTCTTTTACTGCTTTTTCGATCCTTTCAAATGTTTCTTTATTTACATGTTCCCAGAGTATCATAATGATTAATCCAGTTTCATCTCGAAAAATAACATTGCTATACGATTCAAGCAGTTCAGAAACGATATTTTCGATAGAGAACATAAACATCTTCTTTTCTTTTTCTTTCATCAATGGTTTATTAGCAAAATATTCAGGGCATTGAATGACTCCAATATGCTTTGGGCTAACTAAAGGCAGCTTCAGGAAATCTAATTGCTTTTGTATCTCTGATTCTTCCAAACGTCCCTCTATCCATGCGGAACAGAAACGTTCTCGAAGAAGTGAAAAGTTCTTTGAAATTTGGTTTGATGCCATTTCAAAGTATTCATCTTTCTTTACAGTTGTTTCTAATTCTTGTCGAACACCCTCTAGGACTTGTTTTAATTGATCAGGATTAGCGGGTTTCAAGATGTAGTCAGTCACATTTAAACGCACAGCTTCTTGAGCATATGTGAATTCATCATGTCCAGTAATAATGACAATCTTACATTGGGGAAGTTGTTCTCGAATATGTTTTATTAATGTGAGCCCATTCATAATAGGCATATTTAAGTCTACTAATAGAATATCGATTGAGTGCTCTAATGCAAGCTCTAGTGCTTCTTCCCCGTCTTCGGCTTCAGCTTTTACGTCCATCTGAAGTGATGACCACTCCACAGAATCTCGGATTCCTTCCCGAATAATCGGTTCATCATCTGCAATTAACACTTTCCAAAAATAATTATTATTCACATGGTTCCCCCCCTTACGATTTGTCATGTTGTAAGATGTTTTTTTGAATCGGAAGAGTAATCGTTACGTTTGTCCCCTCACCTAGTTCACTCGTTATCGTTAATCCGTATTGATCACCATACGTTAACTTTATCCTAGCCTGGACATTCATCATGCCGTAACCAAAATCAATTGGTTTCCCTTTTTCTTCTTTTATCGCGTAAAGGGTATCCATTTTTTCCATTAGTATTTGGAGTTTGTCACTTGGAATACCTTTTCCATCATCTGTCACTGTGAGTACTAAATTTCCGCCCTCTTCTGTTGCATGTATATCGATATGTCCGGCCCCTCTTCTTTCTTTAATTCCATGGTAGATTGCATTTTCAACGATTGGCTGCAGGACAAGTTTTAGAATCGTTACATCATGTATGTTTGCATCAATCGTTATCGTATAATTTAGTTTATCGCGATATCTTGCCTTTTGAATCTTAAGATAGCTTTGAATATGTGTAATTTCCTCAGTTAAAAGAATAATATCATTGCCTTTACTTAAGCCAATACGAAACAATCTAGATAAGGAGGCAACCACTTCTGCTACATCATCTGCGCCTCTTTTTCGCGCCATCCAATTAATCGTATCTAATGTATTGTAAAGAAAATGTGGTTTAATATGAGCTTGGAGACTCCGTAATTCGGCTTCTCTCTTTTGACGCTCTTGTCGTTCTGTAAGCGAAATAAGATCATTTATTTTTGCGATCATTTTATTAAAGCTTCGACCTAACATTCCAATTTCGTCCTTCCGATCACCCTTATATCGAATCGTCAGTTTTCCTGATTCTACTTTTTTCATGAATGATATTAACTGCGCAATTGGCTTTGACATCGAATTAGAAAGATAATAAGAGGCTGTTACGCCGAACAAACAGACAAAAAAGACAAAACAAATGACATAAAAATGGATGGTTCTTACCTCAACAACAGACTCTTCAGTTGAGAAAATCCCAACAGTTGTCCAATTCGTAAACGGCAGCTTTTGGTAGATAAATTGCAGGGTGTTTCCATCTATCTGTTGTGAAAAGGATCCTGAATCATCACTATTCAGTAGACTCTTTGGAATTTCATTAATTAGTGGCTCATTAGGTGCATAAATCTCTTCACCATTTTCATCAATGACCATTAAGTATCCTGATTTTCCTAACCTCACGTTCTTTGAAGCCTCAGCAATAACACGTAGCTTTAGGTCAATTAATACAACGCCTTTAACCTGCTGTGTTTCAGGATCGATAATTGACCGAACAACTGAAACCACTTCGTTATCCTTATAGTTCACATGACTAGCTAAATTCCGCTCGGTTGGATGACCAACTATCTTAAAAATCCCTTCATTCTTCACTGCCTCTTCATACCATGATTCTTCTGTTAGGCTCTGATCAGAACGAGAATACAGCTCATTACTGATATAGTTACCATTGCTATTTACAACCAAAATACCAGCAACTTCAGGGTACAAAGTTGAAAGCCCTTGCATAAATTGACGGATTGCATATTGCTCATTCTCTATTTGGTTGCTATCGGCCTCTTGTTGATATAGAAATTTCTTTATTTCTGGATCCATTGAAAGTAAATAACTTATATTTTGCATATTACTAGCGTAAAACTCCAATGTTTTGTTTACTTGACCAATTAATTGAAGCGTATGCTGAGTTGCCTGCTTATCGATAATACGCTCAACCGTAAATCCAATTAGTAAACCTAAACCAATAGAAGGTAATATACTTATCAAAAGTAATAAGACAATTAATTTATGCCTTATTGGGAAATTATTTAGCTTAAATGATCGTAGCTTCATCATACTCAACTCTCGTTCTCAAATGTTTCAATTTGCATAATAGTCATCCACATTTTCCTTCGTTACGATTGTAATCCCCGTATCAACATATTCAGGTAAAATCACCGATTGTTCACTCAGTTGGTCGGCAGTAAGTGTAGAATTTCCATGATTATGTTGAAAAAGGAACTGTAATGACCAATACCCCATATTCCACGTACCTTGAGCTATGGAAGCTGAAATAACCCCTTCCTTTATCTTATCAAGAGTTTGTTTATCGGTATCAAAACTAATAATTTTGATAGGGTTATCTTGTTTTAAAGACTGTGTTGCTTTTGCAATTCCTACCCCTCCGTTTGCTTCTGTCGTAAAAATCCCTTTTATATCTGGATACTGCTTTAAGATTTCTATTGCAGCCTGTTCTGAGTGGAGTTGGTCACCTTTACCATCCTTAATAGCAACCACTTGCATTTCAGGGAATTCTTCATGAACCGTTTCAACAAATCCATCTGTTCTTTCCTTCGTATTCAATTGCTCTGGTAATGTGATAACCGCTACTTTTCCTTTTCGCCCTACTAAATCGGCCATTTTTTGTGCCCCAGTCACTCCAGCAGCGTAATTATTCGTACCTAAAAATGAGTGCGCCTTGCTTTCTGGAGCATCAGAGTCAAACAAAACTACCGGAATACCTGCTTCAACAGCTTTATTAATCGTTGTGTTTAATTCATATGGATTTATAGCTGATATAGCAATCCCCGCTGGTTTTTTTGCAATCACTTGCTCTAAAACAGTGATTTGTTCATGAGAATCATACTGTGTTGCTCCTCTATATTCCACAGAAACATTTAAAGCTGTTGCTGCATCCTCAAATCCTTTAATGGAATTTTTCCAGTAATCGATTCCCGCTTGAAATGTCACCATAACATATTTTTCGCCAATTTCAGCCTGTAAATGGGTATTTTCCTGAACTGGATTGGAATCTAAGTGATAGTTATACAAGTAAATGAAGAATATAGAAAATAATAGGATATTGACGATCAAAAGCTTTTTCACTAGGACATCACCTCTCTTGGAAAAGCGCAGGCGCCTTGTTCAGCCTCAGACAAATAAGACGTTCATGAATAAGAAGGTGTTCTTTACCTTCCATTCATGAGTGGCCTATTTCCTCTAGGCAGTCAAAAACTAGGGCGGCCTTATCTCTTGCCTGCCTTGCACGTCCTATGCGATCTAAGGCCGCGGCGCTGGAGCTAGACATTAACACTACGTACTAAAAACGTATAGTTCCTTTTCTTCTTTTGTAAAATTATAACTCAACCAATCCTAAATTAGAGAAGCTCTGCCAAATTAGTAATTGTATAATATGGCTTATGATTCGATTTAGGTTCTTTCTTTCTATTGTTAATCCAAATACTTGTCCAACCGGCATCAATCGCTGCCATTACATCATTTTCCCAATTATCACCAATATAGCAACAATGCTCTGATTGGATGCCAATCGCTTGATTGACGTATTCAAAGATGCGCTTATCTGGTTTAGCAATTCCAACACCGTCAGAAACAAACCAATGCTCTTCTGGAATAAGTTTATCCATTTGAAGCTGCCTTAATTTCATCTTTTGATGTTGAACAGGACCATTTGTTATGATTCCAACCATCACATTTTGCTCTTGAAGGTAGCTTATCAAAGAATAAACGGCTGGAAAAGGGTTTATCGCCCCTTGTTCATTTAGATAATATTCTTGGACTATTTGAGCCATATCTTCTGTTAAGGGGATCCCAAGCTCACGAAAAGCGAGAACGAGTCTTTTTATCCTTAAAGATTCAAGACTTAATTCTCCTTTAATGTGTTTCGGCCAAAGTTCGTCACTATAAAATCGAACCTTATTAAATAAAGTTTGTATCGAAATATCTTTTATATCAATATCAGAGTGACTGATCGCATTTATAAAAGGGGCATTTTGGTCGTATAACGTATCATCAAGATCAAAGAAAACAGCTTTAAAATCATGTAGAGTTGGATTGTTAGGCATAGATATCTCCTTTTTTAAAAACAGAAAAATAGTAATTGAACTATTTTTTATTAGAAAAACTTGGCTTGTCGCCAAGTCCTAATGGCGAAAGCCTTAGTTTTTTTTATACTATCATCCTTAGAATATAATTTCTGATAGTATAAAAAACATAGATCCGCGCAGATGACTGCACGGATCTAAATATAAGTCTATTAAAATTATAACAATTTTCTCTGAACTTTATAGGAATTTTTTATCCGTTTACATAGACCAACTTATTAATGAGTTGGAATTAACGTATACGCCATGAAAGATCATTTAATTTTAGTTCATTTCTGAATGAAACAGGCGTAGTATTTTTATCAATAACTACACATTCAATACCTGTCATTTCAGCAAAGTCCATCATTTGTTCTGTTGTTACTTCATAAGAGAATCCAGTGTGATGTGCACCACCAGCGTAAATCCAGGCTTCAACAGATTCATTTAAAGAAGGCTGTGGCTTCCACAATACACTAGCCACCGGCAAGTTAGGCATAGAATGCTCATTTTTCACAGCTTCAACTTCATTAACTAATAGTCTAAAACGATGACCAAGATCAACGATTGAAGCATTAATAGCTGCTCCTTCTCTTCCATTAAATATGATACGAGCAGGATCTTCCTTACCTCCAATGGAAAGTGGCTTCACATTTATTAATGGACGGTCTGCAGCGATTGTCGGACATACTTCTAGCATGTGTGCACCTAACACTAATTCATTGCCTGGTTCCATATGATACGTGTAATCTTCCATAAATGACGTACCTTTTCCACCAGCTATAATTTTCATTAAACGTACTAGTGCTGACGTCTTCCAGTCACCCTCACCACCGAAGCCGTATCCTTGAGCCATTAAGCGCTGAACAGCTAAACCAGGTAATTGCTTTATGCCATGTAAATCTTCAAACGTTGTTGTAAATGCACCATAATTTCCTTCTTGTAGAAACGCCTTTAATCCTAGTTCAATTCTTGCTTGTTCTTTAATTGAATGACGAATAGGGCCTTCTGTTAAGCCACCTTCAACAAAATCATAGACTTCAGCATATTCTTGTACTAATTGCTCAACTTCTTGATCAGAGAACCCGTTAATATACTGAACTAGATCTCCAACACCGTAACCATTTATTGTCCAACCAAGTTTAATTTGAGCTTCCACTTTATCTCCTTCAGTAACAGCCACATGACGCATGTTATCACCAAATCGAGCTACTTTAAGTGTTTTGCTTTCATTAAATGCAACAGCCGTATTCATCCAACTAGAGATTTTCGCAACGACACTCTCGTCTCCCCAATAACCGACAACAACCTTACGAGCAATTCCCATACGGGCACCAATAAATCCGTACTCACGATCACCATGTGCTGATTGGTTTAGGTTCATAAAGTCCATATCAATACGATCCCAAGGAATATCACGATTAAATTGCGTGTGAAGATGTAATAAAGGTTTGCGTAATTCTGAAAGACCTGCAATCCACATTTTTGCTGGTGAGAATGTATGCATCCATGTAATAATACCTGCACAATTTTCATCTGAGTTCGCATCTAAGCAGATCTGACGAATGGATTCAGGTGTTGTTACCACTGGTTTAAATACAATTTTTGATGTGATTTTTGAATGGTTGTCTAATCCTGCAACGATTTGTTGCGAATGATGGGCAACCTCATTTAACGTTTCTGGACCGTATAAATGCTGACTACCTGTTACAAACCAAAATTCATAAGCTTTTACATTTACCATTATTATTTCCTCCTTAAGTGTTTAAAAGATTAATAGGTTTTATTAATATCAATGTATGTTTTCTTTAATTGACTTCAAACGTTTCATTACATCGTTCTCTCCACGACCGAAATAATCATGCAGTTTTGAGTATTCTTGATACAGTTTTTCATAAACTGCCACATTTTCTGGAATTGGTTTGAACGTTTCTTTCCTTACACGCGCCATGTTTTTCGCAGCTTCAACGATCGAGTCATATCCACCATTTTCTACACCTGCAGCAACAGCTCCAAACATCGCAGCACCTAATGCAGGCGTTTGTTTTGAATCCGCTATTTTAATTTCACGATTTGTTACATCAGCATAAATTTGCATTAATAATTCATTTTTTTGTGGTAAACCTCCACAAGCATATAGTTCATTAACCTCTACGCCGTTATTGTGAAAAGCATCGACAATTTTACGTGTTCCAAATGCTGTTGCTTCAAGTAATGTACGATAAATTTCTTCTGGCTTTGTTAACAACGTACAGCCAAGTAGGAGACCAGTTAAATCTGTGTCAACTAACACAGAGCGATTTCCATTCCACCAATCAAGTGCTAGCAAGCCTGTTTCACCTGGTTTGTATTCTGTAGCTTTGCTTTCTAACCATTGGTGAATGCCCATTCCGTCTTTTTCTGCAGCATCCTTCACATATGCAGGTACCGCTTGCTCAACATACCATTCAAAAATGTCGCCTACAGCAGATTGTCCTGCCTCATATCCCATAAATCCTGGAATAATTCCATCTTCAACGACTCCACACATTCCTTCAACTTCTTGTTCATCTTCACCAAGCAACATATGGCAAATTGATGTGCCCATTGCCATTACAAGCTTACCTGGTTCAACTACACCGACTGCTGGTACAGCAGCATGTGCATCTACATTTCCAACGGCAATCGCAATTCCTGGTTGTAATCCCATTTTTTCAGCCATCTCTGCTGTAAGTTCTCCAGCTTTTGTACCAAGTGGAAGAATGTCGCCTCTTAGTTTCGTTTCTGTTACATCTTCAAGCCTAGCATCTAATGCTTTAAAGAAATCTTTACTTGGATAGCTATCTTGTTTGTGCCAGATCGATTTATAGCCTGCTGTACAGCTATTTCTAGTAATATTGCCTGTCATTGAGGAAACAACCCAATCTGTTGCCTCTAGAAAACGATCCGTTTGATCATAAATTTCAGGTGCTTCGTTTAATATCTGCCAGACCTTTGCTATCATCCATTCCGAAGAAATCTTCCCACCATATCTTGGCAAGAAAGCCTCTCCTCGTTCTTCAGCTATCTTATTAATTAAATTTGCTTCATCCTGTGCTGCATGGTGCTTCCACAATTTCACCCAGCTATGAGGGTTATCCTTTAATTCTGGATCAAAGCAAAGTGGTGAACCGGAATGATCAACTGGAAGCATTGTACAAGCTGTAAAATCAATCCCTAATCCGATAACGTCACTTGAGTTAACTCCTGACATTTGAATGACTGCAGGTACACTAGTCGTTAACACTTCAATATAATCTGCTGGGTGCTGTAGAGCCCAGTCATGTTCTAATTTTATTCCTGATTTTGGTAGTTTTTCATCAATAACTCCATGTCGATAAGGAGTAACGTGATCTGCAACTTCTGATCCATTTGATAAATCTACTAAAACAGCACGACCTGATTGCGTACCATAATCGACTCCAATGGCGTATTTTTTAGACATTTTTATATCCTCCTAGTAATCTATTTTTGCCCGTAATATGCATTCACACCATGCTTACGAAGAAAGTGACGATCAAGTAAAGCCTGATCCATAGGTTCAACGTCTGGTGTTAGACTTAGTGTTCTTGAACCAATTTTTGCAACTTCTTCTAATACCACTGCATTATGAACGGCATTATGCGCATCTTTACCCCAAGTAAAAGGTGCATGACAGTTTACTAGAACTCCCGGGATTGCCATTGGATCTAACTCTTTAAACGTTTCAACAATGACATTACCTGTTTCAAGTTCGTAGGCACCATTGATTTCTTCTTCCGTCATATGTCTTGTACAAGGTACTTCATCATAAAAATAATCTGCATGTGTTGTTCCTAATGCAGGAATTCCTTTACCTGCTTGAGCCCATGCTGTTGCCCACGGTGAGTGTGTATGTACAATCCCACCTATCTTTGGAAAGGCTTTATATAAAACTAAATGTGTAGCTGTATCTGAAGATGGGTTAAGATTACCTTCAACTCTATTACCCTCTAAATCTACTACGACCATATCTTCAACTTTTAAATCCTCATATGGTACGCCACTTGGTTTGATCACAACTAATCCAGAATCACGATCGATACCGCTTACATTTCCCCAAGTAAACGTAACCATTTTATATTTAGGTAGGTCCAGATTCGCAGCATATACTTCTTGCTTTAGTTTCTCTAACAACGAAACCAACTCCCTTAACTTTAGTTGTACTTATAACTTCATGAAATCATTATATACTTGTACGTACAATTTTTCTATACATTTTTCAAAAAAATTTTATTCTTTACTTGGCTCATTAGAAAAACGCAAGCGCCTTGTTCAGCCTCGACTGCTGGAGCTGGATGAAGAGCACGTATCCACAGTCCTGGAATTTTATCATTTCCTAAGGCTCTTTTCTAAAAGTTTGTTGCTTTAGACTTATAAAAATCGGCTTTTGGATTTTTATCGTAGAAACTATAAGCAATTTCAAGAGAATACCACTTAGTAAACAAGCCAAAAGAGCACGAAGATAGGCTATATCCGTAAAGTATAGTTATTTACGAAAAGCAACAATCTTTACGAAAACAGCCTTTCCTAAACAAAAAAAAGAAACCTTTTATCTAAAAGGCTCCCTACTAATGTTTGGTTTTTATTGGTGTTGTTGATCCTCTCACAATTAGCTCTGGTTTAAAAACGATATCTTCAGGTTGATTTTTATGTTTTTTCTCAATCATCTCAATAAGCAAATTAGCTGCTTGTTCACCTAAATGTGATTTTGGATGAGACAGTGTTGTTAGCTTTACTTCTGTAGCTGTTGCAATCGATGAATCGTCAAAGCCGACGATCGACATGTCATCAGGGATGTTCAAACTAAAACTTCTAACAATCTCCATGATATGAATAGCTAATTGATCGTTGTAGCACACAATTGCAGTAGGTCGTTCAGAGTGGTCATGCTTCAACAATTTCGATAGCGCTTTTTGGAAAAAATCTCCATATTTGTCTTCAGTCGTATAATGAATAACTGAATTTGGACGTAGGGGCACTTGGAATTTTTTATGTGCCTGTATAAAACCTTTTAAGCGATTTATCCCTTGCAAATCATCCGTTTTAAAGAATCCTAAGATGTTTGTATGACCTAATTGAATTAAGTGCTCAGCAGCCAGGAATCCGCCTTCTTCGTCATCCACTTTAATTGTTGGACAATTAAGCTCCTGGTATTTTTCATTGATCATGACAAAGGGGATATGCTGATATTCTAATGCCAAGAAATAATTTAGATTGGTATTTCCTTGAGCACTTTTCGTTGGTTCAATAATTAACCCCTTCAAAGGCTGGCTCATTAACATTTTTAGACTTTCCTTTTCCTTCTCTTTATCATTGTCGGTGCTTGAGAGCATTAAATGATACCCATTGTTACGAATCGTTCCCTCTGCTCCTCGGACAATATGTGGAAAGATATAATCTGAGATATATGTCGTGATAATGGCGATTGTTTTATTTTCATTGTTTTCCTTCGTGTTTGGCTGTGCAACAAACGTCCCTCTCCCTTGAACTTTATACAGCCAGCCTTCCTTTTCCAATACACCTAACGTTTGCCTTACTGTATGACGACTGATCTGAAATTGATTAACAATTTCGTTCTCTGATGGCATTTTTTCATCTGGTTTTAATTTCCCAGAATGTATCCATGACAATATTTCTTGTTTTAATTGTAAATACTTTGGTGTTTGTTTCTCTTTCATGGTTCACCTCATTGTGATAACTAAAGAAATCTAATTCCTTTCCATTTATCACTTAATAAGTGATTTCGTGGGTTTCGTATCATTTATTATACACTTGTACGTACAAATAATCACCTTAATTTTATTGAAGTTGTTTTTTTTCGATTTCCAATATAACAAAAGAAGCTGACTCATAAGTGTCTAACCCCTCCGACTATACCTATATATTGCTTTTTATTTAGTCAAAAAGCTAAATATATTCGGTTTTAGGGGTCTGATACTTTGCTTATGAGTCAGCCTATTTGGATAGAAAAATTTTTATATCGTTAATCGTTCAATCACGCATTCAAAATACGTTGTTCATTAAACCATTTTAACCCAGTATACCGATCTCTTAATTCATGGGCATTTCGCAGAGATTCTGCAACTAAATTGTCATCAATTCCTAAATCACTAGGTTTTGTAGGTGATCCCACTTTACTTAAGATTTCAATTAATTCATCTGGTTCTGCAATATGATCAAATGCTTGAGTATTTGGCTTTTCCTGCAACTGTTTCAAATCTTTATACAACCGGGCGATGATAATGGTTGCAACTGCAACCTTTGCCCCATGCAATAATTGCCTTCTGTTTTCTTTTATAAATTCCATTTCCCAATAATGAGAAAGATGATGTTCTGCACCTGACGCTGGACGAGAGTGTCCGACAATCAACATGGCAAATCCCGAAATGAGTAACGACTCAAACAAGGTTTTGATTCCCCCCGTAGTTTCATTTGAAATCTCATGAACTTCATCTACACATACTTTCAAAGCTTGCTCGGTTAACTCATAGGCAAGTGGACAAAACGGTTCATTCCCAATGTCTCTAGAAAACAACCAATCTGCCAAAGATGTCGATTTGCCTACCATATCTCCAAATCCCGCAGCAGTTAATTTTTTTGGTGCTTTTGTAAGGATATTTAAATCAGCAAAAACAGCTTGTGGAGAAATGGTTTGAATCGTTTTCTTCTCTCCTTTGATGATGATAGGAGCACCTGCTGAGGTAAATCCATCAACAGACGCCGCTGTTGGAATTGAAATAAATCCGCTTTTCACTTTAGAACAAACGAAACGTACCAAGTCATGTATTGTCCCAGAACCAACTGCAGCAATCATGTCCGTATCATTTTGAACCTGCAGCAAAATTTCAACAATCGTCTGCTCATCTGCAATGACATCGCCTTGGGAATTTGGAGAAATGATACAGATAGAATAGGAAATTTCAGCTTCATCAAGAAGATGTGACACAATCGTCCCAGCCGCTTCCCATGTGTTTTCATCTGCAACAAGCATTAAGTTTTTACAACGCTTTTCCTGTAGAAAAGCTGGAAGCTCACGAATTGCATCCTCTTGAACGTAACAAACCATATTAATCTTTTCATGATTTTCGCATGTACATTGTTGTGCTCTCTGATTAATCGTGTGAATCAATTGATTCATATTTAGCCCTCCTAGTTTTGTATCTTTCTCTTAATTTTCCTATTAAACTTTCACTTTATATGTACCAAAAATCTCTCTTTAAACTCAATGATAAGCCTATCATAATTCCCTAAAATTAGATTGTCAAAATTAATTAGAATTTTCTATCTATTATTTTTCATGTTTATTTATGATAAATAAACCTTTCACCAGGAACTATCATATGAAATTTTTGTGCTGGATAATGATGGAACAAATAGTCGACAAAATAAGCAGGGTTTTCCCTGTTAGTAGGAAACATATCAAAATGGATCGGAATGACGAGGTCTACTCCGATCGCTACAGAAAAGTCAGCAGCTTCACGGAAACTCATATTTCCAATAATTCCTCTTGATGTCCGGAAAAAGTCACCACCATTAATTGGAAGAAACGCAACATGTGGTTTAAACGCTTTCACTTTCTCAATTAGGAAAGGAGTGATCACTGTGTCTCCACTGTGATATAAGCGGATACCATTAATTTCAATAAAGTAACCTAAATAAACATGGTCACCATTTTCATCTACCTCATAATTCGTATGCGCTGCAGGAATTGGTGTTATCTTAAATCCCTTGATAGAAAATGGTTCATCTGCTTTTGCTGCAATACGATTGATTTTACTTTCCGAGCGACTTAGTAAAGATTCGCTTGGTGCTGGCACAATAAACATAGTATCGGTTGACACATGTGCAAGTTCTTTAACTGTTGCTAAATCAAGATGATCCTCATGTTCATGGGTCACCAATATTCCATCTATATTTTTTAACATCGATGGTTCCACAATTGGAGAAAATGCTCTCTTAAACTCTGATTGTGGATCTGATTCTTCAATACTTGCTGTTAAATAAGGATCTATGCATATCCATCCATCTTCTTGCTTTCCCTTTATTAAAATGCCTGCTTGCCCTAAATTCCAAAACGCAACGGAATTAGTTGTTACTTGAGTGTGACCAACCTCTTTCATTAAGGGCTCACCACTTTTATATCGATTTTGCACGATCTACCCACCACCCTTTGTATGTTAATATTCTTAATAATAAGTTTAGACGTGGAAAAGGTCACGTTTTTCTTATAATAACCGTAACACTGACCAAGCCCCATAGCAGTTTTTAGCTAAATTGGGGCTTGGTCGCCACTTAGAATCTCAAACAAATGAGGTAACTTACCTCGTTTCATTCATTAGTGATATAGCTAACCAAACAAATTCACTTGCTTTATGCTTTAAATGCTGCCATTGAAGCAGCCCGTGCAGGTGAGGCTGGTAAAGGTTTTGCCGTAGTGGCTGATGAAGTACGGAAATTAGCAGAAGAGGTGTCAAAATCCGTTAATGACATCAATACGATCGTTAGTAATGTAAAAAATAATTCGAATGAAATGGCTACTTTTCTAGAAAGCGGGTTTTGATCCCACTCTTATAATGGGGATTGATCTTGGCATTGATTGTCTTGCAACTATTGTAGATAATACAGGTTTTGAACCAGTCATTATTAAGGGCAAAACAATCAAAAGTGTCAATCAATACTATAAAGCAAAGAGCTCACTATTATAGTGTATTATGACAAGGGAAAGGGAAAAATGAAGGATCTTATCATAGTAAAAGACTTCTAGGGTTAGATCGAAAGAGATTCTAGAATGTCTAGCTAGTTATAATGTTTAACCATATTTTTTTAGGGTACCTAAGAATTGTTCAAAAAACTTTCTTTAAATTGTTTTAAATATTATTTCTAAGTCACCTACATTTCATGATATTATTTCATTTCAGCCAATTTTTTTGCATGTTAATGCTAACTTATTTTGCAGTTTTTATCTTTTAATTCGAATAAATCAAAAAAAAGAGGCCTTTTTTAATGGCATAGAACTTGCATTTATTAGAGATATAACCTTTATTTTAAAAAGGAGGAGTTTTTGATTTACTGAAATTCACAATTATAAAAAGAGGTGTATTCAATGGAAAAACCAGTGCAACAAATTGCGAATAAAGAACGAGAGGAATCTTATAGTGTAAAAGACTATTTACAATTTATCATCCCTTCATTAATAGGTATTTTCTTATTTGTAATCCCATTATCAATTAATGGTGAGTTTACGATTTCAGTCGCTATTCTAGCAAATTTTGTTGAGGGCCTTCTAGCGGGTTACTTACCTTATATCGCAACAATCATTATAGCTATTACAGCATTATTATCTTTACAGGCTAAGGTATTTAAACCTTCTTATATTCTAAAATCACCATTTCTAGATAAATTATTTCACGTATCATGGATTTGGCAAATCGCAAGGGTTCTAGGAATGATTTTCTCAATCATGGGATTATTTAAGGTAGGACCCAATGCAATATGGTCTGAAAATACAGGTGGATTATTACTTTTTGACTTAATTCCTGTTTTATTTTCAGTATTCCTTTTTGCGGGATTATTTCTACCATTGCTACTTGATTTTGGCCTTCTCGAATTATGTGGTGCATTATTTACAAAGATAATGAGGCCGCTGTTCACATTACCTGGTCGTTCATCGATCGATTGCTTAGCCTCTTGGCTTGGTGACGGTACGATAGGAGTACTTTTAACGAACAAACAATATGAAGATGGCTATTATACGAAGCGTGAAGCAGCAGTGATTGGTACAACCTTTTCTGTCGTTTCAATCACCTTCACAATCGTAATTATTAGCTATTTAAAGCTTGATTCTTACTTTGGTCCTTTCTATTTAACAATTGTACTAGCTGGTCTTGCTTGTGCTTTTATTAGTCCAAGAATTCCTCCGCTATCTAGAAAATCTGATACCTATATTGTTGAAAAAGAAAAGCTTGATGAAATTGTTCCACAGGATGTAACAGCCCTGAATTGGGGAATTTCACAAGCAGTACACCAGGCAAAACGAAATAATAATTACGTAAACATTTTAAAAGGTGGCATACAGAACGTTTTTGATATGTGGCTAGGTGTACTTCCAATTGTTATGGCTATTGGCACAATCGCGTTGATCATTGCTGAATACACACCAGTCTTTAAAATACTAGGTGCTCCTTTTATTCCAGTACTAGATCTTATGCAAGTTCCCGAAGCTGCTGAAGCCTCTCAAACAATAGTTGTCGGCTTTGCAGATATGTTCTTGCCAGCAATCATTGGCAGTGGCATAGAAAGTGAAATGACTCGTTTTATCATTGGCTGTGTATCGATCACACAACTTATCTACATGTCTGAGGTTGGTGGTTTATTATTAGGATCCAAATTACCAGTATCCTTCATTGATTTAGTCGTTATCTTTTTACAACGTACGATTATATCGTTACCGATTATTGTGTTAATGGCACATCTTATTTTTTAAGGTATCGCGTTGTGAGGATTTTGATTCATTTTGTCGGATGATTGATAAATCAAGATTGTTGAGAGATTTTTGGACAAAGTTTAGAGATTAAGATTAGTAAGCTTACTTAATTAATTTGTGTTTAAAAGGGCTTAGGATTACTTCCTAAGCCCTTTCCTATTTTATTCATACCAGCACTTCAAATAACATAGCTATTCCTATTCCACCGCCACTACCAATCGCTGCTAATACATACTTCGATTTTTCGTCTCTTCTTTGTACTTCATAGAACAAACGCGTTAGTAAAATTGCACCAGAAGCACCGTATGGATGTCCAATTGTTAGAGCACCTCCATGCACATTCAACTTGCTAAATGGAATGGAGAGTTCTTGAGCACAAGCCACAATCTTAACTGCAAATGCTTCATTTATTTCTATAAGATCAATATCCTCAATTGATAACTGGTTTCTTTCGACTAATTGTTGGATTGCTGGTACAGGGGCAATTCCTGGATAATAGGGGTTCACACCACATACTTGGCTATCAATAAAGCGTAATACAGGTTGAAGACCGAGCTCGTTGGCCATATTTTCTTCCATAACCAAAACTGCACAGGCACCATCATGAATACCACAACTGTTGGCCGCTGTAACTGTACCATCCTCCTTTATAAAAGCCGGAGTCGCACGTTTTACTAGTTTTTCCATGTTACGTTCCTTGAGGGTTTCTTCATCTTTATTGAATGAATGAAAAGCTAGGATCTCTTGTTCATACCATCCTTTTCGATAAGCGTCCATACTACGTTTATAGCTTAGAAGTGTATATTCATCCTGCATTTCTTTTGTAATTCCGTATTTTCGAGCTATAAATTCTGCTGCGACTCCCATATCGGGATCACCAATGGCATCAGGCGAGAATCGTGCCCTTTCTTGATAGGGAGAGGTGCTTGTACTTTCTACACCACCTGCAATATAGCACCTGCCTGCTCCCCCTTGGATAAAATAACAAGCCATTCGGATCGCCTCTAGTCCCGCACTGCATTGCCGATCGAGAGTTACCCCTGGTACACTTTGGGGGAGACTAGCCTCTAATGCTGATAGGCGTGCTACATTACCTCCCGGCCCCACCACATTTCCCATTATCACATCATCAATCTTATTTTCTGTCTTGCTTGCTAAATACTGGAGAAGAGGTGCTGACAATTCATGTGGTCTAAACGTATGCAGCATCCCATTTTTCCTACCAATAGGGGTTCGTTTAGCTTGTACGATCACCGCTCTTTTTATAGCTATTCACCTGTCTTTCTAGCATTTCTTGAATTTTAGGACGATCTATCTTGCCACTAGTCGTAAGGGGGATCTCTTTCATGAAATGCCAATTGCGGGGAATCTTATACGATGCTAATTTTATTTTACATCGTTTTCTAAGTTCCATTTTGGTAGCCTTCCCCTGTATAACAGCCGAGACAATTTGCCCCCAATATGGATCGTTTGTACCTACAACTGCGACTGCTTCAACATCAGGATGTGAAGATAGTACAGTTTCAATCTCTTCAGCGTAGATATTGATTCCTCCATACAAGATCATGTTCTTTTCGCGTCCGACAATAAATAAGAAACCATCTTCATCGAGATAACCCATATCATCAACCGTGATCCACCCATCCTCATCCTGTATCGATTGAATCGTGCATTTTTCAGAATTCAAATATCCACTAAACAACATTTTGCTTCTTACATAGATTTTCCCGACTTCATCGTTTTTTGCTCGTTTCTTAGTTGATGTGCGTATTTGGATTTCTACGTTATGACATGGTTTTCCTACAGAACCAGGCTTCTGTTTGGTTTCATTATTAGATAATACTGTCACAAAACTTAGCTCGCTAGCTCCATAGAACTCGTACATGAAGGAGTTACAGAACATTTCTCGGATCTTTAGCTTAGAATGTTCTTCCCACTTGGCACCAGAAGAAATAATTTTCAAATTCTTCTCAATCATAACTTTCTCCCTTAGGAAGGCTTCTAGCATAGTTGGGACCACATAGATAACCGAAATAGGCTGTGTATGTATCCATTCTAATGATTGAATAATTGAAAACTTTTCTAGTAGATATACGGTACCTCCCAAAAATAAAGTACTGATCGCTCCATATAGAAAATGAGAATGAATAAGTGATCCTGGAATGAGGACGTGATCTTTTTCCTCGATATGAAAATCAAAACGATTACAGTCAAAACTATTAATCCATGATTCATGTGAACGAATAAACGCTTTCGGTTCACCTGTTGATCCAGAGGTAAATCCCATATAAAACGGGAGATCTCCCTCATTCTCTTTTCTTCGCTCACTAGCAGTCTTCTTAATTTCCTCCAAACAATCTTCCCAAATCATGACATGTTGATAGACTTCTTTCATCATAGAATACTTGTCCCTAGTTGTGATCACAATCGATGGCTGGGAGAGAGCCAGACGTTTTTTGATTTCTGCTCCCTTCCACTTTAGATCAAAAGGAACAGTAACCCAGCCAGCTGTGGAAGCACCTATAAAGAGCTGTAGAAAAGGTACACCGTTTGGCATAAGAAGTCCTACCGTGTTAGTTGAACTTTGTCTAGAGTCAAACCAATTAGCTGTTTTGCAAATGAGATCATACCATTTACGATAAGTTAGTTTTTCGTCAATAGTTTGGATCGCTATTTTGTCAGGGAAATCGTGAGCGTGTTGTGCATATGTGTTCGTAATGTTACCCATGATTTTTCTCCTTTCTAAACAATAAAAGCAATCTCCATTTTAACCTTACAACCAACAAGAGGGACATCAAAGTGTTTTGATAGATTTAGATAACTTACGATAAATGACTGGAGACTTACGTAATTTATATACTAAATAAGAAGCTAGTATGGCCTTCAATACATCTCCTGGGATATACACAACACTTAATTTTATAGCTTGTAGAAGCGGAATATTCATAACAAATGCTTGAACAGGTATGCCAATTAAGTAAATTAAAAAAATTCCTACTGTAAGGTTCGTAAGTAAAACCGTTCGCAATCTTAATGTGCTAACACGAGATAGGAGATAGCCGATACAAAAAGCGGTAATAGGATACGCAAGTAAGTACCCAGCACTAGGTCCTACAAATACTCCGAGTCCACCTCGTCCACCAGATAAAAGCGGCATACCGGCAGCAACTATTAATAAAAAAACAATTTGGCTCCAAGCACCTTTCTTAGCACCTAGAACACCTCCAGCAAGTAAAACACCTAATGTTTGAAGCGTAATCGGAACAGGTGTAAATGATAACATGATCGGCGGAACCAGTCCTAAAGCTCCCATAACAGCTGTAAATAAAGCTATGTATGTCATTTCTTGTATTTTCATCGTATTCCTCCATTTGAGATTAAGAAATTTTGTTTATCTAATTTATTTTATATTCGAAAAACAAAGTATGTCAACATGAAATTACTTTAAGTTTACATATATAAATGAATTCTTATAATATGAAGCTTATGTTATTAAACTATTATCTTATCTTTTCTTGACCTACTTCTTTGACTTTCATTTCACTCATTTTACTTGTCCAGTTAACTAAAAGCATGAAATGAATAATCTAACCTGCATATTAAACTTAGTATAAAAAAATCATAAAAATAAACGTTGTTAATATACATTATTAAGTAGTCTTTAGTAAAAGGATGTGAAAATAATGCGAATTATTGCGGCATTTAACGGAGATACACTCCGTACAATTGCGAAAAGATATCGTATCTCAATAGAACAGCTTATCTTCTTCAATCCACACATTCCTTGGATCGATCAAAATATCGGCGGACAAACAGTAAAAATCCCCTCTCAAGCAGTGCCAAACAGAGTCTTGAACAGTATCCCCTCTTGCCCCCCTCAGGTACCACTAAAATTTCAGGATCAATTTATTCCACTAACTTCGTTGGAGGAAATGGCTCAAACTGATTATGACGTTCTCGTCGTCGGAACAGGGGCAGGAGGTGGAGCGGCTATCTCAAGGTTATGTGAACAACTGAAGAACACCGACAAAAAAATCGGCGTTGTGGAAGCAGGACCGATCTTGTTACAAACCCATGCGGGCAACCTCCCTACTCTCGCGGGTAGATTTGATGACTATTTTTTAAATCCAAAAATATCGAGATCAATTGGCCATTTGCTTCCGACTTGCCTGGTGCGAGAGAAGTGATTGCTCTTGGAGGACTAACTTTGTTCTGGGGCCTTGCCAGCCCTCGCATGCACGTTTCTGAATGGATCGATTATCCTATAGATACCAAAGAATGGGAGTTTTATTATAATATCGCAGAACAGATGATGTTAGTCACAAAGACAACATATCCACTTACCCATACCTTCCTTACACGTCTATGGGAGAGTGGTTTCCCCGAAGCATCAGTCATTCCGCGAGCAGAAAATCTGGAACCGGCCAAATATGGGCCAGTCGTATATTTCAGTTCTATTTCGTTTTTAGCCGCAGCACTAGTGCAACGATCATTCGATTTGGCAATCAATGCCAGAGTCGTACAACTACTTACTGATCAAGAGAAAGTCACCGGGATCAAAGTAATGACTCCAGAAAAAAAGTTTATGAATTAAAAGCAAAAAACGTAATCCTTTCGGCAAACGCTTTTCAAACTCCGCGCCTCTTACTTTCCTCCGGGATAAAGGGAAGAGCGATCGGTCATTATTTAACCATTCATTCTTTTTTGAGATCAAGTTTCCAAATAGTTCAACCATTTAGTAACGTCCAGAATAGTTTACAGTGGATTCAACTTCTGATACCGCAAACAGAAAGCCGTCCGTCTCAAATCCAGTTTGGAATCTCCGAGAGATATAAAACACTGGATCAAACAGCAGAATACAATGTTGAAACATGGTCTTTTGGCAAGGTAGAATCCCGATATGAAAACATGCTTTACCTAGAAAAGGGATATGTACGGGGTTCCAGAAATCCAAGTTGATTTTGCCTTCAGTGCAAAAGATCAATCTGTCATTAACCAATTGAAGGAAAGTATTAATAAAGCTGCTGCTGCCTTAGGATCAAGCAAGCAACCTGAAATTTGTATCAGCCCTCCTGGAAGCGATTATCATGTTATGGGAACGTGCAGAATGGGCGATGACCCATCCACTTCATCAACGAACCGCTATGGTCAAGTCCATAGCATAGCAGGGCTCTATGTAGCTGACAACAGCATATTATCTAACACAGGAGCTGCCAATCCGACATTGACTACTGTTGCCTTGGCAATTCGCACAGCAGATTATATCACACGGCAATTGGATCTTTCTTAACAATAAACAGGTTTTTTAGAGTGATAGAGAATGAGATTACATGGGAAATAAAAAAGAATATTACTTGTTTGAAAGTGGTAAGTTTGATCAAACAAGCGATTATGTTTGTCATATGGTGTGTTTTTTTCAGGGAACCACACGTTCCTTCACACCGATATTCTGCTTCAAATATCCATTCCATACGGCTCCCAAGCACAAAAAGTGACTAGACGATAGCATCCAAAAGTGGCCGGTCAAGGGGGTGCGACCCATATAGTCTCATCCTTTGAGGGTCTACATTATTCGAAATCCGTTGAAATAGCAAAAACGTAGCTGTCCCATATTGGTCTAGGCCACCAAAGCTACACAACGAGGGTTCTCCCTATGACCATAAAGCGTGTTGCATGTAATATTACAATTTATATAGAAGTTTTCACTTTATATTAATAATCCATATTTTCCTATTAGTCCTCGCCCGCTATTGGACGTTCGCAAAAGAAGCAATTCCAGTTAATGCGACTAAAATGACAATGGCCGGAGAAGCGATGTTAATGGCGGCTTCACCTACAATCAACGCTCCAACGATACTTACTGCTGACCCAATCTGCCTTGGTAACGAATTCCGTCTTCTCTTAATCATTCAAAGAAAAAAATCCCAAAATATAGTGAGATCAGCACAGTTAGAAAGAACGCCTTCTAACCTCTTTTGATTTTCTGATATATTTGTTGGAATTTTTGTAGATTGGTTTATATTCATAACCGTAATCTCTTTTTTCCTTATTGTTATATTGTGATATAAAGGTTAAGGATTTATTCATCAGCTCTCATTTATAGCTGTCTTAGTAGGAGATAATAAAAGGTAGGATTCTCTTGTGGAAGAAAGTAGGGTAAGTTTGGCTTACGTGCTTAAAATTCTGTAAAGAAGTTACCCCATTCACCAAGGTTTTTCCGTTTCTTAAGAAAGCTAAAAATAGTAATCCCTAAATGAGAGAACTATATAAAGATATATACAATGGTATTTAGTACAACACATTTTTATATTTAGATATTCCAACCTATTACCGATACATTTGTACATAATTGTAAAGCCGGAGTATATATATGAAGGAGAAAATCAAACATCTAATGTAAGTAATGGAAAATTAATCTTCACCGAGTTTGATCTAACATTAAGTAGATGGTAGTTAAATTAAATTCCAGCATCTAAATTTTTCTTTACTTATTCTAAAGGCTTTACCTCTCCAAATAAAGGTTCAGCTCCATGCGGTGTTGCAGCCCATTTTACAGCATTCGCTATGACTCTTAAAATCTCTTTATTATAATAAGTAGGATGCTTCTCATGTCCAGGTTGGAAGTAAAAGATCTTTCCAAGTCGTCGATGATAAGCACAGCCGCTCCGGAATACTTCCCCACCTTCAAAGGAACCGATAAATATAAGCTGATCAGGGGTAGGAATGTCAAAAAATTCTCCGTACATTTCCTCCTGTTGGATTTCAATATACTGACCGATGCCTTCCGCTATAGGATGAGCTGGATCAACTACCCATAATATTTCTTTCTCACCGGCTTCTCTCCATTTTAAATCACAGCTTGTGCCCATTAACTTTTTAAATATTTTCGAAAAATGCCCAGAATGCAGCACGATCAATCCCATTCCATTAAGTACTCTTTGATAAATTCTTTCAACAATTTTATCTGCTACTTTGTCGTGAGCTACATGTCCCCACCATATCAATACATCTGTATGATTCAGTACATCTTCTGTTAAACCGTGCTCTGGCTGATCTAATGTAGATGTTCGAAGCTGAAAACCATACGGAAGAAGGCCTTCAGCTATTGCTTTATGTATCCCTTTTGGATAAATGGCAGCTACCTCTGGATCCTTCTGTTCATCTATATATTCATTCCAAATCGTTACCTTAATCGTTCTCATTTCAAAGGTTTTAGTTCCAATTGTTAATTTAATCATATTAATCCTCCTCTCTTTCCAATATGTATTAAATACCTTGTTTTACGAAAGGGGCTATAACTATTCCGAAGGATATTAACAGTGTATTATATGTTTAATTATTATAAAAAATAATGGTGGGTTTACAAATGAAGGTGAAACTTTTGGCTTTCTGTTTCCATATTGGAGGAACGTAGGAGAGCGAGTTAAGATATTTCGAAGTGATTTGTTTCTTTTGTCCAGTGAATCGGTTGTTGTCAGTGTAAATTGATACTGGCTTCATTGCCATATTCAATATTCAATAGGAAAATATTCTAGTGCGACAAGAAGCAAAAATAGAAGATTCAGCTGGAGAAATTGAAGAGTATAAGATTATCAAGTCAATTCCTGGTATTGGAAGTGAATCGAGGCAACGATCCTATCCGAAAGCGGAGATATTGACCAGGTTAATCACACAAAGAAACCTTCCTAGATCTAACTTAGGAAGAAGACAAAAGAAAATGAGTAAAAACCTTCCCGTAACGAAATAGAAGGTTTTTACTCATACTTATTTTTAGTATTTCAACAAATTTCTAAGAATTAACTATTGATAAGATATTAGCAGATTTTCGTTTTACTCTCACCTCGTCTTTTCCGGTGTTTTAACATGAAGAGCGTTAGCAACCACTCCGTACTCACTTGCATGTGGTCGGTCTTCACCATCTCCATATCCATAATCAAACATACGATTGCGGTTAAGTGTTAATTTTGTAAATGTCGGTCGTAGCAAATCAAATAGCTGGTATCGATCTTGTAAATGTGGAAATCTCTGTTGATACGAAATGATCTCCTCGCGAACTACACTCCAAAAATGGTGTTCAGAAAATCCTTCCTTCTCTTCTAGAATGTTGCTTAAATAACGAAAGTGGCAAATAAATAATCCGGTGAAAATAAACTGTGTTAAACCTTCTGGAGCTTCACTTCGCAGCACTTGTTTCAGCTCATCTGAAAGAACCAGCAGCTCTGGAAACGGTTGATCACTAATATTTACATCATCGACAAAATCCTTCATAATCGTTCGTTCGGGCACATACTCCTTTAACACAAGCACTGTATTTTGGCCATGTGGGGAAAAGACAGTACCATATTGATACAAATAATGGAGCAATGGCGGTAAAATTGCTTTTGCGAGTTTATTCACCCATTCTTCGACCGACAATCCTGACTTTTCAATAAGCTTTGAAACAAATGGTGTTCCTTCATGATCTACATGCAATAATGCAGCAAGTGTGATTGCATGTTCTTCATTCTGTAATTCCTTATAAATACTCTCTCTCCATACCACTCCAAGTAGTTCAAGATATTGATATGGAGTTCCCTTTACATTCTTAAAAGTAGGGTGATCCACATTCATCGTTGCTACTTCTCCTAATAACCCAAGACGACATTCGTCTTTTAAAAACGTGTCATTATCGAGGATATTTTTCATAAAAGTCGTGACTTCAGGAGCAATTACTGTTCTCTCACCTGGTAGACCACGGTAAACAAGTGTGTTTAAAATGCTCATTGGCAATTTCACATGGTAATTCTCTTTATTTGTCACATTCACAAATGTACGAATCGATTGCTGTGGAAGGTATTGATCTGCATCTTCCCCTAATGGAATGATTTCGTTTTTAGCAATTTCCGCGGCGAACATCGTGACAATCGAGTGATTCCATTGCCATAAGTGAATCGGCATAAAATAGTATTGTTCCGGTTGTAAGTTCATCGCCATTATTCGATTAATAAAACGCTGGCGTGTTTCTTCTCTAAGTTCTTGCTCGATCACCTGGTTATAAGACAATTCTTCGATCGAATGAAATGTCCCAATTTTTTTATGAACAGCAATCCACGATATTTTTATAGTTTTCTTTTGTTCTGGTGCAAATTGGATATAATCATCGTACCCAAAACCAATTCGACCTTTATTATAGGTAATCCACGGATGGCCAATCATTTCTCCTTCTAGCTCTGCATAATCCAATTCAACAAGCTTCTCAGAGGTTTTTGATCTTTCTTTTAAATGAGTATCCGCCACCAATGTGTGTAAATATTCTCTGACTAAATGTCCTGCAGTAGAGCCTGTCATATTTCCTTCTTCTTGTATACTTAGTAAAAGAGAAAGAGATAACGGGATATCTTTTTCTTCATTTGGAATAACTTCAATACTTTCAGAGATAACTGAGACACTATCGAACAGTCTCGTATGCGCTTGAAATTTGTAAACCGTTCCTTTCCTATCTGTCCATTCATAATCGCGAATTCCATTTGTTTCGCGTAGTAGATGCGGAATAAGAATTTCTTCATAGATAAATTCTTGGAGCATTTTAGCTAATAATTGTTGATCGGCAAGCTTCCAAGTTTCCTCTGTTAACATCGTTAAAGGTGTATCACATATTTTCACGTTGCCCAACTCCCTTTTTTAGTAGATAGATAGAAGGTTTAAAAATCGATAAAGATAATAGGATCAAGCATATTGCTGAACCAATTAATAGGATCCCGCTTAAAAAGAACGGCCCTTTGAAACCGCTCGTTTCGACCATTGTCAATGCAGACATTGGCGCAAATAACAAAGCAATGTTTTGCATTGAAATGACAAGACTATAAGAAAGGGGTGATTTCTTTCCCACTCCTAATTGAAAAAATAGAATATCAATTCCTACCAAACTGACAAAAAAGCATATACTATATATCATTCGAATAAAAACAAAGATCCAAAATTGATTGACAACTGCATGAAGAAACACCATGCCCCCTGTTATTCCTGTTAAAACAAGTAAAATGGCTTTAACATGTGATTTCAGATAGTTCTTCGGTAACAAAAACTGAAGCATGATGGCGACAAGACTTGGCATTACATACAGTAGACTTACATCTTGCTTGGTCATTCTATAGGTATTTTCTAAAAAGGTTGTAAAAAAAGGGCGGATTGCATTGTGACCAAGGAAAAACAGAAATACAATCAGTAAATAAATGATAAACTCCCCTTGCCACTTCACACCCTTTGATGATACCTTTTTCTTTTCATCGAATCTTACCATAGTCGCATGATTCGAAAGGAAAAAGTAGCTACCTGCTGCAAGAAAAAGATCGAGTAAAGCAAAGATGTAATAACTATTCAAAGGCAATGGCTGATTGATCGCAAAGCTTCCAAGCAATCCAGAAACGATCACACTTCCATGAAAAATAACTAAGTACGTCGTTGTTCCTTTCACCTTTTCATCTTCATTTTTACTGGCAGCTACCAATGCAGGATAGAGTAAATAGATGCTACTTTGAAAAAATAGTAATAGAATTGATAGCGTTAAAAACTGTGAGAAGCTATCCACTGTCGGAAAAAGCAGTTTACACCCTGCCATTGCCAGAAGTGCAATTGGAATCAGATGTTGAAGCCCCCATCTTTTCATAAAAATGGTCCATATTGGTGTCATGACAATCACAACAATCCGACAGCAGCTAATAAACAAACTTGTTGCTTGTACCCCTTCCACTTGAAAATATTCAGAAAAAAGCTGGGGGTAAAAAGGTGATAGTAGCATTTCTGAAACTAACGTCGAAAGTAAACAAATGTATATAAAACCTTTTTGGCTTTTTGACACGTTCTTTCCCTACATTCCAAACTGCTGAAACACATTGTTCCCATATGTTTGATACACATCTTTTCCTACTAGTTGGTTGACGATTGTTGCACTTCTAAATGCTCCAAGGCCTAAATCTGGCGCACCAATACCATGTGTATGAAGCTCACCATTTTGAACAAAGATATGGTATCTGCCTTCATCCTTTGTCTTCACCTTATAATCTTCTTGTATGAGTAACTGTCCATCCTCATCCCACTCGAGCATAGATTCGATTCCTTTTAAGCAATCCGGGACATATGGCTGATAACCTGTTGCCAGGATCACAACATCACTATCCAGTTGCTTACTTGCTTCTTGTTCGTGCTGAAAAAGTGATAAGCGAAATTGATCATTCCATTCTTCTATCGACACTAGCTCGGTCAACGCTTGAAGATGTATGTTTGGTTTGTTGCTTCCAATCGATCGCTCATACAATAAGTCATAAATATCAGCAATGGTTGAAAAACTAATCCCTTTGTATAGTAATGCCTGATTTTTCAGGACAGATTTCTTCTTTTCTTTCGGTAATTGATAAAAGTACTTTGTATAATCTGGAGAAAAATGCTCTAGTCCTAGCTTTGAATACTCCATCGGAAAAAAGCCTTTTGATCTTGTAAACCAGGATAATTGGTAGAAATGATCGGGCTGCTTTGATAAAAGATCATAGAAAATTTCTGCCGCACTCTGTCCAGAGCCAATGATCGTTACAGATTTTGCATTTAGAGCATTCGTACGTTTATTCATGTACTGTGATGAGTGAAACATGCGATCCTTATTCGCTACTCTAAATCTCTCAGGTATATATGGCTTGGTTCCAATTCCAATCACTATATGCTTCGTATAATATATTTTCCGCTCCTTCGTACTAGTTGAAAAAACAGTCACACTGTAATACCCTTCCTCCGTACGTTCAATATTCTCTACTTCAAAACCAAATTGAAGCTGTGGAAGCTGTTCTGCTACCCATTGACAATAGTGATTGTACTCATTCCGAGGGATATGAAACTTTTCAAAAAAATAAAATTGATATAGCCGCTTTTGCTCATGTAAATAATTCAAATAGCTAAATCGACTTGTTGGATCGACCATTGTTACAGCATCAGCCATAAATGGTACTTGTAGTGTTGTTCCTTCTAGCAACATCCCTGGGTGCCATTCGAAGTATTGCTTTTTATCGAAAAACAATGATTGGCACTCTGTTTTGTCTAGTAGTGCTGCTAATCCAAGATTAAAAGGACCGATCCCTACTCCGATTACGTCTAGAATTTGTTTAGTTGCCAATCATTCCACCTCCTTTCAAACATGCTCCGTTCACAGAACATTAGTAGCCCTGTTTTATCAGGGAGTTCCACCTCTTTAATGGGGGTAAAACCGCATCTTTTGAACACATGAATCATTTTTTCATTTCGAATATCCGGTTCCGCTATTACCCTATTTGTTTCAGATACTTGAAATTTACTACTTAAAATTGTCAGGAGTAACGGATAAATATACCCTTTTCCAAGATAGTCTCTTTCACCAATTAGCAAGTGAATACCCTGATCATATTCTTCAAACTCAAAATAGTTTTTGATTAAATCTCCTTTTACCCAATATGACTCCCAATAACTTACAGGCACTCCATCTATCTCACCAATCAACAGTGTCTGGTGGTTATCTTGTAGAAAATTCTTTAAATGAAGTTTGTAATCCGATAATGAAAGATCTAGCTTCCAATATGGAACAACATGCTTTTCATTCATCCAGGAATGAAGTAATTTGACATCATCTTCAAAACTCACGTAACGAAACGATATGTTCTTTTTACTAGTTGGATCGTAATATCGAAAGGGATAGGTCTGTTTCATTGTTAACTTAGACACCATGTCGTTCACCTACCGTTTTGTACAATGGATTGTCAACATGAGTGTAAACGGATTGTGTCTCAAGGGAACCTACCAGTTCATCCATATCATGTACCCTAGTCAGCAAGTTAGCCTTACATGGTAGCGTTTCTTCATATAATAGAGATTGCAATAGGTTAGTATGATCACCATACTGTTCCTGTAAATCGCTTAATTCATCTTTCAGCAATAACAGCAATCGATGTTCATCAATAAGACGATTCACCCCAAATGCATTGATTAAACCAAATAAGTGGTTGAAAAAGAAATAGTAGCGAAAACGTTCTTCTGCAATTGAATCAGCACAGATGGTGTCACTTTTTTCATTTAAGGTTGGAATAACCTGTTTTAAATACTCCGATTTTGATTCCATAAAATAATAGCCTTGATTATCACGGTAATAAAAAGTTGCAGGATAGCCCTTATCATCTAATTTTATAATTGAGTTTTGCTGATGTGCTTCAAGGGCAATCCCATATGTGGCATACATCCAATAAAGGGGACGTAAACTTACGTTTAAATACCGGCGAAACCACTCCTCACTTGCTTGTGCAGTCGAAATCATCTCATTTTCCGCTAGATCATAAATGATATTTGCTAGATGAGAATGACCACCATTTATATGATCTTGACAAAGACCTGCAAGTAAAGTTGTCCGTGCTGCTTCGTCTTGTTGGAACGGATTTTCACGAATCACCACTTCAAATCCTGATTCTTCTGTATCAAGCTTCACCGTAATATAGGCAGGGTCTTGAATAATTCGAAACGCAGGATGATGCACTGTTAACTTTTCATTTAGTACGCTTTGCAACAGACGGCTCACCTCCACACCACGGTCAAGCTCTTTTCGCTTATTTATCCGTAACGAATTGGTGATTTTAACCGGTATAGAAAATTTATACATAAACTTCGCATCCTGATGGTATACAGTGCGCACTGAAGAAGTTGGGTGAAATTTTCGTCCCTGTGGTCCAAGATATAA
Organism: Bacillota bacterium; assembly: GCA_051750265.1. Classification (GTDB taxonomy): domain Bacteria; phylum Bacillota; class Bacilli; order Bacillales; family Bacillaceae; genus Metabacillus. The sequence goes on along the minus strand of JBNJJO010000001.1, from coordinate 28,652 downwards.
AAGCTTCCCAGATTGAATCTGTTGGCAGACATCTTCCCTTCCTAGTAGCTTCCTCGCCTGTAAGGGGTGAACAGGAATTAGAGAAAAGCCATCCTCCTGACAATACGTTTCTTTAAATGTTTCTGAAACGAATGGGTCTCTCTTTAGTTCTTCTTTTAAAATAGTGGTAGCACTTTGAGATAGAATTGAGTCTTCCACAACTATGTTATCTATTGCTTGAAAATAATGAAGCTGAAATGATCCTTTTCTCTCTGGAGCAAAAATATGTTCTTCATCTTCATCGATTCCCTGTCGGCTTTTTGGAGTCGGGTGAGTTTGATGGCCAATTAACAGAGACTGTTCTGATTGCAGAAATGTTTTTTCCGTTTGATAGCATTCCTCTAGATCATCACTACGATGTGAAAGAATTCCTTTCATCGTTTGATAACTTAAGATTGTTCTAAGAATAAGTTCCTCCTTTTGAACAGGCTTATTTGATGTTTCGGCAAACTCCTTTTGCAAATAAGACATTAATGTTAGAAAATCAAGCTGTTTTAATTCATCGTTTTTCACTTGATAGTACATGGTAGGTGAAAACAAATGACGCCCTGTTACAGAATAATAGTTAACTGGCACGTACAATGTAACGGACTGACTGATAAAGGGAATCACAAATACATACTTACTACCCTCATCTTCTAATGGAAATGCTATTTTCGTAGCATCCTGCAGTATACCTTTCCCCGTTTCTTTCATGTAACAATTCAGTAGATTTTGTATGGTAAGATGATTAGTAATTAACGGAATATTCATAGCTTTTCTCTCCTTTCTCACTCTCAATTTTCTCTCCAATCTGTTGGATTTTCTCTATATGAACTTTCATTTCACTAATCGTATTTAGTGGATTAAGCATCGTGAATTTTAAATACACTTTTCCATTTTGCTTTGTTTTGGCCATTATTAGTTCACCATTTTGATAGAAATAACGCTGTAGCTCAAGATTGATTTGATCCACAAAGAGATTATCTTCTATATTATTGATGGGCAAATAACGGAACACTACAGCGTTAAGGACTGGTTCATTGAGTACTTCAAACTGTGTTTGACGATGTAAAAGCTGTGCCGTTTCTTTAGCCATTCGAATGGTATAGTCGATTATTTCTCCAAATGTATCCGTTCCTATTAATTTAAAGGTCATCAATACCTTTAAAGCATCAAAACGTTTTGTCGTTTGAACACTTTTTTCAACAAGATTTATGATACCGTCTTCCTGATCTTCTTCAGGGTTTAAGTAATCAGCATGATAAGCAATTTGTTGAAAAGACTGCTTATGTTTCACAAAAAACGCCCCACAGCTAATCGATTGGTAGTAAAGTTTATGGAAATCAATTGTAATCGAATCGGCTGTAGATAAATTATTTAGCAGATGACGATTTTGATTGGAAAATAGCAGAGCTCCACCATAAGCTGCATCCACGTGTAGCCATAATTGGTGTTCATTAGCTAGTTTTGCGACCTCGGTTAAACAGTCTACGCTCCCAAAGTCTGTTGTTCCCGCTGTTGCTACGACCATAAAGGGAAGAAGCCCTTGCTGGAGCAGGTGATCTACCTTTAACCTTGCATCTTCTAAACAAAGTTCTTGTTTGTCATTTGTTCTAACTTTAACGACAGAATTCATTCCTAGCCCAAGTTGCGCCGCTGATTGCTGGACAGTAAAATGAGCATGTTCTGAACAAAGAATTCGTAATTTGCTTGCTTCAACCGGAAGTCCATCCTCCTGAACATTTACCGAGAAATAGGTTTGGCAAGCTTTATTTCGAGCAAGCAAGAGTCCCATGTAATTGGATTGTGTCCCACCACTTGTAAACACTCCATCAGCATCAAGTGAATAGCCAATTTGTTTTATGAAATACTTAATGACCTCCTCCTCAACGTACGTAGCAGCTGGACTCTGATCCCATGAATCCATCGATTGATTGAGTGCACTTATCAGCACCTCCGCTGCAATCGAAGGCAACAACGGCGGACAATGGAGATGTGCCATTGCTGATGGGTGAGAAATCAATAAAGAGTTTCTTACAATAACCTCTTGAATCTCTTTCATAACAACATTTAACTCTTGACCACTAGCAGGTATATTCGTTATTTCCTTTACCCTTGATTCGATGGCTTTTCGAGTACTACCATGAAATGCTTTGTTTGCTTTCTTCGTTTCGTCAGCAATTAACTTAACCGTGGTATCCATTAGTTCAAAGAACGTTTTATCACTTTCATTACTTGGATGCAGAAACCATTGTTCAAAATTAGTTTTCATTCAGTTCACCTTCTATCGCAATCCGAAGTGGGTTTCTGCGCTCTTAATAGCTTCATAGAAACGCTGCAGGACATCATCGATTTGCTCTTTCGTTATAATTAATGGAGGGAGTAATCGAATAACGGTACTAAACCGACCACCAACCTCTAAAATCAATCCGCGATTAAAACATTCTTGTTGAATTTTACTAGCAAGTTCCGGATATGCTGGGTAACTTCCAATTTGATTAGCGGTTTTTGTTGGGTTAATGATTTCAATTCCCAGCATAAGACCACGTCCTCTTATCTCGCCAATTGAGGACATATCTCTTTGAATAGCACGCAATTGATTCGTTAAGTAAGCACCGATTTTATCAACGTGTTTCGGTAATTGATTTGCTTTCACATAGTGTAATGTTGCTTGCCCAGTAGCCATTGCCATCTGATTTCCTCTGAATGTTCCAATATGTGCACCTGGTTCCCATTGATCAAGACGACGATCATAAAGCATAACTGACAGTGGGAGACTGCCTCCAACAGCTTTTGATAACACGAGAACATCTGGTTCAATTCCAGCATGCTCAAATGCAAACATTTTTCCAGTACGGCCAATTCCCGTTTGTACCTCATCAATGATTAACGGAATATTTCGCTCCTTTGTAATACGACGAAGCTCTTTTAACCACTTTACTGGGGCAGGTACTGATCCTCCCTCACCTTGAACCACTTCAACAATAATTCCAGCAGGAGTGACTATTCCGCTCTCAGGGTCATCTAGTAAATTCTCAATATATGTACTACTAACCTCGTGTCCTTCTTTACCAATTCCGAACGGACAACGATATTCATATGGATATGGAAGAAAGTGTGTATCTGGTACGAGTGCATGAATTTTTTTCTTCGGACTTATTGTTCCGCTAATACTCAAAGTTCCATGTGTTGATCCATGGTAACCACCCTGAAAGGATAAAATAGCTCGATTACCTGTTGCTGTTTTCACTAGTTTTAAAGCCGCTTCGATCGCATCTCCACCTGTAGGACCGCAAAATTGAATTTTTGCTTTTTCTGCAAAAGAACGAGGTAATGAGTCAAATAATTCATCAACAAAGGCTTCTTTTACTGGTGTCGTAATATCGAGTGTATGTAAAGGTAAATATGATTGAAGAACACCTTCGATGGCTTCGCGGATAACAGCATGGTTATGACCTAAAGCCAATGTGCCCGCTCCTGCTAAACAATCTATATAGTTCTTGCCATCCATATCTGTTACGTAAATACCTTCTGCTCGTTTAATCGCCAAAGGCAGTCTTCTTGGATATGACCTCGCATTGGATTCTCTTCTTTCTTGCATCGCCAATAATGATGTATTTTCTGAATGAGTACTAATAATCGCTTCCATTCTGTTCCACTCCTTTATGATTATTGAATTTTATCTCAAAAGTATAATTGATAATGATTTTCATTTTCTATTAACAAGGTCATGATAAGTGATAATGATTATCAAAGTCAATTAAAAATGGTAAAATTAATCACAAGTGCCTAAAAATCAGAATGTAATTTTCAATATAATGGTCCTAAGGATCTACAATATGCAACCTAAAAGTTTAAGGGTAAATAAAAGAGAGGTTCACACATTTTGTATGAACCTCTCAATCTATCTTTAGTGACAGACTTTACTTTATTTTACTTACCTCTTACCTCGTTCAATCAGACCCTGAGATGACAAAATCGTCTTGATTGTCTTCACCTCAATAGGCATTTAGGATAAAACACGTTTAATGCGTTCAATTGCCCAGTCTAATTCTTCTTCTGTAATGACCAGAGGTGGTGCAAAGCGGATCACCGTTTCATGTGTTTCCTTACACAATAATCCGTTTTCTTTCAGCTTTTCACAATAAGCTCTTGCTGGTTCAGTTAATTCAACACCAATAAATAAACCTCTACCTCTAATTTCTTTTATGATTGGATTGTTGATGTCTTTTAAGCGTTCAACAAAATAATTACCTAGGTTTAATGAACGATCTACAAGGTTTTCTTCTTCTAACACATCAAGTGATGCGATAGAAACTGCACAAGCAAGTGGATTTCCACCAAATGTCGAGCCATGTGAACCTGGGTTAAATACGCCAAGAACATCTCGATTTGCAACAACACATGAAATTGGGAACACGCCCCCGCCAAGTGCTTTTCCTAAAATGTACATGTCAGGAATAATTTCGTCCCAGTCACAGGCAAACATTTTTCCAGAGCGCCCAAGTCCAGCTTGAATTTCATCTGCAACAAAAAGAACATTATTCGCTTTACACACATCAAACGCCTCTTTTAGGAACCCTGTTGGTGGAATCAAAATACCTGCCTCACCTTGAATTGGTTCGAAAAGAAATCCAGCCGTTTGCGGTGTGATCGCAGCTTTTAATGCTTCAATATCACCGTAAGGAATCAGTTTAATTCCTGGTAGCATCGGGCCAAAGCCTTTGCGATATTCTTCATCAGATGATAGTGATACAGCTGTCATCGTACGGCCATGGAAGTTCCCAACACAGGCAATGATCTCTGCTTGATTGTCAGCAATTCCTTTTACTTGGTAGCCCCAACGCCTAACCGCTTTGATTGCCGTTTCCACCGCTTCAGCCCCAGTATTCATCGGAAGAGCCATTTCTTTTTGCGTAATTCGTGCGATTCTTTCGTACCATGGTCCTAACTGATCATTATGAAACGCGCGAGATGTAAGAGTCACCCGATCTGCTTGATCCTTTAGCGCCTGAATAATTTTGGGATGTCTATGTCCTTGGTTAACGGCTGAATAGGCACTTAGCATATCCATATATGCATTACCCTCAGGATCCTCTACCCAAATTCCTTCAGCTTTTGAGATGACAATCGGGAGTGGATTATAGTTATTTGCACCGTATTGTTCTGTTTGATTAATCACTTTTTCCGTTACAGTATTCATCTTTATTCCTCCTAGTAACGTAGATTTATAGTGTTTGAGAAGTAGCTGTAATAGGCCCATTCATGTATGATTGCACCTTTACGTTTCTCCACCTACTTATACGTTTTCTTTCTCACATCTTTATTTATGCAAGTATCGTGCCAACACGAAAAAGCTGAATTAATCGTTAGTAATGCATCTCGATAAGCTAATTTAGTCAAAAGGTGCAAAAACAAGTGGCATTTAATCTTCTGAAAAAAGTATACATGCAAATTAACGTTGCACCTTTTCATCGAATCCTCTACACTTATTTAAAATGGATAGATAATGGGGGTAGCTTTTATGAACTTAGAAAAACTCGGTTTCCAAACCATCCTCAACACCCTAGTTGATGTCATAGATATCGGGGTCCATATCATTGATCAAGACGGAAGAACCATTGTCTATAATGAAAAAATGGCTAAAATTGAGGGGATGTCCTCAAAGGATGTATTAGGGAAGAACATTCCTGATGTGTTTATATTTCAAAAAGAAACAGAAAGTACATTGATTCGTGCCCTTTACCAAGGAACTGTCTCGCAAAACTCAAAACAAACATATTTTAATAATCGCGGACATGAAATCACAACAATGAATGACACATTCCCAATCTTCAATGAACAGAAGACAATCATTGGAGCCATTGAAGTAGCCAAAGATATTACAAATCTAGAACGAATCATCAAGGATAATATTTTAAATAAGGGTGATACGAAATTCACGTTTGATCATATCATCGGGACAAGTGAAAATTTTCTAGAAGTCATCGAAACAAGTAAGCGGGCAACAAGAACATCATCATCGATTTTAATTGTTGGGGAAACAGGTACTGGAAAAGAGCTGTTCGCCCAAAGTATTCACAATGGTAGCAAACGTTCAGCACATCCGTTTATAAGCCAAAACTGTGCAGCTTTGCCAGATAGTTTAATAGAAGGAATTCTTTTCGGAACAAAAAAAGGCGCATTTACTGGTTCAATTGAGCGACCAGGACTTTTCGAACAAGCAGAAGGCGGCACCATCTTACTTGATGAAATAAATTCTCTGAACCCTTCCTTACAAGCAAAATTATTACGTGCCCTGCAAGAGAAAACCATTCGCCGTGTTGGAGATACGAAGGATAAAAAGATAGATGTCCGCATTATCGCAACGATTAACGAGGACCCGGTTGACGCGATTGCAAATGGTCGTTTACGGAAAGATCTTTATTATCGATTAGGAGTTGTGTCATTATTCATTCCTCCACTTCGCGAACGCAAGGATGATATTCCAACACTCGCCAAATCGTTTATAAAAAAGTTTAATTCTCTCTTTGAAATGAACATTAAAGGCATAAGTGAACAGGTCCTTTCACTTTTTGAAGCATATGATTGGCAAGGAAATGTACGAGAACTTGAGCATATTATCGAAGGGGCAATGAACTTAATGGAGCCCGATGAAAAAGAAATTGGCTTTTTTCATGTGCCACTGCAATTCAAAAAGAAAGCCAATATTCAAGCAACCGATGTCAATCGAAAAAAACAACCAGAACCTAAAGATGACAGCAATGAGTCACCTCTAACTCTTGATGATTATATTGCCAATACGGAAAAGCTTTATCTTGAAAAAGTACTAAAGGAACACGAATATAATATTTCTCAAGCTGCCAAAACATTGGATATTAGTAGACAAAGTCTTCAATATCGCTTGCGCAAATATGATATATGAAATGCGCAAGCGCCTTGTTTAGTCTCGGGCAAATAAGACGCTCATGAATGGAAGATGTTCTTTACCTTCAATTCATGAGTGGCTTATGACCTAGGAAAAAAGGGTTTTGTTTTTTCCCTCGAGGCAGTCAAAAACTAGGGCGTCCTCATCTCTCGCCTGCACTTGCACATCCTGTGCTTCGGAGCCACGGCGCTGGAGCTAGACACTAAAACTAAGTACAGAGTAAAGGGTTAGACCCCTCAAACCATGGGGTCCAACCCTTCTAATTTTTAGGCTCTTTTCTAAAAGTTTATTGCTCTAGGACCTGTAAAAATCGGCATTTGGATTTTTACTATACTCTTTAAATCCATATTAAAAGAATAATTGGAAGTAAATGAGCGTAAAGAGCACGAAGACAGGTTAAATACGTAAAGTAGAGCTAAATACGAAAAACAACAATCTTTGCGAAAACAGCCAATTTTTATAATAACTTTTCTCCAAAAAGAGAACCCATTAACGCGACTGCAACGGTTGCTGTTTTATTTTTTTCATCTAAAATCGGATTAATCTCTACAAATTCAGCAGACGTAATGATTTTTGATTCCTCTAGTATTTCCATCGCTAAATGACTTTCTCGATAACTAATACCACCTAATACAGGCGTACCAACACCTGGAGCATCGCTTGGATCAAGTCCATCTAAATCAAGAGACAGATGGACTCCATCAGTCTTAGATTTTAAGTATTCGACTGCTTCTTCCATCACCTTTGTCATCCCGAGACGATCAATCTCATGCATCGTATACACCTTGATTCCATTTTCACGAATTAGCTCTCTTTCCCCTCCATCTAGAGAGCGAGCTCCAATGATCACAATATTCTCTGGCTTCACTTTTGGCGAATAGTCAGCGATATTTGTTAACGCTGGATGTCCGATTCCTAAACTTACCGCTAAAGGCATCCCATGAATATTACCAGAAGGAGATGTTTCCCCAGTATTCAAATCTCCATGTGCATCATACCAAATCACGCCTAGGTTTTTGTAATGCTTTGAAATTCCAGCAAGTGTGCCAATTGCAATACTATGATCTCCACCAAACACAAGCGGAAATGACCCTGATTCTACGACCTCATTAACAGCTGAAGCAAGCTTATCGCTCGCCTTCGATACCGCTTTCAAATATTTTAAATTCCCATCAGAAACCTCTTCATTTTTACCAGGTCTTCCAATCTCAATATCACCTTTGTCATGAATCTCATAATCCAGCTTTTCTAAACGCTCAACAACACCAGCATATCGAATCGCACTAGGACCCATATCCACCCCACGTCTTGACTGTCCTAAATCCATCGGTACACCAATAATTGAAATATGATTTTTCATCTTGAATCTCCCCCTTTGTTCATTGTTCCAATTGTATCTTACGGCAGGAGGATGACTCAACTCGACATTTTTATGTATAAATATTCAGAGGTATACAAAAAATGATATACCAAACAAATATAATCAACTTCTCTACAGATAGATTATCATCTCTCTAATTATTAATTAATATTGATTTAAACTTATTTTTTTTAAAATAGTAATATATAAAACGTCTTAGCTTAGTTAATATTATTATCTTGGTATAACACAACTCTAACAAGATGTAAGGTGCTACCGAGTTTTATTTTCAAAAAAATATATTTTTCGACGCTTTTTTCATTCCGATCAACTTAACAGAAAATGTCTTATTGTCCGCTAATCACGTTTTATTGTCGGGTTAGTTTATTTTATTGTCCACTTTCTTACTATATTGTCCGAAATCAAAATTATATCATTCGAAAACACAAAGATATCGACCGTTCGACAAATAACTACACATTTCCCAACATTCATCCACACTACTATAGGGCGGAGTTCTGAAAGTAGACACGACTAATAAGGATAAAAAACTTATGCTTTCTTATCAATTTAAATAAGCAGACCTATTGTACATAACAAAGGTCTGCTCTCATGTATTATTCACCAAAATCCACATTGTGGTACACTTGCTGAACATCTTCTAAATCTTCTATGGCATCAATCATTTTTTCAAATTGTGCTTGTGCATCTTCTGGAAGTGTTAGTTCATTTTGCGCAAGCATTGTTAGTTCTGCAACTCTAAATTCAGTAATACCAACATTCTTGAATGCATTTTGCACTGCATGGAATTGGTCAGGTTCAGCATAGACGATAACCGCTTCATCTTCTTCTAAAATGTCACGTACTTCTACATCTGCTTCCATTAATATTTCAAGCACTTCATCTGCTGTTTTACCTTCAAGACCAATGACAGCAGTTGCATCAAACATATATGCTACAGATCCACTTACTCCCATGTTACCACCGTTTTTACCAAATGCAGCACGTACATCTGATGCTGTACGGTTCACGTTATTTGTCAGTGCATCTACGATTACCATTGATCCATTTGGTCCGAAGCCTTCATAACGAAGTTCGTCATAGCTTTCTTCTGAACCACCTTTCGCCTTTTCAATCGCACGGTCAATAATCGTTTTCGGTACACTGTACGTTTTTGCACGCTCGAGTACGACTTTTAAAGCCTGGTTTGATTCTGGATCTGGTTCTCCTTGTCTAGCTACTACATAAATTTCGCGTCCAAACTTTGCATAGATACGACTCGTATTTGCATCTTTTGACGCTTTTTTCTCTTTAATATTATTCCACTTACGTCCCATAATGCACACTCTCTTTCCTTAAGACAATACTAATTTAAGATATTGCAATCATTCACTAGATTATATTATAACTCAAATGCATAATTTGTTAAGAAAATAATAATCAAAAATAGACAAAGTCTTCGTAAATAAAAGATTAACAAAAACACGTGCGAATTTTAGGCTGCACGTGTTTTTTTCGCAATGAATTACCTTTATGGTTCTTTCTTTAAGTTACTCAAAAAGGCTTCATAATCTTACTGAAAATTGCTCTACTACTATTACTTTTTAAAAATCCCAAAAGGCTTACCAACAGGTAATACCACTTGGCCAAAGTGTGTATTTAAAACAACTGCCGCAGAACCATAGAATGATAGTAAAGCAATTAACAATTCAGAAACAGCTGCTAACATATGTGTTACTTCGTGCAATATACCAAACGTACTTAATGATAATCCAATAAATAAGAAATCAATAAAGACAAAAATAAAAAATAATACTTTGTGTGTTTCCATTGCACCTATTGTCATGTAGATACTAAAAATTAAATAGCCAATAAACGCGACCCCAAGTTGCTTTGGATCAACATTTGCAGCCAAATTTTCACCAAAAAACCCTAACTGTATTAACCATGATGTCCCAACACCGAACCAAAAAAGGCCAAATGCTCCGAATGCTGTTGTTCCAAATATATTGTTATGCTTTGCATCTTGAATACAAGCAAACAATTGCGCAAGGCCACCTAAAAAGAATGCCCACGGCAAAATAAATGAAAGTCCGTCTGTAAACCCTAATTTTTGTGAAGATGCTACAAGTGTTACCATTGCTAGACCAAATAGTCCAAGTGCTGATGGATCTGCTGTTGTTATTTTTACTTGTTGTGTATTTTGAATATCCATTCTTTCCTCCTAAAAAAACATACTTAAATATAGTACAGAAGTTCCAGAAGGGTGTCAATATATTAAAAACACAGACTTTTAAAAAACAGGTGAACCATTTTCTGATCCACCTGCTAACCTTTAGATGCTATTAATAGTAAAACATCTGACTACCTTTGATACTGAACACGATGCAAATTCGCAAATATTCCATCTTGTTTAATCAATTCATCATGTTTTCCTTCTTCAGCAATTCCATCTTCTGTTACGACAACAATGCGATCAGCGTTGCGGATCGTGGCCAAACGGTGAGCAATCACTAATGTCGTTCGATTTTTTGAAAGCTCTGTTAATGCCTGTTGAATAATTAGTTCTGTCTCTGTATCTAGGGCAGAAGTTGCTTCATCTAGTATAAGAATTGGCGGATTTTTGAGGAACATTCTAGCAATCGCAATTCGCTGTTTTTGACCACCTGATAGCTTTAATCCTCTTTCTCCAATTTGAGTATCGTATCCAAATGGAAGTGATTCGATAAAGCTTTCTAAATGAGCTCTTTTTGCAGCTGCTTCAATTTCTTGTTGCGTTGCATCAAGCTTGCCATAGGCAATATTTTCTCTAAGCGTTCCCGTAAAGAGGAAAACATCCTGTTGAACAATTCCAATTTGCGAACGTAGTGAATGCTTTGTCATGTTCCTAATATCGAATCCATCAATCTTAATTGAACCGTTATCAACATCATAGAACCGAGGAATAAGCGAGCAAATTGTTGTTTTCCCAGCACCCGAAGGGCCCACAAACGCGATCGTTTCCCCTGCAGATATCGTTAAATCGATTCCATCAAGTACACGTTTATGCTCATCATAACCAAATGTTACATCGTCGAATTCAATGTCTCCTCGAAGCCACTCAACTTCGATTGCATCCTTTTCATCAACAACATCTGGCTCAGTATCAATTAGCTCAGTAAATCGCTTAAAACCAGCCATTCCTTTTGGATATAGCTCCATTAAAGCGCTAATTTTATCAATTGGCTTAAAAAGAACATTAATATAAAGAACAAATCCTACAAGTTCCCCATATGAAAGCTGGTTCATATAACTTAACCAAGCTCCGTACACAAGTACAGCTAGGGTAACGAAGCGTGTCATCATATAGATCCCAGAAAGGCTAAACGACATAATCTTATACCCACCAAGCTTAGCTTTACGAAACTTCTGGTTATTAGTAGAAAATCGATTATTTTCATATTTTTCATTTGTAAACGATTGGACAACACGAACCCCAGAAACACTGTCCTCTACCCTAGAGTTTACGTCTGCAATTTCACTATACATTTTCTTCCACGCACGATTCATTTTTAAATTACTTACAACAATGAGCCACCCAAGAAATGGTAGGATAACCAAAGCTACTAATGCAAGCTTCGCATTAATTGTAAACATAATCCAAAATGCTCCAAAGAATGTCATCACAGCAATGAATAAATCCTCTGGTCCATGGTGAGCAAGCTCGCCAATATCTAAAAGGTCATTTGTTATACGGCTCATAATATTACCGGTTTTTGTATTATCAAAAAAATGAAATGATTGCTTCTGCACATGCTGAAACAGCTGTTTCCTCATATCGGTTTCAATATTAATTCCGAGCATATGCCCCCAGTAATTGACGATAAATTGCAAAAACGTACTAATAATATAAAGAAGCAACAACCCAATACTTACCGATGTGATCGCGGACCAGTTTTCACTTGGTAACAATGAATCAATAAACCATTGAACAGCAAGTGGAAATGCTAGCTCTAAAATCGCGACGATGATGGCACTGCTAAAATCAAGCATAAAAAGCTTTTTATGTGGTATGTAATAAGAATAAAAACGCCTGATCATCTTACTTTTCTCCTTTTTCAAATCATCTAATAAACAATATTATCTTAGCATTAATTGACAACTAGATATATCAAAATGTTGTTGATTACCACAAACAAACGATATAATGTATTGTATCTGAGAATTGAAAGGAGCAAATAACTTGTCAAAGTTAATCGGTTATATCGGTACATACACTAATGGTGATAGTAAAGGTGTTTATAGCTTTACTTTAGATACTGACGCTGCAAAGCTTGGTGATGTAAAAGTAGTTGCTGAATTGGACAACCCTACATACGTAAACGTAAGTCAAGATAACAAAACTCTTTATGCAGTCGTCAAAGAAGGTAATGAGGGTGGTGTAGCTTCTTACTCGATAAACAGTGAAACAGGTGAACTTACCAAACGAAATAGTCAGGTAATCGAAGGTGCATCACCTTGTCATGTAAGCGTTGATCGTCAAAATCGTCAAGTTGTGACAGCGAATTATCATAAGGGAACAATTGAGTCATATTTAGTAAATGAGGATGGCCAAGTTAATCCTGCTGCATCCATCATTGAACACACAGGAAAAGGTCCACATGAAAGACAAGAAAAACCCCACACACATTTTTCGGGTTTTACCCCTGATCAGAAATTTGTTGTTGCTGTTGACTTAGGAATTGATAAAGTCATTACATACAAAGTGGAAAATGGAAAATTAGAAGAAGCTCACACTTTGTTAGTGAAAGCAGGTAGCGGACCAAGACATATCACGTTCCATCCAAATGGAAAATTCGCATATGTCATGACAGAACTAAGTAATGAAGTCATTACATTAAGCTATCATTCAGAAAGTGGTATTTTCACTGAGTTACAATACATTTCGACTATTCCTTCAGATTTCACTGAAAATAGTCAAGGAAGTGCGATTCATATTTCGTCTGACGGTCGTTTTGTCTATGCAGGAAACCGCGGACACGACAGCATTGCCGTCTACAGTGTCAATCAAGACAACGGTGAACTTACGCTTGTTAAATACACATCAACAGAAGGTAATTGGCCACGTGATTTCGCATTAGATCCAACAGAAAAATTTGTTGTGGCTTCTAATCAAGAAAGCAGTAATCTTGTGTTGTTTGCTAGAGATGCTAATACTGGGAAGTTAACGTTAATACAGTCAGATGTTGCAGTGCCAGATCCGGTTTGTGTGAAATTTTTGAATGTGTAAGTCCTTTAGAAAGTAAAAGTTAAGTAATCCCTTAAATGGAGAAACAACTTAAATAACATATAAAAAACGCTTGGATTTGATATCGTTCAAGCGCTTTTTTACATCTATTTTGATTAATTTAGGATGATAGCAACTCTTATTAACCTGTAAAGATTGCTAGCAATACATTGAGATGGAATCGCAATGTGTCAGAATGATCTATGTGTATCTGACTTAGAATATGATACTCCTTCTTTAACCATTTTAATGATTTCTTTACCTAGAAAAAAGAACACCAAATCTCTTAGGATTTGATGTACTATATATTAGTGGGTAGCCAACAATTATTTATTAATGGTTAACTACCTTTTTATGTAATATCAGTTTTCAGTTCGCTTTAGTGTAAATAGAGGTAACAATACCTTGACCTTGAAGAGGATAAATAGGAAGAATGATCTCTACAGCTGTTCCTTTTTCCACTTCACTTTCAATCGCTATTCTTCCTTGATGTGTTTCTACAATTTTATAACAGGTCATTAACCCTAAACCAATTCCTTCTTCTTTGATGCTATAAAAAGGTTCTCCTAGATATGGGATTCGTTCTTTTGGAATCCCACACCCTTGATCAATAAAACAAATGCTTACCTGATCTTTTTCAACTTTATTGATTTCAATTAAGACTTCTCCCCCTTTTGGCATCGATTCAATCGCATTTTTTAATATATTGATAAACACTTGTTTTAGTTGGCTCTTTTCACAAGTGATCAATGGTATATCAGATTTAAACTCTGTTCTTATTTTAATGTTATTCATCATTGCTTGAGTATGAAGAAGTACGATAACTTGTTCTAGTAATTTGTAAAGCTCATTGAGTTGAAACTTTACTGCTTGTGGTTTAGCTACCGCCATAAATTCATTTGTGATAACTTCAATTTGTTCGATTTCTGTTGAAATTATTTCGACATACGATTGATTTCGCTGATCTATTTTCGATAGGAGTAATTGTATAAATCCCTTAATTGCGGTTAAGGGATTTCGAATTTCATGAGCAATTGCTGTAGCTAAATGCCCTACAACGGCAAGCTTCTCCGATTTCCGCAATAATTCTTCTGTTCTTAACCTCTCCGTTATATCTCTAGAGATCGCAAGGAAAACCTCCTTATCACCTAAGTTAAATACACGGAGACTAAATTCAGTATTTATTTTTTTGCCTGTTTTAAACGTATATTCATCCTGCAAAGTAAAACAACGTTTACCCGCCCTAATTTTCTCCACAATTTTTATGAGCATTGGAGAATCTTCAGGTACAAAATCCGTAAATGGTCTCGAGAGCATTTCTTCCCTACTGCACTCAAATCTTTTACATCCGAAAGGGTTTACTTCAATGAATCTAAATGGAAACCGTTCCTCATTCAACTCAACTAAGTATACTGCATCAGTTGCCTGTTCCACTAAAGCACGATACTTCATCTCGCTTTCTAGCAATTGTTGATGTAATCGATGGAGTTCTCTTTCAGTCTGTTTTCTTTTAGATATGTCTCTACTGATTGCTGAGATCGCAATGACATTTCCCTTCGTATCTCGAATAGGTGATAAAGTTAAGCTTATATCGATTAATCTCTTATCTTTTCGTTTTCTAACTGTTTCCAATCCAGTAATAGATTCTCCAGACATAACTTTTTGATAAAGTATTTGAGCCTCAATTATAAATTCATTAGGAATTGTAGGTAGTTTTTGTCCAATGATTTCCTGTTCAGACCAGCCAAATATCCTTTCAAAAGCTTTATTAACCTGTAATAACCGGCCTTCTAAATTAATTATAGTTATAGAATCTACGTTATGATTGATAAATGATTCCAGTCGTTCTTTCGTTGCCAATAGTTCCTCTTCCATCTTTTTTCTTTCCGTTATATCTACAATAGATCCAACAACTTCGACAACTTTCCCTTCTCGCCTAATCGGCCGAAGTGAAATAAAAATCAATGTTTCATCATCTGGCCATGGGAGCTCGAACGTAACCTCTCGACCTTCCCATGCCAATTGGAAATTTTCAGATATTCCAAGGAAAAATTGGGTAGGACTCACAGTTTGTAAGTCCTTCTCTATCACATCTTCTGAGCTCCATCCATTTCGATAAAAAAACTGCCCATCAAAATTTATTAACTTAGTTCAACTAATAAACTAAACGATTATATAATTATCGCAAAATTATAAATTTTTTGTCAATAGAATTTTATTACAAAAGTTAGGCGATTTATTTGGATTATAGGATCTTTACGCACAGGAAAAACACCTACAAATCAATGCAGATGTAATTAATCAAATTTTATTGCTTGTTCAAAATACGGTATCGAATAAAAACGACAATCACTAACAATAAAAAGATTGGATGAAAAATTCATGGCCATGCCAATAGAAGTAAAAGTAAATATGGAGATAAGAGGTATGGGTACCATTGGAAACTCCCACATGAAAAAGTAAAAGTGGGATTTATTTAGTGAGGACTGAAGCGTAATTTATACCTGTCAACTGACACAACTATCCCCCATTACTTAATACATATTTGAAATGGGGGACTATTCTAGTTTACTTTCATACCTTTAGTCTATTTGTCTGCATTTATTTTTATTGGCATTCCAGTTTCAGCAGATCTCAAAGCAGCAACCGTTACTACCTGTGTTCTATAAGCATCCTCATAATCGGATAAAATCATTGAAGTGTCTCCAGTTCGTACAGCATGGATAAATGCTTCATTTTCTTTCATATATGGATCTACAGGATCTTTTTTTACAGATGTTATGCCTTCCGCACTTTTCTCTAATCCATTATGATCAATATGTAAAATCCCTTTGTCTGTGTAAAAATCCAACCCAATTTTAGAGTCTGCATTCGGAAGAATACACGTATTAGATAGATTTGCGATTACTCCACTGTTCAATTTAAGTGTAACTGTCCCGACATCATGCACAGTCACATTGTCGTATCTTTCAGTTAAAGATCGGCTTCCATATGCGGCATACACTTCATCTATTTCTCCAGCTACATATCTTAGAAGATCAACAAAATGGGTTGTTTGTTCAATAAACTGACCGCCTGATGTTTCTTGGTTACGCCACCAAGGAACTGTTGGCATAGAATCCATCCATCCCCCTGTAACCATTCCCAGAGTACTTTTCTCAAGTTCATTTTTTAATAATGTGACAGAATCACGGTAGCGGAAATGATAGCCAACAGATGTGATGAGTGGTTGTTCTTTTAACTTTGAAACGATTTTTTTAGGAGTCTCTAGATCCACACCAAGAGGCTTTTCTACTAGAAAAGGGATTCCTCTATCGATTAATTCCATTTCTATTTCTCCATGTGCAAAAGGTGGGACACAAATATAGACTGCATCTAGCTTTTCTCCATCCAACATCTCAGTCAATTCTCCATATCCCTTTGCATGATCATATGCTGATGCGTAATC
This sequence comes from Bacillota bacterium, assembly GCA_051750265.1. Lineage (GTDB taxonomy): Bacteria > Bacillota > Bacilli > Bacillales > Bacillaceae > Metabacillus. The sequence goes on along the minus strand of JBNJJO010000001.1, from coordinate 11,629 downwards.
CTCTGCCTTCTGTTTCGTGGTTCCACAAATAGCTTTAATTTGTACCCCTTCCATTTCATTTAGGATTTTTGCATGTACCCCACTGAACCAACCAGTACCGATGATGCCAACATTAATCATTCTATTCCATCCTCTCCTTAATAAAGATTGAAAATTTCTATCATACTATAAGTTTACCCTACTAATGTAATCCTTTACATAATTACGTCTATCTATTAATAACTTTTTTATTCAGAAAAACCGTTAAAAACTGCCAGCTTACTGCACTCTGCTAAGTGGAAAAATGACTTATTATCCTTACAATATTGTCCGGGATGAGTATTGTATCGACCGTCCGACAAATAACGACACACTTTTCTCCATCCTACACACCACCATAGTGGATCAGTTTGTAATTCGAGTGGCTAGGCGCAAACACTTAGTACAAAAAGGATAAACCTCTAAGAGATTTATCCTTTTCCAAACGATCCACTTAAGATCGACTACTCACTTGAGCTTCTTCACTCTCAACAAGCGATTCACCATTTTCCTCTAACCATAAAATACTCGTAACTCCCCTTGGGTAATACTTACTACCAGCTATTTCGCCGGAAATAATTTGATCACTCCAGCTCCATACGGATAGAGTTGGATGTGTTAGCCATGCTACGTGTGCAGCATCTGCTTTTGCACCTTTTTCATCCCATGTCCAACCTAATAGTTTACGAGCAATAAACTGACTCAAGTAGATTTTGCTTAGCCATGAGTTGTTACTAGTGGATGAGATTTTCCAGCCACCATCTTCAAATAAGCAGATTCCATCAACAAGAACTGTTTCTAAATGCTGTGTTAACGCTTGAATGTAAGGGCCGAAACGACCATTTTGATCAAGTGCCTCTTCGCAATTTGTGTAATATGGGAAAATTAAGCCTTCGATCGCAGGAATGATTTTTGAATCATTATTCTCACCAACGACAGCAGGTATGTAACCCTCAGCTGTTACGAAACCAACAATGCTTTCAGCACATTTCTCCGCTTGATCACCAGATTGTTTAGCAAGATCTACTTTTCCATTTTTAGCAAATAGTTTTTCTAAGGCGACATATGATGCCCAACACTTTCCAGCCATATAAATATTATTTCTTGCTTGGCCTAGTGAAACATCTAAACTATCATATGTTGTGATTTCTGCTCCACCCATAACACGAGTAGAATCAAGGCCCATGATGCCGTTTCGTTCTTCAGGATTTGGATGATCACGATTCAGCATGCTCTCAAAGCACTTAATGAAAATTTCCATATTTTCCTGAAGCCACACTGTATCATTTGTTTGTTCCACATAAACAGCTGCACATAAAACCCAGTTTACCAACTGCTCATGTGTCATATGTGAGAAACAGCCATCCAAACCGTAAAGTTCATAGGAAGAATAGCTCGGTCTTGAAATTGTATTCGCAACACCCATATCATGTGTAAAGCTAATTCCTCCAGGGTAAACGGTTTCACCATTTGGAAAACGAACTTGATCATCATAGCTGAATCGCTTTACAAACATATCTAACTCATTTTTCACTGTCCACGGGTTCATCTTCATTTCAAAGAATAGTTGATCAACTGTTAGATCAAACGTATTCATCATTCGGTATTCACCTTCATTGACGATCCAGAAAGGTTCGCCATCTACTTCAAGCAGCTGAGTGCAGCCAAAATAGCTACGAATTGAATGGGCCATCATAAATCGTTGATCATCTGATAAATGATTTGCATTGTTAACCAACTTATTCGCTTTTTCAGCGCGCTCAACGATTTTCTCAACGTTTTCTAATGAATAAGATGCCACTTCCTCTATATTTTTAAAATAGCGAGTATAATAATAAGAAGCGTCTAATCCAGCCGTCACATATCCAGAACGGTGGAAACAGATTGCAAACTGATAAGTACGGCAAGTTCCTGCTGGAACCTCCATGATCATCGCCCCGATTGGACCTAAACCAAATGTCCAATTCTCCTCAAAAGGTGTTGTTAATATGTTTTCCATGCTAAAGTGTTGCGCTGATTTCACTTCAGGGTTTGATGAAGTGATTGCGGTGATACGTCCTTGGCCAACTCCAGAAATCCCTTCACATGTATCATCTAAGCGACGCATTGAGCTGTATGGATCATTTCCTTCATAACCGAAAAATGCACGTCTGCTTTTGTATCCTTTTGTATTATCAACCTTTACCTCTGCGATAACAGCTGGAACCAGTGTAAGCTTTAGCTCTTCATCAAATGCTTTTGCTGGATCTGGTACTGATTGTGCTTGTGAATAAATTTTGAATGTTAAATCTCCTGCTATCCATGTATCTGTACCTAATTGAAAATCACGTACTACCTCATCCTTTGCAAAAGGCAGGATAATCTTTGGTTTATCTTGTTCAGGATCCGGATTTTCAATATCATAGCGCTTACTTTCGTCTTCACTAGAATCAAAAAATGGTAGTGCATCATACATTCCCTCGCGTACTAACGATTCTACTCCGATAAAAACATTTTTTCGTGGGGAACGACCAAGCTCTAAGTCCAATCCTCCACCACTACCTGGAAAACCAAGTGTAAAGCTAGAAAATGCTCCAATTGGAGAATGATGTGCATTAAAGAATTGATTTTTAGACATAGAAACCCTACTTTCTACTATATTATCTATTTGCATTTATTATCCTTTTACAGAACCAGCCGCAATTCCTTCTACAATTCGATTACTAAAGAAGAAAAAGGCAATAAGAATTGGGATGATACTAATCATAAGGGTTGCACCTATAGCACCCCACTCTGTCATGTATTGACCTATAAAGTTCTGAATCCCAACAGTTAACGTTTTATACTTATCAGAACTAATAAACGTGTTAATGAAAACAAATTCATTCCAGTTATAGATCATATTGATGATGACCGTAGTTGATAAAACAGGTGCTGTCATAGGTAGCGTAATTTGAAAGAAAATCCGATGAATCGAACATCCATCAATGATTGCCGCTTCTTCCACTTCACGAGGTAACGTATAATAAAACCCGATTAAAATCATGATCGTAATCGGTAGGTTAAATGCTGTATACGATAAAACGACCGATAACGGATGATCAATTAAATTAACTTTTAAGAAGAAGCTAAATAATGGGATCAGCGTTGAGTGAACAGGAATCATTAACCCGACCATGAATAAACCAAGAACAAGTTTATTATATTTCCATTTCATTCTCGTGATTGCAAAAGTTACAAAGCTTGCCAAAAGGACAGTTAAGACAACAGATACCGTTGTGATCCAAACACTATTGAAAAAATAAAGACTAATATTCCCTTCTGTCCAAACCTTCGTATAATTTTCCCATTTCGGACTTGTTGGTAAAGCAAACGGTGAATTGTTGAACACTTCTTGGTTATCCTTTAATGAGAAAAAGAGTAACCATACGAGTGGATAAACTTGAAAAATCGCGATGATCGTTAAGATCAAATAGAGTAGTCCATACCCAATACGTTTTATTGTCCCGTTTACTGGCTTCTGAGTAGGAGTAGCTACGTTTGTTTGTGTTTGTTGATTTGATACCACGCTCATATCCATTACTCCTCCTTAATACTGAATCTCTTCATCAGTTGCTGTTAATTTACGGATAATCCAAGTTACAACTAGGCAAATCAATAATAAGAAGAAACCTACTGCACTACCGTAACCAAAGTCATATGTTCCAAATGCTTTTTGATACATATAAGATGCCATAACCTCACTAGCACCATTTGGTCCTCCGCCTGTCATCACGTAAATTAAATCGAAATATTTCAATGAACCAACAATGGCTAATACAATTGTTACCTTGATAACCCCAGCAATTAATGGAACTTTAATTTTGTACGCGATTTGAAACCCGTTTGCTCCGTCAATTTTAGCTGCCTCTATTAATGACTCAGGGATGTTCTTTAATGCAGCATAATAAATTAAGATATAGAAGCCTGCATACTGCCAAATAATTGGAACAAAAAGCGCAGATAAAACAAGATTAGGTTCAGCTAACCATGCTGGTGGATTGTCTACTCCTAAAGAACTAAGTAAGCTATTAACCAATCCGTTCGTAGGATGGTAGATTTTAAGCCAAAGCTGTGCAATCGCAACAGAAGATAATAGCATTGGAATCAAATAGATCTTTCTTAGAAAATTTGCACCCTTAATTTTACCAGCAAGAATTAATGAAATAATAAGATACCCTATTAAACTAATAGCAGAAAAAATTGCTAGTAAAAAAGAATGATAAGCACTTTTCCAGAACTCGACGTCCTTTAAAAGCTTCGTATAATTTTCTAGCCCCATAAATGCCATTTCACCAATTCCATCCCACTTCATTAAGCCATAGTATCCAGTTAAAATAATTGGAACATAAATCAATACCATGATTAATAGAAGTGCTGGAAGAATGTATAATGCGATCACTAATTTATTGGACATGACTTTATCCATCATTTTCGCCCCTTTTCTTTGTAAGAAATCAACGTTTCACTCCCTTAGGAAACAGAAAAGGACATATCACAAATAATCGATATGTCCTTTTCCCCATTACATCCTTACGTTTCGTTCGTTACTCTTCGCTAGCGAGAGCTTCCTCATGTTTCCGAGCAAATTCCTCTGGTGTTACTTCCTTACCGTACAACGCTTGAATCAAATTTAAATGTTCTTGTGCTACAGCTGCACTCATTTGTACATCTGCATACAACGTAATATTGCTTGCTTTGTTTAGTTCATTTAATACATCAATGTACATTTGTGGTAAATCTACAGTTGAAGTATCAACCTTTGTTCCAGGAATGACACCTGCGTCAGTAACAGATCTTTCTCCCCATTTTTGAACAAAGAATTCTACGAATTTTTTCGCTTCCTCTTTCACTTCAGATTTTTCTGATACGAATAAGCCTACACCAGGTCCACCAACAAAGCTGTTAATATCACCTTTTCCACCTTCAACAGTAGGGAATTTAAAGAATCCGATTGAGTCTCTGAATTTTTGTGGAACATCTTCATTTGTTGTATAGTTCGGTAATTCCCATGAACCCATTAAGTACATAGCAGCTTGTTCATTCATAAATGGACCTTTTGCTTCATCATTCGATAATCCATTGAAACCCTTTACAAAAGCATCCATACCTACTAAATTCTGAATCTCTTCAGCAGCCTGAACTAATGCTGGATCTTCAAACGTACCTGTTCGGTTAATCGCATTTGTTAAGTTTTGCGGTCCTCCAATGCGATCAGCAAGATACATATACCACATAGAGCCTGTCCAACGATCTTTGTTTCCTAACGTAATTGGTGTTACACCATTATCAGCAAGTGTTTTCACAATATTTTTGAATTCTTCATATGTTTCTGGTACTTCTAGATTGTATTTTTCGAAAATTTTCTTATTATAATAGATTGGTGCAATATTTAACTCAAGTGGTAGACCATATGTTTTTCCATCGACAGCATACGCTTCTGTTGTTCCCGAAATAAATGAGTCACCTAGTCCTTCGTCTAATAAATCATCTAACGGTGCAAACATATTCCCTTTTACATATGGCTCTAAGAAACCAGCAGCCCAAGTCATTCCCACATCAGGAAGCTCATTTGAAGCAGCCAATACTTTTAATTTTTCCTTGTATTGTTCATTGCTTAAAATTTCTTGTTCAATTTTTACATTTGGATTTGCCTCTTCATACTCTTTCGCAATATCATTTACGATCATATTATGCTGTTTGGAGCTTCCAGCAGGCCATAAGTGCATTAACTTTACAGTTACTTTATCACCTGAATCAGAATCACCTTCATTACTTGTTTCACTTGAACCGGAACAACCAGACAACACGAGTCCAAGCATCATTGTAAGTACAAATAACAATGAAATCGCTTTCTTTTTCATATGCATAATCCCCCTTGTTTTGATTCGTTGTACGTTTACAAGCTCATTATAGCATCGGATTAAAATCGGAATAAGGTAACACTGATTGGGGAAAGTACTACTATTTTTAGTTTTCCTTTTCACTGATGATTGCTGTTTTTCGATATTGACTTGGAGTTTGACCCTCGTATTCCTTAAAAAGTTTAATGAAATATTTTGAAGTACTATAGCCAACATCTTCCGCAATATCGGCAACGGATAAGTTAGAGACAATTAATAAATTCTTCGCCTTTTGAAGTCTACTTCTTGTGACATACTCACTAAACGTCATGTTTGCTTGCTCTTTAAACAAAACGCTAAAATAACTCGGATTTAAGTGAACATAATTAGCCACTTCTTTTAAAGAGAGCTGTTCATCTAAGTGCTCATCAACATAGCTCATTGCTTTTGGGACAGGTGAGTCTTCGTTTCGATCATCTACCTTTACATCTACTAACCTCTCATCAACAAATTTGTTAATCTTACCTTCTCTTTCTCTTTTTACTTGAACCTCTACTGCTTGCTCCACAGCCTCAATCAACTTCCGTTTATTCAAAGGCTTGAGAAGATAATTTAATACTCCTAATTGAATAGCTTCTTGGGCATAATTGAATTCTGAATAGGCAGAAATAATAATGACAACGGGATTTTGCTGTTGTTCTCTTAACATTTTCAGCATGTCAATTCCACTTATTTCAGGCATTGATATATCGGTTATTAAAATATGAACCTTCCTCTGCTTTAGTATTGACATCGCTGATCCAGCACAATCTGTACTGAAAATCTCATATTTACCCTCTGCCCAACCTTCAAGTGTTTTTTTCAGCCCTTGTCTCGTTCTCGGTTCATCATCAACTATTAATATCGTCTTTTTATGCATTAGAAAATACCCCCATTTATTGGTACCTCAAATGTAAAACACGTCCCTACGTTTACTTCACTATAAATTGCAATCCTGTTAATCTCATGCTCTTTATAATACAGCTGCAACCGCTTATTAACGTTCGCAATTGCCATTCCATTACCTTTCATAGAAGACACTTTACCTAATTCGATTGAACTCATAATCTTTTCAAATGTTTCTTTCTCCATACCAGGTCCATTGTCTTTCACCAATATAACTAAATTGCTATTATCCTTCGAAGGTTCTATGATTACCTTTACAAAGCCCTGTCCGACCTTATTTCCAACACCATGTAAAATTGCATTTTCAACAATAGGTTGAATTAAAAGCTTAGGAATTTTTACATTTTCATAATCCGACGAAATATTGACACTCCATGTGAAGCGGTCTCCAAATCTCATTTTCATTAACTGCATATACATTTCAACATGTTCGAGCTCCTGCTTGATCGTAGCCCATTCATCCTGGTTTTGGTTGCTAATCGTGTAACGGAAAAGCTCTGACATCGCAATGACTGATTCCGCTAAATCATCTTCACCTTTTTCATCAAGAGACCAATACAATGCATCTAATGTATTAAATAAAAAATGTGGATTGATTTGTGATTGCAATGCTTTTAGCTCCGCTTGACTTTTAACAATTTCTTTCTCGTAGACAACTTGAATTAAGTGATTCGTATTTTCCACTAGTTGATTATAGGTATTATTTAATTCATTGATTTCGATTGTCGAAGAGATTTCAGGATTTAGTGTTAATTCCCCATCCTCAGCTCTTTTCATTGTTTTTGTTAATTTAAGAATTGGTCGAGTAATCATTGTTGAGAGTAAAAACGATGATATAACAAATATAAGAAAACCAAATGCACCTGATAGAATAATAGCCGCACGTAAAACAGAGATACCTTTCATCAGCGCACTAATTGGGGTTAAAATATATAAAGTCCATCCAGTAATAGCTGATTTTTGCTTAACCAACATGTAATCGTTTCCATTTATTGTGATCATCGTTTCTTTTTCAGATAGTATTGGCCTAATATTACCATCATAGTTGGTTGTGATTTGTTTTTTATTTTGATCAACAAGAATCATAGATTCATGATCTTGGCTTGTTTCCGTGAATTCGAAATACTTTGCGTTAATTTGTACTACTAAATATCCACCATTTGAAAACCAACGATCCATTAAGCTAACACGTCTTATCGCAAGAAAATATTCCGGTTCTTTCGGATCTTGTCCAATCCAAACTAACTTTCCTGCTGCCCTATCTGCTTCTTCAATCCATTTGTGATGAACTCGATTAAATAACCCCTCTTCATCTAATGGAATAAGCTTTCGATAATTCGTTGAATAAATCTCAAAGGCATTTATTCCATTTGAATACACTTGAAAGGTGTTCCCCACTCGCATCAATGCTTGTCTTTCATTAAAATTTGCATCCTGTCCTTCTTTTTCATCTAGTAAAAGCTGTTGTACATACGTGTTTGTTGCAACTTGACGAGTCAGCATGTCAATTTGTTGGTGTAATGATTCCATACGCCCGTTTGCTTCTATTGCCGTTTGTTGGATTTGCGTTTCTGCATTATTTTTTAATAAGCTCGAGACGATATTAAACGTCATAATTCCGACAAAACAAAGGACAATGACCATTACACTCAAAAAGATTAGTAAAATTTGATTTCGCAGCGTGTTGTATTTACCTAATCTAATCCTCATTTTGGTGCCCAACCTCTCAAAACTCGTAGTATGAACCTCACCATGACTGAAGTCACGGGTGTTCTCGCCATTTCATAAAAGATTCATAATTTGACAATTTATACTTTATCATACTACTTATGACTTTGACATGGGTTATTAAGTTATTGAGTAGGTTAAAAAAAATGTCACTCGATAGGTTTTAATTTTGTGGAAATTGTTTTAACATCATACATAATTACGATTTATGAGGTAAACAATATAATTGGTGTCACTACACCAATTAACTTCAATGTGGAGGGATATACTTTGAATATGAATCTTTTTCACTTATTTCAAACCTTAACATTTACGTTTATTAAACTAAGAAGCATATCACGTATTGCTAAATATAGGTTAAGATGGCTGCTTAAATCTCCATCTCACGCTTAAGTGTTAAGTATTCCTAGAAGTACGATCTAATCACGTTGTTGTTAATAAAAAAGGGAGGCGTTTTATTGCGCCGCCTTTTTTATTTGCTAAATCATCTCTGTCATCGGCCAGAGGTGGTTGTTCAAGCCAACCGTTCTTTATTAAAAGGTTGGCTTGAACAACCACCTCTGCATAAAGTCCAATTTCTGCCAAAAGGCCGGTATACGTCAAGGCTAAGTCTCTTCTTTGACAAACAGCTAGACCAGCTCCGTAAAATCCCATCGCCCCAGAAACCAATGATTCAATATGAAAAAGCATTAATTTATCTGAAAAAGGGGAAACCGTTGAATTTGTAATTTCTGATTCCCACGTATTTGGCGAAGACAAATTTTCTTTAGATAGAATCGAACTAAAAGTATGAAATTGCTCCTTACAAAGCTTTTTCCCTCTTTGGAAATATTCTCGAACATCCTCTGATTGAGCAACTTGGCTAACTCCAATTTCCAATACGATTTTTACGACAGTCTTCTGCATATTGAAACTAATAACACTTATTTCCATTGCATTCAGTGGCCTTCGTTTACCAAACCATTCCGTTAAATAGTTTTGCTTTTCTACAATATAAAGCAAATTGCTAAGCTATCATCCATATATTGCGTCCAAAGATTTGCAATTTCTGCCGATGTAAGCCTGACTTCATGACTGATATTTTCCACAATACTTACCTCCACAATTTTCGTAATCCACACTTAATCAAAAAGACAACTTTATCTGCTTCAATGACGGTTATTATCTGATTAGTCATAAAAACTTATGCAAGGAACTTGCAAAAAAAGGCAACATTACCATTAAGATAATGTCACCTAGATTGTAGTATTATAAGATTTCTGTGATTGTTCATGATCAGCCCGATCCAAAAGTGTTTTTGTTCATTCATTCCTTTAAAGATTCCTGATCCACATTAAATTCAATTAAATTCAAATCAGGATCCATGCAGAAAATTTGTGCAAAGCCACTTTTACTATTTGGTTTTTCACTTATCATAATTCCTAATTCGTTAAGTTGTTTTAACGTCTCATCATAATCTTTCACACGAATGGCAAAATGCCCATCTCTTGAGTTAATTTCTTGATCCATACGTAACGTAGATGAATCTGGATGCACAATTAAATGAAGTTGTTGGTTCCCCACCTGATACCAGGCACCTGGAAAATCAAAATTAGGACGTTCTAATTCTTGAAAGCCTAGCATTGTTCCATAAAAATGTTTAGCCTTTTGTAAATCCGTTACAGAGAGACTAACATGGTGTATGTTTTCTACTTCGATCACTATGGACAACTCCTAACAAAGTAAGTTATGACTCAATTAATATCTAATTATACCAATATAAGAGCAATTATTCATAGTCAGCATAGCTCTAAGTGAAATGAATGGTTTTTTTCTTCTTATCAATTATTAACTGACAAAAATCTACTCTATTCCAAATTCACATTTTCATTAATCTCCTTTTTACCGCTTCTTAGAGAGTAAACCCTCCACGTTGTCAGCATACAATGTTGAATGATATCTATTATGGAACGAACTTAGGTGTTTCCTCTGAGCCTGTCTTTTATATGCCTGTAACATATCATGCTATTCTTACTGATCCATATATAACTAATTGTATTAAATATTGGAAAATTAGGCATGATAATAGAGAAAACATCGAAAACATCGGTGGTATTCTAAACTTGGAGTGTTAAAAATGAACAGTGCATGGAATCGGTTAACAAAACCCAAAAAAAAGAAGCAAACACTAAAGTTTAAGGAAACAGAAATAAACCCAAACAAACAAGAAATCAGTCAACATTTAGATGTAAACCTTAAAAATATTAAGGAAGCTTTAGGGAATAGCGGTGACTTAGGTATCCGTGAATTTAAAATGGGAAAACCTTCCTTGCATAAAGTTGCGCTTATTTATATAAATGGGTTAGCAGATAAGGAGATCATTGGCAGTTTTATCATAGAAAGACTAATGGCTAACGTTAACAATACTGAAAGTGTTGATCCCCAGTCACCGAGCCAATTATTTACATACATTAAAGAGAATATCTTAACAGTTGGTACAGTTGAGGATATAACTGACTGGAACAAGATGTTGTTTTCCCTCTTATCTGGACAAACCATTCTACTGATAGATGACTGGAATCAAGCCTTTAGCTGTGCGGCAGAAGGCGGAGATTTAAGAGCCATTACAGAACCTACGACAGAACCTGCTGTCCGAGGTCCTAAAGAGAGCTTTGTTGAGGCGCTTATTACCAATACATCCATGGTTCGCCGCAGAATTAAAAGCCCTAATCTATGGGTTGAAACCATGCAGCTAGGGAAGATCACACAAACAGATGTGGCCATTATGTACGTAAAAGGGATTGTCAATGACAAGCTTCTTACCGAAGTCAAAGAGCGACTGGGTAAAATTGAAGCAGATGAAGTTGCTAGTTCCAATACAATTGAAGAATGGATTAATGACGACACATGGTCACCTTGGCCAACCGTGTTTATAACGGAACGTCCGGATGTTGTAGCCGGAAATTTAATGGAAGGGCGTATTGCTATTTTTGTTAATGGGACACCGATTCCTTTACTATTACCAGCAACATGGAATATGTTTTTTCAAACAGCCGAAGATTATTATTTACGTTGGCAAATTGCCAGTTTTTTGAGAC